>DATMQY010000001.1:0-45223 GCA_035566635.1 Rhodanobacter sp.
CCCGCTTCGATCAGCGGTTCGGCAACGATGTCCAGCGCCGGTACGCGCGGAATTACCCGCAGGAACTGGCTGACGTAGCCCAGCGTGCGACGCCGCACCTCGAGCACTTGATGCGGCGTGGCCTCGGCGAGGTCAAGCCAACCACCGTCGTGACGCACGCGGACCGCGCCACGGCTGGGTCGATAGTTCGCGTAGATCACCCGCAGCAAACTGCTCTTGCCCGCGCCAGAGGGGCCTGACAGCACGACGCATTCACCGGCGTGCAGGGTCAGCTCGACATCATCGAGCACATCGAGACGGGCGCCGTGCTGGTGATGCAGTTCGAACGATTTGCCCAGACCACGTAGTTCGAGCATGGATGGGGTGGGGACTGCAATGGTGGAAGCGGTCATGTGGTCAGCACCGAGGAAACGAGCAATTGGGTATAGGGGTGCTGCGGATCGTCGAGAATCTGATCGGTGAGTCCGGTTTCGACGACACGGCCGCCTTGCATCACCATCGTGCGCGAGGCCAGCAGGCGCGCCACGGCAAGGTCATGGGTGACCATCACCGCGGCCAGTCCGAGTTCGTTCACCAGTCGGCGCAGCAAGTCGAGAATGCGTGCCTGCACCGATACATCGAGGCCGGCAGTCGGCTCGTCCATGAACACCAACCTCGGCTGGGTGACCAGGGTGCGGGCGATCTGCAGGCGCTGTTGCATGCCACCGGAGAAGGCCGTCGGCGCATCGTCGATCCGTGACGGATCGATCTCGACCCGTTCCAGCCAGCCTCTGGCGATATCGCGCAGTTGGCCGTAATTGCGCATGCCCAGTGCCATCAGTCGTTCGGCCACGTTGGCACCCGCGCTGACGTTAAGACGCAGTCCATCGCGAGGGTTCTGGGTAACGAAGCCCCATTCCTCGCGAGCGAGGCGACGACGGTCGGCCTCGCTCAGTTCATCGAGATCCAGCCATCCGCCATCGCGCTGGTGGTAGCGCACCGAACCGGAGCTTGGAGTGAGTTGTGCCGCGGCGGTTTTGAGCAAGGTCGATTTACCCGAACCCGACTCACCGACGATGCAAAGCAGCTCACCCGGATGAAGGTCGAAGCTCACGTCCTGACAGCCGATGCGGTGGCCGTAGTGATGACTCAGCCCACGTACTTGCAGCAAGGCACTCATGCGGCTTGCTCCGCGCGATGTTGGTCGCAGTAGTCGGTGTCAGAGCAGACGAACATACGCGAACCACGATCGTCCACGACCACTTCATCCAGATAGCTTTCGTCCGATCCGCACATTTCGCATTGATGTTCCCAGCGCTGGATCTCGAACGGGTGATCGTCAAAGGCCAGGCTTTCAACCCGCGTGTAAGGCGGAATCGCATACAGCCGCTTTTCGCGACCAGCGCCGAACAGCATCAGCGCCGGCGAATGGTCCAATTTGGGATTGTCGAACTTCGGTATCGGCGACGGCGAAGTAAGAAAGCGGCCGTCGACGAGCACGGGGTAGTCGTAACTGGTGGCAATGTGCCCGTACTGGGCGATGTCTTCATACAACTTCACGTGCATCAATCCGTAGTCGGCCAGCGCATGCAGGGTGCGCGTTTCCGCCTCGCGTGGCTCCAGCGTGCGCAGCGGTTCCGGCTCGGGTACCTGGAACACCAGGATCTGATCTTCCCGCAGCGGTGTTTCAGGAATGCGGTGGCGGGTCTGGATCACGCTCGCCTCGGTCGTGCGCTCGGTAGTCGCGACTCCGGCCACACGGGCGAAAAAACGGCGGATATTTACCGCGTTGGTGGTGTCGTCGGCGCCCTGGTCGATCACCTTCAGCACGTCATCCGGTCCCAGCAGCGCAGCCGTGAGCTGGATGCCGCCGGTACCCCAGCCATACGGCAGCGGCATCTCGCGACTGCCGAACGGTACCTGATATCCGGGAATCGCCACCGCCTTGAGCAGGGCGCGGCGCAGCATGCGCTTGGTGTTTTCGTCGAGGAAGGCGAAGTTGTAGTTCGACGTCATGACGAGGTCTCCTGAGTGGCTACTGCCTCATCTCTGGCATGGTGTGCGTGCTGTGCACTTAACGTGCGCAGCAGCGACAGCTCGGCCTGGAAGTCCACGTAGTGCGGTAATTTCAGGTGCTGCACAAAGCCGGAGGCTTCCACGCTGTCCGAATGCGACAACACGAACTCCTGGTTTTGCGCCGGCGCGTACGAGGGTTCGCCGAGTTCGTCGCAGCGCAATGTGCGGTCGACCAGCGCCATCGACATCGCCTTGCGCTCGCCTTCGCCCATGCTCAGGCCGTAGCCGCGAGTGAACTGCGGTGGCAGACCGTTGCCGCCATGGAACTGATTGATCATCTGGCATTCGGTCAGGGTGATCGAGCCGATCTCGATGGCGAAACCAAGCTCCTCCGGGCAGATCACCACGTCGACCTCGCCCATGCGGATTTCGCCGGCGAACGGATGGCTCTCGGCATACCCACGCTGGGTGGAGTAGGCCATGCCCAACAGAAAACCCTCGTCACCGCGCGCTAGGTTCTGCAGCCGGGTGGCGCGATCGGCCGGAAACATCAGCGGTTCACGGGTAAGGTCGGTAGGCTCGGGATCGATGCCGGCATCGATGCGTTCGATCAATGCTTCGGCATCGAGCAGATCGAGCACGCGTGGCATGTTGTCCTGCAGCGGTGTTTCGGCCTGCACAGGGTTGTTCGGCGTCGTCGATTCGAACTCAAGCAAACGCTGGGTGTAGTCGTAGGTGGGGCCGAGCACCTGGCCGCCGGGGATATCCTTGAAGGTACCCGAAACGCGACGGCGCACGCGCATCGCATTGGTGTCCAGCGGTTGGGTGTAGCCAAAGCGAGGTAGCGTGGTGCGATAGGCGCGCAGCAAAAAAATGGCCTCGAGCATATCGCCCGCAGCCTGGCGGATTGCCAGAGCGGCCAACTCCTCGTCGTACAGTGAACCTTCCTGCATGACGCGGGCAACGCCAAGGCGCAGTTGCTGGCGGATCTGATCCAGCGCCAACTCCGGTGTGGCCGGATCACCACGGCGCGCCTCGGCGAGCAATTGCAGCGAGCGGGTAATGGCCTGCTCACCGCCTTTAACGGCAACGTACATTCAATCCTCCAAAACTTGGGTCGTGCGCGGCAGCGCGACCATGCGCTCGCCGGAGATGAAGATCAGGTCGACACCTAATGGCAATAGCGTGCTCATTGCGGCGCGCTGTCGCCAGAAGTCAGCCGGCAGGCCTTCGATCAACAGCTGTTCGACATCGCGGATGCCGGGGCCGGCGAAGCGCATGCCGGCGTTTTCGCGAAAGCCATCGACTTGCACGATCAGACTGGCCGAACGGTCCGGGTAGCGCAGGTCGCCACGGGCAAACATGGTCAACGGCGGCATCGACGACGGTTCGGTGATCAGGGCGAAATCCGCATCGGCCGGTTCTTGTACAAGCCGGACTCCGGCGTGGAAGCGCAGATGGGTGGCCACCTCATCATTGGGCTGTTGCAACCAAAGTGCCGTGTCGGCGTCACACATGGTGAGTAAGACGGCCATGGTCGCCGGCAGGATCGGGGCAGGCGTCGGAGCCGGCACGGGAACTACGCGTGGAGCAACCGGGCGGGCCATGGCCTGCAGCAGCTCGCGAAAGTTGCGCTGGCTATCGAATACGGGATGAGCGAAGGCGGCAAGCATCATTCGCCCCGTACCACGGTAAAGAATTCCACCTTGCTGGCTGCGGCTTTTCGACTGGCGGTATCGCGGCGCTGATGCAGGGACTGGCGCAAGGGCTCCAATACCTGTGTATGCAAATGCGGGCTTTTCTCGGCGTCCTGCAATAACGCATCGGCGCAAGCTGCCAGTTCGGCATGACGACCGTTGCTGCCGCGAACCCATGCGTGGCCGATGTGTTCACCGACCTGCACGCTACAGCGGGTCACACTGACCTCGCCGAGATTGAACTGCGGTCCGGTGCCGCCAATGCGGCCCCGCAGCATATAAAGGCCGGTCTGCGGCGGTCGCAGCCAGGTGGTGGCATTGGCCGGTAGCGCAAACGCTTCCAAGGCCTGGGCCAGCTCGGCTGGCTCGGCTTGCGCCAGCAATGACATCCATTGCGCGCGCGCCAGGTGAGGGGAGGTGTCCATGCATGTTCCTAGGTTTGTCACAAATGTCTAGTTATCTAGACAGACCGGGTCGCACTGGCCCGGTGCAGTGCATTCCAGCAGGTCAGCGTGCCGCTGCCATGACGGTGAATAGACAGGCGAGGGAAGTGGTATGAGCGAAATAGAGCGCGGGCGTGGCGTGGCGCTATGGAGCCAGATAGGCGACATTCTTGCCGACGACATCCTCAAAGGACGGTTGCGGCAGGGCGAGATGTTGCCTTCCGCACAGGAGCTGGCCACTCGTTTCGACGTCAACCGGCACACCGTGCGTCGGGCGATGGCTACGCTGGAGCAGCGCAATCTGGTGCGCACCGAACAGGGACGCGGCACGTTCGTGCAGGAACAGACGCTGGACTACGCGATCAGCCGGCGCACTCGCTTCACCCAGAACATGCGCAACCTCAATGTCGACACTGACATTGAGTTTCTGGAGGACGCCCGCGAGATCCCGCCGACACAGGTGGCGGAGGCACTAGGCCTGGGACGCACCGAGTATGTCTATCGCATCGACACCTTGAGCCGGGCCGACGGTCATATCGTCGACCACAGCACGGCGTATTTTCCAGCAGCGCGCTTTCCTGGCCTGCCGGCGGTGTACCGACGCACGCAGTCCGTCACCAAGACCCTGGGTGAGTTCGGGATCAACGACTATATGCGCAAGCACACGCGCGTCTCCGCGCGCTTGCCTGACGCCCATACGGCACGACTGATGAAACAGCCAGCGAACCGCCCTGTGCTTCATGTGCAATCGATCAATGCCGATCCGCGCGGCATGCCGGTGCAATATGGCATCACGCGCTTTTCGGGCGACTGGGTGCAGCTTGTGCTGATGGCGAACGACTGATGCGCTACGCGATTTATTTTTGCCCCGCCAGCGACACCGCGTTGGGACGCTTGGGTCATGACTGGCTTGCGGCATCAGCCCCCGTGCCTGAACTGCCTGGCATCAGCATGGGACGACGAGATACCTTGCTGGTCGATGTACGTCGCTACGGCTGGCATGCGACGATCCGCGCCCCGTTCACGCCGGCGGTAGATATCACCTATGACGATGTGCGGCGTGCCGTCACCTCGGTGGCACGCGCCTCGGCATCGTTCGAATTGCCCCTGCGGATCGATCGGCTAGCCGACTTTCTCGCCCTTCGTCCATGCCTTGACGAAGCCGCGCCGCAGCAGTTGGCTGCAACCTGCCTAAGAGCATTGTGGCCCTTGTGCGCTCCTCTGCCAGAAGAGGCGCTGCATCGTCGCGGTGTCGGTCTCGATGCGGATGAACTCGCCTTGCTGCAATTCTATGGCTATCCCTATGTCCTTGATCGTTATCGCTTTCACATGACCTTGTCCGCACCTGCAACCGAGTCGGAAGAGCTGGCCATGCGCCAATGGTTGGAGCCGCGTGCGGCTATGCTGCCGTCGACGCGAGTCGATGCGCTGTCGATCTGTCGTGAAGCCACGCCGGGCGACGCCTTCGAGTTACTCGAACGGATTCCGTTGTGCGCACCGGATATGGAGTACACGTCGTGAGTGAAGGACGCCTGTATTACGTGATGGGCCCGTCAGGTGCAGGCAAGGACAGCGTGCTTGGCTGGGTGCGCGCGCATGGCGTTTCGCATGATGTGCTCTGCGCGCACCGCTACATCACCCGACCGGCGGATTCCGGCGGCGAAAATCATGTGGCGTTGAGCGAGACGGAATTCCTGTCGCGCGCGCATCGCGGCCTGTTCGCTCTGACCTGGCAAGCGCACGGTCTGCATTACGGCATTGGCCGCGAAATCGAGCACTGGCTGGAGCGCGGTGCCAGGGTAGTGGTGAACGGTTCACGCGATGCCTATATACAGGCATGCGAACGGTTTCCTGCGTTGCAGCCGGTACTGATCATTGCCAGTCGCGAGACCATGGCCAAACGTCTGGCCGCACGTGGCCGTGAAACCAGTGAAGACATCGCCGAACGACTAGCTCGCAGCGATGCCTATCAGGTGCCAGCAGGAGCCCTTATGATTCACAACGACGGCGATCTTGCCGAAGCCGGCGCCGCGTTGCTGGATGCGATCACGCAGCTTCACTAAGACAACGAAATTCAGGCGAGGGTAGGCATCGCCACTGGCATGTCGGCATACCGGGCCTTGGCCTTGAAATAGAAGGCCGAACTCAGAGTGATCAGCATGCCGATGCTTGATAGTGCGACTACCGTACTGGCGTAGAACGCTGCCCACGACAGGTGCATGCCGCCGAATTCCTTGAACAGGATGACGGCTACGCTGCCCATGTAACCACTGGCATCGGAGATGTACATCATGAAGCCAACGTTGCCAGCCACATGGAATGTCGCCAGCATGCGTTCGAAGAAGGTGCAGTTGTACGGCACATAAGCGAGGTACAGGCCGAAGCCGCTGCCGCCAACCCACCACACCGGATCGATCAGGTTGCGGCTGTGCAGCCAGGTAGTGCCTACCGCGATGGCAAAGCCGCTGAAAATCATCACATGGTTGAGCATCAGTGCCTTGAGGTTGTCCCGTACGGCCATCGTGCAGGCGGTAATCAGCAGCACGGCCAGTGCGATCGGTACCTCGGTCTGTGTGAACACGGCAGCGCTGTGGCCACGACCAAGATCGGACCAGATCTCGGCTGCGAAATTGTCACGGAAGTCGCGCATTACGGTCAGTGCGATATATGCCATCGCGATCATGACCACGCCGGGTAGAAAACGTGCGAGGAATGCGCTGCGACTCTCCGCGTCCATCGGCATGCGCGGGCTGCGAGCGGCCATATCGTCGATGCTGGGAGCAGGCAGGCGTTCGAGCAGCCAGGTGGCAAGACAGAGTGGCGGTACGAACACCAGACCTGTAGCAAACGGCATCCAGAACTCGCTGACGCCGTACCTGACCATGAGGTATTTGCCGACCGTTTTCACCACGCCGGAAGCGACGATGAAGCTGGCACACATGAAGGCACCCATCAGCTCGGTACCGCGTCGGCCCTCGAGGTAACCGAAGATCACTCCCCACACCATGCCCAGCGGCAATCCGTTGAGAAACAGGCAGGCGATATTCCACGGCGCCGGAATCAACGCGAAGCCGAGCAAAGCGACCCAGGAAAAACCGATCAATCCGGCCAGCGTACGGGCGCGATTCTGCCGCTGCATCTCGGCGACCCAGGTAATGCCGCGGAATTTGCTGAGCATGTAGCCGAAAACCTGTGCGATCACCAGCCACACTTTGTAGTCGACGCCGGCAAAATGCATGCCGGTGAACTCGGCCGCCGTGAACGGCTTGCGGAATGCGTACATCGCGGCATACGCCAGGAACGCCGCGCCACCTGCCAGCAGGTTGATAGCCATCCGATGACGGCTTTGGCCGGAAAACCATGAAGCGACACGCATGCAGGCAACCCTCGACGGAATGCCTGCATGGTGTGGACGGCACGTTACAGTGCCGTGGCTTTGTTTAGGCAGGAGTGAATACTTGGCGCTCTGCGGAATTGTGTGGCACCGTCCTACGGCGCCTGCCGAACAGCAGATCGTCCTCGCCAATCGCTGGCAGTTCATCCGGACGTCGTCTTGCGCGGGGCCTGCCAATCAGCGATCGCAATGCGCTGAATAGAGCTTGGAAGCTAACCAACAGCTGCTCTGAAGGATTTCTTGATCGCCAAGCGAGGCTGATCTGGTCAAAAAAATGACACGATTACTGGAGTCGGCATCGATCAATGTCTTGGTAAGACATTAATAGTAATCGCCACGAATAGTAATCGTCACATGTGCTGTCTATCGTGAGAAATCTGCTCTCTCGGCGTCATTGAAGGTTAGCGATGTTTTGCGGTGGGTATTGGAGATTGCCGCAAATTTCCTGACGGCAATCGTGACTGGATTCGGTAGATGGCGAAGCCTAAGCAGCGTGCTCTGGTTATATCTTCACGCAAATTAAACAGCGCAGGGCCTATAAGTCCGGGAGCGGGCAGTGCCGTTCTTGGCCCCCGCTTGGAACCACAGGATTGTCGGTGCCGAAACAGGGGGTTTTCCAATTGGTGAGTTTTAGATAGCTCCGCGGACAGGGCGGGCAGCGCATTGGCTTGCCTGCAGTGCCGTAGATTAACCGATTTCCTTGATTGACCGGGTTCGCCGCTTTGCGGCGAAAAGGTGTTGTTTTGTCGAAATAAACAGGGGAAGGCATTTATGCGTTTCATCACAATGCACAAATTCGGCATTAAAGTGCTCTGGGCAATTGGCATTTTATGTATCGGCGGATCGAGTTACGGACAAACTGCACCCACCTCGACCTATCCTCGCCCCATGACAACCGAAGAGGCGCAGGATTACGCCCATGTGCTGAACATGGTCAAGCCCGGCCGCCCTTACATACTCAACTTGGCCGACCCACAGCAGCTGCGCTTCTCGCAGCGCGCCTTGGCAGTTGCTCATCGCACGTCGACGAATGCGCCCCAGACCTACGCGGCCGTGCATGAGACGCTGCAACGCGATCAGAAATTGGCGGCGACAGCGAATCACAGCGTCACGGCGCTCGCAGCCAGACCCCTGTCGGCAAGCACCGCCGGCGCCCCTCAGGACATCGAAACCATTTCGAACTTCGGAGACGAGGGCAACAGCGTCTACACGGCAACTGGCTATTCGTCGGTGCTTGGCGGCACCACGCAGACAACGATCACCACGCAATTGATCGACACCCAGACCAAGACGGTCTACGCCAGCGCATCCAGCACCCAGTATGCCCAGGGCACCAACTTTCAGGTGCCGGTCACCGGCAAGGTGCCGAGCTCCGCCAATCTCGCGGCGGTAGCCACCATCGTCACCGTCGTTGGCAATAGCGGCAACACCACGGTGGTGAGCACCGCCGCGATGGTTCCCGCTTCCACCGGCACGATGACGGCGCCCAATTACTGCGTGCGCACGAACCCCAGCGATCCCAATTCCAACTGTGTGATCAATGGTGGCCAGACGCAGTACCAGACCACCAGCACCACGCTGGTGCCAAGCCCGCCACCCATCAAGGTGTGCTTCAACCGTGGCAGCCAGCAATCCTGCGACTACTACAACAGCTCGGGTCGCCCGGCCACCAGCGTGTTCTATCCCGAGAACGGTACGGCAAGCTTCGGCACCAATACCATCGATCCCTCGTACCCAACGGTGGGCAGCTACACAGCGTCGATCGTCGACCCGGTCATAGGCGGCGGTTGCGTGTTCTCCGACCATCAGGCGTTGGGCACAGGCTGGAGCCTGGCCAACGCATCGACTTTGCAGTGGACTCTGCCCCAGCTTTCGATGACTAATCCAACCAACTGTCTCGGAGTAAGCGGGGGGAGGCTGGTCAACTTCAATTTCTATGTCGAAGTGCCGCTGAACACGGGGGCTGGCAAGAACACCGGCTACATCACGTTCACCAGTGCTTACAGCCCTCCAATGCCGCCGGGCTATCTCGGCATTCCTGCCATTTTCCTGGAAGACAGTTGTGTTGCCGCCGGCACGCTGGTGCGTCTGGCTGATGGCAGCACCACGGTGATCGAAAAAATCACTGCCGACAACCAGCCGCAGGTGATAACGGCGGCGGGCGACAAGCGCACTGTGCTCGGCACGGCCAAGGGTGTGGAACTCCATCCCATGATTCGCATCAAGACCAGCCTGGGGCAGGAGCTGCTAATCACCCGGACCCATCCCGTGCTGAGCGTGAACGGCCTGGTGATGGCACGCGACCTCAAGGTCGGCGATAGCGTCAAGACGGAAAAAGGTGTGGCCAAGATCGTGTCCACAGCACAGGAGAAATACACCGGTCAGGTGTACAGCCTGCGGCTGGGTTGGTTCAACGAAGCCAGATCCGACCGCCGCACGCATAGCGCCAACGGCATCTTCATCGGCGATTCCGTGTCGCAGATCCAGATGGAACAGGACGAGGTGGCACGCCTGAAAAGCGACAAGACGGAAGTGCTGCGGCGCCTGCCCGACGACAAGTGGCGGCAGGAGTACCAGAACTTCATCAATCAGCATCGCTGAAGCGGCCGGCGGCACTGGAGACGTCAACGCGGCGATACGTGTCTGCAGAAGGCGCATCCCCTGGTCTTCTGCGGGCGCAGCCCGTCATGTTGCACGTCTTCCGGTGCCGGCCGTGCCTCGCGCACAGCACCCGCAAGCCATCCGACATTCAAAGGACCTGCAAGCATGGCCGTGCCCACTATCCAAAGTGTCTATCTCAACGGCGCCAATCTGAAGGTGAGTTGGGCCACCGTGGCCGACCCCGCCATTACGCAGTACGTAGTGACGGTATTCTTTGGCGTAGACAGCGTGTTCACCACGGCCACTTTCGCGCCGGGCAATCCACCTTTCCAGATAGGTAGTCTGAGTCTGCCCGGCGGCTTGCCGGATACAAACACCAGCTATTTCGTGCAAGTCAGCACCATGTGGGGCAATAGCCCTGGGCAGAACGAAACCAGCCAGCTGGTACCGCTGATCACCCGACTGCCGGTGCTTAGAACAGGCTATTACGACGGCACCAATTTCTATCTCGAATGGGAGCCAAGCGAACAGGCAAGTCAGGGTTATTTTCTGCAGATCTACGGCAGCAGCGGCAGCCCTTCCACCGGCACGGCGCCCACCGCGAACAACTGGTGGGGCATGATCCCCAATCCCGCGCTGCCCACCGGGCAATCATGGAATGTACAAGTTGCTGCTGCGGGCACGGTGGCCAGCAACGACGGCGACAAGGTGTATGCCGCCCTGGCGGCTTCGCCGTTGTTGGCCTCGCCGCAACCTAGCCTCGTTGGGCTGAGCGCACGCTATCAGCGCGATACCCAGGGCAGTTTCATCAATGCAACGTGGACGGCGTTGAGCGCATCGACCGGTGTGACGCGCTATCGCTTGCAGAGCTATGCGCCCGATGGCACACCCGGCAGCTTTCTCGACGTGCCCGGCGCGACCAGTGCCGCAGGCACGCTGTTTCTTCCTGGCCGTTTCGAGCCCGGTTCCACTCTGCGCTTGCTGGCACTCAATAATTCCGGTATCGGTGTCGCTACCACAGCCAGTCCGGTGCTCTCCACGCTGCCGGTCCTATCGGGCGCGGCCTACGCCTCGGGCAACAGTGCTATCAGCGTGGCTTGGCAGGTGGGGCCGGACGCGGCCATCACGGGTTTCATGATCGAGGTCTACAACCTCGCCAACCCTGCGCAGACTTATACGCAGGCAGTGTCCGGGGGCAGTAGCCGTAATGCCAGCTTCACCAGCTTGCCCGTTGGAGGTCTGGATGCCTCTCAAACCTGGGGTATCCGCCTGTGGGCTACCGGTGCCACCGGCAGCGTGCCGGCTGTCGGTGAAACCTGGCTATTGCCGGCGGCTGCGCCGACGATCTCTGCGCTGTTGTGTCAGGGATCCGAATTGAGCGTGACATGGAGTCTGCCTGCAGCGGCGGCCCAACCCGCAGCCTATATGGTGAGTCTGATGGCGGGTGCCTCCGTGGCGGCTCGCTTGCGTGTGGAAGGCGGGCAGGCTACGCAGGCCCGCCTGATGGTCGCCGACGCCAGTCAAAGCTATATCGCGACTGTTGCGGCGATCGGACCCGAT
This sequence comes from Rhodanobacter sp., assembly GCA_035566635.1. Taxonomy (GTDB): domain Bacteria; phylum Pseudomonadota; class Gammaproteobacteria; order Xanthomonadales; family Rhodanobacteraceae; genus Rhodanobacter. The sequence goes on from DATMQY010000001.1 coordinate 11,691, forward strand.
GGTGCACAGGGACCTTTTAGTGCATCCGCCAATCCACTGGTGGCGACGGTCACCGGTTTGACGGCGGTTACCGACGCCATCAGCGGACTCTGCACGCTGTCGTGGACTGCGGTGGCCAATGCGAGCAGCTATCGCCTCGACTTCGGCAACGGCACGCCGGTGACGCAAAGTGGCACAACCTACACTTTTGCCAATCCGCTGCCCGCAGAGGCGGACCTTGCGGTGTGCGTCACGCCCTTGGCCGGCTCAGCCGGTCTGAGCATCGCTGGCCCGACCATGGCACCACATCGTCTGCCCACGCAGCGCGCGCGCGTGATCCAGGCAAGTTTCAACGCGGCAGCCATGACGGCTACTGCTACCTGGGAACCGTTACCCGGTGCTACGGGATACCGTGTCGCACTGATGGCCATCACCGGCGGAACGCTGACCGAACTGGCGAATGCAAGTGCGGCTGCAGGGGCAACGCAATGCACTGTCGCTTTTCCGAATGCATACAAGCTGAGTTCGACCGCCAAATATCTGCTGCTGGTTCAGGGCGAATGGGCAGGCGATCGCGGATCGCAGGCCAATCAGCCGTCCATCTTCGACCCGGGGTTCTATACCTCGACCAGCGCGGCCAGCACGGCACCGCCGTTTGTGTATCCCGCAACCCTGATCACCACGGCAACGTCGACGAACAGCGCGATGACGGGCGAGCCGCTGACGCTGTATCTGCCGGACATCGGTGCGGGACATCCATTGACCACGCCGCTGCCAGCACAAGGTGCTTTTGCGCTGGTGGCCAACACCGATGCGTCGAAGAACAGTGCGGTGTATCCGTATGTCCTGACCATTTCCAACACGGTCGCGACCAATAACCCCTGGACCTTTGCCCCCGCACAAACGATTCGCACCGGATTGGCCAGCGATGTACAAACGTTCCTCAAGAATGTGGAAGCGGCAGGTGCCGTGCCCTGGGGCATCGTGCTGCTCCAGCAAGTGCTGGCGCGTTCGTTGCCGCAGACGTTTGCCGAACAGTTGTACTACAGCTTTGGCCTGACCTTTCCCGGTGCAGGCGCGTCGCAAGGGTGTGTGGATTTGCGCCCCGGCATGGTGCTGCGAGTGGTGCCCAATCCCTATCAAACCGTGCCGGGACAGACGCAAGGCTCATGGTTGACCGGTTATGTGGGGGCCGCCTGCATCGATTACGACATCGGCAGCCTGATCAGTGCCAACGGCGCATGGAGCGCAGGTTTCGACACTTTCATCGGCCAGCTCGTAGGCAACGGCGCCCTGAGCGTGACCGCTCCGGTAGCCAACCCGAGCACAGGACAAGAGCAGGGCGTGGCCGAAGCGGCGGACCTGTATTTCCCAGCTTTCACCCAGTCGTTCTATCGACTTTTCGTGCCCAATAACCTGTTGTCGCCGAGCAGCGTCGGCAGCCAGCGAGCCAGCGACAATTTCGTGCTCGCCGCAGCCGCCACCTTTGTCGGCCTGTGCAATGCCACCAGCGCACCTTCGGCCAATACGACCGTGGCCTATTTCCGGGGCCGCGCCGTTCTCAAGGCCTGTATGCGCGTGACGCTCGACGGCGTGGGGCAGATTGTGCCCGTGGGTACCACGCTGGCGAATCTGCTCGAGCAGAGCGGTCGGCTGGCGCCAGCCGTGCCACCGCCGTTGGTGGGCGTGAGTATCGAACGTGGACTGGGCGGCGCCGTGCTCGATCCCAACGCACCGTCGCAGCCCGCCGGTGCGGCGCTGCATCTGGATTGGCAAGCCGCGAATAGTGCGGCTTATGGTCCAGGGTGGGGAGTGGCTTCACTGCCGCTGCTGCCCGGTGATCGCATCACCTTGGGCTGAGGAGCATGGACGCACCCATTTTTACTTCCGTAGCAAGTGGTTCGCGCCTGTATGCCAGTAGCGTCGCTCCCGTAGGCGGCTTTGCAGGCTACTGGTGTAGCGCTTCGGCAGGCTTCGGCGCCACCGCAACCCTGGCGCAGACCTGGGCCGACGTAGGTGGTTTCTATGTCTTTACGCAAACCATGCCTAGCGATCTGGCGGTGTTCGCGGGACAGCTGGCGCAGCTTGCGCCACGAATTTCGCCAACCGGCCTGGTCAAAGTACTTTGGTTGGCGAATACGGCCGACAGCTCCTGGAACTACTGGTCCACGAGCATGCTTACGGCGTTGCCGCAGGATGCGCCAGGCGGACCTTGGGCACTCGTAACGCCAACGCGCCTGATGTTGGGGGACTACCGCGTGGAGCTTGCGGCGGGCAGTCGTCTGTCCTTGCAGAACGGTGCGAGCAACTACGGATTGTTGCTGCCTGCGGGTGCGGCCATTTTTTCGCATGGCGACTTCGCGCTGGGGGCGAGTGCCACGGTGGCGCTCGCACTCGCAGGCCAGGCCGTCGGTGCCTTGGCCGTGCCGCTCTCGCTTCGGCCGCAGCAACCTGATCCTTGCGACCAGCTGGGCGTGATGTTGCGCTACGCAACCACGCCTGCCGCGGACGATGCCGAGGCCGTTGCACAGAATCTGGCGCGCTACTTGTCCATGCCTTTGCTGCGGCTACGCACAGGCAGCCTGGCGGCCAATTTGTACTTTGATGCCAGCGCTCCGCTCGATCCGCGACGCAGTTTCGTCGATCTGGCACCGACGGGCGCAGCGCCCTATGCCTTGTCCAGCGCGTTCGTGACGACGCTGGGTTACACCACCACGCTCACACCGCGGGCCGGCTTGGCTGCGGCGCGCTCTGGCCGTCTGGCGTTTTGCAAAAGCCCCATCTACGCGGTGGAAGGCGACAACCAGGGCAACGAAGTCTTCCACCTTGCGCCCGATGGCTGCTACTCGATCGGCGTGCTGGTGCCGGTAAGCGTGCAACAGCGGCGCGCGAGACTTGCTGCCAGCAACGGCAACGTGGAGCAGGACCAGTGGATGTTTGGCGATTCCGGTGCCGAATACGCCACTCTGGATTCGGCGTCGAGCGACGTATTGGTATTCAGCGCCGGCGGTCCGGCCTACATACCGGCTGATCCGCCCGATGGCACATCGCCGTTGCGTTCTGCGGCTACCACCGCCTATTTGACGCTGTTGTCGGGCACGGCTTCCTCGGGCGGTCTGCCTTACTACGCCCAACCCCTGCAAGCGCCACTCTTTATGGCGGCCAGCGATCTCGGGGCCGGGTTTCTGGATTTTCACACCATGCTGGCGGGTAACCTGCCACCTCAGTCGCAAGCCACCGATCTTTCGGCGCGGCTGTTCCCGGCTGGCGCGTATCGTTGGCTGCCTTCCGCGGATATCGAACTGGCACGCGCCATCGAAGCGGCCGTGCTCGCGCCGACACGTCGTGCCGTCATTGGAGGTCTCCCTCCGTCAAAAGAGGCGAGGAGCAGTGCCGACACGCCGCCACTGGCCGTCACGCCTCAAGGCCTGCTAGCCCAACTTTCCGCTGACGGTTCCGCGTGGGCCGGTGTGTTGTTCGGCAACCTGCCCAGCAGTGCGCAAACGCTGCTCTTCACGCCGGTCAAGGAACGTTTCACGCTGGCGTTGCAGTCGAACCAGCTTTTTTTCGTGGTTGCCGACGCCGAGGAGTTCTTGAAACAAAGCGGCGTAGGCAGCAGTGGTCTGAACTGCACGCTCGACGGTTGGACGTTCAAACTCAATCCCAGCGACTGGCGCACCCCGGCTCAGTCGAACGCGACCTTGATGGTGTTCAAGTATTGCAATCGCAGCTTGACCGACCTGGCAGACGACACCAGTGCGTGGGGCTGGCAAGAAGCCGCCGGCGAGCTCCGCCAGACGCAACAACAACTGCAGGCATTGCTTCTTACCGCCCGCGAACGTGCTCAGGCTGTGCCGCCGATACCCGGCGACCCCTATGTCATTTTCTACAACGAGGTGGCCAACAATCCGATGTGGAACGGCGTGCTGTTTTTCAACGCGCCGGTTGATCTCGGGCTGATGCCACCGGATCTGAAGTTCCTTGCGGCGGGCATCGATCCCACCAAGTTCTACGCACACCACGTGGGTTTTTCGGTCACGCCGGTCGATGCCACGGGGGGCACGATCGTGCCGGGGCAGACGGCGGCCTTCGGTTTGATCGACTACGAAGATCCACAGGATCTGGCACCGTCGAGTACCACGCCATTCGGCTTCAAGACCTTGCAGCTGAAAATACGCTTCGCCAATGCGCGCATCGCCGATTTCGCCGCGCAGTGCGAACTGATGGTGAACACGTTGTTCGGCACACCGTTGAGCAAACAGGATCCGTCTCGCGGCAACAACCTCATCATGGACGGCAGCTGCCAGCGTGTCGCAGGGGTACCTTCATACAGCTTCGCCCTCGATGGCGAGAACCTCTTCAACGCACAAGGCTCGGCGATCGTCAGTGCGCAAGTGCTGGCCGTGCGCATCGATACCGCCACCGCCGAGGTCGGCGATTCGGTCACCTGCAGTTTCACCCTGCAAGGCAATCTTCGCTTTCGCGAACTGGCTGCCTTCGACATGTTCTGCTACGGCGCAGACAGTCAGGGCCAGGACGGTTATCTGCGCTTTACCGGCTTGTCGATTCGCATGCAATTCACGTTGTCCGCGCCGAAACAGCAGACTTTCACTGCCTTTGAAAGTGCAACCGCGCTGGATCCGGTCAACAGTTCGCTGCGAAAGAATTCCCTGGCTGCCAACTTTCCGCTCAAAGTCTCGGGGATCGAGATCGTGCCGGTGGGCGCGGACGGCAAGGGGCTGACGCCCGAGCAAATGGGCTTTGTCTCTATCGCATGCCCACTCGACCAGACACCGATGTCAGCCCCTTGGTATGGACTGCTATACACCATGGATCTGGGCTCGCTTGGCGCGCTATCGGGCAGCATCGGTCTGGGCATGACCGTACTTGCCGCCTGGTCCACCGGCGCCGATAGCGATCCGCCGGTCTACCTGGGTCTGAAGCTCGCCTCGTTCGTGCCCGGTGGCGGCAGTCTGCCACTGCAAGGTGTGCTCAAGCTTGGCTTCCGCGGTTTCGAGTTCATCGCCTATCAGGTAGGCGTCAACCAGGTGGGATACCAGCTATGGATGCGGCGCTTCGCGCTGTCCGTGCTGTGCTGGAGTTTTCCGCCGGGCAATGCGGATCTGGTGCTGTTCGGCGCGCCGAGCGACCCCAGTGCTTCGCTGGGTTGGTATGCCGCCTACGACAGCAAGCCGGACAGCGCCTTGCAGCTGGGTGACGGAGCCGCGCCCGCGCGGATCGATGCCCCGGCACGTCAACTGGCCAATGGACGGCGCACGCCGCCGGTCGCGTAAAGGAGAAGCCGCCATGGCAATCAGTAAGGTCGAGACGACGGTGGTGGATGTAGGGCAGGGGCAGTGCACATTCACCCGCATCTTCGACGACAGCACGCCGCCCGAACTTGTGCACACGCTGCTGTTCGACTGCGGTACGGACAAATCCAGCCCCACCACGGATGGCAACATCCAGTGGATTGCCGACGCCTTGCAGTCGATGGATACGCCGACCATCGATCTGCTGGTGTTTTCGCATAGCGACAACGATCACATCAGCTTGATGTACAACCTGATCAATGCCTACAAAGGCAAGAAGAAACTGAAGATCCTCAGCACCTGGTATGCAGGCGACCCGGAGTTCTACACGAAGAACAGCTTCAACATCCTCAGTTACCTGGAAAGCTACTGCAAGAGCTTCACCACGCCCGACTACAACGAGTCCCAGTACGACAGCTCCAAGCACGACTGGGAAACGCCGCCGATGTGGATAAGCCCGGACAATACGGTGCAGGTCAGCATGTTGATGGGCAACGTCATCGACAACGAGCCCGGCATCTTCAAGCTGACTGCGTTCGGCAAGGTGGCGGAAAAGAAGAACCGCGTGTCCATTGTCTGCGCGTTGATCCACGAAAATCGCTCGCTGCTCATTTGCGGCGACGCCACCAACCGCACGATGGCATGGACCAATTATTACTTCGGAACGGACTCTTTCACCAAGGCGCTCATGATCACGCTGCCGCACCATGGCAGCAGGGCCACCGGACTTAACGTCAGCTCCGCCGAAGCGGCCAACAAGAAGTCGATCGATGTCGTGAAGACCTTTGCGACCCTGGCCAGCGCCAAGACGCTTACGGTCAGCGCCTACGCCTTGCACGGCCATCCTTCCATCGAGCTGATCAATTATTTTTCGCCGACTACGGTCAGCACGGCAACGCTCAAAGACGAGCGCCTGAACGACGACAGCCATTTCGCTGTGTGCAACGTCGACGTGCCGCTGTACCTGCCCACGTTCGCCAAGGTGACCGAGGACTACCACACGCTGAACAGCGAAACCAATCTCTTCGCGACGTATTACTACAGCGAGATCGCCAAATTTTCATACCAGTTCAAGGCCGTCTCGATGTCCACGCCCGCGAAATTCAAGGCCAAGAAAGCGCCCGCCATCAATCCGCACGCATGTTGGGTCTATACCACCACGACAGGGGGCGGCAACACCGTGCGTGGCTACAAGGCCATGCCCGCTACTTCCACGTCGAAGTTCACCTCCGACGGTACCGTGCCGGAGGCCGTGAGCGATACGGTGAAAGGCGCGTTCGCCACGAACGAAGACCGCCCGTTGCCGCCGCACCCGTCCGAGCTGTTCCCGTCGCCGCCCGAAGACCTGCCGGATCGCCGCGCGCCGCGCAGCTCCACCCAGGCGGCAACGGCATCCGCCGCCTGGTCGCTGGCGCGCATGCGCACGTTCCGTTGATTGCCTGACCTCCTTCATCCTCTCATCTGCGAATTCCTATGGCCGCCAGTGATGTCTACGCCGCTTTAAACGCCGCCATCATCAGCCCCGGTCGCAGCATTGACCTTTGGGCAGCTGCCAATGGCGCACCGGCTCTGGCCGATCTGGTGCCGGTGCTCGGATTGTTTGGCATCAACAGCGCTTATGTATTGACGCAGGCCGACCTGGCCGGTGACAACCGCAGCGTCACGCTTACCGCATCCGGCGTTTTCGGCCAGCCCGGTGCAGCTACAGCCAATACCTATGCCATAGCGGCCACGCTGACCTATACCGACAGTGCGCGCTTTACCTTGACCCTGCGCGTGGTGGACAGTCGTCCGTGGACGTTCGCCACATTCTTTCCGATGCTGCCCGATAGCGAGCGCTCGACCGTCGATACGGAGCAAGCGCGTGGCATTCGCTGGACGACCTCTTTCCTGAAGGGTGCGCGGCCCGGTTACGAGGTAGTGGTGAACTCGCCTTCGTTCATCGGTCGCAATGGGGTAGGCGAGCAACTCAGACTTCTGGGATTTCTGCCCGAATTCGCGGATCCGGATATCAGCAACAAGCTTGGCCTGCTTTCACCGTGGCCGCTGCGTCTTGAAGGCTCGCTGCAGATGCCCGCGACCATCAACGATTTCCCGCTCATGTTGCTGACGGCACAGGGCAGCTCGACCAACATGCTCAGCGGCAGCAAGATACCTGGCGTGGAGGGGCCCGATCCATTCAGCGCGAATGCGTTGAGCCTGAATATCTCGGTGGACCGATTGACCGATCCAGTACTGGGCCACACGGGCTATTCATCACTTCTCCTCAGCGGTCAGTTCACCCTTGGAGGCGGGCTGTCTGGTGTGATCTCAACGCGGATTCTGTCGGCTGGCCGAACCTGGTCCTTCAGTGCGCAATTCGATCCCACGACATCCTCGTTAACCCAGGGCCTGGCCTCATTGACCCGCATGTTCGGTGTCGAGCTGCCCATTCCCATGGATTTTCCGCTGCTCAGCAAATTCCATTTCGCCGAGGTCGACGTCGAGCTGTGGAACGCGGCTGCGGGCAATGCCTTGCCTCAATTCTCGTTGCGCACGTTCGCTCTCAGCATCAAGTCCAACGAGCCATGGGTGCCGCCGGTGCCTTTCGTGTCGTTCAAGGACGTGGGTATCCGCTGGGTCTGGGGTTCCACGCTGGCACGAAATCCGAACACGGGGCGGATGGAAAGCATCTACCTGCTGACGGGTACGGTATTCGGTTCCATCCAGTTCGGTGGTAATGGCTCGTTGCAGGGCGCGCCCGCGCTGCCTTCTCCGCCCATGCCGCTATCGTCGTCAACGTTGCCTGTGCCGATGTCGCCGGACGGCAGCGTGACGATCGATGTGCTGTTGTCGATACCGAGCTTCTATATCTCGGGCGCCATGCGCGATGGCGACTACATCCCGATCGGCCGGGCCTTCGCCGATTATTTCGGCGGCAGCATTCCTCTGGTGCCGGCCAATATGAATGTCACCGCGCTGTCGTTCACTGCCGATCCCATCGGGCAGGTCTACGGGAGCCAGGCGCAGATTCTGTTCGGCACGCCCGAAAGCCCGCAGCCCGATCAAGCGTGGACCATCATGCAGGTGGGCACGGTAGGCATCTCGCTGGAGCGCCTGGAGATGTGGATACAGGCGCGAGGCGGGCGTGTCGGCGGCGGCATCGCAGGCGTGTTCTTCCTCAAAGGCGCAGGGGCCGACGCGTATGACGACCCGCAGCTGCGACTCAGCGCGAAGTACCCGTTGCAGGGGAGCGATGACCCCAAAGGCTGGTTGTTTGCCGCGCAGCTTTATCCCGGCACATCGATCGATCTCACCCAGATGGTTGCGCGGTTCATCAAGGGCGATCCCTCGTACCAGGTGCCCGACTACGTCCCGCACTTGTTGATCGATCGCATGGACGCGACTTTTGCCACCGGCACCGGGGCGTATACCTTTGGCGGCACCGCTTCGATGCGATGGAATCCGGAACTGTTCGGTACCACGCTGTCGATCAGCGCTTCGGCCAGCGCCGACATTGCGCGCACCGGTACCAGTCTGCCGGTCACCGGCACTCTGGCAGGCAGCTTCGCGGTGAACAAGATCGCCATCATGGTGGCGATGGATATCGGGGTGGCGGAGCCCACCTATTTGTTCAAAGTGATGTTCGGCGAGTTGTGGGCGCAAGCCGTTACCGCGTGGCGGGGCGAAGAAAACCAGCGGCATCAGGTGGTATCGGTGCAGCTCGGCGGCATTACGCTCGGCGACATTCTCGAATATCTGGTCAATCTCGCCGCGCCGACGCTTGGGTTTTCGCTCGATCCGCCATGGGATCTGCTCAAGCGCGTGGATCTGTCGCGCTTCGTGCTGACACTGGATCCGCAGGAGAACGTCGTCGAGTTCGTGTTCAATGCCGAGGTGGACCTCGGCGTGATGCGCGTGGACACGGTGGGCGCGCGCTACCGCCGCGGTACAGGGCAGGGCAAGGTCGAGCTGATTCTTACCGGCAATTTCTTCGGCCAGTCTTACAGCGCCGCCGATCCGCTGAGCTGGGACGTGGTCGACGGCACCCCGCCCAGTGTGCCGGGGCAGGGATCTTCGACGGTCGATCTACGCTTCCTTGGCATTGGTCAGCGGGTGACCTTCGGCGGCCCCACGCCCGATACCGTTGCAGCAAGCATAGCGGCGCTGCGTGCTGCCATGAAAAAACCGGAGCCTGGAAAAGATCCGCTTGCTGGCACCGGTCTGGTCTATGCCGACGACAGCCAGTGGCTGATGGGACTGGATATCGGTCTGCTCAACACGCTGGATCTGGGCATCATTTTCAATGATCCGAAGCTCTACGGCTTATCCATCGCCCTGGGCGGTGAACGAGCGGGCTCGCTTGCCGGACTGCGCTTCGAGATCCTCTACAAGAAGATCACCAACGACATCGGAATGTATCGCATTGAACTGCGCGTGCCCGACGCCTTCCGCACCATCCAGCTCGGCGCGGTGTCGCTGACGCTGGGCATCGCGGTGATCGAGATCTACACCAACGGCAACTTCAAGATCGATCTGGGTTTTCCGTACAACCGCGACTACAGCCGTTCGTTCTCGCTGCAGGCAGGCATCTTCATTGGCCGCGGCGGTTTCTATTTCGGCGTGCTCAACGGCGATACATCGACCAGCGTACCGAAGATCACCAACGGCAATTTCTCACCGGTGATCGAGCTGGGTGTGGGTCTTGCCGCGGGCGTAGGACGCGAGATCAACGTGGGTATCCTCTCCGGTGGCGCCTATGTACAGATCGAAGTCATCTTTCAGGGCGTGCTTGCGTGGTTCAATCCGACCAGCAGCGGCGGTACGCCGGCGACCTACTATCGCGCGCAAGGCATCGTGACGATCCACGGCAAGGTCTATGGGCGAGTGGATTTCGTCATCATCAGTGCGAGTGTGACGCTAGAGGCTTTCGCGCAGGCGATGGTGGTGTTCGAGAGTTACCGCCCCATTCTGCTGGATTTTTCGGTCGGGGTACGCGCCGAAGCATCGGTGAAGATTCTCTTTATCCGCATCAGCTTCCATTTCTCGGTCACGCTGGAAATGGGCTTCACCATCGGCTCCTCCAGCCCCACGCCGTGGATCCTGGCCAACGGCAGCGGCGGTACCGGCGCGACGCGTGCTGACGTCTGGTTGTCCGTGCCGCGGCACGCGCAGCGCCGTGCCTTGATGCGGCAGGGTTACATGACACGGTTGCGCGGAAAGCGCATCGCCCTCGGCCTCAGCGCGAACGACAGCGGCTACCTGCTCGACTGGCAGCCAGCGATGCTGGTGTTCGGCAGCCAGCAGAGTGCCGCGTTGACCATGCTGCCTTACATCACGGTAGGGCAGGTGCCGGTCGATTGGGCCGGCGGCGTGCCCGTCAATGCCAATCCGGACTATCGCCTTGCGTTTCTGCTCTATGCAGACACCGGCATGGCACCGGACGCCAAGACCGTGCAAGGCACAGTCAAGCGCAGTGCGCGGCTCAGCAACAACGATCCACTGCCGGCCGACTTGCTCGTCACCGCGCTGATGCGCTACGCGCTCTATGCGCTGCCCGATGGCCCCAGTTCGCCGCAGGACAGCGTGAACGCGGCACAGCTGGCGCTGCTGGCCGAACAGCTCAGCCTGCCCGAGACTGCCACTGCCGGTTTCGCGATGAGCCAACTCAACACCTTCTTCCACACCAATCTGAAATTCCTCGTTGGCGGCGTGCCGGCAGGTCCGATGCCGGCTGACAAGGGCGCCATGTTGTTCCCCATGCCGCCGGGCCTCGCATGGACCTCGCCGCAGGCGGGCGCTCGCGACTTCTCGACCTACAACGCGGTCGGGGCGGCTTATGAAGCCGGTGTAAGTGCCATCCTGGATCCGTACTTCCCGGTGAACGGCGGCGTCGCGCCTGCTGCAACGGACGATCCTGCGCAGTACGAATCCTTCGCCATCTATCTGTTCCGCGACTTCTGCCAGATGCTGGTCAAGGCCGCCATCAACGAAGCGCAGAAGCAGCTCACTAACGCGCCGGTGACGTTGACCGGCAGCATGAGTCTGGCGGATGCGGCGAAAACCTTCGCGACCGCCGCCGTGCCTTGCATCAAGGAAGCCGGCGACACGGTTCAGAGCGTGGCTGTGCGCGTGGGCGCCACCGCTGCCGAGTTGCTTTTCCTCAATCCGGGCATCGAGCAGAATATTGCCGACACGGCGGTGGGGAGTCCGTTGAATCCGGCACCGCTTATCGGCGTGAGTCCCGAGATGCTGGCGCAGGACAACCCCGGCATTACTTTGAAGCAGGCCGCGTGGTCACTAGGCAACGTGTCCCGCGCCGTCGGCTCGCCAGATATCGCTTTGAGCGACCTCGCCGCGCTGTTCAACATCGCTAACGTAGCCAGCCTGTTCGCTTACACGCCACCGCCCGGATCGAGTGGCTACACGCTGGGGCAGAATCCCAATCTGCTGGAGGAAGGGCGCAGCTTCGCGCTGCCAGCCCAGACCTTTTCGCCGCCGGCCAACGGCGGCTTCGACCTGAATCAGACCGCGGCGCTGTTCTTCGTGCGCTATGCCGATCCGGACCTGTCGCAGTCGACCTTGCCTAGCTCACCCGACATGCCCGTCTGGCCCGACATGCCCGCCTGGTATGCACAGGCCATCGCCATCCTCAACCCCAGCCTATCCGCAGCGATGCGCGATGCGGGCGAGTCGGTAGAGATCGATCCCGGCACGCCGCTGAGTGTTCCCCTCCACTATGGCGATCGCAGCACGACGCGTGCCTACACCACCGTGGCGGGCGATACCTTGCATCGTATCGGCAGCATGCTGGTGCTGTGCCAGGACTCCGGCCTGCTACACGTGCTGCCGCCGCAATGGACCGCATTCAAGCAAGCCGTAACCTCAAGCGGTACGAACTTTGGTATCCCCGCATGGCCCCTGCCGAGCCAGACGGGAGGCATCGCGATCCTGTCCGGCGAGACGGCCGAATCGCTCACGCGCCGACTGATCGTGGATGCGAGTTTCGCCGTCGCTGCCGGGTGGAGCTACGACTGGAACGCCGTTTCTATGTGGCTCGGTCCGGCGAAAGTGCTCTCGCCGTTGGCGGTGGTGATGATGCCGGGAGCCAGCATTTCGGACAAACAAGCCTTTACCTTCCAGAGTCTGGCCGATACCTATGGCCTGGCGTTGTCCGAGGTGGCCCAGTGTCTGCAGGATCACCAGGGCCTGCTACCCGATCCCTCGACGCTCATCGTCAAGCAGCTGCCGGTGATGACGGTCGCGCAGATCGAACAGGGTGTGCTCGACAGCACCTCGTTCGCGGGCGTGGTGAACCAGGCTTCGCAGATGTTGATGTCGGGCCTGCGCCTGCCTGGCCTCAAGCTCGACAATGGCCATGTAGTACCCGACGCCGACCATCCACTGCCGCTTTACGATTTGAGCGGCCAACAGTTCAGTCTCGCGGTAAACACCGACCCCACGCATGGTGGCGATGTCGCGTTGACGATGACCGTGACGTCCGCTGTCGACTGGGTACAGTTCGGCAGTTCGTTCACCGTCGAATCGGATCACGACATCCATCTGCTCGGTGCACGACATTCCGACCTGATCGCCCTTAACCCGCGCCTTAGCGCACCGGACGGCCTGCAGCCGGGCATGGTGCTGTTCTCCAGTGTCGACCTGAGCAGTCTGGACTTCAGCTTCACCAACCAGCAGATCCTTAACGACGCGCCCGCTACCGGACTGAAGCTGACCACCTCGCCAGCCACGCCGCCGGCCCCTTCGCCCTTGCCGCTGAAGGGAACTGCCCCGAACACCTACAGCTTCGAATACCCGGTGACCTTGCAGACCACCCAGGCGCTGCCCATCCCGACGGGCGGGACGCCAATGGCTGGCTATGCGAGCCTGTGGCCTTTTCCTCAAGGACTGCTGCAGCGTGCAGCAGAAAGCGTCGCCACGCCATACGACATTTTTGCCGGCAGCCAGCCCGGCGCCACCGTGGACCAGGCGCGCGCGTTGTTGTCCACGACCTACGGCTGCCAACTCAGCTTCCGCATTCGGCGCATGGATGATGGCTCCAGCCGCTTCCAGCTGCTTGGCGTGGATACCGACCAACGTGGACTGTTGCTGGCCTTGCGTGACGAAATCCTCCATTCGCTGCTGGGTGGAGCAACCAAGGCCTATCTGGCCGTGACTCCGGCGCCCAACGCGTCCAACGCACAAGGCCTTGCGCTGCTCGATCCGAACATCCCGTGTTTCATCATCAAGACCAATCTCTCCACTGACTCGCAACCGCAGCCCGATGCGCTGCGCGCCAAGGTCGAGACGGATCCGACGCCGGTCTACTATGCGGATTTCCTGACCCAGCTCGCCGATTTCCTGCTGCTGCTTTGGGAGGGCAGTGTGGTCGGCGGCACGGGTTATTACCTGGGACTCGGCAAGGACCTGCCGGGTAGCGCGTTCGACGGGCAAGGCGTGGCAGGCTTCACGTTGCTTGCCATCGCTGGCGGACAGCAGGCGGTGGCGCCGACAGGTCGCACGCTCGAGGTATACAACAACTGTCTGCTCGTGGCCCCGGGCCTGGATGCTTCCATCCAGAGCCTGTATGCCGAAGGCACCGACAACTCCGATCTGAGCGAGATCGCCCTTACGCCGCCCGGCAACGCGGGCTTCTCGCTCACCATCGACACGCCGAGCGGACAGGACAGTCAGAGCGCGCTGCAGGATCGCTACAACACGCTGGTGTTCTGGTGTGCCGATGCCGTTTCGCCGTATACGATCCCGGCGGCCTGGACGCCCGCATTGCCCAAGCCCAGCGATGGCCAGCAGCTGCAGGCATGGGAACGGCAGCGCATCGCCCGCCGGAGGCCGGCGAGTGCCGTCGACGATACGCCTTCGCCGTACTGGCACTTCGAGCAAGTTATCCCGTTCTATCGCTTCACCACGGTCCAGCCGCTGGCAGTCACGCAAGGTCTGCCCGAGCAGGCGAACGATCCCTACTGGGGTTTCGGCAGTGCTACGAGCTGCCCCCACCCCACGATTACCTTCTGCATGTCCGATCTGCTCGGCAACCACAGCCAGGCACCCGCAACGGCGGGGCAGGGTGTGGTGGATTTGAAGGTCGGTTACACCGACGAGCTGATCGGTCTGTCGCAATGGCCCGAGCTGGCCGCGTACTTCGAGATACTTGGCACGCCGGGCCAGGCTTCATTGGTCATGCAGCTCGGACTGAAGGCGGCGGCATCCGTGCCCAGTTCGTCGCAGCGTGGTGATGCCGCAGTCAACGCAGCCCAGCAACAGAGCGACAAGTACGCGCAGCTTTACTACCAATTGATACAAAGCGGCGTAGGTGCCAGCCTCGCCACCAGTCTGCGCAACACGCCTCAGGGACAGGCTATCGACATCGGCACGCTGTGGCGCTACGCGGCCGGCTCCTATGCCTATGCGACCGCCGCCACGACATTGGTCGCCGTGACTGCGCCGGGCACGAAGCTGAGTGACCTGCTGGTTACCTACCCGGTGCGTTACGCGGAAATGGCAGTAGCCAACCAGGACGTTCCGCTGACCGATCTGTTTGCCGCCGGAAGTCAGGTCGCGGTCCCCGCGTTCATGCCTTACATCGCCCAGCGCTCATTGACCGATCTGTATGCGCAGAGGCCGCAGGGTTGGCCTGATCCCGGCTCACCCGCCGCGCTATTTTCGTTGGCGGAAAACGCCGATCTGCCCTTGGCGATCGGCGTGCCGATGCTGCTGCCCAGTGCGGTGACGTTCTCCAGTGGCACCGACACCGCTACGCCATCGTTGGCGCAACTCGCCGCGACGCACTACACCGATGCAGGGTTGCTCGGCGAGCAGAACGCGCAAGCGGCCATCCTGGCGGAGAACAACGGAGCGCAGCCCGACTTGCCGAATGTGCTGACCGCGGATTTCGTGCAGGCCGATGGCACCACGGTGACGCTGCAGGTACCGGTGGTCGCCGGCCAGACCGATTCGTTCGACGGCGCTCAATCCGCGTTCGCCACGCAAGGCGCCAACCTCAGCGTCACGCAAATTGCTGCCGAGAACGCCGGGATCGTCGGCTTGCTCAAGCCGAACCAGACCCTGAGCAACAACATCTATGTCACCCAGGCCCTCGACACGCCCAGCCACAACAACAGTGGTGTCACGACCCAGGCCCTGGGCAATGCCAACGCGCTCACGCCAGGCATTTTCGACGATGGCGCGCTGGTGCAGTTCGGCAGCGAACAGCTCGCGCTATCGACCGATACCCTGAACGTGATCGCGCAGCGCTACGCGTGCCCGGCGGAGCTGTTGCTCTCCAGCAATGCCATGCTTGACTGCGGCGGCAAGCTGGCCGTGCCCGGCTGTTTCGCCTGGTCACAGGACGCGAAGACGTTGAACGGTCTGCGCGTGCCCTACACGGTGCAGACACAAGATCTGCTCGCCACCCTCTGCACCCGCTTCGCGGCCTATGCCGGCGGTACTGGCAGCGCCAGTGTGGATGATTGCGTCAACGCCAACGCCGATCTGTCCGGCACGCTGGCGCAAGGCGTCACCATCCACATCCAGGTGCCCAGTGGCGACGTCACCATCACCACGCTGGCCAATGCTTCGTTCTCCTCCACGTTGGTGCAGGCGCAGGCGATCAACTCGCAGACAACGATGAATCAACTGGCCGCCGCCATCGCCAGCCTGTCCGGCGCCCTGCAGGTCGGTGCGCTGCTGCTGTTCCCGCGGGTACGCTTGCCGACAGCGTGCGCACCGAAGAACCTTGCCGCGCTCTACGGCGTCGATGGCGCGAGCTTCTCGCTGGCCAACACCGCCACGCTCGGCCTCCTGGCAAACGGGATCACGTTGAACCTGCCTGATCCCGGCAATCCCGACAGCACGGTCTCGGTGACCACGCAGGCGAACGATACCTTCAACACCGTGATCGTTCGCTTCTCGGTGCAAGGCGTGGCCACCGATGCGGGCGCCATCGCGTTGGGCAACCCCGACGCCGCATTGTTCGTCGAGTACGCACTGGCCTTGTTGCCCCCGGCCTCGGTGCGTGAACAGGTGCCGCTCGGATCCGGTGGACCGTATCCGCAGACGGTCTTTGGGTTGAACGCCTCGCTTACACTCGCGCGTCCCGTGGCGCTGGTCCATCCGGATTTCGATGTCGACGGTCCGGTAGCGCGAGTGAGCTCGCCGCTGGCACCTCATGCACAAGGCGATGCGGTCGGCGCGGGCAGCCTCAATTTCGGCCCGTTCATCGCGGCGCTGACCAAGGCCATACCCGATCTTCGCGTGGGCACGGCCAAGGTGGCCGGAGAGACCAGCGATCTGTGGTGCGTGGATTTCTCGTCTACCGGCATTGCATCGGTAAGCCTGATCCCGGGCGTGCAATTCCCCAGCGAAACGCCGATGCCGCGCTTCCTTGCCTTGCCACCGCTTTACGATCACCTGGTCACCCGCAAGCTCGACATCAAGGGGTTGAACGATGACGGCACGCTCAACGACGTCGCCGTACCGACCAATTTCATGGCCATCGACGCCGAGCCCTGGGCGCAGCGCTTTTTGAGTGATCTCGACCGTTTCCTTGGCGGCGCCATGGCGACGATCTTGTATACGCAGACCGGGCTTCGGGACACTTTGAGCGGCGCCATCGGCGACAAGTACACCATTGCAGGTGCCATCGCGGAGCAACTGCAAGGCGTGTTCAATTATTCGGCCTATACGCCGGCCCCCGACCCGAACTATCAGAAAGGCGTGGTGGTCGCGCGCGACGCGCTGCGTCAACAGCTCTACGTCAACTTGCTCAAAGCGTACGACACGTCGGTGATCGCGCAGTACGACACTCAGTCCACCACGCCGTGGACGGGCGGGGTAGGGGTGCCAACAGTGTCCTTGTTCGGCCAGCCCCGCCTGGCCGACACCGGTACCGCGGTGACTTTCGCTGCGGCCAAGACGGGTTTTGATCCTGCGCGCGCCTTCGTCAGCTTCTTCGCCACCGTGGCGGATCCCGAACGACACAGCTCAGTGCGAGGCACCCTGGAATACGCCTATTCACACACCGAATTCGATATCTCGCAGGCGGGTGTGCCGACGGGTTACGAGGCGTCCAACTGGCTGTCCTTCATTCCGCTGCAGGACAAGGTCGCCAAGCCCACGGCCCTGCAGAACACCAACCCTGGCGCACTATTGGCGCCGGTGCCGCTGCGCACCTACCCATCGCTGCCTGCGATCCGCGAACAGGCTGCCTCGCCAACCTATGCGCTGCCGGACAGTCTGGCCAAATTGCCGCTGTGGACCTACAAACTCACCTGCACACATGAGTTCGCAGCACAGGACAGCGTCAACATTACGGCGGACTTCAATCTCGCCAAGCCATTGCAGATGCGGGCTGCGCTGCTGACCGCCGACCTGTTCAGTGCACTGGCGCAATACGTGGCTGTGGCCGACCAACTATGGACCTTGATGGGTCCGCTCACCGTCCCCGGGAGCAATATCGGCGCCACGTCCCCTAGTGTGAATGCCGCCAAGACCTTCGGCGATCTGGTCGCGACCATCGCCAGCTCTTGGCATATCCGCCTTCCACAGCAGGCGAACAGCACGGCGCCTGAGGATAGTTACATCGTCGGCAAGAGTTTTGCGTTCGACGCACGCGTCACCTACTCGGAGAATGGCCTTCTCATCAAGAGCTTCTCCCTGACCCGCCAGCAAGATCAGCCGGGCCCGGCCAGCTCCTGGCCGCAGGTAGAGGTGATCTTGCCTGACGGAGTAGGGGTGCCGCTGCAGGCGCAGGTTCCGCTCACGCCAAGCGCCACGATGGTGTACCAGCCGGTGCCGGGAACCGAGGTTCCTGCGCAAAACCAGCAGACCTTCCGGCTTGCCTGGAATGACATCAGCGTGTCCGCGTATCAGAACGCACGTGCACGCATGCTGGCGGTGCGCAACGAAGACCTTCTGTACGACCCTGCGCATCCGGACAACCCGGTGCTGCAGACCAGCCCCAGCTTCCTGCTCAAGACTGCTGAAGTCAGCGCCACCAGCATCGTGACTCCGTTAATCGAACGAGACCTTCCTCAGGAAATCACCGGCGTCGATCTCAACACGGCACTTGCCGATGCCGTGCAAACGCTATTTCCTGCCGCCAGCGTATTGGCGGATACCACGGCATCGTGGGGTGTGTTCTATGCATACGAGCTGGTGCGCGACCTCGGCTCGCAGAACAACAGCTTGCTGAGCAAGCTGCCCGTTGCCCTCTATCCAAACCAGCCATTGGCCGGTGCTGCCGGAGCGCTCGCGGGCGCCGTACAAACGTGGACGGACGACAACCATCCCGCATCGGCGGGTGGAGGCTGGCTGTTCAGTGTGATCCTTTACTCGGGGCTGGAGAGCAGCGCGAGACCGCTGTTCAGCGCAGAGCTGTTCTATCGGATCGGAAAGGGTGGCTAGTCTTCGATGAGGTTCATGGTCGTGATATCACTAATCCTGCTGAAGAACAGATTCGGTCGGTAGTGAGGACCATGTCACAACATCAATTTCGCACTCTTGGTAACTACGGATACTCGGTGCGCTAAATATCCCATATTCCTCCGCAGGTATTGCGCTGGATTGTCCATCAGCACTCAAGTGGGGGGGCGACTAGAAGCTGCTGCTCAGGGCGGCCGGCGCGTTTTTGCGAAAATGCGCAAGATCCTGCTTGTTGACAAACTGGGCCGTATTCCTCGAAGTATAGGAGCAACGAGCAAAAGGGAATTGCGGTGGCATGGACCTACTCCATGCGTGTTTGAGAACGGACTCAAGGGGGCAAGCTGATGTATACGGATGACCAAGCGCCAGATCCTCCTGGCTGGCTGGTCCATACCCAGAGCCCGGTACAAGCCATCTTTTTCAAGTGGGTGATACGTCAATCGGCCTGTAAAGGCGATTGCGTCTTTCTTTTGCAGAGGAGCATGCATGTCCACCAGTTCGAGTCAGTCCGAAGCGATGTTTGAAGTGGTTGTCAGCCAGGACGAACAATATTCAATTTGGCCGGTGGGTAAAGCCGTGCCGCAGGGATGGGCGAAGGCAGGCAAGCAAGGCTCAAAAGAATCTTGTCTTGAATTCGTCAGCGAGGTATGGACCGATATGCGTCCACTTTCGCTCCGCGCGCGGATGCAGTCCAGTTAGCCACGTCGCGAGCGACGAAATGAAATAAAACAACGGCATCCTATCGTGGGTAATTGACCTGCCAGAGGAGTGTCGGCAGTTTCCTTGTGCGTGCTTTCGGACGCCATGCGCCAGCATGCGCGCACACCTTTGATAGCTGTTTGCGCGGTCTGCCGTATATCCAAATTCACCAATTCACCATGCATTGGTGGGCGGCGTGATTTTGAGACGGATTTATGGCCCGGAATGTGTGGGTTGCATGTGAAAACCGTATTTCTTTTTTCGGGACAGGGCTCACACCATTTTCAAATGGGACGGGAGCTATTTGAGCGCGATGCGTGCTTTCGCGCCACCATGCAACACGCGGATCGCGTGGTGCGCGAGCGTTGCGGCGAATCGGTATTGACTGCGCTCTTTGCAGAACGCAATACCAGAGATATTCCACTCAATCGCCTCTTGCACAGCCACCCCGCCATCTTCATGGTGGAATATGCGCTGGCTAAGTCGCTGATCGATACTGGCGTGCGGCCTGATATGGTCCTGGGCGCGAGCTTAGGCACATTTGCCGCGGCTGCCGCAGCAGGTTGCATCGACCCGGATGCCGCGTTACTGGCAGTGATCGAGCAGGCAATTGTGCTGGAAAAGCATTGCGAGCCTGGCTGCATGATCGCAGTCATGGGTGAGCCGGAGCGCTATCTCACGCCTGAATTGCTCGCGCTCTGTGAGCTTGGGGCGAGCAACTTCGCTACCCATTCGGTGATCTCGCTACCGGGACCGAACGTGGCGGCGGCCGAAGCCTATCTTCGCCAGCATGGCGTAGCGTTCCAAAGACTTCCGGTTAACTTCGCCTTTCATTCGCGCTGGATTGACGCTGCCAGGCAGTCCTATCAAGGATTCCTGCGCACGCTTCAATTTCGGCAAGGCAAGGTTCCCATCATTTGTTGTGCCAGCAGCAGGCTGTTGCACACCTTACCCGACGGTCACTTCTGGTCGTGTGTGCGTGACCCAATCCTCTTTCTGCAAACCATTCGCGTGATCGAATCACAGGATAGCTGCCGCTATATCGATGTTGGCCCTGGTGGAACGATGGCGACGTTCCTGAAATATGTATTGTCGATTGATTCGACATCTCAGATTCATCACGTCATGTCGCCGTTCGGCGGCGACATGGACCGGTTGACTGAACTGGTAGCGATTTCGCGGCCAGCGGTGCGGAACATAAATCAAGAAATAGGTCCGGCGACACCGGGCCATCAAGACAACCAGGCACGGAGCAAGCGCAACATGGTGTCACGCAAAATGAAGGCAATCATCTTCCCCGGCCAGGGCTCCCAGTTTAAGGGGATGGGCAAAGACCTCTTTCCGCTATTTCCGGAACAGGTCAAAAGCGCGTCCGACATCCTCGGCTACTCGCTAGAGGATTTGTGCTTGAACGATGCGCACGGGTATTTATCGCAGACGCGATATACCCAGCCGGCGCTGTTTGCAGTCAATGCCCTGCATTACTACCGGCAGCGCGAACTGCATGCCGCCGCCGAAACCGATCCGTCAACGGATTTCTTCGCCGGCCACAGCCTTGGCGAATACAACGCCTTGCTCGCGGCCGGGGTGTTCTCTTTTGAAACGGGACTGCGCCTGGTTAAAAAGCGGGGAGAGCTGATGGGCGCGGCCAGCGGTGGCGGGATGGCGGCTGTGCTCGGCATTTCGGCCCAGGAAATCAGGGCGATGCTTGATGAGCATCAACTCGGACAGATCGATATCGCCAACTTGAATACACCGACGCAGACCGTTATTGCCGGTGAGAAAAACGCGCTCGCGGCAGCGGCCGAGCTGTTTTCGAAAAAGAATTTACGCTGTGTAACATTGAATGTCAGTGCAGCATTTCATTCACGCCACATGCGGTCGGCGCAAGCCGAGTTCGCCGAATTCCTGCAGCAGTTCTCCTTTGTGGCACCCAGCACCACGGTGATCGCCAATGCGACCGCTCGTCCTTACGATCCGGCTCGCATCGCCGAGACGCTGGCCCGCCAGATCGCGTCGCCGGTGCAATGGGTGGATTCGATCCGCTACTTGATGGGCCAGGGCGAGGTGGAGTTCCAGGAGATCGGAGCGAGCGTGCTTTCGAAAATGGTGCACGAAATCATGGCCAAGGAAACGCCGATTATTGACTATGCGCCGCGTGTCCAGCCGGGTGCGAAGAAGGTAGTGCAAAGCGAAGGCGCGACAACGCCGAACGCGGGCGACCTGAAGGCGAATGCACTCGCAGCGACACACGAAGCAGACCAGATCAACGGGCACGGTGTGCCGCTTCGAGTAGAAGCGACCTCACTCGGCAGCGAAGTGTTTCAGCGCCGGTTTGGCTTGAAGTACGCCTATATGGCGGGCGCGATGTATCGCGGCGTCGCCTCCGCCGAGTTGGTCATCAAAATGGGCAGGGCGGGCTTGTTGAGCTTTTTCGGCGCGGGCGGGCTGTCGCTGGAAAAGATCGAGGCGAACATCGTTCGCATACAAGGTGAGTTGAATGCAGGTCAGCCCTACGGCATGAACTTACTGGCCAATTATGAATATCCCGCGTTAGAAGCCGCGGTGGTCGATCTGTATCTCAGGTACGGGATCAAGAATATCGAGGCCGCTGCCTTTATGCAGATGACCCCGGCCCTGGTCAGATTCCGCTTGCAAGGCCTGCACACCAATGCGCACAACGAGATCGTTTGCGACCACCGGATCGTCGCGAAGGTGTCGCGCCCGGAAGTAGCCAAGGCATTCATGAGTCCGCCACCGATCGCCATCGTGGAGAAGCTTCTCGAGCAGCATTTGATAACACCGCAGCAAGCGGCGTTGTCGCAGAAAATTCCGGTCAGTCATGACATCTGCGTCGAAGCCGATTCCGGCGGCCATACCGATGGCGGCATCGCGGCGGTGATGTTGCCGCCTCTTTTGCGGCTGCGTGACGAGATGCAGCGGACGTACGGTTACACGGAGCCCATGTGCATGGGATTGGCAGGTGGCATCGGTGGGCCTGAAGCCGCCGCTGCCGCCTTCCTGCTGGGCGCGGATTTCATCATGACCGGCTCGATCAACCAATGTTCCGTCGAAGCGGGCATGAGTCCGGATGGTAAATCGATGCTGCAGGAAATGGACATCCAGGACACCGAATATGCGCCGGCTGGCGACATGTTTGAAATCGGCGCACAGGTTCAGGTGATGAAGAAGTCGGTTTTCTTTCCGGCGCGGGCGAACAAATTGCTCTCGCTCTATCGCCATTACGACAGCCTGGACGATATACCGAAGCGCACCCGGCACCAGTTGGAAACCACATTCTTCAAAAAGACCTTTGATGAGATCTGGTCCGAGACGGCGAGTTATTTCAAATCAGTCAAGCTGGAGCATGAAATTGCCAAGGCTGAGGCCAATGCGAAGCACAAGATGGCGCTGGTGTTCCGTTGGTACTTTGCCTATTGCACGCGCATCGCCATGGAAGGCAACGGCGACGACCGTGTGAATTATCAGATCCAGACGGGGCCGGCATTGGGCTCGTTCAATCAGTGGGTCAAAGGGACGGAATTGGAACAGTGGACCAAGCGTCACGTGGATCACATCGCGATCAAGATCATGGATGCGACGGCGGAACACCTGACACGGTCTTTTGCCCGCTTTCTCAGTAGCTGAAGAAGCGACTGGGCATGGGCAGGCCCGCACGCGCCGAGCCTCAGGCCGGCCATGTGACCGGGACGATCGCAGCGTCGGCTATGCGTGCCACGCGTGCAAGCGATCCAAGTCCGCGGGAGTTGTCCGGGCGAGGCGGCCTGCCGTTTCAACGGTCGCAATCAGGTTGACTGAAGCAGCATCCAAAGAGCACACCAAAGGATAGGTACGATCATGAATGTCCGTCAGATTCCGCCGCAAGAAAGCCAATCGCAATTTACTGGCGAGGAGAGCGAGGATCACATTGTCGATCATCGTGACGGTGGGGATATGGCCATCATCGGCATGGCTTGCCGTTTTCCCGGTGCCGGAAATTACGACCAATACTGGGAGAACCTGTGTAGCGGTTTGTCCAGTATCAGTGAGATTCCGGAAAACCGCTGGGACAAGGATGCTTTTTATTCGACCGACGTGCAGGACAAGAACAAGTCGATCAGCAAGTGGGGTGGTTTTGTCGACGGCGTCGAGTTTTTCGACGCGGATTTCTTCGGTGTCTCGGCACGCGAAGCTGAAGTGATGGACCCGCAGCAGCGGATCATGCTGGAGCAGGCGTGGGCATGCATCGAAGATGCGGGCTACGACCCCAAGGCATTCAGCGGCACCAATACCGGTGTCTATGTCGGGGTATTCAATTTCGATTACGAAGATCACCTGAGACATGCGCTCGATGCGATCGAAGGGCATGTTTCCACGGGGACGCATACCGCGCTCATCCCTAACCGGATCTCCTATTTCTTGAATTTGCATGGCCCAAGCCTGCCGATCGATACCGCATGCTCCAGCTCGCTGGTCGCGTTGCACAAGGCGGCGCATGCGATCCGTCGCGGCGAATGCGACTACGCCCTGGTCGGCGGAGTGAGCGTGCTGTGCAGCCCCACCCATTTCATTTCATTTTCCAAGACTGGCATGCTGTCGCCCGACGGCAGTTGCAAGAGTTTTGACGAGCGTGCCAACGGCTACGTCCGCGGCGAAGGCGCGGCGATGATCTTGATCAAACCGCTCGACAAAGCCATTCGAGACAAGGATCGGATTGCCGCCGTATTGCGCGGCACGGCGGTGAATCATGGCGGCCACGCGCGCACGGTGACCTACCCAGGATCGACCGCACAGTCGAACGTGATCGCCGAGGCCTTGCGTCAGGCAAACGTACCGGTAGGCACCATCGGCTATGTCGAAGCGCACGGTACCGGCACGCCCAAGGGCGACCCGATCGAAGTGGAGGGCCTGAAACTGGCGTTTTCCCGTGTCGCTTCCGATCGCGGGGAAGTATTGAACGAGCGATTCTGCGGTATCGGCAGCGTCAAGACCAATGTCGGCCATCTTGAATCGGTGGCCGGCCTGGCCGGCTTGATCAAGACGATTCTATGCATGAAGAACCAAGCCTTTCCGCCGCTGGTGCACTACCAGAAGCTCAATCCGCGTATCACGCTGGATGGCAGTCCGTTCTTTATTATCGACACGGCGCGGTCGTGGCCCGCCTTGGCCGATGACAACGGACAGGCTATCCCTCGTCGCGCGGGCATCAGCTCTTTCGGCTTCGGTGGCGTGAATTCCCACGTTGTGGTCGAGGAATATGTCGAGCCGGAGGGCGAGGCAACTGGAGCTTCGTCCGAGCCGTCTATGCTCATCCTGTTGTCGGCCAAGACCGAGCCGGTGCTACGCCAACGCGCGCAGCAACTGCTTGCCGCATTGGCGTCACCCGACCTTCGCCGGGCCGGTTTGGCGGATCTGGCCTATACGCTGCAAGTGGGGCGGCAGGCGATGGCGGCGCGCCTGGCGTTGGTGGTCGACTCCTTCGACGCGCTACAGACGAGGCTGGAAAACTGGTTGGCGCAATCGTCCCCATCCGGCGATGTCTTTAGCGGTCAGCTTTCACCCGAAGTGTTGGCACGCGCCGGAGACGAGACGGAGCGCGATGGCTCGTTGACCTCGCTGCTAGCCAGCGGAGACCTTCATGTGCTGGCAGGCAAGTGGATCGAAGGGCATGCGCTTGATTGGGCGGTTTTGCATGAAGCTGGCAAACGCCGACGCCTCGCACTCCCGACCTATCCATTCGTCAAAGAGAAACATTGGGTTGAGGCAAAGCCGTCAACGACATCGGCTTCGTCGCAGGCGGCCATCCATCCGCTCGTGCATCGCAATACGTCGAATTCCGCTGGGCTGCGCTTCAGCAGCTGCTTTAACGGAAGCGAATTCTTTCTTGCCGACCACATTGTGCTGGGTGAGCGCACCTTGCCGGGTGCGGCACAGCTGGAAATTGCCCGTTGTGCAGCAGATTACGCGGTTGCCCGCAGCGGTCCACACCGCTTGAAAGATGTCGTATGGCTGCGGCCTGTCGTGGTGGGGTCTGAGCCAAAAGACCTGCACATAGCGCTGTTCCCGGAAGGCAACGGCGAATTCAGTTTCGAAATTTACGACGGTGCCGGCGGCGACGAAGGCGTGGTGTATAGCCAAGGTTCGGTGCTGGCCGTCGCGGATGCGGAGTCGCGTGCAGCAGTGCCGCACGACCTTGCCGCGATGCGCCAGCAATGCGCGCCCTCGCCGATCAGCGCAGAGGCATGCTATGCCGCGTTTGACCGGATGGGCCTGAACTATGGGCCAGGCCATCGTGGCCTGAGCGAGCTGTTCGTCGGGGAGGGGCTGGCCTTGGCGTGGATCGCGCTGCCCGATGCGCTGAAAGCGTTGCAGGAAAGCTATGTCCTTCATCCCAGTGTGCTCGATGCGGCGCTGCAGGCGGCGATAGCTTTTCAAGCCGATAGTGCCAGCGGACTGGGCGAGGCTGCGCTGATGCTGCCTTTCGCGCTGGGATCACTGGAGGTGCTGGCTCCCTGCACTGACAACATGTGGGCCGTGATACGCCGCAGTGCCGGTCATGCTGCAGACGATGTGCTGCAGAAATTCGATATCGACCTGTGCAACGAAAACGGATCAGTCTGCGTACGCCTCGGTGAGTTTTGCGCACGCGCAACGACACATGCGGGATCCGACGAGCCGGCACGGACGGCGTTGCTGCACCTCGATTGGGCAGCGCAACCGGTGCTCAGCGTCGGTGCGCCACGCTATGCGCAACACGTGGTATTGCTGTGTGGCGACTCGGAAAACTTTCGCCTCGCTTTGCCTGAGCTACGGTCGAGATTACCTGACGCATTGTGTATTGACATCGATGTGCGTGACCCGCTGGTGTCGTGCTATGAATCGGCGGCTGTGATCTTGCTGGAACACATCCAGTCGCTGAGCAGTCAGCCGGGGCAACACTTGATCCAGCTGGTGGTGCCGACCCAAGGCATCGGCCAGACCATGGCCGGATTGGGTGGCATGTTGCGCACGGCGCAGCTGGAAAATCCGCACATCGTTGGCCAGGTGATCGGCGTTGAGTCCGGGCAGAACGTCGCACAGGCGCTGGCGGAAAATCGCGACAGCCTGGCGACACAAATCCGTTACGTCGCTGGTGTACGCCAAGTTGGTGGCTGGGTCGAACGGCAGCCATCGCCGGATGCCGTATCGCCATGGAAAGCGCAGGGCGTGTATCTGATCACCGGTGGCGCCGGCGGCCTCGGCCTGATTTTCGCGCGCGACATTGCACGTCAGGCCAAGGGCGTAACGCTGATTCTGACCGGACGCTCGCCGCTGACAGCAGCGATGCAAGCCAAGCTCAGCGAACTCGAGGCATTGGGCGCCACGGTGCAATACCGCCAACTCGACGTGGGTGATCGCGATGCGGTGATGCAATGCGTGCGAGGCGTGACCGAAAGCTTCGGTGGCCTGCACGGCATCATTCACAGTGCGGGTGTCTTGCGCGACAGCTTCATCATCAAGAAGACCCGCGAAGAATTGCACGAGGTGCTGCATGCCAAAGTGGCCGGCACCTTGCATCTCGACGAAGCCAGTCGCGAGTTGGCACTCGATAGCTTTATCTGCTTCTCGTCGACGTCGGGCGCGCTTGGCAATGTCGGCCAGGCCGACTACGCGGCGGCGAACGCCTTCATGGATGCGTTCGCCCATCAACGTACTGAACGGGTGGCGCAAGGGCAGCGTCATGGACGCACGCTGTCGGTGAACTGGCCGTTGTGGGAAGAGGGCGGCATGCAAGTCGATGCCGCTACACGTCAGAGCATGACCCAGCAGACCGGTTTGATTCCTCTGCGCAGTGCCAGCGGTTGCACGGCTTTGGCGCAGGCTTTGTCGAGCGGCCTGCCGCAGGTGCTGGTGGCCGAAGGGGCGATACGCCGTTTCAAGTCCGGTTTATCTACGCTAGCGAAACCAGTTGCTGTGGCGCTCAAGTCCGAGAGTACGGCGGCGAATGCGCCTTCTGACGAGCTGCAGGAAAAAGCCATCCGTTATTTCGTTCGGCTATTGTCGAGCACGCTCAAGCGTCCTGCCCATAGCATCGATGCGCGGGTGCAGATGGAGGCCTACGGTATCGACTCCATCCTGGTGATGGACTTGACTCGAGCCCTGGAGCAAGTGTTCGGCTCGCTCTCCAAGACCCTGCTTTTCGAATATCAGACGATTGCCGCGCTGGCCGGCCACTTTCTGCAGAATCATCGTGCCCGCCTGAGTGAAGTGCTCGATGAAGCACTGCACGACGCACCGGTAGCGCCATCGCTGCGCGAGGAAGTCGCGCCGGCCACAGCTGCCGTAGCAAGCCGTCGCCCCCGCTTTGGCCTGCGGCAGGAAAATTTCCAGGGTGGGGCCAGATCATCCGGCGATGTCGCGCACGTCAATTCAATGGCAGCCAGCGGGGATGTCGGCGAGATCGCCATCATCGGCGTGGCCGGACGCTATCCGCAGGCTGGCAATCTCGAGCAGTTCTGGGCCAACCTGAGCCAGGGCAAAGACAGCATCACCGAGATTCCATCCGAACGCTGGGACTACAAGCTCTACTACGACGAAGATCGCAACAAGGCCGGCAAGACCTATAGCAAATGGGGCGGCTTCATCGATGGCGTCGATCTGTTCGACCCGTTGTTCTTCAACATCTCACCGCGCGAAGCGGAGTTGATGGACCCACAGGAACGGCTGTTTCTGGAGTGTGTACACGCCACGCTGGAAGATGCCGGCTACACCAGGGAGAGCGTCACTCAACATGCCGGTGCGGGACAGGAAGGCAGCGTCGGCGTCTTCGTCGGTGTGATGTACGAGGAGTATCAACTGTACGGCGCGCAAGAGCAGGCCAGGGGAAACAACCTGGCGATGCTCAATAGCGCAGCGTCGGTCGCGAATCGTATTTCGTATTTCTGCAACTTCAACGGCCCCAGCATGGCGTTGGACACCATGTGCTCGTCGTCGCTGACGGCGATCCACCTGGCTTGCCAAAGCCTGCAACGCGGTGGTTGCACGGTGGCGGTCGCGGGCGGCGTGAACGTGTCGGTGCACCCCAATAAATACCTGATGTTGGCGCAGGGCAAGTTCATTTCCGGCAAGGGCCGTTGCGAGAGTTTTGGTGAAGGCGGCGAAGGCTATGTGCCGGGTGAAGGTGTCGGTGCCGTTCTGCTCAAACCGTTGGCACAGGCGAAAGCCGATGGCGATCACATCTACGGCGTGATCAAGGCCACCGCGATCAATCACGGTGGCAAGACCAACGGCTACACCGTGCCCAACCCCAACGCGCAGGCCAAGGTGATTGAGCGGGCCTTGCGTGAAGGCGGGATCGATGCACGCGCGGTGAGCTATATCGAAGCGCATGGCACCGGCACCAGCTTGGGCGATCCGATTGAGATTGCCGGGCTGTCCAAGGCGTTCCGGAACTGGACCCAGGACACGCAGTTCTGCGCGATCGGTTCGGCCAAGTCGAACATCGGCCATTGCGAGAGCGCAGCAGGTATTGCTGGCGTGACCAAGGTGCTATTGCAACTGAAACATCAGCAACTGGTACCCAGCCTGCATTCGAGCGTGCTGAATCCGAACATCGATTTCGGTGGCACACCGTTCGTGGTGCAGCAGGAACTCGCCACGTGGCCACGGCCGATGCTGGAGGTAGGTGGCGTGAAGCGGGAAGGACCGCGGATCGCCGGTATCTCCTCGTTCGGCGCTGGAGGTGCGAATGCACATGTGGTGATCGAGGAATACGTCGCACCCGTCGTATCGCAAGCTGCAAACGGACCGGCATTGATCGTGCTCTCGGCACGTCACGAAGACCGGTTGCGCGAACAAGTGCAACGATTGCTTGCGGCCATCGCAGCAAACCCAGATATGGCTCTCGCTGACCTAGCCTACACCCTGCAAGTCGGCCGTGAAGCGATGGAAGAACGACTGGCGCTGGTGGTGAATTCGCTGGATGAGCTGCGTGAAAAACTGAGTGTCTATATAGCGGGCGAAACCGTCATCGAAGATCTGTACCGCGGTCAGGTCAAACGCAACAAAGATGCTTTGGCGGCACTGGCCGGCGACGACGACATGGCCACCATCGTTGAGGCGTGGATCGCCAAGGGCAAGTTCGGCAAGCTGCTTGATTTGTGGGTGAAAGGCCTGGCGTTCGACTGGCAGCGCCTGTACGGCTCCGAGCGTCCACGCCGTATCAGCCTGCCCACGTATCCGTTTGCCCGCGAGCGCTATTGGATACAGACCGGCCCAGTACAGTCGGTGATTTCATCCGGGGCCGGTGCGGCTTTGCATCCGCTGCTACACCGGAACACGTCGGACGTTGCCGGCTTGCGCTTCAGCACTCATTTGAGCGGCAGCGAATTCTTCCTGACCGACCACGTGGTGCAAGACGCCCACGTACTACCGGGCGTAGCGCAACTGGAGATGGCACGCCGCGCGATCAGCGAGGTGATTGGCGAAACGGCTCCTATCGCATTGAACGACGTGGTGTGGGTGCGGCCCATCGTGGTGGGTGCGGACGGACTCACACTGCATATCGCGCTTTATCCGGAAGAATCCGGTGACATCGGTTTCGAGATCTATAGCGAAGGCGACGGTGGCGAAACCGTAGCGTATAGCCAAGGCTCGGCGATGGCGGTGGTAAATGCAGAGTCAGTTGTCGCGGTGACGCATGACCTTGCCAGCTTGCGCCAGGAATGCGCCGATTCGCATCTGAGTGCAACGCAGTGCTACGCCTTGTTCGAACAGATGGGCTTGCACTATGGGCCGGGATTCCAGGGCCTGAACGAACTCTTTATCGGGTCGAAGCAAGTCCTGGCGCGGATTACCCTGCCTGTGTCGGCGCCGACGGATGGCTACGTGCTTCACCCCAGTCTGCTGGATGCGGCCCTGCAAGCGACGCTGGGCCTGCAGGAAGCGGGCAAGGTGATGCTGCCCTTTGCATTAGGTGCGCTGGAAGCATGGGCACCATGCACCGCTGCCATGTGGGCGCTCGTACGATCCAGTGCTGGCAGCAAAGCGAGCGATGCAGTACAGCGACTCGACATCGATCTCTGCGATGAACACGGTGCGGTGTGCGTGCGCTTCAAGCAGTTCAGCCTGAGGCCGTTGACGGCAAGTGCTGCCCATAGCAAACCAGTCCAGACGCTGTTGTTACATCCGACATGGACGGTGCAGCCGGCGTTGGCGGCGACTGGCGATGCATTTGCACACCATGTTGTGTTGTTGTGCGGAGTGGATGCCGTTGATCTGGAGCAACGCCTGCCCAACGCCATCTGCCTGGCGCCAGCCAGCGGCGACAATCTTGCCCAGCACTTTGAAGCCGCGGCTGGCGTGCTGCTGGAACAAATCCAGTCGCTAGGCAGCCAAAGCGGTAAACACCTGATCCAGGTCGTGGTGCCGAGCCAAGGCGCCGGACAGATCATGGCTGGACTGGGCGGCATGCTGCGCACGGCGCAGCTGGAAAATCCGCGCATCGTCGGCCAGGTGATCAGTGTCGAAGCCGGACAGGACGTGATGCAGGCGCTGTTGCAAAACCGCAGCGGTGATGTGCAGCAAGTGCGCTACGTTAACGGCGAGCGACAGATCGGTGGCTGGGCCGAGCGGTCGTCTTCGCCCGATGCTGCTTCGCCCTGGAAAGCCCATGGTGTGTACCTGATCACCGGCGGCGCCGGTGGCTTGGGCTTGATCTTCGCCCACGAGATTGCGCGTCAGGCCCGCAACGTGGTGCTGATCCTGACCGGCCGCTCGCCGTTGAACGAAGGCATTCAGGCCCATATTCGCCAACTGGAAACCCTGGGCGCGGTAGTGCGTTACCACGCGGTCGACGTCGCCAATGCGATTGCCTTGACGCAACTGGTGCAAAGCATTCCGGAAGAGTTCGAAAGCCTCGATGGCATCATTCATAGTGCTGGTGTGGTGCGCGATAGCTTTATCGCCAAGAAGACCCCTCAGCAATTGCACGAGGTGTTCAGCGCCAAAGTGGCCGGTACGCTGAACCTCGATCAGGCGAGCCGCGACATGGCGCTCGACTGCTTTATCTGCTTCTCGTCGATTGCCGGGGCCATGGGCAACGTCGGCCAGGCTGACTACGCGGCGGCGAACGCCTTTATGGATGCGTTTGCGCACCATCGGGCCGAGCTGGTGGCCCAAGGCCAGCGTCACGGACGCACGCTCTCGGTGAACTGGCCGCTGTGGGACGAAGGCGGTATGCAAGTAGATGCGGCCACGCGCACGATGTTGATCCAGCAGCTGGGCATGCACGCCCTGGCCACCGATAGCGGTGTGCTGGCTTTGCGGCAGGCGCTGGCGAGTGGATCGAACCAGTTGCTGGTGGTGGCGGGCGATGCGACACGCATTCGCCAGGTGGTGATGGGCATTCCACGAGAGACAGCCGCAGCGTTGCCGCCTGCGGCGGCCAGCGATGGTGGTGTGAACAATCGTGCGCTGCCGCTGAACGGCCCACAAGAACACATTTCACAAGATCAGGCCTTACCAGAGAAGGTGAAGCGGACGCTGGTCGGCATGGTGTCATCGCTGATCAAGGTCAAGCCGGAGGACATCGACGGCGAAACGGCCTTGAGCGAGTACGGCTTCGATTCGATCTCGTTGACCGAGTTCGGCAACGCACTGAATCAGCAATACCGGCTCGAACTGAAGCCGACCATCTTCTTCGAGTATTCGACACTCGATGGCCTCGCTGACTATCTCGCGCGCGAACATCACGCGGCCTTGGCGCCGCGATTTGCGACGGCAAACAACACGGTGGCAGCGCCGGTGGTAGCTGCCGTTGCGGCACCCACGCCAGCGTTCGAGCGTATTCGCTCACATAGTCGCAGCCGTTTCAGCGCTGCCATAACGGCGCCTGTCGCCAGCCGCAGCCAGCTTGTTGACGAACCCATCGCCATCATCGGCATGAGTGGTCAGTTTCCACAGGCGCGCGACATCGAGGCCTTCTGGCGAAACCTGCTCGACGGCAAGGATTGCATCACCGAGATTCCACCCGAACGGCAAGACTGGCGGGCATGGCATGGCGACCGCGCGCGCGCGGAGGACAGGGCCAAGATCACCTGGGGTGGCTTTATCGATGGGGTCGATGAATTCGATCCGATGTTCTTCGGCATCTCGCCGAAGGAAGCCGAGCTGATGGATCCGCAGCAACGCTTGATGATGCTGCACGTCTGGAAGGCACTGGAAGATGCCGGCTATGCAGGCCCAGCACTCTCGGGTAGCGATACGGCAATCTATGTCGGCACCATGGCGAGTGGCTATAGCGCCTTGATCAGTCGTGCCCGGATGGCTATTGAAGGTTATTCCTCGACCGGCGCGGTGGCCTCGGTGGGGCCTAACCGGATGAGTTACTTCCTCAACTTCCACGGCCCGAGCGAGCCGGTGGAAACCGCTTGCTCCAGTTCGCTGGTGGCGCTGCGGCGAGCGATATTGGCAGTCGAGCGTGGCGACTGCGGTATGGCGATTGCCGGTGGCGTGAATACCATCGTCAACCCGGAGCTGCATATCAGCTTCAACAAGGCCGGCATGCTGAGCGAGGACGGCCGCTGCAAGACTTTCTCCAGCGAAGCCAACGGCTACGTGCGCGGCGAAGGCGTCGCCATGCTGGTGTTGAAGAAGTTGTCCGACGCCGAGCGCGACGGTGACCATATCTATGGCCTGGTGCGCGGCACCGCGGAGAACCACGGCGGTCGTGCCAATTCGTTGACCGCGCCCAATCCGAAGGCGCAAGCAGCAGTGATCCGGCAGGCCCACCAGCATGCAGGTATCGATCCGCGCAGCGTGACCTATATCGAAGCGCATGGTACCGGCACCCCGCTGGGTGATCCGGTCGAGATCAATGGCCTGAAGGCGGCGTTCAAAGAGCTGTACGCCGCCACTGGCGAAAGCAACGTAACCGATCAGCACTGCGGATTGGGCTCAGTCAAGACCAATATTGGCCATTTGGAATTGGCCGCCGGTGTGGCGGGCGTGATCAAGGTCTTGCTGCAGATGAAGCACAAGACGCTGGTAAAAAGCCTGCACAGCGACAGCCTCAATCCGTATATCGACTTGAACGACAGTCCCTTCTACGTGGTGCAGGAAGCACGCGAATGGACGGCGGTACGC
>DATMQY010000002.1:0-9013 GCA_035566635.1 Rhodanobacter sp.
GATCAAGGTCTTGCTGCAGATGAAGCACAAGACGCTGGTAAAAAGCCTGCACAGCGACAGCCTCAATCCGTATATCGACTTGAACGACAGTCCCTTCTACGTGGTGCAGGAAGCACGCGAATGGACGGCGGTACGCGATGCACACGGTCAAGCCTTGCCGCGTCGTGCCGGCGTGAGTTCGTTTGGTTTCGGCGGTGTGAATGCCCATGTGGTGCTGGAGGAATACATCCCAACGGCGGTGACGGCTCCGGTCGCGAATGGCCCGGTCGTGGTGGTGTTGTCGGCACGCAATGAAGAACGTCTGCGTGAGCAGGTACAGCAGCTGCTCGCATTTACCGGCTCGCCGCAAGCAGAGTCAGAGATCCAGCTGGTCGATCTGGCTTATACGCTGCAGGTCGGGCGTGAAGCGATGGAAGAGCGGCTGGGTCTCGTAGTCGACTCGCTGGCCGACTTGCGTGACAAGCTGACGCGCTTCCTCTCTGATAACGGTGACTCGGACGATCTCTATCGTGGGCAGGCCACGCGCCTGAAGGGCGCGACGACATGGTTCGCAGTTGATGAAGAACTGACCCAGTCGATGCAATCCTGGGTCGAGCAGGCCGAGTTCGGCAAGCTGCTTGAGCAGTGGGTGAAAGGGAACAGTCTTGACTGGAATGCGCTGTACGGCAGCCACAAGCCACGCCGCATCAGTTTGCCGAGCTATCCGTTCGCGCGTGAGCGCTATTGGGTCTCGAGCGGGATGGCTGTGCACGCAGGCATGCCAACCGCCGGCGACATGCTGCATCCCTTGCTACATCGCAACACGTCGGACCTGGCGGTCCAGCGATATAGCAGTCGCTTCAATGGCGAGGAATTCTTCCTGGCCGACCACCGCGTGGAAGACCAGCGCGTGCTGCCGGGTGTGGCGCAACTCGAGATGGCGCTCGCCGCAGCACGTGAAGCAACCCATCGGGACGATGGGTTATCGCTGAGCAAAGTGGTGTGGGCGCGACCGGTGGTCGCGGGAGCGATGGGAGTCGCCTTGCATCTGGCGCTGCATCCGCGGCAGGACGGTGCGATCCGTTACGAAATCTATAGTGACGTCGAGGACGAAGTCACCGTTTACGGCCAAGGCATCGTGCGTGATGCGGATGCCATCGACATGGGCGCCTGCCACGATCTGGCGGCCTTGCGCGAGCAATGCGCCGTGGCGCATCTCGGCTCCGAGCAATGCTATGCGGCGTTCGAGCAAAAGGGCCTGCGGTATGGGCCGGGCTTCCGCGGCCTCGACGAGGTATTTGTCGGCCAGGGGCAAGTCCTGGCGCAGATCAGCTTGCCGGCTTCGGTGGCGTCGTCGCTCAACCATTATGTGCTGCATCCCAGTTTGCTCGACGCTGCCTTGCAGGCGTCGTTGGGTTTACAGATGGCTGCGGCAGGGAGGGGCGAGATAGCGCTGGCGTTGCCGTTTGCGCTGGAGACGTTGGACGTACTGGCGCCGTGTGCGAGCCAGATGTGGGCCATCGTGCGCTACAGCGCCGGTACGTCCGCCGGTGATGCGGTCCAGAAACTCGATATCGATGTGTGCGACCCGACAGGCCTTGTCTGCGTCCGCATCAAGCAATTCAGCATGCGCCTGCTCGATCCCAAACCGACGCGCGGAACCCACATTGACCGGACCACTTCAGACATGGACGAATTGACAAGCGTTACCCCGGTCAACAGCCGAGAAATCGAGGAGACGTCTGCCCCCGCTGCGCAGGCCGGCATAGTGGTGCACGCGCTGTTGCGTGAGAGAAGTACCCTGCAGTTCAAGAAGCTGATCGGCAAGAGCATCAAGCTGCCGGTGGATGACATCAAGGCCAACGTCAACTTCGACAAGTACGGCATCGATTCGATTCTCGTGCTGGAGCTGACTAACGCTTTGCGTGATGTGTTCGGTGCCGACAGCATCAGCACGACCTTGTTCTTCGAACATCAAAACATTGAAAGCCTGGTCGAGCATTTCATGCAGATCGAAGCCGGAGCCTTGATGCGCTGGACAGGTCTGGATGTTGCCGTTGCACCGCTGTCTTCGGTCGGCGAAGCTTCCATGAATGCCGTGACCGGTGCGGCTCGATCCGTGCCCTTGCGCAGCGCGATGCGCACGGTGACCCAGGTATCGGCACCGCACTCCAGCCGTATTCCGGCGGACGACGGCATGCCCATGGTGGCAGCCACCGCAGTGAGTGCGCCCGCGGTCGTGCCACGCTTCGACGTGGCTATCGTCGGCCTGTCAGGTCGTTACCCAGGCGCTGCCGATGTGGATCAGTTCTGGGAGAACCTAGCGGCGGGACGCAACTGCATTTCGGAAGTGCCGCCCGAGCGTTGGGACAACAGCAGGTTCTTCGACGAGCAAAAGCATCAACCCGGCAAGACCTATACCAAGTGGGCAGGCCTGCTGGATGACGTGGATTGCTTTGATCGCCTGTTTTTCAATATCACGCCACGCGAAGCTCAGCTGATCGGTCCGCAAGAGCGGCTGTTCATGCAGGAAGTGCACGCCAGTATCGAAGATGCCGGCTACACGCCAGCAAGCCTGTGCCAGAATCGAAAGATCGGCTTGTTTGTCGGCGTGATGAACGAGAACTACGCCACCGGCGTGCGTTTCTGGTCGATCGCCAACCGCGTTTCCTACTGGTTCAATTTCCAGGGCCCGAGCATGGCGGTCGATACCGCGTGCTCGTCCTCGTTGACAGCAGTGCATCTGGCGATCGAAAGCCTGCGTAGCGGCGACAGTGAAGTCGCGGTTGCGGGCGGCGTGAATCTGATCGTCTCGCCGGCTCATTTGATTGACTTGTCGTCGATGGCGATGCTGTCCAGTGGCGACCAATGCAAGTCGTTTGCCGCTGACGGTGACGGCTTCGTGGACAGCGAGGCGGTAGGAGCCCTCGTGCTCAAGCCGCTGCACCGCGCGGTCGCCGACGGTGACCATATCTACGGCGTGATCAAGGGCAGCGCGGTCAATTCGGGCGGCAAGACAAACAGCTATATGGTGCCCAACCCGAATCTGCAGGCGCAGCTGGTGAGCGATGCCCTGCAGCGCGCAGGCGTCGATGCGCGTGCGGTCAGTTATGTGGAAGCGCAAGGTACCGGCAGCAATCTGGGCGACCCGATCGAAATCGCCGGGCTATCCAAGGCGTTCCGCAACTGGACCCAGGACACCCAGTTCTGCGCCATCGGCTCGGCCAAGTCGAATGTCGGCCACAGCGAAAGTGCGAGCGGGTTCGTCGGCATCAGCAAAGTATTGATGCAGCTGAAGCACCAGACTTTGGCGCCGAGCCTGCATGCCGGCACGCTCAATCCGAATATCAAATTTGCCGACACGCCCTTTGTCGTGCAGCAGAGCTTGGCAGCGTGGCCGCGTCCGGTCCTGGGGCCTGATGGTCAACGGCGCGAACTTCCGAGGATTGCCGGGGTTTCCTCGTTCGGCGCCGGCGGGGCGAACGCCCATGTGGTGATCGAAGAATATATTGCGCCGCTCAACGCCGATCTGGCCTCAACGCAAGCGAGCCATGGCCCGGCCATGGTGCTGCTGTCGGCACGCGATCAGGATCGACTGCAAGAACAAGCGCAACGGCTGTTGACCGCACTGGCCCCGACACGTGTTGCCGCCGAGCTGACCTTGGCCAACCTGGCTTACACCTTGCAAGTGGGCCGCGAAGCGATGGAAGAGCGGTTGGCGGTGCTGGTCGATTCGCTCGACGACTTGCGGCTCAAGTTGACCGCGTTCGCCGCCGGTCATGTCGACGTCGATGGCGTCTATCGTGGTCAGGCCAAACGCAGTGCCTTGTCGATGCTTTCCGATGACGAGGACATGAATCTTACCGTCCAGGCCTGGGTCGCCAAGGGTAAGTTCGGCAAGTTGCTTGATCTGTGGGTGAAGGGCTTCACTTTCGACTGGAACGTTTTGTATGGGGCAGATAGCGGCACGCGCCGTCCCAGCCGGATCAGCCTGCCCACCTATCCGTTTGCGCGAGAACGTTACTGGACCGATGTCCGCTATCCGGATCTGCCGGATGCGCTTGCCGCCACGGGCTCATCATTTGCTCGACGTGATGCTTTGGCTCCGGCCGTGCCAGCCGCCGGTACGTCATCGAATTTGCATGGCTTGACGTCGGTCAGCGACGAACAAGCGATGGTCCATATCTGGCAGGAATTGTTCGGCCGTCCGTCGGTGGGCATCGACGATGACTTCTTCGAGCTAGGCGGGCACTCCCTGCTGGCGACGCAGCTGGCTTCCCGGATACGTGCCGAATTCGGGGTCGAACTGCCGGTGAGCGCGATCTTCGAAGCACCGACCGTAGCGTCACTGATGCAAAGCATGAAGCGGATCGATCCGGCGGCGACAACGCCGAGCGGGCAGGCGATGGCCTTGGCGATACAGCCCATCCTGCGGGATGCACCGCTGTCCTTGTCGTTTGCCCAGCAGCGCCTGTGGTTCCTCGATCAATACGAATCGCGGCGCGAGGTCTACAACATCCCGGCGGCCGTGCGCCTTAGCGGACAGCTCGAGGTGGATGCACTGGCTCGTACGCTCAATGAAATCGTGCGTCGCCATGAAGCCCTTCGCACCTCGTTTGTGGTCGTTGACGATGAGCCCGTGCAAGTCATTGCGCCGGCATCGCCATTGGCGCTGGAGATCACCGATCTAAGCCACCCGCCATCCGTGGAACGCGAGGCACGGGCGCGCAGGCACCTGCAAGACGAAGCGAACCAGCCATTCGATCTGGCGACTGGCCCTTTGATCCGCTTCCGTCTGATCCGGCTCGCCGAGAAGGAGCACGTGCTGCTCCTGACCATTCACCACATTGTGTCGGACGGCTGGTCGATGGGGATTGTGGTGCGGGAAGTGGCCGCCTTGTATCGGGCCTTTATGCACGGGCTGCCGTCGCCGTTGCCCGAGCTGCCAATTCAATACGCGGACTTTGCGCATTGGCAGCGGCATTGGCTGAGCGGGGAGGTGCTGGAACAGCAGCTTGGTTATTGGAAACGGCAGCTGGCCGACAGCCCGAGCCTGCTGATGCTGCCCACGGATCGGCCACGGCCGGCGCTACCGAGTCATGACGGAGCAATGTTGTCGTTTGTGGTGTCGGCAGCACTGGTGGCGGATTTGCAGGCGCTTGGTCGCCAGACGCAAAGCACGTTGTTCATGACGCTGTCGGCTGCCTTCAACGTGCTGCTGGCACGCTACTCGGGGCAAAGCGATATCTGCATCGGTACACCGATTGCCAATCGCAACCGTGCCGAGATCGAACCGTTGATCGGCTTTTTCGTCAACACGCTGGTGTTGCGCACGCAGGTGGACCTCACGGCCGACTTCCATGTTCTGCTGCAGCAAGTGCGGCAGCACACGCTGGGTGCATATGCGCACCAGGACGTGCCGTTCGTACAACTGGTCGAAGCGCTGCAGCCGGAGCGGCATACCAGCTATACCCCGCTGTTCCAGGCGATGCTGGTCTTGCAGAACACGCCGATGGACGAACTGACCTTGCCGGGTTTGTCCATGAAACTGCTGGACAGCGAAAGCACGACGGCCAAGTTCGACATCACGTTGACCTTGACCGAAGACAAGCATGGCTTGCAGGGCTACTTCGAATACAACACCGACTTGTTCGACGCGGCCACGATCGAACGCATGGCCGGGCATTTCACGAACTTGCTGCAAGCTATCGTGAGCGATCCGCGCCGTGCCGTTGGTGAGTTACCGATGCTGGGCGAGGCCGAGCGCCAACAACTGCTTTACGCGTTCAACGATACTGCCTTGATCCATCCACAGGTCCAGCCCGGAGCCCAGCTGATGGAGCCAGGCGCGCCGTGCATTCATCAGCGCTTCGAGCGCTTGGCACGGCAAACGCCCGAGGCCATGGCCGTCATCGATGGCGAGGAGCGATATAGCTACGAGCAGCTCAACCGACACGCCAACCAGTTGGCGCATTTGCTGGGCACGCGTGGCGTCCGGAACGGCGATACCGTCGCGATCGCTCTGCCGCGCAGCATCGATCTCATCATTGCCGAGCTTGCCATCGTCAAAGCCGGCGCAGCCTATGTTCCCCTCGATGCCGTGCTTCCCATCGACCGCCAGGCGCACATGCTCAATGATTGCGCTGCACGCTGCATCATCACGCGCAGCGGCATAGCCGCACCTGACAACGTCGGCCGAATAGAGCTTGATCAGACGGAGACCCGGAGCGAGCTGGTACAACAGTCCGAACATGACCTGGTGACGGCCATCGACAGCTCGGCCTGTGCCTACATCATGTACACCTCGGGTTCGACCGGGCAATCCAAGGGCGTGCAAATCCCGCATCGCGCGATCGAACGTCTCGCGATCAACAATGGCTATCTCGATTTACAGGCGGGAGACCGATTCGCCTGCGCAGCCAACCCAGCCTTCGACGCCAGCACGCTGGAAATCTGGGTGCCTCTGCAAACCGGTGCGGCCATCGTCATCGTCGGCCAGGACGACCTGATGGTGCCGGCCAAACTGGCCACGCTTATCCGCAAGCAGCAAATCAATGGCATGTGGATGACGGTGGGGTTGTTCAACCAATACGCGCAGGCTCTGGGTAGCGCGATTTCCTCATTGCGCGCCTTGATCGTGGGCGGCGATGCGCTCGATCCGCACATCATCGGGCAGGTCTTGCAGAACCATCCGCCGAAGCGGCTGATCAACGGCTATGGGCCGACT
Organism: Rhodanobacter sp.; assembly: GCA_035566635.1. Classification (GTDB taxonomy): domain Bacteria; phylum Pseudomonadota; class Gammaproteobacteria; order Xanthomonadales; family Rhodanobacteraceae; genus Rhodanobacter. Next base: position 6,707 of record DATMQY010000002.1, read on the forward strand.
GAAACCACCACGTTCGCGGCCACATACGACATCACGCAAGTCGTTCCGGGCCGCAGCATTCCGATTGGCCGCCCTATCGGTAACACCCGCATCTACCTGTTGGACGGCCAGTTGCAACCGGTCCCGATCGGCGTCACCGGCGAGATCTATATCGGCGGCGCCGGCGTCGGCCTTGGCTATCTCAATCTTCCCGACCTGACACGGGAACGATTTATCGCGGACCCGTTCGTGTCGGCGGGCCAGCCCGACGCACGCTTGTACAAAACCGGCGACCTCGGGCGCTATCTGCCCGACGGCAACATCGAGTTTTTGAGCCGCAACGATTTCCAGGTCAAGATTCGCGGTTTCCGCATCGAACTGGGAGAAATCGAAGCCAAATTGCAAGCGGTGCCGCAACTTCGCGAAACCGTAGTTCTGGCGCGGGAAGACAACCCCGGCGACAAGCGCCTGGTGGCCTATCTGGTGCCGCATGAGGGGCAGGGTCTGCCCGATGCGGCGCAGCTGCGCGCCATTCTGCTGCAGAGCCTGCCGGAATACATGGTGCCGGCCCACTTTGTTGTACTCGATCAATTGCCCCTGACGTCGAACGGCAAGATCAACCGCAAGGCATTGCCGGTGCCCGACATGACACGTAGCGATATCGGCTATGTGGCACCGCGTACACCCACCGAAGAAATCATGGCCGGTATCTGGGCGGAGATCCTGAAGGTCGACAAGGTTGGCATCCATGATGATTTCTTCGTATTAGGCGGTCACTCGCTGCTGGCGACACAAGTGATGTCGCGGGTACAGAGCGCGTTGCAGATCGGGTTGCCTTTACGTGCCTTATTCGAAGCGCCATCGATTGCAGCGTTGATGCTGAAGGTGACCGAGGCCGATGCCAGCATTACTGCACCGCCGCTAGGGCTGGTAAATCGTGATGCGCCGTTGTCCTTGTCGTTTGCCCAGCAGCGCCTGTGGTTCCTCGACCAATATGAATCCCGGCGCGAGGTCTACAACATTCCCGCGGCTGTGCGCCTGACCGGACATCTCGAGGTGGCGGCATTGGCTCGCACGCTCAACGAGATCGTGCGCCGTCATGAAGCCCTGCGCACTTCGTTTGTCGTTGTTGACGACGCGCCTGTGCAAGTCATTGCGCCGGCATCGCCGTTGGCGCTGGAGACCGCCGATCTAAGCGGCTTGCCGGTCGCGGAACGTGAAGCACTGACGCGCGTGCACCTGCAGGACGAAGCGAGCAAGCCTTTCGATCTTGCAGTCGGTCCCTTGATCCGCTTCAGCCTGATCCGACTTGCCGACAAGGAGCATGTGCTGCTCCTGACGATGCATCACATCGTGTCGGACGGCTGGTCGATGGGCATCGTGGTACGGGAAGTGGCCGCCCTGTATCAAGCCTTCATGCAAGGCCTGCCATCGCCGCTGCCCGAACTGCCGATTCAGTACGTCGACTTTGCCCAGTGGCAGCGGCAGTGGCTGAGCGGGGATGTACTGGAACAGCAACTGAGTTATTGGAAACAGCAGCTGGCCGACAGCCCGAGCCTGCTGACGCTGCCTACAGACCGACCGCGGCCCTCATCGCCGAGCCACAGTGGAGCCATGTTGCCGTTCGTGGTGCCGGCAGCACTGGCGTCCGGATTGCAGGTGCTTGGCCGCCAGGCGCAAAGCACGCTGTTCATGACGTTGTCGGCGGCCTTCAACGTGCTTCTCGCGCGTTATTCGGGTCAAAGCGACATCTGCATCGGTACACCGATCGCCAATCGCAACCGTGCCGAGATCGAGCCGTTGATCGGCTTCTTCGTCAACACGCTGGTGTTGCGCACACAGGTGGATCTCACGCTCGACTTTAATAGCCTGCTGCGGCAAGTGCGGCAGCACACGCTGGATGCATACGCACACCAGGACGTGCCGTTCGAGCAGTTGGTCGAAACCTTGCAGCCGGAACGGCACGCCAGCTACTCGCCGCTGTTCCAGGTGATGCTGGTCTTGCAGAACACGCCGATGGACGAACTGGCCTTGCCGGGCCTGGCCTTGAAACTGCTGGACAGTGAAATCGCCACCGCCAAGTTCGACATCACGTTGACCTTGACCGAAGCCCAGGAAGGCTTGCAGGGCTATTTCGAATACAGCACCGACTTGTTTGACGCCAGCACGATCGAGCGTATGGCGGGGCATTTCATCAACCTGCTGCAAGCGATCGTGGCCGATCCGGGCCGGGCCGTCGGCGAACTGCCGATGCTGGGCGAGGGCGAACGTCAGCAGTTGCTCTACGGATTCAACGACACCGCGACGGTTTATCCGAACGTCCAGCCC
>DATMQY010000003.1:0-19416 GCA_035566635.1 Rhodanobacter sp.
CACGTTCTTGCGCGTGTCGGTGACAGCGCCGTCCTTCTTCAACGAGACCGTGTAGACACCGACCGGCACGCTGCTGACCTGGAAACGACCGGCGCTGTCGACGGGCACTTCGCGCGTCAGACCGGACGTGTTGGTGACGACGACAGTTTCGCCGGCGGCGGCGGGTGCCTGGCCAAAGATGGAGCCCGTGGTGGACTGTGCCATGGCGACGCCGCCGAGGCTCACGCTCAGCGCTAAGGCGAGCGCGGTGTGGCGCCACATGGGATTACGGTTTTTGCTGTGACTGCTCATTTGAGATGACTCTCCCCATCATTGTTGAAGGCCCGGAGGCCGAGTGACGTAACTCGATCAATGCGACGAACAGCAAGACAAAGGCGTGCTGGCAGTCGATTATTTCGTCGGCTAACAGTTAGAGCGTTCTGCGCGTGCTTGCGCTCCAGGTCACGGGTGACCAGGCCGAATGCGGCTTTCGATGTGACTGGGTACCAGGCGGTCGCGGGCCATGATGTATCGCAGGAATCGCCGACTTCCGATCGGCCTGAATGAAGGCGTTCATGCGATCAGATCAAGGTCGCGCGCCCGTTGCGCAGTTGGGCGCCGAGCTTGCTGTGGAATGCTATGAGGCGATCGACTCCCTGTGGTTCGCCAGCGTCGCAGAGCAGGCTGTACAGCTCCACCACGACTTCCGCGCGTTGCTCGATGTTCAACGAGCCACCGACCAGGCATATGTACGACTGCAGCAATTTCAGCGTGTCGGCGAGGCGCTGGGCATCGATGCCTGACGCGGACGATGTGGTCGGTTTGACCGTGGTTGCAACAGGAGGCGACGTTGACTCGACGGATGCATCATCGAGGCGTTCGTTGCTATCCGGTTGCATCGGACCTTCGCCGGTCACCAGCCACTGCAGCGAAATATTCAGAGCGCGCGCCAGCGTGATGCAGCGCGCGCGGGAGGGATCGTTATGGCCATCGCGCCAGTTGCGCACGGTGCCTTCGGAGCAACCGCAGCGCCGCGCCAGCGCCGAGGCACCGCCTTCGCGTGCGATCAGCAAGCGGATGCGCGTGGCCAGGGCCTGTGCGTCGTCCGCGCCGGCAGTCGCGGCATGCGTGTACGGCTCGCGCACCATGCGCATCACAACCGGTCGGGCAGGCGACTGTTCGAAAAGGGTGCGGTGCGCGGGTAGATTTTCACTCACGAAGCCCGCGGCATGACTGTCACGTTCGAAGCGGGATGGCTGGAGCGTCTCGAGGCTGGGCGCCATCGTCGTCGACATTGACGGGTACTCCATAAGCTGGAAAACAAGCCTCGTTTGAGGCCAGGGAAGGTGATCGATGTGTTCAGGCGAAGCAGGGAATGGGGTCGATTCGTCAAGGTTTCGTTAGAGAAACCTTGTGTGAAAAGTAGGCGTCGGCATAAAGCCGATCAATGACCAATTCATGCGAATCCGATAAAGCCAAATGTATGAAGTGGCCCCGTGACGACGGCAGATCACCACCATCCGGCATGGCGATTGCTGTCAATGCGGGCGCGCCGTTCGGCACCACCGCTCGCCTAATGCCGTTTGTGTGCTTGTTTGCGGACTGCAATCCACGCCGTGGCTTATGGCTGGTGCCTGGGCGGCCTTGAAGAATTCAAGTGTCAGCAGCCTGGCGTTGCGCTATACGCAGGAGAAGCGCGATGCGCGTGCATGGCATAGCGAGCCGATCACTACGCCGGCCCAGTGGGTGCTCGCCGTATCAGCGCCGTGTGCTGGATGCGAAAAAACAAGAAACCCGGATTCGAAATTCATTGCGAACCCGATGGCCTTGGCATCAATAACAAATGGGCATTTACGCGATGGAGCAAAGTTGTGTTGGCGCGGTTACCCGGCCTGCTGTGCCGCTGGATAGCCAGCGGCATCACCTACGGAGTGGTGATGTTTGTCGCAATGAACCACGTTGTGATACTGACCGCCTGCACGGACGAGCGCGTGCGGGCGGTACTCGGTAGTACGGCAGCGACTTCCTACTTAAGCTGATCCCACAGAAAGTCATACGCCAACGCGTGCATCAGCGCGGCCTGCTTGTTGTCGGCGCCGGCGCCGTGACCGCCTTCGAGATTCTCGTAGAACCACACGTTCGGGATGCCCATCGCCTGCATCTTCGCGGCCATCTTGCGTGCCTGCACCGGACCGACGCGGTCATCGCTGGTGGTGGTGTAGAACAGCACCGGTGGATAGTGCGCGTCTTTCTTCACGTTCTGGTACGGCGAGAACGTCTTGATGAAGTTCCAGTCGGAGGTGTCCGGATTGCCGTACTCGGCCATCCACGACGCACCGGCGGACAAGTGGGTGTAGCGCTTCATGTCGAGCAGTGGCACTTCGCAGGCGATCGCGCCGAACAATTGCGGATACACCGTCAGCATGTTGCCCATCAGCAGGCCGCCGTTGCTGCCGCCTTCGGCGCCGAGGTGTTTTGCGGTGGTCACGCCGCGTTTGACCAGATCCTCGGCGACTGCGGCGAAGTCCTCGTATGCGCGTGGACGATTCGCCTTCAGCGCAGCCTGGTGCCATTGCGGACCGTACTCGCCGCCGCCACGGATATTCGCGATCACGTAGACGCCGCCGCGTTCCAGCCACGCCCGCCCGATACTGCCACTGTAGTGCGGCTGCAGCGACACTTCGAAGCCGCCGTAGCCGTACAGCAGGGTGCGGTTGGAGCCGTCCAGCTTGAGGTCCTTTGGCGCGATCTCGAAATACGGTACGCGGGTGCCGTCCTTCGAAGTGACGAAGTGCTGGCTGACCGTGAATTTCGCGGCGTCGAAGAACGCAGGTTCCTGCTTGATCGTCTCTACCGGCGTACTGCCAAGTACACCGCGTTCGAGCGACGCCGGAGCGAGGAAGCCGGCGACATCGAGCCAGTATTCGTCGTTGTGGTCGGGGTCGGTGTCGACCACGTTGATCGTGCTCATCGCCGGCGCACCGGGCATCGTTTCGCGTTTCCAGTCGCCGCTGAGTGTGGCCATCTGCGGCGGCGTCAATACTTCCAGCCGGCTCTTGACGTCATCCATCAGGTTGAGAATCAGATGGTGCTGCGTCCAGTTGTACGAGGCCAGCGAGGTATGCGCGTCCGGCTGGAACAGCACCGTGAAGTGCGGCTTGCCAGCCATGAAGTCGTCGAACTTCGCCGCAAGCAGCGCGCCGGAAGGATAGGTTGTGCCCGCGACGGTCCACGACGAACGGGTCTGCACCAGCAGCCATTCGCGATGGGCGTCGGCGCTGGCGTCGGTCGGCACCTCGACGCGGGTCAGCTTGTCGCCGTTGCGCCGGTACATCTCGCTGTGGAAGAAATCCTTGGCGACGGAGACGAAGTCGCGTTCGTAGCCCGGCGTGCGATCGTGATACGCGCTTACCGACAAGTCGGTCGGCTTGCCCTCGTACACCGTGGCGGCCGCCGACAGCGGCGTGCCGCGCTTCCATTCCTTGACGATACGTGGATAACTCGACTCGGTCATCGAGCCGGGGCCGAAATCGGTGCCGACGTAGATGCGGTTCTCGTCGATCCAGCCGACCTGGCTTTTCGCCACCGGCAGCTCAAAGCCATCTTTGACGAAGGTCTTGTGCGGGATGCTGAATTCGCGCACCGTCACGGCGTCGCCACCGTCCGGCGACAGCGAGACGAGACAGCGCTCGAACGCCGGCTTCAGGCATTCCACGCCCTTGAACACCCAGCGCTTGTCTTCGGCCTTGTTCAGCGCGTCGATATCCAGCAGCACTTCCCACTTCGGTTCGGCCTTGCGGTATTCGGCCAGCGTGGTGCGTCGCCAGATGCCGCGCGGGTGCGCCTTGTCGCGCCAGAAGTTGTACAGATCGCTGCCCATGCGATTGACGTAGGGAATACGCGCGTCCGAATCGAGCACTTCGAGGATGCTGTCGCGGGTCTTGACGAACTCGGCGTTGTCGACGAACTGCTTCGTCGTCACCGCGTTCTCCTGCTTCACCCAGTCCAGCGAGCGGGCGCCGCGGATGTCCTCCAGCCAAAGGAACGGATCGTCGCTCGCCTCGGAGTCCGCGGGTGACTTGGCAGGTTTGTCGTTGCGGGCATTCGCGTTGCTCATGCCCGTCAGTGTGACGCCGAGTGCCAGCATCAGCCAAACCGATTTCATCGTGTGCTCCTCGTGTGCGAATGGATTGGTGGACATGATCCGTCGTCGATCGAGCGTACCTGTGCGATGAAGCGGCTGCCTGTGACTAAAGTCAGGGCGGAAAGAAAAGCCCCGCACGTGGCGGGGCTTCGTTGCAGCCCTGTGCGGTTTGATCCTCACCGACCCCCTCTCCCGCCAGCGGGAGAGGGGGTCGGTGCCGCGCGGTTTCGATCGTGGTGAGTTACGGCAACCGAATGGATCTGGGTCAGAGCAGAGGGATGAGCAGCAAGGCCACGATGTTGATGATCTTGATCAACGGATTCACCGCCGGTCCGGCGGTGTCCTTGTACGGATCGCCGACGGTGTCGCCGGTAACCGCAGCCTTGTGCGCCTCCGAACCTTTGCCGCCATGGTGGCCATCCTCGATGTACTTCTTCGCGTTGTCCCACGCGCCACCGCCGGTGGTCATCGAGATCGCCACGAACAGGCCGGTGACGATGGTGCCGATCAGCACGCCGCCAAGCGCCTTCGGGCCGAGCAACAGGCCGACCACGATCGGTACGGCAACCGGCAGCAGGGACGGCACGATCATTTCGCGGATCGCCGACTTGGTCAGCATGTCCACCGCGCGCGAGTACTCCGGCTTCGCGGTGCCCTGCATGATGCCGGGGATCTCGCGGAACTGCCGCCGTACCTCGACCACCACCGCGCCCGCCGCACGACCAACCGCCTCCATCGCCATCGCGCCGAACAGGTACGGGATCAGGCCGCCGATCAACAGGCCGATGATCACCATGTGGTCGGACAGGTCGAACGTCATCGCCTGCGCAGCCACACCGCTGAGCGCGGCCTTGGCCTGGGTCGCGACATCGAGGTTGTGGGTGTAGTCGGCAAACAGCACCAGTGCGGCCAGTGCGGCCGAACCGATCGCGTAACCCTTGGTCACCGCCTTGGTGGTGTTGCCGACCGCGTCGAGCGGATCGGTGACGCCACGCACTTCCGGCGGCAGGTCGGCCATCTCGGCGATGCCGCCGGCGTTGTCGGTGATCGGGCCGTAGGCATCCAGCGCCACGATCATGCCGGCCATCGACAGCATCGCCGTCGCCGCGATCGCGATGCCATACAGGCCACCCAGCGCGAATGCAGCCCAGATCGCCGCACACACTGCGATCACCGGCCATGCCGTCGACTTCATCGAGACGCCGAGGCCGGCGATGATGTTGGTGCCGTGGCCGGTGGTGGACGCGGCTGCGATGTGCTGCACCGGCTTGTACTGGGTACCGGTGTAGTACTCGGTGATCCACACGATCGCGCCGGTCAGCGCCAGTCCGATCAGCGTGCAGCCCCACAGGTTCATTGCGCCATGGCTGAAGTCGGGCATCAGACGCGTGGTGATCGGATAGAACGCCGCCGCGGCCAGTACCGCCGACACAACCACGCCCTTGTACAGCGCGCCCATGATCGAACCGCCTTCCTTCACCTTGACGAACAGCGTGCCGATGATCGAGGCGATGATCGACACCGCGCCCAGCAGCAACGGATACAGCACCGCGTTGGCGCCCACCTCGCTGGCCATCAGGCTGCCCAGCAGCATGGTGGCGATCACGGTCACCGCATAAGTCTCGAACAGGTCGGCCGCCATGCCGGCGCAGTCGCCGACGTTATCGCCGACGTTGTCGGCGATAACCGCCGGATTGCGCGGATCATCTTCGGGAATGCCGGCCTCGACCTTGCCGACCAGATCCGCGCCGACGTCCGCACCCTTGGTGAAGATGCCGCCGCCGAGGCGCGCGAAGATCGAGATCAGCGAGCTACCGAACGCGAAGCCTACCAGCGCGTGCAGCGCCGGTTCGCCATGCACGCCCATGCGATTGAGCACCAGCCAGTAGCCGGCTACGCCGAGCAGAGCCAGCCCGACCACCAGCATGCCGGTGATCGCGCCGCCACGGAACGCCACGTCCATCGCGGCGCTCAAGCCGCGTCGCGCCGCTTCGGCGGTGCGCACGTTGGCGCGCACCGACACGTTCATGCCGATGTAACCGGCCGCCCCGGACAGCACCGCGCCGAGCAGGAAGCCGATCGCGGTCGGCCAGCTCAGAAAGAATCCGATCAAAAGCAGCAACACCACGCCCACGATGCCGATGGTGGTGTATTGCCGGTTGAGGTAGGCGCGTGCGCCTTCCTGGATGGCTGCTGCAATTTCCTGCATTCGCTCGTTGCCGGGCGATTGCGCCAGGATCCAGCGCGCGGAAAACGCGCCATACAAAACCGCCACTACCGCACACGCCAGAACGATCCACCAGCCATACTGCTGCAGCATCGGAGCCTCCCCTTGGGTTGTGAGTGGCCGTCCGGAACGGGCGGTCCCGGCGAGTATAGGCAGACGTTGAGGTGCAGGCTGTTGTGCGGCGCAACGCATGGGCGCAGCGCCATCCGCAAAAGAAAAGGGCCATGCACGAATGCATGACCCTCGGTTCATCGGCATTGGTGCTGGATCAACGCAAGGCCATGTCCAGGATGACACCCGTGGCGATGGCCACCAGCAGATAGTCGTTGTTCGCGCGCACCCAGTGATAGCCGTACGGCGGCGGACGCAGGCGGTAGTAGCCGTAGTCGCGCACGACGTAGCTCGGGCCGTAAAAGCGATGGCCGCGTTCCCAGCGCGGATGGCCGTAATAACGCGGGCCACCGCGGTAGTAGCCGTAGCGACGGTCGTCGCGATCATGCCAGCGGCGGTCGTCGTCGTAACGGCGATCGTAGCCATGGCGGCCGCGATCATGGTCGCCACGACCGTGGTCATGATCAGGCGCGGCCAGCGCCAGGCTGCCGGTGCAGAACAGGGCTGCGGCGATGAGAAGACGGTGGCTGAGTTTCATCATGGCTTCCTCCGTGGCGTCCTGGTCGCAACAGCGCGGCCGTTGACTCGGATGGCTTCGATCGTAAGAAACTGCGGCTGAACGGAATGCCCATGCCACGCCGGCAGTTTCAGGTGATGCTCAGCCAATCGACGTACGGTGCGCCAGTTCAGCGCGTGAAGGCGGCCAGTTTTTTCGTCACCGCCATATTCTTCAATTGCACGTAGCGAGGCAGGCCATCCTTGCCGTAGGGCAGTGGCGCTTCGCCGCGGATCAGCGGCGCGATGTAACGGCGCGCGGCGGCGGTGATGCCGAAACCATCGCGTGTGATGAAACTCTTCGGCATCTTCTTTTCGCGGTTGGCGATCTTCGCCAGTGCGGCCGGCTCGACCTTCCAGCGGTACGGCGCGTCGCTGCTACGCACGATCACCGGCATTACCGCGTTCATGCCGGCCAGCGCGTACTCGACCGCGGCCTTGCCCACCGCATAGGCCTGTTCGGCGTCGACCTTCGACGCAGCATGCCGCGCGGAGCGCTGCAGGTAGTCCGGTAATGCCCAATGATATTTGTAGCCGAGCTTCTCCTTCACCAGCGCCGCCAGCACCGGCGCCACGCCACCCAATTGCGCGTGGCCGAACGCATCGCGTGTACCCGCTTCGGCGAGGAACTGGCCGGCCGCATTGCGCACGCCTTCAGATGCAACCACGGTGCACCAGCCCACGCGCTCGACAGTGGCCTTCACCTTGGTCAGGAACGCGGCTTCATCGAAGGTGTTCTCGGGAAACAGGATGAGATGCGGTGGCGCATCCGCACCTTCACCGGCGAGCCCGGATGCCGCCGCAATCCAGCCGGCGTGGCGACCCATCACTTCGAGGATGAACACCTTGGTCGAGGTCTCGGCCATCGAGGCCACGTCGAGGCTGGCTTCCAGCGTGGAGATTGCGGTGTACTTCGCCACCGAGCCGAACCCCGGACAGCAGTCGGTGACGGCCAGATCGTTGTCCACGGTCTTCGGCACACCGATGCAGCGGATGTCGTAACCCATCGCCTTGCCGAGCTGGGAGATCTTCAGCGCGGTATCCGCCGAGTCGTTGCCGCCGTTGTAGAGGAACCAGCGGATGTCGTGCGCGCGGAACACATCGATCAGCCGCGTGTACTCGGCGCGGCTGTCGTCCAGCGATTTCAGCTTGTAGCGGCATGAACCGAATGCACCGCCGGGGGTGTGGCGCAGCGCAGTGATTGCCGCGGCCGATTCCTTCGACGTATCGATCAGCTCCTCGCGCAGCGCGCCGAGAATACCGTTGCGCGCGGCGTACACCTGCACGCCCTTGATGCGGGCCGCCTCGATCACGCCAGCGGCGGTGGCATTGATCACCGCGGTGACGCCGCCGGACTGGGCGTACAGCAGGTTGCCGGTGATGACAGGCGAACGACGGCTCGGGCTCATGGTGATCCTCAATCAGGCAGGTGGCAGGGTGGTCGTGGCCAGTGGCAAATCTTTTTGGCAACAGACACTTGGCGACAGGTAACGAAGTGCGCTGTTTGACGGCACCGGATACAGCCGCTAATTTGACAGCCAATTCTGGGAATCTGGCGGGCTGCTGCAGTGTGCGGCAGCCCGTCAAACTTGTGGAGCATTATGCGACTCGTCCTACTTGGTGCGCCCGGCTCGGGCAAAGGTACGCAGGCTGCGCGGCTGAAGACGGAATTCGGTGTGCCGCATATCTCGACCGGCGACATGCTGCGCGCCGCTGTCGCCGCCGGTACTCCGATGGGACTCAAGGCCAAGGCAGTGATGGACGCCGGCCAGCTGGTTTCCGACGACATCCTGCTCGGCATGCTGGAAGACCGGCTGACCCAGGACGACGCGAAGGGCGGTTTCATCCTCGACGGTTACCCGCGCAACCTGGCCCAGGCCAATGCGCTCGATCAGTTGCTGGCGAAAATCGACCAGCCGCTGGATGCGGTAGTGAAGCTCAAGGTGCCTAGCGAAGTCATCATCGGCCGCTGCGAGATCCGCTTCAAGGCCGAAGGCCGCGCCGACGACAACCCCGACACCGTGCGCAAGCGTCTGGCCATCTATGCCGAGCAGACCGCGCCGGTGGCGGATTTCTACGCACGACGCGGCAAGCTGCAGACCGTCGATGGCGTCGGCGAGCTGAGCGAAGTCACTGCACGCGTCAAGCAGGCGCTGCAGAACGAATCGGCGGCAGCGAACGGCTGAGCGCATCCGCTCACTTCGAGCGGGTATCCAAGGAATCCGTCCCACCATGCGTCTGCATATCCTCGGCATCTGCGGCACCTTCATGGGCGGTGTCGCCGCGCTGGCGCGCGAGCTGGGCCACGCGGTCGAAGGCTCCGACGCCAACGTCTATCCGCCGATGAGCACCCAGCTCGAAGCGCTCGGCATCAGCCTGATGGGCGGCTACTCGGCCGAACATCTGCAGCCAGCACCGGATCTGGTCGTGGTCGGCAATGCGATGACCCGCGGCAACCCCGCCGTCGAGTACATGCTCGACCAGCATCTGCGCTACATTTCCGGCCCGCAATGGCTGGGTGAGACGCTGCTGGCCGACCGCGACGTACTGGTAGTCGCCGGCACTCACGGCAAGACCACCACCACCAGCCTGCTGGCGCATCTGCTGGAAATCACGGGTTTTGCACCGGGCTTTCTGGTCGGCGGCGTGCCGGGCAATTTCGGCGTGTCGGCGCGGTTGGGGCAGGGCAAGCCGTTCGTGATCGAGGCGGACGAGTACGACACCGCGTTCTTCGACAAGCGCAGCAAGTTCGTGCATTACCGCCCGCACATCGCGATCCTCAACAATCTCGAATACGACCACGCGGATATTTTCCCGGACGTGGCCGCGATCCAGCGCCAGTTCCATCACCTAGTGCGCACGGTGCCGGGCAACGGCCGGCTGATCGTCAACGCGCACGACGAGCGGCTCGCCGACGTGCTGGCGATGGGTTGCTGGACGCCGGTGGAAACGTTCGGCATCGGCCGCGGCGACTGGCAGGCCACGCTGATCGAAGCGGATGGCTCCGCATTCAGCGTGCACCACGACGGCGAGCTGATCGGCGACGTGCGCTGGTCGCTGCTAGGCCATCACAGCGTGATGAATGCGTTGGCTGCGCTGGCCGCCGCCGCTGCCGCAGGTGCCGATCCGCATGCGTTATTGCCCGCGTTCGCCACGTTCGAGAGCGTCAAGCGCCGGATGGAACTGGTCGGCGAAGTGAACGGCGTACGCGTCTACGACGACTTCGCCCATCACCCCACCGCGATCGCCACCACCCTGGCCGGGTTGCGCGCGAAGGTCGGCCATGCACGCATCCTGGTGGCGCTGGAGCCGCGCTCCAATTCGATGCGCCAGGGAGCGCACGCCGATGCACTGGCACCGTCACTGGGCGACGCCGATGCGGTGGTGTTCCTGCATCGGCCGGAACTGCCGTGGGATGCCGGCCATGTCACTGCGGCACTCGGTGGTCGCGGCACCACGGCGCCGACGGTGGATGCGTTGATCGCCGCCTTGCGTGAGCAGACACAACCGGGCGACCAAGTGATCTTCATGTCCAACGGCGGTTTCGAGGCGGCGCCGCGACGGTTTGTCGAGAGTCTGCGGCAGGATTGAGTCGATCGTCGCTGACTGGGTGCGGTGGCACTGGTTACACTCGCCGCATGGCCGCTCAGTCGCCGCTCATCGAGATGCCGCTGTTTCCGCTCGCCTCCGTGCTGTTTCCGGGCGGACAGCTGCAACTGCGCATCTTCGAACCACGCTATCTCGATCTGGTGCGTGAGTGCACGCGCTACGGCACCGGTTTCGGCGTCTGTCTGATCCTCGAAGGGCATGAGGCGGGAGCGCCGGCGATTCCGGCGGCGATCGGCACGATCGCGCGGATCAACGATTTCCACCGCGGCGAGGACGGCCTGCTCGGCATCGTGGCCGAGGGTGGTTCGCGCTTCCGCGTCGCGCGTAGCCGGATACGTTCCGATGGTTTGTTGCGTGGCGAGGTGGAAGTCTGGCCGGCCGAGCCGGAGCAGCCGGTGCCGGTGGAATTCGCCCTGTTGCAGAGCATTCTTGAGCGACTGATCGAGACGATGGCGCCGCAGTGGCGGCATGTCCTGCGCAGCGCCTATGACGATGCCGGCTGGCTGGGTTTTCGGTTGGCCGAACTGTTACCGCTGGATGCGAGCGAGCAGCAGCGCATGCTCGAACTGAACGATCCGCTGCAACGGCTGGCCGAGCTGCGCGATATCCTGCCGCGCTTCCAGAAGCCGTGAACCGCGTCCACGTCGTAGACTGAGGTTTTGCGATGGAGTGATGCGCATGAACAACCTCGCCGGCAAGACCTTGTTCATCACCGGTGCCTCGCGCGGTATCGGCCTGGCGATCGCGCTGCGTGCCGCGCGTGACGGCGCCAATATCGTGATTGCGGCCAAGAGCGGGGTGCCGAATCCGAAGTTGCCCGGCACCATCCACACGGCCGCCGAGGCGGTCGAGGCGGCCGGCGGCAAGGCGCTGGCGCTGCAGGTGGACATCCGCGAAGAGGAACAGGTGCGCGTCGCGGCGGCGCAGGCGTCCGAACATTTCGGCGGCATCGACATCGTGATCAACAACGCCAGCGCGATCTGGCTGGCCGGCACCGCCGATACGCCGATGAAGCGCTATGACCTGATGCATCAGGTCAACACGCGCGGCACGTTTCTGGTGACCCAGAGCTGCCTGCCGTATCTGAAGCAGGCGGCCAATCCGCACGTGCTGATGCTGTCGCCGCCGCCGAACCTCGATCCGAAATGGTTTGCGCCGCATACCGCCTATACGATTGCCAAATACGGCATGAGCCTGTGCGTACTGGGCATGAGCGCGGAGTTCGCCTCACTCGGCATCGCGGTGAACGCGTTGTGGCCGCGCACGGTGATCGCCACCGCGGCGATCGGCATGATCGAGGGCGTGAAGGTCGAGTATTGCCGCAAGCCGGAGATCGTGGCCGATGCCGCGCACCTCATCCTGACTCGCCCGGCGCGCGACTACAGCGGCCATTTCGCGATCGATGAAGACCTTCTGCGCGAGGCCGGGGTCAGCGATTTCGACGGCTATGCCGTACAGCCGGGCGCGCCGCTGCTGCCGGATCTGTTTCTGGACTGAAACTCCCGGACGCAGACGTTGCGCGGCGGCAGGCAAGGTGGCGGCACGATAAATTCCTGCGAAAAAATTGCCCGTTCGATTGCTTTTGCGCCAACTGCATGTTTTGACGAAAATTATTGCTAACGATGTATGCCTAGTTTCTCGCCTATTCCCTATTGCGCGGGAGTATATTGTGCGATGTACATCACGTTTTTGTAGCAACCAGGGGGTATGAAACAGCTGCGAAGGGAACCGGGATTCAACACCTGTCAAGGTGCGTCCCGTGCTTCGTCAGCGACCTTGGGGAAGGGGGTGTCATGACTAGCGAACGAGCGTCCAGACGTTGTGTGGTCTGGTTTGGTCAGCCGACGGAGAAGGAGTGCTCCTGTTTGGCGCAAGCTGGCTGGCACGTACGCATCGGCGATGCCCGACTGGACGACGGCGTGGGCATGCGGCGTGGCGATATCGTGGTGGCGATGGCTGATCTGCGGTACAGCGATGAGCAGGCAGTCCATGCCATGAGGCGGTTGATGGACAATCATCCGTGGCTACCGTGGCTGGTTCTTGTTCGGCAAGAGAACGCCGCGGACAAGCCGGAGGTGGAACGCATCCGGCGCGACAGTGCCGATTTCTTCACCGTACCGGTCGACATGAAACGCCTGCTCGGCACGCTGACGAAGATCAGCAGCGGCTGGTTGCCGACGGCCGAAAAAGCGGATATCCCTGGCATCGTCGGCGCCGTCAGTTCGGTGATGCGTGCCACCGTGGCCAGCTTGCGCAAATACGCGCCGGTGGAGTTGCCGGTACTGATTACCGGCGAAACCGGCAGCGGCAAGGAAATAGCCGCTCGTGCATTGCATGGATTATCGGCGCGTTGCGAACACCCGTTCGTGCCGATCAATTGCGGTGCGCTGCCGTCGAATCTGGTGCAGTCCGAGTTGTTCGGTCACGAACGCGGCGCTTTCACCGGAGCGAACGTGCGGCGCATCGGGCATTTCGAGGCGGCGGCCGGCGGCACCGTGTTCCTTGACGAAATTGGCGACCTGCCGCTCGATGCCCAGACCAGCTTGCTGCGCCTGATGGAGGAGGGCACGCTGGTGCGGGTGGGTTCCAGTCAGCCGATCAAGCTGGATGTTCGTGTGCTGGCCGCCACGCACGTGGATCTGGAAATGGCCGTGGCGCAAGGCCGTTTCCGCGAGGATCTGTACTATCGGCTCAACGTGCTGCGCCTGCGCATGCCGGCACTGCGCGAACGCGAGGGCGATGTCGAATTGCTCGCGCAGCATTTTCTCGATGCGTTCCGTCTGCGACATCACAGCCGCGCCCGTGCCTTCAGCACCCAGGCGCGGCAGGCCATGCGCGAATTTGCGTGGCCCGGCAACGTGCGCGAGCTGCTCAATCGTGTGCAACGCGCGGCGGTGATTGCCGAGGGCACGCTGATCAGCGCTACGGATCTGGATCTTCAGGGCACGCAGCTGACACCTGGCAGTCGTTCGAGTCTCGATCTGACCCGCGTTTCGGCTGAGCGCCAAGCGGTGCTGAACTGCCTGCACGAAAGCCATTTCAACATCAGCGAATGCGCGCGACGACTCAACGTGTCGCGGGTCACCGTGTATCGCCTGTGCAAGAAGCACAAGGTGGCATTGGAAGAGCTGCGCGACGGTGATCGGCCCCCTGCCAAGCAGCGAATAGCCGATGCGAATGGCCATGGGCCACCGGCGACCCAGAACATGTAGGGAATCCTGATGGTGCGTGTGTGGTTTGCTGCATCCGGGGGTCAGCCTCACACAGGCCTTGTCAAAGGAATCCCCCGGCCCGCAGGGGACGGGTCGGGGGTTCCAGTGGTGCCCGGCTACAGGGGGCCGGGTTACCGCCCTCGTTCGCCGCATTCGGCGGCTTGTACGGTGCTCACTGACCAGCTATCGCGACAGCAACAAGCTCGCTGCGTTCGAAAGCATGTGAGCTGTTCATCGATGACTTCTTCCAACCCTGGCAAAGGTGAAGCCAGAGCAATGCCCGTGCCAATGGCAGGCAATGCAGCAGCAGCAAGGGTTGCGCGTGAATTCGGTGATTTTCTGCGAGGTCGGCACTGTCACAGCATTACAGTTTGGCACCCGCTCTGTTGCCTATGATCGGGCCAGCAAGTGGCGTGGCGACGCGCTTTCGCTGAAGTGATACGTGAGTGATACAGCGTGTTGGCTGGTATACAGCGCCGCCGTGCGGAGCCGTGCAAAACCTGTCTTCAGGTTTTACGATGCGCGGTGTGCGCCATTCCGGCCATGTGCCGATGGTGGCCAGAATCGCCCCATCAGGATCATCCATTGTTGGTGTCGCCTGCAGGCGATGCCTGGAGCAAGACATGCACGAACGACCGCCATCCAGCGCATCCCTGATGGAGATGGGAAAGCGCTACTGGCTGCCGGTGTACAAACCACGCGAGCTGGTGCTCGATCACGGCAAGGGCGCGCGAGTATGGGATGCGCAGGGCCGCGATTACGTGGACTTCGGCGCTGGCATCGCGGTGAATGCACTCGGCCATCAGGATCCGGATCTGCTCGAGGCATTGACTACGCAGGCGCACAAGCTGTGGCATGCCAGCAACGTGTTCTATACCGAGCCACCGCTGCGACTGGCCGAAGAGCTGGTGACGGCGTCGGGATTTGCCGAGCGGGTATTCCTGTGCAATTCCGGCGCCGAGGCGAACGAGGCGGCGATCAAGCTGGTGCGCAAGTGGGCGGCATCAAAAGGCCGCACGCCGGACCAGCGCACCATCATCACCTTCAGAGGTTCGTTCCACGGCCGCACGCTGGCCACTGTGACCGCTACCGCGCAACCGAAATATCAGGAGGGCTACGAGCCACTGCCTGCCGGTTTCCGCTATCTCGATTTCAACGACGTCGCGGCACTGGAAGCCGCCTTCGTCGCGGGCGACATCGCCGCGGTGATGCTGGAGCCGGTGCAGGGCGAGGGCGGCGTACTGCCGGCGACGCCGGAGTTCCTCAAGCGTGCGCGCGAACTGTGCGACGCGCACGACGCGTTGCTGGTGCTGGACGAAATCCAGTGCGGCATGGGCCGTACCGGCACGCTGTTCGCGCACATGCAGGATGGCGTGACGCCGGACATCGTGACGCTGGCCAAGGCGCTCGGTTGCGGTTTCCCGATCGGCGCGATGCTGGCCGGGCCGAAAGTGGCCGAGGTGATGCAATACGGCGCGCATGGCACCACCTTCGGCGGCAACCCGATGGCCGCGGCGGTGGCAAGGGTAGCCTTGCGTAAGCTGGGTTCGCCGGAGCTGCTGGCGAATGTCGCGCGCCAGTCGGAGGCATTGCGGGCGGCGCTGACCCGGCTTGGCGCGGAGTTCGCCCTGTTCACCGACGTGCGCGGCCGCGGTCTGATGCTGGGCGCCGTGCTGGCCGATGCCTACAAGGGCCGCGCTGGCGAGGTATTGGACGTCGCCGCAAGCCACGGCTTGCTGCTGCTGCAGGCCGGTCCCGACGTGTTGCGGCTGGTGCCGCCGCTGAACATCAGCGATGACGAACTGGTGGATGGCCTGGCGCGCTTGCACGCAGCGTTGCAGACTTTCGTTGCAAGATAGATCTGCCAGGCTAGGTTCCCGATTCCCCGATTGGAAAACTCACGATGAAATATCTGCACAGCATGGTTCGCGTGCGCGATCTGGATGCTTCGCTACGGTTCTACTGCGAAGGCCTGGGATTGCGGGAAGTGCGCCGGATGGATGTTCCCGAAGGCAAGTACACGCTGGTGTTCCTGTCCGCTGCGGACAGCCCCGAAGCGGAGATCGAGCTGACGCACAACTGGGGCTCGCAAGAGGACTACGGGTCGGCGCGCAACTTCGGTCATCTGGCGTTCCGCGTCGAGGACATCTACGCCACCTGCGCGCGGCTGCAGGCGATGGGCTGCACCATCCATCGGCCGCCGCGCGATGGTCACATGGCCTTCGTGCGTTCGCCCGACCTGATCTCGATCGAGCTACTGCAGGATGGCCACTTGCCGCCATGTGAGCCGTGGGCGTCGATGCCCAACACGGGTCAGTGGTGAATCAGCCCTTCGCGTCGCGCAGTGCGCCGCGAGCGGCTTCCAACGTGTCGGCGATGTCCTGTTCGGTGTGCGCGCTGGACATGAAGCCGGCTTCGAACGCCGAGGGCGCCAGATATATGCCGCGCTTCAGCATGCCGCGGAAGAAACGGTTGAACAGCGCGACATCTGCCGCGGTGGCCTGCGCGTAGCTCGCCACTTTTTCGGCGCAGAAGAACAGGCCAAACATGCCGCCGACGCGATTGGTGCTGAACGCGACGCCTTCGCCGTCGGCCACCGACTGGAAGCCGTCGGCCAGCAGACGCGTGCGTGCGGCGAGTCGATCGTGGAAGCCGGGTGCCTGGATCAGTTCGAGCATCGCCAAGCCTGCCGCCATCGCCACTGGGTTGCCGCTCAGCGTGCCGGCCTGATAGATCGGGCCGGCCGGGGCAATCTGTTCCATCAGCTCGCGCCGGCCACCGTAGGCACCGACCGGCATGCCGCCGCCAATGATCTTGCCGAAGGTGGTCAGGTCGGGCGTCACGCCGTAGTACGCCTGAGCGCCACCCAGCGCGACGCGGAAGCCGGTCATCACTTCGTCGAAGATCAGCAGCACGCCATACTGCGTGCACAGCTCACGCAGGCTCTGTAGATAGCCGTCCAGCGGCGGGATGCAATTCATGTTGCCGGCGACCGGTTCGATGATCAGGCCGGCGATGTCATGGCCTTGCTCGGCGAACAATGCCTTCGCCGCGTCGATATCGTTGTACGGCAGGGTCAGCGTGAGGTCGGCATTCGCTTTCGGCACGCCAGGCGAGGTCGGCACGCCGAAGGTCAGCGCGCCGGAGCCGGCCTTGACCAGGAAACTGTCGCCGTGGCCGTGATAGCAACCCTCGAACTTTACGATCTTCGCGCGGCCGGTGGCGCCGCGAGCAAGGCGGATCGCCGACATCGTCGCTTCGGTGCCGGAGTTCACCATGCGCACCATTTCGACGGACGGGATCAGCCGGGTGATCGTTTCGGCCATGGTCACTTCGGCCGCGCAGGGCGTGCCGAACGAGAGGCCGCTCTTCACCGCGCGCTCGACGGCCTCGCGCACGGCGGGGTGATTGTGGCCGACGATCATCGGTCCCCACGAACCGACGTAGTCGATGTAGCGCGTACCCTCGACGTCCCACAGGTACGCACCGTCCGCGCGTGCGGTGAAGAACGGTTCGCCGCCGACCGACTTGAACGCGCGCACCGGCGAGTTCACGCCGCCAGGCATCAGTTTCAGGGCGCGCTGGAAGAGTTCATGATTGGTCATGGTACGGCTCTCAATGTGACTGTTCTCGATCGGAGGAATACATGTCGGCGAAACATTGCGCGGCGGCGCGGACATCGGCGGTCGAAAAAACCGCAGAGATCGCCGCCAGATAATCCGCGCCGGCTGCAACCAGTAATGCGCCATTGTCCGGCGTGATCCCACCGATCGCCACCCGCGGCACGCCGAGCGCGGCGCTTTGCCTCAGCAGATCGATCGAGGCTCGTGGTGCCAGCGGCTTGGTCGGCGAGGGAAAGAACGCGCCGAAGGCGATGTAGCTCGCGCCTGCGCGAACCGCCGCCTGCGCACGCGGCAACGAGTCGTAACACGACACTCCGATGATCGCGTGGCCACCGAGCACACTGCGCGCGGCGCCGAGATCATCATCGTTCTTGCCCAGGTGCACACCATCGGCAGCTACCGCCTGAGCCAGGGCAACGTCGTCGTTGATGATCAGCGGGACGCCGTGGGCATGGCACAACTGCCTGAGCGCCGTCGCCTCGCTGTGGCGGCGAGCCGCATCAGCACTCTTGTCGCGGTATTGCAGAAGCCGTGCGCCACCGGCCAGCGCCAGTGCGACAACCTCCAGCAGATCCGCGCGCGGGCCGTCGGTGATGGCATACAGGCCACGGCCTGAGCATGCTGCAAACGTCTTCAAATCATGACCTCGTGAATGTGGATGGGGACGATCGGGGTATCGCATGCTTTCGTATTGCTGGGCGAGTTGCGAGAATGTGTCATTCCTCAGCGATCCGAAGAAGTCCGACCATGAGCCAGAGTTCCACCGAAACCACCACAGCCTTGCGCAAATGGATGTGCGTTGTCTGCGGCTATATCTACGATGAAGCCGTGGGCGTGCCCGATGAAGGCATCGCCGCCGGCACGCGCTGGGAAGATGTGCCCGATACCTGGACCTGTCCGGATTGCGGCACGACCAAGGACGATTTCGAGATGATCGAACTCGACTGAAGGCCGATTCCTGCCTGCAAACGGCCCGATCTCGCCAGCGCATTGGCCGGGCCGTCTGCTCTGATGTTCCTGCGCACGATTTAGTGACGCGCTATTCGAGGAACATCCATGCAACAGTTCATTCCATTCGAAGATGACTGGGACGCGTTGGAAAACCTGCGCCCCGAAGACCTGATCCCTTACCACGTCGGTCTGCTGGGCAGGTCCGGCATAGTCGCTCAGCGCACCGTTCCGATGTCGCCTTCGATCTTCAATTCATCACCCAGTTGCGCACCAATGCGATGCGCAGTGCCGGCCGACAGTTCCAGCACATAACGCGACGGAGCGTTGCCGGGGTAGATCGGGCAGGGGTCAGCCTTGCACGGCGGCACATCCAGCTGCATCGCGACCAGTCGTCGATCCGTATCGAAATACAGGATGTCGAGTGGAATCAGCGTGTTCTTCATCCAGAAGGCCTGCGGGGCCGTATAGGAAAACACGAACAGCATGCTGTGATCCGGCGCCAGTGTGGTGCGCATCATCAGACCGTGTTCGCGACTGGCCTGGTCAGTGGCGAATTCCACCGAAAAACGTTGTCCGTGCAACTGCACCGCGGGCGTTGCGCTCGTCATCGGGGCGGCGTTGCTGCAGCCGGTCAGCAGGAACAGCATCGGTGCAAGCCATCGTTTCATCGTGGGTACTCGTCACAGGTAGGTAGATGCGTCAGAGAAGTGTAGCGTCGTGGTTACGCGCAACGGCCATGACAGAAAAGTCCACGTACCCTCTTCACACGGACGCGGCGGGGCGCTATGATTCTCGCCCCTTCGACGAGACGCCCTCTCGCGAAGGTTTTCGCAACACTCCACGATGAAAAATTTCTTCTTCGCAGGTGTTGACGGTCACTAAAAGCGATGTAGAATGGGCGGCTCACCTAGGACGAAACGTCTTGGGACGCAAACCGGAAACGGGGCGCAAGCGAACGATCTTTGACAGTGTGCGCAGGTGAATTGTGTGGACGTCTTGTGTTGA
>DATMQY010000004.1:0-580467 GCA_035566635.1 Rhodanobacter sp.
CACGTTCTTGCGCGTGTCGGTGACAGCGCCGTCCTTCTTCAACGAGACCGTGTAGACACCGACCGGCACGCTGCTGACCTGGAAACGACCGGCGCTGTCGACGGGCACTTCGCGCGTCAGACCGGACGTGTTGGTGACGACAACGGTCTCGCCGGCGGCGGCGGGTGCCTGGCCAAAGATGGAGCCCGTGGTGGACTGTGCCATGGCGACGCCGCCGAGGCTCACGCTCAGCGCTAAGGCGAGCGCGGTGTGGCGCCACATGGGATTACGGTTTTTGTTGTGACTGCTCATTTGAGATGACTCTCCCCATCATTGTTGAAGGCCCGAGGGCCGAGTGACGTAACTCGATCAATGCGACGAATCAGCAAGATAAAGGCGTGCTGGCAGTCGATTATTTCGTCGGCCAGGCAGATAGCTCGCGCTGGTCAGTGCAGATGCCACATCCGCCGCCTTAAATACTTATGGCAACAGGCAACTTGTGATCCGACCATAAAACGACGTAAATACTGGCGTCAACAAAATTTTTATGAATTGTTGGCTATTAGCAAGTAATTACGATTACTGCTCTTTGAATGGCAATATTTTGCGATTATTGTTTCCTTAGTGCCCCATTTCCATACAAATTTGTAAGACGTGGATCATGGTTGAAACAATAGGGCTGAGGCCTCTATCGCACTTTTTAACGCAACGGCTCGATTGCGCCGGCTTCATGTCGAAGCTAAAGTGGCGCGGTTCAGGTGTTCCGATGGCTCAGCGCCGGAGGGATGAAACGGGAAGCCGGTGCGTGGTGTTCTTCAACACTGCAAGGCCGGCGCTGCCCCCGCAACGGTAAGCGAGATCCACGAACGGCGAATGCCACTGTGCACAGCACGGGAAGGCGCCGTTCGGGGCATGCGGGTCATCGCATGCCACTCGTGAGCCCGGAGACCGGCCCGAACAATTCCTGGTGGCTCGCGGTGGGCGAGGCCGAACCACGCGCGTGGCGTACCTGCCTGCCCGTCGTTCCGTCTTCCCGTTGCCTGCTGCCAGTTCATTGAACGATGGCGCCGCGCGCGGGTGCGCGGCCGAGGAACGACATTGAAAAAGACTTTGCTGGCAACGGCACTCCTGAGCTGCATGATGACCGCCCACGCGGCCGACCAGAGCGACGTGTCGTCGCTGACACCGGTGATCGTCACCGCCACACGCACCGCGATCACCGCCGATGAAGCGTTGTCGTCGATCACCGTGATCACGCGCGCCGACATCGAGCGGCTGCAGCCGCTGTCGGTGCAGGATCTGCTGACCGGTCTGCCCGGCGTGAGCTTCGCCAACTCCGGCGGCATCGGCCAGCAGACCTCGCTGTTCATGCGCGGCACCAATTCCTCGCACACGCTGGTGCTGATCGACGGCGTGCGGATCGGCTCGGTCGGCAACGGATTGCCCGCGTTCGAGCAGTTGCCGGTGGAGCAGATCGAGCGCATCGAAATCGTGCGAGGTCCGCGTTCGAGCCTGTACGGCGCCGACGCGATCGGCGGGGTGATCCAGATCTTCACTCGCCACGGCTCGCTCGATGGCGGCCTGCAACCTTCGTTCAGCGTCACCACCGGCAGTAACAATCTGCTGCGCGGCCAGTTCGGTCTGTCCGGCGGTGATCAGCATGCCTGGTACAACCTCAGCGTCGGCGCGCAGCACACCCGCGGCATCAACGCCTGCCGCATCGGCGCTGCCGAAGCGTTTGCCGGCTGCTTCACCGACGAACCCGATCGTGATGCCTACAGCAACGAGAATCTCAGCGCGAATGGCGGTTACCGTTGGGACAACGGCGCGCAGCTGACCGGCAACTGGCTGCGCAGCCTCGGCGAGATCCATTTCGACGGCAGCTACCAGAACCGCAGCCGTACCGTGCAGCAGGTTGCCGGCTCCGCGTTCAGCATCAATCCGCTGGAAGCATGGAAGACCACGTTGAGCGTGGGCCAGAACCTGGATCGCTACGACAACTACGAGAACGAGACTTTCGTCGGCTACATCTATTCGCGGCGCAACCAGGCAACGTGGCAGAACGACCTCAGCGTGGCCGACAACCAGCTGCTGACGCTCGGCGTCGACTGGCAGGGCGAGCGCATCAACAGCGACACCGGTTTCCTCGCCACCCGGCGCAACGACACCGGCGGTTACGTGCAGTACCAGGGTACGTTCGGTCGCAACGAGGTGCAGCTGTCGGCGCGGCACGACCACAACAGCCAGTTCGGCAACCACGACACCGGCGCGGCCGCGTGGGGCTATCACTTCGATCACGGCCTGCTGCTGTCGGCCAGCTACGGCAGTGCGTTCCATGCGCCGACCTTCAACGACCTGTACTACCCGTACGGCAGCGGCAACCCGGCGCTGAAGCCGGAAAAATCGCGTAGCGCCGAGCTGGGCCTGAGCCAGCAGCTGTCCGTGTGGAACTGGGCGTTGAACGCTTATCAGACCCGTATCGATCAGCTGATTGCGCTGGACAGCAACTACTTCCCGTCCAACGTCAGCAAGGCGCGCATCCGGGGCGTGGAAGGCCAGCTCGGCGTCAAGCTCGCTGACTGGCAGCTGCAGAGTTACCTGACCTGGCTGCAGCCGCAGAACCAGGACGGCGGCCCGCACGACGGCAACGTGCTGCCGCGCCGGCCCGAGCACACCGCGCGGGTGGATCTGGATCGCCGCTTCGGTGAGTTCGGCGTCGGCGCCACCGTCTACGCGGCCGGTCGCAGCTACGACGACGCGGCCAACCGGCATCCGCTGGCTGGTTACTCGACCACTGACCTGCGCGCCAGCTATCACTTTGCACCGGGCTGGCAGGTCGAGGCTCGACTGGCAAATGTGTTCGGCCGCCACTACGAGACCGTGTACTACTTCAACCAGCCCGGTCGCAGCGCGTTCCTGACCTTGCGTTACAGCCCCGCTACGCACTGAGTTGGCGTCGCCGATACCGTCATCCCGGCTTTGCCAGATGACGGTATCGGCAGATTTTCGTGATCCTCCGGATCCGTTACCGCGTGCGCCGCGGGTATTCAACCGACGCGGCGCACCCCTGCCTTCCGACAGGGTGTGGACTTCAGGCACATACGCCGGTGCGCGGCGGCTGGCATAAAGCCGGCATGAACGGAACTCTCGCCTTCCCCCCGCCGGTATCGTGCGCGCCGCGTGCGCGCGTGCCGTGTCTGACGTCATACTGGCCAGCCACGGAAACGCCATGAATATTTTCGCCCCCCTGATCCGTCGTCCGGTCGGTACTTCGCTGCTCGCGCTCGGCCTGATGCTGGCCGGGCTGTGGGCGTACCTGCTGCTCGGCGTCGCCGCGCTGCCGTCGCTGGATTTCCCCGGCGTGTATGTGGTGGCCAATCAGCCGGGCGCCAGCGCGCAGACCATGGCCAACACCGTGCTGGCACCGCTGGAGCGGCATCTGGGGCGCATCCCCGGCATCGACGAGATGTACGGCAACGCCAGCGAGGGTTCCGCCTCGGTGATGGTGCGTTTCACCATGAGCCGCACCGCCGACAGCGCTGCGCGCGACGTGCAGGCGGCGATCAACGCGGCCGCGGTCGACCTGCCGACTGGCTTGCCGCCGCCGCAGTATTTCAAGTTCGACACCTCGCAGATCCCGATCCTGTTCATCACGCTGACCTCGACCGGCTTGCCGCAGGACCAGTTGTTCGATCTCGCCGATACCTTGCTCAAGCCGGCGGTGGCGCAGATCGACGGCGTGGCGCAGGTACAGGTGTTCGGCGGCACGCCACATGCGGTGCGGATCGAGCTGGACAACAACGCGTTGGCGGCCAAGGGGCTTACCGCCAATGACGTCGCCAATGCCTTGCGCGCGGCCAACGTCACCTCGCCGCAAGGCACCCTGAGCGACGGTCGCACCCAGATGACGGTGACCGCCAGCGACGGTCTGCACGAGCCGGCCGAATTCGCCCGCCTGCTGATCTCGGTGAAGAACGGTACGCCGGTGCGGTTGTCCGACGTGGCCAAGGTCTACGGCGGCCAGCAGGACCAGTATCAGGCGGCGTGGTTCGACACGCTGCAGACGGGTAGTGCTCGCACAGTCGGTCTGCAGATCACCAAGCGACCGGAGGCGAACGCGGTGGCCACGGTGGAGGCTATCCGCGCCAAGCTACCGCAGCTGCGCGCGTCGCTGCCGTCGAACATCAGCATGACGCCGGTGTTTGACCTCACCCAGACCACCAAGTCGGCGCTGCATGAAGTGCAAGTGGCGCTGCTGATCTCGATCGCGATGGTGGTGCTGGTGATGCTGGTGTTCCTGCGCCGGCTGCGTCCGACGCTGATAGCCACGCTGAGTGTGCCGCTGTCGCTGGCCGGCGCGTTCGTGGTGATGTGGACGCTCGGATACACCCTCAATACCTTGTCGCTGGTGGCGCTGGTGCTGTGCATCGGTTTCGTGGTGGACGACGCGATCGTGGTGATCGAGAACATCGTGCGCCATATGGAGCGCGGCGAGCCGCCGATGCAGGCGGCGCTGGCTGGCGTCGGCGAGATCGGCTTCACGGTGATCTCGATCACGCTGTCGCTAGTGGCGGTGTTCGCGCCGCTGCTGTTCGGCAACAACATGCTGGTGATGCTGCTGCGCGAGTTCTCGGTGACGCTGACCGCCGCCGTGGTGATTTCGGCGCTGGTCTCGCTCACGCTCACCCCCGCGCTGTGCGCCTACCTGCTGGAGCACGAGCCGGCCAACCGCAAGCCGCCGGGGCGGATCGAACAGGCGGTGGAAAACTTCGACCGCAACCTGCTGCGCATCTACGAGCGCGCGCTGGACTGGGCGATGCATCACCGCCGGATCATGCGCTGGCAGCCGCTGACCCTGCTGATACTCACCGGCCTGCTCGGCTTTGCGGTGGCGAAGACCGCCGGCGGCACCTTCATGCCGGACGAGGACACCGGCCAGCTCCAGGTCGACATCCGCTCCGACGCCAACATCTCGCCGCAGCAGATGACCGAACGTACGCTGGCCGTGGCGAAGATCATGCTGGCCGATCCGGCCGTGCTCGATCAGCTGACCATGCTCGGCGGTGATGGCGGCGGCGGTGGCGCGGTCGGCAACAACGCGCAGATGTTCGTCGACCTGAAGCCGCACGGCAGCGGGCCGGGTCAGCGCAAGGAGGGCATCAAGCAGGTGGTCGAGCGGCTCTCGAAACACTACGACCTGCTGCCCGACGTGAAGGTCTCGGTCAGCGCGGCGCAGTTCCTCGGCGGTGGCGACAGCGGCGACAAAGGCGGCCAGTACGAATTCCAGCTGATCAGCACCAGCGGCGGCGACCTGCAGCCGTGGGCGCTGAAGGTGGTGCGGCAGATGCGCGCGATCAAAGAATTCCGCGACGTCGGCAGCAATTTCGACCAGGTCGGCAAGCAGCAGTTGATGCGTATCGACCGCGAAGCCGCGGCGCGCCTGCACGTCGGCATCGGCACGATCGACTCGGCGCTGTACAACGCGTTCGGTCAGAGCCAGGTATCGACGATCTACTCCGACATCAACCAGTACTCGGTGGTGCTCAGCGTCAACGCGGCACAGAGCGTGAGCCCGCAATCGCTGTTGAGCGTGCGTGTGCGCAACGATCAGGGCCAGATGATTCCGCTGTCCGCACTGGCGAAGATCGAACCGAACATCAGCCCGATCCGCGTGCGCCACCACAACCAGCTGCAGGCCGCCACGATCAGCTATAACCTGGCCAAGGACGTGCCGCAGGACCGCGGCGTCAAGCTGGTCGAGCAGGCGGCGTATGCAGCCGGTCTGCCGGCAGGTATCAAGGTCGATTACACCGGCGCCAACCAGCGTCTGCAGCAGTTGCAGTCCAATGGCATGGTGCTGCTGCTTGGCTCGATCATCGCGATGTACATCGTGCTCGGCATTCTCTACGAGAGCCTCGGTCATCCGCTGACGATTCTTTCCACCCTGCCTGCCGCCGGCGCCGGTGCGTTCCTGGCAATGCTGGTGACGCAGACGCAGATATCGATGATGGCGATCATCGCGATCCTGATGCTGATCGGCATCGTCAAGAAAAACGCGATCCTGATGGTCGACTTCGCGCTCGTTGCCGAGCGCGAACGCGGGCTGTCCGCACCCGAAGCGATCCGTGAGGCGGCGCTGGTGCGTTTCCGCCCGATCACCATGACCACCCTCGTCGCGATGGGCGCGGCGCTGCCGCTGGCGATCGGCTTCGGCATCGGCTCGGAAATGCGCCAGCCTCTGGGCATTGCCATCGTCGGCGGCCTGCTGGTGTCCCAGCTGCTGACCTTGCTCAGCACGCCCGCGATCTACCTGTGGAACTACGACCGCAAGATCCGCAAGGCCGCGCGTAAAGAACGCAAGGCGGAGAAGAAACGGCTCAAGGCGCTGGGCGGACAGCAGACCGCGTCCTGATCTGTCTGCGTGGTTGTTCGTTCATTGCCGGCGGTCCGGTCAACAAGCCTAAATCAACCTGTGAACGCACACCGCCGTACGACTGCGGCAACACGCTAGTTTGCTAAACGCGGTATCGCGATCAGGTCGGCGCGGCCTCTGCCCTTGCCGCGCCGATGCTGCGCAGCGCCGAGTTGGTCATGCAACTCAAGGCAATGGCTGTCAGCGTCAGGCCCGCCGCGGTGAACAAGGTCGCCAGCGAGATCACTTTCAGCAGGCTGCCGGCGATGGCGGCCGACAGCGGGCCGAGTCCCATGAAGGTGAACATCAGCACGCTCATGGTGCGGCCCATCATTTCCGGCGCCACGCGGCGCTGGATCCAGCTGACGATGGCGATCTGGGCGATACCGGCGAGTACGCCGACACTGGCCAGCAGCACGGCACCGGCCAGCGTCGAGTGCACCAGGGCCATCGTCGCCAGAGCCAGTCCGGCAAGGCTGTCGATGCCCAGCACCATCAGGCCGAGCCGGCCGCGTACCAGTTTAGCCGCGACGCCGGAAAGGAAACCGCCTAGCAGCATGCCGCCGCCGTTCGCGGTCATCAGGATGCCCAGCGACGCGGCACCCAGATCCAACCGGGTATCGGCCAGCACCGGCAGGCCGACCTGGATCGGGCCGCCGACAAACACGGACACCACGGCGGCGTAGAGGATGAACGCGCGTAGCGGCAGATCGGCCCAGATGTTGCGGATACCGTTCGCCACGCTGGCCAGCACGCTGCCGGCCGGCACTTTAGGGTGATGGTCGCTGTGGATGCGGATCAGCATTAATGAGCCGAGCGAGAACAGAAAGCTCACCGCGTCGATGCCGAAGGTGAGCCCGAGTCCGGAGGAGTCGGCTACGCCGTTGCCGTGATTAGCCTGCGCACCGGTACTGATCAGCAGTCCGGCGATCGCCGGGCCGACGATCATGCTCAGCTGGCGCATGCTCATGAACAGCGCGTTGGCCGGTTGCAGCTGCTGCGGCTGGATCAGCTGCGGCAGGATTGCTGAACCCGCCGGATAGGCGAACGCGGTGGACAAGCCGATGCCCAGCGCGATCGCGTAGATCATCCACATCTGGATCGCCCCAGCCAGCACCAGCACGGCGAGCAAGCTGACCAGCAAAGCGTTGATCCCGCGCGCGCCCAGCAGCACCCGCCGCGGCGATATCCGGTCCACTACCGCGCCGCCGATGAGCATGAAGGTGGCACGCGGCAACGCCATCGCGGCGAGCACCAGGCCGAGTGCGGCCGGATCACCGGTGAGCTTCAGTACCAGCCACGGCAACGCGACCAGAGTGAACTGATCGCCGATCGCCGAGATCGTGCTGCCGCCGAACAGTAAGGTGAAGTTGTGATTGGCGAACAGCGAACCGCGAGAAGATGATTGCATCGGGAAGTCCTTGGGCGCCGCTGATAGGCTGGCGTCGTGATGGAGCGTGTCGGTGTGGTGTAAGTGTCGGCCGTCGCGATCAGCTAGCTGCCATGTCGTCCCAGGCCGTGGCGGCCAGCTGGCGCAGGTGATCGCGCACGTCGTGCGGCCACGGTTCGGTCAGCGTGATGAAACGCTCGCGCTCATGCCGGTAAAACGCGCGCGACGCTTCTTCGTGCTGGCTGAGGTCGCCGGTCATCGCGAGCATGAAACGATCGACCGATTCCAGCGCAAGCCGTGCGCGATCCTTTGCACCATGATTGCGCATGGCCTGTTCGACCAGTCGCCGCAACACCGCTGAAGCGCCGCCGGGCTGGCCTGACAACCAGTCCCAATGTCGGGGCAGCAGGGTGACCTCGCGCGGCACCACCCCCAGCTTCGGCCGGCCGGGGCCGCGCGTGGCTGGCTCTGGCGCGGCTTCGCTCTGCGGCAGTCGCGCCAGCACCTGCGCGATCGTGCCGCGAAAATCGATCTCGATCTGGCGACTGCTGTGGTCGTCGAAAATCAGCAACGGCCCGCGCGCCCCCGCATCCAGCGCCTGCTTCGTTGCGTGCACTACCTCGACCAATGGGCCGCTGGCGATCAGGCGCTGGTGGTCGAATGCACTGCAGGTAGGCTGGCTGGGCTGGTGCATTTAATTTTACCCGGGTGAAATATTTGGCAGATTCTATCCGGGTTAATTTGCTTGTCAAGGTGGCGCCGAAGACCTGCGCCATGGCCCGGAAGCCATGCATCAGCGCTTTCGTCGACTTGCTATGGTTGGCCTTTCACCTGAAGGATTGAAGGATGACCATGCGTCTGCGTCCGACCGCTTTGCTGGCTTCACTCGCCTTGTTCGCTGCGACCACGTTGTCGCCGCCGCTGACCGCCGCCGAACTGACCATCCCGCCGATCCAGTACCACCAGCGCAGCTTGCCGAACGGCCTGCAGGTGTTGAGTGTGGAGAACCACGCGAGTCCGACGGTGTCGGTGCAGATGTGGTACCACGTCGGCTCCAAGGACGATCCGCAGGGTCGCTCCGGCTTCGCGCATCTGTTCGAGCACTTGATGTTCAAGAGCACCAAGCACATGCACGCCGAGCAGTTCGACCGACTGACCGAGGATGTTGGCGGCAACAACAATGCATCGACCGGCGATGACGTCACCAACTACTTCGAGGTCGTGCCGAGCAATTACCTGCAGACCTTGCTGTGGGCCGAGGCCGAGCGGCTGTCCAACCTCAATGTGGACGAGGCGAACTTCAAGTCCGAGCGCGCGGTGGTGGAGGAGGAGTACCGCCAGAGCGTGTTGGCCAATCCGTACGGCAAGCTGTTCAACGCGATCGATCCGCACTCCTACACGGTGCATCCGTACCAGCGCCCGACCATCGGCAGCATCGAGGATCTGGAAGCCGCCTCGCTGCAGAACGTGATTGATTTCCACAACACGTTTTACCGGCCGGACAACGCCACCCTGATCGTCGCCGGCGACTTCGATCCGAAGCAGCTCGATGCGTGGGTTGACCAGTATTTCGGCGGGATTTCGAAACTGGCCACGCCGGTTCCGCAGGTCACCGCGCAGGAGCCACAGCGCAAGAAGGATCTGCGTTATACCGTCACCAGCGAGACCGCGCCGTTGCCAGCGGTGGCGATCACCTGGCTGATTCCGCCGGCCTCCGACAGCGTCGACAGCATCCCGTTGCAGGTCGCTGCCGCATTGCTGTCGCAGGGGGATTCGTCGCGGCTGTACCAGTCGCTGGTGTATCGCCATCAGGTCGCCCAGCAGATCGGCGCCGATGCCGATGGCCGGGTCGGACCGGGTCTGTTCACCGCCTACGCGATCCTCGCCAGCGATCACCCGCCGGCCGAGGCGGAGAAGCTGCTGCACGAGGAGATCATCTGGCTGGCGACCCAGCCGATTCCGGCTGCCGAACTCGACAAGGTGAAGACCCAGCTGCTGACCGGCGAGCTGAAGCAGCGCCAGACCGCGCAAGGCGTTGCGTTCGCGCTGGGCCAGGCGAGTCTAATCGACGGCAATCCGGAGCACGTCAATACCGATCTGGCCGCGCTGCAGAAAGTCAGCGAAGCCGACGTGCATCGGGTGCTGCAGAAATACGTCACCGGCGCGCACAGCGTCACCATTGATTATCTGCCTCAGCCCCCGACGGCTGCGCCGGAAGTTGGCAAGGGAGCAGCGAAATGAATCACTCGATGAAAGTATTTCGTTTGGCCGTCTTTACGATCGCGATGGTGGTCGCCGGCAGCGCGCTGCCGGCGGCTTCAGTCACTGATTTCCCGGCCGAGCCACCCGCACCCGGCCCGGCGCCGCAGCTGAGCGTGCCTACGCCATCCACGCAGACGCTGGCGAACGGGCTGCAAGTGATCAGCGTGCGTCGCGCCGATCTGCCGCTGGTCACCGCGCAGCTGGTATTGCGCCGTGGCGGCGAGACGGATCCGCCGCAGCTGGCCGGTCTGGCCGATCTCACCGCGAACTTGCTGAGCAAGGGCGCTGCCGGCAAGACCGCGCCGCAGATCGCCGCCGCCGTCGAGGCGCTGGGCGGTTCGTTGAGTGCTGCCGCCGGCTGGGACGAAAGCTCGGTGGGCGTCACCGTCACCACGCCGAAACTGCCGCAGGCGCTGTGCCTGCTCGCCGAGGTGGTGCGCCAGCCGGATTTCAGCGCGGTCGAGTTGAAGCGCGCGCAGGCGCAAGCGATCGACGACCTGCGCCTGTCGCTGAGTCGGCCCATCGCACTGGCTTCGCTGGCGGTCAGCCGCGGCGTGTTCGGCGACGGCGCCTACGGCCATTCGCGCAGCGGCACGCCGGCATCGATCGCGCGGATCAGCCGCGCCGACGTGCAGCAATTGCATGGCGCGTTGTATCGGCCGGACAACGCGATCCTGATCCTCACCGGCGACATCACACCGGCACAGGCGCAGCAACTGGCGCAGACCAGCTTCGGCGACTGGCGCAAGCCGACTACGCCGCTGCCGGCCCGGCCAGCAGGCAAGGCAGCGAGCCGCGTGCCGGCGATCCTGCTGATCGACCAGCACGGCGCCGGTCAGGCCGGTGTGGTCGCCGCGCACGCGACGCCGCCGCGCAACGATGCCGACTACTACGTCGGCACGGTCGCCAACGCGGTGCTCGGCGGTTCGTATTCGGCGCGCCTGAACGAGGAGATCCGCATCAAGCGCGGCTTGTCCTACGGTGCCGGCAGCCAGCTGCAGCCGTTTGGTGATACCGGTCTGTGGCTGGCCACGGCGCAGACCAAGAATCCGTCCGCGGCGCAGGTGGTGGATCTGGTGTTGGGCGAGTTCACGCGACTCGGCAGCTCGCGCATTTCCGCCGACGAACTGGCCGCGCGCAAGGCGACCCTGATCGGCAGCTATGGCAACAGCCTGGAAACCACCGCCGGTCTCGCCGAGCAGGTCGGCAAGCTGGCGATCTACGGCGTGAAGCTGGACCAGATCGGCAAGTACATTGCGCAGGTGCAGGCGGTGACGCCGAAACAGATCGAGCAGTATGCGGCGAAGCATCTGGACGCCGCCGGCAGCAAGGTGGTGGTGGTCGGCGACACCGCGCAGTTTGCGGCCGCAGTGCGCAAGGCGCATCCGCAGGCGGTACTGCTGGAGTCGACCGTGCTGGATCTGGACAGCCCCAATCTGCAACCAGCGGCCCCCGCACCGAAAGCCATCGCGCGATAAACCGACAGCCTCACTGTACGGACCGAAAAGCCCTGGCGGATGCCAGGGCTTTTCGCAGGCCATGCGCATGGCGAAACATAGTGTTTCCGCCACGTAACCAGATCAGCTTCACCGATGCGCGACATCGTTTAGTAAACTATGGGGTACACAAACAAGCCGCGTCCCTATCTCTATAGGCCTTCCCATGCGTTTACCTGCCTCTGCATTCCTCGTTCTCCTCGCGCTACCCCTTGTCTCGCTGGCCTTTCCCGCCGCCGCTGCCACCCGGCTGGAAATCCAGGGCGGCCGCAGTTACATGGATAGCTATGCGACGAATACCGTATTCGTCGAAGGCGTGTTCGACGAACACCGCCTCGGCGACAGTCGCTTCAGCTGGTCGCCGGACGTTTCGCTGGGTTGGCTCGATGGCCGCGATCTTGCCCATTTCGACCGCAACCGTTACACCACGCGCGACCAGATCTGGCTGCTGGCGGGTGGGGCGCGTCTCCACTATGGCGAGGCCAGTGACTGGTATCGATCATTGTTTTTCAGTTTCCAGCCGGCCCTCCATACTGGCCGCACGCAGGCATTGAGTACGCCTTACGAGTTCGTCAGCTCACTGGGCTGGCAGGGGCAGCGTTTCAGTGTGCAGGTCCGGCACATTTCCAACGGCAATCTGCACCACCCCAACCGCGGCGAAACCATGGCCTTGGTGGGTGTGGCTTTCAATCCCTAGTCCACGCCGCCGGCGGCTTCAATGTCCGCCGGCGGCAGGGCCGGCTTTCGCGCTGAACGGCGGCTTGGCGAGCCAGATCACGAATACCAGCCCGATGAAGACCCAACCCAGTGCGTGGAACACCTCGTTGAACGAGATCTGGTAGCCCTGCTGGGTGATCATGTCGTTGATCACGCTGGCACCGGCCTGCGGATTGCCCTGGCCGATCTGGTTGATCGCTGCCTGCGAGGTCGAGCTGTAGGCGGTGATGTGCTCGGCCAGTTGTTCGTGGTGACTCACCGCGCGACGCTCCCACAGCAGCGTGGTCAGCGAGGCGGAAAAGCTGCCGCCGAGCGTGCGCAGGAACGTGGCCAGACCGGAGCCGGCGGCGATCTCGTTCTGCTGCAGATCGGACAGCAGGATGGTCAGGATCGGCATGAAGAACAGTGCCACGCCCAGCCCTTGGACCAACTGCACCATCGCCACGTGATAGAAGTCGATGCCGATGAAGAAGTCCGAGCGCATGAAGCAGGTCGCGCCCATCACCATGAACGCCACCGAGGCGAGCAGGCGCAGGTCGACGCGCGCGGCGTACTTGCCCACGAAGAAGGTCAGCAGCACCGGAATCACGCCGAGCGGTGCGGTGGCGTAACCGGCCCAGGTCGAGGTGTAGCCGAGGTTGCGCTGCAGCCACAGCGGCACCAGCAGGCCGATCGCGAAGAACGCCGCGTAGGCGAGCACCAGTGCGATCGTGCCGGCAGTGAAATTGCGGTGACGGAACAGCTTGAGATTGACGATCGGATCCTTGTCGGTCAGTTCCCAGATCAGGAAGATCGCGATACCGATCGCCGAGACGATGCTGGTGACGATGATGAAGGTTGAGTTGAACCAGTCCTCGTCGTTGCCCTTGTCCAGCACGATCTGCAGCGCACCGACGCCGATGATCAAGGTAATCAGGCCGACATAGTCGATCTTCGGGCGTTCGGTTTTCTCGACCTTTCCGCGCAGCTGGTTCGCCACCACCATGCTGGCGAAGATGCCGATCGGCACGTTGATGAAGAAGATCCACGGCCACGAATAGTTGTCGGTGATCAGACCGCCCAGGATCGGGCCGGCGATCGGCGCCACCACCGTCACCATCGCCAGCAGCGCCAGCGCCATGCCGCGCTTGGCCGGTGGATAGATGCTGATCAGCAGGCTTTGCGTGATCGGATACATCGGTCCGGCCACCGCGCCCTGCAGCGCGCGGAACACAATCAGCATGCCCATGCTCTGCGAGATGCCGCACAGGAACGAGGTCAGCGCAAACAGCAGGGTAGACCAGACGAACAGCTTCACCTCGCCGAAGCGGCGGGTGAGAAAGCCGGTCAGCGGGAGCGAGATCGCCATGCTCACCGCGAATGAGGTGATCACCCAGGTGCTCTGGTTGTTGCTGACGCCGAGATTGCCGGCAATCGTCGGCAACGACACGTTGGCAATCGTGGTGTCGAGTACCTGCATGAAGGTGGCCAGCGACAGACCGATCGTGCTCAGTGCCAGATTGGGCGGGCGGAATTGGGTGGTCATCGGGATCTGTCAATAAAGGTTTTGTGGGAGCGACCTCAGCCACGATAGCTTTGTATGTCGCGACTGAAGTCGCTCCCGCAGGGTGTGCGACAAGTGCCGCTTATTTGCCGCCAGCCATGTTGGCGTGGACGATCTGCGTGATCGCCGCATCGGCCTTGGCCAGCTGCTGCTTGTACACGTCGGTGCTGAAGGCTGGCTGGGTCGGTGATTGCTGCGCCAGCGTCGGGCCGCTCTGGTCATGCAGACTGACGTCGACGGCCAGCGACATGCCAAGGCGCAGCGGATGCTTGTCCAACTGGGACGGATCGTCGAACACGATGCGCACCGGGATGCGCTGCACGATCTTGATCCAGTTGCCGGTGGCGTTCTGCGCCGGCAGCAGCGAGAACGCGCTGCCGGTGCCGACGCCGAGGCTCTGCACCTTGCCCTTGTACTTCACCTTGCTGCCGTAGACATCGGACGCAATCTCCACCGGCTGCCCAAGGCGCATGCCGGTGAGCTGGGTCTCCTTGAAGTTCGCATCCACCCACACGCCGTGCAGCGGTACCACCGCCATCAGGGCGGCGCCGGGCTGCACACGCTGGCCGACCTGCACCGAGCGTTTGGCCACATAGCCGTCCACCGGTGCGACCAGGGTGGCACGCGCATCGTCGAGGAATGCGGCGCGCAGACGCGCTGCGGCGACCTGCACGTCAGGATGCGAAGCGACCACGGTATCGTCGACCAGCACCTTGCTGGTCTGGTAGGTTTGCTGAGAGGCGATCAGGCCGCTCTCGGCGCTGGTCAGCGCGTCGCTGGCATGCGCCAGTTCCTCGGCCGAGATCGCGCCGGACTTGGCCAGCGCGACGCGTCGGCTGTAATCGGCACGGGCCTTGTCCACCGCGGTCTTGCGCGCGGCCACGTCGGCTTGCGCACCGTTGACGCTGGAATACAGGCCGCGCACCTTGCGCACGGTGTTGGCGAGGTTCGCCTTCGCCTCGGCCAGTGCCACGTCGGCGTCGCTGGGGTCGAGCTGCACCAGCACGGCGCCGGCATGCACCAAGTCACCATCATCGGCGCCGATGCTGACCACGGTGCCGGGTACCTGCGGGGTGATCTGCACCACGTTGCCGTTGACATAGGCGTCGTCGGTACCTTCGTACCAGCGACCATCGAGGAAGTACCACAGCGCCCAGCCGATGATGGCGAGCAACACCACGATGGCGAGCACGCGCAGCATCAATCCGCGCGAGTTCTTCTTTGGTGCTGTGGTGTTCGGTGATGGGACGGCCGTGTTCTCGGCCGTGGTGGGAGTCTGGCTGGACATGGGGCTGCCTCAGGAACGTGAAGGGGTGGAAGACGGGGAAGGGGCGGGCGCATCGGCCTGCGGCTGGAAGCCGCCGCCGAGGGCCTGAATCAATTGCACCGAAAGGTCGACCTGCTGCGCCTGCAGCGCCGCCATGCCGCGGTTGGCGACGAGCAGCTGCTGGCGCACGACGAGGGCTTCCAGATAACTGCCGATGCCGGCCTGATAACGCTGTAGCGCCAGCTGCCAGGCCTGCTGTGCCGCATCCTGCGCGCGCTGCTGCGCGGCGAGCTGTTCCTGTACCGACTGCAGCGCGGACAGCTCGTCGGCGACCTGGTTCAGCGCGCCAACCAGGGTCTGGTTGTACTGCGCCACGGCGAGGTCGTACTGCGCATCCTTGCCAGACAGGTTCGCGCGCAACTTGCCGCTGTCGAAAATCGGCAAGCTGATCGACGGTCCGAACTGATAGAACCGCGCCGGCAGGGTGAATGGATTGCCGCCGCCCATGCTGATCACGCCGGCCATCGCGCCGATGCTGATGTTCGGCAGGAATTCGGTCTTCGCCGCCTTGATGTCCTTGCTCGCTGCCTCGACGCGCCAGCGCGCGGCGACCAGGTCGGCACGATGGCCGAGCAGCTCCAGCGGCAGGTTGATCGGCACCGCCAGTGCGGCCGGCTGCAGCAGCTGCGGCCGGGCGATCTCCAGTCCACGATCCGGTCCGTTGCCCAGCAGCACTGCCAGTGACGAGCGTGCGGCTTCGACCGCGCGCTTGGCCAGTGCGGTGTCCTGCTCGGCGGTCGCCACTTCGGCGTCGCCCTGCTTGAGCTGGATCTGGTTGTCGACGCCGGCGGCGACGCGCTGGCGGGTCAGCTCGCGCGACTGGTCCGCGCGCTTCAGTTCGCCGGCGGCCAGATCCTGCTGGGCGAACGCGTAGCCAAGCTGGGCATAGGCGCGGGCGACATTACCGGACAGTTCGATGCGCGCGGCGCGAGCATCGACTTCGGTGGCGCGCGCCTGGCCAACCGCCGCTTCCCACGCGGCGCGCTTGCCGCCCCACAGATCGAGGTCCCACTTGAAGCTGGCGTAGCCGTACTTGGCCATCGCGAAATGCGCCTTGTCGCCAAGCAGCGCGGCCGGGGGGCGGGCACCGGCGACCGCGGCGCCGCCGTTCACGCTGGGGCCACGCGCGGCATCGGCGATGCCCGCTTCGGCCTGCGCTGCGCGCGCGCGCGCGTCGGCTACGCCGAGGCCCGGATTGTTCTGCAGCGCTTCGGTGATCAGCGCGTCGAGTTGCGCATCGCCCAGCCCGGTCCACCAGTCTGTGGTCGGCCACGCGGCGGGCGACACGTTGACGCCGGCGAGGCTGTGCTCGGCCTTCAGCGTGACGGGGTCGATCGGCGTGCCGTCCGGATGCACGCCGCCGCTGCTGACACAGCCGGCCAGCGCGAGGGTCAGTGCGGTGGCAGCCGCAAGTAGATGCAGACGCATGGGATGAAGTCCAGGGATAGGGGTCAGTTCTTGTCGCGTAGCGCGTGCAGCACGCGCGTGAGGTAATCGTGCAACTGGTTGCGTTCGGTCTCGCTCAACGACCGCTGGGCCGCTTCCAGCACACGCGCGCTGCAGTCGGTCAGCTGTTGCGACTGTGCCGCACCGGCTTCGGTCAGCTCGATCCGCAGCGCGCGCCGATCCTGCTCATGCGGGCAGCGGCGCAGATAATCCTTGCGCTCCAGCTGGTCGAGCTGGCGGGTCATGGCGCCGCCGTCCAGCTCCACCGTGCGTGCCAAATTGCTGGCCGACATCGGTCCCAATTTGGCCAGTTTTTTCAAGATAAGGAACTGGGTGTAGCTCAGGTCGAGACCGCTGGCGGCCAGCTCGTCTTCCATCGAGCGGACGAGTTCCGCCCGCACCAGGCTCAGCATGACACCCAGACTTTCGGTGGCGGAGAGGGGTGATTGAGTGTTCATGGCCGTGCATTCTATTGCCTTAAGTTTATTTGTCAAGGCAAATATATGGCAAGCAGTGTTTGTTACAGCAAGATGTCAATCGATGCGGGTGCGGCGCCATCCACGGCCGAATCCCCATCGTGTCCGTCCCGTCTTACATAAGCTGTGCTTATCAGCAGAATCATTAAAACCGCCTTGGCTTATCGGCGTGCGCAGACATAGCATGTGCAGACGCCAAGCCGGCGTCGCCGAAGCCTTGCGAGGCCACCATGATTCGCCCGTTCATGTCCGTGCTGATTGCGCTCAGCCTGTTGCCCGCGGCGGCGGTCGCCGGCGACGGTTTCTGGCAGACCCCCACGATTGCCGGCGCCGGCCGGATCCACGCGCTGCCGCAGGCGGCCTACCAGCCCGATCGCAACGCCAGCTACAAGGTGGTGTTCGGGCTGACCAAGGCCGGCGACAAACCGACCGAGGTGAGCCCGTCGCTGGAGCGGGTGGCGCGAACGGTGAACCTGTACGTCAGCGCCGGGGTGCCGCTGGATCATCTGAAATTCGTGGCGATCGCCTCCGGTCCGGCCACGCCGATCGCGTTGAACGACGAGCAGTACCGCAAGAAGTACGGCGTCGCCAATCCGAACCTGCCGTTGATCGCGCAGCTGCGCAAGGCCGGGGTCGACGTGGCAGTGTGCGGACAGGCGGTGGCCGAAAATGACTTCCAGTACGACTGGATCGATTCGCACGTCACACTGGCGCTGTCCGCACTGACTACGATCAGCGAACTGCAGCAGAAGGGCTACGCACTGCTGCCGTTGTGATCTTCATGTTGCCGGGGAAAATCACCATGCGTCATGCCATCGTGCAGCTGCTGGCCGCTGTCGCCATCAGCACCGCCAGTATGGCCAGCGCCGCCGACAAGACCGACTTCCTGCCGCCGTGGAATCCGCCGCCGGCCGGCATGCAGTTCAGCGTGCCGCCGTTCGACGCGATCGCCGATCTGCACGGCGACATCGTCGATCCGCAGCTCACCGTGTTCTTCGCCGGCAACCAGTTCATGGTGGTGCATGATCTGCTGGAAGCGTTCAAGCAGACGCACCCGCAATACCAGCGGATCTACGTCGAGACGCTGCCGCCGGGCATACTCGCCAAACAGATCGAGAGCGGCACGCTGGTGATGGGCAACCTGCGCATCACGTTGAAACCGGACATCTATACGTCCGGCAAGGATGCGATTGCGGAGCAGCAGAAGCAGCACGACTGGTTCGCCGACACGTATGACTACGCGCGCAATCCACTGGCGATCCTGGTGGCGAAGGGCAATCCGAAACACATCCAGGGACTGGCTGACCTCGGTCGTGCCGACGTGCGCGTAAGCATGCCGAACCCGGCGTGGGAAGGCATCGCCAAGCAGATCGAGGCGAGCTATCGCAAGGTCGGTGGCGATGCGCTCGACCACGCCATCATGGACAGCAAGGTGAAGGACGGCAGTACCTTCCTCACCCGCATCCATCATCGGCAGTCGCCGCTGCGCGTGCTGCAGGGCGAGTCGGACGCGGCGCCGGTATGGTCGACCGAAGCGTATTTTCAGCAGCAGATCATGCATTTCCCGGTCGAGACTGTGGCGATTCCGGACGCGCAGAACGTCACCGCGACTTATACCGCCGCGCGCATGCGGAATGCACCGCACGAACAGGCCGCGAAGGACTTCTTGGCGTTCATGCAGAGTCACGCCGCGCAGGCGGTGTATCGCAAGTACGGTTTCCAGCCGCCGCATTGAGGAAGGCCACGATGTCACACGTCGATTCACGCTGGACCATGTTTGTCATCGGTCTCGCTGCCGCTGCGCTGCTTGGCGGCGAAGCGCATGCCACCGATGCGGCGGCGATCACCCGGCAAGGCAACGGCAAGGGTGCGGCACCGTGCATGGCCTGTCACGGCGACGATGGCGGCGGTCAGGCCGCAGCGGGCAATCCTCGCCTGGCCGGCCTCGATGCGGACTATCTGCAAAAGCAGCTGGACGATTTCGCCAGCGGCACGCGCGCCAGTGCGGTGATGCAGGCCACCGCCACCGCGCTCGGCGAGGACGAACGTCAGGCACTGGCGATGTACTACAGCAAGCTGCCGCTGCCGCCCGTGCCGACGAAACCGTCCATGCCGCTGCCGTCCGCCAACAGCGTGGGCGCTGAGCTGGCCACGCGCGGCCGCTGGGCCAGCAACGTGCCGGCGTGCGTGCAATGCCATGGCCCCGCCGGGGTTGGCGTGGGCGCGCATTTCCCGCCGCTGGCCGGGCAGCCGGCGACGTATATCGTCGCCCAGCTCAAGGCATGGCAGCGAGGTGCGCGGCACAACGATCCGCTGCAACTGATGCAGCATCTGTCCGGCGCGCTCAGCGAGCAGGACATCCGCGCGGTGGCCGACTGGTTCGCCGCACAACCGCTGGCCGCGAACGGAGTCACGCCATGAAGACGCTGGTGTGCTGGATCGGTGCGATCGCGCTGGGTGCATTGAGTGCCTGTACGCAGAAACCGGCGGGCCCGCTCGCCGCCAGTCCGCCGCCCGCGGCAACCGTCGTGGCGATGCACGCGCCGGCAGCGGGCAAGTCCACGGCCGGCGCGCCGACGGAGTTCACGCCGCCTACGGAAGCGCAGATTCCCGATGGCCCGCTCGGCGACGTGATTCGGCAGGGCCGCGACATCTTCATCGACACGCCGCAGCACGCGCCTGCGTATGTCGGCAACGGACTCAGCTGCAGCAACTGCCATCTCGATGCGGGCCGGCTGGCCAACTCGGCGCCGCTGTGGGGCGCGTACGGCATGTATCCGCAGTACCGCAAAAAGAACGGCCACGTGAACACTTTCGGCGAGCGCCTGCAGGGCTGCTTCCGTTTCAGCATGAACGGCAAGGCGCCGCCGCTGGACAGTGCGGAGATGGTGGCACTGGAAACCTATGCGTGGTGGATGGCGAAGGGTGCGCCGGTCGGCGTCGCGCTGAAAGGTGCCGGTTATCCGAAGCAGGGTTTCAAGCCGCCGCAACCACCGGATTACGCGCGCGGCGCCATCGTGTTCAAGCAGGATTGCGCGCTGTGCCACGGCGATGACGGGCAGGGCCAGCAGGTTGCCGGGCGCAATGTGTTTCCGCCGCTATGGGGGCCGCAGTCGTTCAACTGGGGCGCCGGCATGCATCAGCTGGACAATGCGGCCGCCTTCATCAAGGCGAACATGCCGCTTAGTCGCGGCGGCATGCTGAGCGATCAGGACGCCTGGGATGTGGCGATGTTCATGAATGCGCACGAACGTCCGCAAGACCCGCGTTACACCGGCAACCTGGGCGAGGCGCGTGCGAAGTACCACGACGACCCGAATTCTCTGTACGGCACCACGGTGAACGGTCAGCTGCTCGGTGCCTCGCCCGCAGCGCACTGAGCCATTCACCGCGTGCGTTGACGCCGCGAGGGAGGCTTGCGGGCGATACGAGATTTTCTATATTCATATTTTCGAATATACGCACCAATATCGGGTGTCTCTGCCTCGACACCATGCTTGGCGGTATCTTGATCGGCAACGCACCTGCCTGTCGCCAAAGCCTGATCGCAGCCATCCCGAGGAACCGACCATGCAACGTCCGGCAGTGAAAGCGTTCTTCCACGAACCCACCAACACCTTCAGCTACGTGGTGTGGGATCCGGCCACGATGAAGGCAGCGGTGCTCGATACGGTGCTCGATTACGATGCCGCAGCGGGGCGCACCGGGCGCGAGTCGGCCGATGCCTTGATCGCCTTCGTGCAAGCCGAAGGGCTCGACGTGGAGTGGGTGATCGATACGCATGTGCATGCCGACCACTTGTCGGCGGCACCGTATGTGCAGGCAAAGCTCGGTGGCAAACTGGGTATCGGTGAGCACATCCGTGCGGTGCAGGAAACCTTCGGCAAGCTGCTCAATGCAGGCGACGGATTCCGGCGCGACGGCAGCCAGTTCGACCACCTGTTCGTCGACGGCGAACGCTACATGATCGGCAGCATCGAGGCGGCGGCCATCCACACACCGGGCCATACGCCAGCGTGCATGACGCACCTGATCGGTGACGCGGCTTTCGTCGGCGACACGCTGTTCATGCCCGACTACGGCACGGCGCGCTGCGATTTCCCCGGTGGCGACGCGGGCGTGCTGTACCGCTCGATCCGAAAGATCTTTACGCTGCCGGATGACACCCGGATCTTCCTGTGCCACGACTACAAGGCCGCCGGCCGTGACCAGTTTGCGCATGAAACCACGGTGGGTGCCGAGCGACGCGACAACATCCACGTGCGCGACGGCATCAGTGAGGCAGAGTTCGTCACGATGCGCGTCGCGCGCGATGCCACGCTGCCGATACCGCGACTGATCCTGCCGGCGGTGCAGGTGAACATGCGCGCCGGCAAGCTGCCGCCGGCCGAGGACAATGGCGTGCGCTATCTGAAGATTCCGCTGGACGCGATCTGAACCCGTCGCGCGTTCAATAACGAGGAGAACATCCGTGCAGATCCATCCGCTTGCCGGCCAACTGAGCGTTGCCGCACAGATCGACGTCGCCGACATCGCGACGCTGGCCGCGCAGGGCTTTCGCAGCATCATCAACAATCGCCCCGATGGTGAGGTCGACGGTCAGCCGGCCAGCGCGTCGCTGGAAGTGGCGGCACGACAGGCAGGCCTCGCCTATCGGCACATCCCGGTCGTGTCCGGTCAGTTGGCCGATGCGCAGGTGCAGACCTTCGCTGATGCGCTCGTCGCGTTGCCTGCGCCGGTGTTGGCTTTCTGCCGCACTGGCACGCGCTCGACCATGCTATGGGCGCTGCAGGCAGACGGTCCGGCCGATGCCATTCTGCGGATCGCCCGCGAGGCCGGCTACGACCTCTCGGCGCTTCATTCTCGGCTGTCCGCCGACGGGCGCCACCGATGAGCGCGACCAGCAAGCGTGGCACGCGCGCGGGCAAGCTCGTCCGAACCCTGTCGGCCGGACAGAAGATGCACCGCCATGCCGACGAGGCGATCGCGCTGCTCAAGGCAATGGCCAGCCACAACCGCTTGCTGCTGCTATGCCAGCTGGTGCAGGGCGAGTGCTCGGTGGGAGGGCTGGCGCAGTCGCTGGATCTGGCGCAGAGCGTGGTGTCCCAACATCTATCGCTGCTGCGCCGCGACGGAGTCGTAAGCGGTCGACGCGAAGCGCAGACGATCTATTACCGGATCAGCGACGAGCGTGTGCAAGCCTTGA
Organism: Rhodanobacter sp.; assembly: GCA_035566635.1. GTDB lineage: Bacteria > Pseudomonadota > Gammaproteobacteria > Xanthomonadales > Rhodanobacteraceae > Rhodanobacter. The sequence goes on from DATMQY010000004.1 coordinate 22,255, forward strand.
TGAGCACGCTGTTCGAACAGTTCTGCGGCAGCGATTGAACCGCGCCCTCACTTGGGAACATCCATGAACGATCTGGTTACCTTGCAGGCACTGCTCGCGATTGTCTGCGGTTCGTTGGTCGGCTTTTCGCTGGCGTTGATCGGCGGCGGCGGTTCGATTCTGGCCACGCCGCTGCTGCTGTACGTGGTCGGCGTGCGCGATCCGCACCTGGCGATCGGCACCAGCGCGGTGGCGGTGGCGGTGAACGCGTTCGCCAACCTGATCCCGCATGCACGTGCCGGCCATCTGCGCTGGAAGGCAGCGTTCACCTTCGCCGCGACTGGCGTGATCGGCGCGTTCGTCGGTTCGACCCTCGGCAAGCTGGTCGATGGCCAGCGCCTGCTGGTGCTGTTTGCGCTGTTGATGCTGGTGGTGGCGGCCTTGATGCTGCGCGGCCGCCGCGGTGGCGACACGGATCGTTACCCGCTGCCGCAGATGTTTCCACGGCTGGGTGCGGTGGGTTTCGGCGCGGGCGGCCTGTCCGGCTTCTTCGGTATCGGCGGCGGCTTTCTGATCGTGCCGGGACTGATGTTCGCCAGCGGCATGGTGATCATCGAGGCGATCGGCACCTCGCTGTTTTCGGTCGGTGCGTTCGCCACCACCACCGCGCTCAACTACGCCGCCTCCGGCCTGGTCGACTGGCGCGCGGCGGCCGGGTTCATCGCCGGCGGCATCCTCGGCGGCTGGCTCGGCGCGCTGGGCGCGCATCGGCTGGCGAAAACCCGTGGCGCACTGCATGCGATCTTTGCGCTGGCGATCATCGTCGTGGCGGTGTTCATGCTTATCAGGAATCTGCGCACATGATTTACGTGTTGTTGAGCGTCGTCTGCAGCGTGCTGGTATCGGTGCTGCTGAAGCTGGCGCGGCGTAGCGACGTCGACGTGGGCCAGGCGATTGCCTGGAACTACGTGGTGGCCGGTGCGCTCACCGCGTTGCTGCTGCAGCCGTCGCTGGCGATGCTGAGCGAAGCGGGCGCGCCGTGGCTGGCCTTGATCGGTCTGGGCATCCTGTTGCCGATGATCTTCCTGGCATTGGCCGCGTCGGTGCGACATGCCGGCATCGTGCGCAGCGACGCGGCGCAGCGGTTGTCGTTGCTGATGTCGCTGCTGGCGGCGTTCGTACTGTTCGGCGAACAGCTCACCACGCTCAAGGCCGTCGGCATCGCGTTCGGTCTACTCGCCCTGCTGTGCATGGTGTGGCGCAGCGGGCACAGCGCGACGCATGCCGGCGCCGCCGGCTGGCTGTATCCGCTGCTGGTGTTCGTCGGCTTCGGGGTGATCGATATCCTGTTCAAGCGTGTGGCGCTAGCCGGCGTGCCGCTAGGCGCGTCGCTGCAGGTGATGTTCGCGCTGGCGCTGCTGGTCGCGTTCGCGCTGCAGCTGTGGCGTCGCCTGCGCGGCCACACCCGTTTCACCGCGCGCAGTGCACTGGCTGGTGCGCTGCTTGGGCTGGCGAACTTCGGCAACATCTTGTTCTACCTGCGCGGTCATCGCGCGTTGCCGCAGCACCCGGCGCTGGTGTTTGCCAGCATGAACATCGGCGTGGTCGCGCTCGGCGCGCTGGTCGGCTTGCTGGTGTTTCGCGAACGGCTGAGCCGGCTCAATCTCGGCGGCGTGCTGCTGGCGCTGCTGGCGATCGGCTTGATTGCGCGGGGCTGAGGTGTCCGCTGACCCGACATGTCGGGTCCGGTGAGCCGCCCTGCGCTAGGCGGTCGGCTTGCGCCGGCTGGCGGTGCCGCGTCCTCCTGGTGGCGCGGTATGCCGCGGCGCGGTCGAGCCGCGCACCACCAGCTCCGGGCTGAAGCCTTCGTTGGTGCTGCTGACCGGCTCGCCGTTGGCTGCGCGCTGCAGGTCGCCGATCAGCCGCTGTGCCGCGTGCCGCGCGATTTCTTCGGTGGCCTGGCGGGCAGTGGTAAGCGCCGGCCATGATTGCTTGGAGAACGGGCTGTCCTCAAAGCCGGCGATCGACAATTCGTAGGGCACGTTGATGCCATCGGAGTGGGCGGCCGCCAGTACGCCGGCGGCGATCTCGTCGTTCGAGCCGAAGATCGCGCTGGGCCGATCCTTCAGCGCCAGCAGCTTGCGCGCACCGCGGAAGCCGTCGTCGAAGGTGTAGTCGCCCGGAATGATCAGTTTGCGATCCAGTGCGATGCCGTAATCCTTCAACGCATCCTCGTAGCCCTGGTATCGCTCGGGGCTGGAACGGTGGTCGCGTCCACCCCACAGGAAACCGATGCGCTGATGGCCGAGCTGGATCAGGTGTTCGGTGATCGCGTAGGCCGCGTCGCGGTCGTCCACATACACGCACGGGGAACCGTCCTGCGGATCCTTGCGCGCCGAGATGATCCGGATGAACGGGATCTTCGCCTCGCTCAGCGCGCGGATCAGCGCCGGCTGTTCGGACATCGGTGGCGCCAGCACCAGCCCGGCCAGACGCGAGCGGCGCACTAGCTCGCGCAGCTCGTCGGCGAGCTTCGGCGAGGAAGAATCGCAGGGATGGATCTGCAGGCCGAAGCCGCTGTTGCGGCACACCGACAGCACGCCGCGTTGCAGGTTGATGATGTAGTGCGCGTTCGGGTTGTCGTAGACCAGTCCCAGCGCATACGCACGGGTGCTGCGCAGGCTGCGCGCGGAAGGGTCGGGTTGGTAGCCGAGCGCGTCGATCTCGCGCTGCACCTTCGCGCGCGTGCGCGCATGCACCGAAGGCTCGTTGTTGATCACGCGCGAGACGGTCTTCAGCGAGACGCCGGCCCGTTCGGCTACATCCTTGATAGTGGCGCTGCGCACCCGCTGAACCTCGTGCATCGAAAGTGTATGGCGTCGGCAGCGCCATCGTGCCGACGACGCTGCACGATGATGTGCGGCGTCCCGGGCATCCTAGCTGATGACCCTCTTCCGGGCGAATGCGCGATTCACCCGGCCTGCTCCTGGCCGACCCGATGGCCGGCCAGTCCGTAGTACAGGATGTACAGGTAGCACGGCACCATCAGCAGTGCGAACGCGAGCTGGAAATCGATGTGTTGCTTCAGGTGCACGAACAGCTGCGGCACAACCGCGCCACCGGCAATGCCCATGATCAGCCACGCTGAGGCCGCTTCGGTATGCCGCCCCAACCCCTTGATGGCGAGCGGGAAAATCGCCGGCCACATCATCGCGTTGGCGAAACCCAGCGCGGCGACAAAACCCACCGACACGTAGTCATGGGTGACATAGGCGCCGATCGTCAGCAGCACGCCGAGCATGGCGGAGACCGCCAGATAGCGCTGCTGCGAAACGAAGCGCGGAATCAGCAACAGCCCGGCGACATAGCCCAGCAGCATTGCGAACAAGGTGCACGAGGTGAACAGCCGCGTCACGCTCAGCGGCAGATGAAAGCTGGCGCCGTAGGTGCCGATCGCGTCGCCGGCCATCACTTCCACACCCACGTACAGGAACAGGCACAGCACGCCCAGCCACAGATGCGGAAAGCTGAAGATGCTGCCCTGGCCGTGGCTGATGGTTTGTTCGCTGTTCGCACCCGCGGGCTTGATCTCCGGCAGCGACGAGCGCGAGATCCAGATCGCCAGCAGCACCAGCAGCCCGGCCATGATCAGATAAGGCAGATGCACCTGGCCGGCAAACGCACTGAGCAGGGTCTCGCGCGCTTCTGGCGTGGGCGCGTTCTTCACCTGCTCGTCGAAGTTGTCCAGGCCACGCAACACCAGCGCGCCGAATACGAAGGGCGCGAGGAAGCCGGCAAACTTGTTGCAGATACCCATGAACGCGATGCGCTTGGCCGCGCTGTCGATCGGACCGAGGATGCTGATGTACGGGTTGGATGCCGTTTGCAGCAACGACAATCCGGCACCGATCACGAACAGCCCGGTGAGCGCGCCCGGATATATGCGCATGGTGGTGAACTGGCCGAACAGCGCCGCGCCGATCGCCATCACGAACAACCCGAGCGCCATGCCTTTCTTCATGCCGGTGCGACGCAGCACTATCGATGACGGCAGCGACAGGAAGAAATACGACAGATAGAACGCCATCGGCACCAGAAACGCATTCACGTCATCCAGTGTGAAGGCGAGCTTGACGAAGGTGATCAGCGGCCCGTTGAGCCAGGTGACGAAACCGAAGATGAAAAACAGCACGCCGATGATCAGCATCGGCCCGATGTTCGAGCGTTCGGACGGCGCAGCCGTCAGCGTGGTTGTCATGGTCTTAATTCTCCCCAGAGTCCGACCGTGCCGCACCGGTCGGATGACCGGGACAGACAGGAATGTCTCTTTAATCGCCGGAAAGTGCAACGTTGTCAATTCGCACTGCGCCAAGGCGCCACTTTTCGCCGCCACATCTGGCCGTCCAGACATCCATTCCAGCGTGCTTGTGCGGCAATGCGGCACGCTAACGTCGGTACCGTGAAAACTTCCACGGCGCACCATATGAAGCCAATAGACAGGCTAGTTAAGGCCATCTCTCGCGGTGCTGAGGCAGTTATGTTGCGATGCCGTATCGAAAGTTCGAGAAAGTCATATGTCCTCAGTTGACAACGTTGTCATTTTGACAGCAGACTCCAGCGGAATCAGACCGACAGCCGGTCTGCGGGGATTCATCGGCACGCCGATCAGCGCGTTGCCTGGTGACGGGAGAGTGGGGTGGGGAAAGTGGCCAACCAGCGTCACGCAGCGGAACAGCCGTCGGCGGCGGCACGCGTCGCCGCGCCGGTTTCCGGTGCGGCGGTTTCTGCAGGGTCGGCTTCTATGGGCCCCTTTCTGGCCACCGATGTCGGCGGCACGCATGCGCGCATCGGGCTGGTCGTCGGCAACGCGGCGGGCAAGCGTCCGGTCAGCGTGCTGCACTATCACCGCTACAGCTGCGCCGACTGGACCAGTCTCACCGCGATGCTGCAGGACTTTGTCGGGCAGCTGGCCGGCACGCCTCATGCAGCGGTGCAGGGTCAGATCCGTCATTGCGCGGTGGCCTGCGCCGGTTACGTGCTGGACGACGCGATCATCAACGATAACCTGCCGTGGCCGGTGTCGATCCGCGAGATCCGCGACGGGCTCGGCATCCAGCGGCTGGCGGTGATCAACGATTTCGAGGCGCTCGCCTACGCCACCCAGTTCATCGATGCGGACGAGATCCGGCCGATCATCGAGGTCGCTCAGCCGGCGTCGTCCGGGCCGGTACTGGTGATGGGACCGGGCACCGGACTGGGTTCGGCTGTTCTGCTGCCGGGCCAGTCGCGGGCGAAGGTGCTGGCCACCGAGGCCGGGCAGATTTCACTGGCGCCGGGCAACGAGCGCGAGATCGAGATCCTGCGACTGTTTCGCCGCGAGCGTCCGCACGTGTCGTTCGAGGATGCGTTGTCCGGACCCGGCCTGCTCAAGCTCTATCGCGCGCTGTGCGAACTGCGCGGCAGTCCGGCGCGACTGCTGACGCCGGCCGAAATCACCGGCGCCGCACTGGCCGGCAATGACGGCGCGGCGGTGGAAGCGCTGGAAATTTTCTGCGGCCTGCTCGGCAGCTTCGTCGGCGATCTGGTGCTGCTGTATGGCGCCCGCGGCGGCGTCTATCTGGCTGGCGGCATCCTGCCGCAGATCCAGTCGTTCCTGCTCGCCAGCAGCTTCACCGAACGCTACTTCAACAAGGGCGTGATGCGCGCCTATCTGCAACAGGTTCCGGTTCGACTGATCGAGCACGGCCAGCTTGGTGTCATTGGCGCCGCAGGCTGGTTTCTGGACGAGCGGCAGGGAGAGTGAGATGACCGCGATCCAGTGACACGGCGCCAAGCCAGCCACCACACAATTCCACGACCGCCACCATGTCGGTTTTGATTCAAGCCAGCCTCTGAGGGGAGGAACACCATGAATTACCGCAAGACATTGCTAGCCGCCAGCATCATCACCAGCCTGTGCGTGTCCGGTGCGCTGTATGCGCAGGACACGACGCAGTCCAGCTCGACCAACCAGAGCAATCAGCCGGTCAAGAAGGATGCCAAGCAACTGGGCACCGTCATGGTCACCGGTATCCGCGATAGCGAGGCGGAATCACTGGCGTTGAAGAAGGATGCCGCTTCGCACATCGAGGTCGTCACCGCCGAAGACATCGGCAAGCTGCCGGCCAAGAACGTGGCCGACACGCTGCAGCGACTGCCGGGCATCAACATCAGCTCCGCCAGCGCCAGCGAGGGCGGTTTCGACGAAAGTGATCGCGTGAGCCTGCGCGGCACCAACCCCAGCATGACCCAGACCCTGGTCAACGGGCATACCGTAGGCACCGGCGACTGGTTCGTGCTGAGCCAGGTCACCACGGTGGGTCGCAGCGTCAGCTACAGCCTGTTGCCGGCGGAAATCGTCAACGAAGTGGTGGTGCACAAGACTTCAGAGGCCAGGATCCAGGAAGGCGGCGCGGCGGGTTCGGTGGACATCATTACGCGCAAGCCGCTGGAGTTTGCCAAGAATGTCACCGCCGAAGGTTCGGTAGGTGGCGTGTACGCGGATCTACCGGGCAACACCAAGCCGCAGTTCAGTGGCTTGTTCAACTGGAAGAACGACGCCAACACGTTCGGCGTGATGGTGCAGGCTTTCTACGAGAAACGCAGCCTGCAACGCAATGGTCAGGAGCTGGTGGGTGGCTACAACAAGATTGGCGCAACCGATGCGGTTGCCGTGGCCCATCCCGATCTGGCGGGCGTCTATTACCCGCAGGAAATCGGCGCCACGCTGTTCACCCAGACGCGCACGCGCAAGGGCGGCTCCATCGACGTGGAGTTCAAGGCCACCGACAACCTGACCCTGAACCTCGACGCCTTCTACACCAAGCTCAAGGCCGACAACTACAACCGCAACTACATGTTGTGGACCAGTCAGTTCATCAATCAGGGCGGCTTGCAGCCGGGTTACACCGTGCGCAACAACGTGCTCACCAACGCGTCGTTCGGTCAGGTGGCTGGCAACACCAATCCTTCCATCGTCTACGACCAGATCTCGCGCCCGGGTGCGGCTTCCAGTTCCGGCTACGTGACCCTCGATGCCGACTGGCGCGCGACCGACAAGCTCAGCTTCAAGGGCCAGGTCGGTACCACCGAGGGCAAGGGTTCCAGCCCGACGCAGAACGTGCTCGAACTCGGTGCCAACGCCGGTGCCCCTGCCAGCTGGAACATCAACGGCACCGGCAAGCCCACCGACTGGTCCGTGGGCGGTTCCAACAGCACGCCTTCCGGGATCCTTCCGTCGGCCGGCTGGATTTTCGGCGGCCAGGACATCCATACCAAGGACAAGGAAAACTGGGGACAGCTCGATGGCGAGCTGGACTACGATGGTGGTTCGTTGTCGTCGCTGGAATTCGGCGTGCGCTACGCCGACCACACGCGTCAAAACCCGTTCGAGGTGGCCCAAGGGCCGACCGGCGACTGGACCAATCTCGCCAATTACCCGACGTCGTATGGCAATTATCCGGGCGACTTCGGCAGCAGTCTGGGCGGCTCGTTCCCGGGCAGCATTTGGTACTACTCGCCGGCCCAGCTGGCCGCATTCGATGCGAAGTTCACCAACCGCAACCCGGTGACCCGCTTCTATTTCAACGACGTGTACAAGGTCAACGAAAAGGACAGCGCTGCCTACCTGCAGGCGAATTTCGCCGGCGAAGGCTGGAGCGGCAACTTCGGCGTGCGCTACGTCAAGACCAAGCAGAACATCGGCTACACCAGCACCAACCCCGATCCGGGTGCGACCACCTCCACCGGCCCGATCATCGGCTCGGCGTTCGGCAATTACTACTGGAACACGTACAAGAACAAGTACGACCACTTCCTGCCCAGCGCCAACCTCAAGTTCGACATCACCGACGAGCTGGTGGCACGCATCGCTGCCTCGCAGACGATGACGCGACCGGACTACTCCGCGCTGGCCGGCTTCGTGTCCCTCAACGATCTGACCCTGGCGGGCAGCGGCGGCAATCCGAAACTCAAGCCGCTGATCTCGACCAACTTCGATGCGGCCATGGAATGGTATTTCGCGCCACGCGGTCTGCTGTCCGCCGGCGTGTACAAGATGAACCTGAAGGACTACGTGACCTTCAGCAACGAGTTCCAGACGTACAAGAACATTCAAGCAAGCACCAACGCCGGAACGGATGTCTTCAGTACCTACACGGTGAGCGTGCCGTCCAACACCAATGGCCAGGTGAAGGGTGTCGAGCTCAACTACATCCAGCCGATCGGCAAGAACTTCGGTGTATCCGCGAACTACACCTACGCCAGCGGCCACGCCACCGGAGACAAGCCGCTGCAGGGCACGTCCAAGACGACCGCCAACGCGTCCGCCTTCTTCGAGAACGACCGCTTCAATGCACGCGTGAGCTACACCTATCGCTCGTCCTTCTATGCCGGCGTGGCCCGTGCGGACACGTTCTACCAGGCGGGTGTAGGCAACCTCGCGGCATCGCTCGGTTACACCATCAACGACTGGATGTCAGTGTCGTTCGACGCGATGAACCTCAACAACCCGAAGCTGAAGTACTACACAAAGACTGATGCGATCGGCAAGCAGCCGTACTATTTCTACGACAACGGTCGCCAGTACTACGTAAACCTACGCTTCAAGTTCTGATCTGCCTTTTTGCACGACTGCCAGCCATGGACGGCTGCACACTTTCCCCCATTCGGGTCCGGACCCTCGTACCGGGCCCGTTTTTTTTGAAAGCGTCATATCCATGCCGCCCATGGCATCCTTCGACGCCTGCGACGGAGATTGCCGATGACACGCCGTTTTTCCTTTCTGTTTTTCGGATGCCTGCTGGTCGGTGTGGCCTTGGTCGTGTCGCCGGCACGCATTGCGCATGCCGCCACGGCGGCGCCGGTCTCACTGATTCCGCTGCCGGCGCAACTCGGCGTCGGCGGCGGCAGTTTCAACGTCGACGCGCATACACCGATCGTGATCGCCGATCATGCGGCGTCGACCCGACAGACCGCGACCTATCTGGCCGAGCTGATCGCCCGCACGCGCGGCCTGCATCTGCCGGTACGGCAGGGCGCGGCAACGGCGCATGCGATCGTGCTGCGGCTTGATCTGCACGCGCCGGTGGCGAACCGTGAAGGTTATGCGCTGGATGTCACGCCCGCTGGCATCCGCATCAGTGCGCGCGATGACGCTGGCCTGTTCTACGGCGCGATGACGTTGTGGCAACTGCTTACGCCGGATGCGCAACACGGCGCGGTGCAGGTGCCGGCCGTGCATATCCGCGACCAGCCGCGCTTCGTCTGGCGCGGGCTGATGCTGGATTCCGCACGGCATTTCCAGAGCGTGGCGGAGATCGAGCAACTTTTGAACCAGATGGCCGAACACAAGCTCAACGTGTTCCATTGGCATCTCACCGACGATCAGGGCTGGCGCATCCAGATCAAGCGCTACCCCGAGCTCACCCGCATCGGCGCGTGGCGCACGCCGCTCGATGCCGGACACGACGGCGAGCCGGCACGTTACGGCGGTTTCTATACACAGGACGAGATCCGCTGCATCGTCGCCTATGCCGCCGCGAGGCGTATCACGGTGGTGCCGGAGATCGACATGCCAGGCCATGCGCAGGCCGCGGTGGCGGCGTATCCGCAGCTGGGCGTCACCGGCCGGCGCCCGCTGGTGTCGGTCGATTGGGGTGTCAATCCGTACCTGTACAACGTGGACGACGCCACCTTCCAGTTCATCGACAACGTACTCGACGAAGTGATGGCCTTGTTCCCGTCACACTACATCCATGTCGGCGGCGATGAGGCAGTCAAGGATCAGTGGCAGGCCGTGCCCGCGGTACAGGCGAAGATGCACGCGTTGGGCCTGAAAGACGAGGACGCACTGCAGGGCTGGTTCATCGAGCGCATCGGTCAGTACCTCGCGGCACACGGGCGCAAGCTGATCGGCTGGGACGAGATCCTCGATGGCGGCGTGCCGGCCGATGCCACGGTGATGTCGTGGCGCGGCAGCAAGGGCGCGATCAAGGCCGCGCAGGCTGGCCACGACGTGGTGCTGTCGCCGGCGCCCGCGCTGTATCTCGATCAATTACAGAGCGATCGCGCCGACGAAACCGCCGGACGCATTCCGGTGGAAAGCCTCGCCAGCGTGTATGCGTTCGAGCCGGTGCCGCAGGAGCTCGACGCGGCGCAGGCGCAACATGTGCTGGGTGCGCAGGCGAATGCGTGGACCGAGCACATGCCAACGATGAAACATGTCGAGCATGCAGTGTTCCCGCGCCTCGCGGCGTTGAGCGAGGTGGACTGGTCGCCGGCCGCCTCACGCGACTGGAACAGTTTTCTCGGCCGGTTGCCGGCGCAGTTCGCGCGCTACCGTACGCAGGACATCGGCTATGCCGACAGCGCGTTCGCGGCGGACATCGAGGTGGATCGCAACGCTGCGCTGACCAGCGGCACGGCGCAGATCACGCTGTCCAACCAGGCGGGCGCCGGTGAACTGCGCTACACGTTGGACGGTAGCGTGCCGGACATCCATGCGCCGCTGTATCACGAGCCGTTCGCAGCGAAGCTGCCGCTGACGGTGCGCGCGGCGACCTTCGTCAATGATGGCAGTGCGCTGGCGGCACCGCGCGAGCGCGTGCTGTCGCGAGCGAATCTGTTCAGCCTCGCCGGCAACGAAATGCCGAACTGCCCCGGCAGCGATTTCCGTCTGCGCGTGCAGCCGCTGCCCGATGCCACTTCACTGACGCCGGTGTACAGCATCAACGTATTCAACAACTGCCAGATATATCCGGCCACGCCGATGGACGGTGTCGTGTCAGTCCACGTCGATGCCATGCGACTGCAGCGCAACTACGCGCTGGCGCACGAGGCGAAGCTGGTGGTGGCGCATCCGCACCGTACGCCGTTCGGCGAACTGGTGGTGCACCAGGATCAATGCGACGGACCGGTACTGGCCAGCATGCCGCTGCCCGATCCGGCAAACAGCGCTCGTCGGTTTACGCTGGATACGACGCTTCCCGCGCAGCACGGCGAACATGCGTTGTGCCTGATCTACGTCGCGCCGATCGACGGCCCGCTATACGCGCTGGATCGGGTGGCACTGATGCAGGCTGCCACGGCACCATGAGTGCGTCGCTGCGCCGGTTCGCCTCGCTCGACGCGCTGCGCGGCTGCACCGTGGCGGCGATGCTGCTGGTCAACGATCCGGGTGACTGGGAGCACGTTTACTGGCCGTTGGATCATTCGACGTGGAACGGCTGCACGCCGACCGACCTGGTGTTTCCGTTCTTCCTGTTCGTGGTCGGCGTGTCGGTGGCGCTGGCGATCCTGCCGCGGCTGGAGCAGGGTGCGGCGCCGGCGGCGTTGACCCGCGCAGCATTGTGGCGCGCACTGCGCATTCTCGCGCTGGGCGTGGCGATCAATGCGCTGGCGGCGTGGCTGATGCCCGGCGCACACCTGCGTTTCCCCGGTGTGCTACAACGGATCGGTGTGTGCTTCGCCGGAGTGGCGCTATTCGCGATCCATACGAAACCACGCACGCAATGGATCGCGATCGCGCTGTTGCTGCTCGGCTATTGGGGCTTGTTATGGCTGGGCGGCTCGTTGGAACCGTGGACGAATATCGTCAGCCGCACCGACAGCGCGGTGTTCGGCCGCTTCGTCTACCTGATCGATCCGGCGAGCGGTCGCGGCCATGATCCAGAGGGCTTGCTGAGCACGCTGCCATCGCTGGCCAGCACCTTGCTCGGCCTGTGCGCGGGCTGCTGGTTGCGTCAGGGAAAACTCAAGCCGCTGCTGATCGCCGGCGTGCTGTCGCTCTTGCTCGGCGCGCTGTGGTCGCTGTGGTTGCCACTCAACAAGAATCTGTGGACGCCCTCGTTCGTGCTGTGGTGCGCGGGCTGGGCCACGCTGGCACTGCTGGCGTTTCACCAGCTGATCGATCGGCGCGGCTGGCCGGCGCTGGGGCGGCGCTTCGGCGTCAACGCGATCGCTGCCTATGCCGGCTCCGAGCTGATGCAGATCGTGTTGCCCGCGCTGGGGCAGGAGTCGTGGTACCGACACCTGTTCGCCGGCTGGATGACGCCGCGCTTCGGGCCATACTTTCCCTCGCTGGCGTTCGCGGTAGTGTTCGTGGCGATGTGGTGGCTGATCGTTTACGCGATGGATCGGCGACATATTTACCTCAAGCTCTGAGGATCAGCGCCTCCCGCGCAGCGTCTGGATGAACATCACCATCGACAGCAGCAACGGCAGGCATCCCATCCGTCGATCCCCTCAGCGCGCAGCTGCCAGTGCATCCGGCAGCGACGGCGGATAACGCAGCAACGCATGCTTCGCCAGCTGGGTATCGGCGGCGGACAGCTCGATCAGTGGCGTGACCTTGCCGCCGACCAGCGCGGCGATCGCCACGCCATCGCAATACAGTACGCGCGAACCAGCTAGCGCCGGCACCTTGTCGCCGACCAGCACGGTGCCGACCAGGTTCAGCGGATCGCAACCGCTAAGGCAGACCCGCTCGCCGTCGTCCGCGCGCTGGCGCACCGCGCGCAGCGGCGCGATCGCCTCGGGCAGGGCGAACTGCTCGCCGACAAGACCCTCGACAAAGCGCCCGCCGCGAATTTCACCGCGTGCTTCCAACCGGTGATACACCCGCAGCAACTCGCGCCACGATGGAAGCCACGGCGCCTCGCGCTCCAGCAGCTTCCAGAACACCACGCCGTAGCGGCGCAACAGGACGCGCGCAATGTGCTCGACAGCATCGGGATCGTGGGTCGTCTTCGTGCCTGCCGGCACCGTTGTCAGGTTGCGGGCCAATGCCCAGCGTCCAGCATCCTCGATGCCGTTGAGTTGATGTCGGCGCAGGCGCCGATGACGGCCACCGTCGCGTTTCGCCGCCGGCAGCAGCAAGGCACGTAAGCCGGCGAAGCTGTCGGCGCTGACTCGGCCAGCGGCGACCAGTTCACCGAGCGCGTCTTCCAGCTCGGTGCGTAGCAGTCGAGTGGCGTCGATCAGCTCGTCGAAGAACAGCGCGCCTTGTTCGCGCAGCGCATCGGCGACGGCCTGTGCGCGCGATGACAGCAGAATTTCCTGCGGATCGTTGGCGGATGAAACGGACGTCCAGACGGCCAGGTCACGACGTGGCAGCAGCACGATCGGTGTGCTTCGTACCGGGCCGCCACCGCCGCCACTGCCGGTACGCAAGCGACTCCAGTTGATCCGGCCGGCACGGCACAGTTCGTCCAGCCAGCTGATCGAGTAATCGTCGATGCGTGCCGGCAGGATCTCTGATTCCCAGGCGCCAGCCGCCGCTTCGTAGCCTTCCAGTTGCGCCAGCGTGGCGACCAGCGCATCCGGCCCGCTCAGCCGGGTCGCCGCGGACACGTGCTGCCAGTCGAACAGGAAACGCATCAGCGCGCGTCGACTGACCGGCTCGATCTCGCGGCGTAGCCGGCCGATGGTGTAGCGGTGGATGCGCGCCAGCAGGTGCCGTTCGCACCATTCGGTGTCAGTGGCATCGGCAGTGAAGCGGCCCTGCATCACGTAGCCTTCGGACTGCAGTCGGGTCAGCGCGAGTTCGATCTCGCCCGCCTCGACCGACAGGGATTGCGCCAGCGCCGCCACGGTGACCGGGCCGAGCCCGCCGAGGCGATGGCGCACCAACTCCAGCAGCGCGTCTTCGCGCGTCCATGGCGCTGCAGCGTATTCGGCAGGTGCGCAGATCGCAGGCTGCATCGACGCGTCAGGATGCAGCGCCTGCCACAGCGGCAACTTTTCGGCGGATGCCCACACGGCACGGCGCGGTCCGGCAGCAACGCTATTGATAGTGAGCAAGGTCGCACGGCTCGCCTTGGCGAGGGTGCGCAATCGCTCGTCCCAGCCGGTGTTGGCGGCAGCCTCTTCCGTGGCGATGAACCCCAGCAAGGTCAGCGCCTCATGCATCTCGTCGGCGTCGCGTACGTGCGGCCACACTTCATCGCGCACGGCGGCGATCGCCTCGGGGTCGAGCCGGCCGAGATCGTCCGCATTGCCGGCATCATTCCAGCGACGCGTCTGCACGGCCTGGGTGCGGCGTTCCTCCAGCGGCGCATCGTCGAGGAACGCGTACGGTGCCGCGTTCAGCACCTCGGCGGCAAGCGGGCTCGGCGCGGTGAGGTCGCGCGCGACGACCTTGATCGTGCCACCTTCCAGCCCGCGCAGGATGGCAAGCAGGCCGTCCACATCCATCGCTTCGCGCAGGCAGTCGTGCATGGTCTGGTTGACTAGCGGATGATCCGGCACCTCGCGCTCGCCCACGATGTTCTCCAGGCAGGCGACCTGATCGGGGAATACAGCGGCGAGCAGATCCTCGCTCTTCATCCGCTGCAGCGGCGGGGGGGTCTTCTTGCCGCCGGTGAAGCGTGGCAATGCCAATGCGGTCACCGCATTCCAGCGCCAGCGCGCGGGGAACAGCGGCGCGTCGAGCAAGGCCTGGATCAGCACGTGTTCGGCGGTGTTCGAATGCAGGTAGTGGGCGACTTCCTCCAGCGGAAAGCTGTGGCTGGTCGATAGCGACAGCACGATCGCGTCCTCGGTAGCCGCTGCCTGCAGCTCGAAGTTGAACTGGCGACAGAAGCGCTTGCGCAGCGCCAGCCCCCATGCGCGATTGATGCGGCTGCCCCACGGTGTATGGATCACCAGCTGGGTGCCGCCGGATTCGTCGAAGAAGCGTTCCAGCACCAGGGTGTGCTGGCTCGGCAGCACGCCGAGCGCGGCCTTCGCCCGGGCCAGGTAATCGACCAGTTGCTGCGCAGCTGCTTCGTTCAAGCCGAGCTGATCGTACAGCCATGTCATCGCCGCCGGCACGCCGCCGCGATCCAGCTGTGCCGAAATTTCATCGCGCAAACGCGACACGCCGAACGACAGCTCGTTGCTGCGTCCCGGCGCTTCGCCGAGCCAGAACGGAATGCTCGGTGGCGCGCCGTGCGCATCCTCCACCCGCAATCGATCGCGTTCGACGCGCTGGATCCGGTAGCTGGTGTTGCCGAGCTGGAAGATGTCGCCGGCCATGCTCTCGACCGCGAAATCCTCGTTTACCGTGCCTACGATGATCGCCTGAGGCTCCAGCACCACCTTGTAGTCGGCGGTGTCGGGGATGGTGCCGCCGGAGGTCAGTGCGGTGAGCCGCGCGTTGCGCCGTGCACGCAGCTGGCCGTGCACCGCATCGCGATGGATGTACGCTGCGCGGGCGCCATGACGAGTGGTGAAACCTTCGGCCAGCATGCGCACCACCGCATCGAAATCCTCACGTGCGAGATCGCGGTACGGATGCGCGCGGCGCACCAGCGCGTACAGCGCATCCTCGTTCCATTCCGCGCAGGCAACCTCGGCAACGATCTGCTGGGCCAGCACGTCGAGCGGCTGCGGCGGCATGATCAGCGCATCCAGTTCACCGCGACGCACGCAGTCCAGCAGCGCGGTGCATTCGATCAGGTCGTCGCGGGTGGCCGGAAACAGCCGTGCCTTCGGCGTGCCATCGATGCTGTGGCCGGAACGGCCGGCGCGCTGCAGGAACGCGGCGATCGAGCGCGGCGAGCCGAGCTGGCAGACCAGGTCGACCTCGCCAATGTCGATGCCCAGTTCCAGCGACGCGGTCGCCACCAGTACCGACAGCTCGCCGCGCTTCAGCCGTTGCTCGGCGTCCAGTCGTTGCTCTTTCGCCAGGCTGCCGTGATGCGCCGCCACGACCTCCTTGCCGAGCCGCTCGGACAGATGCCGTGCCGCGCGCTCGGCCATCCGCCGTGTGTTGACGAAGACCAGAGTGGTGCGATGCGCCTGCACCAGCTGGGCCAATCGGTCGTAGACCAGCGCCCAGCTGTCGTTCGACATCACCGCTTCCAGCGGCACCGGCGGCACCTCGATGGCGAGGTCGCGCGGACGCGTGTGACCCACGTCGATGATGGTCGCTGCGTTTCCCACCGGGCTCGCAGGAGGAGAGGCAAGGCCGGCGAGCGCGCCATCTTCGCCAGCGCCGACCAGAAAATCGGCGACCATCTCGATGGGCTTCTGCGTCGCCGACAGTCCGATCCGCAACAGGCGCCGCTGGCACAGCGACTCCAGTCGCTCCAGCGACAACGCCAGGTGCGAGCCGCGCTTGCTGCCGGCGATCGCGTGGATCTCGTCGACGATCACCGTGCGCGTGCCGGCCAGCATCGCGCGGCCCGAGGCCGAGCCGAGCAGTACGTACAGCGACTCCGGTGTGGTCACCAGGATATGCGGCGGCTGCTTGCGCAGCAGGTTGCGCTCGACTTGCGGCGTATCGCCGGTGCGTACCGCGGTGCGGATCGCCACGTCGGGCAGGCCGAGTTTTTCCAGTTCGGCGCGGATGCCTTCCAGCGGTGCTTCCAGGTTGATGTGGATGTCGTTCGACAAGGCCTTCAGCGGCGACACGTAGACCACCGTGGTGACATCGGCCAGCACGCCGCCATGCGCCACGCCCTCGCGCACCAGTGCATCGATCGCGGCGAGAAACGCGGTCAGCGTCTTGCCCGAGCCGGTGGGCGCGGCGACCAGGGTGTGCTGGTCAGCACGTATCGACGGCCACGCTGCCGCCTGCGCCGCGGTCGGCGCAGGAAACGTGCGACGAAACCAGGCGGCAACGGCCGGATGGAAATCGTCCAGCGGGCAGGAATCCAGGCGCATCGGTGGCGGCCCGTGCGGCGGCGGGGAAAGGCTCACATGATCACATATGGGGACCGCCTGCGACCCGCGCAATCCGTCATCGAATCCGCTGCCAGAAGCCACGCAGGTGTCGATGCAAGTGCGGTTGCGACATGTCAATATTCAGGTTCGGCCGACGCAGGTCAGGGGCCCCTGTTGGGGAATCCGGCGGCGGCCTTCATGCGAAGGACTCTCATGCACGCTCTGAAAGTGATTCTGCGCAAGGCCGGCACCATGCGGTCGGCTTTCCGCCGGTTGGCCTTGCTTGCCCTCATCGGTCTGTGCGGCGCCACCGCACATGCCGCCAGCCTTGATCCAGCCGTACTGCCGAAGATCCAGGCGGCCACGTTCGAGGTGGTGGCAGCCAAGCCGGTCAACGACCCACTGACCTACGAGAAGCCGCTGCCGCTGGAGCTGCTGCCGTACCAGGAACGCAACGACAAGTATTACTCGATCGGTACTGCTTTCGCCTTGGGCAACAACCGTTACGTCACGGCGGCCCACGTGCTGCAGCTCGGTATCGACAGCCTCTGGGGTGAACCGGCGCTGCGCGATGCGAGTGGCCATGTGTATGCCATAGACAAGATCGAGAAGTTTTCGCTGCAGCAGGATTTCGTGGTGTTTTCACTCGCCGAGCAGCCGGCGGCGGCCACCGCGTTCGAGGTCAACGTGAAGCCGGCGTTGAACGAGGTGGTCTATGCGGTCGGCAACGCGCTGGGTACCGGCGTGGTGATTCGCGACGGCCTCTACACCTCCGACACCCCGGAGGAGCAGGACGGTCGCTGGAAATGGATGCGTTTTTCGGCGGCAGCTTCGCCCGGCAACAGCGGCGGCCCGCTGCTGGACAAGAACGGCAAGTTGATCGGTATCGTGCTGATGAAATCGGCGAACGAGAACCTCAACTATGCGCTACCGATCAGTGAGGTGCTGGCGGCGCCGGACGGCCAGGCCGTGATGGATACACATGCTGCCTACCAGCTCGATCTTTTCGATACGCTTCAGAACGGCAACTTCAAGGCGCAGTTCAAGCTGCCGCTCAGCCTTGCTGCTTTCTACCGCGAGTTCAAGAAGCACTTCGACGCCTTCAGCGATGAGCAACTCAAGGCTCTGCTCGCGAAGGAGTCGGCCAATCTGTTTCCCCATGGCGAAGGCTCCGCGCGGCTGCTGTACCAGCAAACGCAACTCAACAATTTCCCATCGTTGATCGTGCGCGGAAGCAACGGCGAATGGGCTCGCATGGGCAACCAATCGCAGCATTTCGCGCTGGACGGCAACGGTTACGTAGATGTTGGCGCAGTGGGGCACAACGGTCTGGTTCATCTGCGTCGACCGGACGGCGTAGGTGCAGCAAAATTTTATGGCGACGCGACGTTGCGTATGGATCTGCTGGCCAGAACCGGCATGTTCCAGCGCAAGATCGGCGGCGAAAAAATAAAGATCACTTCGTTCGGCAAGCCGGCCTTCCAGTCGGTGCACATCGACCGTTGGCAACGCCCCTGGCACGTTGAAGTCTGGCCACTACCTTACGCGAACGCACTGATCGTGGTGTATTCGCTGCCGGTGCCGGACGGTTACGTGATGTTGAACCGGTTCGTGCCTGCCTCCGTCGAGTACGACACGAAGCTGGACATGGACGAACTGAGCAACTTTGTTTACGTCACGTACGAAGGCACCCTTGCGCAATGGAAGGAGTTCCTCGCCGAACCCGCCTTGCAGCCGATCGCGTTCAAGAACATCCACATCGACTTCGACTACGGCAGTCGCTTCAGCTATGCATCGCCACGGGTGGCTTTCTGGTACACGCCAGAAGTGCAGGCGATCACGCCGGATAACCTGATGTTCCTCGGCTTCAGATTTTCCTTGGACAACGGTCAGCCGGTCTGGGACGTGGCGGATGTCGACGTCTGGAAAACCACGGCCTCCGACGATCACAACAACGTCAATATCCAGCGTTTCGTCGCGCCGCCGCCCGGGCTGGACGACGACATGACGAGTCACTGGCAGAAATTGTCACAGCGCCAATATCCCTACAACGCCGTGGCGCGCTACGAGGACGATTTGATGAAGATCGACGCCGTGGTCGCGCCCGCTGCCGCCGGCGGCAAGACGCCAACGGTGCTGTACACCGCGTTCTACGGCATTGAGGGTACACATCCGCAGGCCGACATGAAGAGCAAGCTCGACTTGCTGATGAAAGACCTGCAGGTCAAGGAGCATTGATCGTTGGCACCGGAGTAGCCATGGTGCATCGTGACCCCGCCATGGGCCGCCTGCCGGCAGCGCTGACGGACAGGTACGTGGTAGACATCGGAGGGGAAGTGTAGACGTGGAACAACACGGACAACTGGCGCCGCAGAACCGTGGCGCGGACGGCGCGCGAGACGCGGCATGGCTCACCATGGCCGACGATCAGCGCATATTCCTGCGCGACTGGCCGTTGCCGCAGGCGCGCGGCGCGGTGCTGATCGTACATGGGCTGGGCGAGCACAGCGGCCGCTATCAACGGCTGGCGGCGTGGTTCAACCAGCGCGGCTACGCGGTGCGCAGCTACGACCAGCGCGGTCACGGGCAGACGCCGGGCCGGCGCGGTGCGTTGCGCCACGGCGATGATCTGCTGGAGGATCTGGCCAGCGTCTACAACGACTACGCCAACGGACTGCCGCACGCGCCGCTGCTGCTCGGCCATAGCATGGGGGGTCTGGTCGCGGCGCGTGCCGTGCTTGACGGGCGCATCACGCCGCCGGCTTTGCTGCTGTCGTCGCCGGCGCTGCGCAGCTGGGAGTCGGCCGGAATGGTCAAGCTCGCGCGGCTGCTGAGCCGTGTCGCGCCGAATCTGCCGCTGCGCAACGGACTGGATTCCGACAAGCTATCGCACGATCCGCAAGTGGCGGCCGAGTATCGCAGCGATCCGTTGCGGCACGGCTGGGTTACGCCGCGGTTGGCCGACTTCATCTTCCGCGATGGCGCGACGTGCATCGCAGATGCCGCCAGTCTGGCGCAGCCGACGCTGCTGCTTGTCGCCGACAGCGACGAGTTGGTCGATCCGTCCGGCAGTCGTGCGTTCGCACGCAAAGCCGCGTCGAGCGGGCAACTGACCACGCGCTTCTTCTCGACGCTGTACCACGAACTGTTCAACGAAGCCGAGCCGGGGCGCGGCCAGGTCCTGATGCAGCTGGGAGACTGGCTCGGCCGGCACGTGCGTGATTGAGCCGTCGTCGCGCCGCCCTATCCGCGAAATCTGCGTGCCCGGTCGGCGCCATCATGTCGCCATGAATTCCAGCGATACTGTTCTGCAAACCTAGGGAGAGGGTCACATGTCAGGTCAATCGTTCGAGTGCTTCTCGCGCCGCGTGTTGTCGCGCGCGCTGTTTCCGTTGTTGCTCGGCCTGCTGATGGCGGCCTGCAGTGGCAGCCATGATGGCGGCAAGCCGACATTGCAGGGAGCGCCGGCCGGCAGCGCTTCGGCGCAGTCGGCCGCCGCTGCGCAGTCGGCCTTCACGCTGGTCTCGGCCAGCTCGGAAGTGCAGGATTCGCACACCGCGCTGACCCTGCAATTCAACGCGCCGCTGGCTTCGGCGCAGACCTTCGATCAGCAGATCGCGGTGACCGGGCCGAGCGGCGAAGTGGTCAGCGGCAGCTGGAGCCTGAAACCCGACGGCAAGACGCTGAGCTTTCCGTTCGTCAATGCCAACCAGCGCTACGCGGTGCAACTGCATGCCGGCTTGCTGGCGGCGGACGGCCGCACACTGGGGCGCGAGCTGAAGCACGACGTGTACTCCGGCAACCTGCCGCCGGCGGTGGGCTTCGCCTCGCATGGCAGCGTGCTGCCGGCGCGCGGCACGCGCGGGCTGCCGGTGGTGTCGATGAACGTTCACGACGCCGACGTGGAATTTTTCCGCGTGCATGACGACGCGCTGTCGGATCTGTATTGCGCCTATCCCGCCAACAAGCATCGCGACACCTACGAACTCGATCACGAGATCAGCCCCTACGATAACTGCGACAAAGGCACGCGCTCGCGCCGTCCGATCACCGACATGGCCGACTCGGTCTACGCCAACCACTACACCCTGGGCGGCGCCGAGAACGAGCGTGCGGTGACTTATCTGCCGGTGCAGGACATCAAGCAGCTCGCCGAGCCGGGCGTGTACATGGCGGTGATCAAGCAAGGCGGCACGTTCAAGGGTTCGTACGACAGCTCGGTGTTCTTCGTCAGCGATCTTGGCCTGCACCTGCGCGTGTATCGCGACAACGTGCTGCTGCACGTCGCCTCGCTGCGCGACGGTTCGCCGATCAGCGGCGTGGCGGTGGAAATCGACGGTGCGGATGGCAAGGGCAAACTCAAGGCCAGCACCGACGCCGGCGGCAATGCGCTGATCGCCTACAAGATCGACCCGACCGACGTACTGATCGCACGGCACGGCAAGGATGTCTCGGTGCTGCCGTTCAACCGGCCCGCGCTGGACGTCTCCAACTTCGACATCACCGGACGCAAGCAGGCGCCGTTCGAGGTGTATGCGTGGTCCGGCCGAGACCTGTACAGGCCGGGCGAGACGCTGCGCGCGTCGGCGCTGCTACGCGACTACGACGGCATGCCGATGAAGCAGCAGTCGCTGTTCGTGCGGCTGAAGCAGCCGGACGGGCGCAGCCTGATCGACAAGCGGATGGAACCGCGCGAGCTGAATTATTTCGAGTTGAGCCAAGCGATTCCGGCTGACGCGCCGACTGGTCTGTGGCAGCTGGAATTCCGTCTCGATCCTGCCGCAAAGGAGTCGGTGCAGGCATTCCCGTTCCACGTCGAGGAGTTCCTGCCGGAGCGACTGAAGGTCGAGCTGTCCAGCCCGCAGGCGCGCCTCATGCCGGATGAACCGCTGAAGCTGAAGGTCGCCTCCAGCTATCTGTATGGCGCGCCGGCGGACGGCAACCGCTTCACCGGCAAGCTGCTGGTCGCGCCGGAAGTGCATCCGTTGGCCAACTTGCCGGACACGTTTTTCGGCGATCCGTTGATCGACCTGCCCAAGAGTGCCGACGACGCGGTCGACGCCAAGCTCGATGAACACGGCCAGCTGGAGCAGGACGTCAACCTGCCCGATGACGTCAAGCCGGTGGCGCCGCTCGGGGTGAACCTGTCCGGTAGCGTCTACGAAACTGGCGGCCGCGCGGTCACCCGCGTACTGAAGCGGGTGTACTGGCCAGCGCCGGAACTGGTCGGCGTGCGCCCGCTGTTCGACCCCAAGCAAGGCTCCGAGAGCGAGGGCAATGCCAGCTTCGAGATCCTGCGCGCGAACGTCGACGGCAAGCTGGTCGCCGGCTCGCATCTCAAGGTGCGCCTGCAGCGCGAGCTACGCGACTTCTACTGGCTGTACGAACATGGCGACAACTGGAAGTCCACCGCCAACCAGCATCTTCAGCTGATTGAGGAAAAAGACATCGACGTTGCCGCCGGCCAGCGCGTCAAGGTCGAGTTTCCGGTCGAATGGGGCGGCTACCAGCTGCAGGTATTCGATCCGCAGACCAAGCTGACCACCACGTTCCCGTTCTTCGCCGGCTACAGCTGGGACGACGAGAACCTCGGCAAGGAGGCGCGTCCGGACAAGGTCAAGCTGCAGCTGGACAAGGCGCACTACCACGCCGGCGACACCATGAAGGTCAGCGTGACGCCGCCGCATGACGGGCCCGGCGTGCTGCTGGTCGAGTCGGATCATCTGCTCTATACCAAAAACATCGACGCCAAGGCCGGCGCCACCTTCGAGATACCGGTGACCAAGGACTGGGAACGCCACGATGTGTACGTGGTGGCGCTGGTGTTCCGCGGCGGTGCGGCCGACGAACACACCACGCCGGCGCGCTCGATGGGTATCGAGCACGTCAGCATGGATCGCAGCGATCGGCGCATCCCGCTGAAGCTCGATGCGCCGGCGATGATGCGCCCTGGCAACCCGCTCAAGGTGACCGTGCAGGCCGATGGGCTGGCCGGCAAGCACGCGTACGTCACGCTGTCGGCGGTCGATCAGGGCGTTCTCAACATCACCAACTACCTGGTGCCCGACGCGTGGGCATGGCTGTTCGCCAAGCGCGCGCTGGTCACCGACGCGTATGACCTGTACAGCCGCCTGATCGAGGCGATGGACGGCACCGAGGCCAAGCTGCGCTACGGCGGCGACATGAGCGGCAAGGCGCTGCCGCATGCCGCGCGGCTCAACCCGAAAGTGCTGATCGTGGATCTGTTCGCCGGGCCGGCCGTGTTCGACGCGAACGGCAAGGCCACGCTGCAGGTGGACGTGCCGGACTTCAACGGCAGCCTGCGGCTGTCCGCGTTGGCGTATACCGACGCGCGCTACGGCAACGCCGATGGCAACATCGTCGTGCGTGCGCCGCTGGTGGTCGAGCCGAGCACGCCGCGGGTGATGGCCGCCGGCGACAAGGCGCGGATCAGCCTCGACCTGAAAAATCTTTCCGGCAAGGACGGCACGGCCAAGGTCACGGTCAAGGGTGACGGCCTGATCAACATCGACAACGCGACGCAAAGCGTGGCGCTGAAGGACGGCGCCGGCAAGACGCTGACCATGCCGGTCACCGCCAGCGCCGGTGCCGCGGTGGCGAAAGTCGATATCCATGCCGAGCTCAACGACTACCAGGTCGACCGCCACTTCGAATTCGCCGTGCGGCCGGCGTGGCCGGAGCAGGTGAAAACCGTGCCGCTGGCGATCGAAGGCGGCAAGCCAGCGCACCTCGATGCCGGCGTGGTCGCTGGTCTGTTGTCGGCCACGGTGCGCGCCCAGCTCACCCTCAGCACGCTGCCGCCGCTGCCGTACAACTCGGCGCTGCGCCATTTGCTGGACTATCCCTACGGCTGCATCGAGCAGACCACCAGCAAGGGCTATGCCGCACTGATTCTGGACGGCCAGACGGCCAAAGCACTCGGTACCACGTCGATGGCGGACAACGTGCGCAAGGGCGCGGTGGATAGTGCGCTGGCGCGGATCGCCTCGTTCCAGGCCAGCAACGGTCACTTCAGCTTCTGGGGCGGTACCAGTCCGATCGAGACGTTCATGACGCCGTACGTGGTCGACTTCATGCTCGACGCGCGCGATGCCGGCTTCGCGGTGCCGCAGGACGTGCTGCAGAAATCGCTGCAGCGGCTCAGCGACGACCTGCTCGCCGGCGGCCATCCGTACTACAGCTACGAGCAGCACGATCACATGCGGATTGCCGACGAGGCCTATTCCGGCTTCGTGCTGGCACGGGTCAACCGCGCGCCGCTGGGCACACTGCGGGCGATCTTCGACAACGACCGCAGCAAGCTGGTGGGTCCGTTGCCGCTGGTGCACCTGGGCATTGCGCTGAAGTTGATGGGCGACAATGAGCGCGCGCAGAAGGCGATTGCTGAAGCCTTCGCGTGGGACAAGGAGCGCCCGTGGTACGTCGGTGATTACGGCTCCGATCTGCGCGATCTCGCGGTGATGGTCGCGCTGACCCACAGCTACGGCATGAGCAAGCCCGACTACGACGCCAAGCTGATCGACTGGGCGCGCAACGCCAGCGTGCGCGAGCACGAGATGCAACAGAAGATCCCGTACTACCACTGGTCGTGGTCGTATATGAGTACGCAGGAGCAGGTAGCGATCGCCCGCGTCGCCCGCGCGTTCGATGCGGCCGCGGATGCACCGCTGGCGGTATCGGTAAGTGCGGGTGGCAAGACCGAGCAGTCACCAGCGGGCAAGCATATGTGGAGCCGTGAGCTGAGCGTGGCCGAGCTCGCCAGCGGTGTCACCGTGCAACCCACCGGCACCGCGACGGTGTTCGCCACGCTCGACGTGGCCGGTATTCCGCAGAAGGCGCCGGCGGCCGATCCCAGCCAGATTGACATCCGCCGCAGCTACTTCACCACCGACGGCAAGCCGTGGACCGGCGACACGCTGAAGGAGGGCGACACGCTGATCGTCGAGTTGAGCATCGAGGCACGCATGAACATCCCCGACGCGATGGTCACCGACCTGCTGCCCGGCGGGCTCGAAGTGGAAAACCTCAACCTCGGCAGCGCCGGCCAGTGGGAAGGCGTGGTGATCGACGGCATCGACCTCGCTCAGCACAGCGGCGCGGCCGACATCGTGCACGAGGAATACCGCGACGACCGCTACGCCGCTGCGTTGAAACTGCAGCGTGGCAATGCGGAATTCGGCAATGCGCAGAACGCCACCCACCTGTTCTATCTGGTGCGTGCGGTCACGCCCGGCGTCTACATCGTGCCGCCGCCACTGGTCGAGGACATGTATCGCCCGGCGGTACGCGGCATCGGCAAGCCGGTGCCGGCACAGATCACCGTGATCGAACCGTAACCAGCACGAAGCATCGGCGCGGACATCGGTCCGCGTCGATGCGTCATTCCATTCGTCCCGAGCGCCATGACCACGGCCACTCTCACTTCCGCGCCCGGATCACCGCGTCGTCATCGGTGGCGTTGGCTGCGTGCCATCGTCGTAACGTTGGTAGTGCTGCTGCTCATCGCGTTGCTGCTCGATCGCCTGTTTCCGTTGCATCTTCCCGCGCCTGATACCGGCAGCACCGTGGTATTGGCGCGTGACGGCACGCCGCTGCGCGCGTTTGCCGACAGCGACGGCGTATGGCGTTATCCGACCACCGCGAAGCAGGTTTCGCCGCTGTATCTCACGGCCCTGCTGCATTACGAGGACCGCTGGTTCTACCGGCATCCCGGCGTCAATCCCTATGCGCTGGTGCGCGGTTTCGCCGGCGTGCTGCGGCACGGACATATCGTGTCGGGCGGCTCGACCCTGAGCATGCAGGTGGCGCGGATCATCGAGCCGATTCCGCACACGTTCGGCGGCAAGCTGATGCAGATCTTCCGCGCGCTGCAGCTGGAGGCACATCTGAGCAAGCCGCAGATCCTCGAGCTGTATCTCAACCACGCACCGTTCGGCGGTCCGATCGAAGGCGTCGAGGCGGCTTCGTGGGCGTATCTGGGCAAGCCAGCCAGCCAGCTCTCGCGTGCCGAGGCGGCCTTGCTGGCGGTGCTGCCGCAGTCGCCGAGCCGGCTGCGTCCGGATCGTCATCCCGACGCTGCGCGTGCCGCACGCGACAAGGTACTCAGGCGCATGCGCGACCTCGGCGTGTGGAACGTCGCGCAGGTGCGTGACGCGGCGATCGAGCCGGTGGTCGCGCGTTCGCTGCGCGCGCCGTTGTCCGCGGCCTTGCTAGCCGAGCGTTTGCACCAGCAACAGCCACAGGCGCGGCGCATCGTTAGCACCATCGACGCCGACCTGCAGCGCGCGGCCGAGGATCGGGTCACCGAGTATCTGTCGCGCCTGCCGGCGCGCACGTCGGCCGCGCTGCTGGTGGTCGACAACGACACACTGGAGGCGCGCGTTTACGTCGGCACAGCCGAGTTCGCCGACCCGATCCGGCTCGGTCATGTCGACATGGTGCGTGCGCCGCGTTCGCCCGGCTCGACGCTGAAGCCGTTTCTTTATGGCCTCGCGCTCGACGACGGGCTGCTCAATTCGCAGAGCCTGCTGGTCGACGCTCCGCAGGATTTCGGCGGCTACAAGCCGGGCAATTTCGACGAAGCGTTCAGCGGCCCTGTGAGCGTGGCCGAAGCGCTGCAGCGTTCGCTCAACGTGCCGGCGGTGGACGTGCTCGATCGGGTCGGCCCAGGCCGCTTCATGGCGCGGCTGGCCAACGGCGGCATCGACCTGGGCCTGCCCGACGGTGCGAAACCGAATCTATCGATCATCCTTGGCGGCGCCGCTACCCGGCTGGAGAACCTGGTCGGCGCGTACACCGCGTTCGCCAACGGCGGCATCGCTGGCACGCCACGCTACACGCCGGAGCAATCGGCGCAGCCGCGTCGGCTGTTGTCGCCCGGCGCGGCGTGGATCATTCGCGACATCCTTGCCAACAATCCGGCCGACGTCGAAGGTGCGCCGCTGGTCGGTGCGATCAACCGGCACGGCGCGGTGGCATGGAAGACCGGCACCAGCTACGGCTACCGCGATGCGTGGGCGATCGGCGTCACCGACCGCTGGACCGTCGGCGTGTGGATTGGCCGTCCAGACGGCACGCCTTCGCCGGGCCAGTACGGTGCAGTGACCGCGTTGCCGCTACTGTTCCAGATCGCCGACATGCTGCCGCAGAGCGGCGGTCGTGCGCATGCGGCGCAGCCAGCCAGCGTGCGCGCGGTCGACATCTGCTGGCCGCTCGGCGGCGCGTTCGACCGCACCGAGCCCAAGCTGTGCCGGCAACGCCGCACGGCATGGGTGCTCGACGGCGCGCTGCCGCCCACGTTTGCCGAGCGCGACCTCGGCGCGTGGACTGCCGGCCTGATCACCCTGCGCGTGAATGGCAAAGGTCAGCGCCTCAGCGGCACCTGCCACGCCAGTCACGAACACACGATGCAACTCGCACGCTGGCCGGCGCTGGCCACGCCGTGGCTGAGTGTTGACGATCACAATAGTTCGGCGCTGCTGCCACTCGCTCCCGGCTGCGCCGCCGATTCGCTCGACGTCGCCAACCCAATCCGCATCGCCGGTCTCAGCAACGGCGTGATCCTGCGGCGCGCTCCGAACAGCGACCAGCCACTGCGCGTGAAACTACAGGCGCTGGGTGCTCAAGGCACCGTGCAGTGGCTACTCAATGGCCGCCTGCAAGGCAGCAGCACAGGCGATGCACCGCTGTCGCTCACCTTGACGCAAGCCGGCGATTACCGCGTGACCGCACTCGCCAGCAATGGCGCATGGGCATCCCTGCAGTTAGTGACACAGGATGCAAGGAAATAGCGTCGGGCCTGAGCGCTCTTTGACTCTTCGCCGCTCGCTTTAATTCAGCGACTGTCTTGAGCCAGAATGTTTTATCAGACGTTCTGGATCGCCGTCCCGCACAAGCTCACTTTCGGCCCAGAGTATTGGGGTAACAGCACCATTCGCCTTTTTCGTTACATGTGGTTCCGTCCCATACCGGGCTGTCGTGTTCATGCTTTACGTATCTTCCTTCCTCGGTGCGTCCAGTCGCAGCAACGACCGGCGCGCCTAACAATTCGTTCAAGGCGGACGGCAACGCCGCCGCTTGCGCGCGCAAACGTCGTTGCATGGAAACCGTGGCCAGCAGGGTGAACCCGTTCTAAACATCTAATGCGTTAAGCAGGATAATGTGTTAAGCAGGGCACCGAGGTCGGGGAAATCCGGGAGCCATAGCTTATGAACATCACGATCCGCCAGCGGATTCTTCTTAGCTTTGCCGTGATCCTCGCTGTGATGCTACTGATGGGTGGTATTGCCATCCAGCGGCTGCTTCGTATCGAAGCGGACGGGGCCGTCCTGCAACGAGACGCCCTCCCTGGGCTGTATGCCGCCGACCAGCTGCAATCTGCTTGGGCGGCGAATCAGTCGTTGCTGCAAGCGCACATGCTCGCCGCCGACGAGGCCGCGATGACCCGAATCGAAGAGCAGCTGCGTACCAACGGCGCCACCTTCGACGCGGAGCTTGGTCGCTACGAGGCGACGGTCTTCACGGCTGATGAGCGCAAAGACTTTGAGGCATTGAAGCGGGCCAGCGCGCCGTATCTCGCCGCGCTGCCCGAGGCGATTCGGCTGAGCAGGACACATGGTGAGGCAGCCCGGGATTTCCTGCGACTTCGCATGGATCCGGCGTTCGAGCAGGCCAACGCGGTGATCGTGCGGATCGAAGACCACAACCACAGCGATGCCTTTGCAGTCACGGAAGGTATCGCCAAGGCAGCGGCGGCTGCGAAAACCGGCATTTGGGTGACCTTCCTCGGCGCGTTCGCGCTGGCGGCCCTGACCGGCTTTTACCTGCTCAAGGCCATCAGCCAGCCGCTGCACCTGCTCACTCGGGCAGTGGAAGTGATGGCGAAGGGCGACTTCAGCGGGCGGCTGGCGCTGGCGCGCACCGACGAATTCGGCGTGCTGGCGCAGGGCTACGACCGCATGGGCAACGACTTGTCGGCGCTGGTGGGGCAGGTCCAGACCTCAGGCATTCAGGTCAATTCGTCGATCAACGAGATCGCCGCTACGCTGCGCGAGCAGCAGGCCACCGCCACCGAGATTGCCGCGACTACCACCGAGATCGGCGCGACTTCGCGCGAAATCTCGGCCACCTCCAAGGAGCTAGTCCGTACGATGAGTGCGGTGGCGTCCGGTGCGGAACAGACCGCCGCGCTCGCCAGCGACGGCCAGTCCGGACTGGTTCAGATGGAGGAGACCATGGGCCGAGTCATGGAAGCCACCGCGTCGATCAACGCCAAGCTCGCCGTCCTCACCGAAAAGGCCGGCAACATCAGCCAGGTCGTGACCGCCATCACCAAGGTGGCCGACCAGACCAACCTGCTCTCGCTCAACGCCGCGATCGAAGCGGAGAAAGCCGGCGAATACGGTCGCGGCTTTTCGGTGGTGGCCACGGAAATCCGTCGTCTGGCCGATCAGACCGCGGTGTCGACGCTCGACATCGAGCAGATGGTGCGCGAGATCCAGTCGGCGGTGTCGGCCGGCGTCATGGGCATGGACAAGTTCTCTGAAGAGGTCCGACGTGGCACCAACGATGTGCGCCGGGTCGGTGAACAACTGTCGCAAGTGATCCAGCACGTGCAGGCGATGGTGCCGCGCTTCGAGTCCGTCAACGAAGGCGTGCAGGCGCAAGCCACCGGCGCTGAGCAAATTACCCAGGCGCTGGCGCAATTGAGCGAAGCCGCGCAGCAGACGGTCGATGCCTTGCGACAGTCGAACCAGGCGGTCGACGAGCTGCACCAGGTCAGCACGGGGCTGCGCGACGGTGTCTCTAAGTTCAAGCTGCAGGCGTAGAGGAAGCAATAAGGGTCCGGACATCGCCGGGATGAAGCCGCACAAAGGGAGCGACTGCATGCTGTTCCTGCTATTCCAACTGGGGGAGGATCGTTACGCGATCGAGGCGGCGAAGGTCGTCGCTGTGCTGCCGCTAGTGGTTCCCAAGGCCATCCCAGGCGCGCCCGCGGCGGTGGCCGGTGCCTTCGACTATCACGGCTCCCCGGTGCCGCTGATCGACTTGAGCCAATTGGCGCTCGGCCGGCCCGCACAGCCGCGACACAGCACACGGATCATCGTGGTGGAGTACCCGATCGATGAGAGCGACGCACAGCAGCTCGGGCTGATCGCGGAGAACGTGTCGGAAACGCTGGTGCGCGACCCCGCCGAGTTCGTACCCAGCGGCGTGCGCAGCGACGGCGCGCCGTACCTGGGTCCGATCGCTTCGGATTCGCGCGGCATCGTACAGTGGGTGCAGACCGATCAACTGCTCCCGGATGGGGTGCGCGATCTCCTGTTCAATCAGTCGGTCGTCAGCTGATGCCTTGGACCGACTTCAAGGTGTGGCTCAAGGAAACGATGGGGCTGGATTCGGCGACCGTCGGACCATCAGTTGTCGAGCGGGCAGTCAAAACCCGCATGGCGGTCTGCGCGCTGCATAACATCGCAGGGTATTGGAACTTTGTACGAGCCTCGGCGATCGAGCAGCAGGAGCTCATTGAGGCCGTGATCGTGCCGGAAACCTGGTTCTTCCGCGATCGCGACGCGTTCGCGGCGCTGGCCCGGGTATTCGATGGCCATTGGCTCGCCGCGCAGCCCAACAACATCCAGATCCGGTTGCTGAGCCTACCCTGCTGCTCGGGGGAGGAACCCTACTCGATGGCCATGGCCTTGCTGGATGCGGGATTTCCCGCGGCGCGCCTGCGCGTGGATGCCATCGATATCAGCGAACAGGCGCTCGCCAAGGCGCGACGCGGACTGTACGGCAGCAATTCGTTCCGCGGCCACGACCTGGAATTCCGGGAGCGTCATTTTGAATCAACCGCCGGCAAATGGCAGCTGTCGGAGGCGGTGCGCAAACATGTACGCTTTGAATGGGGCAACGTCCTCGCTCTCGATGTGTTGAAGGGCGAAGCGGTTTACGACGCTATCTTTTGCCGCAACCTGCTGATCTATTTCGACGAAGACACCCAGGTCCGCGCCGTCGGCGTGTTGTCGGGTTTGCTGCGCGCGGAAGGGGTGGTCTTTGTCGGCCCGGCCGAAACGGGCCTGATGTTGAAACTGGGCTTCGCCTCGGCGCAGATGCCGATGGCGTTCGCGTTTCGTAAGCCCGAGACCAAGCCGCTGAGTCAGCCGGCACCGCACGCCTTGCCATCTATGCGATCGGCGGCCGCACGCTCGAAGGCGGCAGCGCCCGCCGTGCCCAAGCGTGCTGTTCGGCACGCGATGACTGCAGTCCCGCCGTCCGTGGTCGAACCCGACCTTGAGGAAGCGCAAAGACTCGCCGACGCCGGCCGCTTTGCCGACGCGGCCGCGGCTGGCGAAGCGCATCTCAATGCGCACGGCCCGTCGGTGCAGGCGCTCTACTTACTGGGTTTGATCCATGGCGCGACAGGGCACCGCGCACGCGCAGAAGACCATTTCCGCAAGGCGCTGTATTTGCAACCCGACCACTTGGAGTCCTTGGTGCACCTGGCATCGCTGCTGGAGGCCAAGGGCGATGTAGCCGGCGGCCAGCGAATGCGCCTGCGCGCACGGCGCTGTGGCGAGGCGGCGAGCTGACATGACCGACCCGCGGCCAGCACGCAGCGTTGCCTCCCTCGTCGCCGAGTTGCTCGATCGTGGCCTCGACGATGCCGAGCTACGTGAAGCGACAAAGCAAGTCGCACAGACAGCGGCGAGCCAGGAGTTGCTCACCCGGTCGACGTTCATCTTTCGTTTGGGGCCGGAGTGGCTCGGCTTGCCCTCATCGGTGGTAGACGAGGTCGTGGAAACAAGGGCGATCCACACGTTGCCGCATCGACGCGAAGGTGCGATGCGAGGCCTTGTGAACGTGCGAGGACAACTGACGATTTGCCTCGCCTTGGAGCAGCTGTTCCAGCCCGGCGCGCCCGTCAGCCCGGGGCGCGCTCGTCAAAGCGTGTTGAGCCGACGGCTGGTGGTAGTGGCGATGCAAGGCCATCGCCTGGCCTTCGAGGCCGACGAGGTGCACGGCAGCCACCGTTTCGATCCGGACAGCCTGCGCAGTGTGCCGGCCACGGTCGCCAAATCGGTGGCCAGTTTTACCACGGACCTGCTGCCTTGGCGTGATCACACGGTGGGGTTGCTAGATGCCGAGCTGCTGTTCCACGCACTGGGACGTAGGCTGGGATGAGCACGGGCAATCTCAGCGACTATTCGATGCACGAACTGTTCCGCATGGAAGCGGAAGCGCAGGGGCAAGTCCTAACGGACGGATTGCTCGCGCTGGAGCGCACGTCCACTTCCGCCGCCGAGCTCGAAGCCTGTATGCGTGCCGCGCACTCGCTAAAAGGCGCGGCGCGCATCGTCGGGCTGGTGGCCGCCGTCGACGTCGCCCATGCGATGGAGGACTGTCTGGTCGAAGCCCAGCAAGGCCGCCTGACGCTGCGTCACGATGTGATCGATGTGCTCCTGCGCGGCGTCGATCTGCTCGGCCGGATCGCCGGTACGCCCGCGGAGGACGCGGCGCAATGGACGCAGAAGGTGTCGCCGGAAGCGGAAGAGTTTCGGGTGGCGCTGGCAGCCGCGTTGGCTGCCAGCGCCGACACGGAGGGATCGGCCGCGCCCAGGGCTTCGTCCCCGGCCGATGCCGCAGGCACCGCTGTCGACGAAGTGGCTGAACGCGTGCTGCGGGTCACTGCAAGCAATCTCAACCGCATGCTCGGACTGGCTGGCGAATCGCTGGTCCAGTCGCGTTGGCTCGAGCCTTTCATTCGCTCGTTGATGCGGCTCAAGCAGCTTCAGCGCGACACTGCGACCGCGCTCGACCGTCTCAACGAGTCCTGGTCGGCACACTTGGCCGATCCGGTCACTGTGGAGATCCTGGCGGAAGCCCGCGGCAAGATCGACGAATGCCAACGGGTCCTTGCCGACCGGGTGACGCAGCTCGATATATTCGATCGGCGTTATGCAAGCGTCGCGCACCGACTCTATGACGAGGCCCTGGCCAGCCGCATGCGGCCATTCAGCGACGGTACCCAGGAATTCCGACGAATGGTGCGGGATCTGGCGCGCGAGCTGGGCAAAGAGGCGCATCTCGAAATCGTCGGCGAGACGGCCCAGGTCGATCGCGACGTGCTGGAGAAGCTGAAGGCGCCGCTCACCCACCTGCTGCGCAACGCTGTCGATCACGGTATCGAATCACCACTGGAACGGATGGCGGCCGGCAAGCCCGCTGAAGGCCACGTTCGCATCGATGCCCACCACATCGCCGGTCTGCTGGAGATCAGCGTCTCCGACGACGGCCAGGGCATCGCCATCGAGCGTGTGCGCCGGGCGATCGTCGCGCGCGGCCTGGCCGACGAGCAGACCGCGCAACGCTTCACTGATGCCGAGCTGCTGGAGTTCCTGTTCCTGCCCGGCTTTACGGTCAAGGACACTGTGTCGGAGATCTCCGGCCGGGGCGTCGGCTTGGACGCCGTGCAGAACATGGTCAAAAAGTTGCGTGGAAGCGTGAGTTTGTCGTCCCAGGCCGGACAAGGGTCGCGCTTCCAGCTGCATCTGCCGCTGACAACCTCGGTGGTGAAGGCCCTGGTTACTGAGATTGGAGGCGAACCCTATGCGTTCCCGCTGGCCCACATTGTCTGTACGGCGACGGTGCTGCGCGCCGAGGTGGAGCTGCTGGAGGGCCGCCAGCACTTCCAGTTGAGCGGCCGCCAGATCGGCCTGGTTGCTGCCCAGCAGGTGCTGGAAGGCACCGAGTCGAAAACCGTGCCTGACGAGCTATCGGTCATTGTGGTCGGCGACCGCAATCGTGGCCACGAGTACGGGCTGGCGGTGGATCGCTTCCGCGGGGTGTTCGAGCTGGTCGTGCAGCCGCTGGACCCGCGCCTGGGCAAGATCAAGGACATCAGCGCTGGCGCGTTGCTCGACGATGGGTCGCCACTGCTCATCGTCGATGTGGATGATCTGATCCAGTCGGTCGAACGGCTGGTATCGACCGGGCATCTGGCGGGCGTGCGCTACGACGAGGGCGTCGTAGAGGTGGCACGCAAGCGGGTGCTGGTGGTGGACGACTCGCTTACTGTGCGCGAACTGCAACGCAAGCTGATCGAGAACGGCGGTTACGAGGTCGAGGTCGCGGTCGATGGCGTGGACGGATGGAACGCGGTGCGCCTGGGTCAGTTCGATCTTGTTGTCACCGACATCGACATGCCGCGCATGGACGGCATCGAGCTGGTCGGCCTCATCAAGAAGGATACCCGCTTGCGCGATGTCCCGGTCATGGTGGTGTCGTACAAGGACCGCGAGGAGGACCGGCGACGCGGGCTGGATGCCGGCGCCGACTTCTACCTGACCAAGAGCAGTTTCCACGAGGATGCGTTGCTGCAGGCGGTGGTCGACCTCATCGGTGAGGCGACGGCATGAAGATCGGCATCGTCAATGACCTGGCCATGGCGCTGGAAGCGCTGCGGCGCGCGTTGGCGCAGCGGCCCGAGCACACGATCCTGTGGTCGGCGACTGACGGCGACGAAGCTGTCATGCGCTGCGCCCAGAACCGGCCCGACCTGGTGCTGATGGATCTGCTGATGCCTGGCATGGACGGAGTCGAGGCCACTCGGCAGATCATGGCTCGCACGCCCTGCGCTGTGCTGATCGTGACCGCCAGCGTCAGGGACAATGCGCCGCTGGTGTTCGAGGCCGTGGGCCACGGCGCCATTGACGCCACCGACATGCCGGTGCTGGGCGAAGGTGCGGACAATGCCGCGCCACTGCTCTCGAAAATCGACATGATCGGCAGGTTGATCGGCGACCGGCCAAACAAGACGGCACGTAAATCTGCCGACTGCCCACCGACTGCAAATCGGCTGGTTGCGATCGGTGCTTCGGCGGGGGGGCCGCCTGCCGTGGCGAAAATACTGGGGGGGTTGCCAGCGACATTTCCGGCAGCGATCGTGGTAATCCAACACATCGACGAGCAATTCACGCAGGGCATGGCGGATTGGCTCAGCCGCTCTTCCACCTGGCCGGTCCGCCTGGCGCGGCCTGGCGATTGCCCGAGGGCGGGAACGGTGTTGTTGGCGCGTGCCCACGAACACCTGGTTGTCAACGCCGATGGCCGCTTGGGCTACACCCGTGAGCCGGCCGAACTGTCCTATTGCCCCTCGGTCGATGTGTTTTTTGAAAGCATCAACGCGTCATGGCCGGGACAGGCGATCGGTGTGCTGCTCACGGGCATGGGACGCGATGGCGCCTCTGGCCTCAAGGCGTTGCGGTCGAAGGGCCACCACACGATCGCCCAGGACAAGGCGAGCAGCGCCGTTTACGGAATGCCGAAGGCCGCTGCCGAACTCGGCGCCGCGGTCGACATCCTGCCGATCGAAAAGATCGCGCCCAGGCTGCAGGACGTCTTTGCAGTCAACTCAAGGAGCACGCCCAAATGATCTCGTCAGGTTCATTCGCTCTCCCTGCAACCGTCGAGACATCCGTGAGCGACGGCCGAATAGTCGTATTCCTGGTCGATGACCAAGCCATCATCGGCGAAGCCGTTCGCCGGGCGGTCGCGAACGAACCGGATATCGAATTCCATTACTGCAGTGTAGGCGGCGAAGCCGTCGCAATGGCCGCGGCGCTGAGGCCCACCGTGATCATGCAGGATCTGGTCATGCCCGACGTCGACGGCATGACCCTGATCCATGTCTACCAGATGCATCCGGCGCTCAGGCATGTTCCGATCATTGTGCTGTCCAGCAAGGAAGATGCCGCCGTAAAGAGTCTGGCGTTCGCGACTGGCGCCGTCGACTACCTGGTCAAGCTCCCGGAGAGCATCGAACTGATCGCGCGCATCCGTCATCACTCGCGGGCCTATATTAATCAGCTGCAGCGCGACGCGGCCTACCGCGCGTTGCGCGAAAACCAGCAGCAACTGATGCAGATAAACGAGGCGTTGCGTCGGCTGAGCGACGTCGACGGCCTCACCGGGCTCAGCAATCGCCGCAATCTGGACGCGTACCTGGAAGCCGAGTGGCGTCGCGCCGTTCGCGATCGCGAAGACTTCTCGATCCTCATGATCGACGTCGACGATTTCAAGCTGTACAACGACACCTGCGGCCACCTCGCAGGGGACGAGGTGTTGAAGCAGATCGCCAAGGTGATGGAGCAATGTGCGCATCGGCCGGCCGATCTCGCGGCCCGATACGGCGGCGAAGAGTTTGCCATGGTGCTTCCCTCAACATCGCAGGCAGGTGCTCAGCGCGTTGCCGAGCAGATCTGCGCAAATGTCCGCGGCCTTTCGATCTCGCCTGACGCGTCCAGTGGGGTGTGCGTCACTGTCAGCGTCGGTGGGGCGACGTCGGTGCCAAGTCGCGGTGAGTCCTACACCCCGCTCCTGGACGCTGCCGATGCTGCCTTGTACGAAGCCAAGCGAGCTGGCAAGAATCGCGTAGTGATCCATGAGTTGGGTTGACGCTGCCCAGCGAATAGGAAGGATGGATCGGTCAAACTCGCCACAGGATCGAGCGCCAAGCAGCACTTTCTGCGCTGGCCTGGGCCACCTTGTCCACCAAAGCCGGTAGTTGAAGCTTGCGGCCATTAGCGGACGAAGCGCCAAACTAAGGTTAACCGCGCAACGTGGGCATCCCAGCAGTTAGCGACACAGGATGCGAGGAAATAGCGTCAGGCCTGAGCGCTCTTTGATTCTTCGCTACTGTAAATTCCAGCTGGTTACTGTCAGCACGCCACTCAGTGTGAGGCTGGCAAGCGCCTTGATCCGGGGGTAGTCAAGATCCGAAAACTGCGCTCCTTGATCCTTTGACAAGGAGCGCAGGTCTTCATGGCACCGGGGATGGGCAACGCGTGTTCCGGTGCAAGCAGGTCAGGGCGATACGCTGAAGCTGACGGGGCCGCTCAGTACGCTGTAGCCATCGTTATAGAGGTACCAGGCGGTGTAGTTGCCCGGTGTCAGGGCGGACGTGTTGAAAGCCACGTTGCCATTAGCAGTGGAGACGTACTGCCAGGTGATCGAAGCGTTGGATCCCGGCGTCTGCCCGGGGCTATAGATGCCTACCCAGTTGGTCGCGCTCTGCATGGCGCCTGTGGTCGCATAGTCGAGCACCACATTGGCACCCTGCGGTACCGTCGATGTGACCGTTGACAGCGTGGGTGCCGACGGCGGTGGCGTGGCGGGTGAGAATGCATCGTTGGTCGGCGCGGCGTAGGCATCGTTAGCGGTCAGCGAGGCAAGGCCCAAAGCCTGCTCGATGGTGCGGCCCACATTGAAGTGGTTGTAGCTAGTGGAACTGCCGTAGCCCGCCCGCACCGCACCTTGCGAGTCCACCAGCATCGTTGCGATGTGATTGCCGGCACTGTTGAGCTTAATCGCCGACTCATCCCAGGTCAGGATCAGCAACGAATGCTGG
Source organism: Rhodanobacter sp. (assembly GCA_035566635.1). Classification (GTDB taxonomy): domain Bacteria; phylum Pseudomonadota; class Gammaproteobacteria; order Xanthomonadales; family Rhodanobacteraceae; genus Rhodanobacter. Next base: position 59,345 of record DATMQY010000004.1, read on the forward strand.
CCAGTCCATGCCGGCGAGTTGAGGATCGGCTGCAGAGTCTGCTTCAGCCAGCCATCCTGCACCTTCAGGCTCGCCGATGAGCCATTTCCCGAAGCCTCGCCGTCGTAGTAGTCGTCGGCGGCCAGCCAGGCGAAGTTCGGCGTACTCGCGACTGTTTGAAGATCACTATTGAGCTGACTCAGGTCTACCAGGTGTGCCTGGCAGCGTGCGAGGTCGGTGCTGATGTTAGTGAAGTTGATGAAGGGTGCGTCGTCCGGCGCGTAATACGAATCGTAGTTCTTGTTGGTGTTGCACGGCGTGCCCATGCCTTGTTCGTAGGCCTTCCAGGTTTTGCCGATGGCTTCGAGGCGATCGCCGAGGTGTGCCGAGGCGACGTGGATGTTCGGGTAGTAGATCGCGCCCTGAACGAAATTGTCGCCACCCGCGATAGCCAGGTAGTTCTCGTCACTGGGGTGGTAGGTCCCGCTTGAGTTCATCAACAACGTGCCGCGGTTGGCCAGGCTGTTGATGAAGGGGGCGTCGGTGGTGTCACCGATGACCTGATTGTAGGTGGTGTTTTCCATCATGACCACGAAGACATGATCGTACGCGGGCACTTTCGATGCCGGGATGGTCAACGCCGGGGCCGGCACCGGGGTGGAGAGTGTCAGAGATACGTTGTCGGCATAGCCGATGTTGTACGAGGCGCCGGTATCCACGAAGCGCAGCAAGACCGAGATCGAGCGCGTGCCGACGGGCACCGGATTGCTGATCGCGCGCGCAAGGAAGGCGTTGCTGTTGCCGCGGTCGCTCGCCGTTACCGTGGGCAAGATCGCCGACGAACCCAGCGGATTGCCATTGGCATCGAGGAAGGTTGCGCCGAGCTCGGTATGCGCGCTGTAAGCGCCGTAGCCACCCAGCCAACCGGAAAGCGTGTAGGTCGTCGTGCCGGCGTCGATGGCGGCACTGGCTGCCGACACGTCCACGCGTTGCTGCAGCGCCGAGTCGCCATAAGGGCCGTCAGCGATAAAGGCCTTGCCGCGTGCCGGCGTGCTGGGCGTGGAGAAACTGGCGGTGGAATAGCACACGACACTCGGGTTGCCTTGCAGCACGGTCCAGCCCGGCACCGTGGTCACGGCGTTCCAATCCGGCGAACACGCGGCGGCTTCACCATCTCCGCCGACGATCAGATTCGTGCTGGTGCGGGTGGCAGCCAGCGCGGAGCCAGCTGGAACTGTCGCAACGAGCAGCAGGGCGGCAGCGAGCGCCGTTCTATACGTCCCTTTCATGGATGCATGGCCTGTCAGCGCCCAACATTGGGCCACCTCATCTTCTACGTGGCAGATGACAACCATAGTTATCAAGTGTTACTTCGCTGCCTTGCTCGGCCAGACGACATGGATACAGGGGCAGAATTGGATGACGCATCCGCATCGCGCACTAGAGCTTCGTGCGCCGTGCGCGAACGATATCGACAATCTGTTGCGTCAAGGCCTACGACATTAGTATTTCCGTCGTGCCTTCCGCGAACGTGACTGTTTGACTCAAAGGCGAATTGCTACTCGAAGTAGGGTGGATGTCGTCGATACTGACGACATCAATCAAATGTCTGAAATTTCCCGCTGGCATGCGATCAGCAGTGGCACCAGTCGCACATCGGTCGTGATTGGTTTCAGGCCTTTGTTGCGTTGGAACTTCCATCCGTCGAGTCTTCAGGCTGCTTCCGATGGGCTTGGAAAATCCAGTGCCTTGCCACCAGGAACCCCGCGACGGCGGTCAAGGCATCGACGAGCGGCTTGATAATCCAGGCGAGATGAAGCCCGCCAACCGCCTCTAGTGCCCAGATCACAATCGTGTTTACCAGTGTCAGGGGAATCCACGTTGCCACGAAGCGAGCGAGATGGGCCGGCCGGAGCCGGGACTTGAATGTAACCGTGCCGTTTGCGGTGAACCCGAGCACTGCAGCGAAGACTCTCGCGATCACGTTTGCCGGGGCCACTGGCATTCCCCATGCGGTCAGCATGACAAAGCACAGCCAATCAACGACAAGTTGAGTGATCCCGACAACGAAGTAGAAAGCCAGCTGCCTTCCGATACCGTGGCTCTTCAGCCTACCGGTCAAGAAGGCTCGCAAGGAACGCTTCAAGGGCAAGCGGCCGTCAGTCGGCATCGGATCGGTACACCTTGCGAATGACATAGGGGGGACGCGATTTCGATTCGATATAAGTTCGCCCGACGTACTCCCCGACAACGCCAAGACCCAGCAACTGGATGCCGGATAGAAAGGCTACGAGAGATACCACGGAAGCGAAACCGGGCAGATCGATCCCGAACACCAGGGTGCGTACGACGATAAATGCACCGTAGAGAATCGCAGCTATTGCCACACTGCCGCCAATATAAGTCACCAGACGAAGCGGTGCCGTCGAGAACGAGGTGACGCCCTCGACCGCCAGACTCACCAGCCGGAAGCCGTTGAATTTGGTCTGTCCTGCCGCACGAGCGGGGCGCACGTATTCCATTTCCTCGGTACGAAACCCGGCCCAGGCGAACAGTCCCTTCATGAAGCGCCGGTTCTCGGGAAGGTCGTTGATGGCGTCCACGACCGCCCGGTCCATCAATCGGAAGTCGCCCACATTCTCAGGGATATGAATGTCCGAGATCATGTTGAATGTGCGGTAGAACAGCATGGCCGAAACTCGTTTTCCCCACGAGTCAGAGATTCTGTTCGAACGCTTTGCAACCACCACTTCGGCTCCGCTTTCCCAGCGGGCAATCATTTCCAGCAGCAATTCCGGCGGGTCCTGCAAGTCAGCATCAAGCGGAATCACCGCATTGCCCGAGGCGGCACGCAAACCGGCGCTGAGGGCGGCCTCTTTGCCGAAGCGTCGTGATAAATCCACGACGATCATGCGAAACGTCGTTGGCCGATAACTGGTGGCCTTCTGCAAGGTATGGTCCTCGCTGCCGTCGTTTACGAGAACGAGCTCCCATTCGTAAGGCGTGCCGGTGAAGGTCTGCTCCAGCCGCTGAAACGTGAGATCGAGGGTATCTTCCTCGTTATAGGCGGGCATGACCACGGAGATCAGCGATGGTCGTATGGAACTCTCGGCGGCAGTCAAAAGTTTGTCTCCCCACAAGGCTTGTTGGAATGTTGCTCGCGCCGTTCGTGCGGCCCGGACTCCGATCTGGACATGATGATGCATAGAGGCCTCGAGCAGCGTTTGCCGGGCTTTTCCGACTCGATAGGCAGCTCAAGGCCGGTCAGTGTGCCTTGGAGAAATCTACTCTACGCGTCGATGGCCCGTGTTCGCGGTCGTTCTTCGGACCCTGCTTTCACTGCTTCTCCTCGGCACCTTTCCCATCGACACATTCGGGCGATTCGCCGGGGGCCAGCAGCCGAACCACAGCAGTGTCGCCTATGACGTAAAGGCGGTAGTGGGTGGTGATGATATCGGCTGGTATCAGGCAGGCACGCGCCTGCAAGGACGACAGGAGCGATTGGGCTGCTACATCGTCGTGTGCCTGAAGATTGGTCACGCCAGAGATGTAAAACGCAAGAAAGTCGGGGCTCTGGAAACTATGGTCAGAGGTGAGGTACTGCGGCACCAAATCGCGAATCAGTGGTAGCTGTTCGATCACGTGTGCCGTGACCGGTGAGTAACCAGCCGTACCATCCAGCAAAAAGGCATGAACCCCGCGGCTGACTTTCAGCTCGGCAAGATCGTCAGCCAATCTGCCGGCTATGCGGCCTTCATAGTCCTTCTGGGCAGTTGCCGCATTACCGTAGGCGCTCGCCAGAATGCACATCCCGAGGGATAACATGCAGGCCGCGGCAACCGCCCATCTGCGTGAGGCATGCCATTGCCGCAACGCCGCTTGCATCACGACCAGCGCTCCGGCCAGCAGGGCGCCAAGCCCGATCAGTACGCGTGGCCCGATTTCGGGCTTGTGCAGCAGCAGCATTGGGCCGAGAGCCGCGATCAGCGCGGCCAATGGAATCAGCAGGGCCGCAAGGCAAAGCAGCACGGTGACCGGTGCTGGCTGCGCGGTGCGGAGGGTGAGCGCATGGCGTATGCCGACCACGACGGGAAACAATGCGAGTACGGTCAGCAGTGGACCGAAATACATCCACCAATGCCCATTGAAACTGGCTCCGATGTATCCGTAAAAATCGACAAAATTGGTCAGCAGCAGCGGCAACTCATGCCATCCGTGAATTCTCTCCGATGCGTGCTTCACCCAGCCGCTGACATGTATGCCGACGAGCAAGTAGTAAAGCAGCATGGCCGCGCCTACCTGCATAAAGCGCCCCATGAATTGCTTCGCCAGCTGGAATGGTTCCGCCCGTTGGAGCTGCAGCGATACCCATTCGACCAGCACGAACATCAAGTAGGCATTGATCGCTGGCTGATAGAAACAAAGACTCCCCCAAAGAGCCAGCACACCGAGCCACCAGGCACGCCGGCCATCATTCAGCTGAAGCATCGGGAGTACGGCAAGGAGCATGGCAAGGCTCATGCTCAGAGCATCGAATTTGTAGGAAAGGTTCTCCAGATAAAACGGTTGCGCTCCCAATGGAAATGCCACGAGCGCCGCCGTCCACGACGAGCCGATCGAGTATCTACGTGCCATCAGCACACCGACCCAGGCCAATATTGCTACGGCGCCGATCTGGGGCAGCGGCGAAATATCGACCATCGCGTGGTCGTAAAACTGCAGCATGCGCATGACCAAAGTGGTCAGCGGCCGTCCGTTGGAATCCCAGCCGGCACGGCCGACCAGCGCTCGCTTCAGATCGTCGTTGTAGTAGCGGTCCGCGCGCAAAATCGGATAGAGGATCAGCGAATACAACACCAGCAAGATGCCGAATACATCACGGTCACGTGTATCGCGCCCCGCTTCTGCATGCCGGGACTTCTCTTGAGATATCGGAAAATCCACTCGCAAACTCCTTGGATCACTATTGACCGTTGAACGTAGCGGCGCCGGCCGCATGTGCGGCTCCCTACGTTGCCTTTGAACTATCGTGCGGTGGCCAGGTTTAGAGGCCGCAACGAGTTTCTTCGCCGCATCCAGCTAGCCGAGCCGACTGCTCCAGTTAAATACGTACCGCCCGAGTATGTTCCGGCTCAGCCGAAGGATACGCCGGCCACCTGACCGCCATCGATGCTAACGCCGTAGTCAATGCGGACGCCCGGCGAGAAGATAAGTACGTAGCGGTACCAGGTGTGATGATCCTTCTCTTCAGCCCCTTTGAAGATGGCCCGTGAGACATCGCCGTAGCCTGCAAATTGAGTCACCAGCTTCTTGCCGGGCCCCTTCATGAGCCGGCTGCCCAGCTTCGTGGTAAAGCTTTGATAACCCATTCCTGCTTGCAGTTCGCCAAACGACGATCGGACGATGGCATTCACGCCAGTTGGTTCATTTGCAGCCTGCTCGTCAGCTTTGGCTACGACCTTGGGGTAAACGTGAGCGAACACGATATTGGTGATCGCCTCACCGGCTTCAGGATTTTTGTCGCCTGAGTTGGTCAGGACGATGATGCGAGTTCCCTGTAGAGGGAAATACTCATCGGCAGTGGTGAAACCCTGGGCGCCGCCGGTGTGGCCGATGCGCGGTTGATCGAAAACCTTGCTCAGGAAGAGCCCAAGGCCGTAGCCGACTTTCTCTCCATCGGTTGTCACAATCTCGCTCTTCATCGCGTTGTAGTCGGCCACGGATACGACTTGGCCGCTCTCAAGCGCGCGATCCCAGCGCTGGAGATCGGAAAGCGTGCTAATCAGGAATCCAGCGGCGCCACTCCAGTCGGGATGGAAATCCGGGGATCGCTCCAGCTTGCCCTCGACGTGTCGATATCCCAGAGCGATGCCTGTCGGCTGGACCGCGTCCGCATAAGTGAACGTATGGCGCATGCCGACCGGCCCAAGTATGTGGCGCTGCAGGTAGTCGCGGTAATTTTCGCCGGAAACCACCTCGATCACTCGTCCAAGCAGCAAGTAGCCCGTATTGGAGTACGACCAGCGGCTTCCTGGCGCAAAAGCGAGGGGGAGATTCTGTACGCGCGCCACCAGATCTTTATAAGACATGGGACGGGACGCCAGCCGGTCGATCTCGGATTCGGGCTCGGGACCGTTTAGGTAGTCTTGCAAGCCGCTGGTATGGGACAGCAACTGTTTGAGCGTAACTTCCTTGGCATGCGGCGCATCGGGCAGGTAGGCCGCGAGGGGTGCATCGATGCTCAGCTTTCCGGCTTCCTGCAACTGGAGGATGGCAGCAGCGGTGAACTGCTTGGTGATTGATCCGATCTCGAACGGCGTATCGGTGCGAACGGGGAGTTGCCCGGCGCGGCTGCGCAAGCCGTACGCCTGTGTATAGACCACTTGGCCTCGCTCGACGACGGCAATGGCGGCGCCGGCCACATCAAACTGCTTCAAAAAGGCCTTGATGTCCCCGTCAATCTGACCGGACACTGCCGGGGGAAGATGGGGGCTCGGCTCAGCAGCGCGCGAAAACGCCGGGGTTGCCAGAACCCCGACCAGACCTGCTATCCCTGCCCACCGTACGATCATGGCAACACCTTATAAATTCAAAAAAGTCGCATATAATTAAACTATTAAATCTGAGGCTGCAAGTGAGCAAGCGATCAACCTCCTTAAATCTGACGCCGGCCCAGCTCAAAATCATGGCCTCCTCGGTGCGGCTGGCCATCCTTCAGTACCTTGAAGCCGAAGGCGAGGCGACTGCCAAAGAGCTTGCGACCCAGCTTGCGCGGCCGGCGACTGCGCTTTATCACCACCTGGAGCAGCTCCTGCATGCCGGATTGATACAGGTAGTGGGACAGCGTGAGACCGAGCGTCGTCCGGAGGCCCTGTACGCACTTGTCTCTAGGCGGTTGTCGTCGTCGAAGGCGGTACGTACGCCCTCCGGAAAAAAAGCCTTGGTAGAGGTGGCTAGCAGAGTGATTGCTTCGAGCCTGCGTGCATTCAGTGCTGCCGTTGCGCAGGTGGCTGCGCGGCTTGAGGGCCCGGAGCGACATGCTGCGGTCCGTCATCTGATATTCCGTGCTGATCGACGGCGTCTAAGACAGATCAACGAACTGATCGACTCGCTGGAAAACGCAGCGGTGGATTCCTCGGCAGATGGTGAAGGATTGCTCTTGACCATCGTGCTGGCACCTTGGACGGCGCAAGCACAGCGTCCTGACCGCAGCCAAACCAAGGGCGACTGAAGGCATGCCTGCACGGATGTTGTCCGCTAACGACCCAAAGCGGCCAAACTATGGTTCAACGCGCACATGTGGTCATATTAGCGATTAGTGTCGCTAAAAACAGGCAATGAGTGTCACTGGAAGGGATGTTTTGTCACTTTGCCCCTGCAAATTACAGCCAAATACTGACATTCCTCAGAGCAACCTTCAAAAATCACTCTAACTTTAGCCGCGTTATGCGTGCATCAGAGTCACGCTTGCAATGTCCGCTAGCCGGCTAGGCCGGTACACATTGAAGGAGGGTTTCGGTCTAGCGTCGGTCATCCATGATAGGCGGGAGCCACTGCGACGCCTGACTTCCCAGCGCCGCCGTTATTGCATAACTTTGCCCTTCACGCGCAAGACCATACTTTGCAATATATGGATTCCACAGCGGCGCACATGCATTACCATAAAAAGGCTTTGGCGCACTTCACCCTTGTTTCAAGGGCTTCACGGTGAGATCGCGCCATTTTGAGCCGTCTGCCGTGTAGGGACCGGACCACAAAAGGGGTGAGGACGATGCAGGAGGGACCGCAGGCGAAAACCTGGCTGCACCATATTGTCATTGCGGTGGTTTACGGGGTGGGGGTCACCCTGTTGCGACAAGTGGTGGTACCGCACTGGGTATTGTTGACAGGCGTGCATCTGTGCGTGCTGTTGTTGATGCGGTATCGCGATTGGCCGGCGTTGATCGTCGGTGAAGCCGTGTCGCTGGCACCCCTCAGCCTCTCGTGTGCGGATCAGTGGGGCTGGCCCTGGGCCATCACGAATATTATTCCCGCCCTCGTGGTCATGGCGCCCGTCGTGTATTGGGCGCGCGAGCGCTGGCACCTATTTCCCACACCCAAGACCCTCAACATGGAGGGCTTGCTGAGTCTGTCGCTGATCGTGTCGTTGCTGATGACGGCCTACAACCTGTTCACGATGTCGATCACCCAGTTACCGCCTGGCTATGTGGTGCACTACGACAAGCTCGCGGCCCAATGGATGCTGGGCAACTACCTGGGCATCCTCACCGTGGCGCCCACCGTTCTATTTGCCCGTCAACTCTTGCCCAGCCTGCGGTGGCGAGAGCTGGGCACCCGGTTCTCAGAGAATCGGGAAGTGATCGAAAGCATGTGTCTGGTGCTGCCAGCGTTGTTGATGATGATTTGGCTGGGCCTGTCGGCGCCTCACCTGCGCCAGATCGCCCAGGTAGCGATGTTCCTACCGGTGGTGTGGTTGGCCATGCGGCACGGCTGGCAAGGCGCAGCACTGGGCGGCACCGTGTCGAGTTTTGCGGTCGTGGCGCTCATGCCTGCGCTCTACGATCACGACACCATGCAAGCGCAAGCGGTGATCGCTTTCGTGATCTCTTCCATGCTGCTGCTTGGCGCACACATTGCGGTACTCAACCACCGAGCCGAACAGGAACGCTTGGACGTGCGCAGTACGCTGGCATTGGCACAGCGCAATGTGCATATGGGTGAGATGCACTTGCGTATGACCTCCGTGGCGTTGGATCAAATCCGTGAAACCGTGCAGGCGGGCTATCAGATGCTGGCCACCCGGTTGCGCGACCTTCACCCGGCTGCGGATCAGCGCACCTTCCAGCGCCAGGCACTCATTGCGCAAGATCTGCTCTATCGCTTGTCGGACACGCTTTACCCTCTAGCGTGGCGAGAACGGGGTTTTTCTGCGGCGTTGCGGGAAGGATCTATCCCCCGTGTGCTGGATGAGGCGGGCGTAATCTTTCGGTGCAACCTCAGAGGTCCGCTCAGTCGCTTGTCCACCCACCTGCATCTGGCGATCTATCGCATGGTGGTGGAAGCGATCGCCGATGCCTGTTTGCGCAAGAATGCCAGCGACGTGGATCTACGTATGCGCTGCGGAGAAAAGCAGGGGCAGATGTGGGCTGTAGTGGCCTTGACCTTCCGCACCAACGAGGAACGCTTGGCGCGCGTGAAATGGGGCGAATTGATTCCACGTATCACCCGTTCCGCCAGTGGCTTGGGGTGGCCTGCGATCAAGGATCGGGCGACCACCTTTGGCGGGCAAGCCAATGAGCGGGTCATGTCTAGCCGACGGCGAATCACCCTGGTGTTGTTTGATCAGGAAAAGCTCAGCGGCGACGTACACCGCTGAGCTCAGGAGCTCATTGGATGTGCGTGTTGCACACCACGGGATCCGAGCATTGGCTTAGGGCTTGGAGTTGAACGGTGCCATCGCTCTGCGCCGTTGCCGTCATCTGTGTGTCGCCGTCTTGATACACCGTGGTGGGCGCTGCCAGCGGACTGGCATTTGTGGTCACAATCGCCGGTTGCTGTGGGGTTGTCACCAACTGAGCGAAGCGACCAATCGGCAACGTCAGGAACTGACCATTGGCGGTGCCGACGGCACCTAGCACGTTGCCGTTGGCATCGTTGATTTGCACGTATTTCACCCCGCCAAGCATGAACACGTAGGCGTGGAAGTGAGGATCAGAACTCACATCCGATGTGTTCGGCCAGGCTTGCCCCAGGCCAGTGGCTGGAGGATCGGCGGCGACGGCCACATTCGACAGCCCCAACACCAGAAGGCCGGCGCAGGCGCGGCCCAACATCGTCTTTGGCATGATATTCCCCTCATTGAATGACGCCAGTTGGCGCGCGGAATGTAGCATCGCTGAGTGATCGGGTGATCAAGGTGCGGATTCCGGTCAGATTGAACATTTGTTCCGATGAAGGTTGAATACGCTGCTGGTATTGAACCGGTTGCCTGCCACCGCTCGCTCCGTCCAGCGATCGTTTCCGACCGATGGCAGACCTTCGCGCATTGAATCATGACCCGGCCTCCCACTACATCGAGCGCCACGCCAGTAATCCACGGGAAGGCGCCGCTGAGCAGAAACAGAGCGGCGGCACACGGCAGAATTACCAGTGGAAACTGTTAGTCGGATTACCAGCGAAAAGTGTCAAAACTGACACTAGTCGCTGGGATGACCAATGGATGTTGCGAGATCTCACATAGTTTGGCCGCGGGTGTCTCGCATAGTTTGACCGCCACAAACACCAGCCACGCTCGAGGCCTTAAAGCGAACTCCAACCCCGACGATCTGACTGCTCAGGCAAGAGCCTGGTTCGGAGCCCGAGACGGCCGCCTAATACCATCCTTCCACGGCTGTGTAACTTCCAAGTGGCGACGTCCCGGTCGATCTGGCGTCGGTAAGCTCGGCGAAGCCAATATAGAGAGCCGATCACTCGGCGTGCCCCGAGTATTCGTTGAAGAGCTCAAGCGCACCGGCCGACTCGAAACCAAGGCGGCGAACATCGGGTGTTTGGGTCGAAATATTCGTAGTCGGCTGGTGCAAGTCCCGCCCTCACGCCAGCAATCTGTGGACTGCCGCTAATTTCATTTCCCTAACGACGTGCGCAAAATTACGTGCCCTTCGGCGTCCAGATAATAGTGAACTTCGGGGAGTGCTGATGGTTTTTCGACCCATGGGTCGTTACCAGTAGCCCCGGGTGGCACGAAAATTACTTCAATACCCTGCGTCCCGTCAGAAACAATCATCCGATAACTCTTCCACTGATACCCGTCTTCCCGAAAGCGTTCGGCAGCACGGAGAACTGCCTGTGATCTAGATAGACCTAGATCAATTGCCTTAGGCTCATTCGACATGACCTCTCCTGAGCAACAAAGCATGACTAGGGGAACCAGACGCCACAATGTGCACTTATTCATGGGCATACGAACAATCCCATCTGTATTAGCGAAGTGAGCTTACCGCACCCGACGCTGGGTTATATCGGTAAAAGAGAGTACTTGGCGTCCCCTCCTTTGGGCAACAAAAAACCCGCCTTGCGGCGGGTTCGTTTGGAGTTCGGTTGATCGAGAACGTCAGGTTCGACTAGGACTTTAGTCAGGCCGTACCCAGTAAAGCATCCTGCCCTTCCATTGATAGAGCTGAGGGATAACTGGGCTGCGTCCGGCCTCGGCGCAGTGGTCGTTTCTACGGGAGACTATGTACTTGCCGACGTCAAGCGGACTTCCATCGCTAGCGCGATTACGGAAGACATGAATCGTTCCGCCATCAAGGACGTCGGTTCGTATAAGAAACCAGCCCTTACCGTTGCCATCAAGAACGGCAGCCCGAGATACATCGGATGCTGTAGTCACCATATCAGCCCCCTGTTGGTAAGTTGGCTGTCGTCAGTGGACGAACAGCTTGATGATGCCGACGATGGCGAGAACCAGGCCGGCACCAGCCACGAAGGGATGCCACGCACGCTCCCGCGTGATCTTGGCGGCCTCTGCCTGTAGCTTCATGGTCTCAGCCATGAGCTTGCCGATGTTTGGACTGCGGCCGGTTCGCGTGGATCTGTTCTAGCTCTGCCGTCTTCATGTTCTCGGCCACATTGGTTCCTTTCGTCATCGTATCACCGGGCTAGGCCCACTGGTGCCCACTGCAATTCAATGGGCACTCGTTGAGCTAGAGGGCTGCTTCCTTCAGCTTGCGGGTGAGCTTGTCCAACGCCTCGCAAATGGTGGAGGCGATTAGATGTTCATCCTGTCCGCCCCCTTCGAGTGTGCACACGACCGCGTTGCTTCCTAGCAAGGGGCGGCGTACTACCAGCTTGCCCGCCTCAAAGGTGTACCTCGCGCTATTTGCCGGTGATGAAAACCGGCCGCAGTCCAAAGACCCGCAATCGGTTCCAATTGCCCCGTAGTAGATGGACAGCACGGACTAACTGTCGCGGGCGCAATGGAGCGCAGTCGTCGACTAACCGATTACGCTAATGACAGCCACTCCGAAATCCAGCCGAGGCAATGGACCATTCATGACTGCCAGCCCCACCGAATCCGAACTCTATCGAAGTAGTTACGCCGCATTCCTCGATGAATACGCGGCGCTTCATTCCACTAAGCCCAATCCGTTCTCTTACGAGCTAAGCGACCAGGCCGAGCATGCCGAATGGCGCATACCACTTCTTGGCTGTCTCATCGGTGGCGAACTCCGCGAAGCACTGAACGACATCCACCAATGGGAAGGCCAGCTGCTGTCCTTGCAGGCTTGGACCCAAATGCTCGTGAAAAGCGATCTAGACGAGCAGGCCCAATGGACCGTGCGCCTGCACTTCGTTGAACCCGTGGCCACCTGGTGTCTCTTGCAACCTTCGGCTACCCGAGACCGATTGGGAAACATTGCAAATGCGACCAGCTGATATCTATACGTGGTGGGCCCACCAGGACTCGAACCTGGAACCAAAGGATTATGAGTCCTCTGCTCTAACCATTGAGCTATAGGCCCGCGCAAGAGCGCAAGTTTACCGTAGCGTGACGGCTGCATACGAGGGTGAGGTGCCGAAAGTCGGTGGCGCGTGCGGTCGTCCGGGCGGTAGGCTTGTGGCCCCCTGAAGCCGGAGAACACGCATGAACATTGAAGCGATCGCAAAACGATTGGTCGAATTGTGCCGTGAAGGCAAGTACGAGGACGCGCAGCGCGAGCTGTATGCGGAGGATGCGGTGAGCATCGAGCCGGACGGCCTGCCGCCGGGTGCGTTGGGCAGTGTGCGGGGGCTGGCGGCGATCTATGAGAAGGGCCGGCAGTTCAGCGCGATGATCGAGATCGTGCATGGCGGCAGCGTGAGCGAGCCGGTGATCGCGGAGAACTGGTTCAGCATCGCGATGGCGATGGACGTCACCATGAAAGGCCGCGGCCGCATGAACATGAGCGAGATCTGTGTGTACCGTGTGCACGCCGGCAAGATCGTACACGAGCAGTTCTTCTACGACGTCGGCTGAGCCCGTGAAATGAAGAAGCCCCACATCGGCGGGGCTTCTTCGGTGTTGCGATGACGCAGTGAAGTTACTCGACGTCGAGGAACGAGCGCAGCTGTTCCGAGCGGCTCGGGTGACGCAGCTTGCGCAGCGCCTTGGCTTCGATCTGGCGAATGCGCTCGCGGGTGACATCGAACTGCTTGCCGACTTCTTCCAGCGTGTGATCGGTGTTCATGTCGATGCCGAAGCGCATGCGCAGCACCTTGGCTTCCCGCGGGGTGAGGCCGGCGAGCACGTCGCGCACGGTCTCCATCAGGCCGGTCTCGGTCGCCGAGTCGATCGGCGAGCTGGCGTTGCCGTCCTCGATGAAATCGCCCAGGTGGGAATCCTCGTCGTCGCCGATCGGGGTTTCCATCGAGATCGGCTCCTTCGCGATCTTCAGCACCTTGCGGATCTTGTCCTCGGGCATCTCCATTTCCTTGGCCAGTTCTTCCGGCGTGGCCTCGCGACCGAACTGCTGGAGCATCTGGCGGGAAATGCGGTTGAGCTTGTTGATCGTCTCGATCATGTGCACCGGGATGCGGATGGTGCGCGCCTGGTCGGCGATCGAGCGGGTGATCGCCTGGCGGATCCACCAGGTGGCGTAGGTCGAGAACTTGTAGCCGCGGCGGTATTCGAACTTGTCGACCGCCTTCATCAGGCCGATGTTGCCCTCCTGGATCAGGTCGAGGAACTGCAGGCCGCGGTTGGTGTATTTCTTGGCGATCGAGATCACCAGGCGCAGATTCGCCTCGACCATTTCCTTCTTGGCGCGGCGGGCCTTGGCCTCACCGCTGGCCATGGCGCGGTTGATGTCCTTGATGTCGATCAGCGGCAGGAACAGCTTGCGCTCGATGGTGGCGAGCTTTTCCTGCTCGGCGTCGATCGCCTCGCGGTGGGTCTTGATGTTTGGCGACCACTTCTGGCGCTTGCGGCTGAGCTCGGCCACCCACTCGAGGTTGCCCTCGTTGCTGGGGAAGGTTTTGATGAACTCGGCTTTGGGCATCTTCACCTGCTTGACGAAGATGTCCATCAGCACGCGCTCGTGATGACGGATGTCGTTGACCACTTCGCGCAACTTGCGCACGAAGCCGTCGATCAGCGCGGACGGCAGCTTGAGCTTGAGGAACTCCTCGGCCATCTGGTCACGCAGCTTGACGATCTTTTTGTCGGTGATGCTGGCGGCTTTCGGCGCGGCCTTCTGGAACTTGCCGTAGTAGTCGCGCAGCAGCTCCATGCGGCGCTTGACCTCTTCCGGGTCAGGACCGGTCGGGCCGGCTTCTTCCTCTTCCTCGGTGGCGGTCTCGTCGTCGTCGGCTTCGGTCTCGTCGTTCGGGTCGGGCTCGGGCAGCAGCAGCGCGGCGGCTTCCTTCTCCTTGCGAGCGAGGTCGGCGGCTTCTTCCAGATCGAGGAAGCCGGCCAGGATTTCGCTGAGGCGGCGCTTGCCGTCCAGGTGCTGGTCGTATTCCTCCAGCAGCAGTTCGATCGTCAGCGGGAAGCTGGCCAGCGCGGTCTGCACCTGGCCGAGGCCTTCCTCGATGCGCTTGGCGATGGCGATCTCGCCTTCGCGGGTGAGCAGCTCGACCGTGCCCATCTCGCGCATGTACATGCGCACCGGGTCGGTGGTGCGGCCGACTTCGGCGTCGACCGCGGACAGCAGCGCGACAGCTTCTTCGGCGGCGGCTTCGTCGTCGGTGCTGCTGCCGGCCTTGTCGGCCAGCGGGTCGGCGTCCGGCGCGGCGTCGTGCACTTCGATGCCGACGCCCTTGAGTACCGCCATGATGTCTTCGATCTGCTCCGGATCGACGATGTCGTCGGGCAGGTGATCGTTGATTTCGGCGTAAGTCAAATAGCCCTGCTCCAGACCCTTGGAGATGAGCGCTTTGATTTCCGACTGTTGCTCGTGGGGAGCTTTGCTATTCATTAACCGACCGCCGCGGGGTTCAAGAACCGGACATTATAGCGATGTGCTGCTTTTTTGACCAGTTTTCAAGTAAGAAAAGGTTCTGGCAAGGTACGCAAAAATCGCGCCAGATCACGACCTTGCAATGACTGTTGTGGGTACCTCATGCCTGCCGGACCGGCGCCTGCTCAACCGGTGTCGAGCCAGAAAGTTACCGGGCCGTCGTTCACCAGCTGGATCACCATATGGGCGCCGAAGCGGCCGGTTTCCACCCCCGGATGCGCGGCGCGTGCGAGTTCCAGCAAGCGCTCGAACCAGCGCCGGCCGTGTTCGGGCGCCGCCGCACTGGTGAAACTGGGGCGCATGCCGGAGCGCGTATCGGCGGCCAGGGTGAACTGGCTGACCAGCAGTAGACCGCCGCCGGTGTCGCTGAGCGAGCGATTCATCTTGCCGTGATCGTCGGCGAACACGCGATAGCCGAGCAGGCGTTCCAGCATGCGCTTCGTCTGCGTCTCGCCATCGTCCGGCTGTACTGCCACCAGCGCCAGCAGACCGGGGCCGATCGCACCGACGGTTTCGTCGCCGACATTGACGCTGGCGGATGCTACACGCTGGATCAGGGCAATCATGGCGGCACGCTGGAGGCGAGGCGACCAGCTTACGCGAGCTGCCGGCGGCGGCGAAAGATGGTCAGGTGTCATGCGTGACTGCGGAGTCTGCGGCCGCTCCCGTAAACTGTGCGGATGCGTGCCGACATGTATCTGATCTATCTGCTGCTGCGCCTGTTGGCGTTGCTGCCGCTGCGTGCACTGCACGGTATCGGCAGCGGGCTTGGCCGCCTGCTGCTGTGGCAGCGTGGCCGCATGGTGCAGAACACCGCCGTGAACCTGCGCATTGTGCGGCCACCACTGGATGACGCGGCGCAGGCGACGCTGTTGCGCGAGGTGCTGGTCGAGAGCGGCAAGTCAGCCAGCGAGATCGTCAAGGTCTGGGGCGCCGGCGCCGAGCGCGCGCTGGCGCTGGTGCGCGAGGTGCGCGGCGAGGCATTGCTGGATGCCGCGCTGGCCACCGGCAAGGGCGTGATCATCGCCGCACCGCATCTGGGCTGCTGGGAGTTGCTGAACTACTGGCTATGCCGCCGTACGCCGATGGCGATCCTGTACCGGCCGCCACGCATCGCCGCGATCGAGGGCCTGCTGCGCAAGGTGCGCGGCGCGCTGGCGCCGGAGCAGGTGCGCGCCGATGGCGCGGGCGTGCGCACCTTGTACAAGCGGCTGGCCGCGGGTGGCACGGTCGGCATTCTGCCGGATCAGAAGCCGCGCGCGGGCGAAGGCCAGTTCGCACCATTCTTCGGCCGCGATGCGCTGACCATGGTGCTGCTGCCGCGCTTGGCCGCACGCACCGGCGCCACGGTGCTGTTCGCGTTTGCCGAACGGCTGCCGCGTGGCGCCGGCTATCGCATCCGTCTGCTGCCGGCGCCACCGGGGTTGGCCGACGCCGATCTGAGCATCGCCTGCGGCGCGCTCAACCAGGGCGTGCAGCACTGCGTCGAGCTGGCCTTCGCGCAATACCAGTGGCAGTACAAGCGTTATTCGGCGGATGGCCTGATCAGCCCGTACGATCGCGAGCAAGGCTAGCGACGCGTCTCGCTACGGCGGTGTCTTTTCCAGCCGCCGCAGGAACACGCCCATTTCCTTTTCGGCCTGCTTGTCGCCGCGCCACGCGGCGGCGGCGATACCGCTACGCCAGGCTTCGGCCGCGGACTGCGGCTGACCGGCATCGAGGCAGGCCTTGCCAAGCAGCTTCCACGCCGCCGAATACGCGGGATCGAACACGAGCGCGCGGCGCAGTTCGTCGATCGCCGCGTGGGCCTCGCCGTCGGCGAGCAGCGCGTTGCCCAGCGAGAAACGCAGCAGTGCGCCGTCGCGCGGGCCGTCGCACTGCTTGCGCAGGCTGGCGATCAGTCCCGCGTTCATGGTTGCGCGCGATAGCGCCAGTCGTTGAGCGGATAGACCTGAGTGGGCTGGACGGGTTCCGGCGGCATCTGGCCCGCGTGCAGATCGGCCAGCGAGACGGCCGACCAGACCACCAGCCATGACGAGCGGAAGGGCTGCACCAGCAGCGCATAACGCAGGTCGTTGGCATCCAGCTTTTCCGGATGCGTCACGATCACGCCGTCCGGGTGGCTGCGAGCAAAGTCCTGCAGAGCCTGATCGCCGAACAGCTCGGTGATCGGCCGGGTCAGCCGGCCCTCGAAATGGAACTGGCCTTCGTAGTTGCCCAGATAAGCGATCGGACGGTTCGCCTGTTCGGCGGTATTCAACAAATGGGCGGTTGGTCGCAAGTCCCAGCGTGGCCACAGGGTCAGCGTGAACAAGGTATTGAGAGCGAGTGCGCCGACCAGCCCGGCCACGGCCAGGCGGCGCAGTTCGCCGCGGCCGCGCAGCAGCAACAGGCCTCCCACCAGCAGGAACACCACACTGAAATAGCGGCTGTACGGCGCCGCCGCAACGGCCCATTCGGCATGCAGGTGATTGCCGGCCACCAGCAGCGGCAGCACGAACAGCACCACGGCAAACACGATGCCGCCCACACCCAGCGGCCAGGTGCCGAGCCAGTCGTTGGCGGCCAGCGCTGGCCGGCGCTCGCGCAGCACGGCGATCGCGCCGGCCATCAGCAACGCGATGCCGCCGAACTCCGGCAGCGGGTAATACAACTGCTTGCCACTGATCAGTGAAAACACGATAAAGCCCGGCACCAGCCAGCACAGCGCAAAGCGCAGGCCTGACTCCAGCGGACGCCGCAAACCGGCGATGGCCACCCACATGCGCGGCCAGCCACTGAACGGAAACAGCAGAAGCGGCAGCCACAGCACGTAGAACCAGAACGGCTCGGCGTGGTTCTGCAGGTTCTTGCCTTCGGACAGCTTGTCGACTACGCGGCCGGCGGTCTGGGTGAAGAACAGCCGTTGCCGATACGCGTCTCCGCCGGAGAACCCGGCCGGCAGCGCCCATGCCAGCAGCATCGCAGCGCCGAGCAGCAGCGCCAGTACGCCGCGGCCATACCAGCGTGCGCGATGCTGGTGCGCCCAGTCGTTCCACAGCGGACCGAGCAGCCACGGGAAGATGATGTGCAGCAGCATCACCGGCCCCTTGGTCAGCAGGCCCAGGCCGATGCACAGGCCGAACAGCAGCCAGCGCGGTTCGGCTCGTTGCGTCTTCGGGGTCAGGCACAGCAGGGCGGCCAGCGTCCAAGTCGCCAGCAGCACGTCGTACATGATCTGCAGGCCGAACAGGAACGCATATGCGAAGGCCAGCAGCATCCACGGCGCCGCTTTGGCCATCCACGGCCGGCTTGGAAACAGCCGGCGCGCCAGCATCGAGATCAACACCAGCTGGGTGCTGCCGATCAGCACCTCAAGCACGCGCGGCCAGATGTCATTGACGCCGAACACGGACCAGCCGCCCTGGATCAGCCAGAACAGCAGCGGCGCCTTCTCGCTGTACGGCTGACCATTGATGTGCGGCACCAGCCAGTGGCCCTGACTCCACATCTCCCACGCTACCGCCAACGTACGGGTGGAGTACAGCGGCATCGGCCCGTGCGAAAAGATCGCCAGCAACGCCGCCAGCGTCCACAGCGGCAGCCACGGCCATACGGCGCGCAGGTGTTCGGTACGGCTATACGGGCTCAATGACACGGGCGGACTCTCGGCGGGCAGGGGGTGATTCTAGCCTGCACTGAGTGCCCGCAAGGCGACCGGAGCCGGGTTCGCTGCCCGCTCAGGCGCGGCCCCAGTAGCCAATGCGGCGGCGAATCTTCAACTTGCGCCACAGGTTCAGCGGCTTGTGCCGCCGGTTGCGGGCGCCGCTGGCGATGAACGCATCGATCGCATCCAGCACGCGTTCGCTGGAGTGGCCGTCGCGATACGGATGGATCGCGTCGGCATAGGCACGGATCGCCTGCAGCAGCTCCGGTGGCCGCGCCAGCGCGCGTTCGATCGCCGGCTCGAACTGCGCCGGCTCATCGATGTCGATCAACTGCGGGCCCGGTCGGCGGTTCTTGAACGTCACCACCGGCTTGCCGGTGAGCAGAAATTCGTTGAGTGCCGAGGAGGTGTCCGAACACATCATGTCGACCTGCGGGAACAGTTCGAGGATGTTGTCGTTCTCGGCGAACGTGAGGTGCTCGTTCTGCAGCGCCTTGAACTTCGCGGTGGTCTCCGGGTTCATCTTTGGATGGAAGGTGACGATCCAGCGCCAGCGGCCGTCGCGCGATAGCCGCTTCACCTCGTCGTACAGCGTCTCCGCGGCGCTCCACGAGGGCGAGAAAGTGGAGTGATAGAGGATCACCGGCGGCTGGCGCACCGGCGGCTGCGGGCCGGTGATTTCTTTCATGAAGGGATCGAGCTTGGGAAAGCCAGTCTCGATCACGGCGAAGTGGCCGACGCGGTCCGCGATTTCCTTGAATTTGGCGGTATCGCGCGGCCCGGTCGTGCAGTACAGATCGAAGAAACCGCGGACGTAGATGTGCCGCGGCTTGCCGGCATCGAAGCCGTGAAAGGTTTCCACCTTCACGCCGGGAAAGAAATGCGGCACGGCATTGCTGGAGGTGATTACCGCGATCGGTTGCCACGCGCGCACCTCAGCCACGCTCAACAGGCGTTCGCCGTCGACCAGATCCTCCGCGCCGGGCCCGTCGAAGAACCACGCCGCCTCGTCGCTGCGGGCGCGGATCGCCTCCTGCAACGGACGCAGGATCGCCAGTGCATAACGTTCGGAGCCGTACAGGAGGTAGTGTTTTTTGTTGCTCATCAGCGATCGATGCCGTGGTGGCTCAAGATGTGCGCCGCGCGCGCTACCGATTCCGGATTCTTGACCATTTCGTAATAGCGCATGCGTTTGTAGATCGCGTAGCTGGCAGCGGTATGCGCGATCATGAAACCGCGCCAACCGTCCATGAACGCGAGCCGGAACACGTAGTCCTTAAGGAAGGCCAGCGCGAACACGAACGGTGCCTGCCACATCCGCACCGGCTTGCCCTTGTCGAGCCAGTCGCGGCACTTGAGTTCGGCATAGCGCAGCACTTTCAATTGCTTGTGCGGCATTGTCGGGTTGTTGGCGTGGTTGAACGGCGCGCGCAGCGTCGGCGCGTCACCGTCGAAGCGCAGCGATTCGTGCACCCGTGCGTCGCTCCAACGTGCGCGGCCGCGATGGTATAGCCGCGCCATACGCTCGCCGACCGCAGGGCGATACCAGCGCATCGGGGCGCCCATATAGATCGAGCAGCGACGCAGATACGCGGCCGGCATGTTGCCAGCCATCAGCTCCGGCAGCCGTTGCTGCAGTTCGGCGGCGAGTTGCGGCGTGAGGTGTTCATCCGCATCCAGCACCAGGATCCAGTCGTGGCTGCACTGGCTGGTGGCAAAATTGCGTTGCGGGCCGAAGCCGAGCCAGTCCTGATGCACCACGCGGGCGCCGTGTGCCTGTGCGATCGCCACGGTATCGTCGTCGCTGCCGCTGTCGATGATCAGCTTCTCGGCGGCGAACGGCACACTGTCCAGGCAACGGGCGATGTTGTCGGCCTCGTTGTGGGTGATGATGGCGAGGGTCAGCGGGAGAGTGGGCATGCACGGATTCTAGCCGAAGCCCGTGCTTTGCCTGCGTTGCCACGACCCGGCTGCCAGCGGAAGGGGAACGATCATCATGTTCAGTCAGGCGGGTCGCATCTTTGCCCGCCAATCCGTGACAATATTCACTATGCGCTGATGGACGGCGGCTCAGCCAACGTCGCGCATTTCCTGCAACCGCACCGAACGGCAGCTCATGAAACGTACCCTTGTCACCGGCGGCGCCGGCTTTCTCGGCTCGCACTTGT
The DNA here is from genome assembly GCA_035566635.1 of Rhodanobacter sp. Taxonomy (GTDB): domain Bacteria; phylum Pseudomonadota; class Gammaproteobacteria; order Xanthomonadales; family Rhodanobacteraceae; genus Rhodanobacter. Next base: position 80,134 of record DATMQY010000004.1, read on the forward strand.
GTGATCGCCTGATCGCGGATGGCCATGACGTATTGTGCGCCGACAACTTCTTCACCGGCAGCAAGCGCAATGTGGCGCATCTGCTCACGCATCCGTACTTCGAGCTGATGCGGCATGATGTGACGTTTCCGCTGTATGTGGAGGTGGAGCGCATCTTCAACCTGGCCTGCCCGGCTTCGCCGGTGCACTACCAGCACGATCCGGTGCAGACCACCAAGACCTCCGTGCATGGCGCGATCAACATGCTGGGGCTGGCCAAGCGGGTGAAGGCGCGTATCCTGCAGGCTTCCACCAGCGAGGTTTACGGCGATCCGGAAGTGCATCCGCAGATCGAGAGCTACTGGGGCAAGGTCAATCCAATCGGCATCCGCAGCTGCTACGACGAGGGCAAGCGCTGCGCCGAGACGCTGTTCTTCGACTATCACCGCCAGCATGATCTGGACATCAAGGTGGTGCGCATCTTCAACACCTATGGCCCGCGCATGCATCCGCACGACGGCCGGGTGGTGAGCAACTTCATCGTGCAGGCGCTGAAGGGCGAGGACATCACGATCTACGGCGACGGCAGCCAGACCCGCAGCTTCTGCTACGTCGACGACCTGATCGAGGTGATTGTGCGGATGATGGATTCCGAGCGCGGCTTCACCGGCCCGGTGAACATCGGCAACCCGGTCGAGCACACCATGCTGGAGCTGGCCGAGAAGGTGATCGCGCTGGTCGGAGGTCGCTCGAAGCTGGTGTTCAAGCCATTGCCGGCGGATGACCCACGGCAACGGCAGCCGGATATCAGCGTGGCGCGCGACAAGCTTGGCTGGCAGCCGAAGGTGGCGCTGGAGGATGGCCTGAAGGAAACCATCGGCTACTTCCGTCAGCTGCTCAACGAAGGTAACGCGGCATGAATTCGGCGGTCAGTTTTTCGGTCGTCGTTACCAACTACAACTATCGCGCCTTCGTCGAGGAGGCGGTGGATAGCGCTTTGGCACAGACCCGCGCGCCGCTGCAAGTGATTGTGGTCGACGACGGCTCCACTGACGGCTCACCGGCGCTGCTGCAGCAGCGTTATGGCAACGACCCGCGAGTGACCCTGCTGCTGGGCGAGAATGGTGGCCAGCTGGCGGCCTTCCTATGCGGGCTTGAAGTCGCCCGGGGTGACGTGATCTGTTTCCTCGACGCCGACGACAGCTGGCTACCCGGCCATCTGGCGAAGATCGGCGAGCTGTTCGATACGCGCAAGGACGTCGACTTTGTGTTTTCCGATCTGGAGCTGTTCGGCGACGAGAGCGGCCACATGCGCTTCGCCGACCGCCCCTATGACCTCGGCTACACCATCGTCAGTACCTACATGCTGGCGCACTGGTACGGTGCGCCCACCTCGGCACTTGCCTTGCGTGCGCACTGGGCACGCCGCACGTTGGACCTGCCGGCCGATTTCCGCGCCAACTGGCGGCTGTCGGCAGACAACTGCCTGGTCTATGGCGCCAGCGTGCTGGGTGCGCGCAAGTACTATCTGCCTACCGGCTGCGTGCGCTATCGCATCCATGGCAACAACGGCTGGTGGGGCAACCGCACGCGTTCCAACGAATTCCTCAACCGCTTCCGTTCGCGTTGCCTGATCCAGCATTACGCTCGCGGCATCGGTCTGGATGAGAGCTGCGTCGAATACACCAAGCACGAGTTCAAGACCAAGCCGGACCCGAGCTGGCGCGAAGCTCAGCGCTACGCGATGCTGGTGCGCAAGCGGCACGGTTCGTGGTGGCGGAACCTGGAGCGGGCGGTGGCCATCCTATGGTCGGTGTGGCGCCGTCGCGCGCAGGCCCCGCTGGAGCACCGGGACCTCGACTGATGCGCATCAGTGTCGTCGTCATCACCTACAACTGGCCCCAGGCACTCGAACTGGTTCTGTGCGCGCTGGCGCAGCAGAGCGAGCTGCCGTACGAGGTAATCGTCACAGACGACGGCTCGCGGAATGACACGCGTGCGCTGCTCGAACGGCTGGCGAACGATTACCCGACTCGCCTTGTACACCTTTGGCAGGATGACGACGGCGCCCGCATGAGCCGCGCGCGCAACCGTGGCATCGCCGCCGCGCAGGGCGACTACGTGGTGCTGCTCGACGGCGACATGGTGGCCGAGCGGCATTTCATCGCCGACCACCGCGCGTTCGCGCGGCAAGGTTGTTTCGCGCAAGGCTCGCGTGTGCTGACCGATGCCGCATTGAGCCAGCATATGCTGACCGAGGTTGCATTGAATCGGGGCCTGGTGATACCGGGCTTTTTCAGCCGCGGCATCGAACGGCGACGACATACGCTGCGAATACCGTTGCTGGCGAATCTCTATGCCAAGCCGCACGTCCGACGGCGCGGCATCAAGAGCTGCAACATGGGCTTCTGGCGCGACGATCTGTTGCGCATCAACGGCTTCAACGAGGCGATGACCGGCTGGGGTCGCGAGGATACCGAACTGGCCGTGCGCGCCTTCCATGCGGGCCTGCTGCGGCGTGACCTGCGGTTCAGCGCGCTGGCGACGCATCTCTACCATCACAGCCGCAAGCACGTCGTCGACAATCCGAATGATCGCGTGGTGGACGATACTATCGTTCGCCGACTGACTCGTTGCGAGCTTGGGCTTGATCAGCATTTCGCCGAATTTTCGGCACCACCGCCAGATCTTCGTCTGGTTCCAGGTAGCCGCGGCTGAGCGACACCCGGGGCGCTGGCGGCGCAGATTCGGCGTCAGGGCTGGTCACAGAACGCAGTGTCTGTGCATGAGTCCGGATAGCTCGCGATGGCCAGGGGAATTGCGCGAGCGCCGACGAAACGGCGGAAGCACCCCACGCCACCCATTTGATGAAATGCCTGCGCTGCAACAGCACGGCATAGAGCAGGGTGAGAGGCAGGGCAGCCAGCATCAGCTTGAGAAGGTAATGCCACCCTGCGCCATTGCCCTGGTATTTGCGGATGGCCAGATGGCGCGAGCGTGCGTAATGAAACGCCTTCACGAAGCTGACCCGAACGGAAGGCGCCGAAGACGAGCCGCCGACATGCCATGCATTCGCCGCCGGTTCGAACAGGCATTCAAAGCCCGCTTTCCGCATGCGCAGGCAAAGGTCGTCGTCTTCATAGAACAGGAAGAAGCGTTCGTCGAAGCCGCCGATATGGCGGAATGCTTCCGTGCGCAGCAGCAGGCAACAGCCATTCAGCCATTGGGCGCTGCAGGTAGCGTCCGCCACTCGATACGGCTTGCGTGAGGGGGATTCGTAGAAGGCGCGGCGAAAGCATTTCTGAGGCTTCTGATTCTCGCGCCAGCTTTGCGGCGCCACGATGCCTGCGGAGGGATAGCGCCGCAGCGTATCCATCAGGGTCAGCAGTCCGTCGGGCTTTATATCGCAATCAGGGTTGAGCAACAGGGCAAGCGGGGTGCTGATCTTTGCCATGGCTTCATTATTGGCTTTGCCAAAGCCGCCATTGTCGCTGCGTTCGATGACTTTGGCGTGGGGCAGAAGCCTGCGGATGGCCGACGCGGTGTCGTCATTGCTGCCATTGTCGATGATCAGGACGTGAGGGAAAGGGCGCAACGTGTCCGCGAGCGACTCGATGAGCGTCCGGCTCTTGTAGGTAACGCAGATGATCGTCACCTGCTCAATGGAGTTGCTGTTTATCACTCGGGCCTTGTCTACACCTCTTGAGGTGATGTGCGTTGCTCGGCCAGTGGCATGCAGGCCAACAACAGGATGAACAGGTGGCGGTGTGAGAAGTCCGCCCACAGGCCATTGGCGAGTCCGGCGGTCAGATAGATCAGCAGGATGCAGGTGTAAATATCTCGCGGTACCTGATTCAAGCGTCGTATGTAGCGTGCCAGCGCGACCAATAACAGCAGATAAACCAGCAGGCCGACGACACCCTGTTCGGCGAGGATCAGCAACATCTCCTGATGTGGATGACCCATCAGGAAGGCATCGAAATCCGGAAGACCCTCAATCGACTGGCGGTACAAGGGCGCCCATTCGTGCAGTCCGTGGCCAAACACCGGCGCCGTCGCGATAATCGGAAGGGTCCGCCTCCACAGCTCAAGTCGAATACCAGTGGAGGTGGGTACCCGCTGACCAGCATAAAGTTGCACTTCGTGCGCGATCGAGACCACAAGCCGTTCTCGAACAGGTGGCGTAAACCATACGATGGCCGGTATGGCGACAATCAGGGAGCAAGCTGCCACGGTGTGGCGCCAGCTCACGCGACCCCTGGCAAGGATGCGCCAGCCCCAGTAAGCCAACAACGGAATAAGCGTCAGATAAGCCGTGCGGCTTCCGAGCATCACCACGATATTGATCAGCGCCAACAGCGCTGCTGCCGAGAAGAATGCCTTCTGGCGTGTGGATGGCGCGTCAACGGCGACAGCCAGTGCCATTGATCCAAAGACCAGCAGCGCCAATCCTTGCTGGGTGTATTCCTTGAATACGGTATTGCGCATAGCCGGCGCTGAGTGATCCAGCGCGCGTTGGGGAATCAGGCCCAGGTCCATGCCGCAGGAAATCAGCAATACCGCGCCCATCGCCAGGGCAAAGGCAACCAGCGCGCGCTGCCGCCATTGCGGTGTCTGCAGCAGCGAACCCAGGACCAGGGGGTACCAACATACCCATGTATATGAGCCTGTCAGCGGCAGCACCGAAGTGTCATACCAGGTGTGCATAGCACTCAGCACCAATACTACCCACCACAACAAGGCGCCCAGCACGATGGGACTGCGCGCTGCCATCAACCAGCGTTGGCGAGCCTCCTTGCCCAGCAGCGAGAGAGCCAGGCTCAGGATCAGGGCAGCGTTGGTTGCCGGCTTGTTGAGCGGAACCACAAAAAGGCTGGCCACGGCGCACCATTGCCCTGCAGTAAGCGCTGCGCTGCGAACGCGAAAGAGGGGGGTAGCTTGAGTGCTCATGGGAGCGAAAGTGTCACCTGAACCCCATGTACGGTGACTGACATGCTGGCCGATGCCGAGCACAACCTAGGCGCCACTAGATGCTTGGAGTCTACACGGCATGCGCTACATCTCGAGGCGATAAAGCCCTCAGTTATCCGCATCGTCAGCCCCGCTTTCGGCCATCTGTGGAGTGCAGCCGGCAATTACCGCGTCGGCCTTGAACATCCACCACTCACGCCGATTGGCATGGCCGACGTGGATGGCATGCTTTCGATCCACGCATGCGCCCATCGCTTCGTCGAGACTGAAGATCCAGCGCTGCGCCGAGGCCTGCTGCTGCCACGCGACGGCATCGGCGTACTGCTGCGGCCATGGTTTGAGAAAACCGAATTCGGCGACCGGCCCCTGCGCCATCAACAGGTTCTGCTCCTTCCACGCGAGCAGTCCGATGCTGGCGTCCGGTCCGGCGATGCGGCGCGCTTGCAGCATCACGTCGCGCGCCGAACGGTCGCCGTTGAGCATCGGGTAACCCCACACGCCGTACAGTCCCCACAACATGCTGGCGAACAGCAGCCAGCCCAGCGATGCGCGGCGTACACGCGTGAGCGCGGCCACGATCAGGCCGGCCGCGCCCACGCTCAGCAGCAGCCACCAGATCTGCGGATCGAGGCTTTGTTCGAACTTGACCGCCCAGCGCGGGTGCTGGTGAATGGCTAGCGTAGCGGCGACGGTCATGCCGCCGGCCAGCAGCAGGGTCAGCGCAAACATCGCTACGCGCACGCCGTGCTGGCGCAGCAGGCCGGGCAGCAACGGAGCCAGCGCCAGCGCCGTCATCGGCAGCGCCGGCAGGATGTAGACGTCGCGCTTGCCCGGGCTGAACGAGAAGAACAGCAGCAGCAGCACGATCCAGCCCAGCGGCAGCAGAAAGCGCGCGTCGCGCCGCTTCAGTCGTCGCCACCACGCAGGCAGCGCCCACGGCAACAGCAGCGACAGCGGCAACCAGTCGACCACGATGATGCCGAGGAAATAGAGCGGCGAGTGAATGTGTCCGGTGGGCGTGGCGTAGCGGTGCACGGTCTGCCCGAACAAGATGTTCTGCACGTACTCGGCATGCTGCGAGTCGCCGTCGGCATGGGCGACCAACAGCATCGGCAGCAGCCAGCCCAGGATCGGCACGAAGAACAGCGCCAGTCCGCCGGTCCAGCGCCAGCCGCCGACGGGCAGCGCCAGCTGGCGCCAGTGGCCGCGGCGCGCCACGAGATACGGCACCAGCATCAGCAGTGCCAGCACGCCGACGCCCTTGGTCGCCACGCCCACACCGGCGAAGAAGCAGCCCGCGGCAAACCATCGCCACGACGGCCCCAGCAGCAGATGTCGCAACAGGCCGTAGTTGGCGAGGGTGATCCAGCCCAGCAATAGCGGATCGATCTGCGCATTGCGCATCTGGTAGGTGAAGTGGATGGTGAGCAGCAGCGTGGCTGCTGCCAGCAGCGCGCTGCGATGGTTCCACAGCCGCCGCGCGAGGTCGTAGACCAGCGCCAGCGCTGTCAGCGCGGCGGCCAGCGACGGCAGCAGGAACGCCACCCGCCAGTTGCCGGTGATCCCATACGCCAGCGCCTGCATCCACATGAACACCGGCGGCTTGTCCGGGTACAGCTCGTGACCACGGTGCGGAAACAGCCACTGGCCGTGCTCGACCATCCAGCGGGCGACCAGTGCGAAGCGCGGCTCGTCGGACGGCCAGGGGTCGCGCAGGCCGAGGCCGAGGCCGAGCAGCAACAGCGCGAACACGCCGAACAGGAGCAGCTCACGGCGCGCGCTGTGCAGCCACAGCGGACGCGCATGGGACAGGGATACGCAAGGCTTCACGACTGGGGAGTTCCGTCTGCAGCGATCAGTGTGGCCAAGCATAGCCCGGCCGGTGCGCGTCATTTTCGCTTGTCGGCTGGCTGGATGCGTGACAGGCCGGGTTGGTTCAGGACTGCTTTTGCAGCACCGCGTAATACATGCCGTCGAGGTCGCCGTCGCCGGGCAGGATCTGCCAGCCGATCGCGGCGGCTTGTCCCGCCGGTAGCGTGAAGGCCACGGCCTGCGCATCGGCCTGGGCGGCGAGCAGTTCGGCAACGATGGCCTCGTTCTCCGCGCGCAGCACCGAGCAGGTGATGTAGACCAGCCGCCCGCCCGGTGCCAGCAGCGGCCACAGCGCGGACAGGATGCGCCGTTGCTGCTGGTGCATCGCGGCGATGTCGCTTTCGCGCCGATGCAGGCGCACGTCGGGGCGGCGGCGCAGTACGCCGGTGGCCGAACACGGCGCGTCGATCAGGATGCGATCGAACGGTTGTCCCTTCCACCAGCCCTTTGGCGCGCCGGCGTCGCCGATCACCAGCTTGGCATTCAGCCGCAGCCGCATAAGGTTCTGGCGGATGCGTTCGGCGCGCGGAGCGTCCACGTCGAGCGCGGTCAGCTCGATGTCGGCGCGTTCGAGCAGGTGGCAGGCCTTGCCGCCGGGCGCGGCGCAGGCGTCGAGTACGCGCAGGTCAGCGCGGAGATCTGCCAGGTCGGCGGCTACTTGCGCGGCGCCATCCTGCACCGCGAACAGGCCGTCCTCGAAGCCGGGTATGCGGGTGACGTCGGTGCTGTGCGGCAGCACCAGCGCGTCGCTCAGCCACGGATGTGACGTGGCCGCATAGCCGGCTGATTGCAATTGCTCGATCAGCGCGTCTCGCTCGCTGCGCTGGCGATTCACGCGCAGCATCAGCGGCGGTTCGCGGTTGTCGGCCGCCATCACCATCTCGGCCTGCTGCGGCCAGTCGCGTTGCAGTGCCGTGGCCAGCCACGCCGGATGCGCGTGGCGGGTTTGCGGCTTGGCATCGAGTCGGGCGATCAGGGTTTCGCGCTCGCGTTGCCAGCGGCGCAGCACGGCATTGACCAGTCCGGCCAACTGCGGCCGTTGCAACGCGCGCACTGCCTCGACCGTGGCGGCCACCGCCGCGTAGTCCTGCAGTTCGAGGATCTCCAGCTGCACCAACCCCAGCACCAGCAAGGCGTGGATTGCCGGATCCTTGTGGCGCAGCGACTTTTCCAGCAGGCCGTCGATCGCGGCGTCGAAGCGCAGCCACCAGCGCGCGCCTTCGCTGAGCAAGGCCATCAGCAAGGCGCGGTCGCGCGGGTCGGCCAGCCGTGGCGCGTAACGCTCCATCACGTCGCGCAGCGAGGCACCACGCAGGGCGATTTCGGCGAGCCCCTTGGCGGCCAGCGCGCGGGTATCGGCTTTTATCGGGCCAGCTTTCATCGGGGCTGGCGCAGTTCAGGGCGGGCGTTGAGGTAGTCGATCGCACCGATGCGTTTGCCGCCTGCGCGTTGCAGGGCGGTAACGCGCAGTGCGCCATCACCGCAGGCGAGGTCGATGCCCTCGCGGCCGGCGGCCAGCACGCTGCCAGGTGTCGCGTGGTGGTCGAGTTCGATCGCCTGCGCGGCCCAGATCCGCAACGGCTCGCCGGCGATCTCGCCCTCGGCGACCGGCCATGGATCGAACGCGCGCACCTGCCGCTCCAGATCGAGTGCCGGCCGGCTGAAGTCGAGTCTCGCCTCAGTCTTGTCCAGTTTGTGCGCGTAGGTGGCGCCTTCAGCTGGCTGTGGTGTGGGGGTGAGCACTTCGCCGGCCAGTGTGCGGCGCAGGCCTTCGGCCAGCACCTCGGCACCCTGGGTGGACAGGCGATCATGCAGCGAGCCGCCGGTGTCTTCACGGGTAATCGGCGTGCGCCGCTGCAGCAGTACCGGGCCGGTATCCAGGCCGGCTTCCATCCGCATCAGGTCGACGCCGCTTTCGCTGTCGCCGGCGAGGATCGCACGCTGGATCGGCGCCGCTCCGCGCCAGCGCGGCAGCAGGCTGGCGTGCACGTTCCAGCAGCCGAGTCGCGGGATCGCCAGCACCTTGCGCGGCAGAATCAGGCCGTAGGCGACCACCACCAGCAGGTCGGGCTGGTATGCCGCTAACGCTTGCTGCGACTCGGCGGATTTCAGCGACTCGGGTTGTTCGACCGTGATGCCGGCCGCCTGCGCTGCCTGTTTGACCGGACTTGGCGTGAGCTTGCGACCGCGACCGGCAGGACGATCGGGCTGGGTGTAGACAGCTACCACCTCGACACCACTGGCGCGGCAGGCCTCGAGGCAGGGCACGGCAAATTCGGGGGTGCCGGCAAAAACCAGCCGCAGGCCTGGGTTATTCAAGCACTGGCCGCCTGCTTGCGCTGCTTGTCCAGCCGCTTCAGCAGCAGCGCGCGTTTCAGCGACGACAGGTAGTCGACGAATACCTTGCCTTCCAGGTGATCCATCTCATGCTGGATGCACACCGCCAGCGGGCCTTCGGCCTCGACGACGATCTCGTTGCCATCGACGTCCTGCGCCTTCACCTTCACCTTCAGTGCGCGGGTGACGTCGGCATACAGGCCGGGGAACGACAGACAGCCTTCCTGGTAGACCTGCGAGCCGTCCTTTTCGAGGATCTGCGCATTGATCAGCGCCAGTGGCTGCTTGCGGTCGTCGCTCATGTCGGCGACCAGCACACGCTGGTGCACGTCGACCTGGGTGGCGGCGAGGCCGACGCCGTTGGCGGCGTACATGGTCTCGAACATGTTGGCGACAAACTGCTTGAGCTTCGCGTCAAACGTGCGCACCGGCTCGGCGCGGGTGCGCAGGCGGGGGTCGGGGAATTCGAGTATGGGTAGTACGGACATGGGTTTCACCTCGGCGCCGGAATTGCGGGCGATTTGGTAAAAAGCCACCCCCGGTGCGATCTAGAATGTGCTTCATTGTACTTCGGCAACCATCCGAGTGCAGACGATTTTTGCCAACTCGCGCCTGTTGCGTGCGTTAACCATTCGGTTACACTCGACCGAGCATCTGGGGAAGGGGGATTCCCACCAATGATCAAGAAATTTATCGTGTTGCTGGCCGGCATGTTGGTTACTGTGGCTGTCTATGCGGCTGGCGCGCAACTGCGAGCCAATCATCCCGACAGTTACACCGTGCGCCGGGGCGACACCTTGTGGGATATCTCCGCCAAGTTCCTGTCCAAGCCATGGCTGTGGCCGGAAATCTGGCAGGCCAATCCGCAGGTACGCAATCCACACCTGATCTATCCCGGTGACGTGCTCAACCTGTCCTTCATCAATGGGCCGCGTTTGCAGCTGCAGCCGCAGGTGCATCCGGAAGGCGAGGCCGTGCCGGCGATTCCGCTGTCCGAACTGAAAATGTTCCTCAAGGACATGCGGGTGATGGATTCCAACACGGTCAGTTCCGCACCGTATGTGGTGGGTCTGGAAGAGGCACGCCTGCGCGGCACGGTAGGCCAGAACATCTACGTGCGCGGCCTGCAGGGCGAACCGGGTCAGCACTGGGCGATCGTGCGGCCGACGCATGTATTCCGCGGGTTCAATCAGAACGATTCGAGCAATGCGGATCTGGTCAGCCACGAGCTGAACAGCAATGCCGCGATGGTCAACGCGCCGTGGAGCGAGGATTCGCGCAACGACGGTCACTATGGCAAGGGCGACGACCTCGGCGTCGAAGTCAGCGTGATCGGTACCGCGGAGACGCTGCGCATGGGCGATCCGTCGACCTTGCTGCTGCTCAATTCGACCATGGAAATCCGCAGCGGTGACCGCATCATGCCGGTCGATGACACGCCGTACGACGCGTTCTACTACCCGCATCCGCCGAAGTCGGCGCCGGCCGCCAATGCCCACGTGAACGGCTTTGCCGATGCGATGGACGCCGCCGGTTCGCGTCAGGTGGTGATGCTGTCGATCGGCGCCAAGGACGGGGTCGACAATGGCCAGACGTTTACGCTCTACGAGCCTGGCGAAACCATCCACGACGACGTGGCCAGCAACAGCTGGCGGCGTGGCGTGGGCAAGACGGTCACCCTGCCGGACGAGTTCGTCGGCCATGTGATGGTGTTTCGTACCTTCGACCGGGTCAGCTACGCCCTGATCATGGATGGCTTGCGGCCGGTGCACATCGGCGCCCGTATGCGCATGCCGGAATAACCTGCGGCAACGCCTTATCGGCATCTGCCTACAGCACGGCGCGGCCACCACCGCGCCGTTTCTGTTTGTGTCGGTTCCGTACACTGCACGGCATGCACAGGGACGATAGGGACGACATGGTTGAATTGCGCGCGTGGCTGATCGCCCTGAGGACGCCGGGTCTCGGCCCCGGCGGTCTGCGCGAGCGGTTGGCGGCAGCCAACGGCGATATCGCGAAAGCAGTGGCGAAGATGCAGCGCCACGCCGCGCCTCTGGGTGAGCCGGCGCAGGCGTGGCTGGCGCAGCCCGATGAGGTGCAACTGGCCGCCGACCTGGCATGGCTGGCCGAGCCGGGTCATCGACTGCTGCGTTGCACCGAGGCGGATTTTCCGCCGCAGCTGGAAAACATCCCGCAGCCGCCGGCCGCGCTGTTCGTGGTGGGCGACGCCAGCCTGTTGCTGTACCCGCAGGTGGCGATCGTCGGCGCCCGTGGCGCCAGTGCGAGCGGGTTGGCGCACGCCCGTACGTTTGCGCTGGCGCTGGCGCAGGCCGGCTTCGCGATCACCAGCGGCATGGCCGACGGCATCGACGGTGCGGCCCATGCGGCGGCTCTGGATGCCGGCGCGGCGACGCTGGCGGTGATCGGCACCGGGCCGGACCGGGTGTATCCGCGCAAGCATCATGCGCTGGCCCAGCGGATCGCAGCGCACGGCGTGCTGATCAGCGAGTTTGCGCCCGGCACGCCGGCGCGTGCCGATCATTTTCCGCGCCGCAACCGGATCATTGCCGGCCTGTCGCTGGGTACGCTGGTGGTCGAGGCGGGCTTGCGCTCCGGCTCATTGATCACCGCCCGCTTGGCCGCCGAGCAGGGTCGCGAGGTATTTGCGCTGCCTGGCTCGATCCATAATCCACTGGCGCGCGGCTGCCATCGGCTGATCCGCGATGGTGCACGGCTGGTCGAGAGCGCGGCAGAGATTATCGAGACATTGGCGCCGGCAGCGCGCATGCTTGGCGGTGAGCTTGCGACCAGACTGTTGACGGAGACTGGCAGCGAGGCGACTCGGCAGTCACTCGCCAAGGACGATAACCGGGCTTCGTGCGGTCGCTCTGGCTGGTGTGAAGATCCCGAATATCGTGGGCTTCTGGACGAACTTGGGCATGATCCGGCGACGTTGGACGAACTTGTTCAGCGCACCGGGCAGTCGCCAGCCGTCTTGTCTTCGATGCTGCTGATGCTGGAGCTGGAGGTCAGAATCGAGAGTCTGCCAGGCAACCGCTACCAGCGATTGCCCGGCGATCGCTGAGTCGCGGTGCCGGCGTCGACCCGACCCGTTTGACGGTGCCGGGCTTGACAGCCGCTGGCACGACATGGTTTCAACTATATATATGTCCGGCACGGAAGCGCCGGTGGTTCACTTGCGGAAACCCAGTTTCATGGCAAAAAACCTGCTCATCGTCGAATCACCGGCCAAGGCCAAGACGATCAACAAATACCTTGGCAAGGACTTCCAGGTCCTCGCCTCCTACGGTCACGTGCGTGACCTGAAGCCGAAGGAGGGCGCGGTCGACACCGAGCATGGTTTCACCATGGCCTACGAGGTGATCGAGCGTAACGAGAAGCACGTCGATGCGATCGCCAAGGCGGCCAAACTGGCCGACGACATCTATCTCGCGACCGACTTGGATCGCGAAGGCGAGGCGATCTCCTGGCATATCAGCGAGATCCTGAAGGAGCGCGGCCTCGTCGAAGGCAAGCGCATGCATCGGGTGGTGTTCTCCGAGATCACGCCGAAGGCGATCAAGGCCGCGGTGGCGGCGCCGCGCCAGTTGTCGCACGACCTGGTCGACGCGCAGCAGGCGCGCCGCGCGCTGGATTATCTGGTTGGCTTCAACCTGTCGCCGGTGCTGTGGCGCAAGGTGCAGCGTGGCCTCTCCGCCGGCCGCGTGCAGTCGCCGGCACTGCGCATGATCGTCGAGCGTGAGGAAGAGATCGAAGCATTCAATGCGCGCGAATATTGGACGATCGAGGCGCAGCTGAAACATGCCGAAGGTGATTTCACGGCACGCCTGAGCAAACTCAACGGCAAGAAATTCGAGCAGTTCGACCTAACCAACGAAGCCGACGCAATCGCGGCGCGCGATGCGCTGAAGCAGGCCGCGCGCGGCCGCCTCACAGTCAGCGACGTCGGCTCGAAGGAGCGCAAGCGCCGCCCGGCCGCACCGTTCACCACCTCGACCCTCCAGCAGGAGGCCGCGCGCAAGCTCGGCTTCACCACCAGCCGCACGATGAAGGTGGCGCAGGGGCTGTATGAGGGCGTGGCGTTGGGCGACGAAGGCAACGTCGGCCTGATCACTTACATGCGTACCGATTCCACCATGCTCGGCGACGATGCGTTGGCCGAGCTGCGTCAGCTGATCGCCCGCGACTTCGGCGGTCATGCGCTGCCGGATGCGCCGCAGGTCTACAAGACCAAGTCGAAGAACGCTCAGGAGGCGCATGAGGCAATCCGCCCGACCTCGGCGATGTACACGCCGAAGTCGGTGGCGGCGTTCCTCAACGACGATCAGCGCAAACTGTACGAGCTGATCTGGAAGCGCACGGTAGCCTGCCAGATGATCCACGCCACGCTGAACACCGTCTCGGTCGAGTTTGCGCTGCGCGATGTCGCCGGCGGTGACGCCTCGTTCCGCGCCAGCGGCACCACGGTGATCGATCCCGGTTTCCTCGCCGTGTACGAGGAAGGCCGCGACCAGAAGACCGCTGAGGACGACGACGAAGGTCGTCGCCTGCCGCGACTGGCAGTTGGCGAGCAGGTGCCGCTGCACGAGATCGCCGCCGACCAGCATTTCACCGAGCCACCGCCGCGCTACTCCGAAGCGAGCTTGGTCAAGGCGCTGGAAGAACACGGTATCGGCCGTCCGTCGACCTACGCCAGCATCATCCAGGTGCTGCAGAACCGCGAGTACGTGTTCCTCGACAGTCGCCGCTTCAAGCCCAGCGATGTCGGCCGTGCGGTGAGCAAATTTCTCACCGCGCATTTCACCCGCTACGTCGACTACGACTTCACCGCGAAGATGGAAGACGAACTTGACGCGGTGAGCCGTGGCGAGGAAGCGTGGGTGCCGCTGATGGAGCGCTTCTGGGTGCCGTTCAAGCAGCAGGTGGACGAGAAGACCGAGTCGGTCGATCGCAACGAGGCCACCGGCGCACGTGAGCTCGGCAGCGATCCGAAAACCGGCAAGCCGGTGTCGGTGCGGCTGGGCCGTTTCGGGCCCTACGCCGCGATCGGCACCAAGGACGACGAGGACAAACCGACCTTCGCCAGCTTGCGTCCGGGTCAGAGCATGCACACGCTCACGCTGGCCGAGGCGCTGGAGCTGTTCAAGCTGCCGCGCCAGCTTGGCCAGACGGAGAACGGTGACGAGGTGATGGTCGGTGTCGGTCGCTTCGGCCCGTTCGTGAAGCAGGGCAGCACCTATGCCTCGCTCAAGCCGGAGGACGACCCGTACACGATCGATTTGCCACGCGCGCTGCAGATCGTGGCCGAAAAACTGGAGATGCTGGCGAACCGGCTGATCCTCGACTTCGGCAACGGTGTGCAGGTGCTGAATGGCCGTTACGGCGCGTACATCACCGACGGCGAGAAGAACGCGCGCATCCCGAAGGAGCAGGAGCCGAAGGAGCTGACCGAGAAGCAGTGTCTCGAGCTTCTCGCCGCCGCACCGGTGCGCAAGGGCCGCTTCGGCAAGAAGGGTGCGACCAAGAAGGCGGCTGCGAAAAAGGCTGCGCCGGCGAAGAAGGTGGCGGTGAAGAAAGCCGCCCCCAAAAAGAGCGCGGCCAAGAAGACGACGGTGAAAAAAACCGCTGCGAAGAAGACCGCCACGAAAAAGGCCGCGGCAAAGAAAGTGACGGCCAGGAAGGTCGAGGCCTGAGTGCTTCGGCGTTTCACCCTCGCCGGACTCGATGATGCGGCCGGGTTGCTGCGCGGTGGCGGCGTGTTGGCCTATCCGACCGAGGCGGTGTTTGGTCTCGGCTGCGATCCGCATGACCGCGCCGCGTTCGAGCGCGTGTTCGCGCTCAAGCAGCGCCCGCCCACGCAAGGCGTGCTGCTGATCGCCGCGGATTTCGCGCAGGTCGAACGCTATATCGAACTGGCCGCGGTGCCGCGTGAGATCCTGCAGCAGGTGCGGGCGAGCTGGCCCGGCCCGCATACCTGGATTTTCCCGCGCTCTGCCGAAGTGCCGGCGTGGGTCGCCGGGGCGCATGCCGGTATCGCGCTGCGAATCACCGCGCACGCGCCCGCCGCCGCGCTGTGCCGCGCGTTCGGTGGCGCGCTGGTATCGACCAGTGCGAACCCGCACGGCCTGCCACCGGCGCGCACGGTGCAGACCGTCGCGGAGTATTTCGGCGGCGCGCTGGACGGCCTGCTGGAGGCTCCGCTGGGCGGCCAAGGCAGCCCCAGCGTGATCCGCGATGCGTTGTCGGGCGCTATCATTCGCGCCTGAGCGGTCGAAGGAACGCGTCGGAGCGGTGCCGGTGTGCGGCTCCGTGAACCGCTGCAGGACGACGGCTCTGCCCATTCATGTTGGGTGAATCGGTCGGAGCCATGCTGTTCCCGCAGCGCGACGAATTGACATATCAGGGAGAGTGCGGCTTGGCCATTGTTTACGACACCTACCAGAGCGAAGCGCCGCAGCGACTGCCGTTGCTGAGCGCCACCGACCCCTCGCGGGTGCTGGTCCGGCGCCGCGGCGAAGCGGTGAGTGCCGCGCAGTTCCTGGCGCAGGTCCACGCGGTGGCCGCCGGCCTGCCCGCCGCCGCTGCGGTGAATCTGTGCGAGGACCGCTATGCGTTCCTGGTCGCGTTCTGCGCGATCGCGTTGCGCGGCCAGACCAACCTGCTGCCGTCCTCACGTGCGCCACAGGCGGTCGATGAGGTGATGGCGGCGCATCCGGGTTGCTACGCGCTGGGTGAGCAGGCGCTCGATCCCGCGCCGCCCGGTTATCGGCAATTGCCGCCGCTGAATGTCACGCGACTGCTCGATGGCGATGCGAATTGGCCAATGATTCCGGCTGATCAGGTGGTGGCAATCGGCTACACCTCCGGTTCCACCGGCGTGCCCAGCGCCAACGAAAAAACGTGGGGCAGCTTCCATGCCAGCACCAACGGCAACCTGGCCATGCTGCAGGCGGCCATCGGCCGACAGTTCGAGATCGTCGCCACGGTACCGCCGCAACACATGTACGGCATGGAGATGTCGGTCCTGCTGCCGCTGCTCGGCGAGATCGGCGTGCATGCCGGGCGGCCGTTCTTTCCGGCGGACGTAGCCGCAGCGCTGGCCGAGGTGCCGACGCCACGGCTGCTGGTGACCACGCCAGTACATTTGCGTGCGCTGGTCGAGTCGGGCATTGCGCTGCCACCGATCGCCGCGATGATGTCGGCCACCGCGCCGCTGCCGGTCGAGCTGGCACGGTCTGCCGAACAGCGCTTTGGCGCACCGGTGCTGGAGGTATTCGGTTCCACCGAGACTTGCGTGTTCGCCAGTCGCCGCCCGGTGGTGGACGAAGACTGGTCGTTGTACGACGGCGTCGCCCTGCATCCGCAGCCGGACGGCACCGCGATCGAGGCACCGCAACTGGATGCGCCGGTCACCCTCGCCGACATCGTCAGCCTGTCCGATGGCGGCCGCCGCTTCCGCCTGTGCGGCAGGCACGCCGACATGCTGGAAATCGCCGGTAAGCGCGCCTCGCTCGGCGATCTCAGCCGGCGTCTGCTGGCGATCCCCGGCGTGCAGGACGGCGTGGTGTTCCAGCTCGACGGTGGCGATGCGCTCGACGTGCACCGCATCGCCGCACTGGCGGTGGCGCCGGGGCTGGACGAGCACGTCATCCTCGATGCGCTGCGGCGCGCCATCGACCCGCTGTTCCTGCCGCGTCCACTGCGGCTGGTGCACGCGCTGCCACGCAATGAAACCGGCAAGCTGCCGCGCGCGGCGCTGCTGGAACTGCTGCACCACCACGACTAGCCCATCACTACTAGTTCTGCGCGAGCCGTCCGTCGCTGCCGCTACAATGCGCGCCTGCGCCGTGTGGCGCACGGGAGTGCAGACATGAAGGTTCTGGTCATCGGCAGCGGCGGTCGCGAACACGCGCTGGCGTGGAAGCTCAAGCAATCGTCGCAGGTGGAAGAAGTGATCGTGGCGCCCGGCAATGCGGGCACCGCGCACGAGCCAGGCGTGCGCAATGTCGATGTCGCGATGAACGATCTCGACGGGTTGCTGCAACTGGCGAAGCGCGAGAAGATCGGGCTCACCGTAGTCGGTCCCGAAGTGCCGCTGGTGGCCGGCGTGGTCGACCGCTTCCGCGCCGCCGGCCTGCGCATCTTCGGCCCGCGCGCGATCGCCGCGCAGTTGGAAGGCTCCAAGGCGTTCGCCAAGGATTTCCTGCACCGGCATAACATCCCCACCGCGCACTACGCCGTGTTCACCGAACTGAGCCCGGCGCTGGCCTATGTGCGCCAGCATGGCGCGCCGATCGTGATCAAGGCCGACGGCCTCGCCGCCGGCAAGGGCGTGGTGGTGGCGCTGACCCTGGCGGATGCCGAACTGGCACTGCACGACATGCTCGGCGCGCACAGCTTCGGCAATGCGTCGGCGCGGGTGGTGATCGAGGAGTTCCTGGAGGGCGAGGAGGCCAGCTACATCGTGATGAGCGACGGCAGCCACGCGCTGCCGATGGCCAGCAGCCAGGATCACAAGCGTCGCGACGAAGGCGATCTCGGTCCGAACACCGGCGGCATGGGCGCGTATTCGCCGGCGCCGGTGGTCACGCCGGAGGTCGAGCAACGCATCCTGCACGAGGTGATCGAGCCGACCCTGCGCGGCATGGCCGCCGAAGGCGCGCCGTTCATCGGTTTCCTCTACGCCGGCCTGATGATCGACCTGGCGGGCAACCCGAAGGTGATCGAATTCAACGTGCGCTTCGGCGATCCGGAAACCCAGCCGATCATGCTGCGATTGAAATCCGATCTGGTCGAGTTGATCGACGCCGCACTCGATGGCCGGCTGGAGCACGGCAAGGCGCGCTGGGACCCGCGTCCGGCGATCGGCGTGGTGATGGCGGCCGGCGGTTACCCGGGCAAAGTGCGCAGCGGCGACGTGATCGAGGGCCTCGACGCACCGGTTGCTGCCGATGTGAAGGTATTCCATGCCGGCACCCGGCTCGACGCCCAGGGCCGTGCCGTCACCGCCGGTGGTCGCGTATTGACCATCTGCGCGCTGGGCAGCGATATCGCCGCAGCGCGCGAGCAGGCCTATGCCGCGGTCAGCCGGATCCATTACGACGGTGCGTTCTGCCGCCGCGACATCGCGCATCGGGCATTGCGACGAGATTGATCAAGACGGATCGATTGCCGTCGCAGGATATACACGGCCGCCGTGCTGGTATTGCGTACGCAGGCGCACGTTAGGTCATTGGTTGGCTTGACTTTTCCGCGGCGGCAATTTTGGGCTATGCTTGGAACTTCCCCCGCGTAAAGTGCGGCGCACACGCGCCTGACAGCTTTCGTGCAGTTTTCACGTTGATGAGGTTTTCCCATGCGCAAGACGGTTTTGTCGCTGATGTCGGTCGCGGCGCTGGCCCTGGCTGGTTGCAACAACGCTTCCAATTCATCCCAGCAGGCGGGTACGGCTGCGCCCGCATCCGCGGATACGGCCGCGGCCACCGCAGCTCCCACCGCACCGGCCAACGAAGTGAGCGGCACGATCTCGATGCGCGGAGCAGCGCAGCCGTCCGGGACTGCCACGCTGGTGCTGAATCTGGTCGACGTATCGTCCACTGCCGCAGGCTCCGCGCCGCTGGCGAGCAAGACGTCACCTGGTGGCACGTTTCCTCAGCCATTCAAGCTGACGTTCAATCCTGCCGAAGTGAAGCCCGGCGATCTGTACGTGATCCAGGCCATGCTGACCGACGGCGAGCGTCACTATTCGATGCCGATCCAGGCACCGGTGTTGGCCAAGGGCAGCAAGAATGACGGCATAACAATCGAACTGGTGGCCGAGCAGACCCCCACTGAGAAGATCATGGCCGCGTTCACGGCCGAGCAGAAACTGCTCGGTGGCATGAAGATCAGCCACGGCACCAAGCTCGACGCGAACGTCTCGCGCGGTTGGCAGCTGTTCCGCAAGGACAGCGTGGTGCAGTTCATCCGCGAGGAAGTGGATTACGGCGACAAGGGCTACACCAGCACCGACTACGCCTACAAGGACGGCAAGCCATGGGCGATCGTGCAGGAGACCAAGCCCAATCACGATGCCAAGCCGAGCGCGATCGACCGTGCCGGTTGGAACGACGACGGCGTACTGGTGATGAAGCAGCACCAGGTCGGCAGCGACGTGCAGGTGCTTGCTGACGATGCGGGGGCGAAGCTGAGGCGGCAGGCGATGGAAATCCTCAGCCTGGCGACCGGCGGCAAGAACAAGTAAGCCGTCCAGACGTCCGTACATGAAAAAGCCGCCGGTGCAAACCGGCGGCTTTTTGTTGCGACAGATCCGCTCAGAAGTTGACGCGGAAGCCCATGTTGAAGCTGTTGTACTTCTGACTGCTGTCACCGAAACGGCCGCTATAGCCGATCCAGCTGGTCATGCTCGGCGTGAGCTGCGCGGATAGGCCAAGATTGGCGTTGCCCCAGCTCTTGTCCGGCACGAAGCCGGTCAGGGCGAACGTGCCGTTCATGCTGTTCAGGCCGGCGCTGACTTCACGCGGATCGGACTTGCTGTCGTGGTTCCATGCCAGTTCGGCATACGGCGACATGGGCAGGTTGGCGACCTGCCAGTGGCCTTGCAAGCGCCAGCCGACGGTGGCGATCAGCGCGTCACGCTGTTGGTTGCCGAACCACATCGCGCTGCTGTCGTTGCCGTTTTCGCTATAGCCATTGACCTTGACGGTCTGCCATTCGAGATTGGCAAACGGGCCGGTGCGCAGGTTGCTGAAATCAAACCACCAGCCACCGGTGAGGCCGGCGCCCAGATGCGAGCCGTCGGCCTTGCCACTCTCGGTACGGCGCATGCTGCCGAGATCGATGCGGCGGTTGATATTCTTGAAGTTGGACTGGCCGAAATCCACGTAACCGCCGACATAGCCGCCGCCAGCGTGGTAGGTGAGATAGCCGAGCCCGCTGATGTCCTGCAGCTTGTAACCGCCGCCACCGGAAACACTGGCGTTGCTCTGGCCGACACCGAGCGCGATGCCGGCCGAGAGGTTGTCGGTGGCGCGTGCGTCCACGCCCAGGGTGAAGTTGATGTTGTTGCTGGTGGTCTTCGGTGAACCGTTGTTGGCGTCGAAGCGTTGCCGCGCGTAGTCGAGGTTGACGAACGTACGGGTTTCACCGCCATCGCCGTCCACCAGCATCTGGTTGCGGATGGTGCGAGTCTGTGTGGTGGTGGCCGCCAGAGCTGATTCGCCGAGCAGCGAAATCTGTTCCGGCGCCTGCAGGACGGACACCACGTACTGGCCGAGCAATGCATGCGCGGCGGTGGTCGGATGCACCCCGTCGGCAAACACGTAGCTCTGATCCGTGCCGGGGGCATAGGTGTACGGCAGGCCAGAACCCTGCGGTCCGCACTGCACCGAGCTGGCGCCGGCGCCGCAAGCCGGCGTGGTGGCGTTGGTGAAACCGTAAGCCTGCGGATTGGCGATCACCTCGGACAGCAGGCCATAGGCGTTGATCGGGATGATGCCTTTGCCCAGTTGCCCCAGGCCGGTATTGAGCTGACCGTTGAAGATCAGGCTGAGCCCGGTCAATGCCGCGGCGGCGGCGGGCCCTTGCGCAGCGGCGTCGGGCGTCAGGCCGATGTTGGGCAGGTTGAATACCAGGATGTTCTTCACCCCGGCGGCCTGCAGCTGGCCAATCAACTTCACTTCTTGCTGTGCGGCGATCGCCACGTTGGTCTGCGCCTGTGCCGCGGTTTCGAGCCCGCCGCCGGCCAGCGTGGCATGGTAGAAGATGTCGTTGGCGCCGCCCCAGATGGAATACAGAGCATGCTGGTCGGTGCTGCCGGCACTCAGATAAGCATTCACCTGTGCGGTCAGTGTAGGCACGCTCCCCGGCGTACCAGGCGAGTTGTTGTTTACACCCGCGCCGCCCCAGGCGTAGTCGCTACCGCCCGCCAGCGATGGATTGAGTGTCTGCCCAAGCCGGCTGGCGACATCTTCGATCGCCACGTGCCCCGGATTGGTGGTGAAGCGCAACGGCGGCTGGATGCCGGGCGCCGTTGCCAGCGATATATTGCCGTTGTCACTGAGGCTGTCGCCAAACACGATGACTTTACTGAAGTCGGTGGCGGCAGCAGCACTACTGAACAGCAACGTGGCGGCGATGGCGCCGGCGAGTTGGCGAGTGCGAAGCATGGGTAACACTCCTGGGCCGGAATGGCCTTGTTATATGAGCGTTACGTTAATGCACCCCATACGGAAGCGCATGCTGCATCGCAGCGCGCCTCGTATAGTGGCCTCATCAGCGTTTGGCAGCGCGCGCCAACGCGTCGGCGAAGGCGCTGTTGGCCGGTGCCGACGCTGGTTTCGGCACACTATTGCCCGGGCGTCCGCCGTTACGGTCGTTGCGCTTGCCACCCGGATTATCGCCACTGGCCGGGCGCCCACCGCGCACCTGACCGGGCTCGTCATCGAGTCGCATGCTGAGCCCGATGCGCTGGCGTGGCAGGTCGATCTCCATCACCTTGACCTTGACGATGTCGCCAGCTTTCACCGCGTCGCGCGGATCCTTCACGAACGTGTGCGACAGCGCCGAGACATGCACCAGCCCATCCTGATGCACGCCGATGTCGACGAATGCGCCGAACGCGGCGACGTTGGTGACGCGGCCTTCGAGGATCATGCCGGGCTTGAGATCCTTCACGTCCTCGACGCCTTCGGCGAAGCTGGGCGCGACGAATTCGGGGCGCGGATCGCGGCCGGGTTTCTCCAGTTCCTTCAGGATGTCGCGCACGGTCGGTACACCGAACTTCGCGTCGGTGAACTGCTCGGGCTTGAGGCCGCGCAGGAAGCCGGCGTCGCCGATCAGGTTGCGCACCTCGCGGCCGCACTGCGCGATGATCCGCTCGACCACCGGATACGCTTCCGGGTGGACGGAGCTGGCATCCAGTGGATTGTCGCCGCCGGAGACGCGCAGGAAGCCGGCGCACTGCTCGAACGCCTTGTCGCCCAGTCGTGGCACCTTCAGCAGCGCCTTGCGGTTCGTGAATGGGCCGTTCGCATCGCGATGCCTCACCACGTTTTCGGCGACGCTGGCGCTGAGGCCGGCCACGCGCGACAGCAGCGCGGCGGAGGCGGTGTTCACGTCCACGCCGACCGCGTTGACGCAATCCTCGACGCGCGCATCCAGCGCACGTGCCAGCTTGATCTGGTTCACGTCGTGCTGGTACTGGCCCACGCCGATCGCCTTCGGTTCGATCTTCACCAGCTCGGCCAGCGGATCCTGCAACCGGCGTGCGATCGAGATGGCGCCGCGCAAGGTCACGTCCAGATCGGGGAATTCTTTCGCCGCCAGTTCGGACGCCGAATAGATCGACGCGCCGGCTTCACTGACCACTACTTTCGACAGGTTGAGGTCGGCCAGCTTCTTGATCAGTTCGCCGGCCAGCTTGTCCGTCTCGCGCGAGGCGGTGCCGTTGCCGATCGCGATCAGATTCACGCCGTGCTGCTTGCACAGCTTCGCTAGTTGCACGAGCGACTCATTCCACTGCCGGCGCGGCTCGTGCGGATAGATCACGTCGGTGGCGAGCAGTTTGCCGGTAGCGTCGACCACCGCGACTTTCACGCCGGTACGGATGCCCGGATCCAGTCCCATCACTGTCTTGGCGCCGGCCGGTGCGGCCAGCATCAGGTCTTTCAGGTTGTCGCCGAATACGCGGATCGCCTCGTCCTCGGCACCTTCGCGCACGCGGCCGAACAGGTCGAGGGTGAGATGCAGGTGCAGCTTCACGCGCCAGGTCAGCCGCACGGTTTCGCGCAGCCACGCATCGGCGGCGCGGCCGCGGTTATGGATGCTGGCATGCGCGGCGACGCGCCCTTCGCCTTCGGCGTGGCCTTGTTCGGCATCGACGGTGGGAGTCAGCTCCAGTTCGATCACACCCTCGTTGCGCGCGCGCATCAACGCCAGCAGGCGATGCGAGGGAATCTTGCCGATCGGCTCGACGTGGTCGAAATAGTCGCGGAACTTCGCGCCCTCGTTTTCCTTGCCATCGACCAGCTTGGCGCGGATCTGGCCTTGCGCCCACAGCCAGTCGCGCAGCTCGCCGACCAGGTGAGCATCTTCGGCGATCGACTCCATCAGGATCGCGCGCGCGCCGTCGAGTGCGGCGCGCACGTCGGCGATGCCTTTCTCCGCATCGACGAACGCTTCGGCGAATGCCTCGGGTGATCGCGTGGGATCAACGCGCAGGCCCAGCGCCAGTGGCTCCAGTCCGGCCTCGCGCGCGATCTGCGCCTTGGTGCGGCGCTTCGGCTTGAACGGCAGGTACAGGTCCTCCAGTCGCGCCTTGGTGTCGGCGGCGAGCAGCTCGCCTTTCAGCGCATCGCTGAGCTTGCCCTGTTCCTCGACGCTGGCGAGGATCGCCGCGCGGCGATCCTCCAGTTCGCGCAGATAGTGCAGCCGCTCCTCCAGCAGGCGCAGCTGGGTGTCGTCCAGACCACCGGTAACTTCCTTGCGGTAGCGCGCGATGAACGGCACGGTGGCACCGCCGTCGAGCAGATCCACGGCCGCCCGCACCTGTTCGGTCCTGGCGACGATATCGTTGGCGATGCGTTGTTCGATGCTGAGCATGGGCGACTTCTATTCCTTGCGACGGCGTGTTGCGCCGAATAAACGGGATCAAGCTGTTGATGATACCAAGCAGCCCTGCTGCGCCGGCAGCGCGGGTGCGCAAACAAGCACGGCGCCGCGACTGAATCGCGGCGCCGTGCAGGGAAAGCGCTGGATCAGGCGCTGAACGATTTGTTGTTGTCGGACGATGTCTGGCCCGACTTGAACTCGCTGGCGCGACCGTTCAGCACCAGGGTGCTGCAGATCAGGTCGTGCAGGCCCTGCTTGCGCTGGGTCCAGGCGACCATCAGGAAGCCGACGTACAGGATGATGCCGCTGAGGAGTTTGGCCGGATAACGGCCCAGTGCGCGCAGGAAACTGATGCGATTGCCCTGCAGGTCGGTGACCCGGATGCCAAGTGCCAGCTTGCCCAGCGTAGCCTGCCAGGCTGAGCTTTCGCACAAGGCGAAATACAACCAGGTCAGCGCGGTGGTGATCAGGGACGCCGCCGCCATCGCGGAGTAGAAATGACCATAGGCCGTCATCATGGCGTGTGGATCGCCCGGCGCAGCAAGTATGGCTTGAGTCATCGTCGCTTGGGCCGCATCGCTGCCCATGCTTTTCATGATGATCAGATTCGGGATGTATAGAACGATACCGTCGAGGATGAACGCAGCCACGCGCTTCCAGAAACCGGCATAGTCTTCCAGCGCGGCGGCCGTGGTTTGCGGCAGTGGCATCAACGGTGCGGCAGGCGCGGTGTACGAGTTGCTGGGCGCAGGCGCGTTGCGCAGCAGCTCATCGGGAAAGAGCACCGACAACGGCTGCCAGTCGGCGAGGCCTTCGTACCAGGCCAGGTCCTTCGGGCTGACCTGACCGCTGCGCAGCCATTGGCGCACATCGTCTTCCTTGTACGGGCCATGCCGTTCGCCGTCGCGGCCGATCCAGATTTCCATTGCGCACCCTCCATGCTTGTCAAAGTGCGCATGATGCCATGAGTGAACCGCGGCGCGGGCAGCGCCGGATGTCAGGCGGCGTCGCGGCGTTTCAGGTGTACCAGCAGCAGCGAGATCGCCGCCGGGGTGACGCCACTGACGCGCGCGGCCTGACCGAGCGTCGCCGGCAGCGTGCGTTTCAGTTTCAGCAGCACTTCGGCCGACAACCCGCGCACCTTGTCGTAGTCGAAGCTGGCGGGAATCGCGGTGTGCTCGTGCCGCCGCTGGCGCTCGATCTCCTCGCGCTGGCGTTCCAGATAGCCGGCGTACTTGACCTGCACCTCGACCTGCGCGGCGACGTCGTCGCGCGCCACCGGCGGGCCGAGTTCGGCCACGGAGGTGAGCTGCGCGTAATCGAGTTCGGGCCGCCGCAACAGATCCATCGCATTCGTCTCACGGCTGACGACGATGCCGAGCTGGCGTTCGACCGCCGCGCCCAGCGCGTTGCCCGGCGTGGCCCACAATCCGCCCAGACGTTGCAGTTCGCGTTCGACCGCTTCGCGCTTGGCGCGCAACGCGTCATAGCGTGGCTGCGGCACCACGCCGAGTTCGAAACCTTTTTCGCTGAGGCGCAGGTCGGCGTTGTCCTCGCGCAGATGCAGCCGGTATTCGGCGCGCGAGGTGAACATGCGATACGGCTCGATCGTGCCATTGCTGGTGAGGTCGTCGATCAGCACGCCGATGTACGCCTCGTCGCGGCGCGGATACCACGGTGCTTTGCCTTGTGTGGCTAGCGCGGCATTCAGACCAGCGATCAGGCCTTGCGCGGCCGCCTCCTCATAGCCGGTGGTGCCATTGATCTGGCCGGCGAAGTACAGACCGGGGATCGCCTTCGTCTCCAGCCACGGATTGAGTCCGCGCGGATCGAAGTAGTCGTATTCGATCGCGTAGCCGGGGCGGGTGATGTGGGCGTGCTCGAAACCCTTGATCGAGCGCACCAGCGCCAGCTGCACGTCGTACGGCAGCGAAGTGGAGATGCCGTTCGGGTAGATCTCGAACGTGTCCAGCCCTTCCGGCTCGATGAAGATCTGGTGCGACGACTTCTCCGCGAAGCGCACCACCTTGTCCTCGATCGACGGGCAGTAGCGCGGGCCGACGCCTTCGATCTGGCCGGTGTACAGCGGCGAACGGTCCAGTGCGCCGCGGATCAGCTCATGCGTGTGTTCGGAGGTATGGGTGATCCAGCAGCTGACCTGGCGCGGATGCTCGTCGCGCGTGCCGAGATAGGAGAACACCGGCGCCGGATCGTCACCAGGCTGCTCCTGCAGGCCGCTGAAGTCGATGCTGCGCAGGTCGATGCGCGGCGGCGTGCCGGTCTTCAGGCGGTCGGCGGCGACCGGCAGTTCGCGCAGCTTTGCGGCAAGCGTGCTGGCCGGCGGATCACCGGCGCGGCCACCGGCGTACTGCGCAGGGCCGATGTGGATCTTGCCGGCGAGAAAGGTGCCGGCGGTGAGCACCACCGCGTTCGCGCCGAACGACAGGCCCATCTGGGTCACCACGCCGGTGACGCGGCCGTGCTTGATGATCAAGTCGTCCACCGCCTGCTGGAACAGCTGCAGGTTCGGCTCGGTTTCGACGATGTGACGGATCGCCGCCTTGTACAGCGCACGATCAGCCTGGCAGCGTGTGGCGCGCACGGCCGGGCCTTTCGATGCATTCAGCGTGCGCCATTGAATGCCGGCGCGATCGGCCGCATGCGCCATCGCGCCGCCGAGCGCGTCGATTTCCTTGACCAGATGACCCTTGCCGATGCCGCCGATCGCCGGATTGCAGCTCATCTGGCCGATCGTCTCGATGTTGTGACTGAGCAGCAGCGTACGGGCACCGGCGCGCGCGGCCGCGAGCGCAGCTTCAGTGCCGGCGTGGCCGCCGCCGATCACGATGACGTCGTAGTGAGTCGGGTGGTGCATCAAACTGACCTGGGGCGTGCAAAAAGTGACGAAACGGGGCGCCATGGTAACGCCATCAACGGCCTGGAGGCTGCTTGGCAAGGCTGGCATGCTTCCTGCTTTTCCCAAGCAGCACTTTCACGGGCAGACGCTGCGCGATTACGCGCGCCGAGATCGAACTGACAGGGGTTCGATCGTGTACCTGGAAAGGAAGCAAGACGGCACCCTCCCCGGGTGCCGTCGTCTTTTGTGGGTCCGGAAGCGTTGTGGAGCCACAAAGCACAAGACCCCGCGGCTCTGCAGTCGCGGGGTCTTGTGCTTTTTAGATCTGGCGCCCGGCGGTCTCAGGAACAGGGGGAATCCAGGATGACCGTGTTGCCGAGCGCCAGAAACCGGAGATTTGTTGGCGCAGACAGCGGGTGCTGTCGTGAAACGTGGATCGATATTCACCTCAAATGCGTGAACAAAGGGTGACTGAAAAGGGATTTTGTGTCCGGCCGCGGCAGCAGATGACGTGCTGCGTCAGTCGCGTGATGTGGAACTCGAATCAACTGTGATAACGATCACGCATTGGCATGACGGTTGCATCTACCCGATCACCAAGCACGAAAAGGGAAACGTCATGGATACGAGTTTCGATTTTCAACCGGTTTATCCGCACCATGACCTGCTGATCGAGCTGTGCCAGGTCGAGATGGCGATCGACGGTCTGAGCGCGCGAGCGGACAATGAGCGCGGCGCACTGCAGCCGGGTCTGGAATTGCGCTTGCAGCGCCTGCGCGAAGCACTCGATCATCTGGCCGTCTGAATGAAACACGCCGTTCGTGCGCGTGGCGGTGCCACCACGCGCATCAGGACGCTGCGTCCTGATGCAAATGTGACGTCAGTGGCCCGGTCATCGATCAATGGTTGAGCACGCTGCCGATGATTTCGGTCAAGTTTCGGGAAAGCCCGTCACGTCCGGCCAGTTCCACGATCGCCGCACGTGCCGCCTGGCGCCGCTGCGGCTCCAGTCGCTGCCAGCCGTTGAATGCAGTGGCCAATCGCGCCGCCACTTGCGGATTCAAGGTATCCAGCACAACCAGTCGTTCGGCCAGTAGCCGGTAGCCGGCGCCATCGATGCGATGGAACCCGCTCGGGTTGCCACGCACGAACGCCCCCAACAAGGCCTGCACCCGGTTCGGATTCTTCAGTGTGAACGCGCCGTCGTGCTCCAGCAGCAGCACGCGTTCCAGCGCCGGTTCGCCCGGTAGCTGCGCCTGCACCGCAAACCACTTGTCCAACGCCAGCGCGTTGTCGGCGTAGCGCGCGCGATAGTCGAGCAACGCCGGCGCGGCCTGCGCGGCATGGCTGCGTACCAGCATGGAGAGTGCGGCGAGCCGATCGGTCATGCCAGGCGCATCACGGTACTGGGCGGCGGCCAGCTGGCACGCGTTCGCGCTGTCGAGCAGATTCAACAGTTCCAGCACGCGCCGCTTGAGTCGACGGCGTGCCTGGCTGAGCGCATCCAGTTCGATGTTGGTGTGTACGGTCAGCGTCTGGTAGCGCTGACGCAAGGCTTCGGCACCCAGCCGCTCGGCCAGCCGTTGCTGCATGCTCTGACGCAAGCGGTGGATGCGCTGCGGATCGATCGCTGTCTCGCGTTCAGCCAGTTCGACCTCGCCCGGCGGAGTCAGCAGGTCGGCCAGCAATGCGTCGTCGATCGCGTCGTTGCCGAACAGTCGCGCCAATGCTTCGCACCAGGCATGCAGCGCACCGGTCGAAGCACCATCACGCAGATCCTCGTAGACGCGCGCGGCCAGCTGCTGGCCGGCTTCCCAGCGATTGAAGCCGTCGACGTCATGACCCAGCAACAACGCCAGCTCGTCCGGCGTGTAATCACACTCCAGAATCACCGGCGCGGAAAATCCACGCAGCAGGGACGGTACCGGCGCGGTGACCACGTTGGTGAAGACGAAACTCTGCTCGACCTGGGTCAGCACCACGACAAGTTCGGTGCGGT
This sequence comes from Rhodanobacter sp., assembly GCA_035566635.1. Classification (GTDB taxonomy): domain Bacteria; phylum Pseudomonadota; class Gammaproteobacteria; order Xanthomonadales; family Rhodanobacteraceae; genus Rhodanobacter. The sequence continues at coordinate 108,780 of DATMQY010000004.1, forward strand.
ATTTGGACGTCTGGCCGTCCAGATGCAGTGGAAGCATGTCGCCATGCGCGGTAAACAGCGCCAGCTTGACCGGAATTGGCAGCGGCAGCCGCGCTTCCGTGCCGGTAGCGCCCGGCGTGTGCTGGGCCAGCGTCAGCGTGTATTCGTGCCGGGCGGCATCGTAGCGGCCATGGGCCCGCAGCCGCGGCGTACCGGCCTGGGCGTACCAGGCGAGATACGGCGTCAGGTCTGTTTCGTTGGCATCGCCCAGCGCAGCGAGGAAATCCTCCAGCGTGGCGGCGCGACCGTCGTTGTGTTCGAAGTAACGGTCCATGCCGCGGCGGAATCCATCCTGACCCAGCGCACCGGCCAGCATGCGCACCAGCTCGGAGCCTTTCTCGTACACCGTCGCGGTGTAGAAATTGTTGATCTCGCTGTATTGCGCCGGGCGCACCGGATGCGCCAGCGGGCCGGCGTCTTCGGGAAACTGCGCGCGACGCAGCAGTTCGACATCCTCGATGCGCTTCAGCGGCGCCGAGTTCATGTCGGCCGAGAAGCTCTGCTCGCGGAACACCGTCAGGCCCTCCTTCAACGACAACTGGAACCAGTCGCGGCAGGTGACCCGGTTACCGCTCCAGTTGTGGAAATACTCGTGTGCAACCACGGCTTCGACGTGCCGGTATTCGTCATCGGTGGTCGAGTCCGGATCGGCCAGCAGGCATTTGGCGTTGAAGATGTTGAGTCCCTTGTTCTCCATCGCGCCCATGTTGAAATCGTGGGTGGCGACGACATGGAACACGTCCAGGTCGTAGTTGCGGCCGTAGGCCTGCTCGTCCCAGCGCATCGAGCGCTCCAGCGCGTCCATCGCGTAGTGGCAGCGGTCGATCGCGTCGGCCTCGGCCCAGATCTTCAGTTGCACGGCGCGGCCGTCGGCAGTGACGTAGTCGCGTTCGATCCTTTCCAGCTTGCCGGCGACCAGCGCGAACAGATAACTGGGTTTCGGATGCGGATCGACGAAACGCGCCCAGTGTCGGCCGCCCTCCAGCTCACCGGCGCCATCGGGATTGCCGCCGGCCAGCAGCACCGGGAAGCGCTCGCGATCAGCGCGCAGGGTGACCGTGTAACGCGACTGCACGTCGGGGCGGTCGGGAAAGAACGTGATGTGGCGGAAGCCTTCGGCCTCGCACTGGGTCAGCAGGAAGCCGGCTTCGCGCGAGCCGGACAGGTACAGCCCTTCGAGCGCGGTGTTCGTCGCCGGGCGCAACCGCACGCGGGTTTCCAGCACGCTGCCGTCACGGGCGCCATCGACTTCCAGCAGGTTGCCGACGTAGCGATACGCCGTGGCGGGAAGCTGCTGACCATCGAGTGCGATCGACAGCAGTTGCAGATTCTCGCCGTCCAGTCGCAGCGGCGACGTTTGCACGGGATCGCGGCGCAGCAGCAGGCGCGCGGCGAGTTCGCTGGCATCGATGCCGAGATCGAAATCCAGCTCGACGGACTCGACCCGCCAGGCGGGTGCGCGGTAATCGCTGAGGCGAATCAGTGCGGGAGCTTGCTCGGGAAGTGCGTGCATGGTGACGACAATGGCATGGGATCGATCAGGCTAACATGAGGTGATTTAACAGCAGGAGAATTCCATGACGGCATCGAACGCGACGCGCTACGGCGCCGAACGGGCCTGGCTCGGTGAGCAGGCCATCGTGGTGTTGACCGATCACACCGGCCAGCGCTGCCTGCGCATCGCGTTGCACGGCGCGGCACTGCTCAGCTTCGAGGTGCCGTTTGCCGGTGTCATGCATGATCTCGCCGACGGCTATCGCGACGCGGCCGAGATCGCTGCCCGCCCCAGTTCACGCTTCGCCATCATGGCGCCGTTCGCCGGCCGCATCGCCGACGCGCGTTACCGCTTCGATGGCCAGTTGCAGGATCTACAGCCCGGCGTCGTCGGCGCTGAACGGGCCAGCCGGCATGGCTTCGTGCGTGGCGTGGATTTCGACGTCACCGCACTGAGCGCGGATGACGGTCGCGCACGAGTCACGCTGAACACCGCGGCGATCCGTCCGCAACCGGGCTACCCGCATGCGATCGATCTCGAGGTGACGTTCACCCTCGACGCCGGTGGCATCACGCTGGAGGTGCGTATGCGCAATGTCGGCGACAGTGCCGCGCCGTGTTTCTTCGGCTGGCATCCGTACTTCCGGTTGGCTGACGGACTGGTCGATGGCTGGCAGTTGCAGATTCCCGCGCAGACGCTGATCCGCACCAATGCTGACCTGATCGCGCTGCCCGGCGCGGCGGCGTACGTGGCGCTGGACGACGCACCGGCGCTGGATTTTCGCGAGCCGCGCCGGCTCGACGACAGCATCCTCGATCAGGGCTACACCGATCTGGAGGCCGATGCGGATGGCCGCATCCGTACCCATCTGCGCGATCCGGCCAGCGGCCTGGGTATCACTGTATGGCAGGAGAGCGGCGTGATGCACGCATTCACCGCCGATACGGTGAGCCGCGATGCGCGTCGGTCGATCGCGCTGGAGCCGATGGAGTGCATGGCCGACGCGTTCAATCGCCCCGATTGCGCCGCAGCGATTCGCCTGGAGCCCGGCGCCGAGCGCCGCTTTCGTTGTGGTGTGGAGGTCGAATCGTGATGAGTGGCGCGATGGATGCCTTGCCCAGCTTCGACCAGATCCGCGATGCCGCCGCGCGCATCGCGCCGCATGTGCGGGTGACGCCGGTATTGCGCAGTGATACGTTGGACGCGCTGAGCGGTGCCGAACTGCACTTCAAGTGCGAGAACCTGCAGCGCGGCGGCGCGTTCAAATTCCGTGGCGCTTGCAATGCGGTATGGGCCTTGAGTGACGAGCAAGCCGCGCATGGCGTGGTCACGCATTCCTCCGGCAACCACGGCAATGCGCTGGCGCTCGCCGCCGCCACCCGCGGTATCACCGCACACGTAGTGGTGCCGGAAGGCGCGGTGCGCGCGAAGGTCGAGGCGATCGAGCGCGCCGGCGCGATCCTGCATCGCTGCGCGCCGACCCAGGCCGCGCGTGAGGCGATGTCCGCCGAGGTGCAACGCGCCACCGGCGCGGTGATGATGCATCCGTATGCCGACACCCAGGTGATGGCCGGGCAGGGCACCCTGATCCTGGAGTTGTTGCAACAGGCTCGTGGGCTTGATGCGGTGATCAACCCGGTCGGTGGCGGCGGTCTGGCCAGCGGCGTGGCGATCGCCGCGCACGCGATCGATCCTGCCCTGACGTTGTTCGGTGCCGAGCCGCAGGGCGCCGACGATGCCGCGCAATCGCTGGCACATGACGCGCGAGTGACCACGGTGGTACCCGACACACTCTGCGACGGTCTGCGCGCACTGATCGGCGAGCGCAACCTTGATGCGCTGCGCACGCACCGGGTCGAGGTGATCACCGTCAGTGACGCGGAAACCATTGCCGCGATGCAGCTGTTGTGGTCGGAGCTGAAGCAGGTGGTCGAGGTGTCCAGTGCCACCGTGCTCGCGGCGATCCTCAAGCGTCCGCAGCGTTTCGCCGGCAAGCGTGTGGGCGTGGTGCTGACCGGCGGCAATGTCGATCTGCAGGCACTGCCGTGGGGTAACGCGGGCTAGCTCAGCGCGGCTTCGGTCGAGGTGCTGCTGCCGGTTAGGGTCGGCTCGATGATAGTTGCCGCCGGTGGCGTGTGTGCGAACGCATGCAGATCCAGCTGACTGACCGGAATCGGTCGGTAGTCTTCGCCGAACGCCACCTCACCCGGCTTCCAGCCCTCGATGCGGCGCACCGCGCCCCAGAAGCGCTTCAGTGCGGCCCAGTGCAGGCCGATTAGGCCATGGTCGTTGTCGGCATCGACGACCGGATCACCCACGCCGGTCGGTCGCGGCGCCATGCCGTACAACGCCGTGCCGAACAGCACGTCCCAGATCGAGAGCACCTGGCCGTAGTTGCAGATGTGCAGCGTCGGTCGCTCGGGATCGACCAGCATGTGATGCAGGCGATGGAATTTCGGAGCGACAAATATGCGGTCGAACACACGGCCGAAACCGAGCCGCACGTTGGTGTGCGAGAAGTTCTGCACCAGTTCGCCGAGCAGCATCAGCCACGCAAACTGATCCGGATCCACGCCGATCACCAGGCCGACCGTGGCCAGGATCATCGACTGGATGAAACCATCCACCAGGCTGCCGCGATCATTGGTCCAGCAGCTCATCTGGCGCTGGCTGTGGTGCATGCTGTGCAGCGCCCACCACCACGGAATCGCATGCTGGGTGCGGTGCATCCAGTAGTAAACGAAGTCGTAGACCACGTAATAGATCGCGAACAGCACGAAGGGGTGCTGGTTGAACCACGGCACCCAGTGCGTCAGCGCCAGGGGCGAGCCGGTGCTTGAGGTGGCGCTGTCGCTGCCGCCGAACAGATGGCTGAACGGAGTCAGCACCAGATAGGTGAACAACGGGAAGATGCCGAGCAGCATCAGCAGCGTGTAATTGCGGTCGACCAGGGTCAGCCGGCGATCCGTCCACTGTTCGGCGGGGAACCAGGTTTCCAGCGGGCGGAAGATGAAGCCGATGATGCCCACTTGCAGCGCGGCGATCAGCAGCGCAGCGGCAATGTCGTTGGGATCGCCGGCCAGGCCATTCAGATGCAGCGCATCCAGCAGTGGCACGACGGCATGCGCGCCCAGCCAGCTGACCGCGTGAGTCCACAGTTGAGACAAATCAAACATCGGCACTTCTTCGAATTCGGCAGCGGCACATCATATCGCCGCACGAAAGCCCGGACGCTGAATGGCTCTCAAGAGCGGCGTCGCGCTCCCACCCCGCTGATCGCCAGCAGCCCGAGCAGCACCAGCGCGATGCCGAACATTTCCATCATGGATGGCTGTTCGTGCAGGATCAGCCACGCCAGCAGCACGCTGACGATCGGCACGCCGAGGCTGGACACGCTGGCGACCGTGGTGGACAGCCGCTGCAACACGATCGACCACAGCCACCACGCCACACTCGACGCCAGCACCGCGCTGTACGCCAGCGCACCGATGAACGGCCAGTCCCATTCGATCGAACGCTGCGGCACCGCCAGCGTGACGAGGCCGAGCGCTGCTCCACCGGCCAGCATTTGCCATGCGGTGAGGTTGAGCACCGCCGGCGCATGCCGGCGGAGCATGCGCTTGCTGAGCACGGTGCCGGCAGCCCATGCCATGCCGCCGGCCAGCGCCAGCGTAGTACTCAGCACGCTGCCCATCGCGTGCCACGGCTCGATGATGCACAGCAGTCCGAGCGCGGCCAGCACCAGCCCGAGCCAGTGCCGCGGGGTGGGCTTGTCGCCCAGCAGCAGCCACGCCAGCAGTACCGTCCAGAACGGCATCGTGTAAGCCAGCAACGCCACATGGCCGGCGCCGCCGTTGAGCAGCGCCCACTGTTCCAGTCCCTGGAACGCGGCGGTCTGGCACAGCCCGATCAGGATCGTCGGCAGCAGCGGTGGTGGCCGCAGCGATTGCCGCGAAATCAACATGGCGACAAATAGCACCGCCGCACCGATCAGGTAACGCAGCGCGGCGAAATCGAACGGCCCGGCATGTGCCAGCACCTGCTTCATCACGATCCAGCTGTAGGCCCAGATCAGGATGGTGACGAGCAGCGCGAACAACGCGCCGCGCGCTGGCGTGGTGGCAGGTGACATGGCAGGCCGGACCGAGATGGGGCGACAAGTCTAGCGGTGTCCGCTACGGTATGCGGCACCTCGGGACCACGCCTCCGCCATGACCAAGCACGCCGACCTGCCACGCTGCCACTGGGCCGCCAACAGCGATGAATTGATGCGCGACTATCACGACACCGAGTGGGGCGTGCCGCTGCACGACGATCGCGCGCTGTTCGAGTTCCTCTGTCTCGAAGGCGCGCAGGCGGGTCTGTCGTGGCGTACCGTGCTGGCCAAGCGCGAGAATTATCGCAAGGCGTTTCACCACTTCGAAATCGCCCGCGTCGCCTCGATGAAGGATCGAGAACTGGAAAAACTGCTGCTCGACCCCGGCATCATCCGCAATCGCCTGAAGGTGACGGCCGCGCGCGACAACGCAATCGCGGCACTTAATGTGATCGAGGAGTTTGGCAGTCTGGATGTCTATCTATGGTCATTCGTCGACGGCAAAACGCTGGTCAATCACTGGCGCGACAAGAGCCAGGTGCCGGCCAGCACCGAGCTGTCCGACCGCATGAGCAAGGCGCTGAAGAAACGCGGCTTCCGCTTCGTCGGCAGCACGATCTGCTATTCGCTGCTGCAGGCGACCGGCATGATCAACGATCATCTGGCCACCTGTTTCCGGCACGATAGGTCGCGTTAGGCGGATTGCGTCGCAGGAATTCTCGGTCCGCATCGATGCCAGCGGGCAACGCGAGGTGCTGCAAATGTCGATCCGTTCACACAATCTCGCGAAGTGGTGACGGTCACCGTTCAGCGCGTGAAATGTTTGCTGAACAAACACGGCGTGGGCGCTTGTGCGTTAAGCGCGCATGGCGCAAAGATGATCGTGGAGACGTCACCAGTATGCGAATCGCCAGCGTCATCGGGCGGGATTCGGGCACAGGGGGCATGGAAGGAAACACGACGGTGTCGTCTCGCCTGGCATTCCGCCATCGTTGCATCCTTTGGAGCATTCCATGAATTCCCGCCACCTCAAATCCACGCTGATTTGCCTCGCGGTGCTCGGCGCACTGTCCGCCGTACCGGTGATGGCGCAGACCGCCGTTTCGTCCGGTACGTCCGTTTCCACGGGCACTACCAATCAGGAATCGACCCGGCTGAGCACCGAGTTCACCAGCTTCGCCGGTTCGAACACGAACTCGCAGGCGTTGGTAACCGGGCTGCGCGACGGTACCGCGGTCACGCTCGACGACGTGACCAAGAATCCCGACGGCACCACGACCACCACGGCGACCACGTTCCAGCCGGCTACCGGCAAGCTGGGCTACGGCAACGTGAAGATCGCGCTGTCGCTGGCCGAGGCGATTCTCGCCAAAGACGGCATCACCGATCCGACTGCGGCCGAGATGGCCGCCGTGCTGAACGGCGGCAAGCTGGTATTGGCCAATGGCACCAGCATCGATCTGAAGGGCGTGCTGGCCCAGCGTGCCGCCGGCGAGGGCTGGGGCCAGATCGCCAAGGCCGACGGTTTCAAGTTGGGTGACGTGATGCGTTCGCCGAAGGGTGTCGGCAGCGCCGCCGCGCACGGGCATGAACACGTCCACGTCGAGAAGGTCGAACTGGCCAAGGTGCATGACGTCGATCGTCCGGGCAAGCCCGATCATGTGGGCAAAGTGGATCGCCCCGATCGTCCAAGCCGGCCGGATCGTCCCGAGCATCCCGATCACCCGGATCACGCCGGTCGCCCGGGCGGCTGAGCCCGGCCTTTCCGGCACGCGGTAGTTCTCATGCAGGCCCGGTGTGATGCCGGGCCTGCTGCCATTCTCATATCTGCAAGGAAACCCCTTTAATGCGTAACCCACAACACTGGATGATCGCCGGCAGCCTGCTGCTGGTCGGCGCACCGGCAGCCCATGCCGCCACCACGCCCGCCAGCGACCAGTTCAGCGTTTCCGCCGGCGCCGATTACAGCAGCGGCAAGTACGGCACCGACACCACCACCGACATCTGGTCGGTGCCGGTGACGGCGGCGTACCAGGTCGATCGCTGGACGTTCAAGCTCACCGTGCCGTACATCAATATCAGCGGTGCGGGCGACGTGATTCCCGGCGTGGGCAAGGTGAAGAACGGCAACCCGAAAGGGCGTGGCCACGGCAACGGCAATGGCGGATCAATTCCCACGCCGACCACCACCACCAACGGTTCAGCGTCGGGCCTGGGCGACATCACGGCCTCGGCTGGCTACGAGCTGTTCACCAACAACGACCATTCGTTCGGCCTGGATCTCACCGGCAAGGTGAAGTTCGGTACCGCCGACGAGAACAAGGGCCTGGGTACCGGCAAGAACGACTACGGCGTCGCGCTGGATACCTACAAGGTGAGCGGCGCGTGGACGGCGTTCGGCGGTGTGGGCTGGATGAAGTACGGCAGCTCGCAATACATCAAGCTGAAGAACGGCTTCAACGCGAACATCGGCGCCGACTACAAGCTGAGCCCCAGCGACAGCGTCGGCGCGTACTACTACTACCGCGAACGGATCGCCGAGACCGGTGCCCCGCAGAGCGAGTTGACCGGTTACTGGAACCACAAGCTCAGCGACAATCTGCGCGTGCAGGCCTACGCACTCGCCGGCTTCGCCAATGGCAGCCCGGATTACGGCGTCGGTGCGTCGTTGAAGTACAGCTTCTGATCCACCGGCTCCGTGCGTGATGTCGCACGGAGCCGTTACCCCGGCATCCCTAGGTGCGCCGTGATCCGCGCAGGTTGTCGATCGGGAAGCTGGCGATTGCGCCACCATCGGCGCCGCGGCGCGGCTGGCCGGTCGGTGGGCCCCATGCGTGCGCGGTAACGACTTCCCAGGTTGCGGGGATGCGGCCATCCGCACGCATCGTCTCGTACGCAGCCAGCATGCGCTGATAACGCGCTTTGCCGGTGAGGCCGCGCATGCGCGCATGGTCGGCGTTGGTGGCGCCGAGGCCTTGCAGTTCTTCCAGCAGCTTGCGCGGTTCGCTGTAGGTCAGCGTGTAGCGGAACACATCCAGCACCGGGTCGCGCAGGCCGGCGGCGAGCATCGCGTCACCGACGTCGTGCATGTCGAGAAAGCGGCTGACGTGCGGTTGCTGGTCGGCTTCGGCCCATGCCGCGCGCAGTTCTTTCAACGTGTCCGGACCAAAGGTGGAGAACGCCAGCAGGCCGCCGGGCTTCAGCACGCGCGCACATTCGCCGAACAGCGCCGGCAGATCGTCGATCCACTGGAAGCACAGGTTGGAATGCAGCACGTCCACGCTGTGGTCGGCCAGCGGCAGCGCGGTGGCTTCGGCGCAGACGCGGATGAACGGCTTCAGCCAGCTGCTGTGCTGCTTCGCGGCGCGCAGCATCGGTAGCGCGAGATCCACCGCGATCACGTCGGCCTTGGCGTAGCGTTGCTTCAGCAGCGCGCTGCCGCGGCCGGTGCCGGCGCCGACGTCGATCACGCGTTGCGGCGTTTGCGTATAGAAGTCCAAACGCTCGAGCAGGGCGGCTTGCACGTCCCGCTGCAGCACGTCGTGCCGTTCGTAGCTTTGGGCGGCGCGGCCGAAGTGGCGGCGTACCTGATCGTGATCCAGTTGAAAATCGCTCATCGAACCTGCTCGTTGTGTGCCGCTGCCAGCAGCGGTTGCAGCGCCTGCGCCACGGCCTCGGCATGGCCGAAGAACGGCGCGTGCCCGGCTTGCTGGATTTCGTCGTAGCTGCCGCCGCACTGGCTGGCCGACCATTGCATTGCCTGCGGCGGCACCAGCCGGTCGCGGCGGCCGCTGATCCATGCACTGGGCACGCGCAGGTCGGGCAGCGCGGCGCGGCGGTCGGCAGTTTCCAGGATGCGGATGCCTTCCTGCAGCACGCGCAGGTCGGGTTCGCCGCGGGCAAATACCAGCGTGCGCAGATGGCGCAGTTCGGCACGCGGATCGGTGCTACCCATTGCTTCCAGCGCGAGGAAACGCTCGATGGTGGCGTGGTAGTCGGTTTCCAGATCGCTGGCGAGCTGGTGCACCAGGGTTTCGTCCGCGCCATGTGGCCAGCTCGCGTCACGCACGAAACGCGGGGTGGCGCACAGCATCGCCAGGCTGCGTACCTGCTGCGGCATCTCCAGTGCGGCGGTCAACGCAATGATCCCGCCCAGCGACCAGCCCAGCCAGATCGCCGGCGGCGTCACTGCGGCGATCGCGGCGGCGCAGGCGCGCGGTTCCAGCGGCAGTCCGCAATCGCGCGAATAGCCGTGGCCGGGCAGATCGACCACATGCATCGTGCAGTGTTCTTCCAGCGCCTCGACCAGCGGCGCCAGCACGCCACCATGCATCGCCCAGCCATGCAGCAGCACCATCGGTACGGGGCCGTGGCCGCGGGTTTCCACGTACAGGCTCATGCGTCGGGGTCCTTGTCCCTGGCGCGTGGTGCGGGCATCGGAATGCCGGCCGGCGTCAGCGCGTTGTCCACCGCGACGCGCCCATCGAACACGAAGCAGTCGCCGCGCCAGTGCGTGCCGTCGGTCTGTTCCAGGTATTTCAGGATGCCGCCATCGAGTTGATAGACGTGCGGCATGCCGAGATCGCGCATGTGCAGCGCGGCCTTCTCGCAGCGGATGCCGCCGGTGCAGTACGACACGATGGTCTTGCCTTCGTAGCGCGCGCGGTCGGCGGCAATCGCGGCGGGGAATTCGGTGAAGCTGGCGAGGCGGTAGTCGACCGCCTGCGGGAACTTGCCGACGTCGGTTTCGTAATCGTTGCGGGTGTCCAGCAGCATCACGTCGCGGCCATCGTCATCGTGGCCCTGATCCAGCCAGCGCTGCAGTGTGGACGCGTCCACCGCCGGCGCGCGGCCACCTTCAGGGCGGATCGTGGGCAGGCGCATGGTGATGATCTCGCTCTTCAGGCGCACGCGCAGGCGGCCGAACGGCACCTCATCGGACAGCGACTCCTTCGGTTCGATATCGGCGAAGCGCGGGTCCTCATGCAAGCTGGCGATGAAACCGTCGATCTGCGCGCGGCTGCCGGCGAGGAACAGGTTGATGCCTTCCGGCGCCAGCAGGATGGTGCCTTTCAACGCCAGCGCTTCGCAGCGCGCGAACAGCCGTTCGCGCAGCATGGACAGATCGTCCAGGCTGATGAATTTGTAGGCGGAGATGTTGATGATCGACATGCGGGGGTATCGGTAAAGCAAGCGAACAATTATACGCGGCGACGGCAAGGCGCCCGTGGAGAGTCATTCGCGCAAACCCGGATGCGGGGCAATGGCCGGCAGTCGCAGGGTTTTCAGCGCGGTCAGCAGCCTATCCACGTGCGCATCTTCATGCGCCGCCGACAGGGTGATGCGCAAGCGCGCCTGACCGGCGGGTACGGTCGGTGGGCGGATCGCGCTGACCAGCAGGCCTTGCCGTTCGAGTGCCTGCGCTGCCGCCAGTGCGGCATCGGCACTGCCCAGCAGCAGCGGCTGGATCGCAGTGGTTGAGGCCAACAGCGGCAAGCCGAGTTCGGCTGCACCGCGGCGAAATCGATCGATCGATGCGGTGAGCTTGTCGCGTCGCCACTCCTCGGTCTGCGCCAGTTGCACTGCCTCGAGTGCAGCCGCGGCCAGCGCGGGGGGCATCGCGGTAGTGTAGATGTAGGGACGCGCGAACTGCATCAGGCCGGCGATGACGTCGGTCGAACCGGCGACGAAAGCGCCCGCACAGCCAAGCGCCTTGCCCAGCGTGGCCATCAGCAGCGGGACTTCTTGCTGATTCAGGTTTGCAGCGCTGACACAGCCGGCGCCGCGTTTGCCGAGTACGCCCAGGCCGTGCGCGTCGTCGACCATGAAGGTGGCGCGTTCGCTTGCGCACAGCGTCGCCAGTTCGCGCAATGGCGCGATATCGCCGTCCATGCTGAACACGCCGTCGGTGGCCAGCAGGGCGGCGGCTTCCTGATTCGCTGCAAGTTGGCGTGCGGCGGCAGATACATCGGCATGCGGATAGCGCTTCAGTTCGGCGCCGCTGAGTATCGCGCCATCCAGCAGGCAGGCATGGTTGAGCTTGTCCTGCACGCAGACGTCACCGCGCGCCAGCAATGCCTGCAGTACGCCGAGATTGGCCATGTAGCCGGTGGAGAACAGCAGCACGCGCTCGCGCCCGGTCCACGCGGCCAGAGCTTCCTCCAGTTCCGCATGTTCGGTACGGTGGCCGCAGATCAGGTGCGCCGAAGTACTGCCGACACCTTCTTCCCTGGCCGTGCGCGTGAGTGCGGCGATCAGCTGCGGGTGTTGTGCCAGGCCGAGGTAGTCGTTGCTGCAGAACGACAGCAGGCGCTGGCTGCCGGTTTCCAGCCATGGACCGTCGACGTGGTCGATTGTGCGCAGTCGACGTAACAGTTGCGCACGCGAGCGTTCGGCCGTCTGCACGGCCAGTCGTTCGAGCAGGTCAGGCCGCGGCGCTGCAGCCACAGCCTTGTCCGCAACCAGTGTCAGCCGGCTCCATGATGTCCGCATGCACGGTGTTGCTTTCCTCGACCACCTGCAGCGGATGCAGGTCGAGCCGCGCGAACAGCGCGCGGTCGTGTTCCACGTCCGGGTTGCCGGTGGTCAGCAGCTTCTCGCCGTAGAAGATCGAGTTGGCGCCGGCGAAGAAGCACAGCGCCTGCACCGCGTCGTCCATCTGCTGGCGGCCGGCGGACAAGCGCACCATCGAGGCCGGCATCAGCAGACGCGCGACCGCGATCGTACGCACGAACTCGAACGGGTCCAGCGCCGCGGTGCCGTTCAACGGCGTGCCTTCGACCTGCACCAGCTGATTGATCGGCACCGACTGCGGATGCTCGGGCAGGTTGGCCAGCGTCTGCAGCAGGCCGGCGCGCTGGTCGCGCGATTCGCCCATGCCGACGATGCCGCCGCAGCAGGTCTTCATGCCGGCATGGCGCACGTGCTCGAGCGTGTCGAGGCGATCCTGGTACTGACGGGTGTGGATCACTTCGCCGTAGAACTCCGGCGCGGTGTCGAGGTTGTGGTTGTAGTAGTCGAGCCCGGCCGCCTTCAGCGTGTCGGCCTGCGCGCCGCTGAGCATGCCCAGCGTGGCGCAGGTTTCCAGGCCAAGGCCTTTCACCGCGCGCACGATCTCGGCCACCTTCAGCACGTCGCGATCCTTCGGGCCGCGCCATGCCGCGCCCATGCAGAAACGGCTGGCGCCAGCGTCCTTCGCCGCCTGCGCGCGTTCCAGCACAGCCTCGACGCTCATCAGTTTCTGCGCCTGTACGCCGGTGTCGTAGCGCGCCGCCTGCGGGCAGTAAGCGCAGTCTTCCGGGCAGCCGCCGGTCTTGATCGACAGCAGGGTCGAAACCTGTACCGCGTTCGGATCGTGCTGTTCGCGGTGTACCGCATGCGCGCGATGCAGCAACTCGTTGAACGGCAACGCGAACAGCGCGGCCACTTCAGTGCGTGTCCAGTCGTGGCGGATGGCGGTGTGGGACATGGAACGGCAACTCCGGTGCATGGAGCGCGAGAGTGTGGGAGCCGCCCGGTAGAGAGTCAACTCGATACGTTGACGAATGGTTGACGCAAGCATGGACGTGGCTCACCCGCTACCATCGCGTGATCAAACGAGAAGCGACCTGGAGCGTATCAGCATGACAGAAGGACAGGGCAGCAGCGGTAACGTGCTCGCCGCCATCTGCAGTTTCTTTATCCCGGGGTTGGGCCAGCTGGTACAGGGGCGCCTGCTAATGGCAATCATCATGTTTGTGCTGGCGGCGGTGCTGTGGATCATCCTGCTCGGCTGGCTGATCCACCTGTGGTCAATCCTCGACGCCGCGCTGTACAAACCGAACCGCTGACCGGACATGCGCATGGATGCGTGGATGGAGCCGTGGCGACGATTGCAGCGTTTCATGCTGCCGTGGCGTTGCCTGCTATGCAGTGCCGCCGGGGCTGACAGCATCGACCTGTGTGCCGATTGCGCGGCCGAGCTGCCGCGCAACCGCAGCTGTTGCGCACGCTGCGCGCTACCGCTGGCAATGCCGGCGGCGCTATGTGGCGAATGCCAGCGCCGCGCGCCACCGTGGGATGCCGCGTGGGCACCGTTCCGCTACGGCTGGCCGCTGGACCGGCTGGAATCGCGCTACAAGTTCGGCGCCGATCTTGCCGCCGGCCGCGTGTTGTCCACGCTGTGGAGGCGCGAGTCTTGCCCGATCGAACTGCCGCCACTGCTGCTGACAGTGCCTTTGCATCGTAGCCGTCTGCGCCAGCGCGGTTACAACCAGGCGCTGGAACTGGCCCATCCACTGGCACGCGAACTCGGCGTACCGTTGCGCCACGATGCGCTGCAACGCGTTCGTCAAACCGATGCGCAGACCGAACTCGATGCGCTCGGCCGCCGCCGCAACGTGCGTGGTGCGTTCGCCTTGCGCGTTGGCATCGCGCTGCCAGCGCACGTGGCGATCCTCGACGACGTGATGACCACCGGTGCCACCCTGGCCGAATGTGCGCGTGTGCTCAGGCGCGCCGGCGTGCGACGCGTGGATGTGTGGGCACTGGCGCGGGCGCCGTCACCACGGGGCTAGCGCGTCAGCGCAGTGCCAGTGCCAGCACGATGCCGATCCACACGGCCAGTCCCAGCCAGTTGTTGTGGCGGAACGCGGCGAGGCAGGCGCTGCGGATGCGGTCGCGAATCAGCCAGTGCTGGTAGCCGAACAGGCCGGCGGCGACCAGCAGACCGAGCCAGTATGGCCAGCCCAAGGCGGCGCGCTGGCCGACGAACAGCATCGCCAGCAGGAAGGTGCCCATCAGTACGCCGAGGATCGGCAGGTCGGCATCGCCGAACAGGATCGCGGTGGATTTCGCGCCGGCCTTGATGTCGTCGTCGCGGTCGACCATCGCGTACTCGGTGTCGTACACCACCGACCAGATGATGTTGCCGATGAACAGCAGCCAGCCCACCGGCGGCACCGTGTTCATCACCGCAGCGAACGCCATCGGGATCGACCAGCCGAACGCCGCGCCCAACACCACCTGCGGCAGATAGGTATGGCGTTTGGTGAACGGATAGATCGCCGCGAGCAAAGCGCCGGCGAACGACAGCTCGATGGTCAGCCGGTTGGTGAACAGCACCAGCACGAACGCGAACGCGAGCAGCGCAGCGAACACGATCAACGCTTCGCGCGGCGTCACCCGCCCGCTGGCGATCGGTCGGCCGGCGGTGCGTTCCACTTGCGGGTCGAGCTTGCGGTCGGCGTAGTCGTTGATCGCGCAGCCGGCCGCGCGCATCGCGAACACGCCGAGGGTGAAGATGATCAGCGGCTTCCACGGCGGGAAATCGCCGGCAGCCAGCCACAGTGCCCACCAGGTCGGCCACAGCAGCAGCAGTGCGCCGACCGGACGATCCATCCGGGTCAGCACCAGATAGTCCAGCGCCTTTTCGCGCTGACGTACGGGCAGTTTTCGCAGCAACCAGTTCAGCACCCGCGTGGCGCGGGTGGAACTGTCCGCCGGCTGCACCGGCCTGGCGGCGGGTGTCGCCGCACCGGGCCGAGGTCGGGTGGTGGGCGAAGGCGCGTTGTTGCGCCGCTGGCGTTTGCGGGGAGGAGGAGCCATCTGTCGAGTTTAGCGTGGTCGCCGCGGTCGGATCGCGTCGTGGATCACTTCAGGGCTTCACAAGGCCACCGTTGCAATCACTGACACAGCAGCAGTCGGTACGCCGGATGCTCGCTCTCGTCCACATGCGGGTAGCCGAGTGTGGCGAGGAAGCAGCGGAACAGCGATTGTTCGGCGTCGGGCACCTGGATGCCGACCAGGATACGGCCGTAATCGGCGCCATGGTTGCGGTAGTGGAACAGGCTGATGTTCCAGTCCGGGTGCAGGTGTTGCAGGAAACGCACCAGCGCGCCGGGACGCTCGGGAAACTCGAAGCGGTATAGCCGCTCGTCGTGCGCCAGCGCCGAGCGGCCGCCGATCATGTGGCGTAGGTGCAGCTTGGCCAGTTCGTCGTCGGTGAGGTCGAGCACGCCGAAATCCTGCGCGCGGAACGCGGCGATCAGCGCCGCGCGCTCGTCGCGGCCAGCGGTGCGCACGCCGACGAAGAGGTGTGCCTGCTGCGCATCGCCGATGCGGTAGTTGAACTCGGTGATGCCACGTTCCCCCAGGGTGGCGCAGAAGCGGCGGAAGCTGCCGCGCTGTTCAGGGATCGTCACCGCGAACACCGCCTCGCGCTGCTCGCCGACCTCGGCGCGCTCGGCGACGAAGCGCAGCCGATCGAAATTCATGTTGGCGCCGGAGACGATCGCCACCAGTGCGCCATCGCCGGCGCCATGCATGGCGACATACTGCTTCAACCCGGCCAGCGCCAGTGCGCCGGACGGCTCGGGCACGCTGCGGGTGTCCTGATGGATATCGCGGATCGCCGCGCAGATCGCGTCGGTGTCCACCCGCAGCATCGCGTCTACATGCTGCCGGCACAGCGCGAAGGTACGCGTGCCGACCTGCTTTACCGCGGTGCCGTCGGCGAACAGGCCGACTTCGTCCAGCGTCACGCGGGTGCCGCTTTCCAGTGCGCGCGCCATCGCGTCGGCATCGGCTGCCTGCACGCCGATCACCCGTACCTCCGGTCGCAATGCCTTGATGCACACGGCCACGCCGGCGAGCAGGCCGCCACCGCCGACCGGCACGAACACCGCGTGCAGCGGGCCGGGATGCTGGCGCAAGATCTCCAGCGCAATCGTGCCCTGGCCGGCGATCACCGCCGCGTCGTCGAACGGATGCACCAGGATCGCGCCGGACTCTCCCTGCAACTGTGCCGCCGCGGCCTGTGCCTCGCTGTAGGAATCACCGGCCAGCACCACCTCCACCATCGCGCCACCGAAGCGGCGAACGGCGTCCACCTTCACCTGCGGCGCGGTCACCGGCATCACGATGGTGGCGCGGATGCCCAGCTTCGCGGCAGCCAGCGCCACGCCCTGCGCGTGGTTGCCGGCGGAGGCGGCGATCACCCCGCGTGCGCGTTGCGTCGCGTCCAGCTGCGCCATGCGGTTGTACGCGCCGCGCAGCTTGAACGAGAAGCACGGCTGTTGATCCTCGCGCTTGAGCAACACCGTGCAGCCCAGCCGTGCGCCGAGCAGCGGCGCGGGTTCCAGCGCCGACTCGTGCGCGACATCGTAGACGCGCGCGGCGCGGATCTGTGCCAGCAGTTCGCCGAGCTCCACCTCGTCGTCTTCGACGGGCAAGGCCGCGACTGCTTTCATGCGGCCAGCGCTGTCGCCGGATGCGCCACCTGCAGCACGTCGACGAGCTTGCGCGTCTGCTGCAGGATCTGCGCCACGCCGGCATCGTCGCACTGCAGACTCAGCGTCAGTCGCGAGACGGCAGGATCATGCGTGGCGGTTACGGTCAGCGTGTCGATGTTGTAGCCGCGCGCGGCGAACAGCCCGGCCACGCGCACCAGCGCGCCGGCTTCGTTCTGCAACAGGATGGACAAGGTGTGGTTCATGACGGCGCTCTCGTTGGGTGATGCTCAGAACATGTGGGAAGGCGAGGTCTCGCGTACGACGGATGCCTCGCGCGATGGAATGAAATCGCCGGTGATCATCTGTGCGTAGCTGGCGCCCGGCCCCACCATCGGATACACGCCGGCGTCCGGATCGATCATCACTTCGAGGAAGGCCGGCCCGTCGAACGCGAGGAATGCGGCGATGGTCGCCTCCAGTTCCTCCGTGCACTCCAGCCGTTGCGCCCAGGCGAAGCCATCGGCCTGTGCGGCAAGCACGAAGTCCTTCTTGTGCAGACTCTTGTCGGACGCGGCGAAGCGGCCCTTGAAGTAGAGCTTCTGCCACTGCCGCACCATGCCGTCGCCGACGTTGTTGAGTACCACCACTTTCACCGGCAGATTGTAGGTGGTGACGGTTTCCAGCTCGCCGATGTTCATGCGGATGCTGGCGTCGCCGTCGATGTCGATGACGAGCTTGTCGGGATGCGCGAACTGCGCCCCGATCGCGGCCGGCAGGCCGAAACCCATCGTGCCCATCGAGCCGGAGGTGAGCCAATGCCGCGGTGCGCGGAAGTCGAAATACTGCGCCGCCCACATCTGATGTTGGCCGACGCCGGTGCTGACGATTGCGCGACCCTGCGTATGACGATTGATCGCCTCCAGCACCGCATACGGCTGGATCAGCGCGCTGGCGCGGTCGTAATTCATCGCGTGCACGCGTTTCAGTTCGGCCACGTGCGCATGCCACGCAGTCAGCTGCAGACGCATGCCGTGTGCGCGGCCATACGCGGTGAGTCGTTCCAGCGCGCGCGCCAGCGGACCGACGTGATGCCAGTGCGTCGGCTTCACCTTGCCGATCTCGGCCGGATCGATGTCGATCTGCGCGATGGACTTCGCGCGCGGCGCGAACTTGGCCGGCACGCCGGCCACGCGGTCGTCGAAACGCGCGCCCAGCGCCAGCACGAAGTCGCAATCCTCCACCGCATAGTTCGCGTAGGCCGTGCCGTGCATGCCGAGCATATGCAGCGCGAGTGGGTCAGTGGTATCGAATGCGCCCAGGCCCATCAGGGTGGTGGTCACCGGTAAGCCGAACGTATCGACGAATGCACGCAATGCCGTTGCCGCACCGGCCGCGATCACGCCACCGCCGGCGTAAATCAATGGCCGTTGCGCCTGCATCAACGCGGCGAAGAACGTGGCGCAGTCGGCATCGCTCAGCGCCGACTGTTCCACCGCACTCAGACGCGCACGGTAACCGGTCAGTGCCAGCTCACCGGTGCCATGAAAGTTCAGTGCCGTGTTCTGCACGTCCTTGGGCACGTCCACCACCACCGGACCGGGCCGGCCGCTGCGGGCGAGGGTGAACGCGGTGCGCACGGTCGCCTCCAGCTGCGTCGCGTCGGTCACCAGGAATACGTGCTTGGCACAGGCGCCCATGATGTTGCTGATCGGTGCCTCCTGGAACGCGTCGCTGCCGATCGCCGCGGTGCCTACCTGGCCGCAGATCACCACCAACGGGATCGAGTCGGCCATCGAGTCGCGCACCGGCGTGACCATGTTCGTCGCGCCGGGCCCGGAGGTGACCACCGCCACGCCGACCTTGCCGGAGGCGCGCGCATAACCCGCGGCCATGAAGCCCGCACCCTGCTCGTTGGCCGGCACGATCAGCGGCATCGGCTCGTCGCCGTTGTCATGCAGGTTGGCGGCGTTGTAGCGGAACACAGCGTCATACACCGGCAGGATCGCGCCACCGGAATAGCCAAACAGCACCTTGACGCCTTCATCGGCGAATACCTGCACGATGACTTCGGCGCCGCTTATCGATTGACCGGCGCGCGGGTGTTGCTCGATTTCAGGTGCGATTTTCAGCGGTGATGCATTCACTAAAAAATCCTTGGAGATAGCGGGATGAACACCCTCTCCACCAGCGGCAACGCTGCCGGAGGAGAGGGCTCAAGCACGGTGGTCAGCCGACCTTCTTCAGCGGCGTGGCAGCGGGTGCCGCCGTCGGTTGCAGCCACGGCATCTGTGCGCGCAGCTTGGCGCCGACCACTTCGATGGGATGGTCGAGATCGGCCTGTTTGAGGCGCTTGTAGTTCGGCAGGCCGGCCTTGTATTCAGCCGTCCAGTTGCGCGCGAAGGTGCCGTCCTGGATGTCGGTGAGCACATCCTTCATGCGCGCCTTGGTGCTGGCGTCGACCACACGAGGACCGCTGACGTAGTCGCCGTACTGCGCGGTCTCGGAGACGAACTCCAGCATTCGCTTCAGGCCACCTTCGTAGAACAGGTCGACGATCAGCTTCAGCTCGTGCATCACCTCGTAGTACGCGATCTCCGGCTGGTAGCCGGCCTCGACCAGCGTTTCGAAACCCTTGATCACCAGCTCGCTGGCGCCGCCGCACAGCACGGCCTGTTCACCGAACAGGTCGGTCTCGGTCTCTTCCTTGAAGTCAGTCTTGATGATCATCGCGCGGCCGCCACCGATGCCGTCGGCGTAGCCCTTGGTCTTCGCCTCGGCGTGGCCACTGACATCCTGGTGCACCGCCCAGATGCACGGCACACCACGCCCACGCTCATACTCGCTGCGCACCAGCGCGCCAGGCCCCTTCGGGGCGACCAGGATCACGTCGATGTCGGCGCGCGGGGTGATCTGCTTGAAATGCACGTTGAAGCCGTGCGCGAACAACAGCGCGGCGCCCGGCTTGATGTTCGGCTCGATCACTTCCTTGTACAGCGTCGGCTGCACCATGTCCGGGGTCAGCACGGCGACCAGGTCGGCGCCACGCACGGCGTTGGCCGGCTCGATCACGGCGAAGCCATCGGCTTCGGCGCGCTTCCAGGTCGGGCCGCCGGGGCGCAGGCCGACCACAACGTCGAGGCCGGAGTCGCGCAAGTTCAGCGCATGCGCGCGGCCCTGGCTGCCGTAGCCGAGCACGGCGATGCGGGATGTGGCGAGTGTGTTGTTGGCGGCGGTACTCATGCGGCAACTCCTTCAGTGGTTTCGGTGTGGGTGTGCTTGGGTGTGGAGACGGCTGTCTGCGGATGGGTGGTGGCACCGTCGGAGGCGGAGCCGACCAGACGCGCGTACTTGGCCAGCGCGCCATGGGTGACTTTCGGTTGTGGCGGCTGCCAGCTGGCGCGACGACTGGCCAGATCGGCGCTGGTGCGCAGTTCGCGATGTTCGGCATCGATCACCACGCGATCGCCCTCGCGAAGCAGGGCGATTGGGCCGCCGCGCGCCGCTTCCGGCGCGATGTGGCCGACCATGAAGCCGTGGGTGGCACCGGAGAAGCGGCCGTCGGTGATCAGCGCGACGTCGTTGCCGAGGCCGCGGCCGATCAGCGCGGCGGTGACGCCAAGCATCTCGCGCATGCCGGGGCCGCCGGCCGGCCCTTCGTTGCGGATCACGATGACGTCGCCGGCGTGGATGCGATCACCCTGCACGGCGGCGAACGCTTCCTCCTCGCTCTCGAATACGCGAGCCGTGCCCTCGAAGTGGCCACTCTTGCCGGGGATCTTGAGGATGCAACCCTCCGGCGCAAGATTGCCGTACAGGATCGAATAGCCGCCGCGCGGCTTCAGCGGTTGCGTGACGGGATGCACCACATCCTGTGTCTCGGCACGTGGAGCTGCCTTGGCTTCGGCGAACAGGCTGCGGCCGGTGACGGTAGGTGCGTCCTCCAGCATGCCTGCGGCGATCAGTTCCTGCGCCACGCGCGCACTGCCGCCGGCGCCGAACAGCTCGACCGCGGTGTAGCGGCCGGCCGGCATCAGGTCGGCGATCACTGGCGTGTGCACCGAGGCGGGCTCGAAATCCTCCAGCGTCCACGCGACACCGGCTTCGCGCGCGATCGCCAGCAGATGCAGCACGGCGTTGGTGGAGCCGGCAGTGGCGGCGACCATGCGTGCGGCGTTGCGGAACGAGGTGCGCGTCAACAGTTCGCGCGGAGTGCGCTCGGCCCGGAGGCACTCCATTACCAGCTCACCGCAGCGGTAGGCCGCGGCACCCTTGGCCGGATGGGTGGCGGGGATGTCGTTGTAGCCCATCGGCGACAGACCCAGCGTGGTCAGCACCATCGCCATCGTGTTGGCGGTGAACTGGCCGCCGCAGGCGCCGGCGCCGGGGCAGGCGTCGCGCTCGACAGCGCGCAGTTCCTCGTCGTCGATCTTGCCGGCGCCATGTGCGCCGACGGCCTCGAATACCTGCTGGATGGTGATCGGATGGCCGTCGTGCGTGCCATGCGCGATGCTGCCGCCATACAGCGCGACGCCTGGAATGTTCAGGCGCGCCAGCGCCATCGCTGCGGCGGGAATCGTCTTGTCGCAGCCGCACAGCACCACCATCGCATCGAGGCAGTGGCCATCCACCGCCAGCTCGATCGAGTCGGCGATCACCTCGCGGCTGATCAGCGACGAGCGCATGCCCGGCGTGCCCATCGCGATGCCGTCGGTCACGGCAATCGTGTTGAACTCGATCGGCGTGCCGCCGGCGGCGCGGATGCCGGCGGCCGTTTCAACCGCCAGCTCGCGCAGGTTGAGGTTGCACGGGCTCACGTTCGACCAGGTGTGCACCACCGCCACCAGCGGCCGGGCGATCGCCTCATCGTCCAGTCCGGTGGCGCGCAGCATGGCGCGGGCAGGCGCGCGGTCGGGGCCGGTCTTGATCAGGTCACTGCGCATGGTTGTTCCAATGGGATGGCTGGAAGAAAGCGCCCCCTGCGTGCGAGGGGGGTGGCAAGACGGAACGCAGTCGGCGCCATCGCGGCGTGCGCGAACCATCCGATGCCTGAAGCACGCAGAGGGCAGCAGAAAATGCGGACACTTCCGTGTGCCCGCTGGGGAAACCAGGGGAATGCATCAGCCGCATGCGCGAGCTCCGCAGAAGAACGCGGCGGTGCTGTCGGCGTGATCCTCGATTGCGGCCAGCACGGCATCGAGCACGTCGGTGGTACTCGCGCTGCCGCCGATGTCGCGACTGTGCGGACCGTCGCGCAGTACTTGTTCGACCGCTGCCTCGACTGCGACGGCTTCGGCTTCCAGTCCCAGCGAGTGACGCAGCAACAGCGCCACGGAAAGGATCGCGCCGACCGGATTGGCCACGCCCTGGCCGGCGATGTCCGGTGCCGAACCGTGGATCGGTTCGTACAGGCCGGCCTTGCCGTCGCCCAGCGACGCCGATGGCAGCAGGCCGAGCGAGCCGGCAAGCGCAGCGGCCTCGTCGGTGAGGATGTCGCCGAACAGGTTCTCGGTAACCACCACGTCGTAGCGGTTGGGTTGGGTCAGCAGCAGCATCGCCATCGAGTCGACCAGCTGATGTTCGACCTTCACGTCGGGATAGTCGGCGGCGATGCGCTGCACGGTGCTGCGCCACAAACGTGAGGTTTCCAGCACGTTCGCCTTGTCCACCGAGGTGACGTGATGACGACGGCCGCGTGCCAGCTCGAACGCGCGGCGCACCACGCGCTCGACTTCGGCCACGGTGTATTTGCATTCGTCGGTGGCGGTGTCGGCGCTGCGCGTCTTGGCGCCGAAGTAGGCGCCACCGGTGAGCTCGCGGACGAACAACACGTCGACATTCTTCAGTTTTTCGTTCTTCAGCGGCGACAGATTGGCCAGTGCCGGATGCACCTGCAGCGGGCGCAGGTTCGCGTACACGCCAAGCGCGGCGCGCAGGGCCAGCAGCCCCTGTTCGGGGCGCACCGTTGCATTCGGATCGGACCACTTCGGTCCGCCGACGGCGCCGAGCAGCACCGCATCGGCGCGCCGGCATGCCGCCAGCGATGTGGCAGGCAACGGCTCGCCGGTGGCATCGATCGCGATGCCGCCGATCAGCTGCTCGTCGAACGTGAATACGTGCTCGTAGCGGGCGGCCACGGTTTTCAGTACGGCTACCGCGGCGGCGGTGACTTCGGGACCGACGCCATCGCCGGGCAAGGTGACGATGCGTGCCTTCATGCCGCTTTCTCCTGTTGTTCGTAACGAGTGATCGCATCGGTGTGTTGCAGCAGGTAACCCAACTGGTCGACGCCATTGAGCAGACAGTGCCGCGCGAACGGTTCCAGCTGGAATGGAATGCGGCCGCCATCAGGCAGCGCGATGAACTGTTCGCGCACGTCGATCACCAGCTCGATGCCGGGATGCTTAAGCAGCCAACGGTGTTCGAGCTCATCGATGACGATCGCCAGCAAGCCGTTCTTCAGCGCGTTGCCGCGGAAAATGTCTGCGATCTCGCTGCACAGCACCGCCTGCATGCCGTAGTCGAGCAAGGCCCACGGCGCGTGTTCGCGCGAGGAGCCGCAGCCGAAGTTGTGGCCGGCGACCAGGATCGAGCAGCCCTGCGCCTGCGGCTGATTCAACGGGAAGGCCGGGTTGTCGCTACCGTCGGCCTGATAGCGCCAGTCGTGGAAGCACAGCTTGCCTAGCCCTGTGCGGGTGGTGGTGGTGAGGAAGCGCGCCGGGATGATGCGGTCGGTGTCGATGTTCTCGTCGGCCAGCACGGCGGTGCGCGAGTGGATTCGGGTGACGGCCTTCATGCGGCTTGCTCCTGCCTGCGGTTGTCGAGCGTGGAGTACTCGCGCGGATCGGCAATGCGGCCGGCCAGTGCGGATGCGGCCGCGGTGGCTGGGCTGGCCAGCACGGTGCGCGCGCCCTTGCCCTGGCGACCTTCGAAGTTGCGGTTGGAGGTACTCACCACGAGCTGGCCCGGCTGCGCCAGATCGCCGTTCATCGCGATGCACATCGAGCAGCCCGGCACACGCCACTCGGCGCCGGCCGCCGTGAAAACCTGATGCAGGCCTTCGCGTTCGGCATCACGACGCACCGCCTCGGAGCCGGGCACCACCAGCATGCGCACGCCGTCGGCGACGCGACGGCCACGCAACACGTTGGCCGCCTCGCGCAGGTCGGACAGCCGCGAGTTGGTGCAGCTGCCGACGAACACTACGTCGACCGGTGTGCCCTGCATCGGTTTGCCGGCTTCGCTCTTCATGTAGTCGAGCGCGCGGCGTTCCTGCGCATTGGTGGCGGCCGGCACCGGCGCATCCATCGCGATCGCCATGCCCGGATGGGTGCCGTAGGTGACGGTGGGCTTCACCGCGCTGGCGTCGATGCGCACTTCGTGGTCGTAGGTTGCGCTGTCATCGCTGCGCAATGTGCGCCAGCGCTCCACGGCGGCATCCCACGTAGCACCCTGCGGCACACGCGGACGTCCCTTCAGCCAGGTGAACGTGGTTTCATCCGGTGCGATCAGGCCCGCGCGCGCACCGGCCTCGATCGACATGTTGCAGACCGTCATGCGCTCGTCCATCGACAGCGCCTCGATCGCCGCACCGCGGTACTCGAGCACGTAGCCGGTGCCGCCATCGACGCCGATCGTGCCGATGATGTGCAGGATCAGATCCTTCGCGCCGACACCTTGCGGCAAGCGGCCATCCACATGCACCGCCATGGTCTTCGGCTTGCGTTGCAGCAGGCACTGCGTCGCCATCACGTGACCGACCTCGGTGGTGCCGATGCCGAACGCCAGCGCACCGAATGCGCCGTGGGTGGAGGTGTGGCTGTCGCCGCAGACGATGGTCATGCCGGGCTGGGTGGCGCCAAGTTCCGGGCCGATCACATGCACGATGCCGCGGTCGGCACTGTCCCAGCCATGCAGCTCGACACCGAACTCGCGGCAGTTCGTTTCCAGCTGGGCGACCTGTGCCTGCGCCTCGGCGTTCGCATACGGGCGGGTGCCGTCGGCATTCGTCGGCAAGGTCGGCGTGGAATGATCCAGCGTGGCCAGCATGCGGTCGGGGCGGCGCAGTTGCAGTCCGCGTTCGCGCAGTTCACTGAATGCCTGCGGTGAAGTCACCTCATGCACCAGATGCAGGTCGACATAGAGCACCGCCGGTGTGTCGGTGGTTTCGGGTACGACGACATGCGCGTCCCATACTTTTTCGAACAGGGTCTTTGCGGTCACGCCGGAATCTCCATTTGTTTATGCGCCCGTTCGTGAGCGCTTGAATCAGCAAGGAGCAGCCCGCGGTCAGGGACGACCGCACCGACATACTTCAGCCAGCCCCAGCGGTCTTCGGTGCGGCCGTCGAACAGGCCGAAGAACGCTTGTTGCAGTTGCTTCGTGATCGGGCCTGGCGTACCTGCGCCGATGACCTTGCGATCGACCGAGCGCACCGGCGTGATCTCGGCGGCGGTGCCGGTCATGAACACTTCGTCGGCGGTGTACAGCGCCTCGCGCGGCAGGTCGCGCTCTTCCACCGTGATGCCGAGATCGGCGGCCAGCGTGAGCACGCTGTCGCGGGTGATGCCGGCGAGGATGCCGGCGCTCGACGGCGGGGTGAGCAGCTTGCCCCGCTTGACCAGGAAAAGATTTTCGCCGGCGCCTTCGCTGAGCAGGCCGTTGTGGCCCAGCGCGATGCCTTCGTCGTAACCGCCGCGGCGCGCTTCCAGACCAATCAGCTGGCTGTTGAGGTAGTTGCCGCCGGCCTTGGCCCAGCTCGGGAAGGTGTTCGGTGCGGGGCGATGCCACGAGGACACGCACACGTCCGCGCCTTTTTCTACCGCATCGCCCAGATATGCGCCCCAGTCCAGCGCCATGATCGCCACTTCGACCGGTGCGTCGTTCTTCGCCAGCACGCCCAGCCCGCCGGCGCCACGGAACACGATCGGCCGCACATAGGCCGAGCGCATCGCGTTGGCACGGATCAGTTCCATGCAGGCAGCGTTGATCTCGTCCTCGCTGTAGCCGATCTCGATCTCGTAGATCGCCGCGGACTCGAACAGCCGGCGCGTGTGTTCGGCCAGCCGGAAATACGCGGGGCCCTTCGGCGTGGCGTAGACGCGCTCGCCCTCGAACACCGAGGAGCCGTAGTGCAGGGCGTGCGTGCTGACATGGACGCTGGCATCGGCCCAGGGTTTGATGCGGCCGTTGTGCCAGAGGAAGGGCGTGTTGCTCATGAAGGCTCCCCGGTGGATTACAGGTTGGCGACGGCGACTGGCGGGGTGGCCGGCGTCTGTCGTTCGATGCGGTTGACGATGGTCAGGGCGGCCTGTGCGGTGGCCTCGACGATGTCGGTGCTGACGCCGTGGCCGCGCCATTCGCGGGCGGCGTGGCGGGCGGTGAGCTGGGCCTGCCCTTGGGCATCGCCGCCTTCGCTCACCGCGCGTACCTGGAAATCGGTCAACTGCAGCTCGTTGCCGGTGGCGCGTTCGATCGCGCGCAGCACGGCATCGACCGGGCCATCGCCGATCGCCGCCTCGCCGGCTTCACGGCCATCGTCGTGGCGCAACTTCACCGAGGCCGAGGCGCTGCCGCCCAGGTGTGTGCTGGTGTTCAAATGCACCAAGCGCCACGGACCGGCGGCATCCGGATCCAGGCCCAGCGCGATCGCCTCCAGATCCTCGTCGTGCACTTCGCGTTTCTTGTCGGCCAGCGTCTTGAAGCGCGCGAAGATCACATCCAGCGCCGCATCGTCCGGCGTGTGGCCCAGTGTTTCCAGGCGCTGACGCAGTGCGGCGCGGCCGGAGTGCTTGCCCAGCACCAACCGTGTTTCGGCGATGCCGACATCCTGCGGACGCATGATTTCGTAGGTGCCGCGATGCTTGAGCATGCCGTGCTGGTGGATGCCCGACTCGTGCGCGAACGCGTTGTCGCCCACGATCGCCTTGTTGCGCGGCACCGCCTGGCCGGTCAGCTGGGTCAGCAGGCGCGAGGTGGGATACAGCCGGCGCGTGTCGATGCGGGTGCCGACACCGAAGTGCGGCGCGCGCACCTTCAGCGCCATCACGATCTCTTCCAGCGCGGCGTTACCGGCGCGCTCGCCGATGCCGTTGATCGTGCACTCCACCTGGCGCGCGCCAGCGCTTACCGCAGCCAGGCTGTTGGCTACCGCCATACCCAGGTCATCGTGGCAGTGGCTGGAAAAGATCACCTTGTGCGCATCGCGCACATGCCGGCGCAGGTAGGTGAACAGCTCGACGATCTCGGCTGGCGTGGTGTAGCCCACCGTGTCCGGCGCATTCAGCGTCGTGGCGCCGGCGGCAACGACCGCGCTGAACACCTCGACGAGGAATTCGGGTTCGGTGCGCAGCGCATCCTCGGCGGAAAACTCCACCTCGTGGCATAGCCCGCGGGCACGTTCCACCGCAGCCACCGCGGCATCGATCACCTGCGCCTTGCTCATGCCCAGCTTGTGCTCGCGGTGCAGCGGGCTGGTCGATAGGAACACGTGGATGCGCGCATGCCGCGCCTGTTCCAGTGCGCGTGCGGCGCTGTCGATGTCGCCGCTCTGGCAGCGGGCCAGCGCACACACCGTGGTGGTCTTCAGCGTGCGCGCGATTTCGGCCACCGCGGCGAAATCATCCGGCGAGGCCTGCGGGAAACCCGCTTCCAGCACATCGACACCGAGTGCTTCGAGCGCTTGTGCGATGCGCAATTTCGTACGCCGGTCCATCGAGAAACCGGGCGCCTGCTCGCCGTCGCGCAAGGTGGTGTCGAAGATGCGTACGTGATCGTCGGCAGCGGGGACGCTGCCGGATGTTGCTGCTGTTACTGGTGATTCGGGGTTCATCGCTGGCTCCGCTGATGCGAGCCGAGGGCAACAAAAAACCCCGCGCCGTTGCCGGTGCGGGGTTCTTTGGGAGTCTTCAGGTTATTTTCTAGCTACCTGGACACATGCCCTCAGCCCGCACCTCCGTTGGTAATAAGGAGTACGAGTACGAGGGCAAGAAGGAGCGTGCCGCGAACCTGCAGCAGGCCGGCAACCGTCGTGAGACGGTTGTTTTCGGCGATGCGGCGATGGCTGTTGCGCTGCGACATGTCGTTGACCCTAAGGCAGGCCATGCAAGGCTGTCAACTGTTTTTATATGAAAAGAACTTCTAAGCAAGCCGGATGCGGTTTGGACGGCTAGCCGTCCAAGCATTCATGCCGCTCTGCGGGCTCGTGAGGTTCGCGTGGTTTTATGCAGCGAAATGGTGCCGTGCGCGAAGGTACGTTGCCGCTTCCGCCTCAGTCACGCGCATCGAGCAGAGCCAGCAGGCCCTGACGGCGCTTGATCGAGAGCTTGCGGACGGCCTTGAGCATCTTCTGTTCGTCCGGGCTCAGCACCTCGTAGCTCTTCGCTTCCTCGCCGAGGGACGGCGGCACCACCATCGAACCGCGTCCCGTCGCCAGCCAGTTCAGGCTGACCCGGCAATCGTCGGCGATCTCGATCAGGCGGCCGAGTTCGGGTGTGGCACGGCCAGCCAGCCACAGTCGCGCCGTCTCGCGGGCGATGGCGTAGTAGTTGGCCAGCGCCGTCGTGCGCTGTCGACCGGGAGGAATCATGGTGCGGTCGAGCGCCTGCTGAAGGCGGTGCCCAAAATGGTTGGAAGCGGATGCTTTGGGGCTCATGTGCCTGCCGAGTGTTGCACCCGCAGTACGTCATAGATCCAAGTTGAAATGGTTGACAATGGCAATCTTGAGTGGTGAATATGGGCGGCACGCCACAGTTTGTCGGGCTCCCCGACATGAAGCTGGAAGCAGCTGCTGGCGTTGTATCAGGGAGGCTCGACGTGGCCATGGAAAGGAGCTGGTCGTGGATGAACCGCTGATCACATTGCAACTGCGTTTGACACAGACGGAGATCACCAGCCTGCTGATGGCCCAGATCACGCAGACAAGGCTCAGCCGGCTGACATTCGGCGAGGTCGCCCAGATCACGTGCACCGACCGGTCCGTATTGGAAAAGCTGGTACTGGCGCAGAAGCAGATATCACTGGAAAAGGCGAAGTAGTGCTTCATCAATCGCCAGTGGGAGCCTTCTACGCATCCAAGTCGCGAAAGCTGTCAGAGCGGCTTGTGCTGCCGTCGTTTTGCCTAGCCGGGCGTACTCTGGATCGGTTCGATCTGCTCGTGTCCTACTAATGGCTTGATAGCCAGGCTCCGAGCGCGTCGTCATTTGCGGATAGTGGTTCGGCCCTGGCCGGACGCGCCAGCATCGCGGCGAGTGCGGGGGGCACCGCCAGCGGCCGACCTATCAACGGCTCCACCACGCTCTCGAACTTGGCCGGATGCGCGGTCGCGACCACTGCCCATGGCGAGCGATCGCCTGCCTCGCGCAGGTGATCAAGCTGATGCATCGCGGTGGCGGTGTGCGGGCAGAACACCTCGCCGTGTTTGTGCGCGTGGCTGGCGATGGTGTCGCGGATGGCTGCATCGTCGACGCTATGTGCCTGCAGCAAACCGCGCAGGCGATCTTCGTCGGGATACGTCCAGCGCAGACGTTCGAAGTTGCTCGGTGCGCCAACGTCCATCGCATTCGCCAGCGTGGCGACCGCTTCACGCGGCGCGTAATCGGCGCCGGCGAAATAGTCGGGCAGGGTGGCGTTGGCGTTGCAGGCCAGTCGCACGCTGCCGATCGGCAGACCCAGCTCGCGCACCCACAGACAGGCCAGCGCGTTGCCCAGGTTGCCGGTGGGCACGATGAAATTCAGCGGTGTGCCGTTTTCGCGCCACCAGCCCAGTGCCGCATGCGCGTAGTAGCTCATCTGCGGCAGCAGGCGACCAAGGCTGATGCTGTTGGCCGAGGACAGCGGCAGTTGCGCCTGCAAGCTGCTGTCGTTGAGCGCGGCCTTGACCATGCGCTGGCAGTCGTCAAAGCGGCCGCTCACGCGCAGCGCGCTGACGTTGTCGCCGAAGCAGCCAAGCTGGTGCGCCTGGCGTGGCGAGACCAGCCCGTCGGGATACAGGATCACGACGCGTACGTTCGGCTGGCGATGGAACGCTGCCGCCACCGCCGCACCAGTGTCGCCGGAGGTGGCGACCAGGATGGTCAACGGCCGTGCATCGGCGCGCGGAAGCCGGCGCAGGCAGGTGGCGAGGAAGCGTGCGCCGAAATCCTTGAATGCCGAAGTGGGGGCATGAAACAGCTCCAGCATCAGCGCGCCCGGATGCGCAGGAAGTGCGCGCAGCGGCGCGTCGAACGTGAACGCCTCGGCGCAGATCGCGGGCAATTCGTCAGCCAGCGGATCACCGGCAAAGAACGGCGCCAGCAAGGTGCTGGCGGTGTCGGCCAGCGAGCCGTGCGGATCGAACGCGGCCGGGTCGATCGACGGCAACGCTTCAGGTACGTACAGGCCGCCATCGGGTGCCAGTCCGGCGGCGATCGCCTGACTGATCGGCACGGTCGGGCTGCTGCTGCGGGTGCTGTGAAAGCGCAGCGGTACGAGGTCGCTCATGCATCGGCCTCGATCGAAGGAATCAACGCGGCAGACGGTCCGTCGATCGGCGACACCCAGGCATCGCTGTCCAGCCCGGTTTCGGCGAACGCGGCCTGCATCGCGACGGAGGCTGCTTCAGCATCGCGGCGGTTGTCGTACCAGCCGAACACGCTGGGGCCTGCACCGGAGATGCTGGAACCCAACGCTTGATGATCCAGCGCGGCCTGCTTCACCCGCGCGAAGTTCGGGATCAGCGGCGCGCGGCGCGGCTCCACCAGGACATCCTTCAGGCCCTCGCGCACCAACGCCGCGTCACCGCGGTAGCAGCCGGCCAGCACCAGGGCGAGGTTCGAGCTTTGCGCAACGAACTCGCCGAGTTCGTAGTGGCCGGCCAGTGCCGCGCGCGCCTTGCGCGTCTCCAGCACGACATGTGGATGCACCAGCGCGCAATGCCAGTCAGCCGGCACCGGGATACGCAGCAGGCGTTCATGGGTGGCCAGCACCAGACCGCCGAGCAGCATCGAACCGAGGTTGTCGCCATGCCGGCTGCCGCTGGCCACTGCTTCGCCGTCCAGCGCGAAGCCGTACAGCGACTCGCGCGGCAACGGCTGCGCCAGCAACGCGTTGGCGGCTACCAGCGCGGCCACGCACGACGCGGCCGATCCGCCCATGCCCGAACCCAGCGCGATGCCCTTGTGCAAGATCAGTTCGAAACCGTGTTGCAGGCCGAGCGCCTTGCGCAGCGACAGCAGTGCCATGCCGGCGGTGTTCTGGCGCGGATCGGTCGGCAGTCCGGTGACGCAGCCGTGGATCGCCGCGATGCGCACCACCGGCTCGTCGATGCGGCGCACTTCGGCGCGATCGCCGGCGCCGCTCACGCTGTGGCCGAGTAGATCGAAGCCCACGCCCACATTGCCGACGCTGGCGGGCGCGAAGGCGCAGGCGACTTGCGGAGGTTTCGGGCGACGCGGTGAAGCCATGACAGGTTCCAGCAATGAGGAGTTCATGCGCGCGCCTCCAGCGATTCGGCGATACGCAGCAAGTCGGTGAACACGCCGGCAGCGGTCACTTCGGGGCCGGCGCCGGGGCCTTGCACGAGGAGTGGATTGTCGCAGTAACGGCGGCTGGTGAACTGCACCACGTTGTCGGTCAGCCGGGTATGCGCGAACGGGTGTTTCGCCGGCAGAACGACCAACTTCACGCGGGCGCGGCCATGGCGGTCGAGGCTGGCGACATGCCGCAGCACGCCACCGGTAGCACGCGCCTCGGTCAGCCGTGCGGACATCAGCGCATCCAGCTCGTGAAGTCGCTGCATACAGGCGTCGAGCGGCAGGCTCGCCAGCGCAGATGGCACCAGGCTCTCCACCACGACGTCCTCCAGTGACAGCGGCCAGCCCGCTTCGCGCGCCAGGATCACCAGCTTGCGCGCCACGTCGAGGCCGGACAGGTCGTCGCGCGGATCGGGCTCGGTATAACCCAGCGCATGCGCCTCGCGTACCAGTGCGGAAAACGGCTGCTGGCCATCATGACGATTGCACAGCCACGCCAATGTGCCGGAAAACATGCCCTCCACCGCGAGCAGTTCGTCGCCGGTATCGAGCAGATCGCGCAGCGTCTGCACCACCGGCAGGCCGGCGCATACGGTGGCCTCGTAGCGGAAGCGCATGCCGTCGGCGCACGCCGCACGGATCGCTTGCCAGCGTTCCAGCGAGCCGCTGCCGGCCAGCTTGTTCGGCGTCACCACATGCAGCCCGGCTGCCAGCCAGTCCGCGTAGTGTTCTGCCACGGCATCGCTGGCGCTGCAGTCGATCAGTAGCGCGTGGCGACCGTTGTTGCCACGTACGTGCGCGGCGAATTCATCGAGATTGCCCGGTCGCCAGATCTGCGCCCGCTCGCCATGATGATCGTGGCCGGCATGGTTGAGTTCGGGATCGTCGCAGTCCAGCCACATCCGTCGGCTGGCGGCGACGCCGCACAGCTGCAGTTCCAGCCCGGTCTCATGCATCAGCCGCGGTTGGGCGGCGCGCAGTTGCGCCAGCAGCGCGCTGCCGACGCGACCGGGGCCGATCAATCCGACCGCCAGCATGCGCCGCCGTCGCGCCGTCGGCACGGCGATACCGAACGATGGCGGGGGAGCGGCGAGTAGCGATGCACAGATGTTCACGATGACCTCCTGTTGAGGCCCGTGCTCGCTGGCGGATCGGCGTGTGCTTGGGAGTGCACCGGCCCGCCTCATCGAGGGCGGGGCCGTTGCGTAGTGAAGAACCTAGTCGCGCACGGACACCCACCCCGACGGAGTCGTGGTGGTAGTCGTAATCGTGGTGGCGATGGAACGAGCGTTGACGCCCGCCGGCAACGGTGCACGCCCGGCGCAAACCGGGGCGAGGTGCATGCGTGCTGGCGTGGAAAGCGGCGACATGGATTCGACCTTAGAGGGAATGTTGCACCGCGGTCAACAGATTCATTTGCAACTTCTGGTTATATCCACGACGGCACAGCTCCACGCATGATCGCTCAGCGCATGATTCCGGTGTGGCCAAGCGAATAGCGTCCGGGCTGTGGCCAGACCGCCAGCCCATGCGGCTCCGCGCCGACCTTGATCGATCTGACCGCACCACTGGTGGTGTCGAACGCATAGACCACATCGTCGAACCGCCCCGCCAGCCACAACAGCTTGCCATCGGCGCTGACGTTGCCCATATCCGGACTGCCACCGCCGGGAATCGGCCAGTTGGCGACGACCTTGCGCGTGGCGAAGTCGATCACCGATACGCTGCCCTTGCCGTGGGGCTTGCCGTGGATGTGATTGGAGCCGCGATTCGCCACGTAGAGTTTCGTGCCGTCCCGGCTCGGGTACATGCCGTGCGTGCCGATGCCGGTGTGGATGAAGCCGATCCTGGTGAAGCTGTCGCCGTCGAGCAGGAAAACACCATCGGCCATCATGTCGGCGACGTAGAACACCTTGCCATCCGGCGAGACGCGGATGTCCTGCGGCATGCCCTTCTTGTCGAGCAGCAGGTAGCCCACCACCTTGCGCTTGACCAGATCGATCTTGGCCACCTTGCCGCCGAATTCGCAGGTGAACAGCGCGTAGCGGCCGTCGATCGAGAAATCGGCGTGATTGATGCCTTTGCACTCGGGCACCGAAAGGCTCGATTTCAGCGCCATCGTGTGTGCATCGCGGAAGTCCAGCCGCGCATGGGTTTCCGCCACCACGATCGCCTCTTTGCCGTTCGGGGTGAAGTACATGTTGTACGGATCGTCCACCGCGATCGCGGCACCCGGCTTGCCGGTCTTCGGATCGATCGGGGTGAGGCTGCCGTCGGAATGGCCCTCGGCGTTGTTGGTCACCCACAGCGTCTGCAGATCCCACGAGGGGACCACATGCTGCGGGCTGCGTCCGACGCGAAACGTATCGACTACCTTGAACGTTCTCGGATCGATCACCGAAACGCTGTTCGAGCGCAGGTTCGGCACGTAGATCCGCGGCAATGCGCCGGCCACCGCCGCGCTGAGATGGTTGACGCTTGCTTCGTTGTACATGTTGCTGGCGTTCGTCACCGGCGGCATGCCGGCAACGGTGGCGACCGGCTGCGCGGCCGCGGCGATCGCGGTGGCGCAGAGGCCGGCCAGGGCGACGCCCACACACGAGGCGATCCGCAGAAAACGATGAGGGCGTGGAGTCATGGCGAATTCGCTATCTATCAAGTAAGGGGAGTGGAGCGCGCGTGAGACGTCGGCCGCGGCATTATCGCCCAGCCGTGTCCTTTCTGAGGGCATCGATCGTGCGCGACACGATGGCATCGATACCCAGTCGGCCGAGTGCGGCGGTCGAGCGGCGGGGATCGCCGCCATAGACACCGTCCGCCGGGCCGAGTTTCGTGCTGCTGTGCAGTCGATCCAGCCGGACCATTTGCGGCGCGACCGCCAGCTGCAGCGAGGTATCGGCGAGCCCCGCATGTGTGCCGATCTCGTCGTCGCGAAAGCTGTGCTGGCGCAGGATCTGTGCGTAACCGTCCGAGCTGGCCGCGTAGTACTCCGGCGGCACGAACGCCCGCGCCGCCGTACCGGACCAGCTCTTGTTGAGCCGGGCCACGACCCGCTTGAGATCGTTCTGATAGCCGCCATGGTCGCCCAGGAAAACGATGTTCCTGAAGCCATGCACCGCAAAACTGTTCGCGGCGGACTCCAGCATTTTCTCGAACGCATCGTCCGGCACGGTGATGGTGCCGGGAAAACGCATGTGGGCCGCCGGAGGCGCGTAGCTGCCCTCCGGCACATAGGCGATCACCGGCGCGACCAGTGCATTGCCCAGCCCTTCCGCAATCCGCTGCGACAACCACGCCGCACGCGCGTTGTGCTTGCCCAGCGCGACATCAGGGCCGCTCTGCTCGGTGCCGCCGATCGGGATGATGATGGTGGTCTTGCCGGCCTGGATCTGATCGCGCACCTCCGTCCAGGTGAGGTCCTGCAGCAAGACGGTCTTGGGTGTCTGCGCGAACGACACGTGCGTGGAGGTGAGCAAAACGGCAGCGACGAAAATCCGTCGCAATGGGTGACGCATCATGGAATCCTCGCGGAACGGGATCCCTATAGTGAGTCGATGACAGGCATAAGGGAACCGCCAGATTTTTGGGTCGACCTCCGCCTGCCGAGCCTGCTTGGGCGCCATCGAGCCCTCAAGGGCTGTCATCGGCCAAAAACGGACGTTGCCTCCTTGATAAGCATATCTTGCATCGTTCAAGGAGTACCCAGGCCAATGTACGCACTCCGCGCCTCCTCCCACTCCTTTGATATCGGGATTCTGTCCGCGCCGCACAGATGTACCAAGTTGATGGCATGGGCTGTCAATGCAAGCGCTGCGCAGTGCATGGCTAACGAACGCAGGACCGAGAAATCCGGCAAGAATATGTAACGTCCATTGATCTCTTTGTATGCGCTCTTCACGGAATTTCCGCCATGAACAAAACCGTTGAAATGATCGAGCGCATATCGAAATGTTTGGTCGATGCGATTCTGAATTTCTTCGCCAACCAGTGCTTTGAGTTCCGTGCGTGCCACATCGAGCAGTTGCGCTAGCGTAATGTGGTTGATACCACCATTTGGTTGCTGACGCTTCGGCATCTTGCTACTAGAAGAAAATCGCTCCACCTCTTCATCTGAAGAGTGTGCGGGCAAGGCGAAAAACACGCCTCTTCCCATCGCATCAAGTTGCAGGCGGAAAAGAGCAACTGCGGAATAAGCGTTTGCAGGGTCGTTCTGTGACAGTAGATGGGTTAGAGATAGCGCATGATCAACTGAAGAGGCGAGGAGCGGTCTGGCTATCGTGCTTCGAAGTGTTTCAACTCTGCATCCAAGATGATCCATGGATGCACGAGTCAGCGCTGTAAATCGGTGGCAAATTCTTGCTGCTACAACCATCTCGTTGCTGTTCATCTCCTTCCCCTGTAGGAAGAACTGGCTCCCACCTTAATCGCGCTATCGTGGGTATCGTGTGGCGTTGACCGGTCGAGGCCGCCGTCGAAAGCTGACATTAGAAGTACGACAACAGCGAGGCCAGCCAATAGAGCGCCCCGCGACAACCTATCGGATGGATTCAAGCGCCCGACGCCAGACTGGTTCGCTGGGAAACGGAATCCGAATCGAAATACTT
The DNA here is from genome assembly GCA_035566635.1 of Rhodanobacter sp. GTDB lineage: Bacteria > Pseudomonadota > Gammaproteobacteria > Xanthomonadales > Rhodanobacteraceae > Rhodanobacter. Next base: position 144,731 of record DATMQY010000004.1, read on the forward strand.
ATCTTCCTTCCACCAATGGCCACCGCGCTCTTCTGCGGTATTCCGTGAACGAAAGCATTCAACTGCGGAAGCATTGCTCCGTCCATGAAGATCGAGTAGTCATGGCCTCGCCGAATCGTCTGCGATGAATCCAGTCCTAGCCAGCTCTTTGGCCACGGAACAGGCGTACCTGGCGCGTAGTTGTAGTCCCACATCATGACTTCAGCATAAGGCGGGGACCACTTTTCGCTGCCGGGAAAGTCTAGGGAACAAAGCGACGCGTTCAAGTCCAGCAAAGCCTTGGGAGGTGGGGTCACATTTCTGTCCCACGGAGATGGTTTCGACGGCTCGCACTCCAGGCCCACAACCTCGGTAGCGACAGAACCCTTGGCATCATGGAAATAAAACTCGGCCATTGGCTGGTCGGTACCTCCTCGCATGTCGTAGTGATGTTTCAGCTCCGTGCTGCGAAACACTTTACCGGCCTGTTGCCTGACATTATCCAGCTCTTGTGCAGTCAGCCGCTTGAAGCGGTAAACCTGATTTTTTCCTTCCTTGCCAACGAAGATCACATCGCCGTTCGCATAGATAGCCACCCGCGGCGAATCGGCGCTCAACACCATGGACCAAGGGTCGAACTCCACGACGACCATAAGCGGCTCCGGTCCCTCGAATGGATTGAAGTCCGCGGCAGAACAAAGTCTCGTCAAGCCGAGGCCGATGATCAGGCAAAGTGAACGCTTAGACACGATATCCCCAGTTGGTGCGTGAGTTCAGCGAAACTCCGAAGCCTCGTACTGTTTCAAATTGCATCGGCCTCGCGCCCGTCCTTGATGAGAGCATTCACGAAAGCCCAAAATGCCTCTCTGCTGTTGACTGTCGCCAGCAGCCCTTCTGGTATCTCCATACAGACTCTCCTGTTGTCGTGTTCCTCGAAGCGGTCTGACCACGATGTCCGCTTTGGGTCGAAAACAGACATTGGCACCTCAGCTTATGTCACCCTCAATGCGACAGATCGATCGCGTAAGTCGCGGTGCCGTCACCGTGATCCTTGAGCTGGCGAACATTCTCGATGCCGGCTTCACGCGCCACCTCCTGCTTGCCGCTGGCGGCGGTGAATACGATCGGGCCATGTGTCTTCAGTGGCGCGAACTTCCATGACGTCGGTTCGAGATCCTTGGTGCCGATCGTCTTCTGGCGCTCGAGCCATTTCGCCAGGATCTCGCGGGTGCCGTCGGGCGCGGCCAGCACGATGTTGTTGCCGTCGAGGCCGGGGAAGTGGCCGCCGCCGCTGGCGCGATAGTTGTTGGTGACGATGATGAAGGGCTGGGCCGGAGTGACCGGTTTGCCCTGCCAGATCAGTGAGGTGATGCGCTGGCCGACCGGCTTCGACACGTCGATGACGTAGTGGATGCCGCCCTGGATCTGGTCGAAGTTGTAGCCGGTGTAGTGGGTGTTGATCAGCTCCTGCTCGTCGCTCTTGGTCGGATCGATGCGGTTGAAGCGTTCGGCGGATTTTTCCAGCCAGGCCTTGATACCGGCGCCGTCGATTTTCACCGCGCTCAGTGTGTTCGGATAGAAGTACAGGTCGGCGGCGCTGCGCAGGGTGAGCGGGCCGGCGGCGACATCGGTGTAGTCGTCGGGGCCGCCGAAGCCGGTGCGGAACGCGGCGGCGGCGGACAGCACCGACACGTCGGCCAGCTCGGGATGCGAGCGCGGCAGTTCGCTGCGCACGTAGTCGGCCTGTGCGGCGTTGACCGGCGCCAGCGCGGTCATGTTGCCCTCGTCGGCGAAGTAGCTGCTCATGCGCAGTGTGCTTTCGCCGATCGGCGTGTTGACGTAGGCGATCGCCGCCTCATGCGTCTGCTGTACCAGCGGCGCGATGGCGGGATCGGCCGGTACGCATTGATTCTTTTCTTTGCCGGATTTGATCGGGCAAATCGGCCGCACTTCGCTGTGCGTATTGTCAAGGTCGACCACCCAGCGCCCCTGCTGACGATTGAGCACCAGCTGGATCACACCCAGGTCCTTGCCGAAGAAACCGCCCATCACCGCAGGCACGTTACGCACGAAACCGAGGTGGGCGTCGACGTCCTTCATGCCGGCGTAGCGTGGACCGGGGAATTCGCTGTGCGAGTGGCCGAGCAGCAGCGCGTCGATGCCGGGCACGCCGGCCAGGTACCAGCCGGCGTTTTCCATCTGCGGGGTGTACGGCGCGGTGTCGAGGCCGCCATGCAGGATCGCCACGATCAGGTCGGGATGTTGCGCCCTGAGCTGCGGCAGGTACTTCTGCGCGGCTTCCACGACACCGCTGACGCTGACCTTGCCGGCCAGATTCTGTTTGTCCCAGTCCATGATCGGCGGCGGCGCGAAGCCGATGATGCCGACCCGCAGCGGCACGCTGATCTTGCTGCCGTCTTCGGTGTACGCCTCGATGGTTTTCGTGACGATCGTCCACGGCTTGAAGATCGGCGCGTTGTCGCGCGTGCTGTAGACGTTGGCCAGCACCAACGGGAAGTGCGGGCCGGCGCAGCGGTTCGTGCGGCCGCCGTCCACGTTCATCGGCGTGCCGGTGACCTGTGACAGGAAACCGAGGCCGTAGTTGAACTCGTGGTTGCCGGCAGTGCCGCCGTCGTAGTCGATCGCGTCCATCGCCCGGTAGATCGCCAGCTCCTGATCGCAGGCCACCGGCTTCACCAGCGCCTGATAGTCGGCCAGCACGCTGCCCTGGATAGTGTCGCCGCTGTCAAACAGGAACGTGTTGGGGAATTCCGCGCGGGCACGGCGGATCAGTGTGGCGGTGCGCTCGTAGCCGAGCGAGTCATCCGGCTTCAACTTGTAGTAGTCGTAGCTCAGCACGTTGGAGTGCACGTCGGTGGTTTCCAGAATCGCCACCTTCGCGCGCGCGCCGTCGGGCGTCTGGCCGGATTTCCAGGCATGGCCGGCGCAGCCGGCGAGCAGGACGAACGTCAGCGCGGCGATCGGGGTGGCGAACGGGGTCAGGCGTGGCGACATGGTAGTTCCGAGAGGCGTGCAGGTGCGGACCACGAAAACTAGCAGATTGGGATGACCCTTTGCCGGCCCGGTTGGGCGGCAATACCCAACGCCAGTGGAATGGCGTGGTAGCTGATCCTGTCTGCTACCGGCACAAGACCGTAAGATGGCGTTTCAGTGACATTGAGTCCTTACAGGGGGACTTTCCATCCATGCCTCGAATCTGGTTACTCGCGCGCACCCATGCGGTACCGCTGTGCGCGCTGGTCTTCTTCGCCGGCTGCGTCGCGCTCAGCGCGTGGCAGGAGCCGGAGCTGCTGCAACAGCTTTTCATTGCGGCCCTGATGCTGTGCACGTTCGTCATGCTGCTGTTCGCGTTTGCGCGGGTGGCCACGGCGCTGCTGGTCAGCGGCGGCCTGTTTCTGGCGTTGAAGTTCATTGCGGCGATGAAGTTGCGCTACCTCGATTCGCAGCTGATGCCGTCGGACTTCATCTACTACGTGCGCACCAGCCTGCTCGACACGCTGCGCCACTATCCGCACATGGTCGCGCTGGGCATCGGCCTGTGTGTGATCGTGCCGCCGCTGCTGTATCTGGCGTGGCGCTGGGACTGGCGCGTGCTGGCGGGGTTGCGGCCGCGCGTCGCGGCCGGCGTGCGCATCGGCGGCATCGTACTGGGCGTTCTGGCGTTCTGGCTGTGCATGCTGCCGACGGGGCCGTTCGCGCAGGTGCATTCACGCAATGTGTGGGAGAAGCTGTCCGACGATGCGCAGCTGACCAATTTCTTCGTCAACTTCCGCGACTCCGACGTGCAGTTGCCGCCGATGGCCAGCGATGCCGTCGCCGAGCAGGCGTGGGGCGCGACCGCGCAGGGTGAGCCGGGCAGCACGCACCCGCCGTATCCGGACATCGTGCAGGTGCTGGAGGAAAGCACTTTCGACCCGTCGATCTACGACGCCTGCAACGTGCCGCAATGTCGCGCGGGAATGTTCCAGGCGGATGCACGCACGCGTGCGCATGGCGTGTTGCGCGTGCATACGTTCGGCGGCGGCACCTGGGTCAGCGAGTTTGCGGCGCTGACCGGCATGCCGCAGGACATCTTCGGCCCCGGCGGCATGTATGCGCCGTATGTGCTGGCGCCGCGGGTGCACGATGCACTGGCGTTGCAGTTGCGCCGGCTCGGTTACCTCACCATCGGCATCTATCCGACCGAGGCCAGCTTCATCAATGGCAGCAACGCGTACCACGCGTACGGCTTCGACCATCTGTATGGCGCTAGCGAGCTGGGCCTGGAGGAGTGGGAAGAAACCGACGCGCAGATGTTTGCCGCGGCCAAGCGCATCTACGACAAGGTCAGGAAGCCGGGGCAGCCGGTGTTCATCATGATCCTGACGCTGAACCAGCACGGGCCGCACGACGACGACCCGATGACCAAGCTGCTGCCGCCCTACCGCAACCTGCTGCGCGGGCTGTCGCCAGGTGCGGCGCTGAATTTCGACACCTACCTGTCGCGCCTGCACGATTCCGACGTGGCCATGCGCGGGCTGGAACACGATTTCCTCGATCGCCCGCAGCCGACCGTGCTGGTGCACTTTGGCGACCATCAGCCGTCCTTCGGCGGGCAGATCCGAAGCCTGTCGCGCAGCTTGCCGCCCGCGCTGCAGCCGTACCGCGACTACCTCACCTACTACATGCTGAAAAGCAACTTCGCCGGCGCGCCGATGCCGAACTATCCGATGCTGGACATCGCCTTGCTGCCGAGCATGGTGCTGCAGGCTGCCGGCGTGCCGACCGATCCGTACTTCTCCGCGGCAACCGTGCTGCGCACGCACTGCAGCGGCCTGTACGATGACTGCGCGGTGCCCGGTCTGATCGACTCCTACCACGCATGGATCTTCGGTAGGCTGCACGTCTACCAGTAGAGGGCAGGTTGTGACGGCGGACGTCCGTCAGCGGCGGTTTTCGTCGTCGTGCGACAGGTAAGGCGGTTTGCCGGATGGGCGGCATGCATGCCCCATGTGTGCATCTGGGCGGCATGCGGGAGCGAGTGTTAAGTGGCTCTGCGCGTTGCCTGGGGAAAGGCGGTGCTGGCAAGTGTCTTGCTTGATGATCCAGCATGAACGACATCAGACATCACGCAGTCATGTCCGCCGGAACCGGGCCGGAAAACCAGCCGGCAGCGGTGGCAACCGGCGACGTAACGCTGGAACAGCAGATGACCGACCTCGGCCTCTCGAACGACACCCGCCGCTTTCTGCGCAACCTGCACCTTGCCGAAAAGCAGATCAACGACGCCTTCAACAAAGCCCGCCAAGGCGGTGAGCTGGAAGAGCGGGTGAGCGAGGTGTATCGCGATCTGTATGGAGCGGGTTGCGCAGTGCGTACCCCCACGCTAGAAAAGCGCTAGTTCTTCAAGCGGGATTCGCTGGAACTTTGCGCTACCGTCTTCTCACGACGGCGGTTTCAACTGGTCGATGCAACATACTGTAGGTCGCGCAAGCTGCGAAGGGCAGAGGTCGGCCCAAAGCGAACATGCGCCAAGAATGACATCCATGAGTCCCGCCACTCGCTAGATCAGATTCGAGGAGAACTGAAGATGCGCTTGCGTTCCTGTGTTGTCGCACTTGCTGCTGTTTTCTCGATGACCATAGCGGCTGCCTCGCCCGTTTCGAATACGACCATCGCCAAAGAAGCGCAGGAAGCACTGGATCGCGCAGCAACGGCGGACGGCCCAGGTGCGGTGGCGGTGATTGCTCGGGGTGATGTCGTGGTGTTCCGCGGCTCGCGCGGGCGCGCGAACATCGAGCTGGGGGTTCCGCTCTCGGCGGATCAGGTGTTTCGGATTGCCTCCGTAACCAAGATGTTCACGGCGGCGACAGTGGTAAAGCTCGCCGAGCTCGGCAAATTGTCGCTCGACGACTCTCTGGCGAAGTACCTCCCCGATTTTCCCAATGCCAGCCATATCACGCTCCGTGAACTGCTAAACCACACATCGGGCATCTCGGACATCACGAATGATCCACAGCCGGGCTTCACGAAACGCGATGTCGATACCGCCGCGCTCATCGCCGAGATCCGTAAACGCCCACCTGCTTTCGCTCCTGGCACCCGGTGGGCTTATTCGAATGCGGGCTACATCCTGCTGGGCGCCGTTGTCGAGAAGGTCACCGGCCAGTCCTGGCATGTCGCGCTGCAAAGGGATCTGCTTGAACCGGCGGGACTGAAGCAAATCCGCTACGGCGACAATGCGATGCTTATCCCGGGACGTGTCGCTGGCTACACCACGGATAACCCCTCGCATCGAATCGACAATGCCTCGTTTATCAGCATGAGCATTCCAGCAGCGGCAGGTGGCCTCGTCTCCACGGCCGACGATCTGGTGCGCTGGATGCGCGCTCTGACCAGTGGCCGCGTCGTAAGCCGCGAAGGCTTTCAACAGATGATCACGCCAGTGCCGGAGCTACCCGGTGTGTCGCCGGTACATCAGTACGGGATGGGGATGTACATCTGGCAGGTACGGGGCAGCAAAATGGTGGGGCATACCGGTCAAATTGACGGCTTCACCTCCGCCGTGACCTACCTTCCCAGGCAGGACATCACCGTGGTCGTTCTCGCCAACGACGACAACTTCGACGCGCGGACCATGAGTCGCCGTCTCGCCGCGATCGCGCTTGGCGAACCCTACCCAGATCCACTCGCCGTGATGCCATCCGATGAAACGCTGCGCGCGCTGGAGGGGGAGTATCGGATTGACGATGCAACCGTCGAGACCTTGTCCATCAAGAATCATCAGCTCTACGCACAGCGTGGCCATCGCAATATCATTTCCCTGCAGATGACGGCCGGGGAGCAGCTTCATTTTGTTCCGGACGAACTCAGCTACTTCGTGCCGGTTCGTGACTCATCCGGCAAAGTCACTCGGCTTGACTACTTCGAAGGCGGCGATGCTCCACCCAAACCGCTGCCACGAGTACTTCCCGCTGGCTCTGTTCCATAGCGTTTCATGGCCATTTTGGGCAGATCAGCCATTGGCAGAGTTGCACCGCGAATGAATGGACTGGCGTCTGCTGGCAATGTATGTGGTCCAAGCGATGGGAGCGGTTATCCGTCAAGTGGGGAATGTCCACTTTCGAAAAAGGACATCTCCAGCCGGAAGACCAGGCGACATCCGGCGTCCGTTTGATAGCCGCATGCCCCTGTGCATCTCGGGCATTCAAGACTCCGCCATCGCAGCGATTCATCAGGTAGGATCGCCATGCGCCGCACCCATCCGGACGGCGTATAGATGAAGGGCTTTTCGCCCGTGCCGCCGATGCGCCCGCACGAGTGATCGATGGGCCACCCGGATAAAGCAAGCCCATAACCCTTAAGGACAACATGAACTTTTCAGCGGTGTTCATACGGCGGCCGATCGCGACCTCCCTGCTGATGCTTGGCGTGCTGTTTCTGGGTGTCATCGGCTATATACAGTTACCGATCGCCGGCGTTCCCCAGGTCGATATTCCGACCGTTTCGATCGATGCGTCGCTGCCGGGAGCGAGTGCACAGACCATGGCTTCGTCGGTGACCGCTCCGCTGGAGCGGGCGCTTGCCGTGCTGCCCGGGGTAACGTCGCTGACCTCGACGAGTGCGCTTGGCTCGACCTCGATTGCCGTGCAGTTCGACCTTTCGCGCAGCGTCGATAGCGCTGCGCTTGACGTGCAGACGGCGATCAACGCCGCGTCCGGCGACCTTCCGAAAAACCTGCCTCACCCACCGACATTCGAGAAGGCCAATCCCGCCGACGCACTGCTCATGACCATCGCGGTCTACTCGGACGCGATGCCGCTCGGCAAGGTCGACGACTATGTGGAGAACTACCTGGCCCCCGAAATCGCGCGGGTCCAGGGCGTGGGCGTGGTCGATTACCACGGGCAGCAAAAGCCGGCCATCCGGGTGCGCATCAATCCGGCGGCGCTCGCTGCGCTCGGGCTGAGCCTGGAAGATGTGCGCGCCAGGATCGCCGCGTCCACGGCAAACGCGCCCAAGGGAACGCTCAACGGCAAGTATCAGTCCGTAACGCTCAATGCCACCGATCAAATCGTGGATGCCGATGGCTATGCGACCCTGGTGATCGCCTATCGCCATGGTGCGCCAGTACGGCTGCGCGACGTTTCCAGCGTTGTCGCGAATGTCGAGGATGTACGCCAGGGCGCATGGGTCCCCGGGCATCAGGCGGTGATGATCGATGTGCACAAGCAGATCGGATTCAACATCAACCAGACCGTCGAGCGCATCAAGGCGGAGTTGCCGCGCTTCACCCATGATCTGCCGGCGTCCATGCATCTGGTCCTGCTCGGCGATCGTACCCAGACCATTCGTGCCTCGGTCGTCGATCTGCAGTTCACCCTGCTGATCAGCGTGCTGCTGGTGGTGCTGGTCGTCTACGCATTTCTGCGCGACCTGCGCGCGACACTCATTCCGGTGGTCACGATACCGCTGTCGTTGCTGGGCACGATTGCGGCGATGGATGTACTCGGCTACAGCCTCGACAATGTCTCGCTGATGGCACTGACGGTCGTCATCGGCTTCGTCGTCGACGATGCGATCGTGATGCTGGAAAACATCCTTCGTCACATCGAGGGTGGCGAGTCGCCACTCGATGCCGCACTCAAGGGCTCACGCGAGATCGCCTTCACCATCGTGTCGATGACCGTCTCGCTGGTGGCTGTATTCATACCGCTTTTGTTCATGGGCGGCCTGGTGGGTCGGCTATTCCGCGAATTTGCGGTGACCGCGGGTATCGCGATTCTCATTTCCGGGCTGGTTTCGCTGACGCTGACGCCGACCCTGTGCGCGCGTTTTCTCAATCAACAAACCGCACATGGCCGCGGCCGGTTTCACCAGGCCGCCGAGCGCATGTTCAATCGGCTGCTCGACATCTACGCCGCTGGCCTGCGCCGGGCATTGGCACATCGGCGGCTGACTTTGCTGGTGGCGGGAATGACCCTGGTCGGCACCGTGCTGATGTACGTGGTCATTCCAAAGGGCTTCTTTCCGCAGCAGGACAATGGACTGATCGGCGGCGTGGCGGAAGCTTCGCAGGATATTTCCTATACGGCGATGGTCGAGCGCATGCATGCGCTTGCCGCCATTGTCGAGCGCGACCCCGACATCCAGCATGTCTACTATTGGGCCGAAGGCAGTCCATCGGCGAACATCGGTCGCCTGTCGATCGACCTCAAGCCGTTCGGGGAGCGCTCGGCGTCGGTATACGACGTGATCAAGCGGCTGCGCCCGCAAGTGGCAAAGCTGCCTGGCATTTCGCTTTACCTGCAGGCGCGTCAGGACCTGCAGGTCGGCGCACGTTCCAGCAAGACACAATTCCAGTACACGCTGCGCGACGCGAATGTCGAAGAGTTGCAGCACTGGGCACCGATCATGCTCAAGGCGCTCGGCGATATTCCGGTCATCCAGGATGTGGCAGGCGATCTGGAGCCGGTGGCACCGCAGCTCACGGCGGTGCTCGACCGCGATGCGATGAGCCGCCTCGGCATCACGCCGCAAATGGTGGACGACACGCTGTATGACGCGTTCGGTCAACGCCAGGTCGCCACGTTCTATACGCAGCTCAATGTGTACCGGGTGGTTCTCGAAGTCGATCCGCGGTATCAACTTGACGCGAACGCGTTGCGTCAGATCTATCTGGCAACATCGGACGGCAAACAGGTGCCGCTGTCCTCGTTCATCCGGCTGGAGAGTTCGACCGCGCCACTCACGATCAACCATGACGGCCAATTTCCGGCGGTGACGCTGTCGTTCAACCTGGCCCCGGGTCATGCCTTGAGTGAGGCGATCAGCGCCATCGATATCAAGGGAGGAGAGCTTGGCAAGCCGGAGGGTTTGACGGCGGTGTTTCAGGGTTCGGCCCAGGCGTTCCAGGCATCCTTGTCGAATCAGCCTTTGCTGATTGCTGCGGCGCTCCTCGCCATCTACATCGTTCTGGGCATGCTCTACGAGAGCTATATCCACCCACTGACGATCCTGTCGACCCTGCCATCTGCCGGTGTTGGCGCGTTGGGTGCGCTCATGCTTCTGCAATACGATTTTTCGCTGATAGCGCTGATCGGAGTAATTCTGCTGATCGGAATCGTCAAGAAGAACGGCATCATGATGGTCGATTTCGCCTTGGCCGGAGAACAGGAGCGCGGCCTCACGTCAGAGCAGGCTATTTACGAAGCCTGCCTGCTGCGCTTCCGTCCCATCATGATGACCACCATGGCAGCCCTGCTCGGCGCACTGCCGCTCGCGTTCGGCTCGGGAGCAGGGGCGGAGTTGCGGCGCCCGCTGGGGATAGCCATCGCGGGTGGCCTGGTGATCTCCCAGATACTCACGCTCTATACGACTCCGGTGATTTACCTCTTCCTCGATCGCTTCAGCACGCATCGGACGAGAAGGGTGGTCAGTACGGCTTAGAAACGCTCAAGAGTTTGCGTGGCGCCAGTGCTGCGCATGGTTCGTAGCAAAGAGCCCCTGACCTCGGCTACATTGAATTCCCACCACTGCCGAGGCTGGATCATGAGCAAAGACAAATCGCATAAAAAGGACAAGTCGAAAAAACATGACTTGTTTTCATTGATGCTTGAACAGAGTGAAGTCTTCCGGGAAATGGTGGCGCATTTTCAGAATGCCTGGGCACCGAAGAAGTTCTTGAACAAGATTGACGAAGCCATCAACGCGGGCCCGGTTTCGGAGGCGGCGATTACAAAGAAGCCGAAAAGGGCCGCCAAATCCGCGAAGAAACCTGTCGCTAAAGTCGCGCCGGCATCGAAGAAGCCAGCAGTCGCGACCAAGAAGAGCGATGTCAAGAAGACGTCGGGTACGAAGAGTGCCAAGCCTGTCGTGATAAAGAAGAGCGCGGCCAAAACGGCTCGACGTCCGGCAAAGAAAGATTCGCCCAAGAAATAGTCGACTCGGCCCGCGGGCTTCGTCATAGATCCGCTTTCGGCAAGAAAGCGGATCTATGACGTGACGATCGTGAGTGCAGTCCCCGCGTTCAGCGACGCTCGGGCCCAGCCTGATCGAAGTAGGTCCAAGTCTTGCCGTCGGCACTGAGCTGTTTGAGCTGAAGCGTGAAGTCGAAGCTGGTGGCGGATAGCGGGCTGCCATCGACGCGCCGCATGCTGAGCCCGGTAGCCGGCTCCTTCGGCTGCACTGTGGTCGGTGTCATGTGGTAATCGGTGAGCGGACGCGTCAGCGTGCCGGCCAGTGCTTCATGCAGCACGCGGCCTTGTGCCTTCGGCAGTGACAGCCCGAGCAGGGCGGCGATGGTGGGGGCGACGTCGACGTTGCCGCTCGGCAGTGGATCGCTGAAGCCTTGCTGGAAACCCGGGCCGGCGGCGAGCAGGGTGTTGTGCACGTCGATCGGGCTGAAGCTGCCGTGTTCGCCACGCTCGTTCGCCTGGCTGGCGTATTCGGTGCCGCGGAAACCCTGGATCACCGCGTCGGCATCCCAGGCGTAGCTGATGATGATGTCCGGTCCACGCGCGGCGTTTTCCAGATGCACGCTTTCCGCCGGCAGGGTGCCGGGGATGTTGCCGTAGCGTCGCGCCACGAAGATCGCGCCGATGTACTCGCGCGACTGCAGGAAGCGCACGGTGCGTTTGACCAGCGCGGCGTCGTGTTCGGGCTGGTAGAAATATTCGGTGCCGCCGTTCGGTGCGAGCACCAGTGCACCCTTCGGCAACCGCTCCGGCACCGTGTAGCTTGACGTGGTGTACGGGCCCGGTTTGCCGCACAGGTGGCCGTCATCGTCGTAGCGGGTCGGCTGCAACGGACGACCGTCGGCGCGCAGGCCACTCAACACCGGCACGTACATGCAGCCGAAGCCGTCGAATGCGGTGAAGCCGGCCTGTGTGAGTTGATCGGCCAGGCGGATGCCGCCGGAAACGGAGTAGCCCCAGTCGTTGTCGATGCCGGTGACGCGGCCGTCGTTGATCTGGCGCAGCGGAAACAGGTCGCGCGGGCCGCCGATGTTGCTATGGCCGTGGTCGGACACCACGATGATGTCTGTGTCTTGCGCCATGCCGAGCTGCTGCAGCCGCGCTTCGAGCTGGCCGAGCAGTTCGTCCTGCGCCTTCAGCGCGAGATGGAACTCGGGCGAGCCGACGCCGTACTGATGCTGGGTGCTATCGGGGTTGCGCAGCCACACCACGCTGAGATCGGGCCGGTGTTGCGGAAGAATCACGTCCAGGTACACCTTCATCATCCAGGCGTTGGCCGGCGCCGGTGTGGTCTCCGCGGCGGCGGTGGCATCCGCGGTGACGCCATCTTTCAATGTCGCCATCTTGCCCTGCTCGGTGGGCGAGTCGTTGTCCTCGCGCAGGCTGAGCTGGTCGGCTGGATAGGTGTTTGCGGTATGCGCGGGCAGCGGGTAACCGGCCTGCTGCAGTTCCTTGGCGAACGTCAGCGGCAGCACGGTGTTCTCATCGAGGATCACGCCGCCCTGGCGGTAATCCTGCAGGAACGCGGGGCCGGATTTGCCCACTGCGGCGGTACTCAGGCCAGCCTTGTGTGCGGCGGCGAACAGCGTGGGCAGTTCGAGCAGACCGTGGTTGAAGTGCGCGTCCAGATCGCGCAGCACGGCATAGTCTTCGGTATAGACCGGATTGTGGAAGTCCGTGGCCACGCCTTTCGCGTTGAGGCCGCTGGCGCCCGGCGCCCAGAAACGGTTGCCGTAGAAACCGATGGGGCCAGGGAACGCACCGGTGGCGAAGCTCGACGCATTCGCCATGGTGAAGGTGGGATAGGTGGAATGGTTGTCCTCGAATCTGCTGCCGCGCTGCGCCAGCGCGAGAAGATTCGGCGTGTCCTCGGCGCTGATCGCATCCGGCCGCATGCCGTCCCACACGAACAGGATCACCCGGTGCGGTTTCGATCCCGCGGCGCTGGAGGCTGCTTGCGCGCAAGGCAGTGCAGTCAGCAGGGTGAGGGCAAGCAGAAAAGGCGACAGTGACAGGCGGCAGCGATGAAACGCGATGCTCATGGGGCAATCCGGATGGCGGTGAACCCGACATGCTGCCTGCCACATGTTGCAGTTTGCGGTCGGTCATCTTCGCGACGGCGGCAGGGAGCGCAATCAAGCCGGCCGGATCGCGCAGTATCAGCAAACATGCGCTGGCGCTCGACATACGCTGAATGGAGTCGACTTATGCCTGTCACGTGGCTGCAGCGATTCTGGCCGAGCATGCGCGGCGTCTTCACTCTTGTTCCTGTGGAATCCGCATGCGTCGTCTGTTGCTCGCGTTGTCCTTCGGCGTACTTTCCGCGTTGCCCTCCGCGCGGGCGATCGCCACGCCAGTCTTGCTGATCTCGATCGACGGCCTGCGTCCGGCCGACGTGCTGCAGGCACGGCAGCGTGGCCTGCAGCTGCCGAATCTCGAAGCGTTCCTGCAGCGTGGCGCTTATGCCAGCGACGTGCGCGGCGTACTACCCACGCTGACTTATCCCAGCCACACCACGCTGATCACCGGCGTGTCGCCGAACCTGCATGGCATCGGCGGCAACCTCACGTTCGATCCCACCAACAAGAATCAGCAGGGCTGGGACTGGTACGCCAGCGACATCCGCGTGCCGACGCTGTGGGATGCTGCGCATGCCGCCGGCCTGAGCACAGCCAATGTGCACTGGCCAGTGAGCGTGGGCGCACAGGTGGACTGGAACCTGCCGCAGATCTGGCGCACCGGTACCGCCGACGACCGCAAACTGCTCGCCGCGCTGGCCACGCCCGGTCTGCTGCCCTCGCTGGAGCAGGAGCTCGGTCCGTATGCCGACGGCATCACCGAGGATCTGCCCGGTGACCAGAACCGCACGCGCTTCGCAGTGAAGCTGCTGGAAACGCGCAAGCCGTATTTCATGACCGCCTACCTCACCGCGCTGGACACCGAGCAGCATGCGAGCGGGCCGGATACCCCGGCATCGCGCAAGACGCTTGAAGGCATCGACCAGTTGATCGGCGAACTGGTGGCGGCTGCGCAGCGCGTGCATCCGGATGGCGTGGTGGCGGTCGTCTCCGATCATGGCTTCGCACCGGTGCAGCATGACGTCAATCTCTACCTGCCGTTCATTCAGGCGGGTCTGGTCACGCTCAAGGATGGCGCAGTGACCGACTGGCAGGCGATGCCGTGGAACGACGGTGGCAGCGCGGCGATCGTGCTGCGCGATCCCGCCAATGACGCGGTCAAGGTGAAGGTCGCCGCCCTGCTCAGGCAGCTGCAGAATGACCCGCAATACAACATCGCGCAGGTGCTCGATCACGATCAGCTGGTGGGCCAGGGTGGCACCGCGCAGGCCAGCTGGTTCGTGCAGTTCAAGCCTGGCGATGAGATGGGTCTCAAGCCGGACGCGCCGATCCTGTCGCCGGGCCACTACCTCGGCATGCACGGCTACGCGGCGGCGCTACCCGAGATGCGTTCGACCTTCCTGATCGCCGGCAGCGGCGTTCCGGCCGGCAAGAACTTCGGTTCGATCGACATGCGCGACATCGCCCCGACGCTGGCGACGCTGCTCGGCGTGTCGCTGCCGCAGGCGCAGGGCAAAGCACTGTTTCCATCGTCGCGATGAATGGGAACGTGAGCCGCATCTTGCAGTGACACTTCAGCCAGCGTGTGCCGTGCCCTGACATACAGATGTAAACAGCCTTTCACAAAACACGACCATGCTGCTGCGCATGGCTGTCAGGGGCAGCCACTCTCCGCTCTATCCATCCATCTCAATATGTCGTGGTTACCCGCCACCGCGGGCAGCTGCGCGAAGGATTTGTACGCATGTCATCTCGCAAGGTTTTTCTCCGCAAGACCGGTCTGGCACTGGCGCTGTTTGCCGTGCTGCATGGTGCCGCCCAGGCAACGGATACGGATCCCAAACCAGCTGACACCACAGCGGTGGCTGCCAGCACCGACGGCAACACGAAGACGCTGGAGACGGTATCGGTGATCGGCCAGGGCGAGACCCGCCAGGTGCAGCGCATCACTGCACAGGACGTGAAGGTGCTGCCGCCGGGTACCAGCCCGTTGAAGGTGCTGGCGAGCAAGCCGGGCGTGCATTTCGAATCGGCTGACCCGTTCGGCAACTACGAGTGGTCGACCCGTTTCAGCCTGCGCGGTTTCAACCAGAGCCGCCTCGGCTTCACGCTGGATGGCATTCCGCTCGGCGACATGAGCTACGGCAACAACAACGGCCTGCACATTAGCCGCGCGCTGATCGCGGAGAATCTCGGTAGTGCCGAACTGGCGGAAGGCATTGGTTCGCTGGGCACGGCATCCACCAGCGATCTCGGCGGCGCCGTGCAGTTCTACTCGGCGGACCCCACGCCGAACTACGGCTTCACCTTTTCGCAGGGCATCGGCACCGACGGTGCACGTCGCACCTATGCGCGCCTGGATACGGGCAACATCAATGGCTTCGCCATGTACCTGTCCGGCGCCTATTCGACCGTCGACAAGTGGAAGGGCGACGGCACGCAGGAACAGACGCAGTTCAACAGCAAGGCCACCTATGATTTCGGCGAAAGCCGCATCGGCGCCCTGCTGACCACCTCCGACCGCGATGAGACCGACTACCAGGATCTGTCACTGGACATGCTGCATCGTCTGGGCTGGGACTGGGACAACTACGCGCCGGACTGGAACCGCGCGGTGAATGCGGCGAAGGGCATCTACACCGGCGGCGTCAACAATCCAGACGACGCCTATTACGCGGGCCGCGGCGTGCGCAAGGACCGTGTCGCCAGCGTGTTCGGCGACTTCGCGCTCGCCGATGGCCTGCGCCTGAAAGCGACCGGTTACTACCACTACGATCGCGGTCAGGGTCACTGGTTCACGCCATACCAGTCGTCGTTCCCCGGTACGCCGAAGGCAACGCCGATCTCGATCCGCACCACCGAGTACGGCATCGACCGCGCCGGCGTCACTGCCGCGCTGAACTGGGACATCGGCGCGCATCATCTGGAAGCCGGCGTGTGGTACGAGGACAGCAACCACAATCTGCAGCGCAACTACTACTTCATCACCGGCCCGGTGGACGACCGCGGGTTCCTCAAGAACCCGGACATGCGTCTGTTCTACCAGCACTATGAAACCACCACGCGGCAGTACTACGTGCAGGACAGCATGCATCTGTTGGACGACCGCCTGTCGATCGACGTCGGCTTCAAGGCGCCGGATACCAAGGTGGATGCGCGCAACCTGCCGGGTACCGTCAAGACCTATGCGACCGGCGACCTCATCGCGAAGAAGAACTTCCTGCCTCAGGTCGGTGCGGCCTACAAGCTGGGCGACGGCTACGAGATCTTCGGTTCCTACGCGAAGAACATCGCCGCCTTCCAGGCGGGTGTGACCGGCCCGCTGGCGACGAGCCAGCCGGCTTTCGACGCGGTCGGCAAGAAGCTGAAGCCGGAGCAGTCGCGCACCATCGAAGGCGGCCTGCGCAGCGTGACGGATTTCTATGAAGCCTCGTTGGCGCTGTATGACGTGAAGTTCGACAACCGCCTGCTGGTGATCTCGCAGTGCAGCGGCATCGTCGGCTGCGCCAGCGCTTATGCCAACGTGGGTTCGGCAACCAGCCGCGGCGCCGAGCTGGCGTTCAACCTCAAGCTGACGCCGGAACTGCACTGGAACAACTCGCTGTCGTACAACCGCTCGCGCTACGACGACAACTACATGGACGGCAGCACCGTAGTGCCGACCAAGGGCAAGACCGTGGTGGACAGCCCGAAGCAGCTGTTCTTCAGCGAACTGGCCTGGGTATCGGGTCCGTGGGACCTGCGCGCGTCGGCCAACTACACCGGCAAGCGCTACTACACCTATACCAATGATGCGTCGGTGCCGTCGTACTGGGTGTTCAACGCATCGGCGTCCTACGACGTGGGCAAGGTCGGCGTGGTGGAGGACCTGAAGTTCGCGCTCAACGTGACCAACCTCGCCGACAAGCGGTACTTCGGCTCCATCGGCACCAACGGCTTCATCGCCAACGACCCGCAGGGCCAGTTCGCCACCCTGCAGGCGGGAGCGCCGCGCGCTGCCATGCTGACGGCAACCCTGCGCTTCTAAGTCGCAGCAAGTCCGCGCCCCGGTGGAATCCAGGGCGCGGATTGTCGCATCCGCTGAGCGACGGGATGTCCGATACTTGCCGCATGTCGGCATCTTCCTCACCGTTATCAGCATCGCCTTCGCCTCCGCGTGCAGTGGAGGCGAAGGTTTTTCCGTACTGGTTAGCTGGCGCGACGGCGGTCGCGGCGCTCGGCGCGATCGTCGGTGCGCTGTGCGCCGTGCATGACCCGCGCTGGCAGTGGCTGCACTGGTTGTGCAAGCCACTGGCGACGGCGTTGATCTTCGCGCTGGCCTGGTGCGCGCGGCCGATGCTGTCCCTGCATTACCGACGCTGGATCTGCACCGGCATCGCGTTCTCGTTGTTGGGCGACGTATTGCTGATGCTGCCGCAGGATCTGTTCGTGCCGGGTCTCGTGGCCTTCCTGTTCGGCCACGTGTGCTTTCTCACCGCCTTCCTCGGCGACAGCCGTTTTGCGGCGCGGCCGTGGCTGCTGTTCGCCAGTCTCGGCTACGGCGCGGTCAACTTGTACCTATTGTGGGATTCGATCGGCGCCACGCTGCGCGTGCCGGTGATCGTCTATGTGCTGGTGCTGGCCAGCATGGGTGGGCAGGCGCTGGTGCGGGCGCGAGTGTTCGCGCCGCGCGGCGATGCGCAGTCCGGCAGTGCGCGCGGGGCCGCCGTCGGCGCGCTGTTGTTCATGCTCAGCGACAGCCTGCTGGCATGGAACCGATTCCACGCGGCGATTCCGCTGTCGAACCTGTGGGTGCTGACGACGTATTATCTGGCGGTGTGGTGGATCGCGCGCTCGGTACAGCGCGACGACATATTGATCGAGGCGGAAGCAGCACATTGAACACGCAGGAACTCATCATCACCTGGGCGACACCGGTGTTCTTCGTGCTAATCGCGCTGGAACTGCTGGTGGCGAAGTTGCGTGGCCGGCGCGCATACGCGAGCAGTGATGCGGTCAACAGCATCGGGCTGGGTGTGATCTCGCAGATCGTGGGCGTGTTCAGCAAACTGCTGACCTTGGGCATCTACGCGTGGTGCGTGCAGCACCTGGCGCTGTTTACCCTGCCGGCGGACAGCCTGTGGGTATGGGCCGGCGCGTTGCTGATGTACGACTTCAGCTACTACTGGCTGCACCGCTGCGGGCATGAGGTGAACATCCTGTGGGCCGCACACGTGGTGCATCACCAGAGCGAGCACTACAACCTGTCCACCGCGCTGCGCCAGACCGGCAGCGGCGTGCTTCTGGGCTGGCTGTTCTACCTGCCGATGGCGGTGCTCGGCGTGCCGTTGAAGGTGTTCGTGATCGTGGCGCTGATCGACCTGCTGTATCAGTTCTGGGTGCACACCGAACAGATCGGCCGGCTCGGCTGGTTCGATCGCGTGTTCTGCTCGCCGTCCAACCATCGCGCGCATCACGCGGTGAACGATCGTTACCTCGACCGCAACTACGGCGGGATCCTGATCGTGTGGGATCGGCTGTTCGGCAGCTACGTCGAGGAAGACGACACCGACCCGCCGGTATACGGCACACGCTCGCCGTTGCGCAGCTGGAACCCGCTATGGGCGAATGCTGAGGTGTACTGGCACACGGCGACGGATGCGTGGCACGCGCAGCGCTGGCGCGACAAGCTGCTGGTGTGGCTGAAGCCGCCGGGCTGGCGGCCGGCCGACGTGGCGGCGCGCTATCCGAAGCCGGCCTTCGTGATGCCTGGTGAGCGCTTCGATCCACCGTTGTCGCGGCCACTCAAGGTCTACGCGCTGTTGCAGTTCGCGCTGCTGCTGGCGATGGCCACGCAGTTTCTCGGCATGGCCGGCACCGCCAGCCTGCCGACGTTGCTGGGTTACGCGTTCTATCTGGTAGCCAGTCTGAGCGTGATCGGTGCGCTGATGGAGCGGCGGCGCTGGGCGCTGTGGGCGGAAGGCCTGCGCGCGCTGGCGACGGCGCTGGTGCCGCTGCTGAATGGTCGCTGGTTCGGCGTCGATCATTTGGATGGCCATATCGCACTCGCCATCGCGGCGATCTTCGGTCTCAGCGCGCTGGTGCTGCCGTGGCTGCGTCAGCCGTCTTCCGTGACGGGGACGGTTTCAGCCGCGAACTGAAGGACATCGCGGCTGAACTGATCTCCCGGGTCCAGCTGCCGTGTTGCACTGCGCTGTGTACGTCGGAGCGCATTCGCTATGATCGCCGCTTGCTTCCAGGGGTCAGGCGATGAGTTTCTTCAGCAAGCTGGTGCGTCACAAGTCGGTCGAGCAGTTGCAAGCGGAGGTGGGGTCGCGTGGCGATTTCCGCCGCGTGCTGGGGCTTTGGCAGCTCACTGCGATCGGGATCGGCGGCATCATCGGTGTCGGCATTTTCGTGCTGGCCGGTCAGCAGGCGGCGACCAATGCGGGGCCGGCGGTAGCGCTCAGCTTCATCATCGCGGGACTGGGCAGTGCCTGTGCGGCGCTGTGCTACGCCGAGTTTGCCGGGCTGATTCCGGTTACCGGCAGCGCCTACACCTACGGCTACGCGGTGCTCGGCGAGTTCGTCGCCTGGATCATCGGCTGGGATCTTCTGCTGGAATACGCGCTGGTGGTTGCGGTGGTGGCGATCGGCTGGTCCGGCTATGTGCAGGTGCTGCTGAACTCCGCTGGTGTGCATCTGCCGGAATGGGCGCAGCAGAGCATGAGCGCGCAGACCATGCAGTATTACCTTCAGCAGGTTTTCGGTACGCATGGAGCGGCCGCGATCGCCGCGCCCAGCGACGGCCATCGTTTCAACGTAATTGCAGCCGGCGTATCCGTGGCGGTGGCGGTGCTGCTGACCGTGCGCACCGAATGGGGCGCGCGCTTCAACACGGCGGTGGTGACGATCAAGGTGATCGGTGTGCTGCTGGTGGTGCTAGTGGGCGTGTTCTACATCAACACGGCGAACTGGCACCCATTCATTCCCGCGCGCATCGTGGATGCCACCACCGGCATCGGCCACTTCGGCTGGCAGGGCGTGCTGACCGGCGCCAGCGTGGTGTTCTTCGCGGTGTTCGGCTACGACACGCTGACCACGGCGGCGGAAGAGGCGAAACATCCGCAGCGTGATCTGCCGCGCGCCGTGCTGTTGTCGCTGGCGATTGCGATGGTGCTGTATATCGCGGTGTCGCTGGTGCTCACCGGCATCTCGCCGTACAGCCATCTCGGCGGCGATGCCTCGGTGTCCGATGCGTTCGAATCGATCGGGCTGCACTGGCTCAGCATCATCATTGCGGCCGCCGCGGTGATCGGCGTCACCAGCGTGCTGTTTGCCTTCATGCTGGGCGCGGCGCGTATCTGGTTTGCGCTGGCGCGCGACGGCCTGCTGCCGGCGTGGTTCGCCAAGGTCAGCCCGCGCTTTGGCACGCCGGCACGACCGACCATCATTCTTGGACTGTTCACCGCACTGATCGCCGGCCTGCTGCCGATTGGCGAGGTGGCGGAGCTGGTGAACATCGGCACGCTCAGCGCGTTCATCATCATCTGTGGTTCGATCATGCTGCTGCGCGTGCGCCGGCCGGAGCTGCAGCGCAACTTCCGCACGCCGGCGGTGTGGTTCACCGCCCCGCTAGGCATTGTGTTCTCCGCCGTGCTGATCTACGGCCTGCCGTGGATCACCTACGAGCGCTTCATCATCTGGATGCTGCTGGGCTGTGTGATCTATTTCGGCTACGGCATCCGGCACAGCAAGCTAGCTCACGCCGACGCAGTGTGAGGCTCGTCGGTCAGCAGCCTGCCTGGCGCGCTGATGATCTGGTCGCGGCCGTCGCGTTTGGCCTGGCGCATGGCCTGATCGGCGCGCGCCAGTAGGTTCTCTATATTTTCGCCGGCGTGGTCGCATTCGGCGACGCCGATGCTGACGGTCAGCGGGCCGTCCGGGCGCAGGATTGAGCGCACGGCCAGGCGTAGCTGTTCGGCGCGTTGACTGGCTTGCTCCAGATCGAGGCCGGGCAGCAGGATCGCGAACTCCTCGCCGCCGATGCGGCCGATCAGGTCGCTGGGGCGCATCTGCCCGCGTATCGCCGCGGCCAGCGCGATTAGTGCCGCGTCGCCCGCCGCATGACCGTAGTCGTCATTGAGTTGCTTGAAATGATCGGCATCCAGAAACAGCATGCATACCGGCCTTTGTTGGCAGCGGATGTCGTTCAGCGCAAGCCGTGCCAGTTCGAGAAAACGGTTGCGCAGCAGCAGGCCGGTCAGACCGTCGGTATTGGCCTGCTCGCGCAGCTGCCGTTCCAGCCGGAACTGCGCGAACAGCGTGCGGGCCATGAACGCGCGCAGCACCGTCGACAGCAAAATCGCGATCGCCATGTACACGAAGTACTGGAAAATCTGCACGCCATCGACGTTGCCAAGCAGCAGCATCGGCAGCGGTCCGAAAGCACACAGCGCCATCGCTACCGCGAAATCCCAGCGGCCGAGCCAGAGCATCGACGACGCCACCGGTAGCAGCAGGCCCGGCATGATCCAGGGCTGTCCCGGCACGTGACCGATGCCGTGAAGGTTGATACCGATCTCCAGCAGCAGCACACACAGCAGGGCCAGCAGGCTGAGCAGCTGCGGACGCTGTACCTGTCTGGCCAGCATCGCCACCAGCAGCAGTAGCGGCAGCGGTGCCAGCCGCAGCAACAACGGCAACGGCGAGACGCGAACGAGGGCGCTGGCCGCGATCGCGACCGCGTACGCCAGCGTGGCCATCAGCATCAGTGCATGGATCATCGGCCCCATCTGCCGCGCCAGATAGTGGGCGTACTCGCGGCGTTGATCCGCATCGTCGGCGGGTTGCCGACTTTCGAACAAAGCGTGCATGCAGGTCTCGGGGACGGGCGGTGGGTGGATGTTGGTGTTGGCCCAGCAAGATGAATGCCATGGGCCAAACGGGTGGCCGCGTCGGATCGACCGGCACATACGGTCGTGACCTTCGGCATGGGTTAAGCGCGGCGGTCCCGGTCTAGCATCGACCCCCTGGATGCATGTCGCGACAATCTTCAGCGGCATGGATTCCCGGAGTCCGTCTGGCTTTGCCCGGTCCGTGCCGTGGGTTTTTCGGCTCGTCCTGTCATGCCCGCAGGCTTCTACCACCCACCCGGAGAACGCATTGAAAGTCACCCGTCTCGCTTCCGCCCTTGCCGCTGCCGCCTTCGGGCTGGCCAGTTTCAGCGCACTTGCCGATGTCCCGGCGCCGCAGGATGTGCCGTATCAGGGCACATTGAAGATCAATGTGGACGCCACCGATCTGGCCCATCGCATCTTCCGTGTGCGCGAGACGATCCCGGCGCAGGCCGGTCCGTTGACCCTGCTGTATCCGGAATGGCTGCCGGGCAACCACTCGCCGAACGGTACGATCGACAAGATGGCCGGGCTGGTGGTGAAAGCGAACGGCCAGGTGCTGCCGTGGACGCGCGACCCACTCAATGTCTACGCGTTTCACGTCGACGTGCCGCAGGGTGCCAGCGGCGTGGAGGTGGAGTTCCAGTTCCTCTCGTCGCAGGACCAGCGCCAGGGCCGTGTGGTGATGACATCGGAGATGCTCAACCTGCAGTGGAACTCGGTGACGCTGTATCCGGCCGGCTACTTTGCTCGCCAGATCAACACCGAGGCCAGCGTGAAGCTGCCCACCGGCTGGCAGGCCGGCACCGCGCTGGAGGTGGCCTCGAAGGACGGCGACACGCTGAACTTCAAGCCGATCAATTACGACGACCTGGTCGATTCGCCGATCTACGCAGGCAAGCACTTCAAGCGCATCGATCTGGATCCGGGCGCCAAGGCGCCGGTGTACATGAGCATCGTCGCCGATGAGGCGAAGTACTTGGAGATCAAGCCGGAGCAGGTCAAGCTGTTCCAGAACCTGGTCCAGCAGATGTACAAGATGTACGGCGCGCACCATTACGACCATTACGACTTCCTCGTCTCGCTCAGCGAGAAGATGAGCGGCAACGGGTTGGAGCATCACCGCTCCAGCGAGGACGGCGCCTCGGCCGACTTCTTCACCGAGTGGAAGAAGAATGCGCTGAGCCGCGACCTGTTCTCGCACGAGTTCAACCACTCCTGGGACGGCAAGTACCGTCGCGGTGCGGATCTCGCCACGCCCAACTTCAACGTGCCGATGAGCGACACCTTGCTGTGGGTGTACGAAGGTCAGACCCAGTTCTGGGGTCAGGTGATGGCTGCGCGTTCAGGCCTGTGGGACACCGAGCAGGCGCACGACATGTGGGCGTTCACTGCCGCCACCTACGACAAGGGCCGTCCCGGTCTGGCCAGCTTCCGCAATGTGCAGGACACCACCAACGACCCGATCATCGCGCAGCGTCGCCCGCTGCCGTACCGCAACTACCAGGCCAGCGAGGACTATTACTCGGCCGGCCAGATGATCTGGCTCGAAGTCGACGGCCAGCTGCGTGAACTGAGCGGCGGCAAGAAGACCATCGACGATTTCGGCAAGGCGTTCTTCGGCGTCAATCCCGGCAAATGGGACGTCGACACCTATACCTTCGAAGACGTGGTCAAGACGCTCAACGACATCGCACCGTACGACTGGGCGAAATACCTGCGCACGCGCCTCGATGGCCATGGCCCGCTGATCGGCGGCATCGAATCGCACGGCTGGAAGCTGGTCTACACCGACAAGCCGTCCGACGCGGTGAAGGCGATCGAAGCGCGTCGGCACAGCGTCGATCTCACCTACTCGCTGGGCGTTTCCATCGGCAAGGGCGGCAGCATCGGCGACGTGCTGTGGGATGGCCCGGCATTCAAGGCCGGCCTGTCGCCGAGCATGACGGTGATCGCCGTCAATGGCCACGATTACGACCCCGACGCGCTCAAAGAGGCGGTGACGGCCTCGGCGAAGGACAAGAGCCAGCCGATCGAGCTGCTGGTGAAGAATTTCGACGAGTACAAGACCATCCGCATCGACTATCACGACGGTCTGAAATACCCGCATCTGGTCCGCGACACCGGCAAGCCCGACACGCTGACCACGCTGCTCAAGGCACGCTGAGGCAAGCTTGCAGCGGCCCTCCCGAATCCGTTCGGGAGGGCCGCTCGCGTTTGTGTGTCGTCGTATCCGGCCGTGCTGCCGGTTCCGCATTCCGTCCACGCCCCGTGGCATCTCGGCTATACTGCGCTCCCCGTGATGCCGGCCTTCCGGCCTCAGCATCGCGCGCGGTCATACATGCGCCCGTAGCTCAGCTGGATAGAGTACTGCCCTCCGAAGGCAGGGGTCGTGGGTTCGAATCCCGCCGGGCGCACCATTTTCCCTTCAGCTCAGTGCGCTTGCGCGCCGGCGCGCCACGGCTCAATGCGTGGCTGGCCCCGATGTGATTGACCATCGACGCCGTAACTAGTCCGCGTTGCATATGAAGTCGTCGCATCTTCCGTTGGCCTTGCCCGGATAACGCCAACTTCAAGAGACTTTCGGCTGCTGTCGTGTGGCCCGCAGAAGCGGCGCTCGCATGGCGAGCGTATCCAATAGCCGAACGGATGAATCCGCCTCCCTGAGTTGTGCCCGTCCGTCGTTTGCCGGATTCGTTCCTGACGGTGCCGAAAATGCGTACCCCTGTGCCGGATTGGCGCATTGGCTCCGCGTGCAGTGCGCTCCAATGGGGCCGGCGAGGATCGCCAACCGAGTGTCAGCCATCGCAACAGGGGGCAATTTCGATGAATCGCATCTATCGTCTGATTTGGTGCAGATCCCGTAATACCTTGATTGTCGTTTCGGAGCTGGCTTCCTCCGAAAAGCGCATCGGCACAGCTTCCTGCGGTACCAGGCGAAAAACGTCGCTGCTCCTGGCAGTCATGTTCGGCTTGATCGGTACATTTTCCGTCTCTGCCCAGTCCATCAGCAATGCGAAGCTGGCGGATCTCGCCCCTCTCGTCGACAAATACGATCACGTTTCAACGGCAACGCCGGGTGGAGATGCGAAGGCGCCGGGAGAATCTTCGGCGACCATTGCCGCCGCGACGCAACCGGCGTCAACAATGCGGCATTTGCAGCCTGCCTCCAAGATCTCGGCCAGCATCTCGCACCGGTCAGGAAAACCGGCGTATGCCGACGCTGCTCCCGCTGTTGCTCAGGCGCGGGTCGTCGCTATTGCCAACAAGGACAGTCGCGGTCAGACCGTGTCGGCACCGCGTCAAGTTGCGCCGACCGGAAGCACGTCGGCCGGCTCGCGACAAGACGCTGCACCAGTGAGTACCGATCCAACCGGAAAATCGAACTCGGGTAATTCCCAGAGCAACGTGGTTGCCGATCGCCGTCGAACTCCTGCCGGCAAGGACGCCAAGGTCAAACAGGCGATCGATGGCGCTCAGGTGGATGATGGCAGTCAGTCGTCGGACGCGGCCGGGTTAGTTTCTTCGGATCCTCGATCGCCATCAGGTACTGGTTCCCCCCTGTTTTTGTCGAGCGCGCTGCTGCCTACGTTTGCAAGCGCCAGTGAATTTTCCTTGATGGCACCCATTTTCGCGGCAGTGCCGGTAGTGCCACCTCCGGGCCCTGCACCTACCGGCCTGATTGTCGGCAATGGTGGCGCCGTCGGCACGACTACCCAGTTGCTCGGTCCGTCGTCAAATTCGCTGTTCGGAGGTCCGGGCGACTACGTGGTCAATGGATCCTTGCGGGTAATCAACACGAACTTCACGCAGGGATATTCGACGTTGAGTGCGTTGGGTCTGCCGCTGCTCAATCTGACGCCGGTAGGTACGGCGCTTACCACCACCGGCGGAACCTATGTCGGCGCGACAGGTGTCAACTCCCATTTGACGCTGATTGGCGGGGTCACTTCCGACAGTTACATCAACAACATAAACAATGGCGGCGCCGGGGGCGTGCTGGGCCTTGCGCTACCGGGAGCGGCGCCGGCTTGGGCATCCACCTGTCTCAACGTTCTCGGCATATTGACCGAGTCGTGCTGGGGCGTGAATGCGGCGCAGGACTACCAAGTGCTGATGGGCGACGGCGCAACTGCCAATGGCTCAAAAGAAGTCGTGATCGGCACCGGTGCCAGCCACACACTGCCGGCGGTCGATGCCAATACGGCGTTCCCCGGCGCCGGCACCAACGATCCTAACAACCCCAGCGGCGTACCCACTGCGGATTACGAGGCGCGGCTCGGACATTCGGTGGTGATCGGCGACGCCGCCAGCGGCACCGCCAACGCACAAACCATTCTCGGCGCCGAGGCGACGGCCAGTGTTGCCAACAGCGTCGCGCTCGGCTTCAAGTCCGCGGCCAGCCGTGGTGCGCTGAGTGGCTATACCGCTTTTGGACTGATTGCACCGCAGACATCCGCCGGCGAGGTCTCTATCGGATCGCCGGGTCAGGAGCGGCAGATCACCAACGTGGCAGCCGGCAGCGCGCTTACCGACGCCGTGAACCTCGCGCAGCTGCGGGGCCTGTCGGCGTTGGTGGGCAACTCGGTGCAATACAACGACGTGACCGACACGGCAGTCACCCTGGCCGGACCACCGAGCGCGGATGGTGGCGTGACCGGAGGCACCACGATCAGCAATCTTCATCAGGGCGCGCTGGGCGCAACCAGCACCGATGCGGTCAACGGCTCGCAGCTGTATGCGACCAACCAGACCATCAACACGATCAACCTCACCGGTACCAAGTACTTTCAGGCCAACAGCACCGGCACCGGCAGCAGCGCACTGGGCGCCGATGCCGTGGCGGCCGGCGTCAACAGCCAAGCGTTCAGCACCAACAGCATAGCCATCGGCAATGGGGCGATTGCAGGTGATCCCACGGACCTCACGCGGATCAGCGAAGTGGCACTCGGCAACAACGCCAAAGCCTCTGCACAGAACACCATCGCAGTGGGCGATGGATCGCTGGCCAGCGGTCCGCAATCGACCGCTGTCGGATCTGGCGCGAAGGCCACGTCGGCGCAGAGTTCGGCGTTCGGTCGTAATGCGGCGGCAGGTAACAACGCCACGGCACTGGGCATGAACGCGAATGCCGCTGCGCTGCGTTCGACCGCGGTGGGACAAGGGGCCGCGGTTACCGCGACCGATGGCACCGCCCTGGGTCAGAGCACGAGCGTGACCGCAGTGGGCGGCGTGGCGCTCGGGCTTGGTGCCGTCGCTTCCACGGCGGCTGGTCAGGCAGGTTTTATTCCGATCAACGCCAGCGCGGCCGATGCCGCCGCGATCAATGCGACCACGAGCACTCTCGGCGCAGTATCGGTGGGCAATGCAGCTGCCGGGCAGTATCGCCAGATCACCGGGGTCGCCGCTGGCACGGCGGCCACGGATGCCGTCAACGTGGCACAACTCATAGCCGTGGGCGATCAGGTTTCGGTACTGGGTAATCATGCCGTGCAGTACGACGCGAATCTCAATGGCACGCCAAATTACAATAGCGTCACCTTGGCCGGACTGCCGAGCGCGGATGGTGGCGTGACTGGAGGCACCACGATCAGCAATCTGCATCAGGGCGCGCTGAGCGCAACCAGTACCGATGCGGTCAACGGCGCGCAGTTGTATGCGACCAACAGCAGCATCACGAACATCTACAGTACCGGGACCAAGTACTTCCAGGCCAACAGCACCGGCACCGGCAGCAATGCAGTGGGCCTGGACAGCGTCGCGATCGGTGCGGGAGCCGTTTCGACCCTGGCTGGCGACGTGGCGCTGGGCGCTGGTTCGGTCACGGCGGCAGCGCATGCCGGCCAGCTAGCTTTCTTCGGCGGTACGGCGGCGGGCGCCGGGCTATCGGTACTGTCGATCGGTGCTTTCGGGCAGGAGCGACAGATTCAGAACGTGGCACCAGGCGTGCTTTCCGCGGCTTCGACCGATGCGGTCAACGGCTCGCAGCTCTACTCGCTGGCTACCGGTGTCAACGTGCTCGGCTCGTCGATCGCGAACTCGCTGGGTGGGACTTCGACCTATAGCAGCACGACCGGAGCGGTGACTGCAGGATTCAGCTATGCCGGAGGTAGTTACAGCTCGGTGCAGAATGTGCTCAATGCATTGACTGGCAGCGGCACCGGGCAGGGCATCAAGTATTTTCACGTCAATTCACTGCTGGCGGATGGCAATGCCGGCGGTACTGACAGCGTTGCCGTCGGACCGCTGTCCAGTGCCGGTGGGACCGACAGCGTGGCAATTGGCAATGCAGCGGTAGCGAATGCCACCAACGCAATGGCATTTGGCGCAGGCGCCAGCGCCGGCATGGCCAATAGCATTGCGCTGGGTGCAGGTTCCGTCACGCTCGTCGGAGCGCTGGGCAGCTATTCGGCCTACGGCCTGGTGGCCCCGCAGAGCTCGCTTGGCGAGGTGAATATCGGTGGCCGGCAGATCACCGGAGTTGCGGCTGGATCGGCGGCCGGCGATGCCGTCAACGTCGCGCAGCTGGAAGCAGTCGGCAACCAGGTGCAATCGGTGGACAAGCTGGCAGTGAAATACGATGCCGATACGTCGGGCAACGCCACCAATCGCATCACCTTGACGGGGGATGGCAGCGGAGCTGCGGTCGGCATCACCCATCTCGCTGCAGGAGCCGAATCGGCGAGCAGCACGGATGCGGTCAACGGCTCGCAGCTGTGGCACTGGACCCAGGACACCAGCAGCGTCTACAGCAACTACAGTTTGTACAACGACCTACAGAATCTTTCCGGCGGTAGCGGGACTGTCAAATATTTCAACGTGAACTCCACGTTGGGCAACTCCGCGGCGAGCGGCTCGAACAGCGTGGCGATAGGTCCGGTGGCGAAAGCCAGCGGCAGCGACAGCATCGCGATTGGCAATGGCGCGACAGCCAGCGCCAACAACTCGGTGGCCATCGGAGCAGGTTCCGTCGCCGACCGCGCGAATACGGTTTCGGTGGGCAGCAGTGGCAGCGAGCGACAAATTGCCAATGTGGCTGCCGGCACCGCTGCCACGGATGCGGTGAACGTGGGTCAGCTCAATGCCTCAGTCACGGCATCCGAGAAGGGCATAGTCCACTATGACACGCATAGTGACGGCTCCGTCGACTACAACAATGTCACGCTGGGGAATGGTTCGGGTACCCGACTCCTCGCTGCATCACAAGGTGAGACAGCGATCCACAACCTGGCTGCGGGCGTGGCGGACAGTGATGCCGTCAACGTAGGGCAGTTGAACGCAGGCCTCCGGCAGACAGTGAACTGGGCCAACGCCTATACCGACCAGAAGGTCCAGCAATTGAGCAATCGGGCCAATGCCGGCGTAGCAGCCGCGATGGCCATGGGAGGGATGCCGCAAGCCTATGAACCAGGCAAAAGCATGGCTGCCGTGGCCGCCGGCACGTTTCGCGGTGAATCGAGTCTCGCGATTGGCGTCTCCACCATTTCCGAGGGCGGGCGCTGGGTATACAAACTGACTGGATCAACTGACACGCGAGGAGATACCGGCGTTTCGATCGGAGCCGGGATGCAGTGGTAATGGTCTCTCACCATGAGTTTGCTGGAACCTTCAGGGGAAACACATGCAATCCATGAACAGGCATCCATCCAGATGGTCAGTGGTCGTGCTGGCGATCCTCGCGCTTGCGGGCTGCCATAGCGTGCAAACGAAAGCGCCCGCCGAACAAGCAGGAGGTGATGCGGTGGTCTTTCCGGATCCTGCACACGCCACGGTGCCTGAGGGAATTTTCGTCAATCTCGAAAACCTCCGCCTTGTGGCCCCAGGGATGAGCAAGGATCAGCTTTATGCCCTGCTTGGTGCCCCTCATTTCAACGAAGGTATTTTCGGAGTACGGAAGTGGAATTACCTTTTCGATTTCCGCAAGGACGAAGGGAGTTCCGATCATTTCAGTTGCCAGTATCAGATCGAGTTCGACAAAGATGGACGCTCCACTGGGTCAAACTGGAAGCCGGAGTCATGCCGGACAGTCCTTGCCCGGCGAGACACGGCATCGGTGGCTCCTGCGCCGGTACTCATGCCGCGGGAACCGGTGCGCCTGTCTTCGGAAGCCATCTTTGATTTCGACCGAGCCACATTGACCGCCGAGGGCCGCGATCAGCTTTCGCGTCTTCTGCAGCAAGTGCAGAGTGCTAGCGGGGTTGAGGACATTTTCATCGTCGGCTACACCGACATCATCGGCAGCGATCACTACAATCTCGAGCTGTCACGGCGCCGTGCCTATGCCGTACGCAACTATCTGGTTGCAGGAGGTGTGCCGGACAGTGCCATCAGAGTGGAAGGTCGAGGCGATGCCGATCCCCGTGTGACGTGCCCGAGATCCAGTCGTGCCGCCTTGATTGTGTGTCTTTCACCGAACCGCCGTGTCGAGCTATCCGGGTTGGCGCGCCACTGAGCATCGGAAGCTGTCGACGGTCGGGACAAGGGGCGCCGAGTTACAGGCATCAATGAGAGTCTGGTCGTCGGAAAGCTGCCGGATCGAAGTCGTTTGTCAGTTCATTGGAAATGCATTGCCCGGGGCTGGTCTCAGCAGGGTGTCATGAGGCAGTTCGCCAAATATGCGTCGATAGCTCTCCGCAAAGCGGGAAAGATCCCGCAGCCCGCAATTCATCGCCACCGACTTTACCGAGTGCCTACTCATATCGGACGATGAAAGATTCCTGCGGGCCATGCATAGACGCAGCATCGAGAGATATCGAATGGGAGATATTCCCATCAGGTCGTCGAATGCATAACGCAGGGCACGTTCGCTTGTTTCCGCGGCATCGCACATGTTTGCGATGTAGATGTCATTGCTCAGATTCGCCCGCATGAATTCTTCAGTACGCAGTACGATCTGATAGTGCCGCCGCCGACTCCGGGAGCAGTTGGAGATGTCATTCCTCGCAGCGCCAAGACAGTTTTCCAGATGGATATCCAGAAGGGATTCAAGATCGGTGTCAACCATTGGTCGAGCGGGGTCGAGTCCCGCCAGGGAGAGGTTTGTCATCTGCCGCCAGATGTCTTTGTGAGCCTGCCGCAATTGGTCACCTTTCTTGACCTCCGAAAGACGGAGGAGGCTCGACAGGCCATCGACGTCGACCTGAAGAGGATCCAGCCGTGCCAGAGATTCACGCAACCTTGCCGCTGGCAACAGGGCGACGGTAACGCGGGTACCGGCAGTGAATGTGAAGTCAGCCGTGTGGCCCGCCATGACGGTGAAGAGTGTGTCGCTCGCCAACGGAATGGCATGGCACCAACTGTTTTCCCCGGCGTGATGGATGTAGCCGAACAAAAACCATTCGGCTGGCATGCTGAACCGGCCGCGAAGCGGGAAGGCGCATTCAGCGCTGCAAATCAATGAATCGCCCTGCGTTCTGGTCTTGATGAAAGCGCGAGGCGCTGCACTGTCGAGCAGCACCATCTCGATCCTGAAAACCCTCAGTGTTCTGGATAGAGAAACCAGATCGCAAGGAAACAGCTTTCGCTCGTTTCCGGGATCGCTGGCGCTCGTGTACTCGTTCGAGAAAGCCAGTTGCATGAAGACACCCCCTGCAAACGCCGCTCCGCGACGGTTTGTTAGTCAAAGCGAGTGAACGGTTCGTCGGGCGTGCATTCCCTCTTGATTGCTGATTTCAGATTGAGAGTCGATACGGGAAGCATGAGTACCGCTCCATTCCCTGGAGAGGGTTTTTAATGATGATTGCCCACATAGGCGCTCGTGGGTAATTGAAGCGCCTGGCGCGTCTGATTATCCAGCTCGATCCACAAGGCAAGTACCGGTTCGTTATCAATCAGCTGTGGCGGCCCGACACGATGCGCATGCATGCCAATGGATCTGAGTATGCGTTCCACTCCCATGGCGGTGAAAGTGATCAGGCGTGTGGCTCCGAGCGCTGTGGCGGCTTCGACAACGGCAACAAAAAGATCACAGAAGCGCTCCCTGGCTTCCTCGCGAGAGATCGGCAAATTCCCATCGGTGGGCTTCGTTGAGAACCGCGATAGCTCCCACACTTCCGGAGAATGCGGTGCGCGCTGGCCATTCATCAGATGCGGAAAAACTTCATCCAGAAGGTATGGCATGGTCGTGGGTAGCAGGCGGGCACATCCACAGACGGGGCCATTGCCGCTTCTTGCAACGACGTAAACGGTGTCAGTTCGATCGAACTGATCCCGTTCAAGTCCATTTTCTGTGGGCAGTTGCCACCCCAATGCGTCGATGAATACGCTATGGCGGTAAGTTGCGAGCTCCATCTCAAGGCCAATGGGCAACTGGTTTCTTGTCCCCGTCAGCACCGTCAACATATACCGTTTCCCTGTTCGACCGGTTGACGGCATTGAAGGAGAATTTCCACGACTTCGATAACTGTAGGTTTCTACAGTTGCCAAAAATGCTGATGGGGACTACCAACGAAATGGTCGGCGTGGCGGCTTGTGCGTGAGCTCACGCATCAGTTCACGCATCGCAATGCCATGATTCTTACGGCAGGGAATGAGTAGGAGAGTTCCTAATGACTCAGATCAGTGAAAGCCTGAGATTGAAGGGATCGATCAACGTGTTGCCAGGGCTCGACCGAAAGCCATGCGCTCAACAATTCACTCGTTCTGTGCGCTCCGAGGTCGAATCCAGATGGGGTAACGAACATGACATTTCTGCTTATTCCGCCAGGCGCGAGAAATATCTGTTCGCTCTCAAGGCCAAACCATGCCCATCCGATGCTGACGGGTTGAAGCGCGTCGTCGATTGACCATTCGCAGTAGCCTGCCCGATGCGCTGGAATGTCATCGGAGATGAGCTCTTCCAGCAAAGTCGGGTCTTCCCAGATCTGCTTCCGGCTGAATTCGAGATCGGAAAACGTATCGAATGTCAGACGTATGTATCCGTCAGAAAATCTGGCGCCGGATCTGTATGATGGCGACAATGAGGTCACGGGGCTTCCAGATGAATGTCGGGTCGGGCCATCCTATTTCCCGCCAGGCAACGTAGGCAGCTGTCAACTTCTGCAGATTGACAGGACGATCAATGTGACGGTTTGGCGTGAGCAGTGCTTGAACAGACTTGCTGCATCGGCGGAATCCGTCGATGCAATCGTTCTGGAGCTTGCGGAGATCGTGAGTCAGCTGGGCTTTGAGTATTGTTCCTACGTTCTTCGGATACCTCTATCGGTTTCGAAACCGGTGGTCATCTGGTCGAGCACGTATCCAGCGCACTGGTTGGATCATTACTTCGCAAATAAATATCTTGATATCGACCCCATCATTCAGCGGGTGACACATGATTCTTCACCACTGATCTGGGCAGATACTGCCGTCGACAGCCGACCCGATTTCTGGGAGGACGCGCGCTCGCATGGCATCAGGCATGGTTGGGCCTTGGCCACTCACGGTGCCTGCATGACAACGGGCATGCTTTCGCTTGCGCGGTCGAGCCAGGCGGTGACCCAGGCCGAATTGGCAGATACGGAAATGAAGCTGGTCTGGCTATCGCATGTGGTTCATGGGTTGATAGGCTCCGTCGAGCTGAAAAAATTGATGCCGGGACCTGCCACCGAATTGACTGCACGCGAGAGGGAGGTGCTGCGATGGAGTGCTGCAGGCAAGACGGTAGGTGAGATCGGCGCGATTCTTGGCATATCCGAGCGCACCGTCACTTTTCATATCACTGGCACTTTGGTGAAGCTGAATGTCGTGAATAAAACGCAGGCGGTTTCGAAGGCGCTAATCCTCGACCTCCTGAGTTGAGAGAAGTGCCGCATTGCGGATGTCGTCCACTTGTAGGTCGGAAGGGGGAAAGCAGGAAATGAATTCAATGACGCGTAGCAGAGCCGTGAAAAAGCATTTGCCGGTTCTGGCAGTGGCGATATTTTTCAGCATGTCCGTGTCCGCCGCAGCGGCCGAACCGCCCTCGTCGACCGCGACTCAAGTCAGCGCCGCGCAAAGTGACTCTTCAGAGAGTACGTCGTCTGACCTTCAGCAGTTGATCGATGCTCATCAGTTGGTGGAGCTGCGCAATACGCACAACGGGACTTACGGCACCAGTCTTCTGTTCCAGGCCGACAAGCTCAGTTATTACGTCGCGCTGTTCCATGACAAGACCTTCTGGCGGGTGATTCGCACCGATTCGGTCAAGGATGCCGAAAGCATCTATCGCACGTTCGTTGCGCAGACAGAGAAGCTGGCCGAGGTGGACATCGACACGATTCGCCTGCAGGCTGGCAAGAAATACGCCGACCTGATGGTTTCGATGAACGAGCAACGCCTGCACCAGCTGCAGAAGGATCTCACGCGCCAACAGCGTCAAGGCCAGCAGGTAGCCGCGTTGCAGGAACATGGTCGCCAGCAGGCGGTTTCACTGAGTACCGATCTGCGGGCGACAAGCAATCAACTCGAGACGGTTCAACAGAACATCCGCCAGTTGCAGGCACAGCAGGAAAATCCTGCGCTGACCCTTCCAGGCACCGCCGTGGCTGCGTCACCTGGAGTTCAACCGGCGAGCGAGACGCCAGCTTCCACCAGCTCTTCCTACTGAGTGCAACTCCTTGTTACCGGTCTTGCGCAGCGAGCGTGATTTTGGGGAGATGGCGCTCAGGAGATCGACAGCTCGAAACCATGTTCCGGCCAAGTAGTTGACCATCATCGCGGTGCATTGAGCTGACACGGTCGGGTATGCCTTCGCGTGCGCGACTTCCCGCATGACGTCGGTCGGGTTCCGTATACGAATGACATTGCCCTGTCATTGAATGCCAGCAAGCTCACTGGCACGTGCCGACCTTCAATCGCCGTAATTGCTTGGCGGCACGTCAGGAAGCCCACATGCATCGCTTATGCTTGGCTATCGCCATCACGCTCGGAATCCCCATGTCCGCTGCCGCTCACGCTACCGGGAAGCCGGCTGCCGAGAAGCCGATTGCCGCGAAGGTGCTGGTGATTGGCCACCGCGGCGCCAGCGCGCTGCGACCGGAGCATACGCTTGCCTCGTATGCCAAGGCGATCGCCGACGGCGCCGACTTCATCGAACCGGATCTGGTGATGACCAAGGACGGCGTGATGGTGGCACGCCACGAAAATGAGATCAGCGGCACTACCGACGTGGCGACGCATCCGGAATTTGCCGCGCGCAAGACGCGCAAGAGCATCGACGGTCATGAAGTCAGCGGTTGGTTCACTGAGGACTTCACGCTGGCCGAGCTGAAGACGCTGCGCGCACGCGAGCGGCTGCCGCAGCTGCGCAGCACGCAATATGACGGGCAGTTCCAGATCATTACGCTGGACGAGATCATTGACTTCGTCGCGGCCGAATCCGCGGCGCACGGGCGGGTCGTCGGGATCATTCCGGAGATCAAGCACGGCACGTATTTCAGCAAGCTCGGCCTACCGATGGAGGACAAGCTGTTCGCTACGCTGGCCGCGCACAGCTACACACGCAAGGCGCCGGTGGAGATCCAGTCGTTCGAGATCGGCAACCTGAAATACCTGCGTGGCAAGCTCGCCGGTGGCGATCACAAGAACATCCGTCTGCTGCAGCTGCTCGATAGCGCCGACCAGCAACCTTATGACGTGACAGCCGCGGGTGGACAGCTCAGCTACGCGCAGATGATGACGCCAGCCGGTCTGCGCGAGATCGCTGCGTATGCGGACGCGATAGGCCCGAACATCCGCGCGATCATCCCGCTCAAGCCCGACGGCACGCTCGCCGCGCCCACGACGCTGGTGCATAACGCGCATGCAGCCAGGCTCGAACTGCATCCATATACGTTCCGCCCGGAGAACTATTTCCAGCCGAAAAATCTGTGGCAGGGGAGCGATCCGCGCATGTTCAACGCAGTCGGCTCGATCGCCGAGATCCGCGCCTATCTCGACGCCGGTATCGATGCGTTCTTCACCGACGATCCGGCGCTTGGCCGCAAGGCGCTCGAAAGCGGGGATTGAGTGACGAAAAAGAGCGTGAGCTTCGTGATCTTCTCTTGCTTCTCACCCCTGTCACTCGTTCCACGCCTTAGCTTTTCTTGATTTCGAAATCCTGCTTGGCCACCGGCTTGCCGTCGAGAGAAATCTCGACCTTGTACTTGCCTTCGGGCCACAGATCCGGGTTCTGCACCTTGAACGTGGTGATGGCGGCGCCGTCGGTGGCGATCGACTGGCTGATGCTGCTGACCAGCTGGCCCGGGCCTTCCAGATAGCTCCATTTGGCGTTGAGCGTGGCGCCGCCGCTGCTGCCCACGGTAGCGACGCTGGCGTAGATGACCTTGTCGTCGGGTGCGAAGCTGTTGCTGGCATGGGTTACCTGATGCTGCGCATTGACCGCGTCGCCGAGGGTCACCTTGGCCACGCTGAGTGGTGTTGGTGCGGCTGTTGCCGGGGCGGTGGGAGCGGCAGTCGCGGTGCTGCTGACGGCCGGTGCGGTGTGCGCCGCGGCAACCGTACTGGCGGCGGCTGGAGTCGCCGGGGATGGAGCGGCAGTGGCGGTGCTGGCGGCAGCCGGCTGACTGGCTGGCGTGGCGGCTTCATGCTTGCCGCAAGCGCTGAGCATCAGCATGGCGGCAAGGCTGGCGCTGTACAGCGCGGCGGTACGTACGGGACGTGTCATGGAAACTCCTGGGACGATGACGTGGCGGGTGCCGATCCATGGCCGTTGCCGCAGCGCCGTCCGGGTGCCTTGGTCAGACCGCCGAGGCTAACGCCGCCGATATGAAGCGCCGATTACCGGGAGACATCGCGTGGACTGAACTTTCACGCGACGATGACGCGTGAGCACAACGGCGCGGTGCGACGCCTTGGCCATGGCGGCGAAACGTCTATTGGCGAACCGTGCGCGGATTGGCAGGCGTGGCCGGTGTGCTGCTGCGGAACGGGTTGATGTCCAGTCCGCCGCGACGGGTGTAGCGCGCATGGACGCTGAGCTGTTGCGGCGCACAGCGCTGCATCAGGTCAACGAAGATCCGCTCCACGCATTGTTCGTGGAACTCGTTGTGGGTGCGGAACGAAACCAGGTAGCGCAGCAACCCGGCGTGATCGATCGGTGCGCCGCGATAGGCGATCTGCACGCTGCCCCAGTCCGGCTGGCCGGTGACCGGACAGTTCGAGCGTAACAGGTGCGAGACCACGGTTTCCGCGACCGGCACCGCGCCGGCGTCTGCCTGCAGAAAGTCGGCCTGCGGCGGTCCGTAGTGATCGATGTCGATGTCCTGGAGGTCGAGCAGATAGCCGTCCAAATCGGTGACGGCGAAGGTTGCCGCATTCGCCGCACTGAGCTGCACGCTGACCACGGCGCCCGCCGCGGCTGACAAGTCGTGCATCAGCGTGGTGCTCAACGTGGCGGCGTCGGCGATGCGCTCCTGCGCGAAGCCGTTCAGATACAGCTTGAACGACTTCGACTCGATGATGTTCGGCGATGACGCCGGCACGCGGAACTCGGCCAGCGCCACGACGGGTTTTCCGCGCAGGTCGAGCCACGACAGTTCGTACGCGTTCCAGATATCCACGCCGTGAAACGGCAGTGTCTCGGCCACGCCGATCTCCGCGCGCTTGTCGGCACGCGGGATCGGGAACAGCAGGCGCGGGTCGTAGCGATCGGCGTAGACGGTGTCCTTGCCGAGCGGAGAATGGTCGGGAGTGCTCATGTGGTGAAGTTTAGCCGCTCTGGCGCCTCTCCCTGCACACAGGGAGAGGCGCCAGAGGGCGAACTTATACGTTGACCATGTGCATCATTGCGCTGGCATAACGGTCGCCGGCGACGGCGTCGGGTGGAAACACCGCGTCGATCGCGGCGAGTTCGGCCGCGCTGAGCCGCACGTCGAGCGCGCCGAGGTTCTCGTCCAGCCGCGAACGCCGCTTGGTGCCGGGGATCGCCAGTACGTCGTCACCCTGAACCAGCACCCAGGCCAGCGCCAGCTGTGCGGGCGAGCACCCCTTGTCGGCGGCCAGCGACTTCACCTGCTCGACCAGCTGCAGGTTGCGGCTGAAATTGTCGCCCATGAAGCGTGGGTTGCTGCGGCGGTAGTCGTCGGCGTCGAAATCCTCGGGTGTGCGGATCGCGCCGGTGAGGAAACCACGGCCGAGCGGCGAGTAGGCGACCAGGCTGACGCCGAGCCGGCGACAGGCATCGAGCATGCCGTTGCTCTGCGGGTCGCGCGTCCACAGCGAGAATTCACTCTGCAGCGCCGCGATCGGGTGCACTTTGCAGGCGCGCTCCAGCGTGGCACCAGAGGCTTCGCTCAGGCCGAGGTAACGCACCTTGCCGGCGTGCACCAGCTCGGCCATCGCACCGACGGTATCCTCGATCGGCACGGTCGGGTCGACACGATGCTGGTAGTACAGGTCGATGGTGTCGATGCCCAGACGCTTGAGGCTGGCGTCGCAGCACGCGCGCACATACTCCGGTCGGCCGTTGACGCCACGCGCCTGCGGGTTTGCAGGATCGCGCACGATACCGAACTTGGTGGCGATAAAGGCTTGTTCGCGACGCCCCCTGATCGCCTTGCCGACCAGTTCCTCGTTGGTGTACGGCCCATACATGTCGGCGGTGTCAAGCAGGTTGAGACCGCGATCCAGCGCATGCTGGATGGTGGCAATCGACTCGACGTCGTCGCGCTGGCCGTAGAACGCGCTCATGCCCATGCAGCCGAGGCCGAGGGCGGAGACGTTCGGGCCGCTGTTGCCGAGAGTGCGGGTTTGCATGGCGTGGCTCCAGGTGGGTGAGAGTGGGTGCATGGTGCGCCGTGACGAGGCGCGAATAAATGCTAAATAATGATCATCACCATTCCATAAGAAACAACAATTGCTATGGATCGTCTGGAAGCCATGCGGCTGTATACACGGATCGTCGAGCTGGGCAGCTTCACCGCCGCGGCGGACGACCTGAACATGCCGCGCGCCACCGTCACCCATGCGATCCAGCGGCTGGAGGTACGGCTCGGCGCGCAGCTGCTGCAGCGAACCACCCGTCGCGTGCGCACCACCCGCGACGGCGAAACCTACTACGGTCACTGCGTGCGGCTGCTGGCCGACATGGACGAGGTCGAAACCGATTTTCGCGAGGCGGTGGTGCAGCCGAAGGGCCGCCTGCGCATCGACCTACCGGCCTCGCTGGCGCGGCAGCTGGTGATTCCGGCGCTGCCGGAATTTTTCGCACGCTTTCCGCAGATCGAGCTGGACATCGGTACCGGCGACCGCTTTGTCGACCTGGTGCGCGAAGGCGTGGACTGCGTGTTGCGCATCGGCGAGCTGGGCGATTCGGGCATGGTGGGCCGCCGCGTCGCGATGCTGGAGCAGGTCAGCGTGGCCAGCGCCGCTTACGTGCGCCGGCACAGCTTGCCCGAGTCGCTGGCTGCGCTGCATGACGGGCACTTTGCGGTGAACTGGTCGTCGCCGACGACCCGTCGCGCCGAGCCGCTGGAATTCATGGTCGGGCGCCGGCGGCGCGAGGTGGTTCTGCCGAGTCGCGTCACGGTCAGCGGCCTGG
The DNA here is from genome assembly GCA_035566635.1 of Rhodanobacter sp. Classification (GTDB taxonomy): domain Bacteria; phylum Pseudomonadota; class Gammaproteobacteria; order Xanthomonadales; family Rhodanobacteraceae; genus Rhodanobacter. The sequence continues at coordinate 184,137 of DATMQY010000004.1, forward strand.
ATGCCTATCTTGGCTGCTGCGAGGCGGGCCTGGGCATTGCGCAGATGACGCGATACCGCATCGCCGATGGACTGAAGAGCGGGAAACTGCGCGAGATCCTGCCAGCCTACCCACCGCCCTCGTTGCCGATGACCGTGCTTTATCCGCAGCAACGGCAGATGCCGGCACGCTTGCGCGTGTTCGTCGACTGGCTGGTAGAACTGACCGCCGATCAACGTTGAGGCTGGCCGTCTCACGGATGCGTCCGCTGCCGATCTGACCGGTGCCGCTTCCTGCTGCGCTAAGATGACCACGCCATGCACAAGCGTTTTCACATCAGCTGTCGTTGTCTCCTGTGGACGGTCACCGTGGCGATCGATGCCGACCGCGCCACCGTGTCGACACTGACGCGCACGGTTGGTTTCCCAACTACGGCGCAAGCCCATGGCGGCTGAGCTCATCCTGCAGAGTACGCTGACGTGTCCGCATTGCGTTCATCAGGTCATCGAGACCATGCCGACCGATGCCTGCCAGTTCTTCTACGAGTGCACGGGTTGCGGCGAGCTGCTTCGGCCGAAAGCGGGCGACTGCTGCGTGTTCTGTTCCTACGGCAGCGTGCCGTGTCCGCCGATTCAGCAGCAGAAGTCCTGCTGCGGTTAAAAGGGTGCGCGGACCCGGCATGCGCGTCCATGGCACCGACCCCATCAGTGCGGCATCCGTGGCGACCAGGACGTTCTCCCTGGATATTGCCGTGTGGAGCATGGACAGATCCGGCACGGGCGTTGACAATGTCGGGCAAGGCAAGACCTGCGGGGGCAGGGTTGAGGCAGCGGTGCGCGACACGCGCATGGACGAATAACCGCGCCGCGCGATTACGGGGATCTAACGGTTGCCTAAGTGTGGCCTAAGCGTGGCATTGAACAATGATCCGGCTGGCACGGATCAGCGAATCGCACTACACCCGCGCGACACCGGATGATGTCGCAGGCATCGGGTGGATGGGCGGGCTCCACGACAGGGTCGTCGCCCATCATCATGGTGAATCTTGAATACAGCTAGTTCCGATGGTCGTCCTGGCAGCCTGCCGTGCAGCGGGATTTATCGCATCCTGGTGTGCCGGCCGAATCATCGTCTCGGCAACATGCTCCTGATCACGCCGCTGATAGCCGAGCTTGAGCGGCTCTACAAGGGTGTGGAGATCGACATCGTGGCGGAAGGTCCTGCGGCAGTGGACGTGTTCGCCACGTTCTTCAGCGTCAGGAACATCTACTGCCTGCCGCTGCGTGGCTTCAAGCATCCGGTGGCGTTTCTCTCGCTGCTGTCGAAAATACGCAAGAACCGTTACGACCTGATCATCGACCCGTGCCTCGGCTCGGGTTTCAGCCGCATCCTGACGAGGCTGTGCCGAGGCCAGCGGAAACTCGGCTTCGATGAAGGGGCAGGTGCGCCCGGACTGACTCACATGCTGCCGAAATCCATGGCGCCGCCGCACATGGCCAAGCGCCCGGTGAGCCTGGTCCGCTCGTTCGCGTCACCCGCCGTGGATGCGTCGACGGATTTTCCGCCGCTCGACATCCGCTTGAGCGAAGCGGAGCGCGCGCAGGGGCAGGCCGTCGTGCGCGAACTGCTGCAGGTTTCGGGGCAGCCTGCCGCGAAGCTGGCGATCGGCATCTTCGCCAACGCCACTGGCGCGAAGCGTTACCCGGGCGAGTGGTGGCGCGAATTCATCGATGCGCTGAGAGAGGCATTCCCGCAGTGCGGCATCGTCGAGATCATCCCCGGACACGGCCGCTCGATGCTCGATTCCCGCTGGCCGGGCTATTACTCGAACAAGATCCGGCGCATGGGTGCGGTGATGGCCGGGCTCGACCTGATGATCAGCGCCGACTGCGGCGTCATGCACCTGGCGGTGGCCTCGCGCGTGCCGACCATCGGCCTGTTCGCAGTCACCGACGCCAACGTCTACGGCCCATACGGTTGCGGCAACAGCCTGCTGGATACCGGCGGCTGCACTGCCCGCGAGGTAGCTGGCAAGGTGGCGGCGGCATTCACTCAATGCATGAATTCGGGCAGCGTCGGCGCCAGGCTGGCACCGCAGATCACGGCTGCTCCAGTGGCGGGCGGTCAGCTCACATAGCGATGCTGGACGGTGTCCGCATCAACCGCGCGGGCGGCCGTGGCGTGGTGCGGTGGTGCCTAGCGTGTCGCTGGTCAGCGGGGCGCCGGCAGCGATCAACGCGGCGCGCTGATCGGCCAGGGGCAAGCCCAACATGCAGTCCTCGAAGCGGGCGAGTTTCTGGAACACCGGCAACGCCTGCACCTGCGCGATCAGCGCCGCACTACGCGGCCAGCGCGAGGCGTCGATCGCATAGCGCACGAACGCCGCGGTGCGGAAGAAGCTGGCCACGCTGATGTCGGCGATCGTCAGAGCACCGAAGACGAAGCCGTCATCCGGCAGCTGGCTTTCCAGATAGTCGAGCGCGGCGGGAATCTCCACCTCGCGTGCCTGCTGTACCACTGTTTCATCGGTGGCTTCGCCAAACACACGACGCCTGATCGCCAGCTGGTAGAACAGTCGCCAGATCAGTCCGTCGGCCAGCCGCGTATCGGCGTACTCCTCCAGCCAGCGTGCCTTCGCGCGGTCAGCGATGTCGCGCGGATACAGCGCCGGGGTGGGATGCTTGTCTTCCAGGTACTGGCAGATCACCGAGGAGTCGTTGAGCACCAGCGTATCGTCGATCAGCGCCGGGATATGCCGCAGCGGACTGAGTCGGGAGAACTCGTCGTTGCCGACGAACGGCGCGATCGGGTCGATCTCGTAATCGAGTCCTTTCAGCTCCAGGCACACCAGCACCTTGCGCACGTACGGCGAGATGTAATTGCCGATGACTCTGAGACGCTGCGGCATGACGGCGACTCCGGGGATGGGAGCCGCAGCGTGCGATGGCTCCCGCCTGCCCGTCAAGCCGCGGCCGGCGCGGAGGCTCAGCCGATCACGTCAGGCCCGACCATCAGGCAGCGCCGGGATCGGCGCTGGCGAGCCGTTGGAGTCCAGCGCGATCATCACGAAGCGACCGGTGGTGCAGACGCGGCGGTCGCCGCTGAGCAAGTCCTCGGCGGTCATCTCCACCTCGACCTGCATCGAGCTGCGGCCGACCTTGACCACGCTGGCGACCAGCTCCACCAGTTGGCCGGTGCGCACCGGTACGCGGAAGTTCACTTCCTCCGAGCGCGCGGTGACCACGGTGCGTCGCGCGTAGCGCGAGGCGACGATGAAGGCGGCCTTGTCCATCCACGCCAGCGCCTGGCCGCCGAAAAGCGTGCCGAGGTGGTTGGTGTGGTCGGGGAAAACCATTTCCAGCAGGCGCGCTTCGATCGGGGCGGTCGTCATGGGATCACTGGGCAGGGGGCGTGGGAGGGTGGCGGTGTTGCACGATCAGCCGGCAGAATCCGGCACAAGCGCGTAGTTTGCCGCAAACCGCCAGGCGGCGTGGCGACATGGACCTTTGGCACAGGGAGGGCGGCGTGGTATCGCGCTAGCATCGAGCAGTTATGCGTCAACGCGACCGCCAGCGGTTGCGCCATCCGGTTCTCGTGGAGATCAATCTATGTACTTGGCGATCGGCAAATCGCGTCTGTTCGGCGCAATGATGTTGGGCTTGCTGTCGACGGCCGCGGCCGCACAGGGCCGCACCCTGGGGACGGAGGACTATGCGCGCGCGGAACGCTTCGCCATCTACAACACCATGCCGCTGGTCGACCACGCGGTGCAGAAGGTGAACTGGCTGGACGACAGCCATTTCTGGTATCGCGACCATGACAGCAACGGCGACCATTTCGTGCAGATGGACGCGGCCAGTGGCAAGGCCACGCCGCTGTTCGATCAGGTCAAGCTCGCTGCCGCGCTGGGCAAGGTGACCGGCAAGCCGGTCGATGCGAAGAAACTGCCGATCACCGACTACAGCGTGATGGCGGATGGCCGCATCAATCTCGCCGTGAGGGGCGCGCACTACCTGTGCGACCTGAAGGATGCCGGCACATGCACCGCAGGCAGCGGTGCGAAGAAGGGCGGCAAGGCGGAGCAAGGCAACGAACCGGGCGCGCTGTCGCCAGACAAGAAGAGCGAAGCCTTCATCCGCCACTGGAACCTGTGGCTGCGCGACGTCGCCAGCGGCAAGGAGACTCAGCTCACCACCGACGGCGTGGAGAACTTCGGCTACGCCACCGATAACGCCGGCTGGAAGCACACCGACAGCGCGATCGTGGAGTGGTCGCCCGATTCGAAACAGATCGCCACGTTCCAGCAGGACCAGCGCAAGACCGGCGACATGTACATGATCAGCACGGAGGTTGGTCATTCCAAGCTCGAAAAGTGGAAGTACCCGCTGGTCGGCGACAAGGACGTGACCATGATCGAGCGCGTCATCATCGACGTGCCGAATCATCAGGTGGTGCGGCTGAAGATGCCGGCGGACCAGCACCGCTCCACCCTGTGCGACGACGTCAGCTGCGGTCCCGATGGCGGCTGGGACGACGTGAAGTGGGCGCCGGACGGCAACACGCTGGCCTTCGTTTCCACCTCGCGCGACCACAAGCACGAATGGTTCCGCATTGCCGATGCGAAGAGCGGCGACGTGCGCACGGTGTTCGAGGAAAGCGTCAAGACCTACTACGAAAGCGGCAACGACCAGGTCAACTGGTTCTACCTGCCGGAAAGCCATGAGGCGATCTGGTTCTCCGAGCGCACCAACTGGGGCCAGCTATACCTGTACGACCTCGACAACGGCAAGCTCAAGCACGCCATCACCACCGGCGAAGGCAACGTCACCCAGGTGCTGAAGGTGGATGCGAAGGCGCGCACGCTGTGGTTTCGCGGGGTCGGCCGCGAGCAGGGTGTGAACCCGTATTACCAGCAGTTCTACAAGGTCAGCCTCGACGGTGGCAAGCCGAGCCTGCTGACGCCGGAGCCAGCCGATCACACGGTGGCGCTGTCGCCGGATGGACGTCTATTCGTCGATGCCTATTCCACCCCGACGGTGCCGTCGGTAACCGTGCTGCGCAGCAGTGACGACGGCCATGTCGTGGCCGATGTGGCCAAGGCAGACATCAGCCGGCTGGTCGCCGCTGGCTGGATCGCGCCGACGCCGATCACTGTGAAGGCGCGCGATGGCAAGACCGACCTGTATGGCCTGATGTTCAAGCCGACGAACTTCGATGCGTCGAAGAAGTATCCGATCGTTGACTACGTCTATCCCGGTCCGCAGACCGGCTCGGTCGGCAGCCGCAGCTTCATGCCGTCGCGTGGCGATCACCAGGCGCTGGCCGAGCTCGGCTTCATCGTCGTGGCGATCGACGGCATGGGCACGCCATGGCGCTCGAAGGCGTTCCACGATGCCTACTTCGCCAACATCGGCGACAACACGCTGCCTGATCAGATCGCCGGACTGAAGGAACTGGGCAAACGCTATGCGTGGATCGATCTCGACCGCGTCGGCATGTGGGGCCACTCCGGCGGCGGCAACACCACCGCGGATGCGATGTTCCGCTACCCGGATTTCTTCAAGGTCGGCTGGGCCGAAAGCGGTAACCACGACAACCGCAACTACGAGGACGACTGGGCCGAGAAGTGGCAGGGTCTGCTGGTGACCAACAAGGACGGCAGCAGCAACTATGACGACCAGGCCAACCAGAGCATGGCGAAGAACCTCAAGGGCCACCTGATGCTGACTCACGGCACCATGGACGACAACGTGCCGACCTCGAGCACCTTGCTGGTGGTCGATGCACTGATCAAGGCCAACAAGGATTTCGACCTGCTGCTGATCCCCAACGCCCACCACGGTTACGGCAAGGCCACACCGTACGTCACCCGCCGACGCTGGGACTACTTCGTGCGCAACCTCGCCGGCGATACACCGCCGCAGGAATACGCGATGAAGGTACCGAAGGACTGAAGTTCATCCGCTCTTCCAAGGGAAGGGCGGATTGCTGCAAACCCCGGGACGTGATGCAGGAATCGGGTTTGTCCGATCCTGTGATCATCCGGAGTCCGCGATAAAAATGGCCCGGTCCGGCGTCACCCGCCGACCGGGCCACTCGCTCGTCAGCGGGGATTGATGACTTGCGCGGCGCCCTTGGCCAGCGCCTCGTCGAGCAGTTTGCCGACCTGCTGGTTGGCCTGCGCAGTGGCCTCTTCCTGGCGTTTTCCGAGAGCCTCCTGTTTGGCACCAAGCGCTTCCTGTTGCTTGCCCAGCGCTTCCTGCTGCTGCCCAAGATCGTCCTGTTGCCGGCCGAGTTCGTCTTCACGGGACTGCAGCGTCGTTTGCCTGGCGTCGAGCTCTGCCTGACGTTTGTCGCTGTTGGCTTGTCCGCTCAGCGCGGCCTGTTCACTGGCCAGCTTCGCCTGCTGGCTGGCGAGCTGCCCCTGCTGCGATCCCAGTGCGCCCTGACGTGCACCAAGCCCGCCCTGCAGGCCGCCGAGCCGGCCCTGTTCGCCACCGAGTGTGCCCTGTTGCTTGCTCAGCGCCGTCACCGGTGCATAGATCGCCTTGGCGCGCTGGATGTAGTTCGCATCGCGGACCAGATAGGCCTTGTCGCCGCGGCGGAACCACAACATCGGCGTGTGGGTCTTGCGCAGTTGCTCCACGGTCTTGAGGTCGTTCTCCGAGCCGCTGATGGTGACCGCATCATCGTCGATCAGTGCAAAGCCGTTGCGGGCATTCGAATGGGTGTCGATGTCGACATGCCGTGCCGAAAAGCTGTCTCCAGGATTCGGCGGGAGAGGCGCAGGAGGTGGTGGCGGTGGCGGACCTGGAGGAAGCGGCGGAGGCGGGGATGGCAGCGGTGGTGGAGGCGGCAGCGGTGGCGTCGGCACGGGTACGCTGGGCGTTGTGTGCGTCGTTGCCGCTGTCTGTGGCGAGCTCGCCGTGACGCGATAGGGAAGCACGCCGGCCAGCACGATCAGGATGATCAGTGGCCATCCGCGCGTGCGCTGCCGGGACAGGTTGTCGGACTGCTGCAACATGGTCAGTCGCCTCTTCAGGTTGTGGAACGATGGCGAAGCTCCGGCCAGGCCGGAGTGCATCGGGTGGGCAACGCCAAGACGCAGCAGCAGATGGCCGTAGGCCTGCGGCATCGTGCCGGTCTGCTGCAGCACCTGCGCATCGCAGGCGGCCTCGCGGCTCAGCGCGTACTCGCGCACCGCCCACGCCACCAGTGGATGAAAGAAGAACAGCCGCTGCGCGATGGCGGGGATCCAGCCCAGCCACAGGTCGCCGCGGCGCAGATGCGCCAGCTCGTGGGCCATCGCCATCGCCGACTCCGCCAGCGTCAGTCGCTGATCAGCCGGCAGCAAAACGGTCGTGCGCCACAGGCCGGTGACCTGCGGCGAACTGATCGTGGCGGAAACACGCAGCTGCGGTTGACGGCGCAAACCCAATTTGTGCATTTGTTCCGCGCACACGGCCCGCAGCGAATCATCGGTCAACGGGTGCGAGTCGCGCAGCACGCGGCGTGAACTGCGCCATTGTTTGCCAGCGATGAGCAGTTGCATGAGCACGGCAGCCAGCCACAGCGAAATCAGGATCAGCCGCCAGTGCGAATACCACGCGGACGGTGTCGGCTGGACCGGTCCGGAGGTCAGGTGACTCATGGGCACGGCATCACTGCCGGCAACGGTCGGCAAGACAGCCTGGTCTTGTGCAACAGTCGCGATTTGCGGTGTCGGTGCCAGCACGCGCAGTTGCAGTGGTGTGCTCCAGCACAGCCCGAGAATCAGCTGCAGGCTCACCAGCCACCAGAGCGTGCAGCGCAACGCGGACGGCAGTTGCGGCAGCAGACGGCCGATCATCCAGATGGCACCGATCAGCAGCACGGCCTGAGCCGAAGTCCAGGCCAGCCGGATGAGCAGGGTATCGAGCAGGATATTCAGCGACTCCATCTCACGACTCCTTGCGCCGGGTCTGCAGCTGAGCGACCAGTGCCTCAAGTTCGGCCAGCTCCGTCTCGCTGACCTCGGCATGCTCCGACATCCAGGCGACGAACGGCGAGACCGAGCCGCTCAGCGTCTTTTCGACGAAGCTGCCCACGGCACTGCGCATCGCTTCCTTCGGTCCGGTCGCCGTGCTGTAGCGAAACATGCCGCGCAGCTGCCGGCGCTTCAGATAGCCCTTGCCGCGCAGACGTTCCATCATGGTCAGCACGGTGGAGCGGGCCAGTCCACGCGGCTCGCCGAAGCCGCTGGCGACTTCGCCGACGGAGGCGTTGCCGTGCTCGGCCAGATAGTGAAGGAGCGAAAGCTCCTGATCGCCGATGGAGGGTCTGGGCATGGCCGAGGTACTTCGTGACTACAGGTGTAGTCACGGTACGCCTTGCCTACACTTGTAGTCAATAGGTCATCGATAACCCTGTTCCTGCCGCATGGGGCGGAACGCAAAAAGCCGGCGCCACACGGGCGCCGGCTTTTTCACACACCGTACTGAGTGAACGAATCGATCAGAACGTATACCGCAGCGTCAGCATCGCCGACCAGCGCGAGACGACCCGGCTGGGATCGTAGAAGCCACCGTCGTAGACCTGCAATTGCTGCGGCTGGTAGTTGCCGTTCTTGTCGGTGGGCAACGTGTAGACATACTGACCCTTGGCGTTGACGCCGGCATAGCTGGCGAGGGTGCGGGTGGGGTAGATGCCGGTGTTGCGTATATCGCCCCAGTTCTTGTTGAGAAGGTTGAGGAAGTTGTAGACGTCTAGACGTATCTCGCCCTTGTTGCCGCGGAAAATGCCCGGCACTTCCTGCGAGAAACTCATGTCCAGCTGGTTGACCCACGGCGTGCGCGCGCCGTTGCGGCTGGCGATCTGACCGCGATGGTCGCGCAGGTAGGAGTCGTTGGCGAGGAAGCTCTGGAACTGCTGGATCGCCTGCGCGCTGGTGCCGGGCGCATAGGCTACCTTCGCATCGCCGGCTGCCGGAATGTAGGCCGGATCCCAGCCCGCGACGTTGTCGCCGTTGGCGTCGTTGGCGAACACCCAGGTGTATGGATTGCCGGTGTGGCCGTTGTAGAACATCGACACCTGGCTGCGGTAGTCACCGAAGAAATGGTGCTGCCAGTTCAGCGAGGCCTTGAAGCTCTTGGCGGTGCTGTAGTTGGAGGTGGCGGCGACATCCGTGTTCGGGTTCAGCCGCGCCACGCGCTGGTAGCCGTTGAAGGCGATGGTGTCGGTGCCCGGATCGACGTCGGTGGCGTGGTTGAAGGTGAGGCTCAGATTGCCCGAGAAGCTGTCCGAGAACGGCTTGCTCAGTGCCAGCGTGAAGCTGTCCGACTTGCCCTTGTGAGTATTGGTGAGCAGGGTGGCGCCAGTGTTGAACGCGCGATTCTGATTGGCCAGCGCATCGGCGCTCTTCGGTGCCTCGCCCGGAGTTTTCCAGAACTGCAGACGGCCGTCCGGCAGTACGCCGGTGGGCGCGCCGAAGTTGATCGCCTGATACAGAATGCCGTCGCGCACCTTGATGTGCTGGTACTCGGCCGAGGCGATCAAGCCCCACCATGGCAGCTCGCGATCCAGCGCGAGGCTGGCCTTCCACACCGTCGGCAGGTGGAAGTTGGGGGCGATCGTGTCGATCGAACCGGCACCGCCGCCGGCCGGGATGTTCTGGTTGTGCGGATCGGGACTGAACGGTGCCGTGGCCGGACTGAACGAGGTGTACGAGGTCAGCGTGACGCCGTTGTTCTGGAACGGATTGGTCATCCACACCGTTGGCGGCGAGGTCTGGAACAGGCCGACACCGCCGCGCAGCTGGGTCTTGTACGCGCTGTCGAACGAGTAGTTGAACGACAGCCGCGGCTCGACCACCCGGTTGCTGGAACCCACCGTGTAGTTGTTGCGGTAGCCGAACGCCTGCTCGAACTTCGCGTTGTAGGCCGGCGTGTCGCTGGAGTGCGGGATGTCCACGCGCACGCCGTACTGCACCGACAGCTGGTTGTTGACCTGCCAGGTGTCCTGCAGGAACGGGCTGTACTGGCTGTACGTCCACTTGCCGGCGATGTCGTTGAGCGTATAGCCAGGTGCCGGATGAAACAGTACGTACTTGTTGTAGTTGGCAGCCTGGAAATTGGCGATGCCCCAGAAGTTGTACTGACCGAATTCGGTCTGGCCGAACAGGTTGTTGATCTTGTTGCGCTGGAAGTCGATGCCGCCCTTGATCGCGTGGTCGCCGACCGAATAGGTGCCGGCGAGAAACACGCTGAGCTTCTTGGTGTCGATGTGGTTGTAGTGGCGGAACTGTTCCTCGCCCAGGTTGATCGACGGACCCTTGCCGTCCGCCGCGAGGTTCACGTTCACGGCCGGCTGCTGGTACGGCGCCGAGGTGTCCTGCACGTATTTCTGGAAGCCGATTTTCTCTTCGGTGGAGAAGTTTTCCGACCAGTCGTCGAACACGTGGGCGACATAGTTGTTGGTGGTGATCGTCTTGGTATAGGTGTAGCTGCTGAGGCCGACGCTGCTCGGGCTGTTGCCGCCGACGGCGGGCAGCAGTTCCTTGGTGTTCTGGTAGGTGAAGCTGGCGCGGTGGTTGTTGCTGATGTTCCAGTCGATCTTGCCGAGGTAGCGCTTGTCGTCGTAGGTCAGCCCGGTCGGGCCGCCGAAATTGCCTGGCGTGAGGCCGAGCTGCTTCGCCGCATCGATCACCTTCTGCAAGTCGCCCGGCGAGACCTTGTTGCTCGTCGACGGGCCCTGGCCCAGCGTGGGATCGAGGCCATTGGCCGAGTCGGCACCGATGCCGGTGGTCTTCTCGTGCTCGGCGGAGACGAAGAAGAACAGCTTGTCCTTCACGATCGGGCCGCCGACGTTGAAGCCGCCGGTCCAGTCCTTGCCGTAGCCGTGGTAGGTGTAGCCGTGGTCGCTGCTGGGCAGCCAGCCGGCATCGCCGACCAGCTTGCGCGCGTTGCGATAGGCGTAATACACCGAGCCGTGGAACTGATTGGTGCCGGTCTTGGTCACCGCATTGATGTCGGCGCCGACCGTGTCGGAGATGACGTCGTAGTTGGCGGTGGCGATGTTGTATTCGGCGATCGTTTCCGGCGAGATCGGCGCCTTCTGGTACGGCAGGCCGTTCGCGTTGAGGCCGAACGGATCGCCCTGGGTCACGCCGTCCACGCTGATGTTGTTGTAGCGGTTGTTCATGCCATTGGCGGAAATCGCGCCCACGCCTTGGTCGAGCACGGTGATGCGTGGATCGAGCCGGGCCACGTCGTCGATCGAGCGGTTGCCCTGTGGGGTGGCCTGCAATTGCTGCTGCGAGATGTTGGTGGACAAGCCCTTGTTGTCCGAAGAGAACGTCTGCGCCAGCGACGAGGCGCTCACGGTGACGCCGGCCAGATCCTTCGCGCTCTGCGCGCTGGTGCCCATGCTCAGATTGATTGAGGAAGGCTGGCCCAGCTGCAGGTAGACATTGTCCTGCTCAACGGCGGCCATGCCAGCCTTGCTGACACTGATGTCGAACGGACCGCCGACGCGCAAGCCTTGCGCCGCGTAGCGGCCGTCGGCGTCGGTGGTCACCGCCTTGGTGGTGCCGGAGGGTTCGTGCAGGATGGTCACCGTGGCACCGGCCACCGGCTGTCCCTGGGCATCCAGCACGCGGCCGCTGACGCCGGAGGTGGTGACGTTCTGCGCCGCGAGGGGCGCCATGGCGAGCAGTGCAGCGATGGCGATCGGCAGTACTCGCATTTGAATTGGATTTGTCATCAAGAGTCCCTTGCTGTGGTGACGGTACAGGGGTGCTCTCTCGCGACAGAAACCCATCGGGCGGCTTGCCCGGATGGGTCGAATCGTCGATGCGTCCCCTGCTGGCAGTCGACAGGTCGCGGTAATGAACTCGGCGACCTTCGAGCCAAGCGGGGATTTTAGTATTATTTTTGTGACAGTCGAATGGCTCTCGACCGCGGTAACACGACCGGCTGGCCTCGGCATTCCGTGCCGCTGCGCGCCTGAGGGCGACGCTGATCTCAGAACGCCATGTCGAACGCCACCTCGCCTTGCACGCCGACCTGATACGCCGACACGCGACGCTCGAAGAAGTTGGTGACTTCCTGCACGTCCTGCAGATCCATGAAGTCGAACGGGTTCTTCGCGCCGTATTTCTTCGGCATGTCGAGTTGGGCGAGACGCTGGTCGGCGCAGTATTCGAGGTATTGGCGCATGTCCTTCACCGAGAGGCCGACCACACCGCCAGAGAGCACGTCTTCGGCGAACTGGGTTTCGCAGGTGATCGCGTCTTCCATCATCTGCTCGACCTGCGCGCGCATGGTGTCGTCGAATAGCTCTGGCTCCTGCTCGCGCACGGTGCGCACTACCTCGAACGCGAATGCCATGTGCCCGCTCTCGTCGCGGAACACCCAGTTGGTGCCTGCGGCCAAACCGTGCAGCAGGCCGCGCGAGCGCAGGTAGTAGACGTAGGCGAACGCGGCGTAGAAGAACAGCCCCTCGATGCAGGCAGCAAAGCAGATCAGGTTGAGCAGGAACTGGCGACGCTGTTCGCGCGTCTCCAATCGTTGCAGGCCCTGGATCGAGTCGATCCACTTGAAGCAGAACTCGCCTTTCTGCTTGATCGAAGGAATCGTCTCGATCGCCGCGAATGCGCCGTTACGCTCGGCCGGATCCGGGATGTAGGTGTCAAGCAAGGTGAGGTAGAACTGCACATGGAGTGCCTCCTCGTACAGCTGGCGCGACAGGTACATGCGCGCTTCTGGCGCATTGATGTGCTGGTACAGATTCAGCACCAAGTTATTCGACACGATGGTATCGCCGGTGGCGAAGAACGCCACCAGCCGCTGGATCAGGTGGCGATCGGCGGCGGACATCTTCGCGCGCAGGTCGCTGGTGTCCATCGAGAAGTCCACTTCCTCCACCGTCCAGGTGTTCTTGATCGCGTTGCGGTACATCTCGTAGAAGCCGGGATAGCGCATCGGGCGCAGGGTGAGTTCGAAGCCCGGGTCGAGGATGTGGGCATTGCGGGCGGGTTGGGCGGACATGGGAAATCCTTCAGGGAGAGAGATCTCCCTCCCCTGCGTGCAGGGGAGGGGCCGAGCGTTACTGGCAGGCTTCGCAGTACTCGGGATTTTCCAGCGAACAGAACACCGCCGCATTGGCTTGCGCCTGATCCACGACGAGCACGGTCTTGTCCGCCGAGACCGTGGTCTTGGTGATCTTCGTGGCCGGACGTGAGCGCAGGTAGTACGTGGTCTTGATGCCGGCCTTCCACGCGTACATGTACATCGAGCTGAGCTGGCCGATGTTCGGGTTTTCCATGAACAGGTTCAACGACTGGCTCTGGTCGATGTACGCACCACGTGCGGCGCCGAGTTCGATCAGCGCCTTCTGCGGCAGCTCCCATACAGTGCGATAGATCGCGCGCAGGCGTTCCGGGATCGCGCCGATGCCCTGGATCGAACCTTCGGCCAGCTTGATCGCGTCGCGGATCTCGGATGTCCACAAGCCCAGTGTCTTGAGTTCGTCGGCGAGGTAACGGTTCACCTGCAGGAAATCGCCGGACAGCGTCTCGCGCTTGAACAGGTTGCTGATCTGCGGCTCGATGCATTCGTAGCAGCCGGCGATCGAGGCGATCGTGGCGGTCGGCGCGATCGCGATCAGCAGCGAGTTGCGCAGGCCGTGCTGCTTGACGCGTTCGCGCAACGCGTCCCAGCGCGCATGGTCGTGCGGCGTGGTGTTCGGCCAGTAGTCGAACTGCAGCTCGCCGTTCGCGGCGCGGCTCTCGGCAAAGCCCGGATGCGCGCCTTCGGTTTCGGCTAGTTCGACCGACATCGACAGCGCGTGGAAGTAGATCTCCTCGGCGATGCGGGTGGACAGTGCCAGTGCCTCGGCCGAGTCGAACGGCAGCCGCAGCTTGAAGAACACGTCCTGCAGGCCCATCACGCCGAGGCCGACCGGGCGCCACTTCAGGTTGGCGGTACGCGCGGTGTCGATCGGATAGAAGTTGAGGTCGATCACCCGGTTGAGCTGGCGCACAGCAGTGCGCACGGTCGAGGCGAGCTGTTCGAAGTCAAACGCACTGTCGACTACGTGCCGCGCCAGGTTCACCGAGCCGAGATTGCACACGGCAGTTTCCGTGGCTGAGGAAACCTCCAGGATCTCGGTGCACAGATTGGACAGGTGGATCACGTTATCGGGTTTGGCCGTCTGATTGCTGGTGGCGTTGCAGCGGTCCTTGAACGTCATCCAGCCGTTGCCGGTCTGCGCCAGCGTGCGCATCATGCGCGCGTACAGTTCGCGCGCCTTCACGGTTTTCACGGCGAGGCCGTTGGCTTCGGCTTCGCGATAGCTGCGGTCGAAGGTCTCGCCCCAGCTGTCGACGAAGTGCGGCACTACCTTCGGATCGAATAGCGACCAGTCGCCGTCGCTCTCGACCCGGCGCATGAATTCGTCAGGAATCCAGTTGGCGATGTTGAGATTGTGCGCGCGTCGTGCGTCGTCGCCGGTGTTGTCGCGCAGTTCGAGGAAATCCTCGATGTCGGCGTGCCACGATTCCAGATAGACGCACGCGGCGCCCTTGCGCTTGCCGCCCTGGTTCACCGCGGCGACCGACGCGTCCAGCGTTTTCAGCCACGGCAGCAGACCGTTGGAATGGCCGTTGGTGCCCTTGATCAGCGAGCCGCGCGAACGCACCCGCGAGTAGGCCAGGCCGATGCCGCCGGCGAACTTGCTGAGCTTGGCCACGTCGGCGTACTTGTCGTAGATCGACTCCAGCGAATCGACCGGCGAGTCGAGCAGATAGCACGAGCTGAGCTGCTCATGGCAGGTACCGGCGTTGAACAGCGTGGGCGAACTGGCGATGTATTCCAGCGACGACAGCAGCCGGTACAGTTCCAGCGTCTCGCCGATTTCGTTGCCGCCCAGTGCGCAGGCGATGCGCATGAAGAAATGCTGCGGCGTCTCGATCACGAAACGCAGCTGCGGATGACGCAGAAGATAGCGGTCGTACACCGTGCGCAGACCGAAGTATTCGAAGCGGCGGGTGGCCAGCGGATCGATCGCGTCGTTGAGCTTGCGTGCGTTGGCGGCGACGAAATCGCGCAGTCGGTCGTTGAGGATGCCCAGCTCCGCGCCGCGCGCGATAGATTGCGAGTAGCTCTGGATTTCCTGCCCGCTGACTTCCTTGTCAATGTATGCACCGAGCAGGCGCGCGGCGAGCTGGCCGTATTCGGGCTCTTCCGCAGTGAGTGCGGCGGCGGTGCGGATCGACAGCTGATCCAGCTCCTGCGTGGTGGCGCCGTCATACAGGCCGCCGATGGTCTTCAGCGCCACGCGCAGCGGATCGACGCCGTGCAAGCCTTCGCTGCTGCGCGTTACCGCGCGCACGATCTTGTTGACGTCGACCGTTTCCTGGCCGCCGTTGCGCTTGGTCACGTGCATCTGAGCGGGGTTGTGCGGCGGAGTCAGCGCGAAGGCGGTTTCGGCCGTGGTCGTTTCGGTGACGGCTGTTGTGGGTGAATCGATGTGCGCGACGGCGCGCTCACGGGCAGCGGTGTTAGGGGGTTGCATGGCTGGTGACTCCCGGCATGGACATCAAACACCTGCTCCCGCGCGCAGGGCCTGATAGCAACGGATTCCGGGGATGGCTCGCGATGCCGGCGCCACGTGGCCCCGCACCGCGACGTGCCTCCCCGCGGAGGCCGTCACTACGCACCGGGACACGTTCGTCCCGACGTGCCGGCAGGTCTTCGGACTTGCGGACAAGGATCTTGCGATCCGCCTACTCGCGTCCGCTTCCCAGCCGTCGAGGGCCAGTGCGTGTGGGCGCTTTCGTTTCCGCTTTACCGCTGCGGGGCAGTTCCGGATTCCCACCGGATTCCCTTTTAAGCCCGACCGACGATCACGTCTGGACGGGCACCGACGGGCACAACATATCGGGTGCTTCGGGCAGGGTCAAC
This sequence comes from Rhodanobacter sp., assembly GCA_035566635.1. Classification (GTDB taxonomy): domain Bacteria; phylum Pseudomonadota; class Gammaproteobacteria; order Xanthomonadales; family Rhodanobacteraceae; genus Rhodanobacter. The sequence continues at coordinate 200,057 of DATMQY010000004.1, forward strand.
CCAACAAGTTGTGTACAACTTGGGGGATAAGCCACGTACCGCAAGCTGCGGTGCGGGCTTTGTGGGGATGCATTTTATTTTACGTGACCGGCGTGGGGCGCCGGAGGCGCGGCGATCCGTGGCGCGGTCTGGAACGTGTCGACCTGGCTTCAGAGCGCGTCGTGATCCAGTTCGCCGGTGCGGATACGAACCACCTGTTCCAGCGTGCTGACGAAGATCTTGCCGTCGCCGATCTTGCCGGTGCGGGCGGAGTGCTGGATCGCTTCCAGCACGCGATCCAGCTGGTCGTCGGCGACCGCCACTTCCAGCTTGATCTTGGGCAGGAAATCGACCACGTACTCGGCGCCGCGATACAGTTCGGTATGGCCTTTCTGGCGGCCGAAGCCCTTGACTTCGGTGACCGTGATGCCTTGCACGCCGACTTCAGCCAGCGCCTCGCGTACATCGTCCAGCTTGAATGGCTTGATGACCGCCACGACCAGCTTCATGGGTTTTCCTCGAGTCGACGGGCATCGACCCAACGGGCGATGCGAGAACGCATTCTGCCTGCCTGGCTGGATGTTGTCGCCTGATAACGAGGCGTGTAGGACAATCCCTACAGTTTTTGACGGAGCCTACCGATGGTGCAGCCACTTTCCATTCACCTAATATTTACCTCGACGAGTGCGAGGCGCTGTCCATGATGGATAGGCAGGATATCGACCAGATTGCCCTGCGACTTGTGTCGTTGGTACCGCCAGGACTGGCACAGGCGCAGCAGGATTTGCGAGCCAACTTCCAGGATGTTCTGGCGCAGGGATTGCGCCGCCTCGACCTGGTCACCCGCGAAGAATTCGAAGTCCAGTCCCAGGTACTGGCGCGTACCCGCGCCAAGGTCGACGAATTGGAGCGACGCGTGGCCGAACTTGAGGCCGCCGTGGCTGCCCGCGGGGTCTAGCAACAATCCGCCTCCCGGGAGCCGCCTCCGATCCGTCACCCTCACCCCGAGAACGATCGGAGGCGGTTATTTATCAACCGCTGCTGATGGAGTCGCTCGATGTTCGTGTCTGACAGCGACCCATCTTCTGTGCGTCAGCGGCCTGCGGCCGCATGAGTCTTGCGGTCACCCTCAGCCGCGCCCAGGAAGGCATCGCCGCACCGCAGGTGATGGTCGAGGTGCATCTTTCCGGTGGCTTGCCGTGCACGAATATCGTCGGCCTGCCCGAGGCGGCGGTCCGCGAGGCGCGTGATCGCGTGCGTGTGGCGATCCAGAACACCGCCTTCGAATACCCCAACCGCCGCGTCACCGTGAACCTGGCACCGGCGGAGTTGCCCAAGGATGGCGGCCGTTTCGACCTGCCGATCGCGCTGGGCATCCTTGCCGCCAGCAGCCAGGTACCGCGCGAGAAACTGGACGATTGCGAATTCCTCGGCGAGCTTGCTTTGAGTGGCACCTTGCGCAGCGTCTCCGGCGTGTTGCCGGCGCTGCTGCGCGCGCGCGCGCGCGGTCGACGCGTGGTGGTGCCGCGCGAGAATGCCGCCGAAGCGGCGCTGGTACCGGACATGGACGTACGGGTGGCCGAAACGCTGGCCGAAGTGTGCGGCTGGCTGCGCGGTGCCCACGAGTTGTCCACGCCGGTTGGCATTCCGAGCAATGGCGGCGCCCATGACGGCCCGGATCTGAGCGATGTGCGCGGCCAGTTGCAGGCGCGCCGCGCGCTGGAAATCACCGCCGTCGGCGGCCATCACCTGTTGCTGGTGGGGCCGCCGGGCACCGGCAAGACCATGCTGGCCGAACGGCTGCCCGGTATCCTGCCACCGCTGTCCGAGTCGGAGGCGCTGGAAACCTGCGCGGTGCTGTCAGTGGCCGGACAGGCCACCGATCTGGCGCACTGGCGGCGGCGGCCGTTCCGCTCGCCGCACCACACGGCGTCGGCGGTGGCGCTGGTCGGCGGCGGCTCGTATCCGTGCCCGGGCGAGATCTCGCTGGCACACAACGGCGTGCTGTTCCTGGACGAACTGCCGGAGTTCAGCCGGCACGTGCTGGAAGTGTTGCGCGAACCGATGGAATCCGGCCACATCATGATCTCGCGGGCGGCGCGGCGGTCGACGTTTCCGGCGCAGTTCCAGCTGGTGGCGGCGATGAATCCGTGTCCGTGCGGCTATGCCGGCGATCCCAGTCAGCGCTGCCAGTGCACGCCGGATCAGATCCAGCGTTACCGCTCGCGCATTTCCGGACCGCTGCTCGATCGCATCGACCTTTGCGTGGAAGTGCCGCAGGTGTCATTGACCGATCTCGGCTCGCCACGCAGCGAGCGTGACGAGGATTCCGCGACGGTGCGCGCGCGTGTGCTCAAGGCGCGCCGGCAGTCGCTGATGCGGGCCGGTCGGCCAAATGCGGAAATCAGCACGCGCGAGCTGGAGCGCGATTGCGCGCTGGGCCCCGCCGAACGACGTTGGTTCGAGACGGCGCTGGAGCGGTTGGGTCTGTCCGCGCGCGCCTATCACCGTGTATTGCGGGTCGCTCGCACGATCGCCGACCTCGATGGCGGTGCAGCCCTGCTCGAACGCGAACATCTGGCCGAAGCGCTGCAATACCGCCGCTTCTAAAGCCGAGTGCAGGCGGCGCTCGACTGGATGCATCTGCCAGCGCATGCTTCGATAACGCTCGGATATTCCCAGGGAATGCCATGACTATCTAGCTCGGCCTGATGCTTGCCGGCATCAGGCTGGGGCCGGTAACCGGTTGTCATTTCTCAAAGAGAGTGCGACAGCACAATCAATAGAGGATGCGATTTCCCGCGACGTGGCCGGCGCTAGTTCGATGCGAGCCGGATCGTTCACACGAGTTAGTTACCTATAGTTACTTCTAGGTAATAATGTAGTAACTACCTCTCAGGTACTTGTGTGTGTGCTGGGGAATCGTGATTGAATCGTCCCGTCTTTCGTAGACCCCCCGAGCCATCCTGATGACAGCAACGGACGTTCCTGTTCCGATAGCTCCACAAAGCGGGAGGCAGTACTCACGCCAGCGAGCGGTATCCCATTCTGGCGTGCTGAAGGTTAGATGCCGCAATGCGGTCGGCGCGGTGACTCCAGTCCGCTGATCCATGATCGCCAATGGCGACGGATTCGTGAGCGCGACCTTCTGGATGCATATTCTCAGTCAGTTGAACGCCGTGTCTCAGCGAAACTGACCACGATGCGCCAACAACTCGAATGCTGTAGCTGCAACGAAGCGCCGCTACCAGAACTCGATCTCCTGGTGGCCGGTCAGCTCTGCAACACCTCGATCTGCAGCAGCTGCGCGACGGGGCCTTGGCCATCGGTTTCGCTCGCCGTGATCGTGAGTTGAATGTGCTGATAGAACTGGTTGCCGACCGGGATGACGATGCCGGTGTTTTGATTCGTCGGGATCGTGAGGTTTGGGACGTTTTGCAGCAGGTTCCAATTCACGCCGTCCGCCGATGCGGACAGGGCGAAGGCGGTTGGGAATCCGAGGACCTGTGGCGTCCCGTTCGGGTTCCCCGCGGGAGCCCACCAGCGCGGATACAGTACGATCCGATCGAACGCTGTCGGCTGCCCCAGGTCCAGCGTGATCGCGACGCTAGTGAACGTGTTGTCCCAATACGGCGCCGACCAAGCGTTCTGAAACGTACCGTCGACCAGGTTCGACGCCTCCCAATTGCCCGGCTCCTCCGTCATCGTCAACGTCGCATGTGGAGGGGAGACGACCGGAATGGGGTTGAGGTACACCTCCATCTCCGCCAATTGGAAATAGTAGTTGCTGCTGCCATCGTCGGTCAGCGTCTTGCCGGTGGCGCGCACGCGGTGGCAAGGAGTGCTGTTGGTGTTGCGCAAACAGAACCCGATCTGCAACTCCGGCGGCGCCGTGAATCCGGAAGGCGATGTGTAGATGTCCCAGGATTGCCCCGCGCTGGTGTGCCCGCTCACCGTGAACTGGCTCGGGAAACACAGCGGCTGCCACACTTTGCTGCCATCAGCATTGAGCCCCCAGCGCGGATACAGCACCACACGCCCGGTCGTGATCGGCATCGTCAACGGGAACTTGGCTTCGATCCAGGGCATGTCATTGGGAGCAGGCTGCCCGTTCGTGTAGGCAATGCTCGACCAGTTCGACGTCAGATCGCCGTCGGCGACATTCCACTGGCTCCAGCTCGTGAGGGAACTACTCGCATCGATGTCCCACATCGTCACTCCCTGCCCGGGATCCGGCGTGATCGTCGACGGCGCCCGGGTGAAGAAGAGCGGCGTGCCGATCTCGTTGACGAACACATCGATCTTCGGCGGTTTCTGTCCCGGCTTCGTTTCCGGCCCTGCTATGTAGGTCCAACCGAGATCGCCGAATTGAATGTCAATGCCAGGGTTCAGCCCGTTCGGCGTGAACATCACCATGCCACGCAGCGGGATTTCCAGCATGACCATGGAAACGGTATTGCCGACCTCGTGGGCGACGTCTGAGGTCTCCAAGACGATCTTTTGCTGCGGCGACGCATCGATGATTTCGAAGTCGAGCGACAGCGCCTGATTGTAGGACGAACTGAGCGTTCCCAGGAACCACGGTATAGCGGGCATGTGCTGACTCCTCAACGTTGGACATCGAGCGGTGCGGTGGGGCTCCGGCGCCGGTCACGAGAGTGGAAAGACGTCGTACGAATAGCCCAGGTTCTGAATGTTCCAGACGATAGCGGGCGTGTAGGCGATATTGGTCGGAGAAATGGGATACCCGGCCATGACATCGTTGAGCTGTTGCGTCGGCACGCCACCCGTGACCGGCACGTAGGTCTGACCCGAATTCTGCGATTGCCACATCGCCCAGATCCGGTCGACGTTCGCATGGTGCAGAAAGAACACCGGATCGTTGGGCGAGACTTGCACTATTCCCATCAGGCCGCCGACCCATCCGTGCACCTCGTTGTGCATCTGGCTCGAACTCGTATTCGAGTAGCCTTCCAGTGCGTTGCGAAAACCGGTCTTGCTGTACGTCGAGTAAGGCGACACGTCGTATGGTAGCCGGCCGATGATCTCGGCAATGCTCGCGTAGCTCGGAAGGTCGCCGAACGCGCCGAGATTGCGCGAGATACCTGCAGTGCTGACGTTGCCACGGGCGTCGATCGTATGCCAATTGACGAACGGACCGGTGGTAATCGGATTGCCCGAGCCGCCCATGCAGTCGGTGGTACCGGCACCCCAGATCGCAGACTTCGTCGGGTCGGCCAATACCGCGTCGGCGGACCAATCCCAATAGGGCAGTCCAAAATTGGTATTGTTCAACACGCGTTGCAGATCGCTTTCGAAGGCATGCAACAACGCCCTATGCCAAGGCAGGAACGCCGCACACATATGCGCAGCGTTGATCCGACCGACGCTTGCGCCCACCGGAAACGTCATCGCGGCCAGGTGCATCCGGATGTAGTTGTCATAGCGGCCGCTTAGTTTCAGCAACTGCACCCCCGCGATGTACTGCTTGCGAGCGGTCTCGTTTGCGAGAAAATTCGTGCGGATCACGGGTACTACCAGACGCAGGTTCATGCACCCCTCCCCCTACATTCCACAACGTGTGCCTACAACTATCGGCATCTCGCTTGCAGCGACCGGACTATACGCTCAAATCCAGCCAACTCCATTTCGCCGCAGGGCTACCGCGCCTGAGTGGTGTATGAGGGGATAAGGGCACGAGTGGTCGCGTGTCGCTTCAAAGAGCTCTCGGCCTGTCATCGAAGGCATGTCAACTTGCAGATCGACAGAAGCCGAGCTGGACGGTGATCGCGCTGGTGCCGCCGACCGAACCGTAGGAGCGCACCCTGTACGCAAGGGATTTCCTTCGGTCGTGCGCGATGCTCTTCATTTCGTGATGGAGAGCTATCGCGCACAGGGTGCGCTCCTACAGGTGTTGCGTCCTTATGCCGCCGAGGCCTGCCTGAACTGTGCTTCCTCGGTCGAGCCGGTCAACGCAGTGGTCGAGGACTGGCCCTGCTGGATCGCCTGGGTCACGGCATCGAAGTAGCCGGTGCCGACCTCGCGCTGATGCTTCACCGCGGTGAAGCCCCGTTCGGCGGCGGCGAATTCCTTTTCCTGCAGTTCCACGAACGCGGTCATCTGGCGGCGCGCGTAGCCATGTGCCAGATCGAACATGCCGTAGTTGAGGCTGTGGAAGCCGGCCAGCGTGATGAACTGGAACTTGTAGCCCATCGCGCCGAGTTCCTTCTGGAATTTCGCGATGGTGGCGTCGTCCAGATTCTTCTTCCAGTTGAAGCTGGGTGAGCAGTTGTAGGCCAGCAGCTTGCACGGGAACTTCGCGTGGATCGCCTCGGCGAACTTGCGCGCGTCGTCCAGGTTCGGCTTGCTGGTCTCACACCAGATCAGGTCGGCGTACGGTGCATAGGCGAGGCCGCGGCTGATCGCCTGATCCAGGCCTGGGTGCACGCGGTAGAAACCTTCGACGGTGCGCTCGCCGGTGACGAACGGCTTGTCGTTCTCATCGATGTCCGAGGTGAGCAGGTCGGCGGCATCGGCGTCGGTACGCGCGACCAGCAGGGTCGGCACGCCGGCGACGTCGGCAGCCAGGCGCGCGGCGTTCAACTTGTCGACCGCCTCGCGGGTCGGTACCAGCACCTTGCCGCCCATGTGGCCGCACTTCTTCACCGAGGCCAGCTGATCCTCGAAATGTACGCCGGCAGCGCCGGCCTCGATCATCGCTTTCATCAGCTCGAACGCGTTCAGCACGCCGCCGAAACCAGCTTCAGCGTCGGCCACAATTGGCACCAGCCAGTCGGTGTCGTCCTTGCCTTCGGCGTGGTGCAACTGGTCGGCGCGCAGCAAGGTGTTGTTGATGCGCTTGACCACCAGCGGCACCGAGTTGGCCGGGTACAGCGACTGGTCGGGATACATCTCGCCGGCCACGTTGGCGTCGGCGGCGACCTGCCAGCCGCTCAGGTAGATCGCCTGCAGGCCGGCTTTGACCTGCTGCATCGCCTGGTTGCCGGTAAGTGCGCCGAGCGCATTGACGAAATCCTCCTTGTGCAGCGATTTCCACAGCCGCTCGGCGCCGCGACGGGCCAGCGAGTGTTCGACTGCGACAGTGCCGCGCAGGCGCACCACGTCCTCCGCGGAGTAGTTGCGCTGGACGCCGGCCCAGCGGGGATTGTTGTTCCAATCCAGAGTGATCTGTTCGGCGGTGGGCAGGGTGGTCTTCATGGCGTGGCTCCGTAAACGAAAGTTCGGATGGATCAGGCTTGAATGGATCAGGCGAGCTGGGCGTAGGCGGGCAGGGTGAGGAAGTCGCCCAGCTGGTCGGCGTGAGTCATGCCGGACAACAGGGCGGCGGCGGCATCGGCGCGGGCGGTGCCGGGGTGCTGGCTGTCGCGCAGGCGATGGGTATGCGCGGCGACGGCGTGGTCGAACAGCGCGAAGTCAATCGGCGCGTGGTCGGGGAATTCAAGTTCGCCCACGACCGGCGCTCCGTCGGCCGGAATGTCGGCGTGGTGCAGCCACTGCCACAGCTGCGCGCGGGCAATCTCGGCGGTGGCGGCGTCCTCCATGAGGTGATGAATCGGCACGCAGCCGAGGCCGTCCAGCCAGGCGGCGGTGTAGCGCAGGCAGACCTCGACGTTGTTATCGAAACCGGCGCGGCTGATCGTGCCGTTCGGCGCGGCGAGCAGCTGCTCGCGGGTCACCATGACGTCCTTGCGCAGCACGTTGAGCTGGTTCGGCGCCGGCATGTACTCATCGAAAATTTTCTGCGCCACCGGCACCAGGGCCGGGTGTGCGACCCAGGTACCGTCGTGGCCGGCTTGCACCTCGTGCAGCTTGTCGGCGCGCACCTTGGCCAGCGCAGCTTCGTTGGCGACTTCATCACCCTTGATCGGAATCTGCGCCGCCATGCCGCCCATCGCGAAGGCGCCGCGGCGATGACAGGTCTGGATCAGCAGTTCGGAATAGGCTTTCAGGAACGGCGCGGTCATGCCGACCTGGGCGCGCTCCGGCAGCAGCCGGTCACGATGTCCGCGCAGGGTTTTCAGGTACGAAAAAATGTAATCCCAGCGGCCGCAGTTGAGGCCGACCACGCGACGACGAAGTGCGTGCAGGATCTCGTGCATCTGGAACGCGGCCGGCAGCGTCTCGATCAGCACGGTGGCTTTCATCGTGCCGACCGGCAATTGCAGCTCGTCCTCCGCGGCGGCCATCACCTCGTCCCACAGCGCGGCTTCTTCCATCGCCTCCAGCTTGGGCAGGTAGAAGTACGGGCCGCGCTGACGGCTGTGCAGCGCCCGGGCGTTGTGGAAAACGAACAGACCGAAGTCCACCAGCGCGCCGGCTATCGGCTCGCCGCCCACGCTGAAGAATTTGTCGACCAGGTGCCAGCCGCGCGGACGCACCACCAGCACGGCGGGGTTCGTGTTGACGCGGTAGCTCTTGCCTTCGGCCGAACGGAATTCGATGGTGCCGTTCACCGCATCGCGCAGATTGATCTGGCCGTCGAGCTGGTTGGTGAACGTGGGCGCCGAGGAATCCTCGAAGTCGGCCATGAACACCTTCGCGCCGGAGTTCAGCGCGTTGATGATCATCTTGCGTTCGACCGGGCCGGTGATCTCGACGCGACGATCCTGTAGCGCGGCCGGGATCGGCGCGACGCGCCAGTCGGATTCGCGGATCGCTGCCGTGTCGGCGCGGAAATCCGGCAAGCCGCCCGCGTCGTAGCCAGCCTGGCGCTCGCGCCGGGCCTGCAACAGATGCCGCCGGGTGGCGTCGAAGCGGTGGTGCAACTGCGCCAGGAAGCCCAGTGCTGCGGGCGTCAGGATGCTTTCGTAACCGACGGTATCGGCATGAATCTCGATGACGCCGATATCGAGTCGTTCCCGGGGTACTGCCATGAGCTCGCTCCGTTCTCGTTGGAGACTAGAAGCTAGGCAGAAATCATGTATTTGACAAAGTGAATGTTTCAATCATTATCATGAGCATAGCTAATGTATTAGTTAACACATTGAAGATGGACGATGAAAAAGCTCGCCGAATCGCTGAACAAGCCGAAAAAATCGCACCGCGGCGCAGCAAAAAAGCGTGCCGGCGGCGAGCCAGTGAAGGAAGGCGGGGGTCGTTTCTACTACAAGGGCAATCGTCACAAGCAGCTGCGAGCCTTCGTCAGCGTGGTGAAACTGGGCACGCTGACCCGCGCCGCCGAGGCGTTGTACCTGTCGCAGCCCACAATCAGCCTGCAGTTGCAGGCACTCGAACGGGAGCTCGGCGTGATCCTGCTCGAACGTCGCCGTCGCCGCATCAATCTCACCGATGCGGGCGAGGCACTGTATGAGCTGGCGCGGCCGCTGGTCGAAGGCTGGGACACGCTGGATCGCGATTTCCAGGCGCGGGTGCAGGGGTTGCAGGGCGGCCGGCTGACGATTGCCGCAGGCACTTCGACCATCCAGTACTTGCTGCCCGAGCTGGTGCGCCAGTATCGCGAGCGTTTCCCTGCCGTGCAGCTGCAACTGGCCAATGTTACCGGCAAAGACGGCATGGCCTTGCTGCGTGCGGACGATGCAGACTTCGCGGTCGGTTCGATGCTGGACGTGCCGAACGACATCGCGTGGGCACCGGTGCATCACTACGACCCGATGCTGATCATGCCGACGGATCATCCGCTGGCGGCGAAGGAGAAGATCGCGCTGGAGGATCTGTCGCCGTACGGGCTGATCCTGCCGCCGCAGCGGCTGTCCACCTACCGGCTGGTCGACCTGGTGTTCCAGCAGCGGCAGGTGCCGTACCACGTCGCGATCGAGGTGGGCGGCTGGGACGTGATCAAGGAATACGTGGCGATGGGCATGGGCATCTCGATCGTCACCGGCATCTGCATCACCGAGGCCGATCACGGCCGTCTGGCCGTGCGCAACATGAAGCAGTATTTTCCGCAGCGCAGTTACGGCGTGGTGATGCGCAAGGGCAAGTTCCTCAGCGTCGAGGCGCGCGCGTTCATCGACCTGATCCGCCCCGGCCTGCTGACCCATCGCGACTACGACGAGTCGGGTCATTCGGCACGCTGACTGGAGGCTGCGCCGGCTGGAGGGCTAATGTGCCGAAGCGCCCCTCGTCCTGGAAAATCAGTCGCGATGGCCGTCCTCGCTCAGCCTGACGAACGGCCGCGCGGCGAACGAGGCGGTACGGTCATATTGTTTGCTATTTGATATCAGTCCCGATTCCGCTCGATCCAGTTCCGGTACGTGCGGTAATGATGAATGGCGAAGCCGGCGAACGACGGATCATCGTGCAATGCCTGCTCCACGGTGCTCAACGCCTGCTCGAACACTTTCGGCCCCACTTTGTCGAAAGTGACCTTCTCCAGTTCGTTAGGCGATACCTCGAGACCGATCACCACCTTCTTGTCGACGCGGTCGGCGTAGGCGATCTCGCTGGCGGCGTGCGAGAGGATGCTGTCGCTGCCTACGGTCTTGTGGCGGTAGTCCATCAAGGCGACGTAATCGAACAGGTCGATGACGTGCTCGCTTACTGGGCGCTTGACGCCTTTCCATTCCAGATCGATGCCGTCCAGCCAGAACGGGATGGCGGGTCCCACGGCCAGGGTGGCGTGGTACTTGCGTTTGATCTTCATCAGCGCGTCGCCCATGTCCAGGAAATCGGCGAGCAGGCGTTCGCGGGTGTTGTCGTTCCATTCGTCGAGGATGTGCGGTTCGATGTCCAGGTTGGCGCCATCGAAGCGCGCCGCCGCCGGTGCAGCGACGTTGTACTGCACCACCCGGCGAAACGTGTCCTCGGCCTGCTTGCGATAGGCGGGCAGCACGTAATTCTCGGTGTGCAGGTAGGCCGAGCCCAGCAGCGCGTATACCTTCATGTGCTGCCGATGCAGCCGCTCGATGAAGGCGCGATACAACTCAGGCTGCTCGACGATCAGGTTGTGGCCCTGGTACGCATCGGCGTAGAGGTAGACGGTGTCGATGTGCTGCGAATGCAGATAGGTCACGGCTTCCTGTGCTGCGGCCGGATCCTCGACCATGGCGTAGGAGTCGGCTTCCCAGGTCCAGACGGCGCGACTGACCTGGCCCATCGCGCTGATCGGCAACACACACAGCAGAAACATCAGACACAGGCAGGAAAGATGTGTCATGGCGCGCTTCCTACCGAGGCATCGGCATCCACCGGCACGTGGTATCGCCCTTGTCCGACGGCTTTGCCGGTTTGCGGATCGGACGGGAACATCGATACGTAGCAGCGGCTATTACAGGCATCGGGACGCTGCAGGGTCAGTTGCACCTGCTGGTGTCCATTCGCGGGAAGTCGCAAGGCGGGGCCTGAGATTTCCTGCAGTTCGCGGCCATCCCCGCCGGTCAGCACCGCCAGCGGCACGAACGCGCGGCTTTGTTGCGCATCGCCGTTATCGAAGGTGGCCGTCAGCTGCACGCCACGGCCGACAAGGGTCACCTCGGCCGATTCCATCGACAGGCCATGCGCGACCGGCGCGTCACCGGCCGGCTGCAGCTTTTGCGCGACGGCCTGGTAGGCCGCCAGTTTCGGCGTGGCGCCATCGGGAGTCAGCGCCAGCTTCCGCATGAAGATCGCATTGGCTTGCTCGTAACGCTGCAGGCGGTGTGTCGCCCAGTCGCGCGCGGATGCATCGTCGACGGGCGCAAGGTGCATGCCGTCCTGCAGTTCGAACAGCTGCCCGTCGTGCAGCCACCAGCGGCCGGCCAGGTAATCCGGCGCGCTGGTCTTGGTCTGCTGCAAGGGCAGTTGATGGACGTTGCGGAAGCTGTCGTCCACGTCCAGTCCGGTACCCAGCCACGGCGTTTGTGCCGGACGTTTCAGTCCGTAAGTATGGGACAACAGCGCCAGCAGCGACGGCGTGACATCCAGTTGCGAGGACACGGCGCGGATGCGACTGGGCTGCTTCAGCAGCGGCGAAAAGATGATGAGCGGCACGCGGTAGCGGTCGATGTGCTCGCCCATCGGAATCTCCGGCAGGCGATGGTCGCCGGTAATCACGAAAATGGTGTTGGCGTACCACGGCCGCTTCGCCACTGCATCGAAATAACGGCGCAACTCGTCGTCGGTGTACAGGATGGTGCTGTAGATGTCGGCGCTGGCCCGATAGGCAGCGAGCCGCGCGTCAGGGATGCGCAACTCGCGCAGGCGTTGTTCGAAACGCGCGAGATAGGTGTCCTGGCCCGGGAACTTGTAGCTGGTGTGCATGGAGATGGTCTGCATCACCAGCAGGAACGGGGTTTGCAGTTGCGCGCTGTCGGCCAGCACGCGCGACACCAGCTCCTTGTCCGGGTAGCCCCATTCGCTGAAAGGGTTGAGCTGGTAGCCGGGGCCGAAGCTCTTCCTGTCCACCAGATGCTGCACGCCCTGCAGCTGCAAGAACGCGCGTTCGTCGTCGAAACCGGTGTCGGTGCCGTTGTAGAACGCGGTGTGGTAGCCCTGCTGCTCCAGCAGGTTGAACAGTCCTGGACCCGGTGGCATGCGCGCCCCTAACGAGGTGAAACCTTCTTTGGCGAACGGCGCCGAGTTGAGCAGGCTGGGCAGTACGCCGAAGGTGCGGCCCTGGTTGGACAGGAAATTGTCGAAGTACAGGCTGCGGGTCGCCAGCTCGTCGAGGAAGGGTGTGAAGCTTGCCAGCGATGCCTGCGGACCGGAAAAGGAGCGCCCCAGCCCTTCGACCACCACCACCACCACGTTCGGTGGGCGGCCGTCGGAAGTGGGGGAGAAGGACGGGCCTAGCGTGTCCGGCGTCTGCTCCGGGTGCAGGAACGGAAACTGCGGATCCAGCGGCGGCGCGCCGCCGCTGGCGGTGGCCGTTGCCGCCTTGCCTAGCGCGGATGCCGCTGCGGTATTGCTCTTCGACCAGCGCCAGACATCGGCACAGAACCATGCGAGTTTGTTGCTGGCCAGATCACGCGCCGCGTCGTCCTTCAGCACGTACGCACTCGTCGGTAACGACGGCAGCCATGTCAGCAGGCCGGCGACCAGCAGCAATGTCGTCCATCGCATGGAGCCACCGGCCCATCGGAGCGCACATACGTACAGGCCGCCCCAAAACACCAGCAATGGCAGGGCGTAGGCCAGCAGGCTGCGCGGATCGAGCGATGCGTCGCCGGACAGGGTGGTGCGGATTTCCGCGACGCTGTAGCCGAACAGATCCGCCCCCAGCGGCACGTGCGTCACCTGGAAGTACTGGTTGAGCGCGGCCTGCACCACGATGAACAGTGACCACAGCACGGCCAATGCCACGATGCGCAGCCGCTCTCGCTGCAAGGCCAGCAGCGGAAGCGACAGCAGCAGCAGGATCGGCACCGCGCGCAGCAGCACCAGCGATGCCTGCGCGAGTGCGATGCCGGCGATGGCCCACTTCTGGTTGCCGTCCCAGGCTACATCGGCGACGCCGTTGACGACTGCGCAGGCCACCAGCGTGAACTGCGCCAGCAACAATGTCGGGAATGCGGTGGAAAAGCGCGACCAGGGGTTGCCGCCACGCGCGAAGGCCGCCGACGGTGCCATCACCAAAGCGAGTACAAGGTCAGTGAGAGGATCTGTTCATTGACGCCCGCTACGTCGCTGCCCTTGCCGTAGCCGGCGCTCACCTTGAAGCCCCAGTGCGGAGACAGGTAGTGGCTCCAGGCGGCACCGATGGCGGCGTGGTTGTTGAACACCTGGGTGCCGTAACGATTCAGATCGGTGCTGCGGCCGTTGCCGATGCTCAGCTCCAGATAGTCGTAGGCATCGCCACGATAGTAATTGCGCAGCAAAAAGCGATTGCTCCAGCTGCCGGAACCCGCGCCAGGTACGTATTGCAGCTTGTAGCGCGCGTACCAGTCGCCCCAGTAGCGGCCCACGCCGACGCCATAGAACTGGGTGTCGCTGGAGAAACGCAGATGATCGATGCTGGCCGACAGTTCCCAGCCGCGGCCCACGCCCTGGAACACTTCCGCGCGCCATTCCTGCTGCGGCAGGATGCCGGAGCTGGGGCCTTGCTGGTAGCGCAGGTTGGCGTAGGCGCGCGACCACAGTGGTACGTAACCATCCAGTGCCCAGGCATTGTTGTTGGTGCCAAAGTGATCGGAACGCAGCAGCTCCAGGGCGAGCGAACCCCGGTTGAAGTAGCGGCGCAGCGACAGGTCGATGTCGTTCCAGCCTTGCTGCCCGCCGGTGAAGCCGGTGTGGTCCCAGCTGAGACTGGCGCCCCAGTTGTAGCCGTGGCCGAGGCCGTCCGTCCGTGGCAACAGGCTTTGCCGCAAGCTGTCTATTTCGGCGGGGTTCGCCCCCAGCGCCGCGGCGGCATCGAAATCGGCGCGGGCGGCGGCGAGTGCCCCCATGTCGCGCTCGGCACGACCACGCGCGATGTACGCTGCTGGATCACGGGGTGCCAGTTTTACCCAGTGCGAATAGGCATCGGCCGCTTGTTGCGGGCGGCGGCTCCAGCGATAGACATCGCCCAGCGCCGACCACGCATCGGCGTAATCCGGACTCTGCCGCACCACCGCGTGCAGGTCGCTTTCAGCCGCGGCGTATTGCCCGTCCCAGGCGTAGGCGCGGCCACGCGCCAGCAGCAGATCACCGTTGCCGGGGTGCTCGGCCAGCAGGGCCGTGTAGCGCTGGATGGCCAACTGCTTCTGGCCGCTGGTAGCAAGTTGGCGTATCTGCGCCATCTGTGCCGTCAACGCGTCGGGAGCGGCGGTCTGCGCCATCAGGCAGGGCGAAGACGCCGTCAATGCCAGCAGCAAGGGCCACCGGGCGTGGAACGTTCGGGATGGATGCCATGACGTGGCCACGGACGGATTCCTGCATTTCATGGAAGGCTACTCCCGTCGGCAGGCTGGACGATCGGCATCGTTTCGTTTTCAGATAGGTCGTGCAGCCACGAACCATCGCGACTGATATGGCCCCATCGATGAGGTTTGCGCAGTCCGAATAACCAGAGCAACGTGCCGTAGAAGCGCCAGCACGAATTCATTTGCCGATAGCCGAAGTTTTCCAGCACTGCAACCGCGAACAAGCGCAATTGTTGTGACGGCCGGGCGTACATGCCGAAGGACAGTTCTTCCAGCAGCATCGCGTTGACCGAAAGCAGCATGCCCATGCCGACCGCCGCAGCCAGGAAAACCAGGAACACCTTCAGCGGCACCAGTCCGACTAGGGCCAGCAGGATCATCGAGACATAGCCGATCACCTCGATGATCGGGCCGAGGAACTCGAACAGAAGCATGAACGGGAACGCCACCCAGCCCGCTGCGCCGCCGCGGCGGTTGAACATCAGGCCGATGTTCGACCAAAGGCTTTCGGCCAGTCCGCGTTGCCAGCGCACGCGCTGGTGGCTCAGTGAAGCGATGTCCGTCGGCACCTCGGTCCAGCACACCGGGTCCGGTACGAACACGATGCGATAGTCGCGCTTGTCCTCGCGCAGGTTGCGGTGCAGCCGGACCACCAGGTCCATGTCCTCGCCCACCGTATCGCGGCGATAGCCGCCGATGGCGATCACCCGTTCCTTGTAGAACACGCCGAATGCGCCGGAGATGACCAGCAGCGCGTTCATGGGCGACCAGCCCATGCGTCCGAACAGGAACGCGCGCAGGTACTCGATCACCTGGAAGCTAGGCAGCCAGTGGTTGGGCAGGCCCACCTTGGACATCATGCCGTTGGAGACCGTGCAGCCGTTGAGCACGCGTACCACGCCGCCGCTGGCCACAACGCGCCGATCCTCCAGGAAAGGGCGCACTACTCTCGAAAGGCTTTCCGGCTGCAAGATGCAGTCGGCATCCACCGCGCAAAAAAGCGGATAGCGCATGCAGTTGATGCCGGCGTTGATCGCATCGGACTTGCCGCCCCTGGCCTTGTCCACCATGTGCACGCGCGGGTATCGCGCCGAAGCGTAGACACCTTTGACATGCTCGGTTTGCAGGCGGGCGCGATAGGCCTCGGGCACTTTCACCAGGCCAAAAGCCTCGATCAGCGCCTCGCGGGTGCGGTCACTGGAACCATCGTTGACCACGATGATCTCGAACTCGGGGTAGTTGGTCTTGAGGAGCGAGTGCACGGAGGCCACCACCGACTTCATCTCATTGTGCGCGGGCAGCACAATGCTTACCGGGGGCTGGTATTCGCGCAGGCCAGGCGGCAGGTAGTTGGCCCGGTATTCGCGCATGTAGCGCACGATCTGGTAGGCGGAGATATAGTTGAGGATCAGGTAGGCCAGATTGATCGCCACGAAATAGATCATGAAGATCCATTGCATCGACACCAGTGCATGTCCCCAGGATCCATGCTGAAAACTGGCCACGACCGCGTTCCAGTAAGTGTTCATGCCGCTACTCCCATGTCGTGCTCGGAAAGCACCTGGTCGATGATGTCCCGGCCGTAGGCATCGCTCTGCCGCTGCTGCACCTGGCGCAGTGCGGCCGTCCCCGTCCCCATGCCCGGCAGCGTCAGCAGCGCCAGCAGCGCCTGCGCGGCGCGATAGCGCACCCACCACACCTCGTCGGCCAGCATTGGCTCCAGGCGCTGGCTGTCGGCTGCTTCGCCGATGCGGCCCAGTGCCGACGCCGCATGCATGCGCACGTGCCAGCGCGATGCGCCGAGGAAGTCTGCCACCCGCTCGCGATCCTGTTTGTCGTTGACCAGTTGCAGGCAGACCGAGATGGCATGGTCGTCGATCGAGCTGTCGAGCAGTTGCCGGATTACCCCTGCGGCATGCCCGGGATCGATGTCTGCCAAGAATCGCACCAGTTTCACCATCGTGCTGGTATTGGCGCGCAGCAGCGCGTTGTCGAGCTCGCGTACCGCACTGCCATCCCCGTTTCGGGCCAGGATACGTGCCACGTTGCCCGGCATCCAGTCGTCACGTTCCAGGATCATCGGCACGAACATCGCCATCGCCTGGGGCGGATCCACCTGCCCCAGCGCGTGCGCCGCGCACAGCGAAACGATGGGGCTATGGTCGTTAAGGAACGGCACCAGTTCGTCGAACGTGCTGTGATCGCGCAAGTGTCCGAGCGCGATGATGGCCATCGCGCAATCGTGGTACCTGCCTCGCAGCATGTGACGCGCCGCGTCCACCAGCCCCACGCGATGCCCCAGCAGCAACAATCGTGCCGAGTCCGGCGGGGATAGCGATTCGTGGGTTGCGTTCCAGGCTTCGATGAAGCCGACGACCTCATCGTGTCCCAAGGGACATACCTGCACCTCTTTGTTCGCCAGCACGTGCTGCATCACCTGCGACCAGTGCTGCTGCGCGCGCTTATCGCGCCGTTCGCGCCTTTGCGAACGTGCACGCAGGAAAACGATGACCGTCAACAGGCTGAAGGCAAGCAACAGGGTGAGCACCGCCACCCAGTACGCCACGGTCAGCAACGTCGCCCCATTGGCAGGAATTTCCATCACAACCCCCTTTTGCCTTTACGGCACGAGCTCAGTCCATGCTCGATACATGCATAACTCGGTCCAGACGCGGGTGACGACACGGCGTCCGGTCCCTTTGGTCCACGCGGACCTGCGACAGCGCATGGCCTGCCGTGATCCGATCCGGTACCCGCAAGGGTTCGGGCGGGTGTGCCAGGATGCGGCCGGAAGGCGTCGTTCTCGAAGCGCCGGAGCAGGTCCGGTGAGGTGCGCGCTGGTCCGGACGCGTGGCCACGGTATACCAGCCTGACATGGAGGCGCAGACAAGAGCGTGGGGCTCGAACGCGGCAGGCAGGAAATGAATGCGCTGAAACATGGACCCCTTCCCATAGGGGGCACGCTCAGTCGCCATGTCGGTAAATTTGTAAAATGGGTCACATTGATGCAGATCGAGGCCAAGATAGACATGGGCAGGCGGCCGAGTCTGTCAATCCAACTCTGTAACTGCGGTTTCGGGGTTAGGCGATGCGCTTGAGCGCCGTCGCCACGGTTTCCATGTCCTTGCTCGCCGCGTAGCGCATCGCTGCTGCGTGCGGGTCTTGGGAAACAGCGCGGTGATCGCCACGGGCAGAATCCCTAGACGTTGCGGTGCTTGCCTCTGAACGGCCCGTAGAACGCGCGCAGACGGGCGAGGTCCGCCTCCATGTCGGCGCTGGTGTCGAACAAAGGGCCGATACCGATGGTCTTGTCGGCGTAGTTGAAATACGCTGTCACGATTGGTACGCCAGCATCATGGGCGATGTGCCAGAAGCCGCTCTTCCAGCGCTTGACCGGCTTGCGCGTGCCTTCCGGCGCAATGCCCAGCCATAGTGTGTCGCGCTGGTGGAATCGGTCGATCATCTGCTCGACCACACCTTTCGCGGCGCCGCGATCGATGGGCATGCCGCCCAGGCGCCGCAGCAGGCTGCCGAGTGGGCCGCGAAACAATTCCTGCTTGCCCATGAAATGCACGTCGGCACCAACGCCCACTTTCAAGAGCAGGCCCCAGACGCCATCCCACCATGAGGAATGCGGTGCGGCGATCAGTACTGCCTTCGGCACATCGGGAAATGCGCCGACGAAGCTCCATCCGCACAATCGCAATACGGCGCGACAGATCCTGCGGCGCCAACCGTCGCGCAGCCGCGGCATGTGCGGTGGCAACTGCGCCGGTGTCGGAAGACATCCCTTCATTCGAGATCCGGTTTGCGCGACCGGTTCTGCTTGACCTTGCCGCGTTGCTGCTTGCCGACCAGCCGGCGTTCCTTCGAGGCGCGGGTCGGTTTGGTGGCGACGCGTTTCTTCGGCGGCACCAGCACACCGCGAATGATTTCGACCAGCCGCTCGCGTACGTCGTCGCGATTGCGCGCCTGGTCACGAAAGCGGCGCGCCTGGATCACCAGCACGCCTTCGCCGGTCAGCCGGCGGTCGCGCCGCGCCAGCAATCGTGTGCGGATTTCCTCCGGCAGCGAGGGCGAATTGATCACGTCGAAACGCAGCTCCACCGCGCTCTCGGTGCGGTTCACATGCTGCCCGCCGGGACCGTCGGCGCGCAGGAAACGCTCAACCAGTTCGGACTCGAGCAGGGTGATGGAATGGCTGACGATCAACATGCCGGCAGTTTAGCTGGCGCCCGGCTCGCTTGTGGAAGCGTGCGCGCCGTCGTCGAACGGTGGCCGTGGCCAGTCGAAGCGATCGAGCAAGGCGGCGTACTCCCGATCGAGCGGCGCCTCGATCAGCATCGACGCGCCGCTGAGTGGATGCGCAAAGCGCAATAGCCACGCATGCAGCAACATCCGGTGGCAACCGAAATGCTGCTTGTACAGCCGGTTGTGATCGCCGCGGCCGTGCTGGCAGTCGCCGATCACCGGATGATGTATATGCGCCAGGTGCTTGCGGATCTGGCGGAAGCGACCGCTTTCCGGCTCGGCCTGCACCAGCGCATAGCGTTGCTGCGGGTAACGGCCCAGCGCGATCGGCACTTCGATCGTGGCCAGTCGCTGGTAATGCGTGCGTGCCTCGCGGCGCGGGCCGGTTTCGCGCGAACCGGGCAGCGCGTAGTCGATCACGCCTTCCATCGGCTCCGGCCAGCCGCGCACCACGGCAAGATACTGCTTGTGCATATGCCGGCCCATGAACTGCTCACCCAGCGCGGCGGCAATTTCACTGCTGCGCGCGATCAGCAGCACGCCGCTGGTGGCGCGATCGAGCCGGTGCGCAAGGTATACGATACCGCCGACCTGCTCGCGCAACTGGTCGATCAGGAACTCCTCCGCGTTGCCCACCATCTTCGAACGATGCACGGCGAGGCCGGCAGGCTTGTTCACCGCGATCAGCGCGTCGTCCTGGTAAAGAATCTCAAGCATGCATGTCGCCGGATGGTTCATGTGGGAGCGGTTTCAGCCGCGACGCCCCTGATGTCGTGTGGAAGAACGATCACGACCGAAGTCGCTCCCACAAGGGAGGAGTGTTTCAGCGCGAGCGCGGCCAGCCGATCGCAAAGGTCAGCGCACCGGCGACGCTCGCACAAAGCGATGGCCAGACGCCGTGTTGCGGCGCCAGCGTGAACACCAGTACGGCACCGATCAGCAAGGTGCTGCCCAGCAAGCCGCAGGCGAGCAGTTTGTGCTGGCGCTGGGCGTTTTCGCGCAGCAGGGTGAGCGCTGCGGGGTCGCTCACGTTGCGCCGTTCGCCGCGTGCGATCTGGCGCAACGCATCGCGCACCAGTTCGGGAAGCTGCGGCGCATTGTGCAGCCACTCCGGCAGGCGTTTGCGCACGTCGCGCAGAGTGCGTAGCGGGCTGTAGCGTTCGCGCAGGATGCGTTTGAGAACCGGATGCGCCACCGCCCAGATGTCGATCTCCGGATCGAGCATGCGGCCGACGCCCTCGATGTTCAGCAAGGTCTTCTGCAGCAGGATCAGCTGCGGCTGCAGGGTCAGCTCGAAGCGGCGCGCGGTCTGAAACAGCTTCACCACCAGCTCGGCCAGCGAGATCTGCGACAGCGGGCGGGTGAAGTACGGTTCGCATACCGTGCGCACCGCCGCCTCAAGTTCGTCAAGCCGCACGTCGGCGGGCATCCAGCCGGCGGCCACGTGCAGTTGCGCGATGCGTGCGTAGTCGCGCTCGAACAGCGCGATGAAGTTCTGTGCCAGCCAGTACTGGTCGGCTTCCGGCAGCGAGCCCATGATGCCGAAATCCAGCGCGATGAAGCGCGGCTCGCCGGTGTGCGCGGGGTCGACCCAGATGTTGCCGGGATGCGCATCCGCGTGGAAAAAATTGTCGCGGAACACCTGCTCGTAGAACACCCGCACGCCTTTCGCGGCGAGCGCCTTGCGGTCGAGTCCTGCGGCGTCGATCGCGGCGATGTCGTCGCTGCTGATGCCGTGCACGCGCTCCAGCGTCAGCACGCGCTGCGCCGTCAGTTCCCAGTGCACGGCCGGCACATAGAGATCCACGCCGCTGTCGAAGTTGCGCTTGAGCAAGCTGGCGCTGGCGCCTTCGCGCTGCAGGTCCAGCTCGTTCTCCAGCATCTTCTCGACTTCGGCGACCACGTCGAGCGGGCGGATCTTGTCGGCGTTCGGATGCCAGCGCTGGGCCAGCTCGCCGAGCGAGCGCAGAAGGCGAATGTCGCGGGCGATCTGCGCGTCGATGCCCGGGCGCAGCACCTTCACCACTACTTCGCGCCCGTCGTGCAAGGTGGCGGCGTGCACCTGGGCGATCGATGCGGATGCCAGCGGGGTTTCGTCAAACTGGCCGTATAGATGGCCAATCGGCGATTTCAGTTCGCGCTCGACGATCGCGCGCGCCTCGCTGCCGGGAAACGGTGCAACCTGATCCTGCAACAGGGCCAGTTCGTCGGCGATGTCGGCCGGCACCAGGTCGCGTCGGGTCGACAGTACCTGGCCGGCCTTGACGAAGATCGGTCCCAGTTCGGTCAGCGCGTGGCGCAGGCGCTCGCCACGCGACAGCTTGCCGATATCGATGCGCGGTCGCGCCACCAGCGGCCGCAGGAGCTTCAACGGGCGATACAGATGGGTGGCGTCGATCAGTTCGTCGAGGCGATACGCCAGCAATACCGAGGCGACCCGCAACAGGCGTGGTACTACCTTCAGCGGCGTCACGCAGCGCTGCTCTTCAGGCGTTGCACGAGTCGCTGCACGCGCGATTCCAGCCGTTCGCTGCGTTCGCGCAGGTGGTCCACACCGTCGAGGAAACCCTCGACCTCGCCCGGCGCCAGCGCGATGCGCGCTTCGTCACGCAACCAGTCGGCGCTGTCATCGGTGAGATGGGTGGCGGTTTCGCGCGCGTGGGCGAGGCCCTTGCGCACCGCCTTGGCCAGTGGCACACCGAGCACGTCGCCGAAGGTGCGCGCGAACGCCTCCTCGAAATCCGGGGCGAACTTGCTGGCGAGTTTTTCCAGCCGACGCGCCAGCTCGGCGTCGCCGGCGATCTCCACCTTGCCCGGCGCGATGCCGTCGTCGTCGCGGCGAAACATCATCGCCAGCAGGCTGCCCGGCGTGGCGGCAACCTTCAGTTGGCTGTCTTCCTGGGGTGGTCCGACTTGCAGGCGGCTGTCTTCGACGGTCACCGCCAGCGCGATTTCCGGACCACGCAGATGCAGTTGCACGCTGCGGCCGTTCAATGCGGCCAGCCGCTGCTGCGTGTCCGGGTCCAGCGACAAGGTGTGGTTCAGCGCGGTTTCCAGCGCGCGTCCGGCGAGCTTGCGCAGCGGTTGCGGCAACCAGGAGTTGGGAGTGACGGTGTTCATCCGGCGATTGTAGCCCGGTCGCCGGGATCAGACGTCCGCGGCACCCGCAAAGCCGAGCTGTCGCCAGGCTTCATAGACGGCCACGGCGACCGTGTTCGACAGATTCAGGCTGCGGCTGTCCGCGCACATCGGCAGACGCAGTCGTTGTGCGGGGGGGATGGTCTCCAGCACCTCAGCGGGCAGTCCGGCGGTTTCGCAGCCGAACAGCAACGCATCGCCGTCGGCAAATCGCGCATCGACGTGGGCGACCTGGCCGCGGGTGGTGAACGCGAACACGCGCGGCGTGCCGATCACGGCGAGGCAACTGGCCAGGTCGTCGTGCACGGCCACGCTGGCGTATTCGTGGTAATCCAGTCCGGCGCGGCGCAGCCGCGTGTCGTCGAGTTCGAAGCCGAGCGGGCGGATCAGATGCAGCGCGGCGCCGGTGTTCGCGCACAGGCGAATCACGTTGCCGGTGTTCGGCGGGATCTCGGGGCGGAACAAGATGACTTGCAGCATCCGGCCATTATCGCGTGTCCAGGCAGTAATTTTCGCGGCGTGCTCAACCGCGCGGCAGCGGGCAGACCACGCCATCCGGCGGCAACACGCAGCTGCTCGGTGCGGTGAGCAGGATGGCGCTGAGGCGGTTGCTGCCGGCGAACTTCGTGGCGGGCGGCGTCGCCGTCAGCATGGCGCCAAAGATCAGGCCACAAACGGCCAGGCAGGCAATGAACAGGCCGCGCAACATCAATGTTTCGAATTTCATGATCATGTCTCCGATGAATGAGGAAAGCCCTGTAACCCGAATAGAGCAAGCCCTGTGCCAAGCCTCGAATCGATCGCAACCATTTGATTTTCATCGACATGAAAAGTTGAGGCGGAAGCAGTTTGGCTGTCCGCGGACAGCCGGTCGAACGCCAGCGGACAGCCGGACACGCTGCCGGCATCGCGCGATCCACCGTGCCGCAAGTCATTTGCGGCGGGTGCGCAGCGCCGCTAGCCTGCGTGGACTCATCCGTGGAACACGAGGTTCACCGTGGCAAAGAAACCGCTCGCCCTGCTCATCGCCGGTCTGCTGACCCTGACCGCCGCTGCGCCGCTGGCTCTGGCCGCCCCAGGCACCGCCGCCGCAACCGCGACGACGCAGCAGATCCCCGAACTCGCCTACAGCCGCTTCGTGCTGCCAAACGGCTTGACCGTGGTGGTGCATGAGGATCACAAGGCGCCCGTCGTGGCGGTGAGTATCTGGTACCACATCGGTTCCGGCGACGAGCCGAAGGGCAAGACCGGTTTCGCGCATCTGTTCGAGCACTTGATGTTCTCCGGTTCGGAGCATCGCAAGGGCACCTATTTCGGCCCATTCGAGAAGGCCGGTGCGACCGACATGAACGGGACCACCTGGTTCGACCGCACCAACTATTTCGAGACGGTGCCGACCACCGCGTTGGACATGGCGTTGTGGATGGAGTCTGACCGCATGGGTCATCTGCTCGGCGCGATCGGGCAGAAGGAACTCGATACCCAGCGCGGCGTGGTGCAGAACGAAAAGCGTCAGGACGAAAATCGCCCGTACGGTCGCGTCGACGAGAACATCCTGGCCAACACGTATCCGGCCAACCATCCCTACCAGCACGACACGATCGGCTCGATGGCCGATCTCAACGCCGCTTCGCTGGACGACGTGAAGCAGTGGTTCCACAGCAATTACGGTGCCGCCAATACCACCCTGATCCTCGCCGGCGACATCACCGCGGCACAGGCGAAGGAAAAGGCCACGAAGTATTTCGGCGACATTCCGGCCGGCCCCGCAGTGGCGCGTCAGCAGGCGTGGATCACCCCACTGCAGACGGCCACCCGTGGCGTGCAGCACGATCATGTATCGCAGCCCCGCATCATCCGCACCTGGGTGGTGCCGGAGCTCGGTAGCGACGATGCGATCCAGCTTGACCTTGCGTCCTCCGCGCTGGGTGGCGGCAAGACCTCGCGGCTGTACCAGCGCCTCGTCTACCAGGACAAGCTGGTCGACGATATCTCTGCCGGCATCAGCGAATTCGCGCTGGCCAGCCAGTTCCAGATCCAGGCCGATGTGAAGCAGGGCGTCGACCCGGCCAAGGTCGAGGCGGTGATCAATGAGGAGCTGAAGAAGTTCCTCGCCAGCGGTCCGACCCAGGATGAACTCGATCGCGCCAAGGTGGCCAGCCGCGCCGGCTTCGTGCGTGGCCTGGAGAAGGTCGGCGGGTTCGGCGGCAAGGCGGTGATCCTGGCCGAAGGTCAGGTCTATCGTGGCGACCCGGGCGCCTACAAGAAGGATCTCGAACGCGCCGAAGCGGCCAGCATTGCCAGCGTCAAGGCGGCGTCCGACAAGTGGCTGAGCAAGGGCGATTACCTGCTTACCGTGCTGCCGGCCGGCAAGGGTTTCGATCCGGCCGTCGAGGACGCCAAGGTCGTCGCCTTGGGTGAGGCGACAGGTCGACCACAGCCGAAGCTGCCGGCCGCGCATGCCTATGGCGTGAGCAAGACCGATCTCGATCGCAGCGCTGGCGTGCCGCAGGTCAGCCAGTTTCCCGAGTTGAGCTTTCCCAAGCTCGAACGCGGCAAGTTGAAGAATGGCATCGAGGTGATCCTGGCCGAGCGCCACACCATTCCGGTGACCCAGGTGCAGTTGCTGTTCGATGCGGGCTACGCCTCCGATCAGGGCCGCAAGCTCGGCACCGCCAGTTTCACCTCCAGCCTGATGAACGAGAGCACCAAGGATCTCGATTCGGTGGAAGTGGCCAAGCGCAGGCAGCGGCTGGGTGCGATCACCAATGTGGGCTGCGGTCTGGATACGTGCGTCGCATCGCTCAATGCATTGAACGATCAGTTGCAGCCTTCGATGAGCCTGTTTGCCGATATCGTGCGCAACCCGGCGTTCAAGGCGGCGGACATCGACCGCGTGCGCGGTCAATGGCTGGCCGGTATTGCGCAGGAAAAAACCGAGCCCACCGGCCTGGCCCTGCGCACGCTGCCACCGCTGCTGTATGGCGATCATCACGCCTATGGCATCCCGTTCACCGGCTCGGGCAGCGAGAGCGAAATCAAGGCGTTGACCGGCGCTGATCTGGTCACGTTCCAGCGCGACTGGCTGCGCCCGGACAACGTGAAGATCCTGGTTGCCGGCGACACCACTCTGGCGCAGATCATTCCGCAGCTGGATGCCGCGTTCGGTGACTGGAAAGCTCCTGCTACGGCAGTGCCGAAGAAGAACATCGCTGCGGTTGCGGCGCAGGCCAAGCCGCGGGTGTTCCTGATCAACCGGGCCGATGCACCGCAGTCGCTGATTCTCGCCGGGCTGCTGGCGCCCTCCACCCGCGCCGACAACAATCTGGCGATCCAGGCGGCGAACGGCGCGTTTGGCGGCACGTTCACTTCGCGTCTGAACATGAACCTGCGCGAGGACAAGCGCTGGGCCTATGGCGCAAACAGCATGCTGATGGATGCGCAAGGCCAGCGGCCATTCCTGTTCTTTGCGCCGGTGCAGACCGACAAGACCGCCGAGTCGGCCAACGAGGTACTCAAGGAAGCGCGTGCCGTGATCGGCGACAAGCCGCTGACCGCCGCCGAGATTGCCAAGATCAAGGATCAGCGTGTGCGTGCGTTGCCGGGCAGCTACGAAACCACCGGTGCCGTGCTCGGTGCGATCAGCGGCATCGTGCAGTACGACCGTCCGGACGATTACGTGCAGACCTTGAAGTCGCGTCTGGAAGCAGTCACTCCTGCAGCCGCGGAGACGGCAATCAAGGAAATCGTCCAGCCTGCGGCAATGACCTGGGTAATCGTCGGCGATCTCAGCAAGATCGAGGCGCCGGTGCGCGCACTGAACCTCGGCGAGGTGAAGGTGATCGATGCCGATGGTCAGCTGGTGAAGTGAGGAAGTAAGCCGGCGTACAGCACGCCGGCATATCCCCGCGCTAGGATGGAGGCCGGGCCGGCAACGGTCCGGCCTTTTCTTTCATGTCACCGCGGAGCCTTTCATGCGCAAGTCCCTGTTGTTGCTCGTCCCCGTTCTGTTGCTGAGCGCCTGCAGCTGGGGCATCACGATGGACGATGCCGCAAAAAACGTGCGTACCGCCTGGAGCGGCGATGTGTCCGCCTGCCGCGAGTTGGGCAAGGTCACCGTGTCGGTGATGGATCACGTCGGTCCGGTCGATCGCAACACCATCACCGTGCGCGATGAGCTGGAAGTGCTCGCGCGCAATCAGGCGGCGGAGATGCATGCCGACACCATCAAGCCGCTGGCCGAACCGGCCAACGGCTCGCAACCGTGGGGTGCCTACCAGTGCGGTGCGCATCAGATCGCGCCGACGTCAGCTCCGCATGCGCCGGCCAAGCCGAGCAGCGCGCCCGGCAACGCGCAGACCTTTCCGGTGCACGGCGGCTGAGCGGCGGCCACACCTGAATTCCAGGGGCGCTCTTCGGGGCGCCTTTTTTGTGCGGTTTGCGTGCGTATTTGCACCGCACGAAAGCATCGCCCGTGGCATCACCGATCTCCGCCGGCATGACCACGACGGTCGAGGTACGGCCGGCCTAGCCGGCACACAGGCTTCCGCGCGCCGGCAAACTTGCCGGTAGGCGCATCCGTGCGGGTTTGCGATGATGGGCGCTGCCGTACATCGATGTCGCCATGAACAAGTTGATCACCGCACCCGCTCGCCTCGCGCGACGCATGCTGCCCTTCCGGCGGAAGCCGAAGGCATCCTCGCCGCTGGATGCGCTGCCGTTCCTCGCGGTGCCGGCCAGCGCCATCGAGGTGTTGCCTGATCCGACTGCATTCCGGTGCGAGTTGCTGCGACTCATCGCGCAGGCCAGCCGGCGCATCGTGATCGTCACGCTGTACCTGCAGGACGACGACGGTGGTCGCGAGGTACTCGATGCGCTGTATGCGGCGAAGGCGCGGCATCCGGCGCTGCAGATATCAGTCTTCGTCGACTGGCATCGCGCGCAACGCGGCCTGATCGGCAAGCAGAAAAGCGAGGGCAATGCGGGGATGTATCGCGAGTACGCCGCGCGGCTCGGCGCCGGCATCGACATCTACGGCGTGCCGGTGCAGAACCGAGAACTGTTCGGCGTGCTGCACCTGAAGGGTTTCGTGATCGACGACGCCGTGCTGTACAGCGGGGCCAGCCTCAACGACGTCTACCTGGTGCGGCACGGGCGTTATCGTCTCGACCGCTATCACCTGCTGCGGCATCGCGGGCTGGCCGACACGATGGCGGCGTTCGTGCAGCGCCATTTCGTCGACAGCGAGGCCGTGCGTCGATTGAATGTGACGGAAGTGCCCACCACCCGCATGCTGCAGCCGGCGATCCGCGAATTACGGCAAGACCTTCAGAGTGCCAGCTACGACGTTCCGCGCGAGACGCCGGGTCCGGCCGATGTGGCGGTGACGCCGCTGCTCGGCTTCGGCCGCAGCGACAACGCACTCAATGATGCCTTGCTGGCGCTGCTGCGCGGCACGCGCGAGCGGCTGATCCTGCTCACGCCGTATTTCAATCTGCCCAAGCCGGTGCGTGTCGTGCTCGGTCAGTTGCTGCGCCGCGGCTGCGAGATCGACATCATGGTCGGCGACAAGACCGCCAACGATTTCTACATCTCGCCGGGGCAGCCGTTCAAGACGATCGGCCTGCTGCCGTATCTGTACGAAAACAACCTGCGCCGCTTCGCGCGCGCGCATCGCCGGCAGATCGACAGCGGCCAGCTGAACATCCACCTGTGGCGTGACGGCGACAACAGCTATCACCTGAAAGGCCTGTTCGTCGACGACGACGTAGCCGTGCTGACGGGCAACAACCTCAACCCGCGTGCGTGGGCGCTGGATCTGGAGAACGGCCTGGTGCTGCGCGACCCCGCGCGCCTGCTGCATGCAAAACATCAGGCTGAGTGGACGGCGTTGAAACGGCATGCCACGCGGCTATCCGATTACCAGGCGCTGGAAAGTCCACGGCATTATCCGGCGTTGGTGCGCAAGCAGCTGAAGCGACTCAATCGCACCCGGCTCGATCGGCTGGTCAATCGACTGCTCTGAGCAAGACGGCTTTTGCGGAAGCGACTTTGGTCGCTTCCGCACTCGGAATCGCGCTATTACGACTGCGAAGTCAGGCGCTGCAGCCGCATGCCCAGCCAGCGCTGCACGTCGGGCCATTCGCCAGCCAGGACGCTGTAGCAGACCGTATCGCGCAGGCTACCGTCGGGGCGACGCTTGTGCGCGCGCAACACGCCTTCACGCTGGGCGCCGAGACGTTCGATGGCACGCTGTGAATCGAGGTTGCGATGGTCGGTATGGAACTCCACCGCCACGCAGCCCAGCGCTTCGAACGCATGCCGCAACAGCAGCCGCTTGCAGGCGGTGTTGAGGTGGCTTTTCTGCCAGCGTTTCGCGTACCAGGTGTAGCCGATCGCGAGGCGCGGCAAGTCGGGCACGATGTCGTAATAGCGGGTGGTGCCGACGATCTCTCCGCTGGATGTCTCGCGCACGGCGAACGGCAACATCAGGCCGTCGGCCTGACCCTGCAGGGCTTTTTCCACATAGCCGCGGGCCTGGCCCGGTGCGGGTGCGCTGGTGAACCACAGCTTCCACAGTTCGCCGTCGGCGGCGGCGGCTTCAAGCGCCGGCACGTGGTCGAGGCTCAGCGGTTCCAGCACGACGTGTTCGTCGTGCAGGCGGGTCGGTGCAAGATGGTTCATCGGCATTCCGGCGGGCAAGGCTCAGGCGTCGAGGTCGGGGATCAGCTTGCTCTCGAGTCGGGCGATGTTGTCTTTCAGCAGCAGCTTGCGTTTCTTCAGGCGGGTCAACTGCAGTTCATCGCGGCCGATCGCGGTAGCCAGCTGATCGATCGCTGCATCGAGGTCACGATGCTCCATCCTCAGCTCGGCGAGCAGATGGACGATTTCAGCGTGATCCTGAACCTGCATGGCGATAGCGGCGGTTTGGGGGCGGTTCCCCTAGTCTAACGCCGTTTGCCCGTTCGGAAGCCGGGCGAGGAGCCCGCTACAATGGGGGTTCTTTCCGTCCGATTGGCCGTTATGTCCGCCCAGCCCGAATTTGTCCGCACGCCAGCCGCCGAGGCCGACAGACTGGCCCGGCGCCTGCGTCGCCAGATCGGCCAGGCGATTGGCGATTTCGGCATGATCGAGGCCGGCGACAAGGTGATGGTGTGCCTGTCCGGCGGCAAGGACTCCTACACCTTGCTGGACTTGTTGCTGCAGCTGCAGGCGAAGGCGCCGGTGCGCTTCGAGCTGATCGCGGTGAACCTGGACCAGAAGCAGCCAGATTTTCCCGAACACGTGCTGCCGGATTACCTCAGCGCACGCGGCGTGCCGTTCCACATCATCGAGCAGGACACCTACAGCACGGTGACGCGGGTGATCCCGGCCGGCAAAACCATGTGCAGTCTGTGCTCGCGGCTGCGGCGCGGCGCGCTGTACAGCTGGGCGGCGGCCAACGGCATCACCAAGATCGCGCTTGGTCATCATCGCGACGACATCCTTGCCACGTTCTTCCTCAATATGTTCTATCAGGCGCAGCTGAAGGCGATGCCGCCGAAGCTGCGTTCCGACGATGGCCGTCATGTGGTGATCCGGCCGCTGGCATATTGCCGCGAAAGCGACATCACCGAGTACGCGGCGCAGCAGCAGTTCCCGATCATCCCGTGCAACCTGTGCGGCTCGCAGGACAACCTGCAGCGCAAGGCGGTGCAGCGCATGCTGGCCGAGTGGGAGCAACTGCAGCCCGGTCGCAGCGAGAATATCTTCCGTGCGCTGGCCCATGTGTCACCCTCGCAACTGGCCGATCGCACACTGTTCGATTTCAGTCTGGGTGCGTCGCCGGCGGAAACGTCGGCATGGATGACCGACGCAGCGGATGAGACAGCGGCCGCGCAAGCTTGAACACCCCCTACCTTTCCACACCACCTGCCGAGTAATCACCGTGTCCTTCTTTGCATCCGTTGAAATGGCCCCGGGCGATCCGATCCTGGGTCTGACCGAGACCTATCTGGCCGATCCGCGTCCGGGCAAGATCAATCTGGGCGTGGGTATCTACATCGACGAGCAGGGCCGCATCCCGCTGCTGCCGACGGTGCACGAAGTGGAGCAGGCGCTGGTGTCGGCAGGCAAACCGCGCGGCTACCTGCCGATCGACGGCTTGCCGGCATACAACCAGCTCACCCAGCAGCTGCTGTTCGGTGCCGAATCGCCGCTGCTGGCGGCCGGCCGGGTGGCGACCGCGCAGACCATCGGCGGCAGCGCCGCGCTGCGCGTGGCGGCCGACCTGCTGAAGCAGGTCGCCGGCGCCGGCGCGAAGATCGCGATCAGCAACCCGAGCTGGGGCAACCATCATGTGGTGTTCCGCACTGCCGGTTTCGAGCTGCTCGACTACCGCTACTACGATGCGGCCAGCCATGGCCTGGATTTCGCCGGCATGCTGGAGGATCTGGGCAAGCTGGAGCCGGGTACCGTGGTGCTGCTGCATGCGTGCTGCCACAACCCGACCGGTGTCGATCTGGACGTGGCGCAGTGGCAGCAGGTGATCGCGCTGCTGCAGGAACGCCGGCTGCTGCCATTCATCGACATGGCCTATCAGGGTTTCGACCAGGGCATCGAGCATGATGCGACTGCCGTGCGTCTGCTCGCAGCGTCGGGGATCGAGGCGTTCGTGGTGGCCAACTCGTACTCCAAATCGTTCTCGCTGTACGGCGAGCGGGTCGGTGCGCTGTCGATGGTCGGCGCCGATCGCGACGAAGCAGCGCGGTTGCTGTCGAAGATCAAGCAGACCATCCGCGCGAACTACTCCAGCCCGTCGGCGCATGGCGCCAGCCTGGTCGCCGGCGTGCTCGGCAGCGTCGAGCTGCGTGCACGCTGGGAGCAGGAGCTGGGCGAGATGCGCTCGCGCATCCACGCGATGCGTGCGGGTTTTGTCGACAGGCTGGCCGCACTCGGCGCGCCGGATTTCAGCTTCATCAACCGGCAGGCCGGCATGTTTTCCTATTCCGGCCTGAGCAAGGCGCAGGTACACCGGCTGCGCGACGAGTACGCGATCTACGCACTCGACAGCGGCCGCATCTGCGTGGCCGCGCTCAACCGCAGCAACCTCGATACCGTGGCTGCCGCCGTAGCGGCAGTCAGCGGCTGATCCTCTTTCGACAACCATGACGCCGTCATTCCGGTCTGTGCAGGAATGACGGTAAGGCAAATCTCGCCTTCGGGCGGCACTCTCATCCGGATCTTGAATGTTTTTTCGCAACCTCACGCTGTTCCGTTTTTCTCCCGCCGTTGCCACTGATCTGAGCCGCCTCGACGATGCACTGGCCGAGCACCGGCTGCGTCCATGCGGACCGCTGGAAATGTTCACCAAGGGTTTCGTGCCGCCGGTCGGTCGCGGCGAGGGCGAGCCACTCACGCATACGGTGAAGCAGTGCACCCTGCTCACCGTGGGCGGTGAAGACAAGCTGCTGCCGGCCGCGGTGATCAACGACGAACTGCATCGCAAGGTGCAGAAGATCGCCGAGGAAGAAGGCCGCAAGGTCGGCGGCCGCGAGCGCAAGCGGATCAAGGAGGATCTGCTGACCGAGCTGTTGCCGCGCGCGTTCGTGCGCAACTCGCGGATGTCCGCCTATGTCGACAAGAAAAACGGCTGGCTGGTGCTGGACACCTCCAGTCGCAAGTCGGCCGAGAACGCGCTGACCCAGATCCGCGAGGCGCTGGGCAGCTTCCCAGCGGTACCGCTGGCGCCGGAAGAAGGTCCGCGAGTGTTGATGACCGACTGGCTGGCCAACGGCAACCCGCCGGCCGGGCTGACCCTGGGCGACGAATGCGAACTGCGCGACCCGGCCACTGCCACCGGTGCGATCGCCCGCTGCCGTCGACAGGATCTGGACGCCGAAGAGGTCAAGGAGCACCTGCGCAACGGCAAACAGGTGTTCATGCTGGGCCTCACGTTCGACGATCGCATCAGCTTCGTGCTGGGCGAGGACCTGATCGTCCGCAAGCTGAAGTTCCTGGATGTGGTGATGGACGAGCTGGGCGACAGCCAGCAGGACGCCCAGGCTGAGCTGGACGCCAGTTTTGCCCTGCTGACGCTGGAACTGGAGCGGTTGCTGGGCAAACTAGAGGAGTGGTTTGGCTTGCCGCGGCCTGCGGAAAGCTGAACAAAAAATCCACACCACAAGTCATCCGGGCACGGCATACTGGTCATCCGCTCGCTTTCCGGCGCAGCGGATTCCATTGCAGAAAACACTTGGCCGAGGTACGACGGCAGGCTCATGGCGCAGCATCTGGAAGGCGACTGGCTGGAATTGGCGACGGTGGGCGGCAGCATCATCCGCGTGCTGAAAGCTGCCCATCCGCGTGCGCGCCGACTGCGTCTGACGATCACCGCCAAGGGCGCGCGGGTGACTTACCCCAGCGGCACCCACCCGGCCCAGGTCAGTGCATTCCTGCGCAGCCATGCCGACTGGTTGGAGCAGAAGCTCGACGAGCTGAACCTGATCGTGAAGCCGTTGCCGCCGCTGCGCGTGGGTTATCCGTGCACCTTCCCGCTGCGCGGTGAACTGGCCGAGCTGGACTGGGCCGAAGGCGCCTACCCGAAGATCGAACCGCATGAGACCGGGCTGACCCTGGTGATCCCGCGTCCGCATACGCGTGCGCTGCCGATTGCGCGCGGCCTGCTCGCCTCGCATCTGGAAGCGTTGATCCGCCGCGACGTCTCGCGCTGGCTGGCCAGCTACGTGCCACAGCTGGGGCTGGCGCCGACCGCGCTGAAGATCCGTCCGATGAAAAGCCTGTGGGGCAGTCTAGATACGCGCGACCGCATCAACCTCGATCTGGCGCTGGCGCTGGCGCCACCGGCCGCGTTGCGCTACGTGTTGGTGCACGAGCTGTGCCACCTCAAGGTGCGCAACCATTCGCCGCGATTCTGGACGCAGGTCGAAAACCTGTTTCCGGACTGGCGCGAGCAGCGCGACTGGCTGCGCCAGCACGGCGCCATCCTCAAGTCGGAACTCGACCGGCTGATCGACGACGTCGCCGATTGATC
This sequence comes from Rhodanobacter sp., assembly GCA_035566635.1. GTDB lineage: Bacteria > Pseudomonadota > Gammaproteobacteria > Xanthomonadales > Rhodanobacteraceae > Rhodanobacter. The sequence continues at coordinate 233,255 of DATMQY010000004.1, forward strand.
ACAACCGGGATGAAGGTGCCGATACGCGGGGTTTCTCCCGGCTTCGGTCAGATTTTCCGGGCTTGCCGCACGTAACGAGTCCCCAGCAGTACGTCCCACAACGGAGTGGTGAGGCCGAAGTTGCTGTCCGGGTGATAGTGGTGCACGTGGTGGGCACCGGCCCAGCGGCGCAGCCACGGATGCTTGAAGCGGACGTGATGGATGATGAAGTGGCTCAGTCCGTAGATGATGTAGCCGAAGGTGATCGCGCCGGCCATCAGCAGGGCGAAACCCGTGGGCATGACCAGCACAAACAGGCCGGCCAGGGTGAGCAGTACCACCGCGGGCAGGAAGAACGGCAGCGAGTCGTAACCCAGCGGCTGCTCATGATGCGTGCGATGGCCCTGTTCGAACAGCGGGACCCGCGTGTGGAACATCCAGCGGTGAAAGAAATACTCGATGAAGCTGAAGGCGAACAGGCCCAGCCCGATGGCCAGCAGCGCGGTCAACGGACTGCCGGCATGCAGCCGCCAGCCTGCGACGACCAGCAGCAGGCCCAGCGTGGTGTCCACGCCGAGTTCGGCCCAGTAGTTCGCGCGGGTGCTCGACATCCGCACAATCGCATCCACACCTGAGCGCAAGAGGTTTTGCTTCATCGGTCGCTGCATTGTTCCGTAATTCATGCAAGAAGGCCCACCTGGCCGCGGGATCAGATGCCCATTGTCCCATGTTGTCATCACCAATTCACAATGATGTGCAGCAGGTGGCTGACCCTCACGTGACCGAATGACCCGATCAGGCGCCGGCAGTTCAGTGCGACAGCGCGAATCCGGTGAGGACTTGCGCGGTTTGCTCGGGTTTTTCCAGCATCGGCATGTGGTTGCAGCCGTTGATGGTGCTGGTGCTGATCGCGCTGGCGGCGGTCAGGCCGTTGCGCAGGCTGTCCTGGGCGGAAATGTCGGTGATCCGGTCGTCGTGGCACCACAAGCCGAGCACCGGCATGCTCAGCTGACCGAGCCGGTTCTGCACGGCAAGGTACTGCGACGGCTGGCGCAATTCATTGAAAGTACGCTCGATGAAGGCGTGATCTTTCCGGTTGCGTTCGACCAGCACATCGACAAGGCGACCGGGCAGGCTCAGCGGTTTTTCGAACGCCAGCGCGCTGGCGCGTGCGAAGCCGGCACGGTCGTCGAACACGAACGGATCCTTGCCGGCCAGCGCATCGCGCTCGAACGCATTCGGCGTGGCTTTCAGGCCGAACGCATCGATCAGCGCCAGCTCGGCGACATGTTCGGGATGCTCGCTGGCGTACGCAGCAGCGACCGCACCGCCCATCGAGTGGCCTACCAGCACGAAGCGCGGCAGCCGCAGGGTCTGCACGAATGCATCCACGCGCGCGGCTTGGGCGTCGATGTTGTAGCTGGCGTCCGTCACGCGTGAGGACTCGCCCCAACCGGGCAGATCGGGAATGATCAGGTGAAAGTGCGGCGTGAGCAGCTTGGCTATCGACAGCCAGACTTCCTTGTTCGCGGCAAAGCCGTGCAGCAGCACGATGGTCGGGCCGTCGCCACCTTCGTAGTAGACCCAGCGCGTATCGCCGGCCTGCACCGAGTGCTTGTCCAGATGCGCGACCATCGCTTCGCGCGCGAAATTCGCCTGCATCAGCCACTGCGGCGCAAACAGGTAACTGCCACCCAGCACGATGATCAGCAAACCGACCAGGTACGCCAGGAATTTCAGCCGGCGGAACAGCATGCGTTTCCAGAGTGGGATGGTGGAGTTGGTTGATGGCGGCATGATGGATTCTTGGTTGGGTCGCGATGGGCGATGCTCCCTCCCCTGCAAGGCAGAGGAGGTCTCAAGCTTACTTATGTGCAGTTTTTGCCGAGGCAAAAACTGACTCAACAGCCTGCTGGGTCAGCGGGTGATAGCCGGCCTTGGCCTTGGCATAGACCTGCTCGGCATAGGCCAACCCATCCGGTGTCTTCGCAAACGCGGCGTACAGCGGTGTGGTCAGATAAAGCCGGCCGATCCGCGTCATGTGTTCAGCGGCGGCGGTCCAGACGGCCTTGTCGCCGGCGGCGATCGCGTGGCTGTACCAGCGCATGCCGATCTCCGCGTTCGGTGTGCCGGTGAGATGCCAGGCAGCGTCGAGCTGCTGCAGTTTGTCCAGCGGCGCGACGTCGGGCAGGCGGTCGAGGAAGTACATCCACTCCTGCGTGTTCCAGCCCTTCGCATCGAGCCTGTCGGCGGCCAGCGTGCCCGCGAGGAACGCGGTGCGTTCCTGGTCGATCGTGTTGAAGCGCGGCGAGTCGGGCAGCGGTGCATCTTTCGGGATGCCGGTGCCGTAAACCCATGCCTGCACTTCATCCCAGCTCATCTTGCCAGGATATTTCTCGATCAGGTTCGGCTTCATGTAGTCAAGCATCTGCTCGGTGCTGATGCTGTGCCAGGCGAAGTGATTGAAGTAGCCCTTGAGGTAGTCGTCGAACGCCGCGCGACCGTAGCGCTGCTCCAGCGTGCGCAGGAACCACGAGCCCTTGCTGTAAGCCACGTCGGACAGCGCGTCGTCGCCACCCAAGCCGCGCGGATCGGGCGCCAGTTTTTGCGAATTGGCCGGCATCGCGCCGATATCTTTTTGCAAGGCGCGGGCGGACAGCAACGCTTCCTCGTCGGCCAGCGACTTGCCATAGACTGCTTCGGTGATGCGGCCCTGCACGTAGGTGGTGAAGCCTTCGTTGAGCCAGATGTCGCGCCAGGCGGCGCTGGTCACCAGGTTGCCCGACCACGAATGCGCCAGCTCATGCGAAACCAGCGAAACCAGGCTCTTGTCGCCGACCAGCACGGTCGGTGTGGCGAACGTCATGTCCGGGTTTTCCATGCCGCCGTATGGGAACGACGGCGGCAGCACCAGGATGTCGTAGCGGCCCCACGCGTACGGGCCGTACAACTGCTCGGTAGTGGCGATCAGCTTCTCGGTGTCCTCGAATTCGTGCGCGGCCTTGTCGACGATCGACGGCTCCGCATAGACGGCCGAACGCGCTCCGGTCTCCTTCACCGCGATGTTGCCCGCGCCGATCGCCAGCAGATAGGACGGGATCGGATGTGGCTGATCGAAGCTGAAGTCGCCATTCAGCGGATGCTTTGCGTCGTTGATCGCGCTCATCACCACGCGCACGTCCTTCGGTGCGCTGACGTGCGCGTCGTAGGTGAAACGGATCGCCGGCGAATCCTGCAGCGGCACCCACGAGCGCGCATGAATCGACTCGGACTGCGAGAACATGAACGCCAATTTCTTGTCCGCCGTCTGCGCAGGGGTCAGCCATTGCAGGCCAGATGCTTCGGGCGAAGTGGTGTAGAGGATGCGCACCTGCGTCGGGCGCTTCGGAGTGGCGATCGTCAGCTTGCTACCGAGCTGCTTGTCGCGCGGTGCCAAGGCATATTTCAGCGGTGTGGCCTTGCCGTCACTGCCGAGCGCTTCGATCTTCGCGATCTTCAGGTCACGCGTATCCAGCACCAGCGACTGCGCCTTGGGATTCTTCCAGTCCAGCTTCAGCGTGACCTGGCCATCGAGCTGCCGCTGTGGAAAGTCGATCTTCAGATCGAGATCCAGATGGGTCACACGCACCTGGTCGGGCTGCGCGTAGGAATTCGGGTCGGTGGCATGGGCGGCCAGCGGCAGCATCAGCGTGCCGATGGCAAGGGCGGGGAGCAGACGCATGGGGGAACTCTCGGGCCGGAAAGCGCCGAGTATGCCATTGCCTTTGCTCCAGCCGCCCGTGGCGAAAGCTGGGTTAGGGCAACTCCTTGCTCGAATGCGGATCGATCGCATACGGATGCATGGTGGCAAGAAAGCCCAGCTGCGCCTCGACCCGCGCGATCCATGCACGGAAGTTGGGATACGGCTCCAGCGAAAGCCCGGCCTCCCCAGCGCGGCTGGCGTAGGCGAACATCGCCATGTCGGCGATGCTGTAGCGGTCGCCGGCAATGAAGGATCGGGTCGACAGTTCGTTTTCCAGAATGCCCAGCGATCGCACGGCGGCACCGCGCTTCGCTTCGATCATTTCGGCCGAACGACGCGCCAGTTTGCCGGTCATCGTCCAGTGCCGCAGCGTGCCAATCACCGACTCCACCCGCTCCTGCTCGAAATGCAGCCATTGCTGCACCTTCGCACGCTCGAACGGATCGCTAGCCAGATACGGCGTGCCATCAGCGAGATACGTGAGGATCGCGTTCGACTCGGCCAGCACGCGGCCGTCGTCGAGCTGGATCGCTGGCACCGTACCGGTCGGGCTGATGCGTCGGAACTCCGCGGTCTTGCCTTCACCCTCGAAAATGCTGATCGGCACCATGTGATACGGCCGGCTCAGATGATTCAGCAGCAGGCGCACTTTCCATGCGTTCTGCGAGGGCAGGTAGTCGAATAACGTCAGCACGCGATGCTCCTGTGGGTGGGAGATGTCGATACTGAATGTCGCGGATGGTATGCAATATCCGTTTCTTGCGGGCGACTTGATGTTGCGATCAATCGGGCATGCGGCCGGTATTCAGCGCCACAGTGGCGGTTTGGCCACCATCAGCCAGAAGATGGCGATCACCGCGAGGAAGGCCGGCCAACCCAGCACGAACCAGATCCGCATGCAGCGATGGTAGGCCGGTGGCAGAGGCGTACCTTCGCGCAAGGCGGCATTGGCTAGGTTGCACGCCCGCCATTGCAGCCATACCACGGGTAGCCAGCATGCACCGGCAAGTGCGTATAACGCGATGCTGGCCTGCAGCCAGGGCGTGTGCAGATCGAAGCCCATCAGCCGCATCAGCAGAAACCCCGACAGCGGCTGCACGATCACCGCCGGCAGGGTGAACAGGAAATCCGCTTGAACGGTCAATCGCGTCGCCGTCGCAATGGCGGCAATCTGGCCGGTGCGGTGGGTGAACCACATGAAGAACGCGGTGCCCAAGCCAGTACCGAACAGCAGTGTGGACGAGAGGATATGCACGGTCTTCAACAGAACGTAAGCATTCATCGGCGCTCGTCCGTGGCCAGCAGGATAGCGAGTGCGGCGATCAGCGGCAGGTTCTTCAAAAGGCCACCGAACGGATCGAGCCAGTGTGCCGGCCATAGGATACCGATGCCTATCGTGTAGCCGAGCAGCATCAGCAGCATGAGTGCCAGTATGAGGCGTGGTCGCCAGCGCATCAGGCACAACACGCCAAGCAGCAGATCCGCAGTGCCGGTAACTCTTGCGAGTACGAGAAGAGTGGTTGCAGGAATCGTGCTGCTGGGTGTTGCAGTCGTCACGTTGATCAATGATGTCAGCCATCCGACCACGCCGGAGCCGATCCACAGCAGTCCGATCGATACGCGCAGCGCGGGTAGCCAGAAATACAATCGTGCGTGCCAGCGATCCTGTACCTCGCTGGGCGTCTCGTCGAGTGTTCGCGAGAGTGAGCGTGGGATCAGGCCGAGGTATTCGCGTAGGCGTGCGACGGCATGTGGTGCGCCGATATTGCCGCGGTCAAGCATACGCATCATGGTTTGACCCAACGGACCATTGCCGAGATGTTCGCCGAGTGTTGCAGCAACGCGGACCAATGTAGTGGGAACGGTCAGCATCCGTGCGGGGCCGAAACCCAACCAGCGTCGCCAGGCCAGCAGGTAGTCGCGCAAGGTCATAACCTCGGGTCCGACCAGTTCGAGCACCTCACCATGGCACTGCGGTCGTGCCAGCGCAGCCACGACCGCTGCGCCAACATCTTCCGCGGCGATCGGTTGCACCCGCTGCTTGCCGTGGCTCGGCAGCGGCAGTACCCAAGGTAGTCCAGCCAGTCCGCGAAGCAGCGAGGTGCCGCCGTAGGAGCCTCGCGGGCTGTAGACCAGCGAAGGGCGCAGCACCAACCAGTCCAGATCCAGCGTGGCAAGTGCTTCGTCGCCGCGATGCTTGGAGGCGATGAACTCGCCGTCGGTGCTGCTGCCGAGTGCGGAAATCTGGATCACCCGTCGTATACCTAACTGTTGACAGGCGCGGAACAATGCGAGCGGTGCTTGTTCATGCACCGTCGCAAACGTATCGACGCCGTGTTCGCGCAGGATGCCGGCGCAATTCACGACGGCATTGACGCCATCCAGGCGGGATAGCCAGTTCTCGATATGGATGTCGCGCGCCATGTCGCAGGCAACGGTCTTGATCCCAGGGAACCTCGTGTCGGTACGCGCCTCGCGCACGGCGCAAATGACTTCATGATCGGAAGCTATCAGTGCTGCGACGATATGCGCACCGATGAAGCCATAGGCGCCAGTGATCAAAATAAGCATCGGTGATTCTCAGTTCCGTTGAGTGATTCCGCATAAGCCTGGCATGGGCATGATGGAGGCGCGCAGTGTGTTCCTGAATCGCAATCTGCGCTCCTCGTCCTATGACATTCAGACGTAACGATCGGCCAATCGATCCGTCGCCCGCACCAGCTGATCGACGATCGCCGGGTCAGCTGCGCTGTGACCGGCCAGCACTACGTGCAGGTCGGCTTCCGGCCATGCCTGGCTCAGATCCCAGGCGCTCTTCATCGGGCAGATGATGTCGTAGCGGCCATGCACGATCGTGGTCGGGATGTGCCGGATGCGGCCGATGTCGCGCAGCAGCTGGTCGGGTTCGAGAAAGATCGTGTGACGGAAATAGTGGGCCTCCATGATGGCCAGGCTGACCGCCTTGTGCGGGTCGTCGAAATCGCCGCCGCCATCGGGATCGTGCAGCAGGGTAGTGCTGCCGCCTTCCCACGCGCTCCATGCCTTCGCGGCAGCGAGGCGCAGCGTCTCGTCGTCGCTGGTCAGGCGCCGCCAGTAGGCTTCCAGCATCGAGTCGCGTTCTTCGAGCGGGATGAAGTCGAGGAAACGTGCCCAGCGTTCGGGAAAGATCTGCGCGGCGCCGCCATCGACTTCGTTGAACCAGCGCAGTTCCTGCGGTCGGCCGAGGAAGATGCCGCGCAGCACCAGTCCCAGCACGCGCTCGGAGTGCGCCTGCGCGTAGGCCAGCGCTAGCGTCGAGCCCCATGAGCCGCCGAACACCACCCAGCGTTCGATGCCGAGCTGTTCGCGGATGGTCTCGATGTCCGCGACAAGATGCCAGGTGGTGTTGTCGGCGAGTTCGGCGAACGGAGTGGACTTGCCCGCACCGCGCTGGTCGAACAGCACGATGCGGTAGCGGGCCGGATCGAAGAAGCGCCGATGGTAGGTGGCCAGGCCGGCGCCGGGACCACCATGCAGGAACACCACCGGCAGACCGGCGGGATTGCCGCACTCCTCCACATGCAACGTGTGGACCGGATCAACCGCAATGCGGTGTGTCTGGTACGGCTCGATCTCGGGGTACATCTCGCGCATGAGGATAGTCCGGTGATTCAGCGGTCAGCTGGCGTCGAATTGCAGGGCGGCGGTGAGATCGCCGGGCGCAGGCCCACCGGCGGCGATCATGGCGGCGTCGCGCAGCTTGAGGCCGGGCAGTTGCTTCAGGCCGAAGCGACGGGTGATGAAGCGCAGGATCGAGCCGGTGTCGTAGATGGTGTGGTCGACGAAACCCTTTTTCGCGAACGGCGACACGATCAGCGTGGGGATGCGCGAACCCGGCCCCCAGCGATCGCCTTTCGGCGGCGCCACGTGATCCCACCAGCCACCGTTTTCGTCCACCGTGACCACCACCAGCATGTGTGGCCATTGCGGACTTTTCTGCAGCGCGTCGACCACCTGCGCCAGATGCTGGTCGCCTGCGGCCACGCTGGAATAACCGGCGTGCATGTTCAGATCGCCCTGCGGCTTGTAGAAAGACACCGGCGGCAGCGTGCCGGCTTCGATCGCGGCGATGAAATGATTGCTGCCGGCGCTGCTGCCCACGCCAGCATCGCGCAGGTGCTGCTGCCGCGCCGGCGTGCCGGGTGCGAACTGGCGAAAGTAGTTGAACGGCTGGTGATGGATCTGGAAATTCGGCACTTCCGGAAACACGTGATGATCGCCGTCGCCATGGCCGTCCAGCGCAAGCTGCCAGCCGCCGGCATACCAGGCCCAGTCGATGTTGGCTTCCGACAGCACGTCACCGATGGTGAGATGGGTTTGCGCGGGCAGGGTACTCGGGCTGCTCGCATCGGCCAGTTGCGGCTGTTGCTTGTCGCGGCTGAACGCAGGCGCGTACGCGGGGCCGATCGTGTTGATCGCCCAGAAATCCGGCGTGAGCGCATCAGGCGCGGCGAACTTCGATCGGCCCTGCATTGCGCTGGCTGGTGAATCATCGGCCAGCTTCGGACGGATGCCAGCGGGATCGTCGCCTTCGACCACGGCGATCTGGAATTTCGCCGGGCCCTGGTCCGCCTGCGGATAGAACGGCGGCTGCGCCGCGGCCAGGTATTGATGGTTGAGGAACGAACCGCCGAAGGCGCCCATGAAGAAGTTGTCGCACAAGGTGTACTGCTGCGCGAGCTGCCACAGTTGCAGGTTCGCCGCGCCGTCGGCGTAGTGACCCATCACCATCGCGCCGGTGTTGCCCCAGGCGACGAAGCCGTCATTCTTGCCGCCGTTGATCTGCAGCTGGTTCTCGTAGAAGCGGTGCACCAGGTCGCGCGTGACGACATCGTGCGGCAGCAGTTCGCCGGCGGGTGTGCGTAAGGCGAACGGCTGGTTCGGCAGGCCGGTGATCGCGTGTTCGTCGATCTGGTAGTGACGACCGTCGACCGTCTGCGCGTGCGGCGCCAGCCCGCCCCAGATCGGCGGCAAGGTGGTGAGCAGGCTGCCGTCGCGATCGCGCTGGCGGTATTCGGGTGCGTCGAGATTCTTCAACGGTTGCGCCAGTCCGGGGAAATGCGCGAACAGGTTGTTGAAGCTGCGGTTCTCCGCGTAAAGCACCACCACCTGCTGGATGTGCTGGCGCAGCAGCGCGTCGAGTACGGCGGCGGGCAGTTCCTGCGTGTTGGCCATGGTCGGGCGACTGCCGTCGATCGGGCCGCAGCCACCCAGGGTCAGCGCCGCACCAGCGATGGCGATGCCGCCGAGCAGGCGACGGCGCTCGGGGTTGAGCGGTGCTTCGTCGGGCGCGGCGGATGGTTTGTCGGTGGTCTGGTGTGTCATCAGGTCAGCCGGTGGGAACGGCGCGTGGTATGCCGTCGTTAGCGTGGTGCAGCTGCATCATGCCTGGGAGACATCATCCATCGCGCGACATCGCGAGCGCCGCGTTCCACATCGCGCGGGTCAGCGGGCGATGCTCGTGTGGTGTCTGCAGCACGATCAGGGTGGTGGTGCTGTTGCTTGCGCCGGTCTTCAGCAGGCGATCGAGTACGGATTCGAGATGGCTGATCGACATCGCCACCACATGCAGCAGCGCCGAATCCTCGCCGGCGAGGCGGCGGCATTCGAGCACTTCGGGAATGCCTTCGACCAGGGTGCCGATGCGCGCGCAGGTGATGCCGTCACAGCGCAGCCGGATCATCGCGCTGATGCCGTAGCCGAGCCGCTTCGGGTTGATCGTGGCGCGGTAGCCGCTGATCACGCCGGCTTCCTCCAGCCGCTTCACCCGCTCGGCCACCGACGGCGCGGACAGCCGCACCTTGCGGCCCAGCTCGGCGTAGCCGAGGCGCGCATCCAGCTGCAGCGCCTCCAGCAGCTGCCAGTCTTTGCTGTCCAGTTCCGGCTTTGTATCCATGACTTTCGATTCCAAGGCGGGATACCTCGTTGTTTGTTCCGATCGTTGGCGAAACATCGTCGATACGATGCGATGCATTATTCCTCGGCACGCTCGGCAAGACTAGGATGCGCACTTCCCCATTTGGAATCCGTCCCCATGGATACCGCTCAACGTCTCGACGGCCGCGCGCTCAGCTACATCGGCATTGCCCTGCTGACCTGGTCGTCGGCGTACGCCGCGATCGCCTATGCGTTGGCCTCCTTCACGCCCGGTGAAGTGGCTCTGGCACGCCTCGCCATCGGTTCGCTGTGTTTTGCCGCGCTGATGGTAGTCAAACGGATACCGTTGCCCGCACGGCGCGACTGGCCGCAGCTGGCGCTGCTCGGCGTGGCCGGTCTGACTGTGTATCACCTGTGCCTCAACTATGCCGAAACGCGCATCGCCAGCGGCACCGCGTCGATCCTGATCTCGCTGATACCGGCTGCCACTGCGGCGGTGTCGGCGGTGTGGGTGGGCGAGCGACTGTCGCCGCGCATGCTGGCCGGTCTTGGGGTGGCCCTGATCGGGGTGATCCTGGTGGTGCTGGCCAGCGGCAAGCAGGTGAGGTTTGAACCGATGGCGGCGCTGGTGCTGGTCAGTGTGCTTGTCTCGGCGTTCTACTGGGTGGGACAGAAACCGCTGTTCGAGCGCAACAGCATGCTCGGCGTCACCGCGTTCACGTTCTTCGCGGGCACGCTCGGCGCCCTGCCGTTCGGACTGCATCTGCCACAGGCACTGACGACCGCGCCGTGGACGCATATCGCAGCACTGTTGTGGCTGGGCATCGCGCCGACCTTCGTCGGCTACCTCGCGTGGAACGCCGCGCTGCGCCAGGCCTCGGCCTCGCAGGTCTCCAGCTTCATCTACTTCTCGCCGCCAATCGCGGTGCTGATCGGCTGGCTGTGGCTGGGCGAACAGCCGGGAGCGCTGACCCTGGTCGGCGGCGTGATCACCGTCGGCGGCGTGGTGCTGGCGAATGCGCGTCGCCGCGCCGCGCCGGTCGTGCTGGCGTCATCCGATACCTGTGAACAGAACTGAGAGGGCCGCACATGTACGAGCTGCATATCGCCAATAAAAATTACTCGTCCTGGTCGCTGCGGCCGTGGTTGCTGCTGAGCGAACTCGGCATTCCGTTCGAAGAAAAACTGGTGCCGTTCGCGCCCGGCAGCGGATCGAACTGGAGCGCGTTCCGCGCGTTCTCGCCGAACGGCAAGGTGCCGTGCTTGTGCGACGGCGACACCGTTGTGTGGGATTCACTCGCGATCGCCGAATACCTGGCCGAGCGCCATCCGGACGTCTGGCCGTCCAATTCGCGAGCACGCGCGTGGGCGCGCTGCGCCGCCGCCGAGATGCATTCGGGCTTCGGCGCGCTGCGTACGCATTGCGGAATGAACTGCGGTCTACGCCTCCGTCTGCCCGATGCGTTACCGGCGGCCTTGCGTGCCGACATCGCACGCATCGACGAATTGTGGAGCGAAGGTCTGGCCCGCTTCGGTGGCCCGTTCCTGGCAGGCAATGTGTTCGGCGCTGTCGATGCGTTCTTCGCGCCGATAGCCTTCCGCATTCAGACCTATGGCCTCACGCTGGGCGCTGCGGCCAGCGCTTACGCACAACGGCTGCTTGAGTTACCGAGCATGCGCCACTGGTATGCCGATGCTCTGCAGGAGAGCTGGCGCGATCCGGATCACGATGATGAGGCGATGCAGTCCGGCGTTCTGCTTGCGGATCTGCGCGCACCGGTGAACTGAAGCGGACGCGCAGCCGTCGTCAGGGTTGCGCCGTCAGCGCTGCAGTCTTGCTTGAACGCCGCACTTGCCAACGCGCCAGTGCGACCAGCAGCAACGCGACCACGACGAATACCAGCAACACCACGCAGGCATTGATCAGCACGCGCAGATAGCCCAGCGTGGCGACGTCGAGAAACGGATACGGGTACCAATGGTTCATCGCGCCGCGGATCAGCGCGTAGGTGAAATAGGCGGTCGGATACAGCTGCCAGACAATGACTTGCGGCCAGCGCAGCGCCGCCTTCGGCACCGCCAGCCACCAGTACAGCAGGAACAGCGCCGGCATCACCACATGCAGGGTGTTGTCGGCAACGATCTGCCAGCCTTGCGGCTGCCACAGCTGGCGCAGCAACAGGTTGTAGATCGCCGCGACGATGGCGATGCTCATCGCGATCGCGGTATGCACGTCGGGCCGCGTGAAGAAGCGGCTGAATGCTCCGTGCGATCCGCGTGCGGCGGCGGTCAGCGCCAGCGCTGCCAGCACATTCGTCAAGATGGTGAAGTAGCCGAAATAGGTCCACACCCCGGCCAAGGCACCTTGCCCGTTCGCGATTGTCAGCTGGATCGACAACAGCAGCTGCAGCGCGAGCGCGAGCCAGCCGAGCAGGGCGGCCAAGCCCGCGAAGAGGTGATAGTCCCGTGTCATACAGACTCCATCTAGGTACTGGTAGCGAGGGCCTTCTGGCGCAGGACGCGATGGCGGCCGATGCCAGAGTACACACGCACCAGCACGGGAATGCCGATCAGCAGAAAATTGTTGTAGCCGGGATGGAACCAGGCCAGCACCAGCGACAGTGCGGCGGCGGTCGGCAGTCCCCAGGAACGCCAGCGCGCCGCCGCGACCTGCTCCTGCGACACGTCGGATCGCACATAGGGCACGCGCAATGCGAGGCTGAACAACAGACGCTGCAGCAGGCCGGCGATGAGCAAGGTCGCGGTATAGAACAACTCCGGCACACGGGCCAGTGGATTCGAGCTCATCAGCGCGGTGGCGAACGGCATGAATGCCACCGCCATCAGCAGCACCAGGTTCGGCCACATGATCATCGGGTTGTAGTCGGCCAGCATACCGAATACCCGATGATGCGCCACCCACAACGCGCCGATCACCAGGAAACTCAGCATGAAGCCGGTGAAGCTCGGCTGCAGTTCGTGCAGCGCCAGCAGGAAGGCCTGATCGTCCAGTGTGCTCAGGCGAGGCACATGGATCTCGATCACGAGCAGGGTGATGGCGATGGCGAACACCGCATCGGAGAAGAAGGTCAGTCGTTCAAGCTGGGAAGTGGTACTCGTGCTCATCGCGGGTTCTGGTGGTCGGCCGAAGTCGCGATGCTGCGGTAACCATAGGGCGCTGTCCAGCGCCGTCACGGCCATTCACTCGGTCATGGCGCCGCGCTGCCACTCCGGATTCAGAACTTGTACGCCCGATGGATCGCCACGATACCGCCGCTCAAGTTGCGCACTTCCACGCGTCCGAACCCGGCGCGTTCCATCATGCCTTTCAGGGTTTGCTGATCGGGATGCTTGCGGATCGACTCGGCGAGGTACTGGTAGCTGTCGGCATCGCCGGCGAAAAGCTGGCCGAGTTTCGGCAGGATCTTGAACGAGTGGAAGTCGTAAAGCTTGCCGAACGTCTCACTCTGCACCTTGGAGAACTCCAGTACCAGCAGGCGCCCGCCGGGCTTGAGCACGCGGCAGATGTCAGCCAGGGCCTTGTCCTTGTCGGTGACGTTGCGCAGGCCGAACGCCATGGTTACCGCATCGAAACTGTTGTCCGGGAACGGCAGCACCTCGGCGTTGAGCTGGGCCCAGCGCAGGTCACTGACCAGGCCGCGGTCGGTCATGCGGTCGCGGCCCACGCCGAGCATCGCCGCGTTGATGTCGCCGACCACCACTTCACCTTCTTCGCCGACGACAGGCTTGAGCAGCGCGGCGATGTCGCCGGTGCCGCCGGCCAGATCCAGCACGCGGTCGCCGCGACGCACACCGCTGACGGCGACGAAGTGGCGCTTCCACAACCGGTGTACGCCGAATGACATCAGGTCATTCATCAGGTCGTAGTTGCGTGCGACTGAGGTGAATACCTGGCCAACCAGCTTCTGCTTGTCACCGACCGGCACGTCGCGGAAGCCGAAGTGGGTGGTCGGATCCGGCGTGGTCTTGGGGGGTTGTTCGCTCATGTTTGCATGCTACCGGATGACCGGCCGTGTTCAGGCCGGCATGGCTTAGAGAGGAAGATCGGATTGTCGCGGTTCTTCGGCGGCCTCGCGGTGCGCATGCACCTGATGCTCGGCATCGACATGGCGCTGGTGCAGGTCCGCGCTGGAAGCATCCGCAGGCACGTTGTCAACACTGCGGCGGTCGGCCGACGCGGCTTCCGGCAGCACAGCGATCTCGGGCACGTCATCGCCCAAGGCTTCGCCGGTGGCGGATTCCTTCTCGCTGCCGCCGGGTGTGATCTTGAGGATCGAATGGCGCACCTCGCGTGACAGGATCACCCGCGCATCGCGCACCATGCCTTCCAGTGCATTGTCGTAGTCGAGTTTGCCGGCGTCGTCGGTCCACACGATGCGACGTTCGCGCAGCTTCTGGATGAAGCCGCGGAACAGCGCCTTGTCGAAGAACTCCGGTGCGGACAGTTCGTTGAGCAGGCTCAGTCGTTGCGCGGTGAGCGTGCAGGCGTTCTCGAGCTCCGCGCCGGTCATCGTGTGCGGGCCGTTCTTGGCCAGCGCGGCGATAGTGATGTAGTAGCGCTCGAACGCCTGGATCAGGCTGCGCGCGATCACCTTGAGCTGGAAGGCGCTGTCTTCCTGGCCCGCGCTGCGTTCGAGGGTACGGCCGTCGTTGGTGGATTCGAGCAGGCCGCGACGCACGAAGAAGTCGATCGTCGCCTGCAGCTGCGTGCAGAAGCCTTCGCCGTCCCACGCCAGGAACAGCTCGCCCTGGATGAACGGATAGATGATCCGGCCCAATCGCAGTACCGAGCTGCGCGACATGCGCCGATTGTTGAGGAAGCAGCAGGCGACCCATGCGGCGGCGGCGGTGAGGTGCAGCACGTTGTTGCGGAAGTAGCTGAGCAGTACCGCCTGCTCGCCTTCGACGGTCAGCACGTCGCCCAGCGGATGCTGCACGCGCTGGATCCAGCCCATCTGCTCGCCGTAGGCGATGATCGCGGCCGGATTCATCGGGGTCAGCGTGACGCGGTCCGAATACGGCAATTCCTCCAGCAGCGTCTTGCTCAATTCGAGCTGGGCCAGCAGATCGCTTTCGGCCATCGCGTGCTTCGGCGTTGCGAGCAGGGCCAGCGCCAGCAAATTGATCGGATTGACGTCGGCGGCGCGGTTGATGTTGATCTGGATGCGCACGGCCAGATCGTCCACCACACCGCGCAGCCATTCCGGCTTGGCATCCGGTGCGAGGGTGCTGGCACGCCAGTCGGCACTGGCCGCATCCAGCAGCGGGCTCAGCTCGATCGGCTCGCCGAAGTTCAGCGCCACATGGCCGTAACGCTGGCGCAGCACCTTCAGGCCGCGCAGCAGGTTGAACAGCGATTCCTTTTCCTTCGGCTGGCCGCTGAGTTCGCCGGCGTAGGATTTGCCTTCCATCAGTTTTTCGTAACCGATGTAGACCGGCTGGAACAGCACCGGCCGTCGCGGCGCGCGCAGGAACGCACGCACGGTCATCGCCAGAATCCCGGCGCGCGGGGCCAGCAGCCGGCCGGTGCGCGAGCGGCCGCCTTCGATGAAGTATTCGATCGGCACGCCGCGATCGATCAGCTGCGCCAGGTATTCGTTGAACACCACCGAGTACAGCGCGTTGCCCTTGAGGCTGCGGCGCAGGAAGAATGCGCCGCCGCGGCGCAGGATCGGCCCGATCACCGGCAGGTTGAGGTTGGCGCCCGCGGCGATGTGCGGCACCACCACGCCGGACACGTGCAGCTGATAACTCATCAGCAGGTAGTCGGCGTGGCTGCGATGGCTCGGCACGTAGACCACTTCGTAGCCAGGCGCGGCGGCGCGCGCCTTGTCGAAGTGGTGCATGGCGATGCCGTCGTACAACTTGTTCCAGAAATTCGACAGCAGGAACGAGACCGAACGCACCACCGGATGCGAATAGTCGGCGGCGATCTCCAGTACCAGCTTGTGCGCCTTGCGCCAGGCCTTGGCGTGGCTGATCTTTTCCTTGGTCGCGCTGGCGGCGATCGCCGCACGCACCGGTTCGGCATTCAGCACGGCATCGACTACGGTGCGCCGATGCGACAGATCCGGCCCGATCACCGCGGCGCGGATGCGGTGGAAGTGGGTGCGCAATACCCGCGCGATCTTGCGCGAGAAGCGTTCGGGAGTGATCTCGCCGGACTCGTTCAGCACGCTGCGCAGCGACACCGGCGCGGAGAAGTGCACCACCGTGTCGCGCCCGTTCAGCAGCAGCGCCAGCAGCCGGCGGAAGCGGCCGACCATCACCCAGTTTTCCGAGAACAGCACGCGGAACCAGCCGCTATCGCGGCTCGGCGCGCGGCCGACGTAGATCGATACCGGCACGATCTGGATATCGCGCTCGGGCACGCCTTCCAGCGAGCGCACCAGTTGCCGCAGTGGTTCGTTCGGTGCGCGCTGGCGATTGCGTCCGAAGATCCAGCCGTCGCGCCGCGCCAGCGCAAACACCGAACGCTTGCGGCGGGTGCCCGCCAGCGGCTGCATCGGATTGGGCAGACCCGCCTCACGGCAGGCGCGTTGCAGGATCAGCGCGTCGGAAAAACCGTCGCGCTCGATCACATAGCAGACCGGCACACCGGCCTGCAGCAGCGTGGCCGGTTCCGCCGGATCGCGGCGGATGCGCACCCACGGCTGCAGCAGCTGGCCGGCCAGGTTGAACCACCAGGGCGCGCGCTGGCGAGTGGTGGTGGAATCGGCGTTGGAGATATTCGGCATCCGTCTATTCTAACGGCTGCGCTGTTCAGTCTTGTTTTGCCGTGGCGCTGGCATCGGCCGGCACACTGACGCTGCCACCGGCGGCAGGCTCACTCAACTGTTGATGCGCCTTGCGTGCGTTGTTCAGCATGTCCTCGCTGTACCAGCGGCCGTCCTGCTGCACCAGCTTCGACTCGGTCGACAGCGGCTTGCCGAGCAGGCTGTAGTCGACCTTTACCACCGCATGGCCAGCGCTGTTGGAAACGGGGGTGAGCTTGATCGAGTTCAAGGTGTCGTCCACCGACAGGCCGTAGATCGTCAGCAGCTGCTTGAGGCCGGCATAGGCGATCGAGTACCTGCCCATGGCAGTGTCGAAATCCATGGTGCGCAGCTGCTCCGGATTTTTCAGATCCAGTTTGCGCGCCGTCGTCACGGCCACACCGACCGCCTGCTTGGCCTTGGCCTGATCGAACCACGGGGTCTGCTGCACCCACGGCACCAGCACGTCGACTACGCTGGTGACCTGGCTCTTCTGGGTCTCGCTGAGGGTCTTGCTCTGGGTGACGCCGTTTTTCACCAGCGCCTCGCCGACACTGATCAGCACCGGCAATTGATCTTTGTACTGCTGTTCCATGCCGGTCAGCTTCGGCTGCAGTTCGGCGTACAGCTTGTTCTCCGCGTCCGGCCCGGTGAGCTTCTGCATGGTCTCGTTGAACTTGGCGCGATCCTCGGCCGTGATCGGTCGCTGATCCTGCTGGTGATGGCTCCAGTCCGCACGCATGTTGGCGTAGTCGGCCGGCGGCAATGCGTGCTTCCACAGGCCGTTGAAATCACCGGCCTTGACCAGGTCGATCGAGGCCTGCAAGGCCGCTTCCGGAGTGCTGCCGCCGGGCTGCGAGGCTGCGTCCTTGCCGTGGCAGGCGCTCAGCAGCAGCGTGGCGAATAACGGCAGCAAGGCGTAGCGGAGAGAGGGCAGGCGCATGGGCGGGTTCTCAGTGGGTGACGGCGGAGCGGAGCGCACCGCACGGCGTCGTGATCGCGCAGGGTAAGGGCCGCAGCGGTATCGAAACAAGGGCAGGGCGCAAGATTTCGCGATGCCATAAAAGAAAACCCCGCGGGCTTGAGGCCTCACGGGGAAATCCGGCAGAGCCGGAAGGAAATGGCCTTGCCTGCAAAATAATTGGTCAGCAGGGTTTGGCAGGTGAAATATTACTTGTTCGTTAAATTTAAGGCAATACTTTTGTTTTATCGTTCAGTATATTGATAAATATAAATATTTACTGATAGCGAAGCGCGTCGATTTTCTGTTGACGCCGCTGTTCAGGCGGGGCGCTCCAGTCGTTGTTGAACAGGGCCGGCTCCCATGAGCCGTAGGTGGGGTTCGGCAGCACGAACCAGCGCGTGCCGATCCAGGGCAGGTAGTCGGCGACGGCCTTGCGACGGCCCTCGGCGGTATTGGCGTTGACGTCGATGAAATCGCCGAGCTGGTCGCCGAATTGCATCAGCACGCGGTAATGCTGCGCGACCAGTTGCCGGCGGCAACCCTTTTCGGTGCCCGCCTGGTCGCAGCCGTCGACCACGGTGCCGAGGCCCAGAAAGGCTTGCGGTCCGCTCACCGGGAAACCAACTTGGCGCAGGTTGCTCAGGGTGGCTTCGTCCAGATCCTTGGCGCGATTGGAGATGTAGATCACCGCGATGCCGTGCTTGGCAGCGAACTGGGCGAACTCGACCGCGCCCGGCAAGGCGCGGGCCTGGACTTCCTTGCACCAGGCCGCCCAGTCGGCCTCGTTGAACTCGCCGCCACTCTTCATCACGCGTGCCTGGTACGGCGAGTTGTCCAGCGCGGTTTCGTCGATATCCAGGATCACCGCCGGCTGCAACCCCTTGAGCGGGGTGAGCCGGTCCGCCTTGCCCAGCGCATCCCATTGCTTGTCGCGCATGGCGGCCAGCAGGCGCGTTTCGGCGTCGCGGTAGGTCTGCAGGTAGATCAGGTCATGCTCGATCGCGGTCTGGCTCCATGCCACGGCATTGAGGTTGTCGTTGGCGGCGACATGCGTGGGTGCCAGCTGCGGTGTGGACGCCACTTCGGCGGGTTGGGGTTTGGTGGTGGCGCAACCGGCCAGCAGGGCGAGCACGAACAGGGTCGTGGGCAGGCGAAGCGACATGCGGAATCCTTGAGCAAGATGTATGAGCCGTGACGATGGCCGGAGTTTACGACAGCCATATGGCAGGATCGCCAGGGCTGGCAGCCTGCGCAGGCTGCTGACAGACTGGCGGCTCCACAGCCTAAGGTGACGCCTCGCATGGATTCTCTCCTGCCTGCCACACGCGAGCCCTCGCCTGCCATCCGTTATGCGAGTTATCTGCTGGCCGCCGTGGCGCTGCTGCTGGTCATCGACGTTCACCTGCTGCCGGCGCTGCTGGCCGGTTTGCTGGTGTACGAGCTGGTGCAGACGCTGACTCCGCTGCTGGGCAAGCGCATTTCCGGTGATCGCGCGCGGGTGGTGGTGGTGGCCGTGCTGGGTGCGATCGTGGTGGGTCTGCTGATCCTGCTGATCCTCGGCGCGATCAGTTTCTTCCGCAGCGAAATCGGCAATCCCGAATTGCTGTGGCAGCAGCAGCTGATGCCGCTGGTGGAAAAGGCGCGCCAGCAGCTGCCGCCGATCCTGGTCAACAGTCTGCCCGACAGCGTCGATGACCTGCGCGTGGGCGCGATCGAGCTGGCCCGAAAGCATGCGGGAACCCTGCAGGTGGCCGGAAGGGGCGCGGCGCGGGCGTTCGTGCACATCATCATCGGGCTGGTGCTGGGCGCGATCATCGCACTCAGCCGCACCCGCCCGGCGCATCAAGTCGGCCCGCTGGCCGCGGCCCTCAGCCTGCGGTGCCAGCGCCTGGCCGAGGCGTTTCACAACATCGTGTTCGCGCAGATCAAGATCTCGTTGATCAACACCTTGTGCACCGCGATCTTCCTGCTCGGCGTACTGCCGCTGCTGGGCATCCATGTGCCGCTGGCGAAAACCCTGGTGGTGCTGACTTTCATCGTCGGCCTGCTGCCGGTGCTCGGCAACCTGATTTCCAACACCGCCATCGCGGTAGCCGGGTTGTCGGTGTCGCTGGGCGTGGGCATCGCCGCGCTGGTGTTCCTGATCCTGATCCACAAGCTGGAATATTTTCTCAACGCGCGCATCGTCGGCACGCAGATCCGCGCTCGCGCGTGGGAACTGCTGATCGCCATGCTGCTGATGGAAGCCGCGTTCGGTCTGCCCGGCGTGATTGCTGCGCCGATCTACTACGCCTATCTGAAAAGCGAGCTGGAGGCGGAGCGGCTGATCTGAGCAACCGGCCGGCGTTTCAGGCCAGCCCCGACTCGGCGAGCAGTTTCTGCAATTCGCGCAATTGCGGCTCGTAGTGTTTCCAGCGGCCGATTGCGGTGCTGTAGATCGGTGCGCGCACCTGCCAGGCATTGGGCGTGTTGACTGGCGCGGTGTTGCTCTCGGAACGCAGGCAGGCATCGTTCCATGGCAGGTCGCAGAACGCCAGCAGTTGGCGTGTCGTTGCTACGGGTGCTTTCACCAGCGATTCGTAAGGCAGCTCAAGGATGCGCCCGGGCAGCACGTTCCTCCAGTGTGCGATCAGGCGATCGAACTGGATGTAATACCGGCCTGTGTCGAGCAGATCGAAGGAATAGTCGTAGTAGGGCGACTCCCGATCGAAGAGGTGGCGGAAATTGCCGAGGCAGGTGTCCAGCGGATCGCGGCGCAGACAGACGATTTTGGCGTTCGGCAGAGCGCGGGCGATGAAGCCGGCATACAGAAAATTGTGCGGCAGCTTGTCGATGAAACGCGGCGTGTGTCCGGTGGCGGGACGGGTGCTGGAGAGATAGGCGGCACCGAGTCGTTTCCAGTCGATGCCGCGAGTGCGCGCATCGATATCCGGGTCGAACAGGATCGGTGTGCGACTACCTGACGCCCGCTGCAACGCCGTCGGAAAGTTCTGCAGCTCGCCCGCGGCGTACACGTCCGGATGACTGGAGAGGATGCGGTCCAGCAGCGTCGTGCCCGTGCGCGGCATGCCAATGATGAAGATCGGCTCGTCGGTGGGATCACCTTCGGTTGGCCCGCTGTGCGCAGCGGGGAAGGTGCGCACCAGGGCATCGAACATGGCCTCGTCGTGTTTGATCGAATAAGGACGCAGGCTGCGTGCTGCCGCGTTGCCGCGCAGGAGATGCTCGAAGGCTTTCGGGTAATCGGCGGTGTCGTCGTATTCCTTGGCCAGCGCGATGTTGAGGTAGGTCCGCGCGCCGATGTCGTTACTGTGCTGCGCCAGCAACGACTGCATCCGCTCGAGGTGATTGCTTGTCAGGGTCTGTTGCCGCAGCTGGGCCACGCTCAGATGCGCTCTCCAATAGCGGGGATCGAGTCGGATGCCTGCCTCCAGTTCGCGTTCGGCGCCGTCGTTGTCACCCAAGGCCGTCAGTGCGTGGGCAAGATTCAGACGGGAAGAAGCCTGCTCGGGTATGAGCTCTACGGCGCGGCGAAAGACCGTCGCCGCTTGCACGAACGCATGGACCTGAGTGTAGACCGCACCCAGCGCATCCAGCGTCATCGGATCATTGGGCGAGCAATTCATGGCCTTGTCTGCAACAAGTCGGGCCTCCCGCATTCGCCGAACAAGGCACAGTGACTTCGCGTATTGCGCGAGGAAGTCGGCGCGGTCGGGTTCCAGCTGGGTGGCCTTGAGCAGGCAATCCAGTGCCTGCGGCATCTGTTGCGTCTGCATGAACGCCACACCAGCCATGAAATGCACTACCGGATCGTGCGGGACGAGAGGCAGAAGTTGCACTGCACGTTGCTGCACACGCGACCAGTCATTTTGGTTGAATGCAGTGATGAGCTTGGCATAGACCCTGGTCGACTCGATCATGGGAATCCCCTGGCGCCAGAAGGCAAGTACGACAGACTATCGCGGATGGAACTGGAAAACATTTGTCCGGGCCGTCAACTCAGCCACCCGCCAGCATCGCCGCGATCTTCGCCATGTGCGACTGCGCGGTTTCGCGGATCACTTCCTTGTCCGCCTCCGGGTCCTTGCCCTGCCAGTGCAGGTCGGCCTGCGGCAGTTCGTGCAGGAAGCGACTGGGCTGGTTGGTGTGTACGTCGCCGTAGCGCTTGGTCTTGGCCGACCATGACAGCGTCAGCAGTTCCTTGGCGCGGGTGATGCCGACGTACATCAGGCGGCGCTCCTCGTCGATGCGGCCTTCGTCGATGGCGCCTTCGTGCGGCAAGGTGCCGTCCTCGCAGCCGACGATGAAGACGAAGCGGAACTCCAGTCCTTTCGCCGCATGCAGGGTCATCATGCGCACGGCATTGCCTGGCTCGTCGCGATCGGCGTGACTGAGCAGGGCCAGCTGCGAAGCAAGGTCGCCGGCGCTGTTGCCGCCCTTCTGCATCGCGCGGAACCAGTCGGCAAGTTCTTTCAGGTTGCCGAGCTTGCGTTCGCGCACGACGGCATCGGTGGTGCTGGCGGCGATCTGCGCGGCGTAGCCGGTGCGCTTGAGGATCAGCTCGACCAGATCGGCCGCACTCTGGTGCAACGAGGCGCTGCGCAGTTCGTCCAGCAGGTTCGCGAACGACGCCAGCGCGGCGGCCGGACGCGGCGTGAGCTGGCGCAGCACGCTGTCGCTGCGGGTGGCGTCGAGCAGCGATGAATGACGCGATTGCGCGAGCTGGCCGAGTTTCTCCAGCGTGGTCGAACCGATCTCGCGCTTGGGCACGTTGACCACGCGCAGGAACGCGGCGTCGTCGCTGGGGTTGGTGAGCAGCCGGAGGTAGCACAGCAGGTCTTTCACCTCGGCGCGGTCGAGAAAACTCAGCGCGCCGGTGAGGTGATAGGGAATCCGCGCCAGGCGCAAAGCCTTTTCCAGAACCCGTGCCTGGAAGTTGCCGCGGTACAGGATCGCGATGTCATGCCAGCGCGCCTTGTGCTTCTCCGCCAGCGTGGTGAGGATCGCGGCGACGTGTTCGGCCTCGTGCTCGGCTTCCTTGCATTCGAGCACGCGGATCGGCGCGCCTTCCGGGTGCTCGCTCCACAGCTTCTTTTCATGCAGATGCGGGTTGTTCGCGATCAGCGCGTTCGCCGCACGCAGGATGCGCTTGCCGCAGCGGTAGTTCTGCTCCAGCTTGATCACGCGCAGGCTCGGCCAGTCGCGCCCGAGCTGGTCGATGTTCTCCGGGTTGGCGCCGCGCCAGGCGTAGATCGACTGGTCGTCGTCGCCCACGCAGGTGATGCCGCCGCGTTCACCGGTCAGCACTTTCAACAGGCGGTACTGTGCGTCGTTGGTGTCCTGGTATTCGTCGACCAGCAGATAGCGCAGACGCTCGCGCCAGACCTCGCGGCATTCGGCGTCGGCTTCGAGGATGCGCAGCGGCAGCCGGATCAGGTCGTCGAAATCGACGGCGTTGAACGCGGCCAGACGCTGCTGGTACATGTCGTAGATCGTTGCCGCCTCCAGCTCGCGCGGACTACGCGCGGCAGCGAGTGCTTCCTCCGGCGAGAGGCCGCCGTTCTTGGCGCGGCTGAGCAGGTTGCGGATGCCGAATAGCACGTCGGGCTTGGCGCCCTTCGGCGACAACTCCTTGACGATGCCGGCGCTGTCGTCCGCATCCATCACCGAAAACCCGCGGCGCAGGCCGGCGCGGGCGTGCTCGATCTGCAGGAACTTCAGCCCCAGCGCGTGGAACGTGCACACGGTGAGCGCAGCCGCATCCTCTGTACTGACCAGCTTGGCCACGCGCTCGCGCATCTCGCGCGCGGCCTTGTTGGTGAAGGTGATCGCGGCGATCTTCGACGGCGCCAGCTTCCGGCGCGCGATCAGGTAGGCGATCTTCTGGGTGATCACGCTGGTCTTGCCGGAACCGGCGCCGGCCAGCACCAGCAGAGGGCTGTCGCAATGTTCGACGGCGGCGAGTTGTTGCGGATTGAGCATGGATCGGTAGCGACGTAAGGCGGCGGCCGATGGTAACAGGCCGCTCTCTCGCGGCGCCCGGCTTCCACCATAATCAGCGGCTTGGGGTATTTCGCCGGAGCGGCGGGATCGATGGAGGAAGCATGACGGATCGGCAGGAAGTGACGGCGGAGCAGTGCGATGTAGTGGTGATCGGCGGCGGCCCGGGCGGCAGTACCGCGGCGGTGCTGCTGGCGCGGCGCGGCTACAAGGTGATCGCGCTGGAGAAGGCGCATCATCCCCGTTTCCATATCGGCGAGTCCTTGCTGCCGATGAACCTGCCGATATTCGAGCGGCTCGGTGTGCTGGACAAGGTGCGCGCGATCGGCGTGTTCAAGCCCGGCGCCGATTTCGAGGCGAAGAACGAGCGCGGCTACAACACCTACGCGTTTGCCCGCGCGATCGGCAACAGTCCGCCGCATGCGTATCAGGTGTGGCGGCAGGATTTCGACAAGATGCTCTACGACCATGCGCGCGAGTGCGGCGCTGACGCGCGCGAAGGGCATGAGGTAGTGCAGGTCGAGCAGCGCGGCCCACGCGAAAGCTGGCTGGACGTGAAAACCGACGACGGCCGCAGCTACTGCATCCAGACGCGTTACGTGGTCGATGCCAGTGGCCGCGACGCGTTCCTTTCCGCGAAAAAGAAACTGCGTCGCAAGAACGATCAGCACCAGAGCGCGGCGATCTTCGGCCATTACCGCGGCGCCGAGCGGCGTGCAGGCGAGGATGCGGGCAACATCAGCATCTACAGCTTCGAACACGGCTGGATGTGGATGATCCCGCTGCCCGACGGCGTGATGAGCGTAGGCGCAGTGTGCCGGCCGGAATACCTCAAGCAGCGCAAGGGTCGCACGGTCGAGTTCCTGTTGGATACGCTGAAGCGGAGTCCGGCGCTATGGCGTCGCCTCCAACATGCGCAGCTGATCGACGACGAAGTTCGCGTCACCGGCAACTACTCCTACGATTCGACGCAGATGGGTGGGCCGGGCTGGGTGCTGGTCGGCGATGCGTTCGCGTTCCTCGATCCGGTGTTCTCCTCCGGCGTGTACCTGGCGATGAGCGGCGCCGAGCAGGCGGTCGACGTGGTCGATCAGGCACTGCGCGAACCGTGGCGCGAAAAGGCCTTGCTGCGCAAGCTGGAGAAACGCCAGCGTGCCGGCATGGCGCGTTTCTCGTTCTTCATCTACCGCTTCAACGGGCCGGTGATGCAACAGATGTTCCGCGAGCCGCGCAATACCTGGCAGTTGGAGCAGGGCGTTATCTCGATGCTCGCCGGCGACCTGTTCGACACGCCGGTGGTCTTGCGCAAGCTGGGTCTGTTCAAGCTGGTCTACGCGATCTGCACGCTGCGTGACTGGCGCCGCAGCCGCGCAGAGCACAAGTACCGGCTTGCCCAGGCGCGTGCTCAGTTCACCGGCGGCAACACGCCGCTGGACAAGGCCTGAAGGCAGGAGCGAGAGGTGAGGAATGGGAAGCGAGAGTGCATACTCGTCAACCGCCGTACCTGCGGCGGCCCTCAGTTCTCACCTCCAGCACATCGGTCCTGACCTCATGGCCAAGCTCTATTTCTATTACTCGGCAATGAATGCCGGCAAGACCACCACGCTGTTGCAGAGCGCGTACAACTATCACGAGCGCGGCATGCGCACGCTGATCCTCACGCCGGCACTGGACAACCGCTACGGCGACGGCGTGGTTGCCTCGCGTATCGGCCTGAAGGCGAATGCGCGCCGCTTCGGCGGCGACGAGAATCTGCTGGCGCTGGTCGAGGCCGACATCGCGGTGCACGGTGCGCTGCACTGCGTGTTCGTCGACGAGGCGCAGTTCCTCACCAAGGCGCAGGTGTGGCAGATCAGCGACGTGGTCGACCGACTCAATATCCCGGTGCTGGCATTCGGCTTGCGCACCGATTTCCGCGGTGAGCTGTTCGAGGGCAGCCGTTATCTGCTGGCCTGGGCCGACAACCTGGAAGAGATCAAGACGATCTGCCATACCGGTCGCAAGGCCACCATGGTGGTGCGCGTGGATGAACAGGGCCGTGCCGTCACCGAGGGCCCGCAGGTTGAGATCGGCGGCAACGACCGCTATGTCTCGGTGAGTCGCGCCGAGTTCAAGAAGATCAGCGAAGGCAGCGGTCGTATCGAACTGCAGCAAGCCGTGTTGCCGCTGGGCGAAAGCTGCTGAGTGGCGCCCATCACAAGGAATTCCATGAGTAACCCGACCATCATCCCCGCCTGGCAGCGTCCGCACTGGCAAGCCAGTGACGAGGAAATCCTGCTGCAGTTCTACGTGTTCGGCAAATTCGACGCCGTGCGCGTACCTTCCGCGGAATACGGCAGCGAAGGTCTGCCGACCGGCATCGAGGCGACCAGCCATTACCATAGCGCGTTACGCCAGTGGGAAGGCTATCCGCTGAAAGGTGCGATGGGCCGCATGTTCAAGGCCGACGCGCCGGAGGCCTGGCAGTTTGCGTTCGATGCACCCGAAGTGATGGTTGTGCGCGGCACGCTCGAGGACAGCCCGGCCACCGGCTACCTGCGCGATACGCTGGGCGTGCTGGCGGGCATGCTCGATATCGGCGGCACCGCGATCCTCGATCCGCAGACGCTCAGCCTGCTGGATGCCGACGCATGGCGCCGGAAATACCTGATCCGCGATGGCGCACCGATCCGCAACCATCTGCTGATCCTGCGCGACGGCGAGTCCGCGCCGGACCACTCATGGGTCCATACCCGTGGCATGCGCAAGTTCGGTCGCCCCGACATCAGCATCCGCCAGGTGCCGAATCATGCCGTCGACCGTGCCGGTCTGCTGTGCGAAAAGCTGGTCGAACTGGAGGCGCTTGGCGCGCACTTCAGCGATGGCCAGACGCTGGATATCGAGGGCGTTCCGGGTGGTGTCGTGGCGCATCTCGGCGGCGGACTGGACGACCCGCAGTTCAACAACACTTATGTCGAGTTTCATTGGCCCGAGTGATCACGGCCGTGATCACTGTGTAGGAGCGCACCCTGTGCGCGATAGTTCTTCGTCTTATCACGCAAGAGCATCGCGCACAGGGTGCGCTCCTACAACGGATCATCCGTTCAGCGCTGGCAGTGCGGACACCAGAACGTCGAGCGTTGTCCCAGTACGACCTGCCGGATCGCCGTGCCGCATACGCGGCACGGTTCACCTGCGCGGCCATACACGTTGAGCTCGCGGAAAAAGTAACCGGGCGCGCCGTCGGGGCTGATGAAGTCGCGCAAGGTGGTGCCGCCGCGTTCGATCGCCCAGGCCAGGATGCGTTTCACTTCGGCGGCGAGCCGCGCATAGCGTGCACGTGAGACGACACCGGCGGCGCGGCGCGGGTCGATGCCGGCGGCGAACAGCGCCTCGCTGGCGTAGATGTTGCCCACCCCGACGACGATCGAGTTGTCCATCAGGAACAGTTTCACCGCCGCGGTGCGGCCGCGCGAGAGGTGCCACAGCAGGTCGCCGTCGAACGCGTCGGTCAGCGGCTCGGGGCCGAGCTTCGCCAGCAGTTCGTGTGTCTCGCCAGGCGCCTGCCACAGCAGGCAGCCGAAGCGGCGCGGGTCAGTGAAACGCAGGATGCGCGGCGCCTGCGTAGCTGTGCGTTCGAGGGCGATATCGACATGGTCATGCTTGCCCACCGGCATGTCCGGTGGCAGCACACGCAGCACGCCGGACATGCCCAGGTGCAGCAGCGCACTGCCGACTTCGGTGTGCAGTAATAGATACTTCGCGCGCCGTTCCACCGCGTCGATGCGCTGGCCCGGCAGCAGCTCGCCGATCTCCGGCGGAATCGGCCAGCGCAGGTCGGGCCGGCGCAGAATCACGCCGGTCACGCGTCGGCCGATCAGATACGGCGCGATGCCGCGGCGAGTGGTTTCGACTTCGGGCAGCTCAGGCACGGTCGATCCCGCGGTTCAATGCAGTTCGGTGGTCTGGATGGCCGGCGATCGGGGCACGTAACGCACCGATACCAGCGCAACTCGCTGGCCGACGCGCACATAGTGCTGAGGGCCGGTGACCGAGGTTTCGCCGAACTCCAGCGTTTGGCCGTCCAGATCGAGTACGGCCTTCGGCGGTGCCAGGCCGATTTTCGCGGGGTCGAAATCGCTGGCCGGTCGCCAGCTGAGCACGCGCGCCGCGGCGGTGTCGGCCAGATCACTGAGCCGTGCATCGACGGCACGCACCGGGGTGCCATCAACATGCCACCAGTGGCTGTCGCGCTTTTCGTAGTGCATGGCCGGGGCACCGGACAGACTCAGCGTGATGCGCGTGATGCTGGCCGGATCGATCGACGTGAGCGTGCCGGTGTCGTCGCGCGCATCGCGTCGCAGCTGCCAGCCGGCCAGCACCAGCAGCGCGAGCACGATGGGCAGCAGGATCAGGCGCTGGCGAGTGGCGCGTTTCATGGTTTCAGCGCCGACGCCGGCGCCACACGATCAGGCCGCCGATCAGCAGCAGCAACAGCGGCAGCGCGATCAGGAAACCGAAACTCACCGTGTTCAACTCGGTCTGTGAAATCTGGAGCAGCCGGTCCGGCGCACCGCGCGGCGGCAGGTCGACCAGTTTGTCGTCGCCGAGCAGCCAGTCGAACACGCGCTCGCCCAGCGCGCGATTGCCACCGTTGCCGAGGAAAGTGTTGGAGAGAAAATCGCCGTCGCCGATCACCACCGCGCGCTGTTCGCTCTTGTCCGGGCTCGGCGACAGCCGGCTCAGTGCAAAGCCGAAGTCCAGCGGGCCTTTCAGTTCGCCCGCGGCAGCATCGTAATGAATGGTCGAGCTGCCGTCGTTGCTGATGGGTTTGAACTCGGTCCAGCTCTGTGCGCTCGAGCGCAGGAAAGGCACCACCGCCCAGTCGGTCTGGCTTACCCGTGCCAGCGCAGACACCTGCGGAAACAGCGTAGTGAGTGTGAAACCGCGGGTGATCGCCTGGATCGGATAATCGCCCAGTGCAATCAGGCGGGGGTCCTGCAAACCGAGCGCGGTGCCGCTGCCATCCACCAGCACGCCAGGCAACACGCGTACGCCGAGCGCGTCGGCCAGCGGCTTGGTGCCCAGGTCGTCGTTGCCTGGTTCGTTAAGCCACAGCAGGTTGCCGCCGTTGCCGACGTAATCGGTCAGTGCCTTTGTGGCTCCGGGCGCAAGCGCAGCCGAAGGACTGGCCAGCACGACCAGATCGGTGTGCTGCGGCACCGTGCTGACCTGCGCGAAGTTCAGCGGCACCGCGCGCATGCCGCGCTGCTCCAGCTGCATCATGAAGGTGCCGAGATCGGCATTCCCCTTGCCATCTGCGCGGCGTTCGCCATCGCCGGTGACAAACGCCACGATGCGCTCGCCGCCGCGCGCGAGGCGCTCCAGCGCATTGGTCATGCTGCGCTCGGACAATTCGTCCAGCCGCTGCTCGCGATCCTTGTAGTGCACGATCAGCGCGCCATCGACGGTGATACCCAGCTCGCGCATCTTCGCCGGATCCTGCTGGGGGTCGACGAAGTGCAGGTTGAGGTCGGGTTTCAGCTGGGTGTAGCGCTGCACGAAGCCGGCCACGGTCTGGCGCAGGCGGCCCTGCGGGTTGGCGTAGCTGACGATCTCGACCGGTCCGCCGAGCTTGTCCAGTACCGCGCGCGTTTCCGGCGAAAGGCTGACTCGGCCGCTGGCCGTCCAGTCCGCGACGTGGTCATGGCGGCTGGAAAGATAGCCGATGGCACCGGCGTCAAGCAGCAGGGCCAGCGCGAACAACCAGCCGTCCAGACGTCTGAATACGGCGCCCATCAGTTGCGCTCCCGCTCAGAGGCCAGCCGGCGTATCGCCAGCGCCAGCGC
This sequence comes from Rhodanobacter sp., assembly GCA_035566635.1. Classification (GTDB taxonomy): domain Bacteria; phylum Pseudomonadota; class Gammaproteobacteria; order Xanthomonadales; family Rhodanobacteraceae; genus Rhodanobacter. The sequence goes on from DATMQY010000004.1 coordinate 262,460, forward strand.
CAACCCGATCAGCAGCACGAACCACAGCAGATCGGAACTGGCGACCAGGCCGCGTAGCAGCGTTTCCAGATGCGTGCTCAGCGCCAGCCAGTTGATCACGCCGTTATCGATACCGGCGATCTGCGCGCCGAGATTCACGATCCACAGTGCCAGCACCAGCATCATGCTGGCGGCGGCAGCGATCGCCGGGTGCGAGGCGAATGTCGAGCAGGCGATGCCCACGGCGGCCAGCGCGGCCAGCATCAAGGCCATGCCGAGCACGGCCGCAGCCAGCTTGCCCCAATCCAGATGGGTGGCATGGGCCAGACTCAGCGGCATCGCCAAGGTGAGCGCCAGCCACAGCAGCAGCCACACCAGCACCGCCAGATATTTGCCCAGCACGATGCGCGAGGCGGGCAGGCCGCTGGCAAACAGCAATGGCAGCGTACTGTTGCTGCGTTCACCGGCGATCGTCGACATCGTCAGCAGGGGCACGATGATCAAGGCCAGTTCGGCCAGTCCGAATGGCAGGAAGCCGCCCGTCAGCATGCTGCTGAGCAACGGCACGCCGACCAGGTCGGTGTAACCCGGGCTGGCGGGCAGGGCGGCCAGCTTGATCTGGCTGGCCAGGAAGCTGCCGAGCAGCAGCACAAAACGCCAGGCCAGTTCGGCCAGTGTCAGTGCGCCCAGCACCCACGCCAGCGGACGCACGAACAGGCGGCGCAGTTCCAGCTGCGTCACGGCGAGTATCGTCATGCGGCTTGCGCCTTGCGGTCGTTCATGGCGATCTCGAAGAAGCTGCGTTCCAGCGCCGCGTGATCGTCGCTGCGCACCGGACCGTCGTGGCGCAGCGTGCCTTCGTGCAGGATCGCCACGCGATCGCAGACTGCGGTGACTTCGGCAAGCAGATGGGTGGACAGGATCACCGCGGTGCCGGCGGCGGCTTGATCGCGGATCAGCGTGCGTAGCGCGGCGACCTGCACCGGATCGAGCGCATTTGCGGGCTCGTCCAACACCAGCAGGGCTGGCCGATGCAGCAGCGCACAGGCCAGTCCCAGTCGCTGGCGCTGGCCTTGCGACAGCACGCCAGCCAGTCGCCGCGTCAGTGGCTGCAGTTCCAGTCGCTCGATGATCGCCGCGCGTGCCTGCATCAGCGCGGTGCCACGCAGGCCGCGCAGATGACCGTGCGCTTCCAGATGCTCGCTCACCGTCAGTTCTGGCCACAGTGGAGCACGTTCGGGCAGCCAGCCGATCAGCTGGCGCGCCAGTTCCGGCTGCTCCAGGAAATCCGCGCCGTTCAGCTTGATGCCGCCGCTGTCCGGTCGCAGCGCACCGGCAATCATCGACAAGGTGGTGGATTTGCCGGCGCCGTTGACGCCGAGCAGGCCCAGTACCTGGCCGCGCTGTAGCACCAGGCTCAGATCGTGCACGGCGCGGCGGCCGGCGCGACGGCGGCTGAGTTGATCGAGCTGCAGCACGGGGATCGTTGGGTCGGACTTGATCGAGGTCATTGCGCGATTGTCACGGTGCCCCCACTGTTAAACAACAGGCGGATGCGACTACGCGAACTAACGTCACATTAGCGCCTGCCCCTTGACCAACTGCTATTATTCGTGGTCACACCATGCTGGTGGGTACGGAAACCCTCGATTAATCTGCCCCAATCCACAACCCGGTGCTTTTCATGCTCGATGCAGTGCTCAATTTCCTGAATCATGGTCTCACCGGCGCAAGCTGGGGGCAGATCGTGGTCTACATGCTGATCGTGACCCAGCTCACCATCTTCACGGTGACGCTGTATCTGCATCGCAGCCAGACCCACCGCGGTGTGGATTTCCATCCGGCGCTGGCGCATTTCTTCCGTTTCTGGGGCTGGCTGACCACCGGCATGGTGACCCGTGAGTGGGTCGCAGTGCATCGCAAGCATCACGCCAAGGTCGAGACCGAGGAAGATCCGCACAGCCCGATGATCTACGGCATCAAGAAGGTGTTCTGGGACGGCGTCTCGCTGTACCGCGACGCCTGCGAGTCGAAGCAGGACATGGAGCAGTACGGCCGTGGCACCCCGGATGACTGGGTCGAGCACAAGGTCTACGGTGCCCATCCGTATTGGGGCCCGACCCTGATGCTGCTGATCAGCATTGCGCTGTTCGGCGTGATCGGTGCCGCGCTGTGGGCTGTGCAGATGGTGTGGATCCCGTTCTGGGCCGCCGGCTTCGTCAACGGCATCGGCCACTGGGCCGGCTACCGCAATTTCGAAAGCGCCGACACCGCGCGCAACCTGATTCCGTGGGGCTTCTGGATCGGCGGTGAAGAGCTGCACAACAACCACCACGCCTTCCCCAGCTCGGCCAAGTTCGCGCTGCGCAAGTGGGAATTCGACATCGGCTGGGCGGCGATCTGCGGCCTGCGTGCGATCGGTCTGGCCAAGGTGTTGCGTGTGGCACCGTCGCTGGACGTGCGTCCGAACGTGCGCCTGCCCGACGCCGAGACGCTGAAGGCGGTGCTTACCCACCGCTTCCAGGCGATGACCGACTACTACCGTGGCGTGATCGTGCCGACCCTGAGCGATGAGGCACAGCATGCCGGCGAAAGCCTCAAGTCGATGCCGCGCCGTATCCGCCTGGCCATGGCCGACGGCGGCCGCTGGCTGGACAGCGAAGGCCGCGAGCGCATGCAGGCCGTGCTGGCCAAGCGTCCGACGCTGAGCACCGTATGCGACTTCCGCAACCGCCTCGCGGCGCTGATGGAGCAGCGCGGTGCCGAGCAGGCGCTGAAGGGTCTGCAGCAGTGGATCCACGAAGCCGAGGAAAGCGGCATCCGCGCGCTGCAGGATTTCGCGCAGCGACTCAAGGGTTACACCGTCGCGACCGCTGCCTGATTGTCACGATTCCAGTTCCAATAAAAAGGCCCGCCTCACGGCGGGCTTTTTTATTGGCGGGATGGCGCAGGCGGCTGGCCTGCACGACCGGCCGATCCTCACAGGCACGTCCCTACAGCCCCGATTTGTTGGTGTTGGTTGCGGTAACGTCGCGCAAAAAAAACCCGCCACGTGGGCGGGTTTCTTTGGAGCGGCGATCAATTACTTGATCTTGCCTTCCTTGTAGATCACGTGCTTGCGCACGACCGGATCGTATTTCTTGAACTCGAACTTTTCCGGCGTGTTCTTCTTGTTCTTCTGCGTGGTGTAGAAGTGGCCGGTGCCGGCCGAGGAGATCATGCGGATCTTGTCTTGGGTCTTGTTTGCCATGATTTAATCCTCAGACCTTGTCGCCGCGGGCACGCATCTCGGCAATCACGGCTTCGATGCCATTCTTGTCGATCGTGCGCAAGGCGTTGTTGGACACACGCAGCTTGATCCAGCGATTCTCGCTGGCGACCCAGAAGCGACGCTCATGCAGGTTCGGCAACCAGCGGCGACGGGTACGGTTGTTGGCGTGCGAGACGTTGTTGCCGCTCTGCACACCCTTACCGGTGACTTGACATACACGGGCCATGACGACCTCCGTTGAATGACTTCAGAAGCCGTGGCTTTGAAAGTCGGTAAACACCCGTTAGCCAGGGTGACATCGGCCCAGCGGCGCTGTGCGCCACGCGATGCTGGAGGTTGTTGCCACGCATGATCGTGAGGTCCGTACCGCGTGACGGACTGCCCGGAAACACCGGGTCGATCGAGGCGAGCCGCGTATTCTCGCAGAAAAACAAGACTGTGCGCAATCTGCCCCGTTCTGCCGCGCGCCGCTCGGCGTGCGCGTGGAGGGGATGTATGGAACAATCGGTCTCTTTTTCGACACGACCCAAGACCCGAGGAACTCCCGATGGCGCAAGAGATCACCAACGACCAGGCCAATGGCCAGGCCAGTCAGCCGCAGCTGGTGATGCAGAAGATCTACGTGAAGGATGTTTCCTTCGAGGCGCCGAATGCGCCGCAGATCTTCCAGGATATCGACGAGAAGGATCAGCCGCAGGTACAGCTGAACCTCGGTCAGAAGGCCACCGACCTGGGCAATAACCTGTACGAAGTGGTGCTCAGCCTCACTCTGACCTGCACGGTCGGTCAGCGCACCGCCTATCTGGCCGAAGTGGAGCAGGCCGGCCTGTTCGGCATTGCCGGCTTCAACGAGATGGACCACGCCGGCATCATCGGCAGCTATTGCCCGAACCTGCTGTTTCCGTATGCCCGCCAGGTGATCTCCTCGCTGGTGCTGGAGGGTGGGTTCCCGCCGTTCCTGCTGCAGCCGATCAATTTCGACGCGTTGTTCGCCGAACAGCAGCGCCGCATGATGATGGGCGGCGACGAGGCTCCGGCCACGCTCAACAGCTGAGTCGACTCATGGCTGAAAACCCGATGCTGACCGTTCTCGGTGCCGGCTCCTGGGGCACCGCGCTGGCGGCGCTGACGGCGCGCAACGGGGTGCCGACCCGCTTGTGGGGACGTGACCGCGCGGCGCTGGCGGCGATGGCGAGCAGCCGTTGCAACCAGCGCTACCTGCCCGATATCGAACTGCCTGCGGAACTGGTCTACGAAGGCGATCTGGCTGCCGCCGTGCGCAGTGCCGGGATCGTGCTGATCGTGGTGCCCAGTCATGCGTTCGCCGCGATGCTGACCGAACTGGCGCCGCTGCTCGGCGCCGGCACCGCGATCGCGTGGGCGACCAAGGGTTTCGAGCCGGGCACCGGCCGTTTCCTGCATGAGCTGGTGGCCGAACAGCTGCCCGGCCGTGCTGCAGCGGTGGTCACCGGTCCGTCGTTTGCGCGCGAAGTGGCGGCTGGTTTGCCCAGCGCGGTCACCGTGCACTCGGACGACGAGGCCTTCGCGCAACAGCTCGCCAGCCTGCTGCACGCACCGAACCTGCGCGCGTATTCCGGCAGCGACGTGCTCGGCGCCGAGCTCGGCGGCGCGATGAAGAACGTGCTGGCGGTCGCCACCGGCATCGCCGACGGCATGCAGCTGGGTCTGAACGCCCGCGCCGGCCTGATCACCCGCGGCATGAACGAGATGCTGCGCCTGGGCGTGGCACTCGGGGCGCGACCGGAAACGCTGATCGGCCTGTCCGGCCTCGGCGATCTGGTGCTGACCTGCACCGGCGACTTGTCGCGCAACCGTCGGCTCGGCCTCGCGCTAGGTCGCGGCGTAGCCATCGACGAGGCGGTGCGACAGATCGGCCAGGTGGTGGAGAGCATCCTCACCGCCGACGAAGTGGCGCGGCTGGCCGACAAGCATGGGCTGGACCTGCCGATCAGCGCCGGCGTGCGTGCCGTACTGCATGGCGAGGTCACTCCGGTCGATGGGCTCAAGGCGCTGATGGCGCGTGAACAGAAGCCGGAATATCCGCAAGGTCTGTTCGGCACCGCCTGAGCCATCCTGACCGCGCGGCGCGGCTTCACAAATTTGCACGCACAACGACGGTCGCATCCTCCCTCTGCGCTGCTAAGCTCAACGTTTTGGTTGTCGCCACGGATCGCATGCGCATGCAGCAACCGGACGAGAAACAGCACGTCGCCATGTCGTCTGTCGGCGAAGACGAAGCCTTGCCACAGGCATGGCGACGGATGCTCGCTGCGCCGAAGCCGGCGGCGTTGGACGATCACGGTGTGCTCGGTTTCTTTCTGGAAGTGATGCCGGAGGACGGCGCCGCGTTTGCGCGGCTCGATGTGGCGCCGGTACTGCTGGCGGTGGCCGAACATGGCCGCTACGCGCGGCCGGTACCGCTGGACAGCCGGCATCTGGCGCAGTCCCCGCTGCAGCCGCACGAACAACGGCTTGCCGCCACCATGCTCGGGTTGCCGCAGAGCGTGCGCAAGAGCCGCAGCTATGCGCGCCTCAGCGGCCATGTCGGCGACACCTTGCTGGCCGAGATTCTCGACACCGCGCCGTGCTTTCTCGGTGGCCTGGCTGGCTTGCGGCTGTCTCGTGGCAAGTCGCACCAGCTCAACTGGCACTGGCAGATGGAGCCGGACGGCAGCCAGCGCCTGCTGCCCTTGATGCCGCACAGCCAGCGCCTGCTGCGCATCGACGGCCTGTGGTATCTCGATGCCGAGCGCGCCACCGTGGGGCTGTTCGACGCTGCGGCCGAGGAAACACGCTGGCTGGAGTTGCCGCCGCTCAAGCACGAACATGGCCGCCTGCTGCGTCATCGCCTGCCGAGCAGCCGGCTGGCTACGCGGGTGCCGCTGCCGCAGGTGTTCGGTGAATTGCGTCGCTCGGAGCTGGCGCCGAAGCCGGTACTGACCCTGCATGCGCTGACCCGGCACGCGCGGCTTGCCGCCGGCACGCCGCCGCTGGGTTACGCACGGCTGGCGTTCGACTACGCCGGCGAACGCCTGCCCGGTCGCGGTGGCGAGCCGCTGGTGCGGCGCGTGCGCAACGGTCAGCTGGTCGAGATCACCCGCCGCCGCGCCGAAGAGCTCACCGCGATGGAGCAGCTCGAACGCGCCGGGCTCACTCCCGGCGTAGATACCGAAGGCCTACCGTGGGATGTCGCCGAAACGCTGCCCGACGATGCGTGGCTGTTTCCCGGCACCGGTTACGCCGGCGCGCTGGAGGTCAATACGCCGGCACGCTGGCTGGCGCTGCGGCCCAAGCTCGAAGCGGAAAACTTCCAGGTCGAGTACGCGCCGAGCTTTCCGTTCGAGGTGCTGGAAGGCCCGGTGCGCTGGTACGGGCACGCGATGGAAGATGCCGACGACCATGCGTTCGATCTGGAAATCGGCATCGAGCTGGACGGCCAGCGACACAACCTGCTGCCCGCGGTGGCGCAGGCGCTGGCCGAGCATCAATTGAATCTCAGCCCGGCTCCGAACGAACCGGAAGATGCCGTGTGGTACGCGCCGGTCGACGCGCGTCGCCGCGTGCCGGTGCGCCTCAAGGAATTGCGTGGCCTGCTGGCGCCGCTGGCCGAATATCTTGAGAAGCCGCGCCGGAAACTGCATCTGCCGCGGGTGCAGGCCGGCCGATTGGAGGAGCTCGCCGCGGCGATGCCCGGCAGCGGCACGCTGGAGGCGGCCGAGCCGCTGCTCGGTTTTGCCGCGCGCCTGCGTGACGCCGCCGAACGCGCCAGCGATGCGGTGCCGGAAGGACTCACGGTGGAGATGCGGCCGTATCAGCGCGAAGGCCTGCGCTGGCTGAATGCGCTGGCCGAGGCCGGCGTCGGCGGTGTGCTGGCCGACGACATGGGCCTAGGCAAGACGCTGCAGCTGATCACCCATCTGCTGTCGCTGAAACAGAGCGGCGCACTGACCCAGCCGGCGCTGATCGTGGTGCCGACCAGCCTGATTCCGAACTGGCAATCGGAGATCGCCCGCTTCGCTCCGATGCTGCACGTGCTGACCCTGCACGGGCCGCAGCGCGCTGAGGAGTTCGCCCAGCTCGGCGCGCAGGACATCGTACTGACCAGTTACGCGCTGCTGCCGCGCGACGTGGTCGCCTTGAGAAAACAACCCTTTGCGCTGATCGTGCTGGACGAGGCGCAGCAGGTGAAGAACCCGCGTACGCAGGCACGCCGCGCGCTGCTCAGTTTGCGCACGCCGCGCTACGTCTGCCTGACCGGCACGCCGCTGGAAAACCATCTGGGCGAGCTGTGGTCGCAGATCGATCTGGCGGTGCCCGGTCTGCTCGGTGACGAAGGTCTGTTCCGTCGCCACTACCGCGTACCGATCGAGAAGCAGCACGACGAGGAATGTCAGCAGCGGCTCAACCTGCGCCTCGCGCCATTCATCCTGCGCCGGACCAAGGCGCAGGTCGCGAAGGAGTTGCCACCCAAAACCGAGATCACCCGCCGGGTGGTGCTGGAAGGTCGTCAGCGCGAACTGTACGAAGGCCTGCGCCTGTCGCTGGCGGAGGAGCTGCGCGAGGTGATCGCCCAGCGCGGCATCGCGCATTCCGGCATCGTGGTGCTCGACGCGCTGCTCAAGCTGCGCCAAGTCTGCTGCGATCCGCGGCTGGTGAAACTGGAGGCCGCGCGCGGCGTGCACGAGTCGGCCAAGTTCGAGCTGCTGATGGACATGCTGCCGGCGCTGCTCGACGAGGGTCGCAAGGTGCTGCTGTTCTCGCAGTTCACCGGCATGCTGAAACTGATCGCGGCCGAGCTCGATCGCCGGCGCATCCGCTACGTCACGCTCACCGGCGATACGCGTGATCGCGCCGAGCCGGTGCAGCGATTCCAGAACGGCGAAGTGCCACTGTTCCTGCTCTCGCTGAAAGCCGGCGGCGTCGGCTTGAACCTCACTGCTGCCGACACCGTGATCCACTACGACCCATGGTGGAATCCCGCCGCCGAGGCGCAGGCCAGCGACCGCGCTCATCGCATCGGCCAGGACAAGCCAGTGTTCGTGTTCCGTCTGATCACCAGCGGCACCGTGGAAGAGCGCATCGAGGAACTGAAGGAACGCAAGGCCGAACTCGCCGCCGCTGTGCTCGAAGGCGGCGGCAGCCGCGAAAAACTCAGCTTCGACCAAGTCGATCTGGATACCTTGCTGGCGCCGGGCTGAGGTCATCCCGGCGGATGCAGCGTGAAATCAGTTCATCGCATCGATTCTGTGCTCAGGACGATGGCGGCATCCGTGTGCGCAGCAGTGCATCCACCGACTGCTGCCATTCTGGCGAGCCGGGTTTCGATTGGGGCGCTTCCTGACCCAGCTTGCGCTGCACGGTCGCGTTCCATTCGGCCGAACCATGATCCGGGCCGTGCCCGTTGCCATCGTCGATTTCCAGCGAGCGGTCGACCCACGCATACCATTCGGCGGAACCGAGCGTGGCATCGGCGGGCGCGGTCTGGCCGGCCTGTGCTTGCGGTGGTGCCGGCGTGGGCGCGCAGGCGGCGAGTAGCAAGGCGAGGGGCAGGCTGGCGACGAGTCGGCGCATGGGCAGCTCCGAGAAAGATTGTCAAAGAGCCTACTGCGTGTGTTCGCGCGGGTGATTAATTTTTCATGACGCGAGGAACGTCATTCAGTTGTCTATCGTTGAGTTGAAGCTCGCACATGGCAGCTCTGACTATTGCGTCGACAGTGCGGCAGCCGGTTTTGTCTCAACGCAACAGATCGATCTTCCGCAGTCCGCGCCGGATGGCTTCGAGGTTGCCGTTGGCGGGCCAACCGACCACCGTGTCGACGACCGTGCCGTGGCTGAGAAAGTAGAACGTCGGGGTCTCGATGCGTTCGACCATCGGCAGCGTGGCGTTGTCGTAGGCGATGCCGAGCCGCAGCGCGGGGTGCGCGCGATTCCAGTCCTGCACGGCATCGAAGGCGGTGATCTCGTCGACGGGAGCCACCCATTGCGCGTTGTCGCGGAACAGCGCGCGCAGCACCGGATCGGCCTCGATGTCGCGCGCGGCATTCTCCGAAAAAGGGCAATCGGTCGAAGCCAGCACCACGACCTGTGCGGGAACGCGGATATTGAAACGGAAGCGCACCAGTTCTCGCTTGCGCGTGCCGGGCGTGGCGATCCACAGGCTGGGCCTGCCCTTGCTGATGCGGGTGGGAGAAAGCATGGCCAGCGCGGAGTTGCGTTCGATCAATGGATACGCAGCAAGTAGTGCGCGGGCTTCATCGGTGTGATGGGCGACGATCAGTGCACCGTAGAGATCGCTGGCATGCGGACGATCGACGCGATGGCGGCGTTCCAGTTCGGCGAAGTCGCTGCGCATGTCCGTCAGATAGTGCGGCTGGTTCGTGACGCGGAAGGCAAGCGTTGCCCCGCGGAACAGGAATTCCACCTCACGGTCGCCCAGCGCGTTCCGTCGCGCGTCGGTCTGCAAGGGAGCGAAGCCGTCTGCGTACAGGTGGGCGATGGCTTGCGTCTGTCCGGCGTAGTCGTCGTTTTGTCCCGGTGCGGCGATCAGCTGCTCGTAAGGGGATTCCAGTGTGCTTGCCGCGCGGTCATCACTGGCCGATCGCGGCGTGCTGCGCGCGTCCAGACCTATCGCATCATTTTCCGCGCCGAACAGGCGCAACAGCGTATATGCCTGCTCGCGGGAGAGCTCGTAGCGCAGGTCGCTGAGGTTCATGCCGCTCAGGCCGTTCTCGTGGAACACCAGGCTGTCGAGAAACCGTCGCTGCGCGCCTGGCGTGAGCCAGCTCAGCGGTGAACGTGTCGCCGGCGTGTCATGCAGGTAGGCATCCAGTTGCGCGCGCGTGGTGATGGGCGTGACGGGAATGGCAACCACGGCGCGGGTGGTGACGCCGGCAACCAACGGTGCCGGCGATTCCGCTGCCAGCGCCGTGAACGACAGGACGGACGCCAGCAAGAGCAGCCAACGGGCAATGGCGGTATGCGGCATACGTGTTCCTCGCTCTTCCTGTCGAACCGCCGCGACGCTAGCAGGCTAGCGATGTTGCAGCAGCGGCCGTCCCGACTCCAGCACCGCCAGCGCCGCCGCGCCGAGCAGGCCCGGTTCCGGATGGGTGATCGCCACTGTCGGTACCTGTTCCATGGTGTCGCGGAAACGGCCCTTGGCTTCGAAGCGTTCGCGGAAGCCGCCGTGCTGCAGCCACGGCAGCAGGATCGGCAGCACACCGCCGGTGAGATACACACCGTCCCAGCCGCCCATGGTCAGCACCAGGTCGCCGGCGACGCTGCCGAAGATGCCGGCGAGGGTTTCCACGGTGCGCACGCACATCGCATCGCTGCCGGCTTCGGCGCGGGCGGTGATGTCTTCCGGGGTGAACTCCTCGGCGGGTTCGTCGGCGATGTCGGTGAGCGCGAGGTAGAGATTGACCAGGCCGTTGCCGCAGATCATCCGTTCGTTGGAGACGCGGCCAAAGCGCTGGTTGAGCCGTTGCAGGATCGCGATGTCCTCGGCCGTGTGCGCCGCGAAGCCGGCATGGCCGCCTTCGCTTTCCAGCACGCTGCAGTGGCCGTCGCGCAGCAGCAGGCCACCGACACCGAGGCCGGTACCGGGTCCCATCACCACGAAGGTCTGCGACGGACGACGGCCAAGTTGCGGCAGCGGCTGCTTGCCGACGGCAATCAGCTGGTCGGCGGCCAGCAGCGGCACCGCCATGCTCTGTGCATGGAAGTCGTTGACCAGCCGCACCGAACTCATGCCCAGCTTTTCCTGCAGCGCATGTGCCACCACCGCCCACGGATTGTTGGTGATCTTTACGGTCTCGCCATCGGCGATGCGCCCGGCCGCGGCGATGATCGCGTGTTGTGCGGTCAGGCTGGTGTCGCTGAAATACTGCTGGATCGCGTCGGCCAGCGTGTCGAAATCCTTCACCCGATAGCGTCGCACGCTGTCGCTCAACAGCGGCGCGGCAAGCTGCGTGTCGGCCAGGGCGAAGCGGACATTGGTGCCACCGAGATCGACGAGCAGGGTGGGGGCACGGCTGGACTGACTCATGAATCTTCCTGACGACATGGAACGCCAAGCCTGCCGACGTAACGCCGGTTCGTCCAGTCTTTTTGCCGATCCGTACGGCGTGGAATGGACACGGCCGCCGGTGCGATGCATCGCACGAGGCGCGGCAAAGTGCCCGGTTTCGGTGAGGAAGCCGCGCGGCGGCGTAAAATGCGCGGATACCGCCTACGAGTATCCGCCATGAGCTTCCCCGCCATCCGCATGCGCCGCATGCGCCGTGACGCCTTCTCCCGCGCGCTGATGCGCGAGCACACCTTGCTGGCCAGCGACCTGATCATGGTCGCGTTCGTGATCGAGGGCGAAGGCCAGCGCGAAGCGGTGCCGTCGATGCCGGGCGTGGATCGACTGTCGATCGATGAGCTGCTGAAGCTGGCTGGTGAATGCGTGCGACTCGGCATCCCGGCGCTGGCGCTGTTCCCCTCGCCGGGTTCAGCGGTGAAGAGCGAAGACGCTGCCGAAGCGTGGAATCCCGATGGTCTGATGCAGCGTGCCACCCGCGCGCTGAAGGCGAAGTATCCCGAGCTGGGCCTGATCGGCGACGTCGCGCTCGATCCGTACACCACGCACGGCCAGGACGGCCTGATCGACGCGACCGGTTACGTGATGAACGAGCCCACCGTCGAGGCGCTGATCAAGATGTCGCTGGCGCAGGCCGACGCCGGCATGGATTTCGTGGCGCCGTCGGACATGATGGACGGCCGCATCGGCGCCATCCGCGAGGCGCTGGAAGAGGCCGGCCACATCCATACCCGCATCCTCGCCTACTCGGCGAAATACGCTTCCGCGTTCTACGGCCCGTTTCGTGATGCGGTCGGTTCGTCGGCGAACCTCGGCAAGGGCAACAAGCACACCTATCAGATGGACGTCGCCAACAGCGACGAGGCGCTGCATGAGGTCGAATTGGATATCAACGAAGGCGCCGATGCCGTGATGGTGAAGCCGGGCCTGCCGTACCTGGACATCGTGCGCCGGGTGAAGGACACGTTCGGTGTGCCGACGTTCGTGTATCAGGTCAGCGGCGAGTACGCGATGCTGAAGGCGGCGTCGCAGAATGGTTGGCTGGACGAGAAGGCGGTGTTGCTGGAGTCGCTCACGGCGATGAAGCGGGCGGGGGCGGATGCGATCCTCACGTATTACGCGATCGATGCGGCGCGGTGGTTACGCGGAGAGTAAGTGCACAGAGAGACTAGGGGGCAACATGCTGACCAAAGAGCATCCGGTTTTTCCATCACTGGATTCGCAGCGCACTATATGGCGGTATATGGACTTTACGAAGTTCGTGAGTCTTCTAGAGAACAAGAAATTGTTCTTTCCCCGTGCGGATAGTTTTGAAGACCCATACGAAGGCACTCTTACGCGTGCCACTGTGCATTGGATGCTGAATGCTGGAATCCCGGCGGGAGCAGTTGACCATACTGTCGAAAATACCAATCAGTGGCGCCAGCAGGTGTTTGTAAGTTGCTGGTGCGCCAATGATCATGAGTCAGCAGCTATGTGGAAGTTGTATTTGCAAACAAGTGAAGGTGTTGCAATTAAGAGTAAGACGGGCTTGCTCGCGACCGAGTTAGATCGATCACCCCTCTCTGTCTCTATGACCTCAGTCAACTATATTGATTACGACTTGTCGATTCTTCCACCTAACAATATTTTTTATCCGTTCGTGCACAAACGACTTAGCTTCCAACACGAGACAGAAATTCGAGCCTTAATTTGGTCGAAGGAAACCGCGAATCTGTCGCAGATTCCAGAGAATGCGGCATCGGTCAGCATTGACGTTTCGCTTCAGGATCTGGTTGAGGCCGTGTACGTGTCACCAACGGCGCCACCGTGGTTCGGCGAACTAGTGGAGCAAATCACTAAGCGATACGGCTTGGATGTTCTTGTCGTGAAATCGAACCTCTACATGCGACCAGTTTACTGAGCGGCTAATATCATCGTCCTAAATTAGCTAAGGGCTGTGAATGTCCGCTTTCCGCGGCCCAAAGAAGCCATTTGCTCGCAACCAGAACGGGCCTCATGCGTATTGCGCAACCCCATTCCCGAACGACCAGTTCTCCTTGGACGTCTCGACCAGGTTGATGAACACGTCTTCGGGGCGCAGACCGGGATCGGCGGCCAAGTTGTCGGCGATGCTGCGGTATAGCGCCTGCTTCATTTCCACCGTGCGGCCGGTGTTGCAGGTGATCTGCACGATCACCAGGTCGTCGCTGCGGGCAATGCCGAGGTAGCCGGGATCGCAGTCGAATTCGTCGGCGTCGTGCTGGCTGATCAGGATGAAGCGATCATTTTCCGGCACGTTGAAGGTGTCGCGCATGGCCTGGTAGATGCCATTGCGCAGGGCGGCGAGATGAGCGGGCGACTTGCCGCGACGGAGGGTGATGCGGACGAGGGGCATGGTGAGGCTCCTTGGCGGGGATGATGAGCAGGTGGCTGCATCGCGGCGAGCACCCACCCTTCACTTCGATCCTCTCACCCGCACGGGGACTCCCAAGGTCGCCCGCAGGGGAGAGGAGGAAATATCAGTAGGCGAACTCACGGAACGCCGGGTCGACGCTGCCGTTCCATGCGCCGTGGAACAGCTCCAGCTTGCGTTCGGCCGGGGTCTGGTTGGCCTGCACGATCTCGATCATCGGCTCCAGGAAGATGCTCTCGTCGGCGCCATTCTTGTTGAGACGCGCACGCCGACGCAGGCCGTGGCCTGCGATCTTCAGCGCTTCCTCGGCGAGGTCGCGCACGGTGCCGGTGCGGAATGGCAGCTTCAACGCGTGCTTCGGCACGCCGTCGCGCAGCGCGTGGCGTTCCTCGCGGCTGAAGTCCTTGACCAGATCCCACGCCGCATCCAGAGCCTCGTCGTCGTAAAGCAGGCCGACCCAGAATGCAGGTAGCGCGCATAACCGGTTCCATGGACCACCGTCGGCGCCGCGCATCTCCAGATACTGTTTCAGGCGCACTTCGGGGAACGCGGTGGTGAGGTGGTCGGCGAAGTCCTTCATGTTCGCCTTGGCGCCCGGCAGCATCGGCAGTTCGCCAGCCATGAACTTCTTGAAGTCCTGTCCGGCCAGGTCGATGTACTTGCCGTCCTGGAAGCTGAAGTACATCGGCACGTCGAGGATGTAGTCGACGTAACGCTCGTAACCGAAGCCGTCGGCGAAGACGAAGTCGAGCATGCCGGTGCGATCCCTGTCGGTATCGGTCCAGATGTGCGAGCGATACGACAGATAGCCGTTTGGACGTCCCTCCGTGAACGGCGAGTCGGCGAACAGCGCAGTGGCGATCGGCTGCAGCGCCAGGCTCACGCGAAACTTCTTGATCATGTCCGCTTGGCTGGAGAAATCCAGGTTCACCTGCACGGTGCAGGTGCGCGTCATCATGTCCAGTCCCAACGAGCCGACCTTGGGCATGTATTCGCGCATGATCTTGTAGCGGCCCTTCGGCATCCACGGCATCTCGTCGCGGCGCCATTTCGGTTGGAAGCCCATGCCGAGGAAGCCGAGGCCCATGCCGTCGGCGATCGAACGCACTTCCTCCAGATGCGAGTTCACTTCGCAGCAGGTCTGGTGGATCGTCTCCAGCGGTGCGCCGGAAAGCTCGAGCTGACCGGCCGGTTCCAGCGTGATCGAAGCCTTGTCACGCGACAGCGCCACCGGGTTCTCGCCTTCGCGGGCCACGTCCCAGCCGTAGCGGGTAGCCAGTGTTTCCAGCAGCAGCTTGATACCGCGGTCGCCGTCGAAGGTCGGAGGGCGCAGGTTGTCGGTGAGGAAGCCGAACTTCTCGTGCTCGGTGCCGATGCGCCATGCCTCGCGTGGCTTCTCGCCCGCGGCGAGGTAGTCGGTCAACTGCTGGCGATCCCGGATCGGGGTGCTCTTGACGGCACTGGGTATGGACACAGGCAAAGTCTCGCAGGGGGGGAGCGAGTCACTATGGGGGTGTTGCGTGACAACGAAAAGGGGGAGGTGGCAAATAATTGTACGTAGCGGTGCAGATTCGTTCGGCTGACAAGAAAACGGGGCCCGTAGGCCCCGTCTCGACGCAAATCGGTGGGCCGATCAGCGCTTCATCGAATTGAAGAACTCGTCGTTGGACTTGGTGTTCTTCATCTTGTCGAGCATGAACTCCATCGCGGAGAGCTCGTCCATCGGGTGCAGCAGTTTGCGCAGGATCCAGATCTTGGCCAGCATGTCCGGGTCGATCAGCAGATCCTCGCGGCGGGTGCCGGAGCGGTTGATGTCGATCGCCGGGTAGACGCGTTTCTCGGAGATGCGGCGGCTCAGGTGCACTTCCATATTGCCGGTGCCCTTGAACTCCTCATAGATCACCTCGTCCATCTTGCTGCCGGTTTCGGTCAGCGCGGTGGCGATGATGGTCAGGCTGCCGCCTTCCTCGACGTTACGCGCGGCGCCGAAGAAACGCTTCGGGCGCTGTAGCGCGTTCGCATCCACACCGCCGGTGAGCACCTTGCCGGAGCTGGGCACCACGGTGTTGTAGGCGCGGGCGAGGCGGGTGATCGAGTCGAGCAGGATCACCACGTCCTTCTTGTGCTCGACCAGACGCTTGGCGCGCTCGATCACCATCTCGGCGACCTGCACGTGGCGTACTGCCGGTTCGTCGAACGTCGAGGAGATCACCTCGGCGCGCACGGTGCGGGCGATTTCGGTCACCTCTTCCGGGCGCTCGTCGATCAACAGCATGATCAGATGTGCTTCGGGATGGTTGTAGGTAATCGCCTGAGCGACGTTCTGCAACATCATCGTCTTGCCGGACTTCGGCTGCGAGACGATCAGGCCGCGCTGGCCTTTGCCGATCGGCGCGATCAGGTCGAGGATGCGACCGGTGATGTCCTCGCTCGAACCGTTGCCGCGCTCCAGCTTGAACGACTTGCGCGGGAACAGCGGGGTGAGGTTCTCGAACAGCATCTTGTTCTTCGACGCTTCCGGCGGATCGCCGTTGATGTCGTCGACGCGCAGCATGGCGAAGTAGCGCTCGCCTTCCTTCGGATGGCGCACGCGGCCGGTGATGTAGTCACCGGTGCGCAGGTTGAAGCGGCGAATCTGGCTGGGCGACACATAGATGTCGTCGGGGCCGGCCAGGTACGACTCGTCGGCCGAGCGCAGGAAGCCGAAGCCGTCCTGCAGGATTTCCAGCACGCCCTCGGCCCAGATGCCGCCGCCGGAGCGGGCGTGCGCCTTGAGCACGTTGAAGATCACGTCCTGCTTGCGCGCGCGGGCGACGCCTTCGTGCACGCCCAGCGATTCGGCGAATTCCAGCAGCTGGATCGCGTTCTTGCGCTTGAGTTCGGTGAGGTTGATCACCCGGTCGTTGCTGCCCGGATCGGCGTTGTCGTCATCCACCGGCAGGCCGTTCGGGTTGGGGCGCGGGTTGCCGCCACCCTGCGGGCGCGGTTGCTGCTGCGGATTGCCGCCGCGCTCATTGCGCCGCCGCCGGCCGCGACCGTCGCGCCCTTCGCGGGGGCCATTGTTGGGGTTGTTCTGGCCCTGGTTCGGGTTCTGGCCCTGGTTTTGAGCCTGACCCTGAGCCTGGTTTGGATTCTGGCCCTGCGTATGGCTCTGGCCTTGTGCCTGCTCCTGGCTTTGCGGCGGGCTCGACTCGCGCGGTTCCTGCGCTGGGCGCGGCGGCGGTGCCTCGCCATATGACGCAACCGCCGGTACGGCGGAAGGTGCGGGAGCCGCCGGGCGCTCTGTCGGTGGCGCCGGAGCGGGCGCCGGTGCTGTCACCGGCCTGTCCACAGGCGCCATTTTTTCGGCATTCGCCGCGGCGATCGCAGCCGCCGTGCGGCGTGGCGCGCGCGGGCGCGGCTCGGCTGCAGGCTTGGTATCGGCGCTCTTGGCGTCGTTCGGAATTTTATTATCGGTATCGGACACGGGCTATCCTCGCGGGGCGCCGTTGAATTACAGGAGGGAGGGTGTGCGTCGCGCGGAAGGCGCAAGGGGACAGGACTGTCCCGACGGACGCGATGAATCTAGCACCCGCTGCGTACTGGCGTAAAGCCTTTGTGAGTCGGTCGTGTTCAGCCGAACCGGCTCCGCGCAGCGGGTTTGCAACGATGGATCAGATGGCCTTGTCGATCATCTGGGTCAGCTGACCCTTGCTGACGGCACCGATCTGGGTCGCCTCGACCTTGCCGTTCTTGAACACCATGAGGGTCGGGATGCCGCGTACGCCATAGGCACGCGGAGTCTGCTGGTTCTGATCGATGTTGACCTTAACGATGCGCAGCTTGCCTGCGTACTGCACGGCCAGCTCGTCGAGCATCGGCGCGATGGCCTTGCACGGGCCGCACCATTCCGCCCAGAAATCCAGCAGCACCGGGGTTTCGGATTTGAGCACCTGCTCGTCGAAGGCGTCGTCATTCACATGGGTAATCAGGTCGCTCACCGGGGATCTCCGTGGCTGGGGGCAAGGTGCAAGACAATGGGGTGGCAAACGCGGGAAAACAAGGAGATAGCGACCGCGAGGCCGTCATCAGCTACACTCAGGCGCCCATGAAGCATGGGTTGAACGGGAAGAGGGCATGCCGTGACGGCAAGTCTTCATTCCAGCGCAACTCCGGGCACGATTCAAGGGCGGCTTGCACAGCCGTCCGTCAGACCGCCGGCAAATACGGCGTCGCCAGCCGCGGCGCGACCTTGTTGACTCTGACATTGAGCCGCTTCGCTGCGCATCGCGCACCCGTCCTGCACCGCCCTCCGCCGATCTTCGGCGTCTGAAGCGGCACAGCGCATCCCGCCGCCGTCAGGCAAGGTTACCCATCCGCATATGTCACAAACCGTACTCACCGACACTTTCTTCACCAATTTCGATCTTCAACCGCTGCTACAGCAGGGCCTGGACGACAGCGGCTTCACCCGCTGCACGCCGATCCAGGAAATGACCCTGCCGCTGGCACTGGCCGGGCGCGACGTCGCCGGCCAGGCACAGACCGGCACCGGCAAGACCTGCGCCTTCCTGGTCGCGCTGATGAATCGCCTGCTGACCACGCCGGCCGTGGCCGACCGCAAGGACAGCGACCCGCGCGCGCTGATCATCGCGCCGACCCGCGAGCTGGCGATCCAGATCGAGAAGGACGCCAAGGCGATCGGCCGCCACACCGGCCTGCGCAGTGCGCTGATCTACGGCGGCGTCGATTACGACAAGCAGCGTCAGCAGTTGAAAGACGGCTGCGACATCATCATCGCCACGCCCGGGCGCATGCTCGACTACCACAAGCAGGGCGTGTTCAGCCTCAACAGCGTCGAGGTGATGGTGATCGACGAGGCCGATCGCATGTTCGACCTCGGCTTCATCAAGGACGTGCGCTTCATCTTCCGTCGCCTGCCGCCGCGCGAGCAGCGCCAGGTGCTGCTGTTCTCCGCCACGCTGAGCCACCGCGTGCTTGAACTGGCCTACGAGCACATGCACGAGGCCGAAAAACTGGTGGTGGAGAGCGACAACGTCACCGCCGACAAGGTGCGCCAGCTGGTCTACTTCCCGGCCAAGGAAGAGAAGATGCCGCTGCTGCTGAATCTGCTCGATCGCACCAAGCCGAGCCGCAGCATCATCTTCGTCAACACCAAGGCCGCTGCCGAGCGCATCACCGAGCGGGTCAAGCGCCACGGTTGCCGCGTCGGCGCGATCTCCGGCGACGTGCCGCAGTTGAAGCGGCAGAAGCTGCTGCAGCGTTTCCAGGATGGCCAGCTGGACATCCTGGTGGCCACGGACGTGGCCGCGCGTGGCCTGCATATCCCCGCAGTCAGCCACGTGTTCAATTACGACCTGCCGCACGAGGCGGAAGATTACGTGCACCGCATCGGCCGTACCGCGCGGCTCGGTGCCGAGGGCGACGCGATCAGCTTCGCTTGCGACCTGTACGCGATGTCGCTGCCGGAAATCGAGACCTATATCGGTCAGAGCATTCCGGTGGCGTCGATGGATCCGGAGTTGCTGATCATGCCGAAGCCGCATGCGATCGACGCCGAGTTCGCCGCGAATGCCGCTGCCGACAGTGCCGCTTTCGGCGATGTGGTAGCGCCGCGTCCGGGCGAGGCACCGCGCCGTTCGAGCGGCGCCAGCCGCAGCGGCGAGCGCAGCGGTTCCAGCCGTGGCGGTTCGCGTCCGCCGCGTGAGCGCAAGCCGTTCATACCCGTCGTCGACAGCAGCGTCGGAGCAGTGGTCGAACAGCCAGTGGCTGCGCACAAAACCGAAGCAGCGCCCGCTATGGATGGTAGTGACACTGCCGAAGGTACGCGCAAGCCGCGTCGCCGTCGTGGTGGTCGCAATCGCCATCGCGAAGGCGCTCCGACTGACGGTGTCGAGACGACAGGTCACAGCACCGCGGTGGTCGAAGGCAACCGCGCACCGCGCGGCGAGCGCCGTCCGCCGCGCGAGCGTAATGCGACTGAAGCCACCGGCAGTAGCCACAACCGGCCGTCGCGGCAGGTCGCGGTGACCTCCGGCAAGACCGGCGAGCACGCCCATCCGAAGAAGCCCGGCTTGTTCCGTCGGCTGACCCGGCTGTTCACCGGCCGCTGAATGCATCGATCGCCGCGGGCTGAACCCGCGGCGATCAGCGCGAGCATGAAGTCCGCATCTTGATGCCGGCTTCCCTTATCCTTGTCGCTGGTACGACGGCACGCAGGCTCGGGGATACTCGGTGATCCATTTTGATCAAGTCAGCAAGCGCTACGAGGGTGGCCATGAGGCGCTCTCGCAGCTTTCGTTCGAGGTGCCGACCGGCGAGATGGCCTTCGTCACCGGCCATTCCGGCGCCGGCAAGAGCACCCTGCTCAAGCTGCTCGGTCTGATCGAACGTCCGTCGCACGGCACGATCAGTATGGACGGCAAGAGTCTCGCGAAGATCCGCCACAGCGGCATTCCGAAGTGGCGTCGGCAGATCGGCATGGTTTTCCAGGACCATCGGCTGTTGATGGAGCGCACGGTGTTCGCGAACGTCGAGCTGCCGCTGATGATCGGCGGCATCGCCAAGCCCGAGCGCGCGAGGCGCGTGCGTGCGGCGCTGGAGAAGGTCGGCCTGCTCGCGTATGAGCGACAGCTGCCGGCCACGCTATCCACCGGTGAACAGCAGCGCGTGGGCATTGCCCGCGCAATCGTGGCGCGGCCGACCCTGCTGATTGCCGACGAGCCCACCGGCAATCTCGATCCGCAACTGGCGGTGGAGATCATGGGCCTGTTCGGCGAGTTCCAGCAGGTCGGCACCACCGTGTTGATCGCCAGCCACGATCTGCCGCTGATCAAGCGCATGAAGAAGCGCGTGATCGTGCTCGACCATGGCCGGCTGGTCGCTGACCTGGCTGCACAGGAGGTGTTGTGAACATGTCACCGGAAACCCTCCGCGCGCCCGCGTCCGATCCGCCGCCGCGCAACGAACACAGTCACGGCCGCCGTTTCGGCAGCTGGCAGGAGCATCACGGCTGGAGCGCGGCGGCTAGTTTGCGCCGGCTCGCCTCGCGTCCGCTCGGTAGCCTGCTCACCATTGCGGTGATGGGCTTGGCGCTGGCGTTGCCGCTGGCGTTCTACCTGCTGCTGGGCAATGTGCAGAAGCTCGGCGACGCGCTGGGTCAGAGTCAGGCGGTCAGCGTGTTCCTGCAGCCCGGGCAGACTGCGCAGCAGGCGCAGATGTTGGCCAAACAACTGGGCGAGCGGCCCGAGATCGCCGCGGTGGTGGTGAAAACGCCGCAGCAGGGCATGGATGAACTGGCGAAAATGCAAGGCTTCTCAGGTGCTGTGCAGACGCTGGACGACAACCCACTGCCCTACGTGCTGCAGCTGCAGCCGCGCGCCGAGGTAACTGCTGGCGCGCTCGAGCAGCTGGTGACCGACGTGCGCACGATGCACAGCGTGGAACTGGTGCAGGACAGCGGTAGCTGGCGGCAGCGGCTGGATGCGCTGCTCGGCGTCGGCAATCGCGCGGTATTGGTGCTGGCCTCGCTGCTGGCGCTGGCGGCTTTGCTGGTGGTCGGCAACACGGTGCGGGTGGACATCGCCAGCCGCAGCGAGGAGATCGGCGTGCTGCTGCTGGTCGGCGCCAGCGGCGCGTTCGTACGGCGGCCGTATCTGTACGCAGGGATCTGGTATGGCTTGTTCAGCGGCATCCTCGCCGCCCTGCTGGCGGTGCTGATCGAGTTCACGCTGGCCGGGCCGGTGGCGCAGTTGAGTCAGGCCTACGATGGCAAATTGCAGATTGGCGGCCTGCCGCTGTGGCTGTTGCTGGCGGTCCCGCTGGCGGCCGCCGCACTGGGCTGGCTGGGTGCGCGGCTGGTCAGTGCATGGCAATTGCGCAAGGCGCTGTAATGGTTGTTCGATGGGGTGACGTGAATCGCAGCCGCCGATGCCGCGGTCGATGCACTATCTCCAATTGAAGTGGGCGCAGGGGGTGTGCTCGCAGGTTCATCGGCAAGGATCGCCTCGGGTCAGGTGGGTGAGCTAAGGAATGAGTACAAATATCAGCAGCCGTCTGCTGACCGAGGCGCCGCGCGTGCTGGTGGTCGACGGTTCGCGTGTGGTGCGACAGTTGATCACCCGTGTGCTGCAGGCTGAATTGCCTGGCGTCGACGTGGTCGGTTGCGGCAGCGGTGCCGATGCGCAGCAGGTGCTCGGCGAAGGCGTGTTCGACTTCATCACCATCGCGCTGCGCCTGCCCGACATGGACGGGCTGGAGCTGGCGCGTTTCGTGCGCGAGTCGGCACCGCAGATCTACGTGCCGATCGTGGTGGTCTCCGGCGATGTCGAGGATCGCCTGCATCGGCGCTCGCTCGGCGAGCACGTCACCGATTATTTCGACAAGGCGCTGGGTTTCCAGGCGCTGGCCGAGTTCATCCGTGGCTACGTGAGCGCGCAGACAACGGCGGAGGGCACCGTGCTCTACGTCGAGGACAGCCGCGTGGTGGCGCTGGCGACCCGGCGCATGCTGGAGAAGATCGGCCTCACTGTGCGCCATGTAGTCAGCGTCGAGGATGCACTGGCGATGCTGGAAACCGATCGCGCGCTGGGCTGGGTGGGCGCCGACGTGGTGCTCACCGACGTAAGTCTGAAAGGCGAGCTGACCGGTGGCGATCTGCTCAAGCACATCCGCGGCGAGTTCGGCTACGGCAAGGGCCGGCTGCCGGTGCTGGTGATGACTGGCGACGAGAACCCGGCCAACCAGGCCGCGCTGATCAAGGCCGGCGCCAACGACCTGGTCGAGAAGCCGGTCGAGGAAAAGCTGCTGGTGACCAAGCTGTTGTTCCAGTTGCGGGTGGCGCGGCATCTGCGCGAGCACGCGAGCAAGACATGAGCGACGAGCGGATCAAGCTGGAGCCGTCGTGGAAGGCACGCCTCGGCGACTATCTGCAACGTCCGGAGATGCAGGCATTGTCGGCTTTCCTCCGCGCGGAGAAGCAGGCCGGCAAGCGGATCTATCCGCCTGGCCCGGAGATTTTCGCGGCGTTCAATCACACTCCGTTCGACGCCGTGCGTGTGGTGATTCTCGGACAGGATCCGTATCACGGCCCCGGCCAGGCGCACGGTTTGTGTTTCTCGGTGCGTCCTGGCGTACGTGTGCCGCCGTCGCTGGACAACATCTTCAAGGAAATCCAGCGCGATCTCGGCATTCCACGCCCCGACCATGGCTGCCTCACGCCGTGGGCCGATCGCGGCGTGCTGCTGCTCAACAGCGTACTGACGGTAGAAGACGGTCGTGCCGCCGCGCATCAGGGCAAGGGCTGGGAAGGCTTTACCGATGCCGCGATCGATGCGCTCAACCGCGAGCGCGAGGGACTGGTGTTCCTGCTGTGGGGTTCGTATGCCCAGCGCAAGGGCCAACTGATCGATAGTCACCGGCATTGCGTGCTGAAGTCGGTGCACCCTTCGCCGCTGTCGGCCCATCGCGGCTTCCTTGGCTGCGGACACTTTTCGGCAGCGAACCGCTATCTAGAGCAGTGCGGCTACGCCGCTATCGACTGGTCGTTGCCTGCACGCGCGGATATCCCACGTCGCCAAGCTGACGCTTAACGCCGCCATATCCAGCAGGATGGAAGATGGAGGGTAATCCCGCCATCCAGTATGGAAGTGGCCTTGTTCGCACATTTGAAATCCAGTCTTCGGAGCAGTTTCCGCATACCCATGGATTGAGCGGTGCAGTAGGCACATAGTTCGGAGCCATCAGTGGCATTTGCCTGAAAGTGCCGAACGAGCGCTTCGCCAACACCTTGTCTGCGGAATCCGGATTCGACCACCAGATATTCGATGGTGACGGTCTTTGGGTTGCCCTTGGCGCAAACGGTGCTGGCCAAGGCTGCCCCCAATGTCTGATTGCCTCGACGAACTACCACGAATTGATCAGATTCGAATTGATCAGACTTGAACAGTCGACCAAGTCCCCATACTCCCTCCAGGATCGCCTTGGCGCACCGCAGGGCAAGGGCGTTTTGCACTTTTTGACTGAAGCTGATTTCCGGTATGAAGTGTCTTTCCGCGGCACCCGATTCGACTTCCGTGAGAAAGAACAAGATGTCCCAGGGGGCTGCCCGCGTGACCTGAAACGGATGTACTCGAAGTGTGCGATGCCTTGAAACGCTTATCGGCTTCAACATTGCGTTCATGGATTCTTCCCTCTCGGGGGGCATCTAGAGACAGCTTTAGGTAACGCACGTTCAGGCATTCGGATGACAGCATATTGCGGTCGTCATCATTGTTCTGAACGTGGCACTCGACAAGGGCTGCAAATATCTATACCATTCGGTTCATTAAAGCTCGGAACGTATCCGGGCTGAACCAATCGGAGCTTTAGCACTCCAACCACCCGAGTGCTAAACTTTGATGTCATTGAAGGAGGTTCCACCCATGTCTCAAGCTTTGGTGACCGCCAACTTTCCGCTGCCGAGCGTTGTCGGTAGTCTGGATGCCTACATTTCCGCGGTGCACCGGATCCCGGTGCTGAGCTCGGAAGAGGAGCAGGCGCTGTCGCGCGACTTTCTCGAAGAGGCCAATCTGGCTGCGGCCAAGAAACTGGTGATGTCGCACCTGCGCTTCGTAGTGCACGTGGCGCGCGGCTACAGCGGTTACGGTCTGCAGCTGGCTGACCTGATCCAGGAAGGCAACATCGGCCTGATGAAGGCGGTCAAGCGGTTCGACCCGGATCAGGGCGTGCGTCTGGTCAGCTTCGCGGTGCACTGGATCCGGGCCGAGATGCACGAGTTCATCCTCAAGAACTGGCGCATCGTCAAGGTCGCCACCACCAAGGCGCAGCGCAAGCTGTTCTTCAATCTGCGCAAGAGCAAGAAGCGTCTGGGCTGGATGAATGCGGCTGAGGTCAGCACGGTGGCGAAGGATCTGGGCGTGCCCGAGGCGACCGTGCGCGAGATGGAATCGCGCCTGTCCGGCCGCGACATCGGCTTCGAGGCACCGGCAGATGCCGACGACGACGCCAAGCCGGCGCCGGCGGCGTTCCTGATCGACGATGGCGCCGATCCCTACGAGAACGTGGCCGACGAGGACTACGCCGACAATCAGATGCAGACGCTGACCGATGCGTTGAGCCATCTGGACAAGCGTTCGCGCGACATCATCCAGCGCCGCTGGCTGGACGACGACAACAAGGCCACGTTGCAGGATCTGGCCGATGAGTACGGCGTCTCCGCCGAACGCATCCGTCAGGTCGAGGCGAACGCGATGAAGAAGATGCGCGGGTTGTTCGCTACGGCCTGATGTGAGTTCCACAAGAGCCTACACATCATGCTTGTGCGGGCTTTCGGCAAGCGCATCAGCGACGGCCCGGGAAACCGGGCCGTTTGCGTTGATGGATATCAGCGCCGGGCGGCGGCAGGCTGGCGCAGCGCCATGCCCTTCAGCACGTTCAACGCCTGCGACAGCGAGTAGTCGCTGGTGGCCAGCTTGCCGTCGGCGGCGCTGCCGTCGTCATTGATATCGTTGCCGGCCTTGGCATGCTCGTTGGCCAGATGATTCGGCAGGTCGGCCTCGGAGCTGATCAGCACCGGCCCGCTGTCGGCCTTGTTGACGGTGAGATCGGCCAGCGCGATGTCCGGCTTGATGCCTTCGGCCTGAATCGAGGTGCCGTTCGGCGTGTAGTAGCGCGCGGTGGTGATCTTCACCGCATGCTCGGCATCCAGTGGCAGTACGGTCTGCACCACGCCCTTGCCGAACGTGCGCTGGCCCATGATCAGTGCACGGTGGTTGTCCTTCAGCGCGCCGGAGACGATCTCGGCGGCCGAGGCGGTACCGTTGTTGGTCAGCACGATCATCGGCGCGCCGTTGAGCAGGTCGCCGGGGTGCGCGCTGAAACTCATGTTGGCGTCCTGCAGCCGGCCACGAGTGGTGACGATGATGCCGGCGTCGAGGAAGTCGTCGCTGACTCCGACCGCGGCAGTGAGCAGGCCGCCGGGATTGTTGCGCAGATCCAGCACGGCGCCTTTCTGCGCGCCGTTCTTCTTGATCAGCTCGCCGAGCTTGCGATCCAGATCGCCGGCGGTGTCCTCCTGGAACTGGCTGATCCGAAGGTAGGCGTAGCCGGGTTCGAGCTCGCTCACCTTGACGCTGCTGACCGCGATGTTCTCGCGCACCAGCTGTAGGTCGATCAGCTTGTCGCTCTTGGCGTGAACCACGGTCAGCGCGATCTTGCTGCCGGGCTTGCCGCGCAGCTGCTTGAACATCTCGTCGACATTCTCCGGATCGATCAGCGTGCCATTGATCTTGATGATGCTGTCACCGGCCTTGATGCCGGCGCGCGCCGCCGGAGTGTCGTCGATCGGTGAGACGATGCGCAGGCCGCCATCGACCTGCAGCACCTCGATGCCGAGCCCGCTGTACTGGCCGGTGGTGTCCTCGCTGAGCTGGGCCAGGCCGTCCTTGTCCAGGTATTCGCTGTGCGGATCGAGCCCGCTGAGCATGCCGGTGATCGCAGCCTTCATCAGGGTCTTGTTGTCGACCTTCTCCACGTAAGCCTGGCGCACCACCTCATACACCCGGCTGAAATTTCGGATGTCGTCCAGACTCACCTGATCGGCGCTGCTGCTGGCGCTGGCCGGTGCGACGGCGCTGCTGTCGGTGGCGGGCAGGTCGACCGGTGGTGCGGCTACGCTGGCGGCGGCAGCCGGCGCGCTCTGCGCGTGGGCGCACGGCGTCAGCAACAACGGCACGGCCAGCAGCAGGCCGGTCAGGCCGAGAGTTTGGCCACAGGTGGAAAGGCGCATCGGGTGACTCCGTACGACGGGCAAACATCGCGCCGGAACGCGATGGAAAGTGTGGAACATACCTTCGACAACCGAATGTCAGAGTAATTCATCAAAGGCACCGGCCTAAGCCTGCGACGCCATGGCGATCACGTCAACGGCGCTGGCTCAGCCAGCTGCGCGGATCGACCGGCTGGCCGCCCTTGCGCAACTCGAAATACACGCCGGTATTGATGCCGGTGGGCGCGCTGGCCGTACCGATCGCCTGACCGGCATCGACTTGGTCACCAACGCCGTGCAGCAGGGTCTCGTTGTTGCCGTACATGCTCATCCAGCCGTTGTCGTGGTTGACGATCAGCAGCATGCCGTAACCGCGCAGGAAGCCGGCGTAGATCACCCGGCCACGCGCGACCGCGTGGATCTCGCTGCCGCCGTCGGCCTTGATCAACACGCCGCTGCCGTAGCTGTGGACATCGCCGCTGGCCGGCCATGGCAGGTTGCCGCGGATATTGGCGCTGGCGTTGCCGACTTCCACCGGCGGCGGTGGCTTGTGGCCCGGGTGCTTGCGGGTGGCCGCTTCACGTGCGGCGGCCTCACGCGCGGCCGCTTCGCGGGCGGCCTCGTCGATCACCTTCTGCAGTTTGTCGACCAGGTTGTTGAGCGATTGCGCGTTCTGCTTCAGTGCGGCCAGCCGTTCCGCCTGATCCTTGTATTGGGCATCGGTGGCGGCGGCCAGCTTCTGCTGCGCGGCGCGTTGCTGGCTCAGCGTCTTTGCCTGCTGCTCGCGTTGTGTCTTGGTGGCCTGTAAGGCCTGTTGCTCGCTGGTGATGGTGCTTTCCAGCTCCTGCAGTTTGGTCAGGTCGGCCATCAACTGCTGTACCCGCGCCACACGGTCCTGCTGGAAATATTTTGAATACACCAGTGCGCGGGAAATGCGCGCCACGTCTTCGTCGCCCAATAGCAGACGAAGATCCGAGCCGTGGCCGAGCGCGTAGGTGGCGCGCAGCAGGTCGGCGATGGCCGCGCGCTGGCTGTCCAGCGTCTGCTTCAAGCTGGCGCGCTGCTGCTGCAGCTGATCCAGTTGCTGCTGCTTGGCCGCCAGCTCGGTGTCGGTCTGTCGCATCGCGCGTGCCGCGCCGGCCAGCGCATTGGCTTGCTTGGCGAGTTCGGCATTGACGCTGTCGCGGCGCTCGGCGGTATCGGCCTGCTGTTTCGCCAGTGCTTCCATCTTGCTGCGCAGGTCGGCCAGTTTCTGTTTCGCTTCGGCCTGTTCGGTGCGGCTCTTGCCATCCTGTCGCGCCAGGGCAGGCGGTACGGCCAAGGTGCAGGCCAGCAAGCAGGCAAGCAGGCTAGGAACGAACGAGCGGGCAGCGCGGGCATGGTTGGGCATGCGTCGATTATCACCGAGCCGGGCGATCGGAGCGAGCAAGCCGGGCTGAACCGATGCCGGGTCGCGAGGCTTCGGGGGCGTCGCCCTCGTGGCCGCATCGGGTGCATGCCTGAATGACGGGCTGCGTCGGCCTGGATCATATGAACGTCTAGCCGTCCAAATAAAAATTTTGACGCGACGCAACAATTGTGTTTTAGTCGGGTACATCCCGTGCGCGGCGACGGTGCTCCAGGCATCGCCGGCTTCGCGCGCCCAGCAACTCCATCCGCCGGGGAGGCACGATGGTGCAGGCAGCTACCACCACGTTGTACGACCCGGCTTTCGAGCACGACAGCTGCGGCTTCGGCCTGGTCGCGCAGATCGACGGGCGCGCCAGCGCCGCGCTGGTCGATACCGCGTTTGCCGCGCTGGCGAAACTTTCCCATCGCGGCGGCGTAAACGCCGACGGCATCAGCGGTGATGGCTGCGGCGTACTGATCCATCATCCCGCGCGCTGGCTGCGTGCGCTGGCCGCCGAGGTCGGCATCTTGCCGGCCGAACGCTTCGCCGCAGGATTGGTATTCCTCGATCCGGCTGGTGGTGAGGCGGCGGCGATCGAGCTGGAGCGGCACCTCGCCGAAGCGGATCTTGGCGTGGCCGGCTGGCGTGACGTGGTCATCGACAAACAGGCCTGCGGCCCGCTCGCCAGCGCGACCTGTCCGCGCGTGCGGCAGGTGTTTGTGAACGCCGCGGTTGAGATGGACGACGCCGCATTCGAACGCGCGTTGTTCCGTGCGCGTCGACGCGCAGAGACGGCGCTGGCGGACGACGTGCAGTTCTACGTAGTGAGCCTGTCCGCCCAGGTGATCGGCTACAAGGCGATGGCCGCGCCGGGTCGGCTGCGCGAGGTATTCGCCGATCTGCGGCATCCGGCACTGGCGAGCGATGCGGTGGTGTTCCATCAACGTTTCTCCACCAACACCACGCCGCAGTGGCGGCTTGCGCAGCCGTTCCGCCTGCTTGCGCACAACGGCGAGATCAACACCATCCGCGGCAACCGTCGCTGGATGCAGGCGCGTGAGGCGGTGCTGCGTTCCCCTTTGGTCGACCTCACCGATATCGGCCCGCTGGTGCGCCAGGACGGTTCGGATTCGGAAAGCCTGGACAACGCGCTGGAGGTGCTGCTCGCCGGCGGTCTGGACATGCTTACCGCGATGCGCGTGCTGGTACCGCCGGCGTACGCGGCGCGCGAGGATCTGGACGAAGATCTCACCGGCTTCTACGAGTACTACGCGCTGCACAGCGAGCCGTGGGACGGCCCGGCCGGGCTGGTGATGTGCGATGGCCGCTATGCGGCGTGCACGCTGGACCGCAACGGCCTGCGCCCGGCGCGCTGGGCGCTGTCCGACGACAATCATCTGATCGTCGCCTCCGAAGCCGGGCTTTGGGACGTGTCGCCTTCGCGCGTGGTGGCGAAAGGCAGGCTTGGCCCGGGCCAGATGCTGGCGGTGGATTTTGCTGAAGGACGCCTGCTGCATGACGCCGATATCGACGCGATCAACCGCAGCCGCGCGCCGTTCCGCGACTGGCTGCGTGCGGGTGTCAGCTATCTGGAATCGGATCTGATCGATCCCAGTCTCGCTGCCGAGCCGCTGTCGGCGAATGAACTGCGTCGTTACCAGAAGCTGTATGGATTGAGTCGCGAGGAGCGCGAGAGCGTGCTCAAGGTGCTCGCCGAGACCGAGGCCGAGGCTACCGGTGCGATGGGCGATGACACGCCGATGGCGGTACTGTCTCGGCAGGTGCGGCCGCTGTTCGACCGCTTCCGTGAAGGCTTCGCCCAAGTCACCAATCCGCCGATCGATCCGCTGCGCGAGCGGTTGGTGATGTCGCTGGTCACCCAGATCGGTCGTGAAGGCAATCTGTTCGAACTGTCGGCGGACAATGCAAAGCAGGTCCTGCTGAACTCGCCGATCTGTTCGCAACGGAAGCTGCGCCAGATCCTCGCACTACCGCAGTTCGTCGACGCCACCGTGCAAATTGACCTGTGCTATCCGCTCGGCGAAGGGCTGGAGGCAGCACTGCGCCGGTTCTGCCGCGAGGCAGAGCAGGGCGTGCGTGCCGGTGCCGGCATGGTCTTCATTACCGATCGCTATCCACGCAAGGACACGTTGCCGACGCATGCGCTGTTGGCGGTAGGCGCGATCCATGCGCACCTGATCGAGACCGGTCTGCGCTGCCAGTGCAACCTGCTGGTGGAAACCGCCACCGCGCGCGACGCGCACCAGTTCGCCTGCCTGATCGGTTTCGGCGCCACCGCGATCTATCCGTGGCTGGCCTACCAGAGTCTGTTCGAGCTGGGCCGCGACGGTCATATCAAGCGCGGCGACGGCACTCCGCGCGAGATCGGTCGCAGCTATCGGCGCGGTATCCGCAAAGGCCTGCTGAAGATCCTGTCGAAGATGGGCATCTCCACCGTCGCTGGCTATCGCGGCGCACAGTTGTTCGAGATCGTCGGTCTGGCGCCGGAAGTCGTCGCGCTGTGCTTTGCCGGCACGCCATCGCGTATCAGCGGTGCGGGTTTCGCGGACCTCGAGCATGATCAGCGCCTGCTCGCCGCCGAGGCGTGGAACGAGGCGCAGCCACTGCGCGCCGGCGGGCTCTACAAATTCGTCCACGGTGGCGAATACCACATGTACAACCCGGACGTGATCGACGCCTTGCAGACCGCAGTGCGTACCGGCGCGATGGCCGACTATCGCCGCTACGCGAATCATGTCGATGCGCGTCCGCCGTCCGCGCTGCGTGACTTGCTGCTGCCGCATGCAGCAGGCGCCGCGATTTCGCTGGACGAGGTCGAGCCGGTCGAGGCGATACTCAAGCGCTTCGATTCTGCTGGCATGTCGCTGGGCGCGTTGTCGCCGGAAGCGCACGAGGTGCTGGCGATAGCGATGAACCGGCTCGGCGGCCGCAGCAATTCCGGCGAAGGCGGCGAAGATCCGGCGCGCTACGGTACCGAGAAGATGTCGAAGATCAAGCAGGTCGCCTCCGGCCGCTTCGGCGTTACGCCGACCTACCTGATCAACGCTGAGGTATTGCAGATCAAGATCGCGCAGGGCGCGAAGCCCGGCGAGGGCGGCCAGCTGCCAGGCCACAAGGTGGATGCGACGATCGCAAGGTTGCGTTACGCCAAACCTGGCATCGGCCTGATCTCGCCGCCGCCGCACCACGACATCTATTCGATCGAGGATCTGGCCCAGCTGATCCACGACCTGAAGGAAGTGAACCCGACTGCGTTGATCTCGGTGAAGCTGGTCGCACACGCGGGCGTCGGCACAGTTGCCGCCGGTGTGGTCAAGGCCGGCGCGGACCTGATCACCATTTCCGGCCACGACGGCGGCACTGGCGCCAGCCCGCTCACCTCGATCAAGTACGCCGGCACGCCGTGGGAACTGGGTGTGGCCGAGGCGCAGCAGACCCTGCGCCGCAACGGCCTGCGTGGTCGCGTGCGACTGCAGACCGACGGCGGCCTGAAGACCGGCCTCGACGTGATCAAGGCGGCGATGCTCGGTGCAGAAAGCTTCGGTTTCGGCACCGGCCCGATGGTGGCGCTTGGCTGCAAGTACCTGCGCATCTGCCACCTCAACAACTGTGCCACCGGCGTGGCCACGCAGAACGAAGTACTGCGCAAGGAGTACTTCATCGGCCTGCCCGAAATGGTGATGAACTACTTCCGCTTCGTCGCCGAGGACGTGCGCGGCCATCTGGCACAACTGGGCGTGCGCAGCCTCGGTGAGCTGGTCGGTCGCAGCGATCTGCTGAGCCAGATCGAAGGCAGCACGCCGGTGCAGAGGCAGCTCGACCTATCGCGATTGATCGCCAGCGATGGCTTGAGCGTCGAGGTGGACAGTGCCTGCACGGTGGCGCGCAACCCGCTGCGCGATCCCGCCGAACTGGCTTCGCGCATCGCCGTCGACGCCGCACCGCTGGTCGAGCTGGGCAGCGGCGGCACGTTCCGCTACGTGATCGCGAATACCGATCGTGCGATCGGTGCACGGCTGTCCGGCGACGTGGCGCGGCGCTGGGGTGACCAAGGCATGCTTGAGCCGATCACGCTGCAGCTGGAAGGCAGCGCCGGGCAAAGCCTGGGCGCTTGGAACGCCGGCGGCGTGCACATCGACCTGTGCGGCGAGGCGAATGATGGCGTCGGCAAGGGCATGACCGGTGGCCGCATCCTGCTGCGACCGTCACCGGAGTCGCCGTTCGCCAGCCAGGATGCGTCGATCATCGGCAACACCTGTTTGTACGGTGCCACCGGTGGCGAGTTGTTTGCCGCGGGACGCGCGGGCGAGCGTTTCGCCGTGCGCAATTCCGGTGCGCTGGCGGTGATCGAAGGTGCCGGCGACCACTGCTGCGAATACATGACCGGCGGCGTGGTCGCCGTACTCGGCTCGTGCGGGCTGAACTTCGGCGCCGGCATGACCGGCGGCTTCGCCTATGTGCTCGATCTCGAGCGCGCGTTCGTCGATTGCTACAACCACGAACTGGTCGACATCGTGCGCATCTCGCCGGAAGGCATGGAGCACTACATGCAGCATCTGCGCGGGCTGATCGCTCGCCACGCCGAACTCACCGGCAGTGCCTGGGCGCGTCATCTGCTGGGCGATTTCCGAGGGTTGCTTCAGCGTTTCTGGCTGGTCAAGCCGAAGGCGGCGAGCCTGGCCGCACTGGCCGACGAACTGCGGAGGGCAGCATGAGCGACAAGCTGTTCCGCTTCCTCGATCTGCCGCGGCAGCCGCCCAAGGCGGTGCCGGTGGCGATCCGCGTGCTCGGTTACGGCGAGATCAGCGGCGACTTCGCGCCGGTCGCTTCCGTGGGTCAGGCTGAGCGCTGTCTCGACTGCGGCAACCCGTATTGCGAGCATGCCTGCCCGGTGCACAACTACATACCGGACTGGCTGAAACTGGTGCAGGATGGACGTCTGTTTGAAGCCGCCACCCTGATGCACGAGACCAATCCGCTGCCGGAAATCTGCGGCCGCGTGTGCCCACAGGATCGCCTGTGCGAGGGCGCCTGTACGCTGGAACAGGGTGGTTTCGGTTCGGTGACGATCGGCAGCATCGAGCGTTCGATCACCGACGAGGCGTTCCGCCAGGGCTGGCGGCCGGATCTCTCGGGTGTGGTCGAAACTGGCCGTCGCGTTGCGGTGGTCGGCGCCGGCCCGGCCGGCCTGTCGTGCGCGGATCGCCTGCGCCGCGCCGGTATCGCGGTAGACGTGTTCGATCGCCAGCGAGAGATCGGCGGCTTGCTCACGTTCGGCATCCCGCCGTTCAAGCTGGACAAGGCCGTTGTGCGCACCCGTCGCGAAGTGCTGGAAGGGATGAGCGTACGATTCCATCTCGGTGTGGAGGTCGGTCGCGACATTGCATTCGAGCAGTTACTGGAAGACTACGACGCCGTGTTCATCGGCACCGGTGCCTATACCTTCGTCGACGGTGAGCTGCCGGGGCGCGAACTCGAGGGTGTGCATGATGCCCTGCCGTTCCTGATCGCGAACGCGAACCGCCTGCTCGACGATCTTCCGGTACCGCCCGCGCTCGATCTCAACGGCAGGCATGTCGTCGTACTCGGCGGCGGCGACACTGGCATGGATTGCAACCGCACCGCGATCCGCCTCGGTGCCGCCTCGGTCACTTGCGTCTATCGGCGCGACGAGGCGAGCATGCCCGGCTCGCGCCGCGAAGTGGGCTACAGCCGCGAGGAAGGTGTCAATTTCCTGTTCCATCGTCAGCCGCTGGAATTGCGTGGGGAGCAGGGCGGGGTGCGTGGCGTGCACGTGGTGACCACCGAATTGGTCGACAGCTGCGATGGTCGCCCATGCCCGCGCAATGTCGAGGGCAGCGAGACCGAACTGCGCGCCGACGTGGTGATCCAGGCCTTCGGCTTTCGTCCGAGTCCACCGGCGTGGTGCACCGCGCACGGCATCGCGCTGGACGCCAGCGGCCGTATCCTCGCCGGTGGCGCGGGTCGGCTGCCGTTTCAGACCGGTCACGCAAAAGTGTTCGCCGGTGGCGACAACATGCGCGGCGCCGATCTCGTGGTGCGTGCCGTGCACGACGGACGCGAAGCGGCGAAGTCGATAGCGCAGATGCTCAGCGCGCTGGCCGTGGCCGAGGTGGCTTGTGTGGCGTGAGTTTTCCCGATGTGCCTGATCGCGTTTGCCTGGAACGCGCATCCGCGCTGGCGCTTGCTGCTGGCCGGCAACCGCGATGAATTCCATGCGCGTCCCAGCGCGGCGCTGGCACGTTGGGGCGATGCGCCGATCATCGGCGGTCGTGATCTTGAAGCAGGCGGCAGCTGGCTCGGTGTCACCGACAGCGGGCGCTGCTGCGTGGTGACCAACGTGCGCGATCCGCGCGATCCGCAGGTCGGCGTTTCACGCGGCTTGCTGGCGACCGACTACCTCACCGGCGGTGCGGATGCTGCGACCCACGCGCAACGGTTGTTGCGCTCGGCCGCGGAGTATCGGCCGTTCAATCTGCTCACCTTCGACACGCAGGCGGCGTTCTATCTGGGCAATCGTCCAGAGCCGCGTGCGCAGGCGGTGACGGCCGGTGTGCATGGTCTGTCGAATGCCGATTTCAACACGCCGTGGCCGAAGACGCGCACATTGATGCAGCGCCTGCAGCACTGGATCGACGCCGAGGACGACAGGGATTTCGCGCCGCTGTTCGCGGCGCTCGCCGATGCGCAGATGGCGCCGGACGCCCAGTTGCCGGACACCGGCATCGGGCTGGAACGCGAGCGTTGGCTGTCATCGGCGTTCATCCGCGGCGAACAGTACGGCACGCGCGCCAGCACCGTGGTGGCGATCGATCACGATGGCAGTGGACTGATCGTGGAACGCCGGTTCGGGCCGAATGGCCGCTTCGATGGCGAGACGCTGCTGCGATTCGCGGACTCGCCGGCGGCGTAACACCGAGGTCGAACGGTCGATGCCTACGCACGTCAGCGGCATCGCCGGATGCCGCTGGCTGCAGCTGCCGGCTAGCCTGTTGGCAACGTCCATGGAGCGGAGCGATGCATGCGCATGGAATGGCTGTTGCCGATTGTCGGCCTCGCTGTATTTGCCAGCATCGTTGCACGTGCGGCCGACTGTCCCGACTGGTCGGCGTCTCAGGCAAAGCAGGAGCTAGATGCACTGCACGACCGGCTCGACGGCTGGAACCACGCGTACCGGGTCAGCGGGCAATCGCCGGTCGACGACGCGGTCTACGATCAGGCGCAGAAGCGTCTGGCGCAATGGAAGCGCTGTTTCCCCGCGCAGGCGCCTGCACCACTGGCGCATCTCGCCGATGCCGGCGGTAGCGTGCGTTCACCGGTGGCGCAGACTGGCCTGGCGAAGTTGCCGGATGCCACGGCGCTGGCGGCGTGGATGCGCGAGCGCGGCGACCGCGACCTGTGGGTGCAGCCGAAGGCCGACGGCGTGGCGGTCACCTTGCTGTATCTGGATGGCCAATTGCGCGAGGCGACCAGTCGCGGTGACGGATGGCACGGTTCAGATTGGACGGCCAAGGCGCAGCTCATCGCGGCCATCCCCAAGCACTTGCCGCATGCGCCGGCGCGGGTGGTGCTGCAGGGCGAAATCTACTGGCGCGTGCCCGACCATGTACAGGCCGACGATGGTGGCGCCAACGCGCGTTCGATGGTGGCCGGCGCGCTGGCGCGGGCTACGCTGGATGCCGCGACCGCCGCGCAGATCGGCCTGTTCGTGTGGGACTGGCCCGGCGGTCCGGCCGACATGCCAGCACGTCTCGCCGGGCTTGCGGCGATGGGCCTGACCGACAGCGTGACGTATACCCATCCAGTCACATCGCTGGGCGAGGTGCAGCGTTGGCGCGAGCAGTGGTATCGCAGCGCGATGCCGTTCGCCGCCGACGGCACGGTGGTGCGGCAGGGGCATCGGCCACCGGCTACCACGTGGCAGGCGGCGCCGCCGGTCTGGGCAGTGGCGTGGAAATATCCGGCCGCGTCGGCGCTGACCGAGGTGCGCGCAGTGATCTTCACGGTCGGCCGCAGCGGTCGCATCACGCCGGTGCTGGAACTGGCGCCGGTGCAACTGGACGACCATCGCGTGCAGCGGGTCAGCGTGGGTTCGCTGCGGCGCTGGCAACAGCTGGATATCCGTCCCGGCGATCAGGTCGAGGTGGTACTCGCCGGGCTGACCATTCCGCGCCTGCAGTCGGTGGCGTGGCGCACGCAGCAGCGCGCGAAGGTGACGCCACCCGATCCGCAGACGTATGGCCCGCTGAGCTGCTGGCAGGCCGTACCTGGTTGCGAACAGCAATTCCGCGCGCGGTTGCTGTGGCTGGGCGGCAAGCAAGGTCTGCAACTGGATGGGCTCGGCGCCGACACCTGGCAGGCGCTGATCGACGCCGGGATGATCCATCAACTGCTCGACTGGATGCAGCTGACCCCAGCACAACTTGCCGAGGTGCCGGGGCTCGGTTTGACCCGAGCCGCGGCGCTGGCGCAGACATTTGCCGATGCGCGCGATCGGCCGTTTGCGCGCTGGCTGCGTGCGTTGGGGATGCCTTCCAGTGGCACCGACGGCTCGTCGGATTGGGCTGCGTTGAGCCGTCGAGCTGTGGGTGACTGGCAGGCGCTCGATGGCATCGGTGCCGCTCGTGCGAATCAGCTGGTGGCATTCTTCGGCCACTCCGATGTGCGCGCGCAGGCGGCGCGTCTGCATGCGATGGGCGTGCAGGGATTCTGAGTCGCTCCCACCACAAAGGCACTCAGCTCTTGAGCTCACCGTCGAGGTAATACCAGCGACCATCTTCGCGCACGAAGCGGCTGGTCTCGTGCTGGCGTTGCGCGCGCCCGCCGCCGAGGCGGTAGCGGGCGACGAATTCGACGGTGGCGTGGTCGTCGTCGATCTGCTGATGCTGACGGATCTCCAGCCCCAGCCAGGTCGGTGCCGGCAGCTGTGCGGCCAGTCGCAATGACGCCGGGCGTGTGTCGGCATGCCAGCTTGCCAACAGGTAATCCTCGCGTTTCAGTACATACGCGCTGTAACGCGAACGCATCAGCTGCGCAGCTGTCGCGGCACAGGCGCCGTCGTGCAGCTGGCCGCAGCATTGGCTGTAGCCGGCTGGGTTGCCGCAAGGGCAGGGGGTCAGTGTGTCGATCGACTTCATGCCGCCTTTGTACCCGCTTCGGCGAGATTGTGCAGGCATGTTGTGCAGGCATGCGGTCAGGCGTGGCGGCGGCGCCAGACGCGACAACGATTGTTCGCCGGCATCGCTATATCGTCGACCAGGACAAAGCCCGCGTTGTCGGCCAGCGCGTCGACCGCCTCGGCGTCGCGGATTGCCATGTGCGCGCCGCGGTCCTTGAGCCATTGATCGAACGTGGCATTGCTGTCGCTGCTGTAGCGACCCCGATAGTTGAACGGGCCGTAGATGATCAGGTTGGCGTCGTCGGTGGTGATCGTGGGCAGTCGGGCGAATAGCAGCTCCACTTCGCGCCACGCCATGATATGCAGGGTATTGGCGCTGAATAT
Organism: Rhodanobacter sp.; assembly: GCA_035566635.1. GTDB lineage: Bacteria > Pseudomonadota > Gammaproteobacteria > Xanthomonadales > Rhodanobacteraceae > Rhodanobacter. Next base: position 299,909 of record DATMQY010000004.1, read on the forward strand.
CGCGTCGAACTGCATCGCTGGCCATGCGCCTGCCACATCGAGTTCCAGCGGCGCGGGCGTATTCGGCAGCGCCGCTTCATCCAGCCATGCGCGGATACCGGGCAGGTTTTCCGCGCGATCCGAGCTTTGCCAGGTCAGCTGCGGCAATGCCGCGGCGAAATGCACCGCGTGCTGGCCGGTGCCGCTGCCAATCTCGAGTACGCGCCGGCGATCGGCGAAATGCCTGCGCAGCACGTCGAGTATCGGGTCACGATTACGCTCGCACGAGGGCGAGGACGGCTTTTCCATGCTTAGCGTGTGCGGGCCTTGCTCAGACCCATGTCGAATGCACCCGTGCGGGTCAGGCCGGCCGACCGCGCAGCACGCGCGCCGGCAGCATCAGCAGGGCACCGAGGAAGGCGAATACCGCGCCCACAGTGATGCCGACCAGGCGCAGCGGCAGCAACAGCAGCCACACGATCGGATACAGCACCAGCGCCAGCAGCGCGAGCGGCCAGCAGAACACCAGCAGCAACAGCCAAAGCAGGAAAGCGGCCATGACACGACCTCATGCGGGTTGGATACACGGACTTTAGCGCAGGCCGCGGCAGGTGCCCAGATGACTCTTGCCACCCCCGCCGTTCATGGTTCACGCCATGGGATTCACGCCGATCAGCCACAAGTGCAGCCATAGCGCGAAGACGACCCATGCCACGACGCCGATGACCACCGTCAGTACGTCACCCTTGATCGAACCGGCCGGATAGACGGTGCCTGCCATGCGGTCCCGCCGGTGCGATACCGCGAACAGCACGATCGCCCACAGCAGGAACGCACCGAACAGCAGCACATCGTGCAGCATGCCGGTGGCCAGCAGGTGGCCGAATGCCCACACCTTCACCGCCAACAACTGCGGATGATGGAGCTTCGCCTTGATACGGTTTTGTGGCACGCGTGCTGCGAAAAACAGCACAAACGCAACCAGCGTGAACAGCGCGTTGAGATGGCGCAGCGGCAGCGGCGGCACATACAGCAGCACGGGATGTTGGCGGGCCAGCCCGAAGCCCCAGCAGATCAGCACGAAGCCGGTGATCGACACCAGGGCGAACAGGCCTTTCCAGCGTTTCTCGCCCAGCCGGGCGATCTGCCGGTTGCGCCAGCCATCGGCGAAGATGCGCAGGGAATGCATCCCGAGAAAGATCAGCAGACCGAGAATCAGTACGGACATGACGGATACCTCGTGGAAGGGATGGGTCGAGTATAGGCGACCATCGGTTTCCGTCAGATGGCGCGTGGCTCGATCCGGATGACCAGCGCCAGGGCTCCGTGGTGCAGCTTGACCGGGCTCGCCGACGAAGGCTGCCACGCATCGCCGGCGTGCAGCGGGCCTTCCGTGGTGTCGATCACGCCGCAGGCGCAGTAGACGAGAACGGTGGATGGATCAGGCCGGCGTGCTCCCGGCTCCTGCCACACCAGTACTTCGCCGCGGGCATGCTTACGGCGCACCATCAAATTGAAATCGCGTGTCGGCCCACCCACCAGGGTCACCGCCACCTTGGCCTCGCCGGCAAATGCGAATGGCGCGAACGGTGTGGTCAACGCGTGCACGCGGTTGTCGTCCAGCGTCATGGTGAAGCCGTTGCCGTCGAGCAAGGCGATATGCCGGTCGATGCCGGGGAAGCTGGAGAACGGCGCCGCGCTGTCGACCTCGGCGATGCTCACGCGCCACAGGAAGTCGTCGCTGCCGGCGCCGGACGGCTGGACGGCTATTTCGCGTGTGCTGCCGAGACCGTTCTTCCATGGCTGCGATGGACAATCGGACAGGCAGATGATCATGCGGTGCGCTCGATGATGCGCTGGAATGGTGGCAGCGCCTTCAGCATGCCACTGCCGTAGCGCTTGGTGACCACACGACGGTCCAGCAGCACGATGCGGCCGCGGTCGGTTTCGTTGCGGATCAGGCGGCCGCAGTACTGCGTCAGCAGGCGCGTCGCTTCGGGGATGCTCACCTCGATGAACGGATTGCGCCCGCGCGATTCCAGCCACTCGGCATAGGTTGCGCCGACCGGATCGGTCGGCACGGCGAATGGCAACTGGGTGATCACCACCGTCTCGCACAGCTTCCCCGGCAGGTCGAGACCTTCACCGAACGAGGCCAGTCCGAACAGCGTGCTGCCTTTGCCCGCCTCGATGTCGGCGCAATGTTCGGCGATCAGTTGCGACTTGCCCAGAGAGCCCTGCGCGCGCACCTTGCGCACCTGCGCGATCGGCAGTTTCTGCAGTACGCGATCGAGCTTCACGCGTGAGGTGAACAACACCAGGTTGCCGGCGTCCCAGTCGAGATGCTCGGCCAGCCACTCGCTGATTTCCTCGGCATGTGCTTCGCGTGCGTCGGGCAGGGTACGCATCGCTGGCACTTCCAGCCGCGCCTGTGCGGCAAGGTCGAACGGCGAGGGAAGGCTCAGGCAGACGGCATCGTCGGGCAGGCCCACTGCATCGGCGAAGCCGCGGAAGTTGCCTCCCGCGCTCAGCGTGGCCGAGGTCATCAGCACACCGCTGGCATTGCCCCACAGCACGCTGCGCAGCAGGCCGCCGGCGGAGACTGCCGAGGCATGGCAGACCAGCTGCTGATCGCCACTCAAGGTGACCCAGCGCGCCAGTGGCGGTGCGTCGGCGGGATCGTCGCTGGCCCACGCGCGCCAGCAGCTGGCTTGCTTGCCGATGCGTTCCAGTGCGATGCCGAGCTCACGCGACAGCGCCTCCTGGGTCGGGCCGCCGTCGGTCATCTCGACCACTGCGCGGCGCACCGCGGTGAGCCAGCGCTGCACGTCAGCGGTGAACACGTTGAGTGCGCGCGCCTGCTCCACCCATGATTCCGGCAGCTGGCCCAGCGAGCCGCGGTACATCGGTTCGGTTTCGGCCGGATCGGGCAGCCAGCCGAGGCGGATTTCCTTCTCCAGCTCCTCCAGCGTGTTGCTCAGTTCCTGCAATTTCACATCGCCCGCATCCAGCGACAGCTTGCCCAAAGTCTGCTTGTCGGTGAGCGAATAGGCCGCATGCACCTGCCGGCCGAGCCGGCTCAGCTGGCGCACGCTGACGTTCATGTAGACCTCGCTGGCACCGCGGTCGATCGCCTTGCCCGACAGGTGATGGCCTTCGTCGAAGATGTACAGCGTCTCGTCCGGCCGCGGCAGGATCACGCCGCCCCAGCCCTCGTCCTCGCCCGGCATGGTCAGGTCGGCCAACACCAGATCCTGGTTCGCAACGATGATTTCCGCATCGTCCACCGCGCGGCGCGCGGCGAAGAACGGGCAGATCATGAATTGCCCGCACTTGCGTCCGGTGCAGCCGCCGGCACTGGTGGTCACCATCGGGCGCAGCAGGTCGCTGACGGATTCCGGCGAGGTATCCATGTCGCCGTTCCATTCGTTGCCGTCGAATGAAGAGCGGAGTTTTGCCAGCGCCTGCTTGTCGCGCGCTTGCGGCGGCTTGGTCCACAACACCAGGTCCGCGTCGAAACCGGCCAGGCCCATCTGCGCGGTATCGTTGATGCTGTTCGCCGCCATCATGAGGTTGCGCGGGCACAGGTAGCGACCGCGGCCCTTGGCTAGCGCCACTTTTGCCTCGATACCGTTGAGCTGCAGATACAGCGGAATATCGCGCTGCACCAACTGCTCCTGCAGCGCTACGGTGGCGGTGGCGATCAGTAGCTTCTTCTTCTGGAAGCGCGCCACCGCTACACCGGCGATCAGGTACGCCATCGACTTGCCGGTGCCGGTCGGCGCCTCGACTACCGCCACGCCGCCGGTGCGACCGAACGCCTTGGCCACCTCGGCGATCATCTTTCCCTGCGACGCGCGCGCGCGGAAGCCCGGCAGGCCGTCCTTCAGGCGTGCATAGGCGGCGCGGATGGCGTCTTTGGTGGTGTCGGCGAGCATGCTGGATGGAAAACCTGTAGCGCGGATGACGCATGGAGCATGGGCGGTCGGCCGGCGCGTGGCACCGGGCGCGCCATGCGCCGCATGCAGGAGCGGCAGTTTATCGGTATTGCGAGTGCGGCAGCATGCGGGCGGGCTCGCACCAGTCTGGCGCAGGCGTCATCGCGCGCCACCGAAGGGGTATGCTGACCACAGACATTGGCGGCCAGGCTCGGGGGGGAGCTCCACCGATGAAACATGGGAATGCGGTCGAATCGACGCCGTCTGACGGCTCGCTGCAGCTGAGCTGGCTGGCTCGGCTGACCGCTGCGCACACGCCGGATGAGGTAGGCGCGGCGATTGCGGCGCTGGCGCTGGCCAGACCGGGCTGCACGGCGGCCAATGTGCTGTGGAGCCTGGGCGATCCCGCACATCATCACAGCATGCCGCTGGTCCGGATCGATGTGGCGGACTGGCCATGGCTGCGTTCGGCGAGCCGCGCGGACGGGCCGCACTGGCATGTGGACCGGCATCGTGTGGCGATCCGCCTGTGCGAGCAGCCCGAGCCGGCGCTGTTACTGCTGAGCCTGTCGCCCGCGTACGCCGACGCCGCTTTCTTCGACGAGTTGGCGGCGCCATTGCGGCTCGCCGGCCAGCATCTGCGGCGGGCGCTGGAATGGTGCGAGTTGCAGCATTCGCATCAGCAACTCGAGCGCTCCGAAACACTGCAGCGCGCGCTGTTCGCAATCTCCGACCTGGCCGGCTCCGAACGCGACATGCGAGCGATGCTGAGCGGCATCCATGCCATCGTCAGCACGCTGATGTACGCGGAAAATTTCTTCATCGTGCAGCACAACGCCGAGCAGGACACGATCCGCTTCCTGTACTTCGTCGACGTCGAGGATTCGACATCGCCAGGTGACGGGCAAGACATGCCGTTGAGCGCGATCGAATATACGCTGACCTGGTACGTGATCTGCGACGGCAAGGCGCGCATGGGCAACGCCGAGGAACTGCGCAGCCAGGTGCCCGGACCGGTCGCCCTGATCGGTACGGACAGTTACGACTGGCTCGGCGTACCGATGTTGCGCGATGGCCAGCTCGGTGGCGCGCTGGTGGTGCAGAGCTATCAGCAGGGCATCGGCTTCACCGACGAGGACATGGCGCTGCTGCAGTTTGTCGGCAGCCACATTCTCACTGCGCTGGAACGCAAACAGACCAAGGCTGACCTGGAGCAGCGCGTGCAGTTGCGCACGCAGCAACTGGCCGAGGCCAATCGCGGACTGCAGCTGGAAATTCTGGAGCGGCAGCGCGCCGAACACCTGCAGGCGGCGCTGTTCCGGATCGCCGAGCTGGCCACCGCAGATATCGACCAGGACGAGTTCTACCGGCGTGTGCATGCGGCGGTCGGCGAGCTGCTGAATGCGGAAAATTTCTTCATCGCGCTGCTCTCCGATGATCGCCAGCGGCTGACCTTTCCCTATGCCGTGGATGCCGTGAAGCTGCCGCCGGCCGAGCGTCCGCTCAGCCGCGGCCTCAGTGAGTACGTGCTGCGCCGTGGCACCGCACTGCGCGCCGACAACGCGGATATCGAAGAGCTCGACCGGCTGGGTGAGATCGCACCGGGGCGGATGGGTTCGCCGGCGATGTGCTGGCTGGGCGTGCCGCTGATCGTCGGCGACGAAGTGATCGGCCTGGTCACTGTGCAGAGCTACCGATCCACCGTGGTCTACGGCCCGGCCGATCAGGAGCTGCTCAGCTTTGTCGCCTCGCAGATCGCCAACAGCCTCACCCGGCGCCGCTCCGCTGAGTCGCTGAAGCGTGCGTACGAGCAGCTCGAACATCGGGTGGAAGAACGTACGCTGGCACTGCGCAAGGAGATTATCGAGCGCGAACGCATGCAGGATCAGCTACGGCATCAGGTGATGCACGATTCGCTGACCGGGCTGCCGAACCGCAGCTATCTGCGCGACCGCATCGACCGTGTACTGGCGACAATCCGGCGTGAGCCGCAGCAGCGTTGCGCGCTGCTGTATCTGGATGTCGACCGCTTCAAGATCATCAACGACAGCCTCGGCCATCTGGCGGGCGACGAGGTGTTGATCGAGGTGGCCAACCGGCTGGCCGGCTGCGTACGCCATCCCGATCTGGTGGCGCGATTGTCCGGTGACGAGTTCGCGATCCTGCTGGAAGACGTGCAGCTGTCGCCGGATGCCACGGCGGTGGCGCAGCGCGTGATGGAGGCATTGAAGGCGCCGATGCTGGTGGCCGGCAAGGAGCTACAGGTAACCGCCAGCGTGGGCATAGCGTTCGGCGACGACCATTATGTGGCCGCGGACGAAGTGCTGCGCGACGCCGACATCGCGCTGTACCGCGCCAAGGAACTCGGGCGCAAGCGCTTCGAGCTGTTCGACGAGACGCTGGCGAAAAACGTGGTCGACGTACTGGCGCTGGAAGGCGAGCTGCGCCAGGCGCTGCAGCACGACCAGTTCGAGCCGTATTTCCAGCCGATCTGCCGGCTTGGCGACGGTGAGGTAGTGGGCTACGAGGCGCTGATCCGCTGGAACCATCCGTGGCGCGGTGTGCTGCGGCCGGCTGATTTCCTGAAGATCGCCGAGGACAGCGGACTGATCGAGGCGATCGACTGGCGCATGTTCGAACTCGGCTGCAAGCTGCTGTTGCAGCATGGTCGTGCCGATACCTTCATGACGGTGAACGTTTCGGCGCTGCATCTGCGCCACGCGGATTTCGACGGACGCCTGATCCAGCTGCTCGAACGCACCGGCCTGTCGCCGTCGAGGCTGGTGGTCGAAGTCACCGAAGGCGCATTGCTCGACAACCCCGAGCGCGTGCGTGCCACGCTCGACCGGCTGCGCTTGATCGGCGTCGGTGCCGCGCTCGATGATTTCGGCACCGGCTACTCGTCGCTGAGTTATCTGCACTCGCTGCCGCTGCGCATCCTGAAGATCGACCGCGCGTTCGTGCATGAGCTGGACAAGGGCGCCAACACCAGCAGCACTACGGTGGTGGCGGCGGTGCTTGCGCTGGCACGCGCGCTGAACATCCAGGTGATCGCCGAAGGCATCGAGACCCAGATCCAGTATGCCGCGCTGATGGCGATGAGCTGCGAGATGGGACAGGGCTACCTGCTCGGCCAGCCGGCGCCGATCGCGCACTGGCGGGAGCCGCGCGCCGTCGACGCGTGAGCTTGTTTACGCTGCGGTAACGATCTGCCGCAATGCCTGCTCGAACGCCTCGGGCGGCTGCCCGCCGGAAATAAGATGCTGGCCGTTGATGATCGTCGCCGGCACCGAATGGATGCCGCGTGTCATGAAAAACTGCTCCTGCGCCCGCACTTCATCGGCGTAGGTTTCGCCGGAAAGGATCTGCCGCGCCTGCTCGACGTCCAGCCCCGCTTCATCGGCCAGCCGCAACAGCGTGGCGTGCGCACTGACGTCCTCGCCATCGGTGAAATAGGCGCGCAGCAGCGCCTGCTTCAGTGCGAGATGGCGGCCTTCCAGTTCGGCCCAGTGCAGCAGCCGGTGTGCGTCGAACGTGTTGTAGACGCGGCTGCGCCGATCCATGTTGAAGGTGAAGCCCAGCGCCGCGTCGCGAGTGCGGATCGTTGCGCGATTTGCGTCGATCTGCTCGGCCGTGCTGCCGTACTTGCGCACCAGATGCTCGGTGGAATCCTCGCCTTCGGCGGCCATCTGCGGATTCAACTCGAACGGCTGGAAATGGATCTCCGCTGTCACCTCATCCTGCAGCCTGGTCAGCGCCTGCTGCAGCGAAGCCAGCCCGATCGCGCACCACGGGCAGGAAACATCGGAGACGAAATCGATACGAACCGGAACGGGTGTGGCTGGCGTGGACATCGGTGGACCTTCGCGAGAGATGTGCAGCGCGTAATGCTGCGGATCGGCTCTAGATAAGGTCGACGGTCAGCGCAATCAATCAGCAATCACGGCTTCATCTTGCGGTGATGCTCAACGCCACCGCTTCGGCGATCTTGATGCCGTCAACCGCGGCGGAGAGGATGCCGCCGGCATAGCCGGCGCCTTCGCCGGCAGGATAGAGACCGCGGGTGTTGAGGCTTTGCAGGCTGTCGTCGCGCTTGATCCGCACTGGCGAGGAGGTGCGTGTCTCGACACCGGTAAGGATGGCGTCGTGCATCGCGTAGCCGCGGATCTGGCGTTCGAACGCAGGCAGCGCTTCGCGGATCGCGGCGATAGCGTAGTCGGGCAGCGCACTGTCGAGGCTGCCAAGAGTCACGCCCGGCTTGTACGACGGCTGCACGTCGCCGAACTCGCGCGAGGCGCGGCCGGCGAGGAAGTCGCCGACCAGCTGGCCCGGCGCGCTGTAGTTTTCGCCGCCGAGGACATAGGCGTGGCTTTCCAGCGCGCGCTGCAGCGCGATGCCGGCGAGTGGACTGCCGCTGTTGTCATAAGGTGCGAAATCGGCCGGATCGATGCCCACGACCACCGCCGCATTCGCGTTGCGTTCGTTGCGCGAGTACTGGCTCATGCCGTTGGTGACCACGCGGCCCGGCTCGGAAGCGGCGGCGACCACGGTGCCGCCGGGGCACATGCAGAAGCTGTATACCGAGCGCCCGCCTTTGCCGTGATGCACCAGTTTGTAGTCGGCCGCACCGAGAACCGGATGGCCGGCCTGCGGGCCGAAGCGGGCGCGGTCGATCACCGACTGCGGATGTTCGATGCGGAAGCCGATTGAGAAAGGTTTGGCTTCAACGTAGACACCGCGGGCGTGCAGCATCTCGAAGGTGTCACGTGCGCTGTGGCCGAGCGCCAGCACGACATGATCGGCACGGATCTGCTCACCGCTGGCCAGGGTGACACCGCGCACGTGGCGTTCGCCAGCGGCATCGGTATCGATCAACAGGTCGTCGACGCGCTGGCTGAAACGGATCTCGCCGCCCAGCGACTCGATCGTGGCGCGCATGTTCTCCACCATCGTCACCAGCCGGAACGTGCCGATGTGCGGCTTGCTGACGTAGAGGATTTCCTCCGGCGCGCCGGCCTTGACGAATTCGGTGAGCACCTTGCGACTGTGATGCAGCGGATCGCGGATCTGGCTGTGCAGCTTGCCGTCGGAGAACGTGCCGGCGCCACCTTCGCCGAACTGCACGTTGGATTCCGGATGCAGGTTGCGCTTGCGCCACAGGTCCCAGGTGTCCTTGGTGCGCTCGCGTACTTCCTTGCCGCGGTCGAGGATGATCGGGCGAAAGCCCATCTGCGCCAGGATCAACCCGGCGAACAGGCCACACGGGCCGAAGCCGATCACCAGCGGACGATGCGGCAGTTGCGCCGGCGCCTGCGCCACGAAGTGGTATTCGGTGTCGGGCGTGGGCTGGACGTGCGGGTCGTCGGCAAAGCGCCGCAGCAGCTCAGCTTCGTGCGTGGTATCGATATCCAACGCATAGATCAGCACGATCGCACCACGCTTGCGCGCATCGTAGCTTCGTTTGGCGACGGTGTAGCCGGTCAGCGCGACGGCCTCGATAGCCAACCGCTGGAGGATCGCGGCAGTCAGCGCGGCCTCACTGTGATCCAGCGGCAGCTTGAGGTCGGTCAGTCGCAGCATGCGGATCCGTCATGGTCGGTCGGAGCGGGGAGAAGGCCCCCAGAGTTGTCACGCTGTCGGGGCTGACCCGCTATTGTCGATGCGATCGTGCAGGATGGACAAGGCGCAATTCAGAGCCTGTGGCTGCCGATCATCGTTTGCCGGTGTTACGAAAGCTGACGCGGGGCGTCAGTTCAAGCGGCAAGAATGGCCAGGATTTGCTCACCCGTGGCTTGTGGGTGCAGCAGGATCAGGCGCGCAGCGCTCCTGCGTGAATGCCGGCATGCTGCGGCCAGACAGAGGTGGCCATCATTGCTGGCGATCGCCAGTGCACGGGCCTGGTGTGAAGAGTCATGGCAGACCAGGCCATGCTGGGGACCGCCGACAATAACGTATTCGATGTCCTGCTCCATGGGCGTGCCCTCGATAATCGTGAAGCGGTGTGGTTATCGATATACCAAGCACGGGACAAGCCACCGCATCCCGACAAATGCGGTGTGCGTCACAAATTTTGAATCCGGGGGTGGTTTTGGCCTCGGCGGCGGTCGCGGTATGGCCCTTCGCCGCCGGAACGCCATCGCCGTATTTTGGCTTGCCTATCCCCATTCGCTACGGACCAGGCGCAGCGCAGGCTGCGTCTGGCATGCGGATTCTCGTGGGGGTATCCAGCTGCGGCGGATTATTCGCTACCGATGAAATCCATCTTGCCGATGTCGGTGCCGGCTTCGCGCAGGATGTTGTACGCGGTGGTGCAGTGGAAGAACAGGTTGGGAATGATGAAATGCAGCAGATAGGCCTGGCCCTCGAAGTTCATCTCGCCGGTGCGCATCTTGAGGACGATGGCGCGCGCTTCGCTGCCGTCGATCTGCTCCGGCTTGAACGAGTTGATGTATTCGATGGCGCGCTCGATGCGCGAGTAGGCCTGTTCCAGCGTGGTCTCGTTGTCCTCGAACGCCGCCGGCTCCACGCCGGCCAAGCGGGCGGTACCGCGGGTGGCCATGTCGCAGGCTATCTGCACCTGCCTGATCAGCGGCAGCATGTCGGGTATGAGCCGTGTCTGCAGCAGCGCCTCGTCACTGACATTTTTCGATTTGGCATGTGCCTCGCCCTTCTTCAGCACGTGCGTGAGATTGCCCAGCGCGCGGACGAAGACAGGAACGGAAGCCTTATACATGGACAGTGTCATGGGGATTGCTCCGGTGGGGCGTGGGGGATCGATTCGGACGAGAGCTCGTTGAATGGCAGGGTGGGGGCTATGCCGTCGATTGCCAATGGTTCGCCAGTCTGCATGTTGCGGGTTACGCGTGAGGCGATCAGCGCGGCGGCAAACAGCAACGACGCGGCCAGCACGAACGCCGCGCCGGGCAGATGCTGCACCGGCGCGTGGTCACTGATGAACAGCGCGAAGATGTTGGCGAACAGCGCCGGGCCGAAAATGCCGGCAAGACTGGCCAGGCTGGTCAGCGCGCCCTGCAGGCGGCCCTGTTCATGCGGATCGACCTGATGCGTTATCAGCGCCTGCGCCGGCGGTCCGGCCAGGCCGCCGAGACTGAGGAATGGAATGCCGAGCAGGAACAGCCACGGCAGGGAGGCGAAGCCGAAGAACACGTAGCCGACGATGCACAGCACGAGCCCGGCCAGGATCATGCGTCGCTCGCCCAGTTTCGGCATCAGCTGCCGCACCAGCACGGCCTGCACCAGTCCGCTGCACAGGCCGACCAGCCCCAGCGTGTAGCCGACCGCCTGCGGCCCCCAGCCGTAACGGTAATCGGTATACAGAACGTAGGTGGAGTTCAGCGAGAACTGCGCCAGATTGATCAGGAAGAACACCGCGGCCAGCCCAAACACCTGCGGATAGCGGCGCAGCAGCACCACGGCGCCGAACGGGTTGGCGTGGCGCCAGTCGAAGCGGGCACTGCGCTTTTCCTTCGGCAGCGATTCGGGCAGCACGAAATAGCCGTAGCAGAAATTGATCAGCGACAACACCGCCGCTACCCAGAACGGCAGGCGGATGTGCAGGTGGCCCAGAAAACCGCCCAGTGCCGGGCCGACGATGAAGCCGATGCCGAACGCGGCGCCCAACGTGCCGAACGCCGCCGCGCGTTTCTCCTTCGGCACGATGTCGGCGATATAGGCATTCGCGGTGGAGAAGCTCGCCGCGCAGACGCCTGACACCGCGCGGCCGATGAACAGCAGCCACAGCACCGGCGCCAGCGCCATCACGATGAAGTCGATGCCGAGGCCGAAGCTGGAGATCAGAATCACCGTGCGCCGACCGAAGCGATCCGACAGTGCGCCCTGCACCGGCGAGAACACGAACTGCATCAACATGAACAGCGCGCCGAACGCGCCCGACCACACGGCGGCCTTTGAGATGCTGCCGCCGATCAGGTCCACGATCAGGTGCGGCAGTACCGGGATGATGATGCCGAACGCCAGCATGTCCAGCATCACGGTGACGAAGATGAAAGTAAGCGCGGCACGGCGCTGCGGCGGGGCGGGAGTCGGTGACTGATCCATGGGTCTTGGCAAGGCGTTGGGAGCTGCACGATAGCCGAATGGCGTCGACGCGACACGTGCAGTGAACGGTGAGCAGCTGCCGGAAGGGCTGGGGCGTCCCTAACCCAGGCGTGCGCGTGGAAAGTGCAGTTCCACCATCAGCCCCGGCATCGCATCGCCCAGCACCAGGCCGATGCCGTGCAGGTCGCTGATCGCCGCGACCAGTGCGAGGCCGAGTCCGGCGCCAGGCAGATTGCGGCTGCTGTCCAGTCGCACGAAACGTTTCAGTACCTGCGCGTGTGATTCGGGCGGAATACCGGGGCCGCGATCGGTCACCCGTCCGATCACGGCATCGGCCTGCACCTGCAGCTCCAGCCGGAGGCGCGAACGCATCGGCGTGTGATGCAGCGCATTTTCCACCAGGTTGACCAGCATCTGGGTGAGCAGCGCGCGGTCGCCGTGCAGGCGCTGGCCGGCGGCGATATGGGCCTCGAACGGGTGGTCGCTGTCCTCGGCTACCGGCCGGTAGGTTTCGGCGACGTCCTCGAACAGCGCGGACAGATCGATCATCTCGAAGCCGCTGTGACGCTGGCGCGCCTCGACACTGGCGATCCGCAACAGTGCGCGGAACGTGGCCAGCAGGTCGTCGATGTCGCCGACCGCCTCGCCGATGGCCTGGCGCAGACAGGGCGCGTCCATGCCGTCGGCGAGACTCGCCTCCAGTCGCTGGCGCGTCCGCGCCAGCGGCGTGCGCAGATCGTGTGCGATGTCGTTGGATACCTGGCGCATGCCTTCCATCAGTACCTGCATGCGTTCGAGCAGGCGATTCAGACGGGCGGCCAGCCGGTCGAGCTCGTCGCCATGCCCGCTGCCGACCAGTGGCAGTTCCTGTGCGCCTTCAAGCACGCGTTCGGCACGCGCACCCAGCGTGTCGATGCGGCGCAGATAACGCCAGCTCGCCCATCCGCCGCCAAGCAGCACCAGCACGATCGCCAGTGCGCCGACATCGATGAAGCTGTCGCTGAGCACCTCGCCCAGCTCGACCACCGAACGGTTGTCGCGCCCGACCACCAACCAGCGGCCATCGGGGAAGTGCGCGACGTACAGATGCACCCGATCGGCGTCGCTGTTGTCCTTGCCGATCGCGCCGAGCAGCGGCAGCACATGCCAGCCGACGGCGGTGGGTCGATAGCGCAGGTTGCCAGCCATGACCCGCTGCTGCGCGTCGGTCAGCAGGTAGTAGTCCGGCCCCGCCGGCAGCGCGGCGAGACGCTGGCGCAGCTGCATGACGAGCGTGCCGTCGGCGTCGGCCTGGCGCAGGCTGGCCATCTCGGTGGCGACCTTGCCGCGCAGTTCGTCCTGGGCGTAGTCGTTGATGCGCAGCCACACGATGCCGAGCAGTGCCGCGCCCGCCAGCGCGAACAGCGCAGCCTGCCACAGCGCCATCCGGAACGCCGCGGTGCGCAACACCGGACTGCGCATCGGCTCAGTGCGCCGCACGCAAGCTGTAGCCTACGCCGCGCACGGTGTGCAGCAACTCGCCGTCGAAGTCGCGATCGATCTTCGCGCGCAGCCGGCTGATGTGCGTCTCCACCACGCTGGTCTGCGGTTCGAAATGAAATTCCCAGACATGCTCGAGCAGCATTGCGCGGGTTACTACGCGACCCGCATGCGACATGAGGTAGTCGAGCAGACGGAATTCGCGCGGCTGCAATTCGATCGTGCGACCGGCGCGGCGCACCGTGCGGGTGAGCCGATCCAGCTCAAGGTCGGCCACGCGCCGCCGCGTCGCCGGCTCGCCCAGCCGCGGACGGCGCGCCAGCGCGTCGACCCGGGCGTTGAGTTCGGTCATCGCGAACGGCTTGGTCAGGTAGTCGTCCACGCCGGCTTCCAGTCCTTCGACGCGTGCATCCACTTCGCCCAGCGCGGACACCATCAGTACCGGTGTTTCGCGTCCGCTGGCGCGCAGTTCACGAACCAGGCTGAGGCCATCCAGCTTCGGCAGCATGCGGTCGACGATCAGCAGGTCGTAGTGCGCGCGGGCCATCAGCGACAGGCCCTGGTAGCCATCGGCAACCCGCTCGACGTGCCGGTGCCGCGGATGCAGGCCGGCGGCGATATGGGTGGCCATGGCGTGGTCGTCTTCGACGATCAGGATCTTCATGCGCAGGTTCCGCTCGGCAGTGTGTATCGGTTGTGCTGCAGGTGCGCTGTCCGTGGGCAGCACCTTTCTTACAGCTTGGTAAGCCTCCCGCATCCATTCGGTCATGCCGCCCATTTAACGTCGATCAGATGACAGCAGGAGTTCACGGCAATCGTGCCGGCCTGCCATGTCCAGCGCATTCACTAGATCGGAAGGGTTTTCCATGGCTCGAACACGTGTTGGTAGTTTGATGGTGGGTTTCGTGGCGCTGACCGGTGCGGCACTGGCGCATGCCGGGGCACCGGCGACCCTGCATGGGCAGGTGGAAGACGGCCAGCAGCCGGTGGCGGGTGCGCGCGTGGAACTGCGCGAGCTGGGCCGCAGCGCGGTGACCGATGGCGACGGCAGCTTCGATTTCAGCGATGTCGATGCGGGCAGCTACACCCTGGTGGTGAACGCGCCGGTGGTAAACGGGCAACAGCAGCCAACGGTGGAGCAGCACGTGACCCTGCAGCCGGGCCAGCAGATCGAGCAAGATGTGGACGTCGGCGGCAAGGGCGCTACCACCTTGCAAGCGCTCAAGGTCACCGCGCAGACCACACCGGCCATACTTGCCCGCAGCATCCAGCAGGACGCGCCGAATATCGTCAATGTGCTGCCGGCGACCGAGATCCAGAAGCTGCCGGACGTGAACGCGGCCGAGGCGGTGCGCCGGATGCCCGGTATTGCGCTGGAGAGCGACACCGGCGAGGGTCGTTTCGTGAACATCCGCGGCCTCGACGCGGATCTCAACGGCACCACCTTTGGCGGTGTGCGGCTACCGCCGACGAACGTGGCGTCGCCGCTGAGCGGCGGTCGCGCGGTCGCGTTCGATTCGATTCCAGCCGGCCTGATCGGCGCGATCACGGTGACCAAGACCAACACCCCGGAGCAGGATGCCGAGGCGCTCGGTGGCACCATCGAGATCACTCCACGGCAGGTACCGCCGCTGAAGGACAGGTTTCTCGACGGCGAGATCGGCGGTGGTGTCGAGTCGTTACGCGATAGCCCGATCAAGGATTTCATGCTGAGCGGCGGTGGTCGCTTCGGGCCCGGCAATGCGTTCAGCGCGATCGCCACGCTGGCCTACTTCGAGGACAAGCGCGGCGTCGACGACATCGAGGGTGCCTATGCCGACGACCAGGCGAACGGCACGCCGAGCAAAGTGATGAACGATTTCGAGCAGCGCTACTACAACTACCATCGGCGCCGGCTCGGCTATGGCGCCGAGCTGGATTATCAGCCCGACGCCGACAACCGCTGGTATGCGCGCTACTTCGATGCCGGCTACACCGAGACGGTGAATCGCCAGCGCCTGACCTTCAACCTGTTCCAGAACGGCACCGGTTCGGCCAGCGCCGATCCGGCCCATCCGCAGGGTTTCATCGATCCCACCGTCGCGTTCGACAAGACACTGCGCGACGAGAAGGAGCAGATCGACACTCGCGTCGTCACCGTCGGCGGCGAGAACGACTTTCACGATTTCCGTATCGATTATCTGGCCGCGTTGGCGATCGGTTCCTACAATAAGCTGTTCGACTACAACTCGACCTTCTCGACCGCCGCGCCGTCCACGGTCGCTTACGACAACGTCAGCGATCCACGTTTCCCTCGCTTCACCACCATCGCCGGCCCGAATCCGCTGGACCCGGCGAACTACACTCTGGGCGGCTTCCAGAACAGCACCGAACACGCGCACGACCAGGAATATTCCGGCGCGTTCAACCTGACCGTGCCGACCAGCTTCTTCCGCGGCGATGACGAGGCGCTGAAGTTCGGCGTCAGCGCCCGCCTGCGCAATCGGAATATCGGTATCACCAGCTTCAATGCCGGTACGCCATCGTTGCCGCTCAGCCAGTTCATCACGGGCGGCCCGATCACGTTCTACGACGGTCACTATCAGAACGGCCCGAACATCAACGCCGACTTGCTGCGCAACCTGTTCGTGGGCAACCCGGCGTTGTTCCCGGAAAAGAACCCGCTGGCCGATCAGAAAAGCGCCGCCCAGGGCGCCTCGAATGCCAGCGAGAACGTGTACGCCGCCTACGGCCAGTACCAGTTCCAGCCGCTGGACAAGCTTGGCATCCTAGCCGGCGTGCGCTGGGAACGCACTGCAGCAAGCTATGGCGCAAACCAGATTGTGCTCGATGCGAACGGCAACTTCGTGGCCGCGGTGCCGACCTCGCGCGGACACAGTTACGGCGATTTCTTCCCCACCGTGCAGGCACGCTACGAGATCCGCGACAACCTGATCGCCCGCGCAAGCTACTCGAAGACGATCGCCCGGCCGGGCTTCAATCAGATCACCGCGTCCATGCTGATCGATCCGTCCGCCGACAGCGTGAGCCAGGGCAACCCGGATCTGAAGCCGACCACCAGCGACAATTTTGATGCCTCGCTGGAGTATTACCTCAACGACAGTGGCATCGCCTCGATCGGCGTGTTCGACAAGGAGCTCAGCAACTACATCGTCAACAAGGAAGAAGTGGGTGTCAGCTTCCCGAACAACGGCCTGTTCGCCGGCTTTACCGGGGCGGCCAAGGTGTTCACCTACGGCAACATCAAGAACGCCTACGCGCGCGGCGTGGAGCTGAACTACCAGCAGAAGTTCAGCCTGCTGCCGGGCTGGCTAGCAGGCTTCGGGGCGGGTGCGAACTACACCTATGTCGACTCCAGCGCCGAGCTGCGTCCCGGTGACAAGGAGCTGCTGCCGTCCACCTCGCAGCACACCGCCAACCTCACGCTGTTCTACGATCTGGGCGGCCTTAATGTGAACCTGGGCGCCTACTACGTCAGCAAGAACATCTTCGGCGTGGGTGCCGATCCGTCGACCGATATCTGGTCGCAGCCGCGTTTCTCGCTGGATCTGGGTGCCAGCTACGCGCTCAACAGCCGCATGTCGCTGTTCTTCAGCGCCAAGAACCTCACCAGCACACGGCTGAAGTTCACCGAGGGTCCGTCGAATGCCCGGCCGATCCAGCGCGAGTTCTACGACCAAAGCTATTCCTTAGGTTTCCGCGTCAAGCTCTGACCCACCTCCGTTGCAGGACTCATCAATGAAAACTCTGGCATTTGCTTTGCTTCTCGCTGTTACCGCACCGGCGATGGCCGCTGCCCAGGCAGCCGTATCTCCTCGTCCGCTTCCCCCGATGCCACTGGCGCCGCCGGCAATACCGACCTATGCGGTCAGCGCGCAGCATGCGTTGGGCGGCTTGGGCGGCTGGGATTACCTCTCGCTGGATCCGGCCGCGCATCACCTCTTCATCGCCCGCGACGACCGGGTGATGGTGGTGGACACGACCAGCGGCAAGTTGCTCGCCGAGATTCCCGGGATGGAACATGCCCACGGCGTGGCGCTGATGCCGACGCAGCATCGCGGCTATGTCAGCAACGGCAAGGGCGACAACATCAGCGTGATCGACACCGATAGTTTCAAAGTGGTTGGCCATATCGCGGTCAGCGGCAAGGATCCGGATGCGATCATCGTCGAGCCGGCCAGCGGCCATGTGCTGGCGATGAACGGCCACAGCAACAACATCAGTGTGATCGATCCGGTCGCTGGCAAGGAACTGGCCACCATCGCGCTGCCGAGCAATCCCGAGTTTGCGGTGAGCGACGGCAAGGGCAATCTGTGGGTGAATCTGGAAGACAGCGCCCAACTCGCGCACATCGACCTGAAGACCAACAAACTGCTGCAAGTATGGTCGCTGGCGCCGTGCGAAGGCCCGACCGGGTTGGCGTTCGACGCCAGCATGCAGCGGCTGTTCTCGGTCTGCGCCAACGGCATGATGATCGTGACCGATGCCACCAACGGGCATCATGTTGACGAAATCGCGATTGGCAAACGGCCCGACGCGGTGGCGTGGGATGCCGAGCGCAAGCTGGTGCTGAGCTCGAACGGCGAAGGCACACTGAGCGTGGTGCAGCAGTACGTCCAGCACGGCAAGGAGCGCTACAGGGTGGCGGCAACCGTGCCGACGCTGAAGAGCGCCCGCACACTGGCACTCGATCCGAACACCCACGAGGTCTTTCTTGCCGGTGCGCAGAAGGCTGGCAAGGGCGTGCCGGTCGAAGGCTTCGAGGTGCTGGTGGTGGGCGGGAAATAAGTTGGAGCGGCAGCGTCCGGCCAAAGCCGGGCGCTGCCATATTTCGGCATTCACAGTCCGCTGTCTGCGCGGGAAGTGCAGTATCTGACGCGGACGTACCTTCGTTTTTCTATCAGTCGGGTTGCGTGGCCTGTGCCCATGCGGCCACCGCTTGCGGGTGCTCCAGCTGAAGATGATGGCCGCCGGCCATGCAGGTGGTCGTGATGTCCGCTACGCAGGCGGCGCGCGCCTGCATCGGTGCACTGGGCAGGTACGAAGTAGCCGGCTGCGCCAGCAGCAAGGCCGTGGGCGCCTCGATCCCGCGCAGCAGCGCATGGATCTGCGACTCGGCCAGTCGCACGGGGCTGGGTCGGGTCAGTCGGGGGTCGCTGCGCCAGCGCCAGCCGTCTTCGATTTCGATCAGGCCGCGCTCGACGATCGGTCGTGCGAGTTCGGTCGGCAAGCCGCTGACCATGCTGCGCGCGTCGACCGCCTGCTCGATATCGCGAAACACCCGCAACGGTTTGCGGTTGTCGCCACGCGGCGTCAGCGCATCGCGGAAGCGCTGCAGCGTATGTGAACCATCGTCGCCGAGCGGGCCGAGGCCTTCGATCAGCAGTAGTCGTTCGATCCGCTCGGGCATCGCGGCAGCGGCCAGTGCGGCGATGCCGGCGCCCAACGAATGGCCGAGCAAGGTGTAGCGATCCAGCGGCAAAGCATCGGCGGCGGCGAGCACCACGCGCACATAATCGAGATAGTGATAGCTGGCGCCGGGTGCCAGATGATCCGCGTGGCCATGGCCGGGCAGATCCAGCGCGATCACCCGGAAGCGCCTGGCCAGCAGCGGCGCCAGCAACGCAAAGCTGCCGGCATTGTCGAGCCAGCCGTGCAGCGCCAGCAGCGGCGGCAGCGACGCGTCGCCCCATACCTGCGCGCTCAGCGCGAGATGCGGCAAGACGATGCGATGCTCGACCGGCGCGCTCACGCAGCGGATTCCGGCCAGCCCCGGACATGCCGCCATACCAGGGCAGCGAGGCTGTTCACCTGTTCGGCGCTGTCGTTGAGCGCGGGAATGTAGCGCAGCGTTTCGCCACCGGCGGCGACGAAGAAATCGCGATTCTGCATCGCGATCTCTTCCAGCGTCTCCAGGCAATCCACCGCGAAACCGGGGCAGGCGACGTCGAGTTTCTTCACACCATCGGCGGCGAGCTGGCGCACCGTCGTGTCGGTGTACGGCTGCAGCCATGACTCGCGACCCACGCGCGACTGGAAGCTGACAAGCAGCTCGTTCCCGCTCAGTTGCAGACGTTCGCGCAATCGCCGGGCGGTGTCCTGGCACTGATCGAGATACGGATCGCCCAGCTGCACATAACGTTCGGGAATGCCGTGGAACGACAGCAGCAACTTGTCGCCGCGGCCGTTCGTCGCCCACCACTGCTCGATGCTCGTGGCCAGTGCGTCGATGTGGCCGGGATCGTCGTGATAGTCGTTGACGATGCGCAGTTCCGGCGGCCAGCGCAGGCTCTTGCACGCATCAGCGACCGCATCGATCACCGAGCCGGTGGAGGTGGCCGAATATTGCGGGTACAGCGGCAGCACCAGCAGCCGGCGCACGCCTGCGCGCTGCAGCTGTTCAATGGTGTACGCCACCGACGGTTCGCCATAGCGCATCGCCAGCGCCACGCGCAGCGTGCCGGGTTGCTGCCGATCCAGTTCGCCCTGCAGGCTCGCCGCCAATGCTTCACTGCCGAAGCGCAATGGAGAGCCTTGCGCGGTCCAGATCTTGCCGTAGGCGAGCGCCGAGCGTGCCGGCCGCACGCGCAGGATCACCCCGTGCAGTATCAACCACCACAACCAGCGCGGGTAGTCGATCACCCGCGAATCGCCAAGGAATTCGGCCAGGTACGGCCGCACGGCTTTGGCGGTCGGCGCCGTCGGCGTGCCGAGATTGACCAGCAGCACGCCTGCCTGAACGGACTGAACGGGCGGCGCGTCGGAATGGTCGGCAACGCCGGTATAGTGGTTGTTGCGTGGCATCGTGGCAGTCGTGGCTGGATCAGCCGTGGAGTCTGCCACAAGCCCGGTGCAGCGCGATGCGCCCCGACATTCCCCCATCTGTGTGGAGCTGCCCATGTTGAAGACCTCACTGCAACGTCTGCTGCTGATCGGCATGGCCCTGTTGCTGCCGGCGATGGCCGTGCATGCCGAAGATCCGCCGCTGGTGCGCGCCACCAACGCCGTGCGCGTGCTCAACGACATCATGCAGGCACCGGACAAGGCGATCCCGCAGGATCTGCTGCGCGATGCCAAGGCGATCGCCGTGATTCCCGACCTGCTCAAGGTCGGCTTCATCTTCGGCGGCCGTCGTGGCGAAGGCCTGATTTCGGTGAAGGGCCCGGACGGCACCTGGTCCAATCCCAGCTTCATC
This sequence comes from Rhodanobacter sp., assembly GCA_035566635.1. Taxonomy (GTDB): domain Bacteria; phylum Pseudomonadota; class Gammaproteobacteria; order Xanthomonadales; family Rhodanobacteraceae; genus Rhodanobacter. The sequence goes on from DATMQY010000004.1 coordinate 320,579, forward strand.
AGCATGACCGGCGGCAGCGTGGGTTTCCAGGCCGGCGTGTCGTCGACCGACGTGATCCTGGTGTTCCGCACCCAGCGCGGCGTGGATTCGATCGTGCGCGGCAAGTTCACGCTCGGCGCCGACGCGTCTGCGGCGGCCGGCCCGGTCGGCCGCACTGCCACCGCGGCTACGGATGGCCAGCTGCAGGCCGAGATCTACTCCTATTCGCGCACCCGCGGCCTGTTTGCCGGCGTGGCCATCGATGGCGCAGCACTGCGCATCGACTATGACGCGAACGAGGCCGTGTACGGTGCGGGCATCACGCCGCGCCGCATCTTCGAAGGCGGCGTGAGCAACGTGCCGGGGCCGGTGGTCGATTTCCGCGACCGGCTGGAGGAGTACACTTCGCGTTGATCGCGGAAGTGCTGCTGCGCTTCGCGCGGAGTCGTTTCAGTCAGGTGGGTTCAGAGGTCGACTATGGGTTTTGACAGTGTGTGGCATTGGCTGATCTTGCTGGTGATTGTGTTGCTGGTGTTCGGCACCAAGAAGATCCGCAACCTCGGGCCGGATCTGGGTGCCGCCATCCGCGACTTCAAGAAAGGCCTCAGCGGCGACGACGACGCGAAGCAGAAGGAAGCGGAGGCTGCGCGCAAGGCCGCCGAGCAGCTGCGCGCCGACCCGCCGCCGGCCGACAGCGCCACCACGCAGAGTCAGCGCGACTCCAGCGAAACCAAGTAAGCGCGCGGCGGGCGGAGCGCGGCGATGATCGAGATCAGTCTCGGCAAACTGGTACTGCTCGCCCTGATCGCGTTGATCGTGCTCGGTCCCGAGAAGTTGCCCGGCGCCGCGCGCACGGCTGGCGCCCTGCTGCGGCGTGTGCGCAATGGCTGGGACAACGTGCGTGCGGAGGTCGAGCGCGAGCTGGAGATCGAACAGATCAAGCGCACCGCGCGCGAGGCTGCGGCCCGTGCGGAAGCGGCTCAGAACGAATTGAAGGACGGCGTGCTGCAGGTGCATGAGCCGCTGAGCAAGGCGGTCGCCGAGGTTGCGGTGTTGGTGAAGCCGGAACCCCCTGTCGTCGCTGAAGCCACGATCTCTGATGATGGGGCGGCGGCCACTGTGCCATCGGAAAGCATGCAGACGGAATTGCCATTGGGCGAACCGTTGTCGAAACCGGCCAGGAATCCCGCGCATGACGACGCCTGAGTCCGACACGCCGGAATCCGGGGACGTCGCCGACGGCCTGCAGCAGGGGCTGTTCTCGCACCTGCTGGAACTGCGCACGCGCCTGCTCAAGTCGATCGCGGCGGTAGTGCTGGTGCTGCTGGCGCTGGTGCCGTTCGCGAACCGATTGTATGCCGAGCTGGCCGCGCCGCTGGTCGCGCGGTTGCCGCAAGGTGCGCACCTGATTGCCACCGAGGTCACCAGTCCGTTCATCACGCCGTTGAAACTGGCCTTCTATACGGCTCTTTTCATCAGCATGCCGGTGATCCTGTATCAGCTGTGGGCGTTCGTCAGTCCGGGTCTGTACAAGCACGAGAAACGGCTGGCGCGGCCATTGCTGATCGCCGCGATGGGGTTGTTCTATCTCGGCTGCGCGTTCGCCTATTTCCTGGTGCTGCCGGCCGCATTCCGCTTCCTCACCGCGGTGACGCCGCAGGGCGTGGAGATGATGACTGACATCACCCACTACCTCGACTTCGTGATGCTGATGTTCTTCGCGTTCGGGCTGTGCTTCGAGGTGCCGGTGGCGGTGGTGGTGCTGGCCGCGATCGGCGTCGTCGATGTGGACAAGCTGCGCAGCGGGCGGCGTTACGCGATCGTCGGCGCGTTCGTGATCGCAGCGGTGATCACGCCGCCAGACATCACCTCAATGATGATGCTCGGCATTCCGATGTGCCTGCTGTACGAGCTGGGCGTGCTGGCGGTGCGCTGGCTGGTGAAGCCGGGATCGCTGCGGTCCGACGCGAGCTGATCATTCATCAATACACCCGGCTTCAATACAGCCGCGTCAGTCAATACAGATCGATCGGATCGACATCCAGCGACCAGCGCACCCGGCGTGCCGAGGGCAGTGCAATCAACGTCAGTTGCCATGAGCGCAACATGCCGTGCAGCGTGCTGCGGCTGGACGCTTCCAGCAGCAATTGACCGCGATGGCGACCCGCGCGCAGCGGCATCGGTGCCGGCATGGGGCCGGCGATCTGCAATTGTTCGTTGATCGGCAGGGCGGCATGTGCGGCGGCGAGAAAAGCATCGACCTGCTCGCGTTGCGGTGCGTCGGCGCGCAGCAGCACCTGATGGCTGTACGGCGGCAGCTGGATCAGGCGGCGTTCGGCCAGCAGCTCGCGCGCGGCGGCGGCATAGCCTTGGGCGAGCAGGCTGCGCAGCAGTGGATGTTCCGGCTGATGCGTCTGCAGCAGCACACGGCCGGGCTTGCGCGCGCGGCCGGCGCGGCCGGCGACCTGCACCACCAGCTGGGCCAGCCGTTCGCCAGCGCGGAAATCCACGCTGTGCAGGCCTTCGTCCACTCCCACGATAGCCACCAGGGTGAGGTTGGGCAGGTCATGGCCCTTGGCCAGCATCTGGGTGCCGACAAGGATCGCCGGCTGGTCGTCCTGCAGCGTGGCCAGCAATTGCTCGAACGCGTCGCGACGACGGGTGGTTTCGCGATCAACGCGCAACACCGGCACCTGCGGGAACTGCGCCATCAGCGCCTCCTCCAGCCGTTCGGTGCCCTGGCCCTGCGGCTTCAGATCGCCGGCGCCGCAGGTCGGGCAGACGGCCGGCATCCGCTGGCGGTAGTCGCAGTGATGGCAAATCAGCTGGCGCCGCCCGGCATGCAGGGTCAACGGGCGTTCGCAGCGCGGACACTCGGCGTGCCAGCCGCAGGCGTGGCACAACAGCACCGGCGCGTAACCACGGCGGTTGCGGAACACCAATGCCTGCTCGCCGCGCGCCACCGTATCGGCCACCGCTGCCAGCAGCGCCGGTGACAAACCGTGTTCCAGCCGTTGCGCGCGCATGTCGACGATCTGCACCTGCGGCGGCCTTATCGCACCGGGACGCGCGCGCAGATGCAGGCTGCGGTAGCGTCCGGCTTCGGCATTCGCCAGCGACTCCAGCGACGGCGTGCCCGAGCCCAGCAGCACCGGCACACCCAGCGCGCGCGCGCGCACCAGCGCCAGGTCGCGGGCGTGATAGCGGAAGCCTTCCTGTTGTTTGTAGGCGCTGTCGTGCTCCTCGTCGACGATGATCAGTCCGGCCTGCGGCAGCGGCGTGAATACCGCCGAACGGGTGCCGAGGATTACCCGCGCGTTGCCGGCACGGGCACGCAGCCAGGCGCGCGCGCGATCGCCTTCGGACAGGTTGGAGTGCAGCACCTCGACAATCACCCCGAGCCGCTCGCGCAGGCGCCGCACGGTTTGCGGCGCCAGCCCGATTTCCGGCACCAGCAGCAGGGCTTGTTTGCCTTGCGCCAGCACCTGCTCGATCAGCGCGAGGTAGACCTCGGTCTTGCCGCTGCCGGTGACGCCGTCGAGCAGGAACGGCTGGTACTGGCCGAGACTGGCGCCGACCGCGGCGACGGCTTGCTGCTGCTCATCGCTGAGTTGCGGAGCAAAAGATGCGGGCAGCGGACGGTCGAGTGGCGGCCGTTCGCTGCGTTCGAGCAGGCCGGCACTGGCCAGTCGACGCGCCGCATCGCGCCAGCCGGGCAGGCGTTCATTCAACTCCTGCGCACTCAGTGCGCCATCGGCCAGCAGTGCCAGCAGCGTCTTGCTGCCGCCACGCCGGTTGTCGGCATCGTGAGCGCTGCGGCCGGTCACGCTGAGCGACCAGTATTCGTCGCCGAGCGCCGGCAGCGGTTTCGCTTCGCGCAGCGCCAGCGGCAACGCATTCGCGTACGCCTCGCCCGGCGCGCCGAGCCAGTAGTCGGCGGCCCAGGCCAGCGTCTGCATCAGTTCGGGGTCGAGCAGCGCGGTGTCGTCGAGCAGCCGCAGTACTTGCTTCAGCCGGTTGCTGCCGACCGCCGCCTCGGCGTCGATCGCCACTACCACTCCGACCAGCTTGCCGCGGCCGAACGGCACCAGCACCCGACTGCCCACACACGCTACGCCAGCCGCGGGCGGCAGGTAGTCGAACAGGGTCGGCAGGGGCACCGGCAGGGCGACGCGAAGGACGGCGGGCATGGTTACCTCATGGCGGCCCAGTGTAACTGCAGCGTCCTCGGATCCAGCCGTCGACAGCCATTGGAACGCTACCAGGCGGAGTTGCATGGACTTGCTGCCCGACTATCGAGGAGTCGAAGGTAAGTGGCTATCGCCGGGAGGTTTTTACGCTTATCCACAAGAGCTGTGGATAAGTCTGTGGATGCAGCGGGGAAGGGGGGCTTCAAAGCGCGTCGTAGCGCCTTTCGGGACAGCTTGACGACGTTTTGGTCACGCAAAAAAAGCTTTTTATTTCAATGGCCTGAAAAATCTGTCCGGCAACAGATCACACAATTGACAAACTGCCCCTGCTGCCTTGACAGGTTCATGACGCTGTGCAAAACCCTGTCGTATCCCCTGTTGGAAAGGGCTTTTCAGTGGGCCATTCCCAGGGCTGCTGCGATGGTGAGTGCCAGCATCAGCAGCCAGAAGTAGCACCAGCCGACGAACCAGAATTTCAACAAGGTCATCGGCCAACCTTGGTGGTAGACACGTTTCTGCATGATCAGCAGGTAAGTCGGCACCCAAAGCATCAGGAGGCCCTGGACCCAGCCCAGCGCATAGCCGGTCCAGGCAGCATGCGGGCGCAGCCAGGTCGACAGCATGCCGGCCGCTGTGATCAGCAGCAGGCAGAGGAACATGAATGCGTGGCTGTGCAAGGCCACGATCAGATGCTCCATGTACAACCGCCGGCGAAATACATAGAACAGCTTCAGCAGGACCGCGAACATCGGGATCATCACGAACATGGTCGGCGGCAGCATGCTGAAGAACCCGCTGATCATCCGCTGTTTCGCCTCGGCGCTGGTTTTGGCATCGCCATGCTTGAAGGTGCGCCAGTTGGCATGGACCTGATCGCCCAGTTCGGTCAGGCGCGCATTGACCACATCCGGTAGCCAGCTGATATGGACGGGTTGCGATTCCTGTTCGAGAATCTTGTGTGGGGCGCCGTCCGGTGTGGTGCCGTCGGTTTTCACGGCGCCGTGATGTTCCGCCGCCACAGCGGGGAGAGGCGCGGCGATGGAGGCGGCCGACATCGGAGCCGCGCCAAGCTCGACAAGACGCCGACTGGCTGCTTGGCGCAGCTTCTGCTTGCCGACCTGGATCTGGTCCAGCAGGTTCTGCGGCAGAACACCGGTCTCGCTGGCGTGCTGCAGGCCGTCCAATTCGTCCTGCAGCGCCTCGCGTACTTCGGCAGGGCTGGTGGCAGCCTCGATCGCGCTGCTGTTCACGCTTATCAGCGGATGGCCGTTCACGGGGATCTTGGCGGCGATCTGGTCTATCGCCAGATGGAACACGAAGAACGACAGCAGGCACAGCACGAACATTAGCCGGAACGGCGCGATGTAGCGCACTCGCCGACCGCTGAAGTATTCCAGCGTGAGGAAGCCGGGCTTGATCAACAGCGGCGGCAGCGTGTGCACGATGCGACCGTCGATATGCAGTACGGTCTCCAGCGTCTCCTCGAACATCCCGTGCACTGGCTTCAGCACACTGTGGATCGACTGGCCGCATTCGTGGCAGAACTCGCCCTGCATCGGCGCGCCGCAATTGGCGCAATGCATTCCCTCGTAGCTGGTCAGCTGCTTCATCGCGATCCCCCCGTCTGGTGCAGCGGGCGATCTTCGCACAGTCTTCGGACAGTGGCAGATGCAGCGGAGCGTGACGAATGGCTCAGGTAGAATGGCCGGCCCTGGAGTCTGCTGTGTCGATGAAGCCCATAGAGTCTGTTCAACATCTCCGCGTCGCCCGCGCCGGGAGCTGTTTGCGCGCAGGCCAAGGAAGAACGAGGGAGTGTATGTCGATACACGACCGAGAGATGACGCTGGCCTGTGGGCAAACAGACCCGGCCCGCAGGGTTGCTCCGCCATGGGCACCATGCGGCTGCGCGCGGCTTGACCTGACGGCCAGTCAGGCGCTGCGCCACGCACAACCACTTGGCGCCCATGGCGAAACAACGCGAGCTACGGGGAGATGTTGAACAGACTCTTCAGCCCTGAGCGCGCCCGTCTGCTGCACGAGATGCGTGCGACCGTGCGGCTCGCGTTGCCGTTGATCTGCGCCCAGCTGGCGGCGATCGGCAGCAATGTGATCGACACGGTATTGGCCGGGCATGTCAACGAGCACGTGCTGGGCGCGGTGGCGGTGGGCGCGAATATCTGGTCACTGGTGATCGTCAGCGGCATCGGCATGATGATGGCGTTGCCGCCGTCGGTGGCGCAGCTCGACGGCGCCGGTCGCCGGCACGAAGTTGGTGCGGTGTTTCGGCAGGCGTTGTGGCTGGCGCTGGGCATGGGCGTCGTGCTGTGGTTCGCGGTACGCCACGCGGCACCGCTGATCGATTTTATCGGAGTGACCCCGAGCCTGCGCGACGACGTGCAACGTTTCCTGCTGGCGATCAGTTGGGGCGCACCGGCGCTGACCTGTTATTTCGCGCTGCGCGGTCTGTCCGAAGGCTTGTCGCTGACCCGGCCATCGATGTACTTCAGCCTCGGCGGACTGGTGCTGCTGGTGCCGCTCGGTTATGTGTTGATGTTCGGCAAGCTGGGCATTCCGCCGCAGGGCGCGCACGGCTGCGGCGTCGCCACCGCGATTGCACTGTGGTTGGAGATGCTTGCGTTCGGCGTCTACGTGATCTGCCGGCGCAACTATCGCGGGCTTGGCCTGTTCGATCATTTCGAGTGGCCGAACCTGCGCCGGATTGGCCGGCTGGTGCACATCGGCCTGCCGATGGCGGTGACCCTGTTGGCCGAGGCCGGGTTGTTCGTTGCGACCGCATTGATCATCGCCACGCTCGGCGAGTCGGTGATCGCCAGCCATCAGATCGCGATCAATATCGCCTCGTTCTTTTTCATGATCCCGCTCGGTCTGGCGATGGCAATCACCGTACGGGTCGGCAATGCGGTAGGCCGTGGCGACGAGCGCGGCGTGCGCTATGCCGGCTTTTGCGGGATCGGGCTGACCCTGGTCACCCAGCTATTCTCGGCGGGGTTGATGCTGGGCCTACCGCATCTCATCGCCACGTTGTATACCCGCGACCCCAAGGTGATCGCGCTGGCGGCGCAGTTGATCATGCTGGCCGGGTTGTTCCAGTTTTCCGACGGCATCCAGGTCGCCGCCAACGGAGCGCTGCGTGGCCTCAAGGACACCCGCGTGCCGATGGCGATCACCCTGTTCGCATACTGGGTCATCGGCATGCCGGTGGGCTGGTGGTTGGCCTTCCACCACGGCATGGGCGCGCGCGGTATGTGGATCGGACTGATCGCCGGACTGTCGGTGGCGGCCGCGATGTTGTTCACCCGGTTCTGGCGCAGCGCGTGGAAGCAGCGCTGGCGTCCCGTTCGCATGACCGCACCGGCCTGACCGGCTACGCTTGACTCCATGACTCCGGATACGCACATGACACCACCGCTCCCGCCCCGCCGCTACGGTTTCTGGGCTTTTCTGTGCACGCTCGGGCGTGGCGTCAACATGGCGCGGCTGGTGATCATCAACCTGGTGTTCTTCGGCGTGCTGTTCGTGCTGCTGTTACTGCTGATCGCCGGTGCCGCCGGCAGCCGGATGGAGCGCGCGCTGCAGAACGACAGCGTGCTGGTGATCAAGCCGCAGGGTCAGTTGGTCGAGCAGTATAGCATCGAGCCGCTGCAGCGCGCGCTGACCGGGCTGTCCGGCGACGAGCCAAAACAGGTGCAGCTGCGCGACTTGGTCGGCGCGATCGACGCGGCGGCGAAGGACAAGCGGATCACTCGCATCTTGCTGTTGCCGGACGAACTGCAGGGCGGCGGATTTGCCGCATTGCATGAGGTCGGTGCGGCGCTGGACCGCTTCCGCGCAGCGGGCAAACCGGTTCTTGTGTGGGCGGTGAATCTCGATCAGGGCCAGTACTACCTCGCCGCGCACGCCGACCGCCTGCTGGTCGATCCGCAGGGCGGCGTGATGCTCACCGGCCTGGCCAACTACCGGCTGTTCTACAAGGACCTGCTCGACAAGCTCGGTGTCGACGTGCACCTGTTTCGCGTCGGCGAATTCAAGAGCGCGGCTGAGCCGTACATACTCAATCACGCCTCGGCCGAGGCCAAGCAGGCCGACAGCTACTGGATGGGTGGGCTGTGGGACAGCTACCTCGCCGAGGTGGCGAAGCTGCGGAAACTTGATCCGGCGGTGCTGCGCGACGACATCGACAACCTGCCGCAGCACATCGCCAGTACCGAGGGCAATCTGGCCCAGCTGGCGTTGAACCAGCATCTGGTCGATGGCCTGGCCACCCGTGCCGAACTGATCACGATGATGCGCAAGGAAGGCGTGCCGGCCGACCGCAAGGGGCACAGTTTCCGCCAGATCGATCTGACCGGCTATCTCGCCGACGTGCCGCGCGACGGCAATGTTTTCGCACCGGGCGTGGCGATCGTGGTGGCCGAGGGCGAGATCGCGGGTGGCAAACGGGCGCCCGGTTCGATCGGCGGCGAATCCACAGCGGCGTTGATCCGCGATGCGCGCGAGGACCGCAAGACCAAGGCGCTGGTGCTGCGGGTCAACTCGCCCGGCGGCGAGGTGTATGCGGCCGAACAGATCCGCCGCGAGATCGAACTGACCCGCACCGCCGGCATTCCGGTGGTGGTGTCGATGGGCAACGTGGCGGCCAGCGGCGGTTACTGGATCTCGATGAACGCGAACCGCATCTTCGCCGAGCCGAACACCATCACCGGCTCGATCGGCATCTTCGGCATGTACTACACGGTGCCGAACACGCTCGCCAAACTCGGCATCCAGAGCGACGGCGTCGGCACTGGGCCGATGGCTGGCGCGTTCGACATCAGCCGCCCGCTCGATCCCAAGGTCGGTGCGGTGATCCAGGCGATCATCAACAAGGGTTACCGTGACTTCGTGGGCAGCGTCGCGAAGGCGCGCGGCAAGAGTTACGAGGCGATCGACGCGATCGCGCAGGGCCGCGTGTGGACTGGTCAGCAGGCGCTCGAACGTGGCCTGGTCGATCAGCTCGGCGGGCTGGACGAGGCGATTGTCGATGCTGCGGGTCTGGCCAAGTTGGGCAAGGATTATCCGGTGCGTTACGAGGAAGCCCCGCTGGGCGGCTTCGAGCGTTTCCTGATCGGGCTCAACCAGAGTGCCAGCGTGCAGGTGCTGCAGTCCTGGGGCATTCGCCTGCCGGCCTGGTTCGCCCAGTTACCCGCCATGGCGCCGGAGCTGCAACTGCTGCGCAGTGCGAAGGCCGGCACGCCCAACGTCTACGCCGATTGCCTGTGCAGTCCGCGCTAGACGCTTGAGATCCTGGCCGCGTCTGCGGGAGGCGGGCGCGCAGCGACCTTACTGCTCTTGCGCCTCGACCTGCTTGCGCTGCTCGTCGGTCTGCTTGTCGACGACTTTCTGCACGTCCTTGGCGCGTTGTTCGTCGGCCTTCATGGCGTCGAATGGGGTGGCGACATCGGCCGGCTTGGCCTTCGGCTCCGGCGGCTTGCCGGAGCAGGCGCCGAGGGCGAGTACGCAGAGCAAGATCGGCAGTGTCTTCATGGCAGTTCTCGCACGGAGTGACGGGTCAGTGTCCCGCCGCGTGCGGGTCCAGGCAAGCATTGGCTTGGCAAAATCGTCGCCCGAGCTATGCGCGCCGGGAACGACGTTTTAAGCTGCGCCCATGAACAGCCGCAACGATGCCTGGCAACTGCAAGGCCATACCGCCCTGATCACCGGTGCCAGCAAGGGCATCGGCTATGCCACTGCACGCGAATTGGCCGGGCTGGGCGCCGATCTGCTGCTGGTGGCGCGCGACGAGGATCATCTCGAACAGGTGCGGGTGGAACTGGCCGACGAATTTGCCGATGTCGAGGTGCTGGCGTTCGGCGCGGATCTGACCGAGGCCGAAGAGCGCTTGGCGGTGTTCGACTGGATCGCCGATCTTGGCGCGCCGGTATCGCTGCTGATCAACAACGCCGGTGGCAACCAGCCCAAGGCCACGCTCGATTATCGCGAAGACGAATACCGCATGGTGTTCGAGCAGAACCTGTTTTCCGCGTTCGAGATGTGCCGGCTGGCGCACCCGCAACTGGTGCAGCATGCGAATGCGGCGATCGTCAACGTGGGTTCGGTGTCGGCGGTGACGCATGTGCGCACCGGCTCGCCGTACGGCATGAGCAAGGCCGCGCTGCACCAGCTCACCCGCAATCTGGCGGCGGAGTGGGCAGTGGACGGCATCCGCGTCAACGCAGTGGCGCCGTGGTACATCCGCACCCAGCGTTCGGAACCGGCGCTGGCGGATGCCGATTATCTGGACGAGGTACTCGATCACACGCCGCTCAGGCGAATCGGCGAGCCCGAGGAAGTGGCCGCCGCGATCGCGTTTCTGTGCCTGCCGGCGGCCAGCTACATCACCGGCCACGTGCTGGCGGTGGATGGCGGTTTCCTGAGCTACGGTTTCTAAGCAGATCGAGAACCGAGCTTCAGCAGTTCGTCAGCTGCTCATGCAGATCGCTATAGCGCCGCCGCATTTGTAGACCGTGCCGGCAGTGACTGGTACCCCGATGACAGTGAGCAAAAGCAGCAGGGCAGGCAGGCACGACAAGCAGGAGAGCCCCTCAGAACTCGGCGGCGTGTTCCTCGGCGGCGAAACCCAGCGTCACCGCACCTTCGCCCACGTTGACCATGCCGGTGATGCTCATCGGTGCCTCCATCAACTCCACGCCGCATTCCTTGCAGGCTCCGCACAGTTCGGCGTAGCCGGGCAGATGCGACAGCACGGCCAGGTCGCCGCCATAGCTGACGCATACCACGGGTACCAGCAGACCGGCGCGCACCCGCTGCGTGGCGTAGCCGAACAACATTTCGGCGCCATGATCGAAACCGCGTACCTTGCCGACCGGTCCGGTCTCGCCACGGAAGCAGCGCAGCAATGGCTTGATGTCCAGCGCCGTGCCGACCATGGCACTGAACAGGCTGACGCTGCGATCGCCCCGCTTCTTGATGCGATTGCGCAAGTGGATCAGGTCGCGCGGCAGCATGTAGCCGTAACTGTTGTTGGCGATATGGGTGAGTCGTTCGCGGATGACGGCGGGCGGCTCATCGGCGGCGATCAGCCGTGCTGCCTCGTAAATGGTCGGTGCGGCCCCGGCGAAGACATTGCGAGTGTCGATCACGCGCATCATGAACGGGCCGGGGATGCTGGCCTGTTCGCGCACCTGACGGTAATTCTTGAGGATCGCGAAGCTGGCGCGGTTCACGTGCTCGTTAATCGGACTACGCGTGGCCGTGATGGTCAGGCAGAACACACAGTCGTAATCCAGAACCAGTTTGCCAAGAAACAGCTTCTGTACCTCTTCCACCGGGCAGGGTTCGGTTTCCGCCGAATGGCTGCGGCTCCCGAGCCGACGGTCGATGAAGCGCTGGATCTCCTCGGGTCGGCGATCATCCATGAAAGTTTCGCGATCCAACTTCACCGTGATCGGCATGATCGCGACGTTGTGTTTCTGCAGAAACTCCTGCGACAAGTCGCAGGAAGCATCAATGGCCAGACCCATCCGCATCACGTGTCCCCCCGTCATGAATGGCAAACCGAACATAGCACGCAACAAGGGACTGCAGCGTCAACCGAAAGTTGCCCGGATCGAGCCGCTTTGCTGATCGAACGGCCCTACCCGGAAGCTGCGGACAATCTTTAAGATGAGCCATCTGTCTCTGGCATCCAACCGGCGTGGCGTCGCCGGTAACGCATACGGGCATCACCTCAGCATGAAAAGCAAACAGGAAATCGTCTCCAACTGGCTGCCGCGGTACACCGGCACGTCACTGGAGCAGTTCGGCGAATACATTCTCCTGACCAACTTCGGTCATTACGTGGAGCTGTTCGCGCAGTGGCATGGCGTCGAGGTACAGGGGCGCGACCGGCCGATGCCGAACGCTACCGCCGACGGCATCACCCTGATCAACTTCGGCATGGGCAGCCCCAACGCGGCCACCGTGATGGACCTGCTCGGCGCGATCGCGCCGAAGGCTGCGCTGTTCCTGGGCAAGTGCGGCGGTCTCAAGAAGAAGAACCAGCTTGGTGACCTGGTGTTGCCGATCGCGGCGATCCGCGGCGAAGGCACCAGCAACGACTACCTGCCGCCAGAGGTGCCGGCGCTGCCGGCGTTCCAGCTGCAGCGTGCGGTCTCCACCATGATCCGCGACCTCGGCCACGACTACTGGACCGGGACGGTGTACACCACCAACCGGCGCGTGTGGGAACACGACGACACGTTCAAGGACTATCTGCGGCGCACCCGCTGCATGGCAGTCGACATGGAAACCGCCACCATCTTCGCCGCCGGCTTCGCCAACAAGATTCCCTGTGGCGCGCTGCTGCTGGTATCCGATCAGCCGATGATCCCGGAAGGAGTGAAAACCGAGGCCAGCGACCGCAACATCACCTCACAGTTTGTCGAGGCGCATATCAAGATCGGCATCGAAGCGCTGAAACTGGTTCGCCGTCACGGCAGTAGCGTGAAACACCTGCGCTTCGAGGAAGACATCGACAGCGAGTGATGCGTGTGTCGGGAACGCTACAAGCTAGACAAGTCTCCGCGAGCCCTTGATTCAAATCCAGGCCCGATTGACGACGAGAGTGTTCGTTCGCACTGCGCAAAGTTCGGATTGCCGAGTGCGTGTGGGAAACAAGTGAAAGGACGTGGACTGAGTTTTCAGACTGCACTTAATACGGATTGCAAAAGCAGTCGTTTCGACGAGACAGGTTCAATATGACACCAGCATTCGTAATACATTGCGAATGCTGGTGTCATATATCGAAATGGCTATCTTGTCCGCGCCAAGAGTGGAGCTTGCGCAGTCATTCCACTCCCCGCAAGCTGCGCAACAGCAGCATGCGTGCCTTGAATTTCGACCAAGCAGTTTAAGAAGGTGTTGACGCACCCGGTTATAAGCCCGGATGCAATACACGCGACATGACTCGTCGCGACCGTCTGTTTGCGAATCGAGCAAGGATGCCCGGTTTGCGAGCCACACGTGGATTCTGCCATGTCCGCACGCCTTACCGTTTCCGTTTTTTTCTGCATGCTTCTGTCATCGGCGCCTTTCTCCGCCGTATGCGCGCCATCGGAGAGCGGAATTCTTCACGGGTTCCGGATGCAGGCCAATGACCTGGCACGGCATCAATACCTGGTCGATCTGATTCCGCAGTTGTCCGCACCCGAGCAGGAATTCGCCCGACAGCTGCTCTCCATGGTCGACGATGAGCTGGGACTCTATGACAAGGCGATCACCGATTTTCCGTTTGACGAGCGCATACAGTTGCGCCATCCGCTGCCTTGGGCCGACCAGGCACTCGAAAACTCGGCCTATGGCATCGTTTCCTACGTGCATGACGCCGGCAATATCAACGCCGCCGATGCGGTGGATGCCCTTGCCGGGGCGGCTGCCAAACATCGCATCGTGCTGGTCAACGAAGCTCACGATGACGCCCAGACCCGTGTACTCATCTTCGCCATGCTGCCGCGACTGCGTGCGCTGGGCTACGATTATTTCGCGGCTGAGGCTCTTACCGAGAGCGGTAGTGCGCTGACGCAGCGCGGCTATCCAATCGCAAGCAGCGGTACCGAATACCTGCACGAGCCGCTGTACGGAGACATCCTGCGGGAAGCCATCCGGCTCGGCTACACCATCGTGGCCTACGACCCGGTCGATTCGACCGTGGATCGGGATGCAGCCCAGGCTGAGAATCTCAATCGCGAGATCTTTGCCGAGCATCCGCACGCGCGCCTGTTCGCATTAGTGGGCTACGCACACATTGACAAGGCCAAGGGCCACCTGGGTGCGGAGATGCCCATGGCCATGCGTTTGAAGCAGCTGACCGGCATCGATCCCCTATCGGTCGATCAGACCCAGTTTCGCAACGTGGAGCCATCGCCGCATACCGGACCCTACGATCAGTTGATCGACATCTTTCATCCGCGCCAACCCATCGTGCTGCAGCTTCGCGGCCATCTGATATGGAGCTCGGATCCGCCACGTCACGACATCAGTGTGATCCTGCCCGAGATGCCGGGAAACGGACGCCCCAGCTGGCTCTCGCTCGATGGTTTGCGTCATCCCTGGCCGATCAGCACGGCCATCTGCCACGAGATCACCCCGTGTGTGGTGGAGGCCCGCTACGGCAACGAGTCGGACGACGCGATTCCCGCCGATCGCTATACCTTTCTGGGTGCGCATGCCTCAAGCGAGCTGTATCTACGCCCGGGAGCCTACCGGCTGCGTTCTTGGGATATCGACGGAAAGACCCTCGACGAGGCTGTCATCAACGTCGCGGGAATACGATGACTGTGCGTGCGTACGGTTCTGCGTCGTCAACACTCATTGATGAGGCAGCGACAATGAGGCAACGACGATTTGCAGGCGCATGCTGCAGAGCTGGTGCCAACATGATGCACATTAATTACAAGCATCGAAAATCGTAAAAAATAGTGCCGATATCGCAATATTTTGCATGTTAACCAGCAATCACAAATTGTTGACTCCCCGTTTTTTAAGTGTTTGCTGTTACGTAATCGTTGACTTTCCGTTTTGTGAGCGCTTACTGTTGACCCGATGCATATGCTTTCAAATCGCTGAAAGTGCGTACGCTTCAATCCCTGAGCCAAACGCTTATTAGATCAATGAGAGGAAGCGTGTCGCTCGGATCCTGTGTTTCCGTTTTGTCGAAAACTGCAGTGCATGGACGCAACTGGTCCGCTGCGATCCCGTCATCAGTATTGTCGCCTTTTGCCGCTGGGGAGTTCCAAATCCGATGAATACCAAGAAATTCAACAACAAGTCGCGCCGTTCGGCGGTGCGCCGCACCGTGCTGGCGGCGGCCATCGCCGCGGGCTTCGGCCTGAGCGGCCAGGTCATGGCGCAGGCCACGACCGGCACCATCTTCGGCTCGGCTCCGGTCGCCGCCGGCGAGACGGTCCAGATCACGGGCGGTGCAGGCTTCAACCGCACCGTGCCAGTGGACAGCACGGGTCACTATTCGGTAACTGTGCCGATCGGCACCTATACCGTGAATCTGATGCAGAACGGTCAGGTTATCCAGACCAAGACCGACGTGTCGCCCACGGTGTCTGGCGCGACGGCTGTCGACTTCGCTTCCGCGGCGGCTGGCGAGAACGCCAACGCCAAGAACCTGACTGCGGTGACGGTCACGGCCAACTCGATTCCCGCGATTGACGTGACCTCGACCCGCCAGAGCCTGGTCATTACGGCCGAGCAGCTGAAGCACCTGCCGGTGGCGCGCAGCGGCGAGTCCATCGCCCTGCTGGCGCCGGGTACGGTGGAGGGCGCTCGTGCCCTTGGCGCCGGTCCGACAGGCCAACCGATGGTGTCTTTCGGTGGTGCATCGGTGGCGGAGAACGCCTACTACGTCAACGGCTTCAACAGCTCCGATCCGCTCGGTAACCAGGGCGGCGTTACGCTGCCGTACGGCTCCATCGCGCAGCAGGAAACGTTGACCAGCGGCTACGGCGCGCAGTATGGCCGTTCCGCCGGCGGCGTGATCAGTCAGATCGGCAAGAGCGGTACCAACGACTGGCACTTTGGTGCCCAGGCGCTGTGGACGCCGGCGTTTGCGCGCAGCTCTACCGACAACATTCTTTATGCGAACCCGTTGTCAAAGCGGCCGGGCAAGGAGGTCGGCGACCTCTACGCGTACCGTCAAGTCAACAGCAGTTGGGAGACGGTGTACGACGCGTACGTCGGCGGCCCGCTGATCAAGGACAAACTGTTCTTCTTCGTGTCGGCTGAAGTCGACAAGACGCAGGCGACGTCGAATGGCAGTCTCAGCGCAGCCCGGGTCGACCAACAGAAGTTCAGCGATCCCAAGTTCTATGCCAAGCTGGACTGGAACATCAACGACAGCAACATCCTGTCGCTGACCGGTATCCGGAACAAGCATCAGTTCCAGGGTTCGGAATACCTCTACAACAACACCGCCCACCAGACTGGCGCTTTCGACAGTTACGATCCGTCGACCAAGAACTCGTTTAGCATCTGGATCGGCAAGTACACCGGGTACATTACCGACGATCTGACCGTCAATGCCATGTACGGCAAGATGACGGGTGTCCTTTACTCAGCCTTCCCGGGCACCGGATCGTCGCCGCTTCCCAACATTACCAATCCGACCCAGCAGAACCCGGCCCTGACCGGCGGCAATCCCAACGGGATTACCAATGCGCAGACCATAGCCATCGTGGGCAACCCGGGGCACCAGTCGAGTACCACCAATCTGCGCCTCGATCTGGAATGGAAGCTGGGCCGCCACGATCTTCAATTCGGTATCGACAATCAGGTTACGCAGGACATTGGTGACGGCAGCCTCACGACAGGGCCGGGCTATTCGTGGGCTTACTCCAACGTGGGCGGTTATCAAGTCGGCAACGATCCGACCAAGGCGCCGTGGGTCGATGACCCGGCGAACTACCCGAATGGCGTTGGCGCAGATGGCAACACTTACTCAGTCGGCAAGACCGTTTTTCTCACGGCCGCAACACTCTCGGTCAAGCAGCATGCGCAGTACATCCAGGATAACTGGCAGGTCACTGACAACCTGCTGCTGAATATTGGCGTGCGCAACGACGAGTTCACCAACTACAACGCACAGGCCAAGCCTTACTTGCGTCTGACCCATGGGCAGTGGGCGCCGCGACTCGGTTTCAGTTGGGATATATTCGGCGACGCCAGCCTCAAGGTGTTCGGTAACGCCGGACGCTATTACCTGGCGCTACCGACGGCGGTGGCAGTGCGTGAGGCGTCAGCCTCTACGTTCACCACGCAGTTCTACACCTACTCGGGTATCGATGCGAACGGCATTCCGCAGGGTCTGACCCCGATCAATTCGAAGGGGCAGACATCCGGTCCAGGTGTTCCGGTTTCAGCGAACAACGAGTACGGCCAGGCGCTTGATCCGAATACGGTGCATTCCACCAATATCGGGGCCGAGTATCAGGACGAGTTCGTGCTGGGCATGCAGCAGCAGATCAACCCGTCGTGGGTGTATGGCGTGCAGGCCATGTACCGCAAGCTCGGCCGTGTCATTGACGATGTCGCCGATACTGCCGTCGAGTGCAACCAGTTGATTGCGCAGAACCAGAGCAAGAAGGCGCAGCTGGACGCCCAGGGGCTGGCGGCCGATTCGGCATACGATCCGACCAATCCGTGCGGCACTCCTGCGGACTTGGGCATCCAGGGCAGCGTGCTGATCAATCCGGGTTCAACGAACAATTTCGTCGTGTCCAACGGCGCCGGCGGCTACAACCACTTCACGGTGTCGCCGCAGCAGTTCGGCTTCCCCAAGGCCACTCGCAAGTATTACTCGCTCGAGGCCTATCTGGAGCACCCGTTTGACGGCAAGTGGCAGGGCAAGCTCGATTACGTGTTCTCCAAGAGCTACGGCAGTACGGAAGGTCCGGTGCAGTCGAACATCGGCCAGGGTGGCTCGTCGGTGTCCATCACGACGCAGTGGGACTTTGGTTCGCTCATGGAGTTCTCGAACGGTCTTCAGGCGAATAACCGCAAGCATGTACTCAAGGCGTTCGGTTCGTACCAGATCACTCCGGAATGGATGGTCAGCGGCGTCCTGACGCTGGCGTCAGGTACGCCGGCATCGTGCCTTGGCTATTACGGCCCCAACGAGACGGCAGGCAATGCTTACGCCGGCTTTTACCACTGGTGTGGTGGCAAGGGAGCGCCAGGCGGCTCGACGGGTTCCACACCGTGGATCCATCAGTTGAACCTGAGCGGCGAGTACCGGCCGGAGTGGGCGGGCAAGAAGCTGGCCTTCCAGTTGCAGGTCCACAACGTATTCAACGAGCAGAATGCGGTGCAGCTCTCCCCGTTCTACAACACGACAGCGTCGCCGAACGTGAATTACCGCCGTCCACAGTTTACGGAAGCGCCGCGTTATGTGCAGGTTGGCGCAACCTACGACTGGTAAAAGCGAACAGGACGGCGCATCCGGGATCCGGGTGCGCCGTCGCCTCAAGGATGCAATGCAAAAGAGCCGCCGGATATCCGGCGGCTCTTTTGTTTATGCGAGTGCGAGGACTGGATGCGAAGACCGGCTATAGAACTTTCTCACTCAGCAGGCCCGTATCTCGCAACTGCATACGCAGCGGCTTCAGCTGGTTGCCGTAGAAAACACTCTGTGTGGCTGCCGCACGTAGCGGCTGCCGCACCTGGGCCGCGCTGGCGGTGCTGCGCACGGTGCGGGAGGCCAGGTGCGGCGCAAGGCAGGCCTCATCGAACGTCAGGTCGCAGAACGCCAGAAGTTGGCGTATCCGTGTTTCCGGGTCGGCCAGCAGTCCCTCGTAGGGATAGTCGAGGATGCGCTGCGGGAACGTCGCCTGCCAATGACGACTCAGGCGGTCGTAGTCCTGGTAATGGCTGGCCATGTCGACAAGGTCGTAGCTGAAGTACGCGCCATTGCTGAACAACTGGCGATAGCAGGCGAAGCAGGTCTCCAGCGGATCGCGATGGGAGCTCACCACATGCGCGCCCGGCAGCATGGCCATGATGGCGCCGACCAGTTGCCAGGTAACCAGGTTCTTATCGGTGAAACGCGGGCG
This sequence comes from Rhodanobacter sp., assembly GCA_035566635.1. Classification (GTDB taxonomy): domain Bacteria; phylum Pseudomonadota; class Gammaproteobacteria; order Xanthomonadales; family Rhodanobacteraceae; genus Rhodanobacter. Next base: position 339,363 of record DATMQY010000004.1, read on the forward strand.
CTCCCGGCGCCAGCGTTCGGTGCGTGCGAGGTAGTCGCGCCCCAGCCGCGACCAGTCTTCCGCTGTCGCATCCGGCACCCATTGCGGGAAGGGCTTGCCGCGCCGCTTCGATTCGTCCTCGATGACTTGCGGCAGATCGGTGATCTCGTTGGCGCCTTCGACCTCGGGATGCGAGGCGAGGATCTGTTCGGTCAGTGTGGTACCTGAGCGCGGCAGGCTCACGATGAAGATGACTTCCTTGCCCAGAGTCGGATCCAGCGACGCGGTCAGGGGCAAGGCGAACGCCGCCATGATCGCGTCCACGCGAGCGCGTTCCGCGGCGCCATTCCACGACACGGTACGGCGCTTCAACGAGTTGGCTTGTCGCAGTGCCTCGAACGCGGCGGCGTAGTCGCCCTGATCCTCGTGCGCCTTGGCGAGCGCGAATCCGAGCGAGATGCGTGCGTCGGTGGCCGTACCGGCCTGTTGCAGCGCGCGCTGGAGATGGACCACGTCGGCTGGCTCGAACCGCGCGGTCTTCAGGTTGGCCAGCGAGAACCATGCCTGCGCCTGCGCGGGCTGGTGGCGCAGCACCTCGCGATAGTTGCGGATCGCTTCGGCGATGTCGCCCAAGCCGGTCTGCGCGTCAGCTAGGCACAGGCGCGACAGCACATGCGTGGGATCGAGTTTCAACGCCCGTCGCAGCGCCTCACAGGCGGCTGCGTATTGGAACTGCAGCTTCAGCGCCTTGCCAAGGTTGTACCAGCCGGCCGCCATGCCGGGCGCCAGTTCACAGGCGCGCCGCAGGCTGGCGAGGGCGTCTTCAGTGGCGCCGGTCTCGTATAGGGCGCTGCCGAGGTTCATGTGCGTGGTGGCGTCGTCCGGATTGACGGCGAGCGCGTCGTGAAGAAACTCGACGGCCCTCGCATGGTCACCGCGTATCTGGGAGGCGACACCCATCAACCGATTGGCTTCCGCGCAGTCCGGCGCCAGCGCCAGCACGCCAAACAAGGCGCGCTCGGCGTCATCGAGCTTCATGCGATCCAGCGCCGCGCCCGCTTCGGCCAGCAGACGCGCCGCCGTTGGCGACAGGCGCGCGGAATTCTGCAACGACGGGCGGGGCGGATTTCCCTTCATGGCTCGGCGTGTCCAGGGTCTATGCAGTGGTGGTCTTGCGCTTGCCCGGAGGGAACCAGCCCAGGCGAAACGTCGACAAGACGCGAGCGGTTCAGTAACGCGGCACGCTGGCGTCGACCTCGCGTGCCCATGCATCCATGCCACCTTCCACGTTATGCACGTTGCTGAAGCCGTGCGCGGCGAAGCGTTCGGCCATGGCGCGACTGGAGATGCCGTGGTGGCAGATGAAGGCGAGCGCGGTGTCTTTCGGCAGGGCGGCGAGGCTTTCGTAGCCTTCGTCCTCCAGTACCCGTGCCTGCGCCAGCGGCGCGGCCTGGGCACGGCCGTGGGCCGGACGTACGTCGATCAGGGTGATGTCGTTCGCGGCCAGGCATGCTTTCAGCTGCTGCACGCTGAGTGACTTGATCTCCTGCGCACCAGGGAATTTCAGGCTCAGGCCTTCGCCCTGCACGGTGGAGACCCAGTCGATCACGATGCCCTTGGCGCGCTGGGCGCTGGCCGGGTCGAAGTGCACTTCCAGGCCGTTCGCGTGCGCCACGATGTCGTGTTCGCCAGCCGGGGCCAGCTGGAAGCCGGCGCTGTGGTCGGGGCCGATCTCCAGATGCAGCGCCACACCCTGCGCGTTCGCGGTGCCCTGGCGGATCGCTTCGGCAGCCGCGTCGGTGATGGTGATCTGCGGTGGCGTGCGATCCGGCGCGGTCACGCCGAACAGCGTATGCAGCTCGCCACTGCCGTACATCTGGCGGATGATGTCGGCGCCGCCGACCAGTTCGCCTTCCACATACAGCTGCGGAATCGTCGGCCACTCGCCGTAGGCCTTGATGCCTTCGCGGATCTCCGGATCGTCCAGCACGTTGACCGTGTGGTACTCGGGCAGCAGCTCATTGAGTGTGTTGGTGGCAGCGGCGGAGAAGCCGCACATGGGCTGCTGGCGGTCGCCCTTCATGAACAGCACCACGCGGTGGTCCTTGAGCAGGGTTTCGATACGTTCGCGGGTGGTGTTGTCGAGGGACATGGGGAGCTCCGGCAAAGAAGACAATGATACGCCGCCCGATATGCGGTGATCCTGCCGGCCTTCAAGGTCGCTGGGCTCAGGCGGCCCGGCGCAGCTCGCCCAGATGGCGCCGGCTGACGCCCAGCGGTGCCAGCGCCAGCGCCGCAGCGGGTGACGGCCATATCAGCTCGCGACTGGCGCGGCCCAGAGCGGTGGACTGTTCGCTCCAGTGGATCAGTTCCATCGCGCCGGTGTGGTCCTCGATCAGCGTGGTGCAGTGTTCCACCCAGTCGCCGTCGTTGAGGTAGAGCACACCGCCCAGTTCGCGCACATGGCCGAAGTGGATATGTCCGCAGATGTGGCCATCGAAACCACGCTCGCTGGCATCGGCGGCGACGCGTTCCTCATAGGCACGGATATACGCCAGCGCCTTGCCGATATGCGATTTGACGATGATCGACAATGGCAGGTAAGGCAGTTCCAGCCGTTGCCGCATCGCGTGCAGGCGACGATTGCTCCAGCAGATGAAGCGATGCATCGCCTCGCCGAACTGCAGCATCCAGCGGCGACCTACCTGCTCAGGATCGAATTCGTCGCCATGGCTGACCCGATAGCGGCGGCCGTCGGCACCGACGTGCACGGCGTCCAGTGCGATCCGCACGCCGCCGAAGTTCTGCCCTTGCAGGCTGCGCATCGGCGCATCGTGATTGCCGGGAATGTAGAGGATCTCGACCCCACGCTGTGCCAGCGCGAATATTTCGGCGATCACCGCGCTGTGCTCGGCATGCCACCAGTGCCGTTTCGCCAATGCCTCCAGGTCGATGATGTCGCCGACCAGATAAAGCTTTTCGCAGCGCAGCTGGCGCAGGAAATCGAGCAGGTAGGTGGCCTTGCAGTCAGGCGTGCCCAGGTGCACGTCGGAGATGAAGGCGCTACGGCAGTGGAAGGTATTCATGGCGCGCTCCCCGGTGGTTGCCCGGGGCGCCAGTGTGCGATCGCTACGTCACCGCCGCATGGCGAACAGGTTGCAGCCTCGTTGCCATCGGGCTGCCACCCGTACTAGCGGAGCGCCGCGCGAACCGTCGGCTCGATCGCGTCCACCCACAACGCGTATTGCACTGCAGAGGGATGCAGACCGTCGTCGGCGACGAGCGTGGGGTGCTCGCGCGAAATATCAGTGATGTCGACGAAGCGGGCGCCGGCGTGGCGGGTTTCGTCGCGGGCGATCACGTTGTAGGCGTCCAGCTCGGCGGCGATGCGTGTGCGGTCGCGGCCCTGTTCATGGGCGAAACGGGTGACACCCCAATCGGGGATCGACACCACTACCACGCGCTCGGCGCGGCCGCCGGCCAGCACGATCGCACGGGCTAGCAGGCTGGTGAATTGATCGCGGTAGTCGTCGGCCGTGCGGCCGCGGTACTGGTTGTTGACGCCGATCTGCAGGGTGACCAGGTCGTACACCGGCGTCAGTGACGCCATGTCCATGCCATGCGCCAGCTCGTCGGTGCTCCAGCCGGTGACTGCAACGATGCGTGGGTCGTCGATCACTACGCCAGTTTTACGCAGGCGCTGCACCAGTTCGGCCGGCCAGCACTGGTGCACAGCGACCGCCTCGCCGACGGTGTAGGAGTCGCCCAGGGCGAGGTAGTGCAGTGCGGGCGCGGCGGGCATCAAGGGACTCAAGCTACCGCGGCGGCCGGAGCCCGCGTCTGCTCCTGCGCCATCCGCGCCAGCACCCGCTCGATCCGCACGAACACCTCATGCAGTTGTGCCGGCGGCGGCAGCAGGGTTAGCCGGAAGTGGCGGCTGCGCGGCACATTGAAGCTGCTGCCGGGTACCACCAGTACCGATTCCTCTTCCAGCAAGCGCAACGCGAACACCTCGTCGTCGAAACTGGCAATGCGGTCGGCGCGTACCTGCGGGAACGCGTACAGCGCACCGTCCGGGGCGACCAGTTCCAGATAGTCGCTGGCGGCAACACCTTGCAGTACGGCGCTTCGCGCCTCGTGCAGGCGTCCGCCCGACGCGGTGAGTGCGCCAATCGTCGGTGCGCTCTGCAGTGCCGGCGGCACCGCCCATTGCGCGGTCACGTTGGCGCACAACCGCAGTGCGGCGAGCAATTGCAGCGCATCACGATAGGCCGCCGTGCGCGCCGGATCGCCGGACAAGCTCATCCAGCCGACCCGGTAACCGCAGGCACGATGCACCTTGGACAGGCCCCCGAAGCTGAGGCAGGGCAGCTCACCGGCTACTTCGGCCAGCGGCTGGAAGGTCGCGTCGTCGTACAGGATCTCGTCGTAGATCTCGTCGGCGAGCAGCAACAGCCGGTGCCGCGCCGCGATCGCCACCAGCCGCTGCAGCAGTGCGCGCGGATACACCGCGCCGGTCGGGTTGTTCGGGTTGATCAGCACCAGCGCACGGGTGCGCGAGGTGATCAGCGCCTCGATCTCATCCGGATCGGGAAGATGGTTGTTGCCGGCGAGGCAGCGGTAATAGCGCGGCTGGCCGCCGTTGAGGATGGTCGCGGCGCTCCACAGCGGATAGTCCGGGCTTGGCAGCAGCACTTCGTCGCCCGGTTGCAGCAGCGCGCGCAGGCTGAGGTCGATCAGTTCGCTGACGCCGTTGCCGATGAAGATGCGTTCGGGTTCGACCGCGTGTGCGCCGCGCGCGCGCTGTTGCGCCGCGATCGCCTCGCGGGCGAGTTCCAGCCCCTGTTCATGGCCATAGGCCTCGCTATCGTGCAGGTGGCTGGCGATCGCCTCGCGCAGATGTGCCGGCGCCTCGAAGCCGTAGCGACCGGGATTGCCGATGTTGAGCTTGATGATGTCGAGACCGGCGGCCTCCAGCTCGCGCGCGCGCCGGGTCAGCGCGCCGCGGATTTCATAGCGCACGTCCGCCAGGTGCGCACTGGGTGTGATCGAAGCCAACGCCGGTATCCTTTTAAGTCAACAGCCGGCGCCACCGCCGGCTGCTCGATGCTAGCAGCGTGATGCAGTGCAGCGCGAGAGCCTTCCGGGGCGAATTCCGGTTCATCGTCGGGCAACCTCCGGGCAAGGCATAATCGCCAGACCGTGCAGACCGACCTCTCTCATGAGTAATGCCGAAACGATTGAACGCCTGCGCCGCATTGGCTGGCGCGGCGATGTCCTGCCGGCCGCCGGCCTGCGGCTGGCCCGCGTGGTTGCCCAGCACCGCGCCGGCTACGAGTTGCACGATGGCGAAACCCTGTTTGGGGCGCAACCGGATGGGCGCTTTCTCAAGCGCGGGATCGATCCCGGCGAGCGGCCGGTAGTCGGCGACTTCGTCGAAGTGGAAAGCGGCACGCCACCACATATCGTCACGGTGGCACCGCGGCGCACGGTGCTGTCGCGGGCGGCGGCGGGCGAGCGTTACGAGCGCCAGCTGATCGCCACCAACATCGATTACGTGCTGGTGCTGACTGGGCTTGACGGTGATTTCAATCCGGCGCGGATCGAGCGCTACCTGTCGTTGACCGAGGATTCCGGCGCGCAGCCGGTGGTGCTATTGAGCAAGCTGGATACGCGCGAGGACGCCGCCGAGCAGATCGCGGCACTGCGCGCGCGGCTGCCCGACGCGACCCCGATCCACGCGCTGAACTGCAAGGATCCGGCCAGCGTGGCGCTGCTGGCGCAGTACCTGCAGCCGGGCGACAGCGCGGTGCTGGTCGGTTCGTCCGGTGCCGGCAAATCCACCCTGACCAATACGCTGCTGGGTACGGCGACGATGGCGACCGCCGAAGTGCGCAGCCACGACAGCCGCGGCCGCCATACCACCACCCATCGCGCCTTGCTGCAGCTGCCCAGCGGCGGCTGCCTGATCGACACGCCCGGCATGCGCGAGCTGAAACTCACTGGCGAGGAGAACCTTGACCTGTTCGCCGATATCGAGGTACTCGCCGAGCAATGCCGCTTCGCCGATTGCGGCCACGGCAGCGAGCCTGGTTGTGCGATACAGGTGGCGCTCGACAACGGCGAGCTCACGGCGGGGCGCTGGCGCAACTATCTCAAGCTGCACGACGAGCGCGAGGAGCAGGCGGCGACGCTGGAGGCGCGCCTGCGCCGGCAGCGCGGCGGTCGGCCGATCGAGCGGCCGCATGGGCACCGCGGGCAGCGCGAGCGGGAGTGATTCGGGTGACGGCGGCCGTGCGATAACGGTTGCGGACGGCACGCTGCAAAGCATCTAGTATCGCGGCATCGTTGCTGTGGAGCGCAGGTATGCGTCGGTTGTCGTCGTCCCTCACGTTCTTCTACAAGCGGGTCTTTCCGGTGCTGTGGATCGGCTTTGTGCTGACCGTATTCGGTCTGCAGTTCTGGGCGATGCAGCATGCCCGTGCGGACGCGCCATCGCAGCCACTTTTCCCGCTGTTGCTGATGCCGCTGTTCATGGTCGGCGTGATGTTCCTGCTCTACCGTAAGCTGCTGCATGATCTGCTGGACGAGGTCTGGCTGGATGGCGACTATCTGGTGGTGAAGAACCGCGGCGAGAAGATCCGTGTGGCGCTGAGCGACGTGATGAACGTCAACGCCACCACGATGACCAACCCGCGTCGCGTCACACTGATGCTGCGGACGGATTCACGCTTCGGGCGCAATCTCACCTTCATGCCGGCCAGCCCGCGCGGCTTCATGAGCGCGTTCAAGCCCGACCCGATCGCCAGCGAGCTGATCGAACGCGTCGATGCGCTGCGCGGAGTTGCCCGATGAGCACGCCCGACTACGTTATCGCGCCCGAACTGCAGCGCTACGCCGCGCTCGACCAGCGCCTGCTGGCGGCGGTGCGCGGTATCCGCATTCTGCCGACGGTGGCGTGGCCGGCTTCGTTGGAAAGCCGCATGATCGAGGCCTACGGCAAGGGCCAGTTGACGCTGCCGGAAGTGAGTTACACGCGCCCGGATCTGGCCGCCGCGCGCGCCGAGCTGGCGGCGATCGAGGTCGCCGCCGGCGGTAGCGATCCGCACGACATCGACCCGCTCGGCGACTACCTGCGGCGCACCGCCGAGTCGTGGCGGATCGCCGCCGAGATGCTGGAGTCGGCCGGTACCGCCGGGGTCACCGCGCCATCGATCGCGCTGTACGGCAAGCCGGGCGATCTGATCCCCGGCAGTCAGAGCAGCAACCTCGATGCGGCGCATTACTTCGTCGAGCTGTCCGACGAGCTGGGCGCGGATCTGCTGGCCGACGACAGCAGTGTGGACATGCCTGCGGTAGAGCTGCGCGATGAACTGGCGAAGACGCTGGACGATTTCTTCGGCGCCGGCATGATCAAGGTGGAAGTGGATGCCGAATTGACCGCGAAGGCGGCGGCCGGCGCCACCCGCATTCGCCTGCGCGGGGACACCTGCTTCAGCGAATACGACCGTCATCAGCTGTTGGCGCACGAAGCGTTCGTGCATTCGCTGACTGCACTGAACGGCCGCCAGCAACCGCTGCTGGCCTCGCTGGCACGCACCTCGCCGCGGGTCACCGCGACCCAGGAGGGCCTGGCTGTGTTTGCCGAGCTGATGTCCGGCGCGATCGATATCGCCCGACTCAAGCGCATCAGCCTGCGCATCCTGGCGATCGACATGGCGCTCAACGGCGCCGATTTCGTCGAGGTCTACCGTTACTTCAGCGCCTGCGGACAGAGCGTGGCGGACAGCTTCCATTCGGCCCAGCGGGTGTTCCGCGGCGTGCCGCTGAGTGGCGGCGCGGCGTTCGCCAAGGACAATGTGTATTTGGCCGGTCTGCTCACCGTGCATACGTTCTTCCGCTGGGCGTTCAAGCAGCAGCGGATGGACCTGCTGCGCCATCTTTTTGCCGGCAAGCTGACCCTGCACGACGTGATCGCGCTGCAGCCGCATTTCGAATCCGGCGCGATCCTGCCGCCGCGCTGGCTGCCGCCGTGGATGCAGCATGTGCACGGATTGGCCGGCAAGCTGGCGTTCTCGGTCTTCATCAATGGCATCCACATGAACCAGGTGCAGGGCGACGAGCTGTTGTCGAGCGTCTAGCGAGGTTTGGTGTGCGTCGTGACGTCGCAAGAGCGGGTCGGTTCGGCGGGCCCCGGTGCTAACATCACGGGTAGTCAGTCGCCGTGGCGGCTGCCATCCCTTCCCTCGATAAAACAGCCGCCGATGTCTCTCCCCGAAGAACTGCGTCTCGCCGCACTCGAATATCACCGCCTGCCGCGCCCCGGCAAGATCAAGGTCACCCCGACCACCTCGCTGCTGACCCAGCGCGACCTGTCGCTGGCCTATTCGCCCGGCGTCGCCGCCGCCTGCGACGCGATCGTGGAGGATCCGGGCTCGGCCGCCGAGTACACCGCGCGCTCCAACCTGGTCGCGGTGATCACCAACGGCACCGCGGTGCTCGGCCTGGGCAACATCGGGCCGCTGGCGAGCAAGCCGGTGATGGAAGGCAAGGGCGTGCTGTTCCAGAAGTTCGCCGGCATCGACGTGTTCGACATCGAGATCGACGAGAACGACCCGGACAAGCTGGTCGACATCATCGCCAGCCTCGAGCCCACCTTCGGCGGCATCAACCTGGAAGACATCAAGGCACCGGAGTGCTTCATCGTCGAGCGCAAGTTGCGCGAGCGGATGAAGATTCCGGTGTTCCACGACGACCAGCACGGCACCTCGATCATCGTCGGCGCGGCGCTGATCAATGCGCTGGTGGTGGTCGGCAAGCGCATCGAGGACATCCGCGTGGCCACCACCGGCGCCGGCGCGGCGGGCATCTCCTGTCTCGACATGCTGGTAGCGCTGGGCGTGAAGCCCGAGCACATCCTAGCGTTCGACCGCAACGGCGTGATCCACACCGAGCGCACCGACCTGGATCCGGACAAGCAGCGTTACGCGCGCGACACCAAGGCGCGCACGCTGGGCGAAATCGTCGACGGCGCCGATGTATTCCTCGGCCTGTCCGCCGGCGGCATCCTGAAACCGGAAATGGTGGCGACGATGGCCGCGCGGCCGATCATCTTCGCGCTGGCCAACCCGAACCCGGAGATCACCCCGGAGGACGCCAAGGCGGTGCGGCCGGACTGCATCATGGCCACCGGCCGCTCGGACTATCCGAACCAGGTCAACAACGCGTTGTGCTTCCCGTATCTGTTCCGCGGCGCGCTGGACGTGGGCGCCACGGTGATCAACGAGCCGATGAAGATCGCCTGCGTCAAGGCGATCGCGGCGCTGGCGCGGCGCGAGTCGTCCGACGTCAGCGCGCGTGCCTACGGCGGCAAGCCGCCCAGCTTCGGGCCGGAGTATCTGATCCCGCAACCGTTCGATCCGCGCCTGCTGCTGCAGCTGCCGCCGGCGGTGGCACAGGCGGCGATGGATTCGGGCGTGGCGACGCGGCCGATGGAGGATTTCGCCGCCTACACCGATCGTCTCACCAGCTTCGTGTTCCGCACCGGCCTGCTGATGAAGCCGGTGTTCGAGCGCGCCAAGTCGGCCCCGTGTCGTCTGGTGTATGCCGAGGGCGAAGAGGAAACCGTGTTGCGCGCGGTGCAGGTGGTGGTCGACGAAGGCCTGGCGAAACCGATCCTGATCGGTCGTCCCGAGGTGATCGAGAAGCGCATCAAGCGCGCCGGCCTGCGCATCAAGCCGGGCGTGGATGTCGAGATCTGCAACATCAACAGCGATCCGCGTTTCGACGACTACTGGCAGCACTATCACCGGTTGATGGAACGCCGCGGCGTGACGCCGTCGATGGCCAAGGCGGTGATCCGCTCGCGCCCCACAGCTATCGCATCGCTGATGGTCGAGCGCGGCGAAGCCGACGCGATGATCTGCGGTCTGGTCGGGCAGTACCAGGGCAAATTGCGCTACATCCGCGACATCATCGGGCTGGACGAAGGAGTCAGCGAACCGTCGGCGATGGCCGCGGTATCCACCGACAAGGGCACGTTCTTCTACCTCGACACCCATGTGCAGGACGATCCCAGTCCCGAGCAGCTCGCCGAGGCCACGCTGCAGGCCTCGATCCGGCTGAAGCTGTTCGGCATCGTGCCGAAGATTGCGTTGCTCTCCGGCGGCAATTTCGGTAGCCGCGACACCTGCGGCGCGAAGAAGATGCGCAAGGCGCTGGAACTGATCCGCGCCCGCGCTCCGCGGCTGGAAGTGGAGGGCGAGATGCAGGCCGACGTGGCGCTGACGCCGGCGCTGCGCGAGAAACTGTTCCCGAACTCGCGGTTGCAGGACAAGGCGAACGTGTTCGTGTTCCCCAATCTCGACGCGGCCAACATCGCCTACAACATGACCCGCATGCTCAGCGACGGCGTGGTGATCGGGCCGATCCTGATGGGCGTGGCCAAGCCGGCGCACATCCTGATGCCGCAATCGACCGTGCGTCGCGTGGTCAACATGACTGCGGTGGCCTGCGTCGAGGCGCAGATCCGCGCGGCCAATCGCCATCAGGGCTGATCGCGCGACGTCGTTTCGGCAGGCTGCCATGCGTCGCCGCATGGACGGCTAATTGGCGACCATGCGGCCCAGCGGCTAGACTGGCCGTTGCTTCCGCTGCAATCCCCGGCGGCGGAGTTCCCCCTCAAGCCTGGCGCCGCAACGGCGCCGCGGAGAATTTTAATGGATCAGCTCGACGATATCCTCAACCAGGACATCGACCCCACCGAAACCCGCGAGTGGATCGACTCGCTCGATGCGGTGATCCACCACGACGGCACCGAGCGCGCGCACTTCCTGCTGGAGCGCATGGTCGATACCACGCGTCGTTCGGGCGGCTACCTGCCGTTCGATCCGACCACCGAATACGTCAACACGATCGCGCCCAGCCAGGAGGCCAAGAGCCCCGGCGATGCGGCGATGGAGTGGCGCATCCGCACGCTGATCCGCTGGAACGCGATGGCGATGGTAGTGCGTGCGAACCGCAAGCCGGGCGAGCTGGGTGGACACATCGCCAGCTTCGCGTCATCGGCCACGTTGTACGACGTCGGCTTCAACCATTTCTGGCGTGCGCCGAGTGCCGATCATCCGGGCGACCTGATCCTGCATCAGGGCCATTCCAGCCCGGGCATCTACGCGCGCTCGTTCCTTGAAGGTCGATTGGCCGAGGATCAGCTCGACCTGTTCCGCATGGAAGTGGTCGGCAAGGGCCGCGCACTGTCGTCGTATCCGCATCCATGGCTGATGCCGGATTACTGGCAGGTGCCGACGGTATCGATGGGTCTGGGTCCGATCCAGGCGATCTACCAGGCGCAGTTCTTCAAGTATCTGGAACACCGCGGGCTGGTGCCGAAGAGCGACCGCAAGATCTGGTGTTTCATGGGCGACGGCGAGTGCGACGAGCCGGAGTCGCTGGGTGCGATCTCGCTGGCTGGCCGCGAAGGCCTGGACAATCTGATCTTCGTGATCAACTGCAACCTGCAGCGGCTCGACGGTCCGGTGCGCGGCAACGGCAAGATCATCCAGGAACTGGAAGGCAGCTTCCGCGGTTCCGGCTGGAATGCGATCAAGCTGACCTGGGGCAGTTACTGGGACCCGCTGCTCGCGCGCGACACCAAGGGTGTGTTGCGCAAGCTGATGATGGAAACCGTCGACGGCGAATACCAGGCGTGCAAGGCGTTCGGCGGCGCGTATACGCGCGAGCATTTCTTCGGCAAGTATCCGGAGACGCGCGAGATGGTCGCCAACCTCAGCGACGACGACATCTGGCGCCTGAACCGCGGCGGCCACGATCCGCACAAGGTCTACGCGGCGTACCATGCGGCGTCGAACACCAAGGGCATGCCCACGGTGATCCTGGCCAAGACGGTGAAGGGCTACGGCATGGGCGCGGCCGGCGAGTCGCAGAATCCGACCCATCAGCAGAAGAAGCTGGACGACGAATCGGTGCGTCATTTCCGCGACCGTTTCCAGATTCCGATTCCAGACGACAAGCTGAAGGACGTGCCGTACTACCACCCGGGCAAGGACTCGCCGGAAGTGCAGTACATGCTGGAACGGCGCAAGGCGCTCGGCGGTTTCCTGCCGCAGCGCCGGCGCAAGGCCGAGGCGAAGCTGAAGGCGCCGGAACTGGCCGCGTTCGAGCAGATCACCAAGGGTACCGGCGAGCGCGAGATCTCGACCACGATGGCGCTGGTGCGCGGCATCAATCTGCTGCTGCGCGACAAGCAGCTGGGCGAACGCGTGGTGCCGATCGTCGCCGACGAGGCGCGCACGTTCGGCATGGAAGGCATGTTCCGCCAGATCGGCATCTACGCGCCGTTCGGCCAGAAGTACAAGCCGCAGGATTCCGACCAGCTGCTGTACTACCGCGAGGACCAGAAGGGTCAGGTGCTGCAGCAGGGCATCAGCGAGGCCGGCGGCATGGCGTCGTGGATGGCCGCAGCGACGAGCTATTCGATCAGCAACCAGGCGATGCTGCCGTTCTTCATCTACTACTCGATGTTCGGTTTCCAGCGCATCGGCGACCTGTGCTGGGCCGCCGGCGACATGCGCTCGCGCGGCTTCCTGATCGGCGGTACTGCCGGTCGCACGACGCTCAACGGTGAAGGCCTGCAGCACGAGGACGGCCATTCGCATCTGATGGCTGGCGTGATTCCGAACGTGAAATCGTACGACCCCACCTTTTCGTACGAGGTCGCGGTGATCCTGCAGGACGGCACGCGCCGGATGATGCAGGAGCAGGAAGACATCTACTACTACATCACCGTGATGAACGAGAACTACAGCCATCCCGATCTGCCGCAAGGCGTCGAGGAAGGCATCATCAAGGGCATGTACCTGTTCAAGGATGGCGGCAAGCCGAAGAAGGGCGAGCCGCGTGTGCAGCTGCTGGGATCGGGCACGATCCTGCGCGAGGTGATTGCGGCGGCCGAATTGCTGGAGAAGGACTTCGGCGTGAAGTCGGACATCTGGTCGTGCCCCGGCTTCATCGAGCTCCGTCGCGACGGTTTCGAGGCCGAGCGCTGGAACCGCCTGCATCCGGAAGCCGAGCAGCGCGTGCCGTACGTCACCGGTCTGCTCGACGGCCGTCAGGGCCCGGCGATTGCCGCCACCGATTACGTGCGCGAATACGCCGACCAGATCCGTGCGTTCATGCCTGACGGCATGCGCTACACCGTGCTCGGCACGGACGGTTTTGGCCGTTCGGACACGCGTGCGCATCTGCGCGAGTTCTTCGAGGTCGACCGTTACTGGATTGCGCATGCGGCGCTGGCCGCACTGGCGAAGGACGGCAAGATGAATGCGAAGGACGTCAGTCGCGCGATCAAGGAATACAAGCTCGATCAGGACAAGCCGAACCCGCTCAGCCAGTGAGTATGTCGGTCAACTGCAACGAGAACCCCGCTTCGGCGGGGTTTTTTTATGCACCCGAACGGCTTTCTTCACCTCCGCTGCACCCGGCGCAGCGGCCAGCCACTATATCCTTCAGGGTACGGGGGGAACCGGTGATGGGCGGCGACTACTGCGGCGATACCCCGCTATAGGTGGGGAGATGTCCGACAGTCACTCGACATAAGGAGTGAGCCATGCAAACGATACGTCCGTACGTTTACCTCCTCGGCGGTGCCATTGCGCTGGCGCTGGCTGGCTGCCAAAAGGCGGCCATCCAGCCGGCTCCGCAGCCAGCACCGGAGCCGCAGGCGGCACCCGCCATTCCGGCACAGCAGAACCTGTCGGCTGATGCGTTGTTCGCGTTCGGCAAGGCGCAGCTGAAATCCGCCGACAATGCCGAGCTGGACGCGCTGGCCGGCAAGCTGAAGGCCGCGTCCCAGATCGACTCGGTGCACCTGCTGGGCTATACCGACCGGATCGGCAGCGAGCAGGCCAACCAGAAGCTTTCCGCGCAACGCGCCCAGGCGGTACGCGACTATCTGGTGGCGCATGGCGTGCCGGCCGGGGTGATCCAGGCCGAAGGCCGCGGCGCGGCCGATCCGGTGGCCGACTGCCCGGATCAGAAGGGCAAGCAGCTGATCGCCTGCCTGGCTCCGAACCGCCGCGTCGTCGTCAATACCACCGTGAGTGAAGCCGGCAACGCTGCGCCTGTCGCCGCCGTGGCGGGCAAACGCAGTGTGACCCGCACGGTGTGGATCGGCCCGCACACGGTGCCCTGCGACGGCGACAACTCTGGTCATTGCTACCGCGTGCGCGAGAGCGAGAACGGCCCATGGAAGAACTGGCATGGTCGCATCCAGAACTTCGATTATGTCGAGGGCTACGACTACGAGCTGGTCGTCAAGGCGTACCGCTCGGATGTGAAACTAGAGGATCAGTCCAAGGACCCGGCCTCCCGCTATGTGTTCTCCGGCGATAGCGGCCCGTTCGTGGTGTGGGTGCTCGACCATGTGGTGAGCCAGAGGCTACACCTCGGTCGCCGCTGAGCCCTCTCGCACCTCTCGGCGATCAATGGCGCCGTTTTGCTGCCGAAAACAGGAAGGGCCGGACGAGTGATCGTCCAGCCCTTCTACGTGATGCATGGCGTCTACTCGTTGTCGCTGCGGAACGCGCGGCGCAACAGCAGGAACGCACCGATGGTGCCGGCGACGATCGCTGCCGTAGCGACAGGATGGCGGCTGACCTGACGACGTACGCGGCGATAGTGGTAATTCGCCTCGTCGGCAAAATCCTCGGCGGCCTGGGTCAACTGCTGGCTGTATTGCTTACTGCTCCTGCCGAAGCGCTCGTTGATGCGACGGCGGCCACGCTCAAGCAGGCTCTGCGCGGTGCTGGCGGCGCCATCGGCGTAGTGACGTGCGCGTTCGCCGGCACGCTCGGCAGTGTCGCGGATCTGGCGTTCGATATCTCGGTTGCGCATGGCGTTCTCCTTGGCTCAGATGTCACAGGCTGCCAGTGGCGTCGTGAGCGATGCGTAAACAGCGGCGCTCGTCGCACCGATCCGTTCAGCCAAGCCGGTATTCGCCGCCCTGCTGTAAGGCGCGCTGATACGCCGGCCTTGCGTGGATGCGCTGCAGAAACGCCGACAGACGTGGATAACTGGCGTCCAGCCCGCCGCGGGCCGCGAACGCCTCCAGCGGAAAGCTCAGCTGGATGTCGGCAACGCTGAACGCGTCGCCGCCGAACCATGCGCTCTTGCCCAGCTCGCCTTCCAGATAATCCAGATGCAGCTTCAACTGCGGATCGACAAAGCTGTGCTGCGCCTTGTGCGCGATGCCTTTCGCGATCGGTTTCACGAAGAACGGCATCGGTGCGTTCTCGACCCGGCGGAATACCAACTTCAGCAGCAGTGGCGGCATCGCCGAGCCTTCGGCGTAATGCAGCCAGTAATTGCAGCGCAGCCTTTCCGGGGTGCCATGCGCTGGAATCAGCGTCCCGGTGCCGTAGCGGTCGGCAAGGTACTCGATGATCGCGCCGGATTCGGCCAGGGTGAGCTCGCCATCGGTGATCACCGGCGACTTGCCCAGCGGATGCACAGCACGCAACTCCGGCGGCGCCAGCATGGTCTTAGGGTCGCGCTGGTAGCGCTTGATCTCGTACGGCACACCGAGTTCTTCGAGCAGCCACAAGATGCGCTGCGAGCGCGAGTTGTTCAGATGGTGGAGAACGATCACGAGAGCTTTTCCATCAGCTTGGATGGCGGGGCCGGTTGGCCGAACTCCTGACGGATCGGCTGGCTGCACAGCCGCTTGATGATCCAGCCGAACAACGTGCTGAAGGCGATTGCCATGATGGCGCCGAAGATCTGTATCGCCAGCATGAAGCCATGCATGCCGTCAGCGAAGTGTGCGGGTGCATTGGGCGGCAATTGCATCATCTGCGGCATCGAGCCTATGAACCACCATTGGAAGACCAGACCGAGCAATTGATAGGCAATGGCGAAGCCCATCAGCCCGATGAAGAGCAGCCGGCCCCAGTTGCGACGAAGCAGCAGGCCGATGGCAGCGATCAGGGCCATGACCGACAAGAGCAGGACGGCACGGAAAAACCAGATCATATGGCCGAGCAGCCAGCCCATCGGTGCCGGCATGTCCGGCGGCAATGACTGCGCGGCGATCTGCTGCTGCATGCCGGGCAGGAACACCAACTGGAACATCACGTTCTGCAATAGGCTGATCAGCGTACTGAAGCCAGCCAGGCAGACAAAGATCCAGCCCAACACGCTGACGAAGCTGGAGCGGAACGGTGGTGGCATGGCGGGCATCGGTACGCTCCTTCAACTGGTTGCGGCACGTATACCGCATCGGGCGAGTGGCCGTTCAATAAATCTCGCCCACACAGCAGCGCAGGCTGCCACCGGCTTTCTCGATCTCGCTCAGATCCACCGCACCGACCGCAAAACCGAAGCCGCTCAGCGCCTCGGTCTGTTCGTAGGTCAGTGAAGCGGCAGCGTGGGCACTCATCCATACGCGCTCGTCGGACAGCGTGATCGCATTGCCGGCAAACGCCTGCTTCTGTGCCGTGGTCAGCCAGATCACGCGGTCGCCGTAGGCCTTGGCGATTGCCTGTGGCACGGCCTGCTCGCGGAAGCCGTCGGTGGCGATGATCGCAGCGCGGCTGGCCAGCAGGGTCAGCACCACGTTGGTGTGGTATTCGGACTCGGCCAGCTCGAAGCAGAAGGTCAGGCGCAGGTCGAATGCCTTGTGCATCGCGTGCGCGCCGGCCAGATCGCAGCGTTCGCTGAGGCCGCAGTAGCCGACTCCGCGCACGCGGTCGATGATCAGCGAGCCAGTCAGCTCGGCGACCAGATCCTTGCAGCCGGACAGATCGATCTCGTCGTAACCCAGCACGTCGCCGAAGAAACCACGGATATCGGCACGCTCGGCCTCGTGCTGGCGCACGGCGTGGCGCATGCGACCGATGATCAGCCGGCCGGGTACGGTGCCGAACACGTTGTTGGGGAATACCGCATCGGGCGTGGCCGGATTGCCGGGGAACGTGATCACCGGACAGTCCCCGCGCAAAGCCTGCGCCAGCGTGCTGTGCTGGGCCAATGCCTTCTGCGGGTCGACCGTGAGGCTCATGTCCATGTAGCGGTTGTCGCGTGCCGATTCCGCCGCCAGCGTGAACTCGGCCGGAGCGACCAGATATGCCGCCCGCGCGGTGGCCGCGGCATCCGGCAACGGTGCCAACCCGGCGTAGGCTTCGAGGAATGCGGTGGGCGACGTGGTGATCACGTAATGGCTCCGGCGATGCTAAAGAATATCCGCTGCCGGTTGATCCGGCGCGGCCGCTTCCACATGCAGCCGCTGGCGTCGACGCAGGGTCGGAAACATGCCCATCCACAGGACGACCACCACCAACGTACCGACGCCGCCGATCACCGTGGCGCCCACCGCGCCCAGCCACGCGGCGAGCATGCCCGACTCGAATTCGCCGAGCTGGTTGGAGGTGTTGATGAAGATCGCATTCACCGCGCTGACCCGGCCGCGCATGTCGTCCGGTGTGTCCAACTGCACCAGCGCGCCGCGGATCACCATGCTGACCATGTCGAACGCACCCAGCGCGAACAGTGCAGCCAGTGACAGCCACAATGTGGTCGATACCGCGAACACCAGCGTCGCCACGCCGAAGCCGGCGACCGAAGCAAACATGATTGTGCCGACCCGCCGCTGCAGGTTGTGCCGCGCCAGCCACACCGACATCAACAGTGCGCCCACCGCCGGTGCCGCGCGCAACAGGCCCAGACCCCACGGTCCGGTATGCAGAATGTCCTTCGCGAAAATCGGCAGCAGCGCGGTGGCGCCGCCCAGCAACACGGCAAACAGATCCAGCGAGATTACGCCGAGCACATCCTTGCGCGCGCGAATGAAATGCACGCCGGCGAACAGCGTCTTCAGCGTGGCCGGCTCGCGTTTCGGCGGCGCCTGCTCGTAACGCAGCCGGCCCATCAGGATCACCGAGACCACGTAGAGCGTGCCGCACACTGTATACACCACGCCCGGGCCGGCGACGTACAGCAAACCGCCCAGTGCGGGACCCATGATCATCGCCGCCTGTCCGGCCGACGCGTTCACCGCCATCGCCCGTGGCAGGATTTTCGCGGGTACCAGCGCCGGCAGCATCGACTGCAGCGCCGGAAACTCGAACGCCTTGGCGATGCCGATCACGAACACCAGCAGCAGGATGCCGATCTCGTGGATGCCGTGAGCGAGACTCAGGCCGGCCAGTACGGCGATCGCGATCCATTCCACGATCTGCCCAAGCAGCACGATGCGACGGCGCTCGAACTGGTCGGCGACATGCCCTGCCGGCAACGCCAGCAGCACCGATGGCACGAACTGCACCAGGCCGATCAGGCCGAGATCGAACGCGCGGCCGCTGATTGCATAGATCTGCCAGCCCACTGCCACCGACAGCATCTGGAAGCCGAAGCCGGAGGTGATCCGGGCGAACCAGAACGCGACGAAGGCCGGGTGGCGGAGCAGGGAGTCGTCGTGTTCGGGCATGAATCGGCGCAGCTGGGAAACACCTAGTCTAGCCGGCTGGTTGCGCGCTGACTCGGCACATCAGAAGCCCGTCAATTCAGGCGAGGCGGGTGAAGCCGTCGGCGCTCCATGCTTCGCTGCCGACGCCGTGATGGACAAAGAACAGGCCATCCGGGTCGTACTTGCGCTTTACCGCTGCGAGCTTCGCGTAGTGGGAGCCCCAGAATCCCTGCTGCCAATCGTGCAGGAAATAGTCGCTCTCCGAGACATAGGTGCCGGCACCGGGCGCCACGGCGCGCAACGCATCCATCGCCTTGTCGATCGTCGTTGCCTCGCGTCGCGCCCGGGCCAGTTCGGGGTGGGCGTTCGGCATGCCGGGAAAGGCGGGGTCGCCGCTGCTGGCGCAGATAGCCAGTGCAAAGGCATCCAGCATTTGCGGGTGGGTCGCGGTGTCGCGCGAGCGCTCGATCGCGTCGACGGAACCACCCGCCAGTCCCTTGTTGAAATGCAGCGAGAAACCCCAGTGCCGCGAAGCGGCGAACAGGGCATCTGCCAGGCGTGACTGCTGGCCCGGCTGCAGCAACGCGGCCGGCAGCCATGCCGACTGATAGCCGTGGATGAACCAGCCCACCTGATCCTGGTCGCCGGCCCAGAGGGTATGGTGCCCCGGCGCGCCCGGCCGATCGTCCGCCACGATGAGCCGGGGCGCATGCGCGCGGTAGAACTCGGCGTCCCAGAGATGCCGAGCTGGCAGGGTCAACGTTTGCATGGGTTTGGTGAACCGATATTCGCTGCGGGCACGGATCCAGTCCAGAAACGGCGCCCAGGCCTGTTCCGCCTGCTGCTGGGTCAAACCCTGGAACACCATGGATATATTCAGCGTGTTGCTACCTCGGAACGATATCTGCTCACCCCAGTGCGGGTTGAACAGCGCGCTGAGATAGAAATCCATCGCCTTGGCGATCAGCGTGCGAAACGCGTCGTCAGAGGACGCCTGGATGGCGCCGAACACCGCACCGAACACCGCGGGCAGCTCGAACGTGCGCAAGGTGAGGCGCGTGATCGTTCCCAGGCTGCCGCCACCGCCGCCCTTGATACCCCAGAACAGATCGGGGTGGGTGCAGGCATTGGCGATGCGTGCCTCGCCGTCGGCGGTGACAATTTCCGCCTCCAGCAGGTTGGCTGCCGCCGTGCCCCAGTTCTTCGAGAAATTGCCGAAGCCGCCGCTTTGCACCAAGCCGGCGACGCCGACTGTGGTGCAGCCGCCGCCCTGCACGTAGCGGCCACCCTTGGTGGTGACCGCGTCGTAGGCGTCACTCCACATCGCGCCGGCCTCGATCGTCACCGCCGGCTGCGGCGCCTCCCGGCCGGCGCAGCCCTGCGCGACGAAGGCGTCGTGCAGCGTCATCTTGTTCATGCGCCGCGTCCATACCAGCAGCGAATCCGGCGCATCCGAGGTGCCTTGATAACTGTGGCCGCCGCCCTTCACCACCAGCCGCAGATGGTGCTGCCGCGCGAAGTTGATTGCTGCCACCACGTCGGCGGTGTTCTCCGCCGCCACCGCATAGGCGCTGGGTTGCGATGTCCACGCGTCGGCCCAGCCGCTGGTCTGGGTCAGCGCCGGCTCGTCGCCCAGTGCGTAAGGGTTGTCGATACGTTTCAGTGCCTCCGCGCAAACGCTGTCGGGGGTAGACGTGGAGCAGCGTGCGAAGGGGGATTCGAGCTTCAGCAGCCGGCCGCCGACGTCGCGCTTCAGTTGTTCCCACTGTGCCGCCAGCGGCCAGCCCGGATCGCCTGGCCGTACCCGCGAACGGAATTTCGCCGCCATGACGGTGGCGGCGTCCCGCGCCGTGGCCACGCCACTGCGCATCAGCAGCGGCAAAAGCGGCAGCGTTGCCATGGCTTTCAACAGTTCGCGTCTTTTCATCATGCTGCTCCACATCGGTTTGCACGGATCGCCACGATCGGTTCGGACTGGTCGTGGCGGCCAAGCCATGATGGTCTGATGAAGCGTGTTGTCGATCCGCAAGTGATGGATTGTGGTTGAACAGGGACGAGCGGTGGCCCCGCGGGACGAATGACGCGGGCGTTCCCGCAGCCACGTAGAATCGCCGGCATGACGGAACAGACGGATTTCGAATACCGCGATTTTCGGCGCTGGCGGCGCCCGGCTGAAGTCGGCTTCTGGGTCGTGCTATGCATCCTCAATACCGTGTTCAACAGCATGGTCGCGCGCATCGACCATGCCCGCACGGCCGCGTGGGAACCGTGGGTGTGGGAATGGAGCAGTTCGATCCTGATCCTGGCCCTGATTCCGGCCGTGCTGGCGGTCGAACGGCGCTGGCCGTTCCGCTTCGATACCTGGCGCCGCAGCCTGCCGTGGCATCTGCTGGCCAGCGTGCCGTTCAGCCTGCTGCATGTCGGTGGCATGGTCGGGCTGCGCCAGCTGGCTTATGACCTTGCCGGCTGGCATTACAGTTTCGGCGCATGGTGGCCGAATTTCGGCTACGAATACCTCAAGGATATCCGCACCTATTTCATCATCATTGCGCTGATCTGCCTGTCGCGACTGTGGCTGATGCGCTGGCAGGGCGAGGCGCGCTTGCTGGTCGCGCCGGAGGAAGGTCCGCCGGTGGAGCCAGTGGAACGGCCCGAGCGCTTTCTGGTGCGCAAGCTGGGACGGGAATTCCTGGTCAATGCCAGCGAGATCGAATGGCTGCAGGCATCCGGCAATTACGTGAACCTGCATGTGCGCGGTCGCGACTATCCGTTGCGCGCGACGATGGCCGGGATCGAGAGCCGGCTGGACCCGGCGCGTTTCGTGCGGGTGCACCGCAGCTACTTCATCAACCTCGACTATCTGGCCGAGATCGAGCCGCTGGAAACCGGCGATGCGCGCCTGCAGATGCGCGACAGCATGAAGATTCCCTGCAGCCGGCGTTATCGAGTGGCGTTGCGCGAGCGCTTCGGTCAGTCGGATTGAATCAAGGCGGTTGCACCGCGGCGGTGGATCGTTCCAAGCTAGGCGCCTGTTTCCAGAGCGATACGCCGCCGATGATGAACTTGCCTTGCCGCCATCCATTCGCCGCTGCCGCCTTGTGCGCGGCCTTGATGCTCGCCGGCTGCTCGCAGCAGGGCGGTACGCCTGCGCCGGACGCGTCACAGCAGCAGGCGCAGACCCAGGCGACTGACGCGGTGCGCAACCTCGACACCTATCGCCAGTTGCTGCGCATCGGCAACGACGAGATGGCGGTGACGATGGGCAAGGACATCGTCAAGCGTTTCCCGGACAGCGCGGCGGCGAAGGAAGTGCAGCAAACCCTGCCTGCGATCGAGAAGCGCTACACCGAGGCCAGCGAGAAAAACCGGCTGGGCGGACTGTGGCTGTATCAGGTGTCGCCAATGGCCGGCGGCACGCAATCCACCGCCACCATCGTCAACAGCCAGTCGTCCGGCAACGATCGGGTGCAGCTGGTGCTGCGCCGGCACACCAGCTGGGGCCAGAGCGTGTTCCTGTACGGTAGCAAGCCCGGTTTCGTGTGTCGCGGCAATTGCAACATCGCCAGCACGGTCGACGGCAAACCGGCACGCATCATGGCGTTCGCGCCATCCACTGGCGAGCCGGCGCTGATGATCCGCGACGACAAGGCGTTCATCGCGATGCTGCAGAAGGCGAAGAAGATAAGCATGGAAGTGACCCTGGCCGACGGCGACAAGAAACAGACTCTGAGCTACGAGGTCGGCGGTTTCGATCCGGCCAAATGGGTCAGCGTGGGCAAGCAGAAAAAGAAGTAGCCCCGGGTACACCGAAAGTCGGTTCGCACGTTCTTTTAGATCCGATCCGCCGATGGAATTTGATGTCATGTCAACGATCCGTCTTCTGCTGGCGGCGACGCTGACGACGCTGCTCGCCGCCTGCGCCAGCGCGCCTTATGTGCAACGCACCAGCGAACGCCAGGCTGCGTATGCGGCGGCGGCCGGCGCGCCGGTGCGCCACTTCCGCTTCTTCACCCTGTATTCGTGGGAGCCGTTGAGCGACAGTCAGTTGGTCGTCTATACGAAGCCCAACGAGGCGTGGTTGCTGGATCTCGGCGGTGGTTGCCAGGATCTGGCCTTCGTCGACAGCATCGGGCTCACCTCGAACATCAACGAGGTCATGGTGGGATTCGACAAGGTGCTCACCGGTCGGCGCAACTTCCCCTGCACCATTTCGCAGATCCGTCCGGTCGACGTGAAAAGCCTGAAGGCCGTGCAGCAACAACAACGGCTGATCAAGAGCGAGCAGCGCAGCGCAGACAAGGAAGCCACGGCGCAGTGACCGTCGCGCGCTCCCGGCGATGCCTGGGAGCTCTCAGTGCAGGAACAGCTTCTCGGTAATCCGCGCCAGCGGCTTTTCCAGCGCGCTCTGCAGCCGGGCCGGCAGGTCCAGCGGCTTGAGCAGCATCTTCACCGTCATCGCGGCCGGGATGTGCCGGCGCAGCAGTCCCTGCGCGCGATCGCTGATGCGGCGGAACTCGATCTCGTTGCCAAGGTGCTGCGGATAGCACTGGTTGAACACGTGACGCAACGCGATGTCACTGTCCTCGCTCTTGATCTCGTTGACCCGGCGCAGGATCGCGCGGAACACCTTGTAGCGGCCGAAATCCTCGCGCTCCCGATACAGCCGGTAGTGCTGGTAGAAGTGCTTGTAGTGGCGCACTTCGTCGCTCTTGATGTGGTTGGTCAGCTGCTTCAGCACCGGCTCGTCGGTGATCTCGTTGAGCGCGCGGTACAGGCTGGCGGTGCCGGTTTCCACCACGCAGCGGGCGGCCAGTTCCAAGCCGCGGCAGGGTTCGAGCTGTTCGGCCGTGCACACTGCGCCGTACTCGTTCCAGAACGCCTGGAAACCCTTGTCCCAGTCGAACTCCGGCCAGACCTTCCTGACGTAGGCAGCCAGCGCACGGCCATGCTGCAGTTCCTCATGTTCCCAGTGCTGGCTGAGCCAGGTCTGCAGCTCCTGGTCGCCGGCGAAATGATCGATCAGGTTTTGCGTGTACAGCTTCGAGCCGCTTTCAACGAACGACGAACTGCACAGCAGGAAAAACAGATCCTCGTTGTGGCGTACGCGCGCGACATCGACGCGGTCGAGATCGAGGCTTTCCAGAGTCCAGGGCAGGGCAGCGGAATAACTCAAGCGGATTTCCTGTGCGGCGATACATGCGGCGGGAGCCGGGGTGGCCCGCGCCTGCATGACGAAAAGATGACACAGGATACGGCCTGATCGCAGTGCCGGATTAACGCTACCCGACTTGCCGTTCAGTCATGCCGGACGCGCTCGCGCGTTTCAGCGCACCACCGTCACCGGCACATGGGCGCGCGCGAGCACGTTGCCAGATACCGAGCCGAGCAGCCAGCGCGCCAGCGCCCCCCGTTCGGTGTGGCCGATCACGATGTGATCCACCCCGTGCTGATCGATCTGGCTCAGCAGCACATCGCCGGGGCTGCCGTAGATCAACTCGACGTCGACCAGGCTGGTGGCATCCGGCACGATCGCGGTCAGCTCGTCCAGCAACTCCTGCACGCGCTGGGTGCCGGAGTCGGCCATCATCAGGGCCGAGGCATCGGCGCCACCTTCGGTGACTTGCAGCACCGACACCACGCGCACCCGTCCGTGCGAACAACGGGCCAGATCGATGGCGAACTGGAACGCGCGGCGCGAGGCATCGGAGCCGTCGTAACCGACCAGTGAGTACTTGACCATGCAACCTCTTGCAACGAGTTGAGGGATCGGGTGGCAGACCGGTCAGGATCAGTTGGTGACTTCGTGGCAGCGCTGTTCGGTATGGGTTTTCTTCGCCTGCTGATGCTCTTCGACCTTCTTGCCGGCATAGCCGCCGCCCACAGCACCGGCCACGGTGGCCAACGTCTTGCCCTTGCCACCGCCGACCTGGTGGCCGAGCAGGCCGCCGGCGACTGCGCCGATCGCCATGCCAGCGATCTGGTTCGAGTCTTTCGGTGTGTCCTGCACAACCACGTCCTCGCAAACGGTACGCGTCCTTGGCTGCGCGGCTGCGCTACCGGCATGCGGCTGCGAGGTGGTGTGGCGCTTGTGGTACTTGGTGGAATATGTGGTGGTGTGCTGCGTCGTCGTCGTGGGCGTAGTTGATGTCGATGTGGTCGACGTTTGCGCGTAGACAGCCGGGCCGGCCAGCAGCAAGGAGAGACCGGTAGCAAGCAGCATGGGCAGTTTCATGGAGTCACCTCGGATCGGGTCCGTGTTCAGTTTGCGCGGTACTTTGTTAGCGAAACATCAAGATCTTCGAGAGGTGGTTGCCATGTTTGTGCACGTGCGCATCACGTCGATATGTCGATGCTGAACGACGTGGCGCTGGCTGACCGCAGGGTTCAGCTGACGCAGGAGACACTGCATAGGCATCACGTTCCATCCCTCGACTTCAAGGAGACGACAATGATCAAACGTACTTTTGGAATGGCTGCCCTGGTGCTGGCCTGCGCGGGTGCAATGACCGTGTTGCCGACCAGCAATGCACAAGCTGCCGAGGCCTCGGTGAAATGCGATCTCGCATACAACCTGTCCGGCTGGTCGTTGATCTACAAGCATGCCGAAGGCAGCGGCACAATCACCTGTGACAACGGCCAGCACGCCAACGTAAAGATCAGCGTGGTCGGTGGCGGCCTCACCGCCGGCAAGTACCACATCGACAACGGCAAGGGCGAGATCAGCAAGGTGCATGGCATCGCCGATGTGTACGGCGACTACGCGCAGGCCGGCGCCGAGGCCGGTGTGGTGAAGAGTGGCACCGCACAGGTGCTAACCAAGGGCACCACCTCGCTGGCGCTGTCCGGTACCGGCGAAGGCGTCAACCTGGGCATATCAGTGGGCAAGTTCACCATCAGTCCACGCTGATGGATGCTGGCGGATAGCTGCTGGCTGATACTGCGGCAGGCATGATGAAGAAGGGCGCCCGGTGGCGTCCTTCTTCTTTGGTGCGCGTAAACTGCGCCGTTGCACTTTGTTCCCCTTCCCCGGCTGGAGATTCCGTCATGCGCCGTCTTTCGTGTTTGCTCGTGTTGACCCTGTTGTGTGCCCTGGTCGCTCCCGCGTTTGCCGCCAGCCCGCAGGTTGGCGAAGTCGCCCCGACGTTTCGCCTGCAGGACCAGAACGGCCACTGGCGCACGCCGGCCGATTTCCATGGCCACTGGCTGGTGATGTATTTCTACCCGAAGGATTTCACCCCCGGCTGCACCACCGAGGTGTGCACGTTCCGCGATGACATCGCGAGACTGCGCAAGGCCGGTGCCGAAGTGGTCGGAGTAAGCCTCGATGACGTGAAATCGCACGCCGAATTCGCCGCGAAATATCACGTGCCGTTTTCGCTGCTGTCCGATGCGGATCGTACGATGGCCACCAGTTACGGCGTACTCACTGAGCACATGGGCATGCATTACGCCAAGCGCACCACTTTCCTGATCGACCCGCAGGGCAAGATCGCCAAGGTCTATGTGGACGTCGATCCGGAGAAGAATTCCGCCCAGGTCATGAGCGATCTGGCCACCTTGAAGGCAGCGCCCTGATGCCGTTGGCGGTACGCGCCGACAGCACGTCAGCGCGGCGTTTTTCGGTGTGGACGATCGGTGTATGGATTCTGTTGTTGTTCACCGCGATGGGTTCCGTGCAGTATCTGCAGCATGCCGAGTACGCCTATCTGGCGGCGGCCTTGCTGGTCATCGTGGTATGCGCCGGCTGCATTCTTCGGCAGGCATGGGCGCGGCCAGCAATGCAGGTGCTGGCGGTGCTGCTGGCGTTGTGGGCACTGCTCACCGGCGTACTGATGCTGCGCCAGTGGGATGATTTCGAAACCGCCCGGCAGCACGCGTTGGCACAACCGCAGCTCGGCGAGGTCGCGCTATGGATGATCGCGCGGGCGCAGCGGACCTGGCAGGTCGGGCTGGCGCTCAAGGTCGTCGCGATCCCGCTGCTGTTATGGCTGGCGTGGCAGCTGGGTCGACCGACGGTGCGCGCGCAGTTTCATCCACGTCGTCGCTGAGCGGGGCAGTTCAGCCACGGTTGCGGTGGCGTCGGCTATCGCTGGGTGGGTCTGTCCTCAAGGAATCTCCATGCACCTGTCGCGATTGCTGCTCCTGTTCACGTTGCCGTTCGTCGCTTCGCTGCTGCATGCACAGGATCTGGCGACGACCTGTCACGCCAGCAGCAGCTACGACGTCACCTTGAAAACCGACAGCCTGCTGTTTGAGCGGGCCTCGCCGGCGCCGTTTCATGCCGAGCTTCAGCAGGGCGCGTTGCGCACCGACGGTGTCGCGGTACGGCTTAATGCGGAAGATCAGGATCGGCTGGCGCTATTCGAACGCGACTTGCGCGCACTGGCGCCGCGGGTGCGCACGGTGGCGCAGAACGGGGTGGACATGGCGGTGCGGGCGATGCGCACCGAAGCCGACGGCATGGGCTTGGGCGTCGATACCCGCGCCGAATTCGACCGCCGGCTGAGCGCGCATGCCAGCGAGCTCAAGCGGCGCATCGCGGCCAGCCGCAGTACGCACGACTGGCAGGGCGACGCCGCCGATCAAGCCATGAACCAGATCGGCGCCGATTTGCTGCCCTTGCTGGCGGCCGATCTCGGCCAACAGGCGATCAATGCGGCGCTGGGCGGCGATTTGCAGACCGCGGCAAGTCTGCGCGATCGTGCGGCGGATCTCGCCACCGAGCTGCAGCCGCGGCTGCAGCAACGCATGCAGGCGCTGCGCCCGCAGATCGAGGCGCTGTGCCCGTCGATCCAGCGGCTGGCCGAGCTGCAGCAAGGCGTGCGCGGCAGCGACGGGCGACCGTTGAACCTGCTGCAGGTGGGGCAATGAGCCCTGCCAGCGGCCAAATCGCCGCAGGTTAATCTCCCGCTAAGTCGGCAAGGGTGACGATGACGTCGTGTTCCACTCATCGACCCGGCAGGAGGCGGCCATGCCGCTGCCCGTTTCACCCTCCACCTGCAATGCCCTGATCCGCCGCAGCATCGACCTGCGCCGGCTGTATCGGCATGCCGCGACGGCATGCGAGCCGGGCTTGCGCGTGGTGCTGAATGAGAATGTGCAGACGCTGGATCTGCTGATCGCCGATCTGCAGACACAATTGCGCGCCGGCGGCGGCAAGCCGAGCGAGCATGGCAGTTGGCGCGGCGCCGCGCGTCGGCATCTGGCCGGCTGGCTGATCCATGCCGGCACGCGCCGTGACAGTGCCTGGATCCGCGCGCTGGCGCATCACGAAAGTGCCTTGCTGCATGCGTTCGAGCAGGCGATTGCGGAGGCTCCGGCGGAGTCCGCACTGGCGCTGCGCCGGCAATTACCGCGCCTGCACGGTATTCATCTGGACATGCACAGCCTGGCCGGTAGCGCCCGCTACTGACGGCACGCTGATGCCGGCTGCCGCGCAAGACATCCTGGACTTTTGGTTCGCCGAAACGAACGCCGCACACTGGTTTGTGGCCGATCCGGCGTTCGACGCACAGATACGTGAGCGTTTCGGCAGTGCGATGGAAGCAGCGGCACAGGGACGACTGGACGGCTGGGCAGCCGATCTCGCGGGCTGGCTGGCGTTGTTGATCCTGCTCGACCAGTTTCCGCGCAATCTGCATCGCGGCGATTCGCGAGCATGGGCACAGGACGCCAGTGCTCAACGCGTCGCGCTGTCGGGCATCGCCCGCGGTGATGATCGGCGATTGCCGCCGCTGCAACGTATGTTTGCCTACCTGCCGCTGGAACATGCCGAGGACACGGCGTTGCAGCAGCAATCGGTGGTCTTGTTCGAGCAGCTGTACGCAGAAGCGCCCGCGTCACTGCGTGAACGTTGCGAAGAATTTCTGGACTATGCTCGGCGGCATCGCGAGGTGATCGCGCGCTTCGGCCGCTTTCCGCATCGCAATGCCGTTCTGGGTCGTGCCAGCACGCCGGAAGAGATGGTTTATCTGGCGCAGCCGGGCACCGGTTTCTGAAACTGCAGGCACCGACGCAGCGGAAACGATTAGTGGATTTCATCAGACAAGGAGCAGGTCATGCGTATCGGTCTCATCGTCGTCTTGTTTGCGTTCAGCGCCGTGGCGCAGGCGTCCAGCACCTTGCGGGTGGGCAACCAGGTGCTCACCGCCGGCGACAGCCGCGAGCGTGTCACCGAGCTGCTGGGCAAGCCGTCGTCAAAATCACACAAGCGCAGTTCACGCAGTTCACGCAGCTCACGCCGTAGCAGCAATCGGCGCGGCGGCGTTCGCGTGCTGGCCAATGATCAGTCCGGCGAGCAATGGCGTTACCGCCGCGACGGCCACGTTACCGTGGTGACGATCGTCGACGGTCGCGTCAGCGACATCGAGGACGACCGGCTCTGACCTGATTGCATGATCGCAGCCGAGTGACGGCATCCGGGCCGCCATGAGATAAAGGCGCAAACATGCCGGAGATCGTCCGTGAGCATTTCCCCGTCAGCTGACGCTGCCTATCCAGCGCGGCAAAGACTGCTGCGCGTTCGCGCGGCGGGTGAGCAGGTCAAGGTCACCAACATCGAGCTGTTCTTCGATCTGGTGTTCGTCTACGCGGTGACCCAGCTGTCGCACACGCTGTTGCATGGCCTCAACTGGGTCGGTGCGTTACAGGTGTTGCTGCTGTTCCTGGCAGTGTGGTGGGTATGGGTGTTTACCAGTTGGGTCACCAACTGGCTGGATCCTGAGCGTCCGGTGGTGCGGCTGGCGCTGTTGACGATGATGCTGGCCGGCATGCTGCTTTCGATCGCGTTGCCGCAGGCATTCGGTGCTCGCGGGCTGCTGTTTGCTGGTGCCTACGTATTCATGCAGGTGGGGCGCACATTGTTCATGCTGTGGGCGCTGGGTGATGCCGCGCCGGTGAACACGCGCAACTTCCAACGCATCACGGTATGGCTAGTGATCTCTGGCGTGTTGTGGCTCACCGGTGGATGGCTGGACGGCCAGCTGCGCACCTGGCTGTGGATCGCCGCGCTGGCGCTGGAATACATCGGGCCGGCGCTGGCTTTTGCCGTGCCCGGCATGGGCCGATCGAGTACCGCCGACTGGGACATCGACGGCGGCCACCTCGCCGAACGCTGCAGCCAGTTCGTGATCATCGCGCTGGGCGAGTCGGTGCTGGTGACTGGGTCGACTTTCGCCGATGCCTTGTGGCAGTCGCAGACGCTGGCTGCGTTTGTCGGTGCATTCATCGGCAGCGTGGCGATGTGGTGGATCTATTTCGACCTCGGTGCCGAGCGCGGCAGTTGGGCGATCCGGCATGCCGCGGATCCTGGCCGCACGGCACGGGTCGCCTATACCTATCTGCACCTGCTGATCGTTGCCGGCATCATCGTCAGCGCGGTGGCCGATGAGTTGACCTTGCGCGATTCGCGGCAGCGCGTCGACACCATCGGCAGTGCCGTCCTGCTGGGTGGCCCGGCGCTGTATCTGCTGGGCAATGCGTTGTTCAAGAAAACGGTGAATGGCATCAACCTGCCACTGTCGCATCTCTTCGGTCTGGGTCTGCTGGCGGCGCTCGCTATCGCTCTCGTCTGGCAACCTCTGAACGTGCTCGCGCTCGGGTTGGCGACAAGCTCGATACTGGTGCTGGTGACGTTGTGGGAAACCGTTTCGTTGCGCCACCTGCGCCACAAACTGCGTGACGCGCCGACGCCGTGACTGATGGCAGGGCATGCGGCTGGCCCATGCCGCTGCGCTGATGGCGGGCGCATCGTGGCAGCGTAGGCCGGTTAACGGGCATCGGCCATCGTCACGGGGAAACACTCATGCGCAAGACATTCTCGCTGCTCACGCTGGCTGTCGGCATGGCCCTCGCTGCACAGGTACAGGCACACGGCCTGCATATCAACAACAACCGGTGCGGCTTCACCACGAACTACGACGTGCGGGTGAACCCGGCCGGCATCGCGTTCGATCGCGAAGCCGGCCAACCGACCAGCATCTTCATGCACGACGGCCGCCTGCGCGTGGACGGCAAGCCGGTTGCCGTTTCCGACGCCGACGCCGGCCGCCTGCGCCAGTACGAGGGCCAGGTGCGTGCGTTGCTGCCGGAAGTGGCGGGGATCGTGCGCGAAGGATTGGACATCGGTTTTTCCGCCATGACCACCGTCACCACCACCTTTGCCGAGAACAGCGAGGAGCGCCAGCACCTGCTCGAACGGCTCAACCGCAATCATGTGGCAGAGTTGCGGCAGATCGACCAGGGCATCGGCAGCGGCGTGTGGAAGCAGCATGAGATGACGGACGTGATCGAGCAGGGCGTAGAGGGCACCGTGTCGGA
Source organism: Rhodanobacter sp. (assembly GCA_035566635.1). Taxonomy (GTDB): domain Bacteria; phylum Pseudomonadota; class Gammaproteobacteria; order Xanthomonadales; family Rhodanobacteraceae; genus Rhodanobacter. The sequence goes on from DATMQY010000004.1 coordinate 370,138, forward strand.
AATGGTCAGCACGTTCACCGCCAACGCGGTGAAGGCGGCGCTCAGCGGCGATCAGAGCAAGGTCGCGGCCTTGCAGGCGCGTGCCGATTCGCTGGACAAGAGCATCGACAAGGAAGTGAATGCACGCGCAGACAGACTCGGCCAGCGCGCCGAGGCGCTGTGCCCGCGCCTGACTACGATGGAACAGCTGCAGCAGCAGCTGCAGTTCCGCCTCAGCGATGGTTCGCGCCTGCAATTGCTCAGTCGCGAGAAGGATCGCGACAGCGAGCCGCCGCACAAGGACAAGATGGCTGCTCGCTGAGACCGCCGGCAAAATTTCCCCGGCCACCCTGTTAGGCTGATCCTCGATTTTCTGCACGAGGCGAAGCCATGCTCGATATGTCAGCCGCGCCGCCGGCCACCACGGCGGCGACTCATGAGGTTTCCGCGTATACCGACCAGGCGGTGCAGATCGGCCTGCACCTGATCGGCGCGCTGCTGGTGCTGCTGGTCGGCCTGTGGCTGGCACGCCGGCTAGCTAATTTCGCGCAGCGCGCGCTTGGCCGCGCGAATTTGGATTCCACGCTCAGCGGTTTCCTGCGCAACCTGATCTACGGCGTGCTGGTTGCCTTGCTGATGGTCACCGCGCTGGGCGTGCTGGGCGTGCCGTCGGCGCCGATGGTTGCCGCGCTCGGCACCGCCGGACTGGCGATCGGACTGGCGCTGCAGGGCTCGCTCAGCAATCTGGCGTGGGGCGTGCTGCTGGTGGTGTTCCGGCCATTCCGGGTTGGCGATTACGTCACCGCAGGCGGCATCGAGGGCAAAGTCGAGCAGATCAATCTGATGCATACCCTGCTGATCCAGCCGGATAACCGTGAGGCGATTCTGCCGAACGCGAAGATCGGCAGCGACGCGATCATCAACTTCAACCGTCTTGGCACGCGGCGCTTCGAGCTGAAATTCGGCACCGCCTATCGCGATGATACGGACAAGGTGATGGCAACGATCATGGGTCTGTTCGCAGCCGACGCGCGCATTCTGAAAGAACCGGCGCCCGGCGTATGGATCGAAAGCCTGGCCGGACAGGCGGTGAATCTGGTGCTGCGCGGCTGGACCCGCAGCGGTGACAACTGGAGCGTGCAGAGCGACTTGTTGCGTGCGATCAAGCAGCAGATCGACGCAGGGCAGATCAGCACGCCATTGACGCCGCAAGAGGTCACTCTGGTGCGGGGCGCACCGCCGCTTTCGCCGAAGGCTGACTGAACCTACTCCACCGTTACCGTGCGGCGGTTGTCGCTGGAAACCTTGTCGATCAGCTCGTTGTACGGGTCGATGCCGGCCAGCGCAGGCAGGCTGTCGACGGTTACCGTGATGGTGCTGTCGCCATCCGGCAGCAGGCGCTTTTCCAGATACAGCGGCTTGCCGTCCTGGCCGGCGCCGGGCGAGGTGGCGAACACGCCGATCTCGATCGGGATGTCCGGTTTGGCTATGGTTTCCTTGCCGGTCCCGTCGACGTAGATCTTGCCTGCGTGCACCTTCAGGGTCACCTCGTACTTGCCGTTCGGCAGTTTCTTCGCGGTGGCGTCGGTCATGCGGTTGTCGAACAGGGTGATCTTCCAGAAGAAGTCATCCAGTAGACCCTTCCACTTCGGATCGATGCCTTTCGCCAGCGCGTCCATGAATTCCTGTGACGTCGTGTACGGCGGTTGCTGGAAACCCTTGTTGATGAGGAACTGCTTCAGCATCGCGTTGAGCTTGTCTTCGCCGACATAGTCCTGCAGCGCGTAGAACACCAGCGAGCCCTTCTGGTAGCGGATGTACTGCTGGTTTATTTCCATCTTCGCCAGCGGCTCCTCGGCCAGCTTCTCGGTGGCACGGCCGGCCAGATAGCCGTCCAGTTCGTACTTCAGGAACTTGTGCATTTGGTCGGCGCCGTACTTGTGCTTCATCACCATCAGTGACGAATATTGCGCCAGCGATTCGCTGAGCATGGTCGAGCCCTGCATGTTCGCACCGATCACTCGGTGCGCCCACCACTGATGCGCCACTTCGTGCGCGGTGACGTCGTAAACATAGTCGATCTTGCTCTTGTCGCGCAGGTCGGCAATGAAACCGAGCGATTCGGAGAACGGGATGGTGTTGGCGAACGACTGCGCAAAGCGGGCGTAGTTCGGAAACTCCAGGATGCGCAGCTGATGGAACTGGTACGGCGTGAAGTTCGCGTCGTAATAGTCCAGCGAATCCTTCGCACCCTGGATCATCCGGTCCACGTTCCACGCGTGCGCCGGGTTGTAATACACCGCGATGTCCACGCCCTTCCACGTCTCATGCTTCACCGCGTAGCGCGCCGACAGGTACGAGAAGAACGGCAGCATCGGCTGATCCATCGTGTAATGGAAATAGTGCCGGCCGTTGGTCGTCCATTCCTTCTGCAGATAACCGGGTGCCACCGCGATCTGGTCGGCGGCGGTGGAGACGGTGGTGTCGAAGCTGATCCAGTCCGCGTCGTTGCTGATGTAGGTGTTCGCACGCGCCTTCTCGTCGCCGAGCTTTGGCATGCGTGGTACCTCGGCGGAAAGCCCGTATTTGCGACGGTCGTTGCGGTCAGTGATCTGTTCGCCGGTCTGATAGCCGAACTGTGGCATCACGATGCTATTGAAGAAGGTGCCGTTGCCGGCGAGGAAACTGCCTTCCTGACTGTTGGTGAAGCCCTTCGGGGCGTATTCCAGGTCGAACGCGAAATCCATCGATTCACCCGGTGCCAGCGCGGTCTTCAGCCGATAGATGGTGTAGCCGAGATCCTTGTCTTCGCTCACCGTATCGTGCGCGGCGAAGCTGAGCGACTTCAGCTTGAAGTCGTCGTTGTAGTTCACGTGCAGGTCGCTGATCGGCGCGCGGCTCTTGTTGACCAGGGTGTAGTGCCCGCGAATCTCCAGCATGCGCTGGTACGGATAGATGTCCACGTCCGCCTTCACCCCGGTGATGCGCGGCTGCGGCAGATCTTTGTACTTCGCGTATTTCTTCTCGTAGTCGGCATGCTGTTTCGTCTGCGCGGCGCTGCTCTGGTAGTGGTTGAGCACGTTGGTGTTGTAGTAGATCCACGCACCGCTGCCGATGAACGTCAGTAACGCCGCGGCCAGCGCGACCTTCGCTGGCGCATGCAGCCGTGCCAGCGCCTCGCGCAGCCGGTCAGGCCACGCATGGTCGGTGCCGCGCACCCAGAACAGCGAAGCCAGCACCAGCAGTACCACCGCGGCACTGGCCCAATAGCCATCGAACCACAGCACGCCCTTGAGGAAATGGCCGAAGCCATTCATGTCCGAATACGACGCGCCCGGCGTGGTGCCGTAGTTGTACAGATGCTGTTCCCAGTGCAGCAGATCGAAGCCGATCTTGCTCAGCACCAGCCACACGATGGTCAGCAGATAGCCGAGGAATTTGTTGTTCGACAGCACCTGCAGGAACAGCGCCAGAACCGACAGTAGCGCGAACGGAATCGCCAGCAGCGCCAGCGTTCCCAGATACAGGCCAGGCTCCAGGTGCGTGTAACCGTGTGTCAGCTGCCAGCCGATGCCGACCACGGCGCCGACCAGCAGGAACGTCGCGATCACCGCCAGCAGCGCGCCCAGCTTGGCGGTCAGCGGCACCCAGTCCGGCACCGGAAACGCATCGCTGACTTCGGCCGAGTGCTGGCTGCGCTCGCGCCACACCAGCTCGCCGGCGTAGAACGTGATGATGATGTACAGCAGCGCATTGAAGCTGCCGCGAATGTTCTCCAGCACCTGATGCGTCACCGGCCAGGTGGCGGTGCCGTAGATCTGCTCGGACAGTGCCAGCGAGAAGATCAACTCGAGCAATCCCAGCGCCAGCATGATCAGGAACGGCGCGCCGCGCAGCACGCCGAACGTGTCGAACGCGAACTGCGCGCGAAGCTGCAGCAGGTGTGTGCGCAGGCTGTCGGCCAGCTGCACCTTGGGCAAGGTCAGCATGACGGCGCTGACCGGCGGGCGCAGCATCGGCGGTTCGGCGCGCTTCTTGCGCTTCGGCAATTGCAGACCTTCGCGGTTCGGCCGGAACAGCGCGAACGTGGCGGCCAGCATGGCGAGGCTGACGCCGATCCACAGCGCGCGGTTGAACAACAGTACGCCGGTCAGCGTGGGCAGCTCGTGGTTGGATTGATCCGCCGACCAGTAGCGGGTGACCAGTTCCAGAGTGCGACCGCCGAATGGATCGAGCATTGCGGCGACGAAGTGGTTGTTCACGTCCTTCGTCAGCTGGCCAACGATGCCTTGCAGCGCGAAGTAGGCGATCAGGCCGATATAGGTGGCCAGCAGCGAACGCGTGGTGGTGGCGAGCAGGTACAGCAGCGTGGCGATGAACAGCATGTCCGGCACCACCATCACGCCGAGTGCCCACGCATAGCCATGCCAGCTGGTCGGGCCCAGTCGCGCCGCGTCGATCCACGGCATCATGCCACCGACGGCGACGCCCAGCGCGCAGACCAGCATGATCGCCAGCGTGGCCGCGTAGCCGGCGGCAAAGCGGCCGCCAAGATAGGCGCCGCGCGACATCGGCGTGGTGAAGAACAGCTCCGAGGTGCGATGGTCGAAATCACGCAGCGCCGCACCGGCGACGAAGATCGTTGTGAGCAGGATGCTGAGCACGGTGAGCACGCTGAGCAGCTGCACGATTACCAGCGGCGCATTGCGCAGCACGTTGCCGCTGGCACCGCCGAGGACTACTGCGTCAGTGCTGGTCAGCGCGAAGGCGAGCGTGCCGAACGCCACCGCCACGATCCAGAACAGCGGTGCCTTCAGCTGCTGACGCAATTCAAAGTGGAGTATCTCGAAGAACATCGTGTTTCCGTCCCTGTATCGGAAGATGGCTTCAAGCAGCCTTGGCGGTGGCCTGCGCGCGCAGGCGGCCGAAGTAGACGTCTTCCAGATCGGGTGTGGCGGGTTCGAAGCCCTCTTCGGGTCTGTTGTCGGCCAGCACGTGCAACAAGGTGCGGCCGCCGGCGAGGCGGGTGGAAAGAATGTTCATGCGGGCGCGGTAGCCGTCGAGTTCGGCTTTGTCGATCGTGCGACGCCATACCCGACCATCGAGGCTGCGGATGGCCTCCAGCGGCTCGCCGGTGAGCAGCACTTGACCCTGGCCGATGATCGCCATGTGCGAGCACAGGTCGGTGACGTCCTCGACGATATGCGTCGACAGGATCACCACCACGCGTTCGCCGATCTCGGCCAGCAGATTGAGGAAGCGGTTGCGCTCTTCCGGATCGAGGCCGGCGGTGGGCTCGTCCACGATCACCAGCCGTGGGTCGCCGATCAGCGCCTGCGCGATGCCGAAGCGCTGGCGCATGCCGCCGGAATACGTACCGAGCTTGCGCTTGCGCACGTCCCACAGATTCACCTGACGCAGCAGCGACTCGACCAGCTCGCGCCGCTCGCTCTTCACGGTGACGCCCTTGAGCACGGCGAAGTGTTCCAGCATCGCCTCCGCCGAGACCTTCGGATACACCCCGAACTCCTGCGGCAGGTAGCCGAGCAGGCGGCGGGTGGCCTGCTTGTCAGCCATCAGATCCATGTCATCCAGCTTGATCGTGCCTTCGTCCGGATCCTGCAGCGTGGCGATCGTGCGCATCAATGACGACTTGCCGGCGCCGTTCGGGCCGAGCAGACCGAACATGCCGTTGGGAATATCCAGCGACACGCCACGCAATGCCCTCACACCATTGGCGTAGGTTTTCGACAGGTCGCGAATCGTCAGCATGGGTTCCTTCCTGTGCCGCTCGCGCGGCATGGTCATGCAGACCAGATTACGGCATGAGTCAAGGCCGCGCGTGCGCTCAAGGTAATGGATACGCACGCGCATGGTTGGCGTTGAATCGGGAAAACTGTCCGGCCTGGGCATACGAATCGGGCGTGCCTTCGCTATGATTGAAGCCTTGTCCGCGACCGCCATCCCCGAGCGGTACGCCACCGCCATTTGCAGGAGTTATCCATGGCAGATCTCAAAGAAGCCCGCGTTCCCGATATCGGCCACGCTGACGTCCCCGTCATCGAAGTGCTGGTCAAGGTCGGTGACCGGGTGGAGAAGGAACAGAGCCTGATCACGCTGGAATCGGACAAGGCGACCATGGAAGTACCCGCGCCGTTCGCCGGCACGGTGAAGGAAGTGAAGCTGAAGGTGGGCGACGAAGTGTCCGAGGGCGCGGTAATCGCCTTGATCGAGGCCGACGACGCGGCCACCACACCCGCCGCCAAGACCGGGGAAGTACCAAAGCCTACAGCCGCGCCGGCACCCGCAGCGCCGGTTGCACCGAAGGTCGAGGAGAAGCCCGCGCCGATCGCCGGCCAGGGCGTGCAGCCCGGCAACGCACCGGAAGGCGACGTGCCGCCGACGGCGCGTCCGCCGCTCGACGCCACCATCGTGATGCCCGGCGACGCACCGTATGCCAGCCCGGCGATCCGTGCGTTCGCGCGCGAGCTGGGCGTGGACATTCAGCAGGTGAAGGGTAGCGGTCGCGGCGGCCGCATTCAGCGCGAGGACGTCAGCGCTTATGTGAAACACGCGCTCGCTTCCGGCGCGCGCCCGACGGGTGGCGCGTCCGCCTCGGTCGGCGGACTCAATCTGCTGCCGTGGCCGAAGGTCGACTTTGCCAAGTTCGGTGCAATCGAAGAAAAGCCGCTGTCGCGCATCCAGAAGATTTCCGGCGCCAATCTCGCGCGCAACTGGGCGATGATTCCGCACGTCACCCAGCACGAAGACGCCGACATCACCGAGCTGGAAGCCTTCCGCAAGAAGCTCGGTGAAGAGAACAAGGATCTCAAGGTCACCCCGCTGGTGTTCCAGATCAAGGCGGTGGTCGCGGCGCTGAAGAAATTCCCGCAGTTCAACGCCTCGCTCGACGAGAGCGGCGAAAAGCTGATCCTCAAGAAGTACTTCCACATCGGCATCGCGGTGGACACGCCCGATGGTCTGGTGGTGCCGGTGATCCGCGACTGCGACAAGAAGGGTCTACTCGATCTGGCGGTAGAACTGGGCGAGATTTCCAAGAAGGCGCGCGACAAGAAACTCGGTCCGGCCGAGATGTCGGGTGGGTGCTTCTCGATCTCCTCGCTGGGCGGCATCGGCGGCACCGGCTTCACGCCGATCGTCAACGCGCCGGAGGTGGCCATTCTTGGCGTTTCCAAGGCAGCGATGAAACCGGTGTGGAACGGCAAGGAATTCGCGCCACGATTGCTGCTGCCGCTGTCGCTGTCGTACGACCACCGCGTGATCGACGGCGCGCTCGCCGCCCGCTTCGCCGCGTTCCTCGCCACCCAGCTCGGCGACATCCGCCGGCTGCTGCTCTGAGGGAGGAGACGACGATGGCGAACACGATCGAAATCAAGGTTCCCGACATCGGCGGCCATGGCAGCGTGCCGGTGATCGAAGTGCTGGTGAAAGTCGGCGACACCGTGGCGAAGGAACAAAGCCTGATCACGCTGGAGTCGGACAAGGCGACCATGGAGATTCCCTCCAGCGCCGCCGGCGTGATCAAGGAGCTGAAACTCAAGGTGGGCGATGAAGTGTCCGAGGGCGCGGTGATTGCCGTACTCGAAGTAACTAGCGATGTTGTAGCACCCAAAGCCGAGGCCGTGCAGGCCGAGACGCCCAAGATTGCAGTGCCGGCTGCCGCCGCGCCTGTTGTCGCTCCGGTGGCAGCCCCGACGGCGCAAGCCGCCAATGCCTCCGGTCGCAAGGCCGATATCGAATGCAAGCTCGTCGTGCTCGGCTCCGGCCCTGGCGGCTACACGGCCGCGTTCCGCGCCGCCGATCTGGGCGTCGATACCGTGCTGGTCGAGCGCTACGGCACGCTTGGTGGCGTCTGCCTCAACGTCGGCTGCATCCCGTCCAAGGCGCTGCTGCATGCCGCCGCAGTGATCGACGAAGCCGCCGCGATGACGGCGCACGGCGTCACGTTCGGCAAGCCCGCGATCGACATCGACAAGCTGCGTGGCTTCAAGAACAAGGTGGTCGGCCAGCTCACCGGCGGTCTCGCCGGCATGGCGAAACAGCGCAAGGTGCGCACGGTCGAAGGAAGCGGCGCCTTTGTGTCGCCGAATGAAATGGAAGTCCAGACAAAGGACGGCGTGAAGCTGATCCGCTTCGAGCACGCGATCATCGCTGCCGGATCGCAGTCGGTGAAGCTGCCCTCGTTCCCGTGGGACGACGAACGCATCGTCGACTCCACTGGCGCGCTGGAATTGACGGACATACCGAAGAAGTTGCTGGTGGTCGGCGGTGGCATCATCGGCCTGGAAATGGCCACGGTGTATGCCGCGCTGGGCAGCGAAGTGACCGTGGTCGAATTCATGGATCAGCTGATCCCCGGCGCCGATGCCGACCTGATCAAGCCACTGGCGCAGCGCATCGGCAAGCGGCTCAAGGGCATCCACCTCAAAACCAAGGTGGTCGAGGCCAAGGCCACCAAGAAGGGCATCGAGGTCAGCTACGAAGGCGACAGCATCCCGGCAACCACTCTGTTCGATCGCGTACTGGTGTCGGTGGGCCGCTCGCCGAACGGCGGCAAGATCGGCGCGGACAAGGCTGGCGTCGCGGTGACCGATCGCGGCTTCATCAATGTCGACTCGCAGATGCGCACCAACGTGCCGCACATCTTCGCCATCGGCGACCTGATCGGCCAGCCGATGCTGGCGCACAAAGCCACCCACGAGGCGAAGGTCGCCGCGGAAGTCGTCGCTGGACAGAAGAGCCACTTCGATGCGCGGGTGATCCCGTCGGTTGCCTATACCGATCCGGAAATCGCCTGGGTCGGCGTGACCGAGCGCGAGGCGAAGGAGAAGGGCCTGAAGATCGGCGTGGGCAAATTCCCGTGGGCGGCCAGCGGTCGCGCGATCGGCATCGATCGCACCGAAGGCTTCACCAAGCTGCTGTTCGACGAGGCCACTCATCGCGTCGTCGGCGGCGGCGTCGTGGGCGTGCACGCCGGCGATCTGATTTCCGAGATCGCGCTGGCGATCGAGATGGGCAGCGAGGCCGCCGACATCGGCCTCACCATCCATCCGCATCCGACTTTGAGCGAATCAGTCGGCATGGCAGCGGAAATCTACGAAGGCACCATCACCGATCTGTACATGCCGAAGAAGAAGTAGGCGGAGGCAGGCGGACCCAGCAAAAAGCCCGGACACTGTCCGGGCTTTTTGTATCCAGCCATCCTTGATTTCGTGGTGGCTGGAGGCCGTGTGCTGCAGGGTCGTGTGGCGATCAGGTACTGCTGTTGCCTGCTCCGTCCGGTAGTACCTGCTTCAGCTGCGACTCGACTTGTTGCAGATGCGACTGGGTTTCCGTCGACGTGATGATCATCTGGCGTAGCACCGACAGGAATTCGATCGGGTCGATCTCGCGCCCCAGGTCGATCCGGGTGCTCAGCGTCGCCAGCATCGGCGCGTTGAGAAACAGTGTGCTGTCCTGGGCCATCCAGCTCGCCGCATCGCGCTGCTTGCTGTAGGCGGCGGAATATTCGCTCAGAGTGGCGCGGTCCATCCAGGTGGCGGACTGGTTGGCCACGGCGACGTCCCACGCCTGATTGGACAAAATCGGCCAGTCGAGGCTGATCTTGAATTCGTTCTTGAGCGCCTGGATATGCTGGTTGATCGTGGCATCGGTCTTGCCATCGCGCACGTCCTTCGCGATGGCGTCGTCGAGCTGCTTCAGCGAGGCAAGCCGTTGCTGATTTCTTCGATACGAGCCGCGCACATCGTCCAGATTCGCCCGCAGCTCCGCCGTGATCTGGCGGCTGGCCAGCGCGGCGGCATGCGTGTGATGAGTATGTTCGATCCACGCTTCCAGTCCCAGCGCGGTGAGGATACTGAGCACGATCATCAAGTAGTGCTTGGCGAAATCCTTGAAGCCGCGCATGGGCAGTTTCTGTATTTCGAAATGCATGGAGTCGCTCCGGGCAGTGGATTCGCGAACGCGGAGCTTACCCGATCCCGATTCGTGCGAGATCATGGCGCGCCGGCGCCGTTCGGCGCATGAACCGTCGCGATATCCCGCGTAACCCCGCTACGGATGGGTTGACCGGGTCGTCACGTCCATCAGGATATTCCTGTGCATCATCGAGACGGAGCAAGCTCATGAACAAATCATTGATTCTGATGGCCTCGCTTGCCTTGGCCATGCCCGGGCTCGCCACGGCGCCTGCGCAGGCGCAGGGACGTCATCGTCGCGTGGTCTGCGAGAACGTGCAGGTCAAGCACAACGGCTCGAAGGATACTCACCGCATCATCGGCACCGGCATTGGCGCGGTCGCGGGTGGGCTGCTGGGCCACCAGGTGGGTGGCGGCAAGGGCAAGACCCTGGCCACCGTAGGCGGCGCGGTAGCTGGCGGTTATGTCGGCAACCGTGTGCAGAAAAATGCACAGGATCGCAAGACCTACTACACCACCGAACGCCGCTGTCACGACGTCTACGATTGATCGACGAGGCCTGATCGGTCAGGCCGATCGCGCGTTTTCGATCTATGGATGACGCAGCCTGTTAGCCGTACGCTGCGTCATTCCTCCGTCGATGATCCAGGCCCGCCCGATGACTCTGAAGATATGCCTTGCCGGCGCCACCGGCTGGGCCGGTTCCGAACTGGCCCGTGGCATCGCCGCCGCCGATGACCTGCAACTGACCGCTGCGGTGGCGCGACGGCATGCGGGACAGCTGCTCGGCACCGTGCTGGACGAGCCGAAGCTCACCGTCACCCTTTCGGCCAATGCCGCCCAGGCACTGGCGCATCCTAGCGACGTATTCGTGGAGTACACCCGGCCGGAAAGTGCGAAGGCGAACATTCTCGCCGCGCTGGAGCACGGCGCGCATGTGGTGGTAGGTACGTCGGGCCTCACCGATGAGGACTATGCGCAGATTGACGCCGCCGCGCGCGAACGCCAGCGCGGCGTGCTGGCCTGCGGCAACTTCGCGCTGACCGCGGTGCTGCTGATCAAGTTTGCCGAGATGGCGGCGAAGCTCATTCCGCAGTGGGAGATCATCGACTACGCCTCTGCGGGCAAGTCGGATGCGCCCAGCGGTACGGTGCGCGAACTGGCCGGGCGGTTGGGCAAGGTGCGCCAGCCGCAGCTGGAGGTGCCGCTGGAGCAGACCGTCGGCATGCGCGAGACGCGCGGCGGCACGCTGGCCGGCAGCCAGGTGCATGCGGTGCGTCTGCCGGGTTTCGTGATCGGTGTCGAGACGATCTTCGGCATGCCGGACCAGACGCTGATCCTGCGTCACAACGCGGGCAGCAGCGCGAAACCTTATGTGGATGGTGCGCTGCTGGCGATCCGCAAGGTGTCCGGCCTGGTCGGCCTGCATCGTGGACTGGATGCTGTGCTGGAGCTGTAGATCGGCGGTCAGCCGTGCCCACGCCGCTGCCATTGCCCCAGCAACCAGGACACACCGAGGCAACCGGCAAGCGCCAGTAGCCAGCGATCTGCCGGTGCCTGCGGTGCCGGCAGGATCGTGCGGAACGACGGCAGCCATTCGCTGCCGTACATGGAGGTGACGACACCCGCGGCTATCACCAATGCGATGGCGAGCGCCGTCATCAGCACGAATTCGAAACGCGTGGTGGACGCGGGTGCGGCAGCGACGCGGGCAGCCACGCGCTGCGCGAAATCGGCCGGCAGGCTGTCCTGCAGCGGCTCGCGCAAGGTCCGTGCAAGCAGGCGATAGCGTCGGCCGCGCGCATTGTCGCCGGCGGGATCGAGATGCAGGCGCTCGCGCCGCATCGCGCGTTCCTGTGCCAGCCATTCGCGTTCGCTGGTTGGGTCGTCGAAGGGAGGGATGTTGTCGTCGATGTGCTGATTCATGCCGCAACTCCTGTCCGCGTTTCGAGTACGCCACGCAGGCGCAGACGTGAGCGGAACAAGTGACTCTTGATGGTACCGCTGGCCAGCCCGGTGATCCGGGCAATTTCCGGGATCGAGATTTCCTCGAGGTAATACAGCGTCAGCAGGGTGCGTTGCAACGGTGGCAGCGATTCGATCGCGGTATGCAGGTGCTGCACCGTCTCCTCCTCCGCGCAGGCTGCTTCCAGATCGAAGCCGTCGCCGATGTTTTCCACCAGCGCGTAGTCGTCGCCGTCGTCGGTGTGCTCAACCAGCGGGATGCGCTTGTGCTGCAGGTGGCGCAGCGCGATGGTGTATGCCACGCGCCCGATCCACGATTTCAGCGCGCTCTCGTAGCGGTACTGATGCAGGCACTGGTGCACGCGCAGGAAGGTGTCCTGGCACAGCTCGCGCGCGTCCTCGGGGTTGCGCACCATGCGCTGGATGATGTGCCAGCACAGTCCCTGATACTCGCGGATCAGGCGCTCGAATGCCCCCGGCCGATTGGCCAGCACGGCGTCGACCAGATCGCGGTCCGGGCTGCTGCGGATGTCATCCATGGTGCAAGGGATACGCGCACCGTGACAACGGTTGCAAGTGACTTGCTGCAACCGCTGTAGGACTGGCTGTATCTCTGGTCCCGACAGTCAGTCATCCCGCAGCCACTCCCAAGGAGAGCCCCATGAATTTCGGCGACTTCATTCCGATCAGCCTGTTTATCTGTATTGCCTACTCGATCAAGGTTTGCGTCGACGCCATGGTGCGCCGGCACATGGTCAACGCCGGCGGCTCGGAAGAACTGGTGAACTCGGTCCTGCGCGACGAGCAACAGCGTCGGCGCCATTCCTCGCTGCGCTGGGGCATCGTGCTCTTGTCGGTGGGGCTCGGCTTCGGGATGATCCAGTGGTTCGGCTGGCAGGAAGTCACGCCCGGCCTGATCGCCGTGCTGGCCGGTGCGACCGGCCTGGGCAACCTGGTGTTCTTCGCGATCTCGCGCCGGATCGGTTGATCTGGGCCAGCGCTGCAGGTTCACCCGCGCCCACGCGGCCAGCTGCTGCACTTTCGCCGCGCGGGTGTCGTGATCCATTAGGCTGGCGTGCACCCGACCCAATCGAAAGGAAGATCATGACCACGCATGCCCGCGGCACGTTCGAAGTGAAGATGACCCCGCAGCCGGTGCAGGATGGCGTCGGCGATCCCGGCATTGGCCGGATGGCGCTCGACAAGCAGTTTCACGGCGATCTTGACGCGACCGGCAAGGGCCAGATGCTGGCTGCTGGTACCGACGTGTCGGGCTCGGCCGGTTATGTCGCGCTGGATCGGGTCAGTGGCACCCTGCATGGCCGCAGCGGCACGTTCGCGTTGCAGCACAGCGGCACGATGACGCGCGGCACGCCGCAGCTGAGCATCACCGTGATACCCGATTCCGGTACCGGCGACCTGCTTGGACTGGCCGGTACGCTGGCGATCACGATCACCGATGGCCAGCATTTCTACGACTTCGAGTACACATTGCTCTGACACACCTCGAGCGTCCATCGCTCATGGAGCGCACGCGCCGTCATCGGGCATGAAGAGCCTGCGGAAGCAGGCTCGCTCAAGTGGGTTGCGTGAGGCTGGTGTCGAGATCAGGCAGCAGGCGCTGGCTTCGTGGTGTTCGAGGTCTCGCCTGGCAATGCGGCCTCAAGCTGCTTTTCGAGCAGGCGGAGATTGTTCACCGTCTGGCCATGTATGGCCGCCATCTGGCTGATGACGTGCAGAAATTCACGTGGCTGCACGTCGCCGGTGCTCAGGTCGGCGATGGTGTCGACCAGGCCCGTGCCGTTCATAAGCAGCGCGGTGTTCTCGCTCATCGCGGCGATGACGTCGCGCTGGCTGGCGTAGGCGGCGGAATAGCGTTGCATGCGGTCGTGGTCGATCCAGCTGGCCGATTGGTTTGCCACGACTACATCCCAGGCCTCGTGACGCAGGGTGGGAAAGTTCAGGTTGAGATCGAAGTGATCCCTGGTCTGCGCCAGGATGTGCTGCTTGATCACGTCATCCGGCAGGTGTGCCTTGAGATCCTCGATTACCGCGTCACGGATCGTGTCCAGCCGTTTCAGTTGGGCAACATCCTGCTGCAGGGCAGTGCGGTTCTCGGTCAGGTTGGTGCGGATCTCCATTTCGATCTGCGCGCCGGCCGTGGCGGCGGCATGCTGGTGGTGTGCATGCTCGATCCATGCCTCCAGCCCCAGCGCGGTGAGGATGCTGAGCACGATCATCAGATAATGCTTGGCGAAATCCTTGACGGAATCGATGCGAACCTTTGGAAACTCGAAAAGCATGTCACTGCTCCATCGGGGGTTACAAGTGTGCGGACGCGGAGCGTATCTGATCCGCGAGTGGGATTGGAGTGCAAGCCTTGCTAGCCGGTATTGAACAGATCCCGTTGTGCTTCACAGCTGTCGGCGTCGACGAAACCTGCCAGGCCCACACCGACGAGTCGATAGCGGCTGTCGGCGGGGCGCTCGATGCGATCGCGCAGGGCGCAGGCGATCTCGGCCAGTTCGCCGGCCGATAGCGGTCGCTGTGCCGGGGTGAGGCTGCGGGTCAGCGTGCGGAAGTCGGCGGTCTTCAGCTTCAGTACCACGGTGCGCGCGACGCGGCTGCGCTCTTCCGAGGCATGCGTGCGCAGGTAGCCGGCCCAGGCCTTTTCGGCGAGCCGGCGGATGTGCGGTTCGAGCTCTTCCAGCAGCAGGTCGTGTTCGAACGTGTCCTCGGCGGAAATCTGTAGGGTCAACCGCTCCGGTTGCACCGCGTGTTCGTCGATGCCGCGTGCCAGTTCGTGCAGGCGCCGACCCCAACGGCCGAAGCGCTGCTCCAGTTCCGCCAGCGCAAACCCACGCAGCTCGCCGACGGTGGCGATGCCGAGCACCGCGAGCTTCCCCTCCATCACCTTGCCGACGCCGGGCAGGCGACCGACCGGGAGTGGCGTGAGGAACGCCTCGACCTGGTGCGGGCGGATCACGAACTGGCCGTCGGGCTTGTTCCAGTCCGATGCGATCTTGGCCAGGAACTTGTTCGGCGCTATACCGGCCGACGCGGTGAGCCGGGTTTCCTCGCGGATTGCGGCGCGGATCGCCTCGGCGGTGGCGGTGGCCGAGGGCAGGCCGGTCTTGGTCACGGTGACGTCAAGGTAGGCCTCGTCCAGTGACAATGGCTCGATCAGCTCGGTATGTCGCGCAAAGATCTCGCGGATCTGACGTGACACCGCCTTGTAGCGCACGAAATCCGGCGGCACGAAGATCAGTTGCGGACACAGCCGCTCGGCGCGGATCGCAGGCATCGCGGAGCGCACGCCGAACACGCGTGCCTCGTAGCTGGCCGCACATACCACCGAGCGAGCGCCGCGCCATGCCACCGCCACCGGCTTGCCGCGCAAACTCGAGTCGTCACGCTGCTCCACCGATGCGTAGAACGCATCCATGTCGACATGGAGAATCTTGCGTGGGGCGGAGGACAAGCGGTACGGCCGGACAAGTGGGGAGCCTCGCCATTCTAGCGATTGACAGGTGCCGTGCCGAACCGGGTCTTCACGTCCGCTAATCGTCGTTGCCCGTACCTTGCTTCGATACGGATCAGGCCCCGATCGGCCTGCGTTGACGGCACGGCAGGATGGCGATGAGCACGCTGGTACGCGGCATTCGTCCCGAGCAGACATCGGCATGGTCCGCCGTGGTCGAGGCGACCGAGTACGCGTTCGTGGCATTCATCGGACAGCGCACGTTTCCTTGTCTTGGCGCCAAGGCGTCGCAAGCGCGGCGTAATCTGCAATGTCTGTGCATGCAGGACATCGCCAGCGCGCGCGACGACCGCCGCATCACCACTCGCCTGCAGGCGTTCGCTGCGCAGGCGGATGGTGACAGCCTGTTCGTCAGCCTCGCGGTACTGTTTCCATGTTCGTCACGGATGTCCGAGCCGGCGTTCGAGACGGCGCTGTGGCGGCGGCTGCGCGCGATCCATGCGATCGACCGCACCAGCCATGACTGGGACACCAGCGTCAGCGATGATCCTGCTTCGGCGAACTTCAGCATGAGCATCGGCGGCAAGGCGTTCTATGTGGTGGGCCTGCACCCCGATGCCAGCCGGCCGGCGCGCCGCTTCCGTTGCCCGGTGATGGTGTTCAACCTGCACAGCCAGTTCGAACGGCTGCGCGCGGATGGGCGCTACGAGAAATTGCGCCAGGCGATCATCGAGCGCGACATCGCCTTCGCCGGTTCGTCGAATCCGATGCTTGCGGCGCACGGCAAGAGTTCAGAGGCGCGTCAGTACAGCGGGCGTCAGGTCGGCGCGGACTGGGTTTGTCCGTTCCGTGCGACGGATGGAGCGGCGCGCCGATGATCCGGATCATTCCCCCACGCAGCGGCGTGGCGTTCGAGCTCAAGCGCGGCGAGCGCCTGAAGGTGATCGATCCGCAGGGCGAGCAGGTGGCCGACCTGGTCGCGTTCAACCGGCAAGACACCGGTGAGGCGATCTCGTCCGGGCGCAGCATCGACTACGCCAGCAAGATCTATCTGACTACCGGCGATCCGATCTATTCGAACCGGAGCAGCGTGCTGCTGCGCATCGTCGAGGACACCGTCGGCCGTCACGATTTCCTGCTGTCGCCGTGCTCGGCCGAGATGTTCCGCATCATCTATGGTGACGTGGAACCGCATTGCGGTTGCTTCGGCAATCTCGCGGAGGCGTTGGCGCCGTACGGTGTCGCGGCGGACACGATTCCCATCGCGTTCAATATTTTCATGAACGTGCCGGTGGATGCGGCGACTGGCGTGATCCGGGTGGAGCCCCCGCTCAGCCGGGCCGGTGATTACATTGTGTTCGAGGCGCAGATGGATCTCCTGATCGGCCTCACCGCGTGTTCGGCCGGGCAGTCGAACAATTTTGCGTACAAGCCGATTCACTACGCGGTGATCGCGCATGCATGAGCCGGTCGCCACTGCGCTGGACGTGCGGTCAGCGCCCGCCGTGGTCGCGCCACGGCCGGGTACGATCGAGCGCATTCCCAAATGGCTCAACCTGATTCCGATGGTGCTGCAATGGTGCTGGCTGGGATTGCGTTATCGCAGCCTGACGCTGCCCTCCGCGACCAATCCGCAGATTACCGCGGGCGGTCTGGTGGGCGACACCAAGTCGGAATATTTCGAGAGCATGGGCACGCATGCACGTTCGAAGGTGGCCCCGTACGTGATGCTGCAGGTCGAGGGCGACGACATGCTGGCGGCCGCACTGTCGGCGATGGGCGAGGCCGGTCTGGTGTTTCCGGTGGTGGCCAAGCCGGATCTGGGCTGGTGCGGCTTCGGTGTGCGCCGGCTCGACGGTGCGCTGGATCTGGCCGACTACCTGGCGCGTTATCCGGTCGGCGAATCGCTGATGCTGCAGCGCTATCTCGACGAGCCAGGCGAGGCGGGTATTTTCTACGTACGCCATCCGGATCAGCCATCCGGCTGGTTGCTCGGCATCCTGCTACGCCACTACCCGCAGGTGATCGGCGATGGCGTCAGCACGGTGGCGCAGTTGATTGCAGCCGACGCACGCCTGCAGCGCGCGGTGCGCAACCAGCGTGAGCATGAGTGTCGCCATGATCCCGACGAAATCCCGGCCGTCGGCGATGCTGTGCGGCTGTCGCTGATCGGCTCGACCCGGATCGGTGGCCGTTACGAGGATGGTTCTGTATTCGCCACGACGGAGCTGATGGCGGCGATCGAAGCGATCGCGCGCGACATGCCGCAATTCCATGTAGGACGTTTCGATGTGCGTTATCGCACGCTGCAGGATCTGCGCTGTGGCCGCTTTACCATCATGGAGGTGAACGGCGCGGGCTCCGAGGCGGTGCATGCGTGGGATCCGAAGTATTCGGTGTGGCAGGTCTATCGCATGGTGTTCGCCAAGCAGCGGCTGCTGTTCGCACTGGGCGCAGCCAATCGTGCGTGCGGACATCGGCCGATCGGCATGCTGGCGTTGGCGCGGCATCACCTGCATCAGCAACGATTGATCCGGCGGTATCCGCCGTCCAACTGAATCCCGCCCTTGACGGATCGGCTCAGTCGCGTCTGCGCTGCCGCTGGCGGATCTCGAACACGGCCAGCGCTGCGCTGGCCAGCACGAATGGCAGCAGGCTGTAGGTCAGCCGGTAGCACACCATCGCCACCAGCAGATCTGCGCGCGCTTCGGCCGGAAACGCCGCCAGCATGATCGTCTCGAACACGCCGAGTCCACCCGGCGAGTGGCTGACGATGCCGGCCAGCACGGCGCCGACGTAGATCGGCAGAAAGTCGACGAACGGCGGCGCCACGCTGGCTGGCAACAGTACGTAGAGCGCGCTGATCGCGGCCAGCATCTCCACGCCACCGATCAGCATCTGCGCCGCCGCGATACCTGCACTGGGAAACGCCAGCGTCCAGCGCCCAAGCGCGAATGTGCGCGGACGCCGAGCGAGCCAGACCAGCATCGCGGCCAGCAGCACGCATAGCACGATGCCAGGCAGGCGGCCCCAGCCGTGCGTGATCGCCGGCTGCCAGCACAGCGCGCCGGTGATCACCACGGCGAAGCCCAGCCCCACGCCGAGCCCAGCCAGCCCCACGATGCGCGCGATGTCACCGGCACCCACGTCGACCGACGCGTAGATGCGATAGCGCAACGCGGTGCCGGTGATCGCATGAAAGCCCAAGGTGTTCGAGATGCCTTGGGTAACGGCGCCGGCGAACGCGGCCAGCCTGGCGGAGACGCGATCGCGTACCACCGTGCGCGCCGCCAGCACGTCGAACATCGCCAGCATCGCGAAGCTGACTGCCGTGGCCGCGACCGAATACGCGATGCGTCGGTTCGGCAGCTGCGACCAGGCAGCCATCACATCGCGCCAGGCGATGCGGCCCAGGTAGCGATGCAGGATCCACACCGCGGCGCCGAACACCGCGAGTGATCCGATCCACGACAGCACGCGCAGCCAGCGCGACGGCGGAGTAGCCGTCGCGCGACCTCGCATGCGCGGCAGGCTAGGGCGCACTTGCCAGCGCAATCGATGACAGCGGCGCACGGGCGATGCGTTCGGCCACATCCTGCGCGAGCCGTTCGGCTGCTGGCGGGTACGCGGCCAGATGCAGGAGCGGTTCGATCAACTCCAGCTCCATGATCAGGAAACGTCCGGCACTGATCACGCCATCGACGCGCACATAGGCGTGATCGCCATGGCCGATCGCGGCGACGGCGGCCAGTGCGCGTTCGGCCGCGGCCAGCGTGGCAGCGCTCGGCACGATCGGTTCGGCGCTGCCACCGAACTGGCCCTGCACGCGATAGTCGCCAGTGGCCGGGCGCTTGATCACGGCGTGGCTGAATACGCCGGCGAAATACAGCAGCGACCATTCGCCGTCGCTGACGATTTCCGGCACGAACGGCTGTACCAGGTAGTCGTGTTCGCGCGGCAACTGCGCCACCGCCGCGGCGAACGCCGTGTCGCCGACACAGCCGCGCAAGGTGTGCCAGGCGCCGCCGCTGATGCTCGGCTTGACCACCACCTGCTGCCCCGGCATCGCCGCCAGCACGCCGGGCAGTTCGGCCGCGCTGGCCAGCTGGGTCGGGATGATCGCGACGCCGCGCCTGGCCAGTTCGAGCAGGTAGCGCTTGTCGCTGTTCCAACGCAGCAGCGCGCTGTCGTTGATGGTGGGCACGCCGAGTCGATCGAGCCGATCCAGCCAGTCGCGGAACGTCGCGTAGTGCATGAAGTAATCCCAGGTGGTGCGGATCAGCACCGCGTCGAACGCCGACCAGTCGATGGCCGGATCATTCCAGACGCACGCGGTCGGCGCGATGCCGAGACGTTGCAGCGATGTGGCCAGATGGCTGTCGTCCGGCTGGATCGTCGGGTATTCGGTGGATGTGGCGAGGGCAAGCCGGCGCGCGGCAGCGTGAGTGGACATGACGACATCTCCAGTAATCGGAAAGGGCGCCCTTGCAATGGAATCGCGTACCAAGCGTGGCGGACGGGTCCGCTGCAGCACCCCTCGGTAGCGATGACGCTGCGGCGTTGCCACCGCGTCAGAAACCTGTAGCGCGGGTCGCGCTGCAGGCGACAGTGTTCCGAGGCGGCTGGCGCTTGTCAATTTGCCGGAACGGCATGCGCGAAGCGGACCGTGCCAGGCGGGACTGGCCGAACCGGTACGGACAATGGCAAGGTAGCGCCCATGCTGACCGAACCCGCCAATGCCTATGCCCGTCGCCTGAATACCTGGGACGCCGCGATGATCGTCATCGGCGGCGTGATCGGGGCGGGCATCTTCATCACACCGGCGACGGTGGCGCAGAACACTTCGTCCGGCCTGCAGGTGCTCGTCCTGTGGGCGATCGGCGGCCTGCTGACCCTGGCCGGCGTGCTGTGCTACGCCGAACTTGGCGCGCGGCGGCCGCAGGCTGGCGGCATCTACGTCTACCTGCGCGAGGCATTCGGGCTGCTGCCGGCATTCCTGTTCGGCTGGACCATGGCCCTGATCAACTACCCCGGCAGCGTGGCCGCGGTGGTGACGAAGTTCGCTGTCTATTTCTGCAGGGCACTGGGCCTGAGCCGGCTCTACGAACTGCCGGTCGCGGTTGGCGCGATCGTGTTCATCGTCGGCATCAACCTGTTCGGCATCCGTGCCGGTGCATGGATGCAGAACATCTTCACCGTGCTGAAGGTGATGGCGATCGCGCTGCTGGTGGTCGCCGGGCTGATGCTGGCACATGGCCAGCTGGGCCTGGTGCTGGTGCCGGACACCACACAGCAAGTGTCGTCGTGGGCATTTGTCGGTGCCTTGCTGCCGGTACTGTTTGCTTATGGCGGTTTTCATTACCTCAACGACCTTGCCGGCGAGGTACGCAATCCGCAGCGCACTTTGCCGCGCGCGCTGGGCATGGGCATGGTCGGCGTGGTGGTCTGCTATCTGCTGGTCAACTTCGCCTACCTGGCGGGGCTCGGCCATGCAGGCCTCGCCGCCAGCCAGGCGCCGGCGGCGGATCTGATGCAGCGGCTGTTCGGCGCGCATGGCGCCACCGTGATCGAGGTCGGCATCGCCTGTTCGACCTTTGGTTACTGCTGCATCGCGATTGCCGGCGGTGCGCGCGTATTGCAGACGATGGGTGCGGACGGCGTGTTCTTTCGTGCCACCGCGCGCGTCGATGCACGCACGCGTGCGCCGCAGATCGCACTGGCGGTGCTTGGCCTGTGGGCAATCGTGCTGACGGTGTCGGGCAGCTTCAACCAGCTGCTCAACTACACCACGGTGGGCGAATGGCTGGGGCATGTGTTCGGCATCGGTACGCTGTTCTGGTACCGCAAACATTTCATCGACGAGCCGGCGCCGTACCGCGTGCCGTTCTACCCGCTGCTGCCGCTGATCTTCGTGATCACCGTGTTCGGCGTGATCGTGGCCAGCGCCATCCACGCACCGGGCGACGCCGGCATGAGCCTGCTGATCATCGCGCTGGGCTTGCCGGTGTACTACGGCTGGCAGTGGTGGTCGCGTCGACACGTGGTGTGACGGACAGGTAGCTTCTCGACTACACCGCCCGAATCGCACCACGCCCTTGCGACCTCGCCACGCTCTTCCAGTCCCGTCATTCCGGCGCAGGCTGGAATCGCACTTCGCCTCCCGTCGATCCGACGTATGCACCGGTCTCTGCACGTTGCATTTCATCCGGCAGCTGCATAATGCCCAGACGTCTCTCCGCGAGGCTTGTTGCGCATGAATCGTCGAGTATCAATCTGGCTGTGCCTGTTGTGTCTGAGTGCCTGTCATGCGGCGAGCATCCCCGGTGTCGCGGATCTCGCCAGCCCCGATTCCATCGCGCAGGTAGCGCTCGATCACGTGCAGCGTGTGGGGGCCGTCGAACACGCCAGCGACGGTGTGGCGCAGCAGCGTTACGTGTTCCAGCCGACGGCGCATCCGCAAATCGTCATCGCGCCGGCCGGCGGCGCGTGGGACTGGTCAGCGCAGGGCGAGCTGCGCCTGCGCGTGCAAAACGCGATGCCGTGGGCGGTGACGCTCAGCGTCGAGATCGACGGAGCGGGTGCCGGCCAGCAGTTGCAAGCGACCGTGGGCGTGCCGGCCGGGCCGGCGCAGATGCTGGTGATTCCGCTGCACGCCGAGTCGCCGCGGAGCCAAGGCATGCAGGCGGGGCCGCCGATGCCGTTCGACGATCGCGGCCAGCCGATCCTGCTGGCGACCACCGTGCAAGGCGCGCTGGATCGACACAGAGTCAGCGCGATCCGGCTCGGTGTGCCGGCGCCGCAGGCGGCGCAGACCCTGCTGTTCGGTCGCGTCGACACCGTACCGGGCGAGCCCGCGTTGCGCGATGCGTATGCCGATATCGTCGATCGTTATGGGCAATTCAGCCGCGGGCAGTGGCCGGAGAAAATCGATTCCGATGCTGCGTTGCGCGCAGCGCATACGGCCACGCCCAAGGTGCAGGCCGTCGGGCTCGATCAGTACGGTGGACGTCTGGACGTCCATGACCTGAATCGCACCGGCTGGTTCCACACGCAGAAAACTGATGGCCGCTGGCGACTGGTGACGCCGGAGGGCCACGCGTTCTTCTCGCTCGGCGTCAATGCCGTGGTCGCCGACGGCGGCCGCAGCTATGTCGAGGGTCGCGAGTTCATGTTCAAGGACTTGCTGCCAGCCAGCGGCGAGTGGGCGGCGTTCTACGGCAGCGGCGACAACCGCAACAAGGACCAGCGCGCCAGTCAGGGCATCGGCTACAACCACGGCCGCTGGTTCGATTTCTACGCAGCGAACCTGTATCGCATCGACGGCAAGAACTGGCTGGACGCGTGGCGCACGCGTACGCTGGATCGGCTGCAGGCGTGGGGCTTCAACACCGTCGGCAACTGGAGCGACGCAGCGCTGGGCCTTGCACACCAGCTGCCGTATACGCGCTCGATCAATATCGCCGGCGATTACGCCAACGTCGCCAGCGGCTACGACTACTGGGGCCGTATGCCCGATCCGTTCGATCCACGTTTCGTGCAGGCTGCGGAAACGGCAGTGACTAGGGCAAGCGCGGACGTACGCGACGATCCGTACCTGCTCGGCTACTTCGCCGACAACGAATTGGCCTGGGCCGGCAGCGGCCCGCAAGGGCGCTGGGGGCTGGCCGTGGGTACGCTCGCCGGCGACGCGAAGAGTCCGGCCAAACAGGTGTTCATCGCGATGTTGCGCAAGCAGTATGTGGCACCGGAAACGCTGTCCGCCGCCTGGGGCATCGCGCTGAGTTCATGGGAGGCGCTGAACGTCACCGGCTTCGCCGCGCCCGCGCCGAATGACGCGCACTCGGCGATCGCCGCAGATTACAGCGCGTGGCTGCGTCGCTACGCCGACACCTATTTCCGCGGCGTGGCCGACGCGATCCGCCGGCACGATCCGCACCACCTGTTCCTCGGCGGCCGCTTCGCGGTGAACACGCCTGAAGCGGTCGCCGCCTGCGCGCAGTATTGCGACGTGGTCAGCTTCAATGTCTACGCCGACCTGCCGCAGCACGGCTTCGACGCGACTGCGATGCACCAGTTGGACAAGCCGGCGCTGATCAGCGAATTCCACTTCGGCTCCGACGACCGCGGTCCGTTCGGCAAGGGCGTCGTGTCGGTATGGAACGAACAGCAACGCGGCGAGGCGTATGCACGTTTCGTCGCCACCGCTGCTGCCGATCCGGATATCGTCGGCGCGCACTGGTTTCAGTACGCCGATCAGCCAGTAACCGGCCGCCTGCTCGATGGCGAAAACAGTCATATCGGGCTGGTGGGGATCACCGATATTTCGTTTGGCGGGTTTGTTGAGACGGTGAGTGAGACGAACTACAAAGTTGCTCACTGACCACGCTTGTTGCGATCGCGTTTGCGATGTTCACCTTCGGCGATCACCTTGAAGCGGTTCATCGTCTGCAGCCACAAGGGATTATGGCTTGCATCGCTCTCATGTGCGGCCTCGTTCTCGCTCTCGGTATCGGGAATGCGGTTGAACGGAATGCGCATCGGTGCGGCGTCGTGTTCCAGCGCCAGCTGCATGCCGCCAAAGTAGAGCTTGTTGTAGCCGAATTTCGCGTTGATGCGATCGACCAGTGCGTCGATGCGGCCGGTATCTTCGGTCGGTGCAAACAGCGAGCCACTGCTCTGCGTACGCGGCACCAGCCGTGTGAGGGTCACACTGACGGATAGTGGCGTGGCATTTGCCGGGCCAGGTAACGGGCGATGGCGGTTACCGCTGTCCAGCATGCCGTTCAGCAGGCGCAGCAGTTCGCGGCTGTCGTCGGTGGGATCGAACGCGAGGTCGCGTTCCCAGCGTTGGTCGTGGCCGATGAAGCGGATGCGCACGGCCATGGCACCGCTGAGCATTTCCTCGCGGCGCATGCGCATCGCCGCCTTCACCAGCAGTTTCTTCAACACGGCGCGGGCGCCGATGGCGCTGCGCAGCTCCGGACCCAGTACGTGCGAGTGGCCGATCGAGCCGCGCTCGGTGGGCGCGGTTGGCAACCAGGCGCCGCGCAGCAGGCCCCACATGCGCTCGCCTTCGATGCTGCCCCACGCGTGCCGTAGCCGATGTTTGTCGGCGGCGGTGAGCTGGGCCACGGTGGTGATGCCGGTGTCGTGCAGGCGCGCTTCCATGGAATGGCCGATGCCGCACAGGTCGCGCAGCTCCAGACTGTGCAATGCCTGCGGCAAGTCGGCTTGTTCGATCACGGTGAGACCGTCGGGTTTGCGCATGTCCGAAGCGGTCTTGGCGAGGAAGTCGTTCGGCGCGATGCCGATCGAGCAGCGGATCGCGCCGCCGGGCGCGGCCAGCGCCACTTCATCCTTCACCTGCTGCGCGATGGCCTCGGCGACGTCGCGCCGGCGCTGGTGGCCGACCAGTTCGCAGGCGACTTCGTCGATCGAGCCGACGCGGGCAATCGGGATCGCGTGGTCGATCGCCTCGATCAGGCGGTGGTGCCAGTACACGTAGCGTTCCGGTCGCGCCACGCGGATCTCGATGCCGGGGCACAGCCGTCGCGCCTCGCGTACCAGCGTACCGGTGCCGACACCGAACGCCTTCGCCTCGTAGCTGGCGGCGATCAGGCTGGTGGTTTCGGCGGCGACCGGCGCCACGCCGACCGGCCGGCCGCGCAGGGCCGGATCCTCGTGCTGTTCGACCGAGGCAAAGTAACTGTTGAAGTCGACGAACAGGCTACGCAGGCTCATGGGACATCTCGCAAGCAAGCGGAGAGTTATAGCTTGCGCCGATCTCGCGCGGGGAGACAGTGAGCCTGCCGGGCGCGGAATCCGCTAGGCTGGCGCTACCGCCGGGGAGGGGATGGCATGGGATGCCACCTCGCGGTTTTCTTCAACTCAAAGGGGGTTCTATGGGTACTTCTTCGTTTGCTGCACTGGCTGGCATGGGCATGATGGCCATGCTGGTCATGTTCGTGGGCGGCATCCTGATCGCTGCGCTGGCGCTGTCGGTGGCGTTCCGGTTGGCGGTCGGCTACATGCCGTCCTACCTGCGTTCGCTGGGAGCAGTGGTACTGACGGCGATTGCCGTGGTGGTGGCCTCGGTGGTGCTGGGCATGCTGTTGCACGGCGGCGCGAGTGGTCTGTTCTCGGTGGTGGTGCAGTTCCTGGTCGGTGCCGCGGTGATCAACTATCTGCTGCTGGCGCGGGACGGTAGCCAGATCGGCTACGGCAAGGCGTGCCTGGTGGAGCTGCTCTACATGGTGATCGGTTTCGTGCTGGCCCTGATCATCGGCTTGATCCTGGCGATGGTGTTCGGCATTGCGATGTTCAGCATGCACTGAGTGTGTGGGCTCGTTTTTAGTCGTGCCGATGCAGAAAGGGGCGGATCCAATCCGCCCCTTTCTGTGTAGTGCAGCAGTTGGATCACGCCAGGCTGGTGGCGATCCCGAAGCTGATCGCCATGATCGCGGCGACCGCCATGCAGGCGCTGCCGGGGCGGATGCGGTGTGCGTCGGTGCGCGGGGTGAGCCACCACAGCAGCACGGTGCCGATCAGCATGTCCAGCACCAGCGCGACACGCAGCAATCCGGAGTTGAGCAATGCCGCGTAGGGCGGATGCAGATGGCCTTCGTACGCGGCCACGCCGGCGATCAGCAGCATGCCGATCATGGTCCACAGCAGGCAGGCGAAGTAGATGCGGTTGAACACCACCGCGCAGCGCTCGGTCCAGCGTAGTACCGACCAGCCGATCAGCGCGAACACCAGTGCCGCCATGCTGCTGTACAGCACCCACCAGAGCAGGCTGCTGATCACGGTAAGCAGGGTTGTCATACGACTTGCTTGAATCCCAAGGCATGCAGCAGCTTGGCCATCAGCCAGGCGGGACCGATCAGCAGATACGACAGGTCGGTGAGGAAACTGGGGCGGCGCCCTTCAAACTTGTGCCCGATGAACTGGCCAATCCAGGCGACCACGAACACGCCGAGTGCCAGGTAACACAGCGAGGCACCGCCGAGCCGGTAGTACAGCAGGTTGGTGAGCAGGCCGAGTAGCGTGAATGCGATCAGCAATGCGATCGCCAGACGGCGCGAGTGCTTCCAGTACCAGTAGAACGCCAGCACCATCACTGCGACCGCCACCGTGCCGGGACGGAAGAGTGTGGCCGGCACCGGGATCGTCCACAGCAGTGCGATCACCGACCACACGATCGGCGGCACGCAAACCCAGTGGAGCAGCTGGTTGGTCGGGTTCTGGTGATCGCTGCTGTAACTGTCGAGCCAGCTCTGCATATCGCGCATCTGGATTTCCCCCGTCGGATTCAGCTTCAGCTGAGTTGGATACCGGCCAGGCGCTGCAATGCCTCGGCATATTTGGCGGCTGTGCGCGCGATCACCTCGTCCGGGATCACCGGGCCGGGTGCAATCTTGTTCCAGCCCTGCGCTTCGAGATAATCGCGCACGAACTGCTTGTCGTAGCTGGGCGGGCTGATGCCGACGCGGTATTCGTCGGCGGGCCAGAAGCGCGAGGAGTCGGGCGTCAGCATCTCGTCCATCACGTACAGCTTGCCGTCCGCGTCGGTACCGAACTCGAACTTGGTGTCGGCGATGAGGATGCCGCGTTCGGCTGCATAGGCGGCGGCCCAGCGGTAGATCGCCAGGGTGGCGTCGCGCACCTGGCCGGCCAGTTCGGCGCCCACGGCGTTGACCACCATGTCGTAGCTCACGTTCTCGTCGTGGTCGCCGACGGCGGCCTTGGTCGACGGGGTGAAGATCGGTGCGGGCAGTTGTTGCGCCTGCTGCAGTCCGGCCGGCAGCGTGATACCGCACAACGAACCAGTGGCGCAGTAATCCTTCCAGCCGGAACCGATCAGATAACCGCGGGCGATCGCCTCGACCGGCACCGGCTGCAAGCGCCGCGTCACCACCGCACGCTTCGCGTACAGCGCCAGGTCGGTGCCGGGCGGCAGCACGTCGGCCAGCGGCACGTCGAGCAGATGGTTCGGCAGCAGGTGCGCGGTCTTGTCGAACCAGAAATTGGAGATCTGCGTAAGCATCTCGCCCTTGCCCGGAATCGGATTCGGCAGCACCACGTCGAACGCCGACAGCCGATCCGTCGCGACCATCAGCAGCCGCTCGTCGTCGAGCGCGTAGACATCGCGCACCTTGCCGCGATGGATCAGTTGCAGGCCGGGCAGGTTCGATTGCAGCAAGGTGGTGGGCACGGCGAGAGGTTCCGCAGGCGGGGAGGTTGCCTATTCTAGCTGCTGTGGTCGGCATGCCGAAAAGTCGCACCAGCCGGCCATGCCAATGGTCACTGCTAGAATTGCCCGCCTTCATCCCCATGTGTTGCCGATGCGAATCCTACTGATCGCGGTGCTGTGCCTGGCCACCGCCATTCCAGCCCTTGCCTGGAGCCAGACGACGGCATCACCGCCGACCCGGCTGGGCCTGTGCGCGGCCTGCCACGGCAGCACCGGCCACGCCGTGATG
The DNA here is from genome assembly GCA_035566635.1 of Rhodanobacter sp. Taxonomy (GTDB): domain Bacteria; phylum Pseudomonadota; class Gammaproteobacteria; order Xanthomonadales; family Rhodanobacteraceae; genus Rhodanobacter. The sequence goes on from DATMQY010000004.1 coordinate 397,983, forward strand.
CCGGGCGTACCGAACCTGGCCGGCCAGCAGCTGGACTATCTGCGCGACGCGCTCAAGCAGTACCGCGACGGCAGCCGCAACGTGCCGGTGATGCGTGCTGCGATCGGCCCGGTCAGCGCCGTCGACCTCGACGCGCTGGCGCGCTGGTACAGCGCACAGTCGCCGCAGCCGCAGGCCCGTCCATGAGTTTTACGTACACGATGTGGTTCGCGTTCTTCGGTCTGATCATCGGCCATCTGCCCGGCGCGATCACCGGCGCGGTGATCGGCTTCATCTTTGACAACCTGCGCCACAGCCAACGCAAGCAGGCCACGCCGGAAGCCGGTGGTTATGTCGGGCCGTTGTTCACTCTGCTTGGCGCGGTGGCGAAATCGGACGGCCGTGTGTCGGAGGCGGAGATCGCCGTGGCCGAGCGACTGATGACGCGGATCGGGCTGGATGCCGAGCAGCGCAAGCAGGCCGCGGTCAGCTTCAACATCGGCAAGCAGCCGGAATTCGATGTGACCCAGACCATCACCGCGTTGCGCAACTGGGTCGGCATGCGCCGCGACCATGCATTCCCGGTGCTCGATGTGGTGATCGAGACGGTGCTGGCCGAGGGCAATCCGGCGCCAGAGAAAATGTCGATCCTGCGCCAGCTCGCGTTCGCGCTGCGGGTCAGCGACATGGAGCTGATGGCGCTGATGGCGATGAAGGGTTACGCGTGGAACGCCGGTGCTGGCGGCCAGCGCGGCTACGGGTACGGCGGTTCGGCTGGTGGCGGCTACGCACCGCCGCAGCGCACGCCGCAAGGGCCGGATCCATACGCCGTGCTCGGCATCGAGCGCACCGTCGACGATCGCGCGGTGAAGCGCGCCTATCGCAAGCTGATTTCCGAACATCACCCCGATCGCCTTGGCGATCTGCCCGAAGACATGCGCAAGCGTGCCGAGTCGCGCGCCAGCGAGATCAATGCCGCGTACGACCGGATCAAGGAACAGCGCGGCTTCAAGTAAGCTTGATCCGGCATGGCCCGGCACGTTTCCGCACCGAGAAAAATCATGAGCAAACAGACCCCGATCATCGCCCCGTCCATCCTCGCCGCCGATTTCGCACGACTGGGCGAGGACACCGCCGCCGCATTGACCGCCGGCGCCGACTGGGTGCACTTCGACGTGATGGACAACCATTACGTGCCGAATCTCACGATCGGCCCGATGGTGCTGCAGTCGCTGCGCAAGTACGGCATTACCGCGCCGATCGATGTGCATCTGATGGTCAAGCCGGTCGACCGCATCGTGCCGGACTTCGCCAAGGCCGGCGCCAGCCTGATCAGCTTTCATCCGGAAGCGAGCGAGCATATCGACCGCACGCTGGGACTGATCCAGGAGTCGGGTTGCCAGGCCGGACTGGTGTTCAATCCGGCCACGCCGCTGGATTATCTGGACTACGTGATGGACAAGCTCGACCTGATCCTGATCATGTCGGTCAATCCGGGTTTCGGTGGGCAGAAATTCATTCCCGGGACGCTGGACAAGCTGCGCCAGGCACGCCAGCGCATCGAGGCCAGCGGCCGTGCGATCCGGCTCGAAGTGGATGGCGGTGTCACCGCGGACAACATCGGCGCGATTGCCGCTGCCGGAGCGGACACCTTTGTCGCCGGTTCGGCGATCTTCCATGCCAAGGATTACCGTGTCGAGATCGACGCCATGCGCAAGGCTATCGGCTGAAATTTCCGGCCGCGATGCGTAGGCCGATTGACTGAGCGTCGGCTACCCAGCGACCTCCGCCACAAAACATCCGCGCATAAAAATCCCGGCGCAGTGAACGGCTGCGCCGGGATAAACGTCGTCGGGACGTGAGAGGAAACATCATCGATTGGTGGTGTGCCGATACGACCGCTGCAGAGGGAGGGTCAGTTGCCGTACCGGCACGTTCCACGGCAATGGAACGCTACCAATCGTTCATTCTGACCGGGTCGATCCGGTTTGGTTCCCGACAGAATTATGAACGCGCAGACTCGGCGGCTGGTCGGGTTCAGGTTGAAAAAATCCCCTCGCAAGGAGGGGAAAGGAACCACCATGTCGGACGGAATGCGGGTATGACGGCTTATACGGGTTGCCAGTCGGGATCGGTCTCCTCGTGCCCCGCGTTCGGCGCGATTCCCTTCGCGCCGAACGCCCGGATGCCTTCCACGGCAAACTGATCAAACTGATATGGGTTGAAACGGGACGTGTGCATGGCGCTCACCTCAGTGAAGGCTGAGCAGGAAGCCGAGCAGCAGGGCACCCAGCGCCAGCGTCACGCGCAGCGGCTCGAAGCTGCGCAACTCGGCGTTCGGGTCGCTAACTTTGGATTCGATTTTCGACATGGTTCGGCTCTCTGCGTGGTGCGTGATGTACATCAAACATCCGGCCCGGGCGCTGGCGCCGGCACAATCGGGCCGGCTTGCCGCTGGCTTGTGGCGAAACGCGGGCACTCGCGTTGGGTGGCTTGCGTCGCGGCGGTTCGCATAGCACGCTGCGCGCACTACTCAGGGAGCGCGCCATGGGCCGCAGCATTGCCATCGTCGAAGACGAACCGTTGATCCGTGCCAACTACGTCGAGGCGCTCAACCGCTTCGGCTACGACGCGCGCGGTTACGGCTCGCGGCGCGAAGCCTCCACCGCATTCGCGATGCGGTTGCCGGAGCTGGTGATCATCGACATCGGCCTCGGCGACGAGCCGGAAGGCGGTTTCGATCTGTGCCGCGAGTTGCGCGCAAAGTCATCCACCTTGCCGCTGATCTTCCTTACCGCGCGCGATTCGGATTTCGACGTGATCTCCGGTCTGCGCCTAGGCGCCGACGACTACCTCAGCAAGGACACCAGCCTGCATCAGCTGGCCGCGCGCATTGCCGCGCTGTTCCGCCGCATCGAGTCGCTGAAGGCGCCGATGTCCAGCGAGACGGTGATCGAACATGGCGCGTTGAAAATGGAGTCCGAGCGCATGCGGATCAGCTGGAACGGCGAGGAAGTGCCGCTTACCGTCACCGAGTTCTGGATGGTGCACACGTTGATCCGCTTCCCCGGCCACGTGAAGAATCGTGACCAGCTGATGCGCGAGGCGGAACTCGTCGTGGACGACGCCACCATCACCTCGCACATCAAGCGCATCCGCAAGAAATTCATCGCGGTGGCGCCGGAGTTCGACGCGATCGAGACCGTGCACGGCGTGGGTTATCGGTGGAAGCCGTGACGCGACGCGTGCTGCTGGCATTCTGCATGTTCACCGCGCTGGCGCACGCAGCCACGCCGGCTGACAATGTGCTGGCGCACGGTGCGCGCGATGGCGATGCGCCCGCATGGGCGATCGCTGTCACCACGCCGGCCGGCTGGACGCGCGACTGCCGCATCTATGCGCATGCGATCGGCGTCGATGCGGTGCTCTATCAGGGCGAATGGAGCGGCAAGCCGCAGCGGGTGATGGTGCTTAATGTGTCGCCGCGCAAGCTGCCCACGCTGGCGGCCGAGGTACAGGCTGACCGCAAGCGTTATCTGCAGCACGATCCGGCCGGCAAGGTTTCCGGCTTTGTGGTACGGCAGCGGAACATGCCATGTGAGGCGAGCGTCTATCAGGGCAGCGACCACGTCGACGACGTGGTCGCGTTCTGCGATCCGGGACAGCTCAGCGGCATCCGGTTGAGCTGGTCGATGGCGTTCGACGATGCCGATCCGTCACGGCGCGCGCTGCTCGACGACTTCATGCAGGTGGTAGTGGCTACGCGCTGGATGCAGGACGTGGCAGCGTTGCCCGTGCATGGCCGCTGATCGTCGCAACCGATGACTCTGCGCCGAAAACTTCTGCTGGTCGCCCTGTGCACGCTGGCGCTGCCGATTGCCGGCTGGTTGTACGTGCGGCAGATGGAGGCGCTGTTGCGCGATGGTCAGGCGCAGGCGCTGCTGGCGTCGGCGGGTGCAGTGGCGCGCAGTCTGGTGGTGACCGGTGCGGTGCAGCCGGAGTCGGGCCCGGCCTGGTACGTGCAGCCGGCGCCGGGGCCGATCACCGTGGATGGCTACGGCGACGACTGGGCGCCGTTGACGCCGTGGAGTCAGCCGCTGGGTCAGCATGGCAAGCTGCTGCTGGCCGAGAATGATGACGGGCTGTACCTCTATGCCGTCGTGCGCAACACCCGCCGCACGCGCGCCGATGCCGACGATGCGAACGCGCTGGCGGCCGACCACCTGATCCTGACGTTGGCCAATGCCAACGGCCAGCGGCGCTACCTGCTGGCCAGCGCGGCGCCGGGGCCGCTTGCGGCACGGCCGCTCGATCCGGCGGTCGATGGCCTGCCCGACCTGTTCGCTGCGCAGTGGCAGGAGGACGGTAGCGGCTATCAGGTCGAGCTGCGCTTGCCGCGCAACCTGCGGCTGCACGCACTCGGCGTTGGCGTCTACGATGCGGCGAACGGCGGCGATCAGATGGCGTCCGATACGCGGGCCTTGCAGAGTTACTCGGACAAACTTTCCAGTGAACTGGCACAGCTGGTGCCCGACCGCGTTCAGGCGCGCGTGCTGGCGCCGCATGGCTGGTTGCTGGCACGCAGTGGCCGGCTGAACACGACGCCGGGCAGCGACGGCCAGCCGGGCTGGTTTGCCTCGCTGGTCTATCGTTCGCTGCTGGCGACCCGGCTGCAGGATGCAAATCCGTGGTCACAGGACGTGCCGCGGCTGGACACGGGCGAAGTCCGCGAGGCGAGCGCCGGCAAGCCGGTTTCGGTCTGGCGCAGTGGTGAGGAACGCGGCAGCGTGGTGCTGGCCGCTGCGGTGCCGATCGAACGCGCTGGCAAGATCGATGGCGTGCTGCTGCTTGAACAGGCCAGCCGCAGCGTGCCGCTGCTGGCTAACAAGGCTTTGCTTGGCTTGCTGCTGACCAGCTTCGGCGTGCTGCTGGTTGCTGGCGGCATCCTGCTCGCTTTCGCTACAAGGCTCAGTTTGCGGCTGGGCCGGCTGCGCAATGCGGCCGAGCGAGCGCAACTCAACGACGGACGTCTGGATGGCCTTTTCGAGCATGGGAAATTCCCAATGACCGATGCGCCGGATGAGATCGGCGACCTCGCGCGCAGCTTCGAGCAATTGTTCGAGGTGGTTGGTGGTTACACCGATTACCTGCGCACGCTGGCATCGAAACTCTCGCATGAGCTCAATACGCCGCTGGCGATCGTCAAATCGTCGCTGGACAACCTGGAGCACGCGCTGCAGGAGCGGGCCGCGCTGCCGGCCGAGGCGCAGCCGTACCTGGCCCGCGCCCGCGACGGCGTGGCCCGGCTCGGTGCGCTGGTGCGCGCGATGAGCGAGTCGAGCCGGATGGAGCGTTCGATCACCGCAGCCGAACCCGAAGACGTCGACCTGCGCGATGTGGTGCGCGGCTGTGCCGATGCCTACCGGGCGCTGATCGGCGCGCGCCGACTCGACTGCGTGTTGCCCGACGCACCGCTGCGCCTGCACTGCGCACCCGAGTTGGTCGCGCAGGCGCTGGACAAGCTGCTCGACAACGCGCTGTCGTTCACGCCCGAACATGGTTGGCTGCGGTTGAGCCTGCACGCCGCACCGGACGGCGCCGAGATCGAGCTGGCCAATCAGGGGCCGCTGCTGCCCGAGGCGATGCAGGGCCGATTGTTCGATTCGCTGGTCAGCTTGCGCGACAAGGCCACCCCCGGCGATGCGCCGCACCTGGGCCTGGGCCTGTACGTGGTGCGCCTGGTCGCCGAACGCCATGGCGGCATCGCCAGTGCGCGCAACCTTGACGACGGCAGCGGCGTGGCGTTCTCGCTGCGCCTGCATGGCATGCCACGGCAGCGGCTGAGCAGCTGACGCGCTGCCATCGTTGGATGCTGGGCTGGCGCGGAGGCCCGAACCAGCCCAGCAGCCTATTTAATGCTCGCGACAGGAGATCGGCAGGTATTTTTGCGGCACAGTGGTTTCCGGGCCGCCGCAGCGCCAGTTAAGACGGCCGCTGCCGTCTTGTGATGGGCTCAGTACCAGCACGTCTTGGCGGATGTTGGTATTGGCGCTGGCCGAGTCGAACGTCACAATGATTTTGCCGCCCGAGATGTCCACACTGGAGACATACTTGCCAGTGATCGAAGTGCTCGCTGCTAGGCCGGCAGACGGATTGTCGGGCGGCAGCGATTGATGGTTCGCGTAGTACTCGGACACCGCGATCTTCGCGCCACCACTGAGTACAAGGCCTTCGGAGACCTGGCTGCGGATGATGTAATCCTGATAAGCAGGAATGCTGATCGCAGCGAGGATCCCAATAACGAAAGGCACGATACAGAAAATTGCCCAGAAGACTTCCTTGGATGCCTTCGGCGTGGTTTGTCCCGTGTGCTTCCAGCGAGCGAGCCAGCTCAGCTGGCCCTGTAGGTAATACATCCTGAAGAAGAACAGGGTGACGCCACCGATTTCCAACGGCAGCTCCCGGCTTGTGAGTCTGTCTCGCATCGAGCCGGCCATCGAGAAATAGGCCACGAGGTAAAGCACCCAGTAGGCTAGTAGTAACAAGCCGCCAAAGCCGACTTTGCCGCCACCTCCGTTAGCCATGGATGCGAGGCCGGCGAAGTAGAGCGGGTAGCCGATGACCAGGCAAGCCATGGCGAGGCCGAGCAGAAGCGTGGCTTTGCTCTGGTGATCAATCTTGCGTACCCAGTTGGCCTGGATAAACGGCCAGATGATGCCGAAGATGCCGACCGTGAGCACGGTAAACAGCCAGACCAGGGCCCAGTGCAATGACGGCGGTGTGGGGAGATCAGCACGATCAGTTCGGGCTGCGCCCAGAGACTCATCTCGTCGTGCCGAAAACGACTCAGGCATGGCTGTCGCACGGGCGTTAGCAAATGGCGGTGGAACATTGCCAGCGGCCAGCGGTGGAGGCAGCGGCCCATCGGTTGCCGCCGCAGGAAACAGGCTGGCGAGCGGAACCCAGCCGGCCATGCCATCGCGCCAGGCAAGAGCATCCGCTGTCAGCTTGCCCTCTCTCAGCCACTGACGAACATTCGCTTCACTGTATGGGCCGTACTTCTCGCCGTTCTGTCCAATCCATATCTGGTCACCGTTGGTCACGTCGAACTCCCTGTTGTTCACCATGGATTCCAGACGCCACGCGTCCATTGGCAACGTCTGAAGGATTTTCGCGGAGGCGGCCTTCGGCAAGGCAATTACATGCAAAATCGTCACGCGCATGCCGGGAGAGGCAAGCCGATATTGCTTGCGCCTCGCAAATCATCAAACGCAATCGAGCCCCATGCTTCGACCGGATCCCCTGAGGCCGAGAGTAGTGCGGCGGTCGCAGTGAAACAAGCAGCCGCCACGGAGCGTGCTCGTGCAAGCGCGGACTGTTATCTTGATGTGCCTCCCATCTGTGGATCTGCAACGTGATCTCCCGAGACGAATTCGACGCGCTGGTTGCCCAGGGGCATACGCGCATACCGCTGGTGCGCGAGGTGTTCTCCGACCTCGACACGCCGCTGTCGGTGTACCTGAAGCTGGCCGATGGCCCGTACACCTTCTTATTCGAATCGGTCGAGGGCGGCGCCACCTGGGGACGCTATTCGATCATCGGCCTGCCGGCGAAGCGGGTGTATCGCCTGCGCGGCCACGAGCTGGAAGTGGAGGATTCGGGCGAGGTCACCGAGCGCCGTCATCTCGACGATCCGCTCGGTGAGATCGAAAAGCTGCGCCAGCAGTACGACGTGCCGCGGCTGCCGCAACTGCCCGCGTTCAGCGGTGGCCTGGTCGGCTACTTCGGTTTCGAGACGATCGGCTACATCGAACCCCGGCTGGCGCAATGGGATCGCGCCGACGAACTGGGCACGCCCGACGTGCTGCTGATGCTGGCCGAGGAAGTCGCGGTATTCGACAACCTCAAGGGCCGGCTGTATCTAATCGTGCACGCCGATCCGGCGCAGCCGCAGGCTTACGCCGAGGCGCAGCGCCGGCTCGATGCGCTGGTCTACCGGCTGCGTCAGGGCGGTGCCTCGTATCCGCAGCTTACCCAGTCGATCGCGCTGGACGAGAGCGATTTCAAATCCTCGTTCACCAAGCCAGAATTCGAGGCGATGGTCGAGCGTGCGAAGGAATACATTCGCGCCGGCGACATCTTCCAGGTGGTGCCGTCGCAGCGGCTCAGCGTGGGTTTCAACGCGCGACCGGTCGACGTGTATCGCGCGCTTCGCGCGTTGAACCCGTCGCCGTACATGTACTTCGTCGATCTGGGCGATACGCAGATCGTCGGCTCCTCGCCGGAAATCCTGGCGCGGCTGAAGGATGGCAAGGTGGTAGTACGTCCGCTCGCAGGCACGCGTAAGCGCGGTGCGACAGAGGCCGAAGATCAGGCGCTGGAAGCCGAGTTGCTGGCCGACCCGAAGGAGCGCGCCGAGCACGTGATGCTGATCGATCTGGGCCGAAACGATATCGGCCGCATCAGCGAGACCGGTAGCGTCGAGGTCAGCGATTCATTTGCGATCGAGCGCTACTCGCACGTGATGCACATCGTCTCGCAGGTACAGGGCACCGCGAAGCCGAACCTCAGCTATATGGACGTGCTGAAAGCCACGTTCCCGGCCGGCACGCTCAGCGGCGCGCCGAAGATCCGCGCGCTGGAAATCATCCAGGAGCTGGAACCGTACAAGCGCAACATCTACGCCGGCGCGATCGGCTGGATCGGCTGGTGGGGCGATGCCGACACCGCCATCGCGATCCGCACCGCGGTGATCCAGAACGGCCGCCTGCACGTCCAGGCAGGTGCCGGTATCGTCTACGACTCGGATCCCGCTGCCGAGTGGGAGGAGACGATGAACAAGGGTCGCGCGCTGTTCCGCGCGGTGGCGCAGGCGGCGAAAGGACTGTGAAGCGTTACTGCTGGACGTGCCTGTTGGCGGCGCTGTCGGTGATCGGCTGCAACGCTGCCATCGCGCGCGGTGCCGCAGTGCCGAAATGGTCCGACACGCCGCTAGCCCGCGTCCAGGCGTTGGCCCTCCTGCAAACCCTCAATGCCGACCTGCTCAGCCACGACAGCGCCACGCTGACGCTGGAGCGCTGGTGTGGCGTACATCACATGGCGTCGCCGGCGCGCGTCATCGCGCAACGCGTGCGTGGCGTGGACAAGCCGTTGCCACCCGAGTTGCGCACGCAGCTGGCGATCGATGTGAAGGAGCCGGTGAAGTATCGCCGGGTGCAGCTGACCTGTGGCGATCACGTGCTGTCCGAAGCGGACAACTGGTATCTGCCGAACCGGTTGACGGTAGCGATGAATCGCCAGCTCGACAGCAGTGAGGTGCCGTTCGGCAAGGTGGTGCAGCCGCTGCATTTTCGCCGCAAGACCTTGAGCGCCGACTTGCTATGGTCACCGTTGCCCGCCGGCTGGGAGTTGCATCGCGCGCAGGCGCAGCCGGCCGCAGGTCCGCTGGTGATGCCGCATCTGCTGCTGCAGCATCGTGCGTTGCTGTTCGCCGATGACGGCCGGCCCTTCAGTGCATTGGTCGAGACATATACCGATCAGGTGTTGGCGTTCTAACCGATAGTGCGCGTGTTGTTGCCGGCTTTGGCCTGCTGGTGGCGTCCGTGCTGTCGATGCTGGCGAGCACGTGATGCCGTCTCAACAAGGAACCATGAAAATGCGACTTCCAATGTTTGCGGCAGCTCTTCTAGCGCTGGGTCTCGTTGCGATACCGCTGCAAGCGCGCGATGCCGCGCCGACGCTGACGATCCCGCCCTCGGGCGTGATCGGCGTGGGCGATGCACAGCTCACGCCGGCGTACTGGATCAGGCGGCAGGAGCAGCCCGATCGCGTGATTCTCGATCGCGCCGCGATCGCGACAGAGAACGCGAAGCTGTTGCAGATCGACCCTTCGATGCACGACTTGCATGCGCTGCCGGAAACCTTGACGCGCGAGCAGGTGGCTGGCTGGATCAATGCGGTGTCGGAACGGCCGAAGCAGCCGCTGTATGACGTCGACGGCCAGCCCGTTTCGTCGGCGATGCTGGATACGCTGGTCGACAATCTCGCGCTGCCCGACATCCCCGCACAGCAGGCCACACGCTACGGCCTGGTGGTGCGTCGCGCGTCGTTGCGCAGCTTTCCGACCCACTTGCGCGTATTCAGCTCGATGGGCGATACCGACATCGACCGCTTCCAGGAAACCGCCGAGTTTCCCGGCGTGCCGGTAGTGATCGCGCACGTTAGTCGCGACGGCCGTTGGTTGCTCGTGGTGAGCCCGCGCTATGCCGCATGGACCGAGAAGGAGAACGTGGCTGAAGGCAGCGCCGCGCAGGTCTTCGGCTATGCAGACAAGACGCCTTATCGGGTGATTACCGGCGCTACCGAGCGCACCGTATTCACGCGTGAGGTTCCAGGCGTCTCGCAACTGCCGCTCGACATGAGTACGCGCGTGCCGCTGCAGACTGATCTGCCTGCGGATCAACCGGTCAACGGCCAGACGCCGTATGCCGCCTACACGCTGCAGCTGCCGCTGCGCGGCGCCGACGGCAAGCTGCAGTTCTCACCGGCGCTGCTGCAGAAGAATACGGACACAGCGAGCGACTATCTGCCGCTGACACCGGCCAACATCATCGGCCAGGCGTTCAAGTTCCTCGGTGAGCGCTATGGCTGGGGTCATGCGTACGATGGTCGCGACTGCAGCGGTTTCGTCTCCGACGTGTATCGCAGCATGGGCGTGCAGATGCCACGCGACACCAGCAGGCAGGCGGTCAGTCCAGTGCTGGAGCATCGCCTGTTCACCGACAAGGACAGTCGCGAGGTGCGGATCAAGGCAGCGCACGAGCTGCAGGTCGGCGACCTGGTCTACATACCCGGTCACGTGATGCTGGTGATTGGCCAGGTCGGTGGCCAGCCGTACGTGATCCACGACGTGGGCGACATGAACTATCGCAAAAGCGACGGCAGCATCGCGCACATCAAGCTCAACGCGGTGTCGGTGACCCCGTTGCTGCCGATGCTGTTCGACGATCAACAGACCTTTGTCGACCGTATGACGAGCATCGTGCGTATCCGTCGTTGAACCAGTCGCCACTTGCATCAAGAAGAAACCAAAGACACGGATTCCATGAAGGCTTGCCCATGAAAATCACCGACATCCAGTTGGGCATGCTGCGGGTACCGCTGAAGACTCCGTTCAAGACCGCGTTGCACGTGGCGATCGCCAAGGTCGACCTGGACGGTCCCTCGCTGTGCCAATTCAATCCGGTCGACGGTGGGGTAATCTTCAACGAATCGGAAATCTCAGTGACGGATGCGCCCGGCTTGGGCGTCCGCGAGATCTGCGGGCTGGAGAGCTTGTGAAAAAAATCGCCACCTGCCACGAACGTTCGCCGGCACCCTCTTTCGGAGAGGGATGGTTGCACGCTGCGCATCTGCTCGGCCTGTCATTGGCTTTCTTGCTGCTTGCGGGATGCCTGCATCGCGGCAGCACGACACCGCGTTGGACCAGTGCGCGCCAGCTGGTGCTGGTCACTATTGCCGACTGGGACGCCGATCACGGCACGCTGCGGACGTATACGCGGAGTGAGCGTGGCTGGGTGGCGGCGGGCATCGACGCGCCGGTCACCATCGGCCGCAACGGCGCGGCCTGGGGTCTGGGATTGAACGCGCCGCAAAGTGGCGGACCGGTCAAGCGCGAAGGCGACAACCGCAGCCCGGCCGGCGTATTCCGCATCGGCGATACCTTCGGCTACGCGAGCCGTGTCGACACCGCGATGCCATATCTGCCACTCAACGCCACCGAGTATTGCGTCGACGTCAGCGGCGCGGCGTACTACAACCGCATCGTCGATGCGAACGTGGTCGGTGCTGACGCGGTGAAAGGTTCCACCGAACCGATGCGGCGCGACCTGCACGCCGACGGCGACGAGCGCTACCGCATGGGTTTCGTGATCGAGCAGAACCCACAGGCGAAACCGCTGGCGGGCAGCTGTATCTTCGCGCACCTGTGGCAATCGCCGACCGATGCGACGGCAGGTTGCACTGCGATGACGCCGCCGGTGATGCAGTCGCTGCTGGCCTGGCTACGGCCGGAAGACGAGCCGATCTTCATCCTGCTGCCGCAGCACGAATACGCGCTTCTGCGCACGGACTGGCAGTTGCCGGCGATCACCGTGACAGGTGCCACGCCGTGAGTGCAACCGCGCGCGTGCTCACCGGTCTGGTGGCTGGTGCGCTGATCGGGCTGTTGCTGGTCGGCTGGAATCCGCCGCTGGCGCTGCAGGTTGCCAACGTGGCGCAGCCGATCGGCAAGCTGTGGTTGAACGCGTTGCAGATGACGGTGGTGCCGTTGGTGCTGGCGCTGGTGGTGGTCGGCGTGAATACCGCCACCGACGCGGCGGCCTCGGGCCGCATCGCGCGGCGCGCGATCGTGGTATTCATCGTGGTGCTGACCGGCGGCGCGCTGTTTGCCGCGCTGGCGGCGCCGCTGGTGTTCGCGCTGTTTCCGCACAACCCGGTGTTGACCGTGGCGCTCGGTCACGCGGTGTTGCCGTCGGCCGCACAGGCGGCGCCGGTCAGCTGGGTCGATGCACTCACCGCGATCGTACCGAACAACGCGATCATGGCGGCGGCGCAGAGCGCGATGCTGCCGCTGGTGGTATTCGCTCTGTTCCTCGGTTTTGCGTTGACCCGGATCGCGCCGGCGCGGCGGGCGCTGCTGATGGAATTTTTCCAGGCGATCAGCGATGCGATGATCGTGATCGTGCGCTGGGTGCTGTGGGCTGCGCCGTTGGGCGTGTTCACGCTGATTCTGTCGGTATGCGCGCGCTCCGGATTGGGCATGCTCAGTGCACTCGGTGTGTATGTGTTGGTCGAGTGTCTGCTGTACTTGGCGGTCACCGTGATGATGTTGCCGGTGGCGATGGTCTTTGGTGGCGAGCGGATCCGTCGTTTCGCCACCGCGTTGGTGCCGGCGCAGGTGGTGGCGCTCAGTACGCAGTCGTCGCTGGCCTCGTTGCCGGCGATGCTGGAAAGCGCGGATCGCCGGCTCGATTATCCGCAGCAGGTCACCGCGCTGGTGTTGCCGATGGCGGTGACATTGTTTCGCCTGACCAGTCCGGTGCAGTACGTCACCTCCGCGGTGTTCATCGCGTGGGCGTACGGCATCGACCTGTCCGCCGCGCAACTGGTTGCCGGTGCACTGCTGGCGGTGGTGATCAGCCTGGGCTCGGTCGGCCTGCCGGGTCAGGTCACCTTCATCGCGACCAATCTGCCGGTAGCGCAGGCGATGGGCTTGCCGCTGAGTCCGCTGGGCCTGATGCTGGCGGTCGACACCCTTCCCGACACACTGGCCACGCTCGGCAACGTCACCGCCGATCTCACCGCCGCGAGCGTGGTCACCCGACAATCGAGGCGCGATACCGCATGAGTTTTGATGTACAGGATTTCGACGCGATCGTGATCGGCGCCGGCATGGCCGGTGCGTCGGTTGCGTATTTCATGGCACCGCATGCGCGCGTGCTGGTGCTGGAGCGTGAGGCCTACGCCGGCATGCATTCCACCGGACGTTCGGCGGCTCTGTTCTGCGAGACTTACGGCTCGCCGCAGGTGCGCACGCTGACCCGCGCCACGCGCCCGTTCCTCGCGCAGCCGCCGGAAGGTTTCGCGGCCCAGCCTATCCTCAGGCGACTCGGTGCCACCGTCATCGGCAACGCCGCACAGGTCGATGGTGTGCGTGCGATGTACGAGGCGATCGCGCCGTTCACTCGCGATATCGAGTTGCACGATCAGGCCCGCGTGCTGGCGATGGTGCCGGTGCTGCGTCCTGAGGCTGCGCAGATCGGCCTGCACGAACCCGGCGCATCCGACATCGACGTCAACGAGCTGCATCAGGGTTTCCTGCGCGGGTTGCGTGCGCGTAGCGGGCAGCTGCGCCTGAACGTCGGTATCCGCGCGATCACGCATACGGCATCCGGCTGGCAGGTCGACGATGGCGAGCAGGCGTTCCGCGCGCCGCTGTTGCTCAACGCGGCCGGTGCCTGGGTCGATCAGGTGGCGGCACTAGCCGGGGTGGCGCCGATCGGCATCACCCCGAAGCGGCGCTCCGTCTTCCTGTTCGATCCGCCGGAAAATCTTGCCACTGCGCACTGGCCGTTCATCACCAGTTTCGACGAGAGCTATTACTTCAAGCCCGATGCCGGCCTGCTGCTCGGTACGTGCGCGAACGCCGATCCGGTGGAGCCGCACGACGTGCAGCCGGAAGACTACGACATCGCGCTGGGCATCCACCGCATCGAGGAAGCGACTACGCTGACCATCCGCCGACCGCGGCGAAGCTGGGCCGGCCTGCGCTCGTTCGTCGCCGACGGCGATCTGGTCGGCGGCTTCGCACCGGATGCACCCGGGTTCTTCTGGGTCGCCGCGCAGGGCGGCTACGGCATCCAGACCAGCGCCGCGATGGGCGAAGCCTGCGCGAATCTGGCGCTGGGCCGGCCGCTGCCGTCGCCGCTGGTGGATGCCGGCTTGTCCGCCGCGATGCTGGCGCCGCGCGCCCTGCGGCATCGCTAGGTACCAGGAAGCGCATCACGCACTGCTTCCTGGATTCCATCGAATCCCGGATCATCGGGTGCGCGGATTACTTCACGGCGCACTTGTCCGTCATGGCTGTTGACGTGCCTGCGGTTGAAATGCGTCATGGTGGTGGTCGATGAAGGCGGACATCAGGCGCGCGATGTCATCGGGTACCTGCAAGGTGGCGAAGTGTCCCGCGTCGAGGATGTGGATCTCGGCCTGTGGCGCATCGCGCAGATAAGCCTTCGCGCCGGGGACGGTAAAAAAGTCGTCGCGACTTCCCCACATGACGAGTACCGGTATCTTCATTTTTCGCAGCATGGCCTGCCACGCCGGGTAGTGGCCAAGGTTGTTGCCGTAATCGAACCACAAGTCGTTGCGCGCCTCGACAACGCCGGGTCGTTGCACCGATTCGGTCATCAGCAGCGATGCATCGGCGCCGATACCCTCTTCGTCGGTCCATCCTGCGTGTGGCACGGTCAGTCCACGGGCGTAAGCGGTACGTCGCTGATCGACCGTCATGCTTCGATGATCCCAGTGCCGGCGCAGCTCGCTCTTCGGATCCTGTGCGTACGGAAAGCCATCGAGGTGGATGACACCGTTCTGCACGACGATCGCGGTGATCGTTGCCGGATTGTCGGCGATCAGGCGAAAGCCAACCGGAACGCCGTAGTCCTGCATGTACAGGCTGTAACGCCGGATGCCGCGTGCCACGAGAAAATCGCGAACGGTATCCGCCACATGGTCGAAGGTGTACGGCCACGACCGGTGATCGGGGACGTCCGAATAGCCAAACGCGGGATAGTCGACGGCGATCACATGCACTTTGCCGTGCTGCATCTCCAGCAGATCGTCCATGACCTTCGCATACATGAAGGAGGACAGCGGATAGCCGTGGAGAAACACGATAGTGGGAGCGCGAGGGTCGCCACCCTCGCGGAAGAACAGATTGACGCCATTCGCTTTTTGCCAACCCTCGGAAAGCGTCGCTGCCGCTGGACTGGTTATGCCGAGTGTACTGGCGATCAGGAAAACCATCGTACTGATAAGGCGCTTCACGATGCTGCTCCAAAGAAAACATGTCCGCGCTAGTATCTGGAGTCCGGCACACCAAGTGAACTGATCCATTTTCAATATGCGATGAGTACGATTCAACGATGAAATATGTGCTGCCGCCGATGCATACCTTGCGTACTTTCGAGGCGTTGGGGCGACTGCGTCACTTCACGCGTACCGCCGAAGAACTTCATCTCACTGCCAGTGCCGTGAGCCACCAGATCAGGGCGATCGAGTCGTTCTACGGAATGAAGCTTTTTCAGCGAAACCGACACGACGTGATGCTGACGTCTGCCGGCGAGCGGCTGATGTCGGTGGTCAGGCTCTCGCTGGATCAGTTGTCGGAGGTGGGAGTCTCGTTGCGTCATCGTGATTCGGCCCGGTTGTCGATCACGGCTCCGCCGTCGCTTGCCAGTCGTTGGCTGATGCCCCGGCTTGGCGTATTCCTCACCAATCATCCGGACATCGATTTCAAGCTGCATGCCACGTTGAACCTGATGGATCTGGATGCCGATGAGATCGATTTGGGCATCCGTTACGGCAGCGGCCGCTGGAAAGGTCTGCGCGGGCAGAAGCTGTTCGACGAGCAGCTGTTTCCCGTCGCGTCGCCGGCATATATGGCACGGCAGGGGATCCGCAAAGCGACGGACCTGAGGCGTTGCGTGCTGTTGCGCGACGACTTCCAAACGTGGGATTCGTGGTTTGAAAAGACCAAGACCAGTGGCGATGGAAGCACTTTCGGTCCGGATTTCAGCGACTCCGCATTGCTGCTGCAGGCTGCCGAGGCGGGACAGGGAGTGGCGATGGCGCGAAGCCTGCTTGTGGCCGACGCGATCGAGGCGGGTACCTTGGTGCGGATCGGAAAAATCGCGATCGTGGCGCGTGACAGCTACTATCTTGTCAGCTCCTCGCGACGACCCGACACCTACGCGGTCAAGGCATTCAGTACATGGATGGCTGAGCTTGCGGAGAAGCTGCTGTAGCTTCGCAGCGTGTGATAATTCAATAGTCAACGAGATCGGGTATACGGGATTTTCATGTTGCTGATGATCGACAATTACGACAGCTTCACCTTCAACCTCGTGCAGTACCTGGGTGAGCTGGGGCAGCAGGTGAAGGTGGTGCGCAACGATGCACTGGACATCGCCGGCATCCGCGCGCTCAAGCCGTCGCACATCATGATCTCGCCGGGCCCGGGCACGCCGGATGATTCGGGCGTATCGCTGGACGTGCTGCGCGAGCTGGCCAGCGAGATCCCGGTGTTCGGCGTATGCCTCGGCCACCAGGCGATCGGTCAGGTGTTCGGCGGCAAGGTGATTCGCGCCAAGCAGATCATGCATGGCAAGACGTCGCCGGTGCGCCATCGCGGGCAGGGCGTGTTTGCCGGTCTGCCGGATCCGTTCGAGGCGACGCGCTACCATTCGCTGGTGGTGGAGCAGTCGTCGCTGCCGGATTGCCTGGAAGTCACCGCATGGACGGAAAACCCGGACGGCTCGATCGACGAGATCATGGGCTTGCGTCACAAGACGCTGCCGGTGGAAGGTGTGCAGTTCCATCCGGAGTCGATCCTGACCCAGCATGGCCACGACCTGCTGCGCAATTTCCTCGGCCTGCCGCTGCAGTTGGCGGCATGAACGCGGAGGTGATCGGCAAGGCCGGACGCGACATCACGATCACGCCGCAGGAAGCGTTGCAGCGCACGATCGAGCACCGCGAGATCTTCCACGACGAGATGATCGCGCTGATGCGCCAGATCATGCGCGGCGAGGTGAGCCCGCTGATGACCGCGGCGATCATCACCGGCCTGCGCGTGAAGAAGGAGACCATCGGCGAGATCACCGGCGCGGCACGGGTGATGCGCGAACTGTCGGCCAAGGTGCCGCTGGCCGGCGCCGGCAATGAACACCTGATCGACATCGTCGGCACCGGCGGTGACGGCGCATCAAGCTTCAACATCTCCACCGCGTCGATGTTCGTCGCGGCGGCGGCGGGCGCACGGGTGGCCAAGCACGGTGGTCGCAGCGTGTCGTCGAAGTCGGGCAGCGCCGATGTGCTGGAGGCGCTCGGTGCCTCGATCGACCTCACGCCAGCACAGGTCGCCGCGTGCATGGCCGAAACCGGCATCGGCTTCATGTTCGCACCGAACCATCATCCGGCAATGAAGGTGGTGGCGCCGGTGCGCAAGGAAATGGGCGTGCGCACGCTGTTCAACATCCTCGGCCCGCTGACCAATCCGGCAGATGCGCCGAATATCCTGATGGGCGTGTTCCATCCCGATCTGGTCGGCATCCAGGTGCGCGTGTTGCAGCAGCTCGGCGCGCAGCACGCGCTGGTGGTGTGGGGGCGCGACGGCATGGACGAGATCTCGCTAGGTGCGGCCACGCTGGTCGGCGAGCTGCGCAACGGTGTGGTGCGTGAGTACGAGATCGAGCCGGAAGACTATGGCCTGGCGATGGCGTCCAGCCGCAATCTGCGGGTGGAAAACGTGGACCAATCGAAAGCGATGTTGCTGGAGGCGCTGGATGGTCGCCGCGGTATCCCGCATGACATCGTCTGCCTGAATGCCGGTGCGGCGCTGTACGCGGCCGATGTGGTCGACTCCGTCGGCGATGGCATCGAGCTGGCGCGCAGCACGATTGCCAACGGCGCGGCACATGCGAAAATGCAGGCCTTCGTGACCACCACCCGACGACTTGCCGCACTGAGCTAGATGTGCCTTGCGTGCGCGCGGGCCTGCAAAGTGGCAGGATCGGAACACCCCGCGCACAGAATGCGCCCCTAACCGACTAGCGAGATGCCATGACCGACATCCTCAATCGCATTCTTGCCCGCAAGGCGGAAGAGATTGCCGAACGCCGGACCAAACTGCCGCTGGCTGAACTGACCGCGCGCATCGCGGAGCAGCCGGACACCCGCGGCTTTGCCGCGGCGATCGAGGCAAAGATCGCCGCCGGCCTGCCGGCGGTGATCGCCGAGGTGAAGAAGGCCAGTCCGAGCAAGGGCGTGATCCGCGCGAACTTCGATCCGGCCGCGATCGCGAAGAGTTATGAAAAAGGCGGTGCGGCGTGCCTGTCGGTGCTGACCGACAGCGATTTTTTCCAGGGCAGCGAGGCGTTCCTGCAGCAGGCTCGCGCGGCATGCTCGCTGCCGCTGCTGCGCAAGGATTTCATCATCGACCCGTACCAGGTGCATGAGGCGCGCGCGATCGGTGCCGACTGCATCCTGCTGATCGTCGCTGCGCTGGACGACGACGTGCTGCTGCAGTTGTCGCTGCTCGCCGCCGAACTCGATCTGGACGTGCTGTGCGAAGTGCATGACGAGGAGGAACTGGAGCGCGCGATGGCGCTGCCGGTGCCGCTGATCGGCGTCAACAACCGCAACCTGCGCAGTTTCGAGACCTCGCTGGAGACCTCGCTGCTGCTGCAGGGGCTGATCGAGTACGACCGCGTGCTGGTGGCCGAGTCGGGCATCCACACCCCGGAAGACGTGGCGCGCCTGCGCGAAGGCGGCATCCAGGCCTTCCTGGTCGGCGAGGCGTTTATGCGTGCCGAGGATCCGGGCAGCGAATTGCGACGGCTGTTCGCCACGCCGTGACCATCATGCTGAAGGGGGAAGCATCGGTGGTGCCGACGGATGCGGTGGATGTGAGCGCGGTATCGTCACGCGTAGTGCTGTTCGATTTCGACGGCGTGCTGATCCACGGCGATTCGTACTATCTGTTCATGCGAGAGCGTTACCGTCGTTCGCCGTGGCGATTGTTGCTAGCGCTGTTGAGCGCGCCGCTGCTGTTGCTGCAGTTGCCGTTCTCGCGCCGGTTGCCGGTGCGCGTGCTGGTGCGCATCGCCTTGCTCGGGCTGAGCGAGCGGCGTTACCAGGCTGCCGCGAACGCGTTTGCCACCATTCTCGCGCATCGGCCACGACAATTCTGTCGCGATGGCTTGCAGGCGTTGCGTCGGCATCAGGCACAAGGCGATCGGGTGATCGTGGTCACCGGCTGCGAATACACGTTGGTCAGCGGCATCTTGCAGCAGCTCGGGCTGATGAACCTGGAGGTGCTTGCATCACAGCTGCGTCCCGGTTGGCTCGGCATGCGGCCGCTGCGGCACAATGTGGGTCGGCGCAAGGTGCAGACGCTGGCCGAGCATGGCGTCACCGCATGGCAGGTGGCCTACGGCGATTCGATATATGACGTGGCCATGTTGAAGTCGGCGACCGAGGCGGTGCTGGTCAACGGCACGCCCACTCTGTGCAAGAAGGTCGAGAAGGCGCTCGGCCGCGCGATCACCCGCGTCGAGTGGTTCTGAAGTTCAGCGCCGCGACGTTCACGAATTCTGGCCTGCAACACCATGTCGATACCGCCGCAGATCGAAATCGTGCCGTTCGCAGCACCGCTGCGCGAGCACTTCCACACGCTCAATGCCGCCTGGCTGCAGAAGCATTTCGTGATCGAGCCGATCGACGAACAGGTATTGCGCGATCCGGAGCACGCGGTGCTGGCGCCGGGTGGCGCGATCTTCTTTGCACGGATGGATGGTGTGGTGATCGGCACCTGCGCGCTACTGCACGAGGCGCCCGGTGTCTACGAGCTTTCCAAGATGGGTGTGGACGAATCGTTCCGCGGTCTGGGTGCCGGCCGCCGGCTGCTGGAGGCGGCGATCGCCGAATTTCACCGGCGCCGCGGCCACACCCTGTTTCTGGAGTCCAGCAGCAGACTGAAACCGGCGCTGCATATGTATGAGCAGGCCGGTTTCGTACTGCAGCCGACCATCCGTCCCGGCTCGCACTACGCGCGTGCGGACGTCTACATGATCTACATGCCGGAACAGGACGTTGCGCCGCGCAAACCTTAGCGGGTGCCGCGCACCACGATGGTCTTGCCGGAGACGTCGATCATGCGCTGCTCTTCCAGTTGCTTGAGCACACGACCGACCATCTCGCGCGAGCAACCGACGATGCGGCTCACTTCCTGGCGGGAAATGCGGATCTGGGTGCCGTCGGGATGGGTCATCGAATCCGGTTCCTGGCACAGATCGAGCAGGGTGCGCGAGATGCGATTGGTAACATCCATGAACGCCATCCGGCTGACCTGGCGCGACGTGCGCAGCAGACGGTTGGTGAGCTGGGCGCCGATCGCGAACAGGATCTTCGGGCATTCCTCGCGCAGCGGACCTTCCATCAGCTGGAACAGGCGCTCGTAGCTGATCTCGGCCATCTCGCACGGGGTGCGCGTGCGCACCATCGACTCGCGCTGCGCCTGCTCCACGAACAGCCCCATCTCGCCGATGAACTGGCCGCGGCTGATATACGCGAGGATCAGTTCGCGGCCCTGCTCGTCCTCGGTGCATACCGCAAGCGAGCCTTCGACCACGTAATACAGCGTGTTGGCCGGATCGCCGGGGCGGATGATCGCGGTCTTGCCTGGATAGCGGCGGCGATGGCACAGCGCGAGAAAGCGCTCCATGGCAGCAGGGTCGGGCGCAAAGCCGAGCGGAGCCTGTGAACGTTCGAAAGCCTGTTGAAGCTGGTATTTGAGTTGCGCCACGATCATCCCCGACAAATTGGTTGGCTACGGCGACGACTGCCGCAAATGCGGCTGCTGGCCGTGATTACCGTGCAAGTCGGGCATTATGGCAAACCTGAGTGGCTTGCCGCAGGTTCAATTTTCTTTCATTTTGCCGCATACTTCGCAGTCTTTCGGTCGCGATGTGTTTGTCGCGTACCGTACACAAGGGTCGTGCAGGCTGCCTGCCTGCGCTCCACACTATTCTGCGGGGACCCTTGTCGCTAACCCGCCTCTACTGCTGACCGGATGTCCGGTCATGGAGAGCCGCCGTGGTCAAACCACTTCCCCGTCTGCGCCTGCAGGGTTTCAACAACCTGACCAAGGCACTGAGCTTCAACATCTACGACATCTGCTATGCGGTGTCGGAAGACCAGCGTCGCAACTACATCGAGTACATCGATGACCAGTACGATGCCGACCGCCTGACCCAGATCCTCACCGACGTGGCCGAGATCATCGGTGCGAACATCCTGAACATCGCGCGCCAGGATTACGACCCGCAGGGCGCTTCGGTGACCATGCTGATCTCCGAGGAGCCAGTGGTCGAGAAGCTCGGCCGCGACACCATCTCCGGTGCCGTCGTCGCGCACATGGACAAGAGCCACATTACTGTCCACACCTACCCGGAAACGCATCCGCACAACGGCATCGCGACGTTCCGCGCGGACATCGACGTGGCCACCTGCGGCGTGATCTCGCCGCTGAAGGCGTTGAACTACCTGATCGACAGCTTCGAGTCGGATATCGTGGTGTGCGACTACCGCGTGCGCGGCTTCACCCGCGACATCAAGGGCAAGAAGCACTTCATCGATCACAAGATCAACTCGGTGCAGGATTACCTGGCCAAGCACATCCGCCAGAAGTACGAGATGTTCGACGTCAACGTGTACCAGGAAAACATGTTCCACACGAAGATGCACATCAAGGACTTCGACCTCGATACCTACCTGTTCGACTCGCACGCCGACGATCTGTCGTTCAAGGAACGCCAGCGCATCGAGTCGCTGCTGCGCCGCGAGATCGAGGAGCTGTTCCACGGACGCAACCTGATGTGACGAAAAACCCGCCGAAAGGCGGGTTTTTTCTGAGGGCCTCTTTGTAGGAGCGCACCTTGTGCGCCCCTACACGCGGTAGGCCACCGCCTTCATCACCATCGAGCTGACATGCATCAGCTGCGGCAGCGGAAACGGCAGTTCGACGCCGCCGCGCTGTTGTGCTGCTTGCGCATGACGGATTTCGTCAGCCTGCATCAGGGTCAGTACCGCGCGTGATCGTTCGTCCTGCGCCGGCAGCTTTTCCAGATGCTCGGCCAGATGGGCCTCCACCTGGCGTTCGGTCTCGACCACGAAGCCGAGGCTGACCGGATCGCCGGCCAGCGCGGCGGCGGCGCCGATCGCATAGCTGCCCGCATACCACAGCGGATTGAGCAGGCTCGGGCGGCTGTCCAGCTGCCGCAGGCGCTGGGCGCACCAGGCCAGGTGGTCGGTCTCCTCGGCCGCCGCATGCAGCAGGTGCTTGCGGTTGCTGGGGTCGCGCGCGAGTGCGGCCTGTCCGAAATACAGCGCCTGTGCGCAGACCTCGCCGGTATGGTTGATCCGCATCAGGCCGGCGGCATGGCGGCGCTCGGCATCGTCCAGCTCCGCTTCGGCGATGCTGGCGGCGGGCGAGTGCCGATGCGGCTGCGGTGAACCAGCGATCGCTTCCAGCGCGCGTTCGCAACCGGCGAGCAGGCGATCAAGCGGAGTCAGCGTGCGAGCGTTCATGGGCTTTCCTGATTCATGGGTCATGCGTCAACCAGTTGCTGGGCCAGCAGGGTCAGCGGGTGCAGACTCGGCCAGTGCAGGCCTTGCTGGTCGATACCGGCGGTCAGATGCAGGCGACAGCCGATATTGGACGACAACAGCCGCTGCGGTTCCAGTATGGCGGCTTGCTGCAGCGTCGCGTCGCGCAGTTGCGCGGCACGCGCGGGGAATTCCAGCAGGTGACTGCCGGCCGCACCGCAACAATACGGCGGCCGCGGCAACGACAACACCTCAAGTCCGGGTACGCGGCGCAGCAATTGCAGCAGTGCTGTATCGGTACGCGCCACGTTGATCTGCGTGCACGGCAGATGCAGCGCCACCCGTTCCGCCAGCGGATGGAAACGTAACGATTCGGCATGCGCGGCCAGCAGTTCCACTGGATCAAGCACGCTGACGCCGGGCAGCGCGCGGCGCAGCGTGCCGAGGCAGCCGGGCGTCACCGAGAGCAACTGGCTCGCGCCGCTGGCCGCCCAGGCTTGGCGCACACGTTGCGCGGCCTGATCGGCGGCATCGGCTGCGCCATCATGCAGATCCATCGCCCCGCAGCAGAACGCCGGCAGCACGCTGACGTGGAAACCCGCCGCCTGCAGCAGGGTGATCGCCGCCTGTTGCGCTTCCGCATCGTCGACACTGGCCACACAGCCGGGAAACAGGGCGAGTCGCGGTTGTCCGCTCTCCTGCTGGCGGGTTTGAGCGCGTGCAACTGGGGTTGCAGCAGGCAAGTTGAGCAGCGCGGCACGCCACGGCGAATGGTCGGGCAGCCGTCGCGCCAGCCAATTTTTCCAGCGCGTCAACGCGATCCAGCTGCCGAGCTGGCGCAGTGCGCGCATCAGCGCTGGCCGTTTGACCAGGCCCAGCAGCAGCCGTGGCTGGTGCGGTGCCGGCCCCAGCAGGGCACGGGTCTCGATCAGTAATTCGCTGTACTGCACGTTGGCCGGACAGGCTGTTTCGCAGTTCAAGCAGCCCAGGCAGTGATCCAGATGCGAGCGCAGCCCGGTGTCGGGGTTGACCAGTCCGCGCGCCAGGGCTGAGGCGATCGCGATGCGGCCACGCGGCGATTCAGCCTCGTTCCGATCCAGCGCATAGGTGGGGCAAACCGGCAGGCACAGCCCGCATTGCACGCATTGATCGGCCAGCTCGGCGATGCGGCCGGCGGGCGCGGGCATGGGGGACTTTTCAAGCGGCATGCTCATCATGCTATCATTGCCAGCTCACAGCCCGCCGGTCGGTGGGCTTGCGCCATGGATGACAGCTCCGCTATCATCTCGCGCCTTTGATCCACCGATTACGCGTACCGCCTCACGGCGGCAGAACAGGTATTCTGAAATGAAAACGTTTAGCGCCAATGCAGACAACGTCAAGCGCGACTGGTTCGTGGTCGACGCCACGAACAAGACGCTCGGTCGCCTGTCGACCGAGATCGCCCGTCGTCTGCGCGGCAAGCACAAGCCGGAATACACCCCGCATTGCGACACCGGCGATTATATCGTGGTGATCAACGCGCAGAAGGTGCATGTCACCGGTGCCAAGCTGGACGACAAGAAGTACCACCGCTTCACCGGTTACATCGGCAACCTGAAGACCACCAGTCTGAAGGATCTGCTGGCGACCTACCCGGAGCGCGTGATCGAGATCGCCGTCAAGGGCATGCTGCCGAAGAACCCGCTGGGCCGCGAGATGTATCGCAAGCTCAAGGTCTACGGCGGCGCCGAGCATCCGCATACCGCACAGCAGCCGCAGGCGCTGGAACTCTAAGGAATCATCATGACGATCCAGCAGAATTACGGCACCGGCCGCCGCAAAACCTCCGCCGCCCGCGTGTTCCTGCGCAAGGGCAAGGGCGAGATCGTGGTCAACGGCAAGTCGCTTGAGGCATTTTTCGGTCGCGAGACCTCGTGCATGATCGTGCGCCAGCCGCTCGAACTGACCCAGAACACCGAGAAGTTCGACATCATGGTCACCGTCGCCGGCGGTGGCATCACCGGCCAGGCCGGCGCGATCCGCCTGGGCATCGCCCGCGCACTGATCGAGTATGATGAAACCCTGAAATCGCCGCTGCGCAAGGCCGGTTTTGTGACCCGTGACGCCCGCGAAGTCGAGCGCAAGAAGGTCGGTCTGCACAAGGCACGTCGCGCGACCCAGTTCTCCAAGCGCTAATTCCACTTCCGGAAATTGCGTTGGTTGGTTCGATGCACCAAAGTCAGAGCGCATCGATCCAGTTGTTTTTGGGAGATCGTCTAACGGTAGGACGACAGCCTCTGACGCTGTCTATCTAGGTTCGAATCCTAGTCTCCCAGCCAAAATAAAAAACCCGCCCCCCGTGGCGGGTTTTTTATTTTGGCTGGGGTACAGGAGACGGACCACGTTCGACAGTTTTGTCTGGAACAAAATTGGACAGCCGCAGGCTGGCCCTGCGAAGCGGGGTTTGGCCCAGGGATGGGCCAAACAATCCTGCTCTTCCAGTTCCCCAGGTCTTCATTGCCCTGCAGTGGCCCGGCTCCTCACCTGCAGCGACATCCTCACCACGCACGGACAGCGCTTGCAGGAGATGCGCCAGTCTGCATTTCCACAAGGGGGGTGAACGTCCGGTCAAGCCAGCCGGCTGATGCTTCCGATGTCGTCGGTTGCAGTACCGCGGATGACAGATACTGCGCGGGTCATCGGAGCAACGGCCTAGGCCCGATGGCTACTGCAAGCGCGGAATCGTTTGGCGTAGCGTGTGTCCGGATCGCGCATGGTGCGCGCTTGGAGGTCATCATGGCTATGCAAAAGAACGTTGCCCTGACTTGGGAGGGGCTGGTCGAGAAGTACGGTATCGCCGCACTCGCGGCGCTGCGCAACCCGGCATTGTGGGACGTGATCGTCCCGCACGGACCGATCCAGAACGGCAAGTTGTCCGCGACCGCGAAGAAGCAGCTGCATGGCGAACTGGATGCGGTCTACGGCGCCCTGCTCAGCAATGCCAAGGCCGGCGATGCAATATCCGGCGCATTCGCGGCGCACGTGGCGATGCAGAAAGCGGCCATGCATTGAACGAATTTTTCTACCTGGCAAGGGAAAGGCCGTGTTGTCGTGGCGACCTTTCCTGCAGGGTATGCATGCCAAGGGTCGAATGGACCCTCGCGGATGGTCAGGCCATCAACTGATCGCCGACCAGGACCACATCGGCCGGACGTCGTGCGAACAGGCCGACGGTGACGATACCGGGCAGCTGGTTGAGCTCGCTCTCCAGTGCCGCTGGGTCGGTGATCTGCCAGCCGTGCACGTCGATGATCCAGTTACCGTTGTCGGTGACCACGCCGTCGCGCCACACCGGCTGGCCGCCGCGCTTGACGATCTCGCGGCCGATCAGGCTGCGCGCCATCGGGATCACCTCGATCGGCACCGGAAACTTGCCGAGCAGCTCGACCCGTTTGCTGGAGTCGATGATGCAGACGAATTTCTCGCTCGCCGCGGCGACGATCTTCTCGCGCGTGAGCGCCGCGCCGCCGCCCTTGATCAGCCGCTTGTACGGATCGCACTCGTCGGCGCCGTCGATGTAGATCGTCAGCGGGCCAGCGCTGTTGAGGTCGAGCACCGGAATGCCGAGCCGCTTCAGCTGCGCGGTGGATTGTTCGGAGCTGGACACCGCGCCCTGGATGCGATCCTTCAGATCGGCCAGCGCGTCGATGAAGAACGCCACGGTGGAGCCGGTGCCGACGCCGACGATGGCGCCATCCTCGACGTAGCGGATCGCGGCCTCACCGGCCTGGCGTTTTTCGTTGGGATTGCTCATGACGTCGGTTCCGGAAAGAGATTGTCTGGAGAGTGGTAGGCCACGCGCGACCCGGCTCGGCTCATTCGAGCGTGAGGATGTAACGCCATTCGGCGGCAGCCACCGGCATCACCGACAACCGATTGCCTTTGCGCAGCAACAGCATTTCATCCAGCACATCGTGGCCCTTGAGCTCGTCCAGCGTGATCGTGCGCTTGAGCTTCTTCACGAACTTCACGTCGACCAGCATCCAGCGCGGTTCCTCGCGCTTGCTGGTGGGGTCGAAATACTTGCTCTTGGCGTCGAACTGGCTGGGATCGGGATATGCGTCGGAGGCGATCTCGGCGATGCCGGCGATGCCGGGTTCGGCACAGTTGGAGTGATAGAAGAACACCTTGTCGCCGGGCTGCATGCTGTCGCGCATGAAGTTGCGCGCCTGATAGTTGCGCACGCCATCCCAGGCTTCGGTGCGCTTGCGCTTGAGATCGTCGATCGAGAATGTCTCGGGTTCGGATTTCATCAGCCAATACTTCATGCGCTTGCCCCAGGGTTGCAGTCGATCAGTTCACGCTCGGTGGCGATGAAGTCAAGCGGAACATCCCACGCCTCCTCCTCGACCTGCGGCAATTCCTGGAAGGAATAAGCGATGCCGACCAGCAACGGCTCGGTCGGGCGCACCTGCTCGTTGAGAAACGCGAAGCTGCGGTCGTAGTAGCCGCCGCCATGACCGAGCCGGTTGCCGCGGCGGTCGAAGCCAAGCAGCGGCACGAACACCAGGTCGAGCTGGAACGGCTCAAGCAGTTCGCTCGGTTCGACCGGCTCGGGGATGCCGTAGCGGTTCGGCTGCACCTCGTCGCCGGATTGCCATGGCGCGAAACGCAGGTGCTTGCCCGTGCCGATCACCGGCAGCAGGAATTGCTGACCACGCGCGGTCAGCGGAGGAATCACCAGGTTCAGCGGTAGCTCGCCGTGGCTGGCCCAGTAGCCGGCAACGCGCGCATCGGTAAGGTATTCGGGCAGTTGTTCGAGGCTGCGGCGCAAGCCTTGCGCTGCGGCCATGCGCTCGGGCGGGGTGAGAGCGCGGCGGCGTTCGGCCAGACTCTGGCGCAGTTCGCGGCGTTGGGCGGTGGCGTCCACGTGTCGCGCGTCTCCGGCATGGTTCGCCCCGTTCATCGCGGGGATGAACGGGGCGGGGAATGAGTGGCGTCAACCGCGATGCCGCTGCCCACCAAACGACCTTGATCCAAGATGGATCAGGTGGGAGAGCTACATGGTCTCAAGGCTTTCCGCACGTGGCGGACATGCACAACAACCGATGTGAAGCCGACCCGGGGCCGTATTTAGGAACAAGGCAAATGTAAGAGTGTGCTGGCGCACATCGCAGAAAACGCCGAGGCCGATTTTAGGCGCTTGCCCGGCAATGCGCCACTGGCGAGTGACAGTCCGGGTTCATCGAACGGCGCGACACGCGCTGCATCATTCAACGCTTCAGTGGATCGCTCTCGAGTGCGGCATCCAGCTTGCTGCGCAACGCGGCGAGGCCGTCGCTGAGACGCTGTTCCTGGTTGTCATGCTGCTTGCGCAGGGTGAGGAATTCGTGGGTGACGCTGATCGCGGTCAGCACCGCCAGCCGTTCGAAGCTGGGCGCTTTGGCATTGGCGCGAAGCTCGCGCATCTTGCGGTCGAGAAAGCCGGCCGCTTCGAGCAGGCCATCGCGCTCTTCCGGCGCACAGGCGATCAGGAATTCGCGGTCGATCAGTCGCAGCGCGACCGGTTCACTGCTGGACATGGTTTCTATCAACCGTTGCTTTCAAGCGATTTCAGCCGCTGGATCATAGCCTCGACGCGACTGCGGGCCTGCTCGTTGCGCGCCATCAAACCGGCACGCTCGCCGGACAACTGCTCCTGGCTGTGGCGCAGGCTGCGGTTTTCCTCGGTGAGCCGGCGCACGGTATCGAGCAGCCGATCCAGCTGCTGACCCAAGGCGACCAGCTCCTGATGGACATGGTCGGACTGAACGTGATCGGGCGTACTCATGCACGAAACTATAACAGGACGCCGACGGAAGTCAGCCGGCCACCGCCGGGGGTGCATGGCAGACACGGCGGCTGCATTAAACTGGCGGCCATTCCTTGAAGGAGCACCGCCATGACGGCTACCGGGCTTGTGGGCCACGACGACATCGACGCGCTGATCATGCGCCTGCGGCTGGGCACCGAGGCCAGCGAATTGCATGGCTCGCTGTGTGGCTATCTGGCTGGTGGCGGCTCGCTGCGCGGCACGTCCGTGCTCGCCGCATTGCAGCTCGACGGCGAGGCCACCGACCCCGCGCCGGACGACCAGGCGTTGTTGCAGCGGTTGGCGCGGCAGTGCGAAACCGAGCTGGCCGACCCGGAGCTGGGTTTCGAACCGTTGCTGCCGGCCGATGATCGGCCACTGACCGAACGCGCCGACGCGATGGTCGACTGGTGCCGCGGCTTCCTCGGCGGCTTCGGCCTTGCCGGTACCGCGGCGCATGCGCAGTTGTCGGACGAGGCACAGGAAATCCTGCGCGATCTCGGCACGGTCGCCGCCTCGTCGTTCGATTTCGGCGATGAAACCGAAGACGAGGACGCGCTGATCGAAGTGCAGGAGTTCGTGCGCGTCGCGGCGATGCTGCTGCATACCGAATGCACTGCGCACGATCCGTCCGCCAACGGCACCGTGCATTGATCCCCAGCAGCGTATCGAGCCTGGCCGCGCTGGCGATCACTACGGACGAGTTCGCGCGGCGCCGTCGCCAGCTGATGCAGATGGCCGGCCCAGACGCCGTGCTGCTGGTCGCAGCTGCGCCCGAGCGCATGCGCAATGCCGATGCGGCGTGGCCGTACCGGCAGGATTCGGACTTTCATTACCTGGCGGGTTTTCCCGAAGCCGACGCGGTGCTGGCGCTGCTGCCGGGTCGCAAGCATGGCGAGGTGGTGCTGTTCTGCCGCGAGCACGATCCCGCGCGCGAACGCTGGCATGGCCAGTCGGTCGGCACCGAGCGCGCCGTGACCGGCTACGGCATGGACGACGCGTTTCCGATCGAGGACATCGACGACATCCTGCCCGGCATGATCGAGGGCCGCGGCCGCGTGTACTGCCACTTCGGCCGCGAACCGGAATTCGACGCGCAGCTGCTCGGCTGGATGCGCAAGTTGCGTCAGCTGCGCGGCGGCGGCGTGGTGCCGAAGGAATTCGTGGCGCTCGGCCATCTGCTGCACGACCTGCGCCTGTACAAGTCGCGTGCCGAGCTGAAGCTGATGCGCGCATCCGCCGCGATCGCAGTGGATGCGCATCTGGCGGCGTTGCAGGTCTCCACGCCGGGTCGCCTGGAATACGAAGTCGAAGCGGAGTTGTTGCGCGTCATGCGCAGCCGTGGTGCGGTGCCGGCGTTTGCACCGATCATCGCCGGCGGCGCGAATGCCTGCGTGATGCATTACCAGAGCCATCGCGCGTCGCTGCGCGATGGCGACCTGCTGCTGATCGATGCGGGTGCCGAGCTGGACTGCTATGCGTCCGATATCAGCCGTACGTTTCCGCTCAACGGGCGCTACAACCGCGAGCAGCGCGCGCTGTACGAAGTAGTACTGGCCGCGCAACTGGCGGCGATCGACGAAGTGCGACCGGGGCGGCCGTTCAGCGCAGCGCATACAGCGGCGGTGCGCGTGTTGACTGAAGGCCTGTGCGAACTCGGTCTGCTCAAGGGTGATGCCGATGCGGCGATTGCCGATGGCAGCTACCAGCGCTTCTTTCCGGCCAAGACCGGCCACTGGCTGGGGCTGGACGTGCACGATGTCGGCGATTATCGAGTGGGCGGCGAATCGCGCCTGCTCGAACCGGACATGGTGTTGACGGTGGAGCCGGGCCTGTATGTGGCGCCGGATGATCGCACGGTGGCCGAACGCTGGCGCGGCATCGGCATCCGTATCGAGGACGATGTGGCGGTGACCCGCGACGGCAACGAAGTACTCACCGCGGCCGTGCCGAAAGAGGCCGCGGCGATCGAGGCCTTGCTGGCGACACGCTAGGTTAGTTCGTCCGGCAGCTGCGAATCCTCACGCAGGCGGTTCGCCTCGTCGGTGGCGTG
Organism: Rhodanobacter sp.; assembly: GCA_035566635.1. GTDB lineage: Bacteria > Pseudomonadota > Gammaproteobacteria > Xanthomonadales > Rhodanobacteraceae > Rhodanobacter. The sequence continues at coordinate 428,798 of DATMQY010000004.1, forward strand.
CACCTCGTACCACATCGCATTGAGGATGGCGAAGGCGCAGGCCAGTCCGAGTCCGAGTATCCAAGAGAAATACCACATGCGTTCGCGCTCCTTTCAATAGCCACCGTGCGCCTTGCGCACCTGCTCCAGCGTGACCCGTCCGCGCATCACGCGATAGACCCAGCTGGTATAGAGAATGATGATCGGCAACAGCACCACGCTGACCAGCAGCATCAGCTGCAAGGTGCCGCGGCTGGACGAGGCGTCCCACACGGTGAGGCTGGAGTGCGGATCGAGGCTGGACGGCAACAGGAACGGAAACAGCGCAAAACCGGCCGAGGCGATCGTGCCGCCCACCATCAGGCTGCTGGCGATGAAGCCGGCGACATTGCGCCGGCCGATCAATGCCTGCACACCCACCGCCGATACCAGCGCCAGCAGCGGTGCGCCCCAGAACCACGGATATTGCATGTAGCCGGCAAACCAGCTGCTGCCTTGGGCGACCTGCTTGTACAGCGGATTGGAGGCGCCGTCGGTGATCACCGGGCCGACCACCGCGTAACCGGGAATGCCGTAGGCCAGCCACACGCCGGCCAGCACATACATCGCAGCAAAGACCAGCGTCATCCAGCGCGCGATCCTCACGGCACGCGCCGCAATCACGTGATCGGCTTTCAAGGCCGCCCAGCAGGCGCCGTGCGCCAGCAGCATGCTCAGCGACACCAGCCCGCACAGCAGTGCGAACGGATGCAGCAGATCGAAGAAGCCGCCGTGCCAGCTCATGCGCAGATCGCCGTCGAACTGAAACGGCACGCCGAGGAACAGGTTGCCGAAGGCGACGCCGGCAATCAGCATCACTGCCACGCCGGAGCCGGTGAGAACCCAATCCCACATCGAAGCCCAGCGCGGATCGTGGATCTTGCCCCGAAAGTTGAAACCGACCGGGCGCAGGATCAGCGCCAGCAGCACCAGCGCGATCGCCATGTACATGCCGGAAAACGACACCGCATAAAGCATCGGCCATGCCGCGAACGTGGCGCCGCCGGCCAGGATGAACCAGACCTGGTTGCCTTCCCAGGTCGGCTCGATGCCTTCCAGCAGTACAAGCCGTTCCTCGTTGTCGCGGCCGAGCACCTTGAGCAGGCCGGCGACACCGAAATCGAAACCGTCCATGATCGCGAAACCGATCAGCAGCGTGCCGAGCAAGGCCCACCAGATCACCCGCAGCGTGGCGTAGTCGAGCATCGCGATGTCCTCAGTGATCGGTGGCGGTGGTTGGATCAGACGGCCAGATGCCCAGACCATCCGGCCCCTTGCGGGTGAATTTCAGCATCAGCACCACGTCGATGATCGCCAGCGCGGTGTAGAACAGCACGAAGCCGCCGAGCGAGGTGAGCACCTGGCCGGCACTCACCGACGACACACCAAACGCCGTCGGCAGCACGCCTTCGATCGCCCATGGCTGACGGCCGTACTCGGCGACGATCCAGCCCAGCTCGATCGCCACCCACGGCAGCGGCAGGCTCCACAACGCGAGGCGCAGATACCAGCGCTGGGTGTCCAGCTGACGCCTGCTGGCCTTCCAGAACGAGAGCGCGAACAGTGCGATGAAATAGAAGCCGCAGCCGACCATGATGCGGAACGCCCAGAACAGCACCGGCACGTTCGGGATCGTGCTGTCGGCGGCCTTCTGGATATCCGCCGGCGTGGCCTGGCGCGGATCGTCGACGTACTTCTTCAGCAGCAGCGCGTAGCCCAGATCCTGGTCGTGCGCGGCGAGGGTGGCCTTGGCCTGCGCGTTGTCCTTGTCCTGGCGCAGCATCAGCATCGCGTCGTAGGCCTGGATGCCGTTGCCGATGCGTCCCTTGGCAGTATCGACCAGCTCGGCGATGCCCGGCATGGTCTCGTCGATCGAATGGGTGCCGATCAGGCCCATCACCCACGGAACTTTCACCGCGTAATGCGTGGTGCGCTGCTGCACGTCAGGAATGCCGACCAGGGTGAACGAGGCCGGCGCCGGCTCGGTGTGCCACATCGCCTCGATCGAGGCCATCTTCATCTTCTGGTTCAGCGACACCGTGTAGCCGGACGCATCGCCCAGCACCACCACCGACAGCGCTGCGGCCAGGCCGAAGCTCGCCGCCACCGTCATCGAGCGCTTGGCGAAATCCACGTTGCGTCCGCGCAGCAGGTACCAGGCGCTGATCGACAGCACGAACATCGCACCCAGCACGTAGCCCGCACTCACGGTGTGCACGAACTTGTCCTGCGCCACTGGGTTGAACAGCACCTCGGAGAACGAGGTCACTTCCATCCGCATCGTCTGCGGGTTGAACGCGGCGCCGACCGGATGCTGCATCCACGCATTGGCGACCAGGATCCACAGCGCCGACAAGCTGGTGCCAAGTGCGAGGAACCAGGTCACCAACAGGTGCTTGATCCGCGAGATGCGATCCCAGCCCATGAAGAACACGCCCACCAGTGTGGCCTCGAGGAAGAACGCCATCATCCCCTCGATCGCCAGCGGTGCGCCGAAGATGTCGCCGACGTAGTGCGAGTAGTACGCCCAGTTCATGCCGAACTGGAACTCCATCGTCACGCCGGTAGCCACGCCCATCGCGAAATTGATGCCGAACAGCACACCCCAGAACTGCACCATGCGCTTCCAAACTTCGCGCCCGGTCATCACGTAGACGCTCTCCATGATGGCGAGCATCCACACCAGACCCAGCGTCAATGGCACAAACAGGAAGTGGTACAGCGCGGTCAGCGCGAACTGCAGTCGCGACAAGGTGACGACATCGGCATCGATGATCATGGATGACCTGCGGTTGGGGTTTGCGACGTGGGCGCGAGCCGATGCGCGATGGCATCGGCGCTGACATCGGGTTTTGGATGCGGTGCGAAGGCCACCCACCAGATCAGCACGAGCAAGACGATTTTCAGCGCGATGACACCGAACAACTCAAGCGTCAGCCGACGCAGCGGTCGACGTGATTCGTTGAGCTGTTCGGTCGAAGCGCTGGAAACCGCGGAGCTGGGCATGCGACGAATCCGTGCAGTGGCTGCACGTCAGCATACGCCGCTGAGGCGTTGCCTTGATGTGGACAAATGTCGCAGTGACGGGAATGGGGGCGACTTCAGTCGCTCCCTTCCACGGAGGATGTGATCCTTCGTGGACAGACAGCTTCGATGCGACTCAGAGTTGCCCGAACGCGTCGCGTGTGAGGTTCTCCGGTGCGCCATCGGTGCACACCACGTCGTCCTCGATGCGGATGCCGCCGTACTGACGGAAGCTGTCCACCTTGGCCCAGTCGATGTCGCTTGCTACCGGCTTGCTACGCAGTTCTTCCAATAGCATGTCGATGAAGTACAGGCCGGGTTCGATCGTCACCACCATGCCCGGTTCCAGCATACGGGTCATGCGCAGGTATGGATGGCCAGTCGGGCGCGCGATGCTGCCGCCGCGCTCGCTCTGCTGAAAACCGGCGACGTCGTGCACTTGCAGGCCGATAGGATGGCCGAGGCCGTGCGGGAAGAATGCGGCAGTGACGCCGGACTCCATCGCGCTTTCCGCGCTCATGCGGATGAAGCCATGCTCGCGCAGCACATCGGCCAGCACATGATGGGCGTGGATGTGCAGCTCGGGGTAACTCTGCTCGGCACGTACCTTGGCGACGAAGCCCTGCTGCGCGGCATCGACGCTGTCGATCAGCGCCTGGAACTCGGCCGCCTGTGGCGAGGCGTAGGTGCGGGTGATGTCGCTGGCGTAGCCGGCGGCACTCGCGCCGGCGTCGATCAGGAACGAGCGGCTGTACGCCGGGGGCGTGCGATCGAAATTCGTGTAGTGCAATACCGCGCCGTGCTCGTTGAGGCCGACGATGCTGGCGTACGGCAGCTCGGCGTCGAGCTGCCGCGCGGCGGCGAGATAGGCCAGGTGGATGCCGAATTCACTTTCGCCGGCGCGGAACGCGGCTTCGGCGGCGCGGTGCGCCCGCGCGCCGATGCGGCTGGCTTTGCGCATCAGTTCCAGTTCGTAAGGTGTCTTGTAGCTGCGATGCCAGTGCAGATAGTCGAGCACGGCCGGCGGATTGTTCGCCTCGACGCCATCGGTGGCTGGGCAGGCGGCGGCGATCACCGCGCGTTTGCCGGTGGGCAGCGCCGCCAGCGCGTCGGCGGCATTGCGCACGATCACGATGTCAAAGTGTTCGACCCAGTAGCCGTGCGGCGCTTGCGGCACCACGTGCCAGTAGTCGTGCGGTTGCAGGAAGATCAGCTTCGGCTTGCGGCCCGGCGTGTAGGCGATCCAACTGCCCGGCGCATCGGTCAGCGGCAGCCAGTGCTTGAAGTGCGGGCTGACCACGAACGGGTAATCCTGGTCGTCCAGAAACTTGCGCAGCGGCGTGCCGGCGGCGATCAGCAGATGATCGAAGTCGTTGAGCGCGAGGGCTTGGTCGGCGCGCTCGCGCACAGTAGCCAAGTGGTGTGGATACAGCGAAGCGAGCTGGTTGTGCATGGAGACTCCTGCGACGGCGGGCTGTTCTGCTGCCGGGTCGCCTGCACGTGCCGCGACGGCTGGCGGCCGTGTTGTGGGCCGCTTGCGCGCAGGGCCGGAACAGCCCGTGGTGGAATGGGTGAGAGAGCAGGTGCCCATGATGCCGTGCGGGCGTCGCTACTGCCAGTTAGGGATGCAGGGCATCCATGGTCAGGCTTGCGCCAGCCAGCTGTCGAGGCGGGCGGCATCGGCATCGGTGATCGCCACGATCCGATAGCCAGCCCAGATCTGTCCCGAGCTGGCGGCAGATTCGTGCCATTGTTCCTGGATGCCGGCCTCGATCGGTTGCGATTGGGCCAGCATCCGGCCCGAACCCGGCAGGGTCAAGCTCACCTGATAGAGCGCTTCGCTGCGTGGCGCCTGGGCACTGATCAACAGCATCCCAGTGCTGGAAATGTTGCCCAGATGCCCGATCGGCAGGCCGCTGATCACGTCCGTCACGATAGCGTTGACGGTGGTGCGCTTGCGCTCGGCGCGACGCTGGTTGCTGGCGTGGTCGTGCGGGCTCATCGAGGATCGGACTCCTGCGGAGTGACGGATTTGGTGTCGGCGGACTGACGCAGGCTGCCGGTGAGGCTGTGCCAGGCGCGATCGAGCAGGCTCTCGCGGCGCTCCTGTACCTCGCAGACGCGGCCGACGGCGATTTCGTGAGCGAGCTGGGCCAGGCTCACTTCCTCGCCGCGCTGGCCGCGCCGGCTGACCAGCAGGCAACGCCCTGACATTGGCGAATACCAGACCAGTTTGCGCCGTGCGATCTGCCCGCTGGCCGGGTCGACAAACTCGAACCAGCTGCCGAACGGCAGCTTGCGCAGATGCTGCTCGATGCGTTGTTCACGCAGGCTTGGCTTCGGCGTCTTCACCGGGTGGATAACGGGCGACTCATGCTGAGCGGACTGCTGCTTGCCCAATCGCTGATGTTGTTTCAGGCGTAGCGCCAGATCGGTGGCGCTGGGGATGTCTACGGCGGGGTCGGGCGTGCCCGCGCCGAGCAGCCGCTGTGCCACCTGCACCGCTTCCTCGGCGTGCATGCCGATCTGCTGCAGGCCGTTCTCCACGTCCTGCTGCAATTGCGGATAGTCGTCGGTGGGCAGACGGCCGAGCAGCTGGTCGGTGATCGCCAGCTGCGCCACGAACGCACCGCTGGTCTCGCCGTGACGCAGCAGGGTCAGCGCCAGCACGTCCGACCATGCCCGATCCAGCAGCGCACGCAGCAGGCCGCGCGGCGGCGACTGTGCAAAGCGTTCGGCCATCAACTCGCTGGCGCGTTGGCGTGCCTGATCCAGCCGCTCGCGCCCTTGCGCTGCTTCCACGTGGCGGCGTTCGGCCGCCTGCGCCTTGCGCGTGAGCAGGGCGAGGTGGTGTTCGATATCGGCCAGCAGAGTGGTGTAGAGGCCGGTGCTGGGCGGCTCCTGATTGGCGCGGCTGACCAGTTGTTCGAGCTTGCTCGCCAGTGGCCGGTTGCTCTCGTCGTCGCTGCCGTCGAGCCAGTCGTTGGCAGCAGCGGTAACCGTGTCCAGCAGCTGGCGCGCCGGGTGCTCGCGCTTCTCGAAAAATGCATGGTCGGAGACTGCCATGCGCAGCACTGGCAGCTGCAGGTCGCTGAGCAGGGTGCTGGCGGTGCCACCTAGCTGCAGTTGCTGGCCGAGCTGTTCGAACAGCCGTGCCACCAGTTCCACCTTGTCGCCCTGTTCGCCGCTGAGCTGGGTACGCGGGACGTCGCTGGGCTTGCCGAGGTTGAGCTGGGCCAGCAGTTCCTCGCGCAGCCGTCCGGCGCTGCGCAGTTCGCGGCTGGCGTGATCGGTGACTTGGGCAAGATGCTGCTGCAGCGCACCGAGTGCGGACTGCAGTTCGTCCTCGCTGGCGGCGCGACCGGACGGCTGGCTGCTGGCACGGCCCTGACTGGCGCGTTGTTGCGCCAGCAAGTCGCGCAGGGATTCCAGCACTTCGATGGAGCCGCTGCCGGAGCCGTTGACCGGCGGCGTGCGCGGGTTGCCGGTGGAGTGCGTCGCCGGCATGGTTTCGTTGACGCTCGGCCGCGGCCGTTTGCGGATATGGCGCGGAACCGGAATGCTGCGCAGCTGCGGCAGGATGCCATCGCCCAGCAATTGCGCATTGATGGCGTCGTATAGCGGCGCCATCGCCTGGATCACCCACTGATCGAAGTGCTGCAACAGCAGCAGCTGATGTTCCAGTGGCAGTTCGAGTTCGGCACTGGCCTGATGGCATGCCTGTGCCAGCGCGTACGGCCCCAGCGGCATGGCCCGGCCTTCCAGTGGTGGCGCGCCGATCAGCACCGCCAGGCGGTAACTCAGTTCGTACAGCGCGCTGCCGTGGCGCACTTCGCCACGGATACTCAATTGCTCCAGTGCCATCGACAGATCCTGTGCGACCGTGTCGAGCAGCTCCAGCGATCGCCGTGGCTTGGCTGGGCTCGCCGTGGCGTCGGGTTTGCCGGCGGCATTGTCGAGCTCGATGATGGCGACGCCAAGCCGCTCCATGAAGCGTTGCTCGAACGTGGTTCGATCCTGCAGCACGCGTTGCCGACTGGCGAAGCAATCCTGCTGCTCGGCCGGTTGGCGCGCCCGTTCGGCCAGCGCAAACAGCTGTTGTTCGAATTCGCCCAGGCAACGCCGCAGCGGCTCGTGCAGCCCTTCCACGCATAGCGTGTAGCTGGTCTCCAGCAGCCGCTGCGCGCGCGCTGGCCAACGCCCGCTGCTGTGGCGGGTGCCATCAAGCGACGCTAGCGAACGGCGTCGATCCTGTCCGACATCCATGCGTGAGCCTGTGATTTCCCCTAGTGTCGTCAGTCTATGCCGGTTGTCGCGGCTATGCCATCGCTGCCGGATGGCCTTTCAGTCGAGGAAACTGGCGATCACGTCGTTGAGAAATCGCTGGCCCAGCGCAGTGGTGTGCAGCCGCTGCGGATCGTCGTGCAGCCAGCCGCGCTGGCGCGCTGCGGCCAGCCCCGCGGCAATGCGTCCGGGTGGCAAGCCGGTGCGTTCGGCGAAAGCGGTCATCGGCACGCCGTCGATCAGACGCAACGCGTTGAGCATGTACTCGAACGGCAGTTCGGCGCCGCTGACCACGTTGTCGCCGCCGATACGTGCCGCACCGCCGGCTGCTTCCATATAGGCGCGTGGATGGCGCGTCTTCCAGCGTCGATGCAACTGGCCGCTGGCGGCATCACTGAGCTTGCCGTGCGCGCCGGCGCCGATGCCGAGGTAGTCGCCGAACTGCCAGTAGTTGAGGTTATGTGTGCAGCGCCGGCCCGGCTGCGCGTAGGCGGAGATTTCGTACTGGCCGTAGCCGGCCGCGGCCAGTCGTGCCTCGCAGGCTTCCTGCATCGCCCAGGCATGATCGTCGTCCGGCAGCGGCGGCGGATTGGCGGCGAACGCGGTGTTCGGCTCCAGCGTCAGCTGGTAGTGCGAGATATGCGTGGGTGCCAGCGCAACCGCGCGTTCCACGTCGGCCAATGCGCCATCCAGCGTCTGCTGCGGCAGCGCATACATCAGGTCGAGATTGATGTTGGTGTAGCCGGCGTCCTGCGCCGACTTCACAGCGGCTTCCGCTTCGTTCGCCGAATGAATGCGACCGAGCCGCTTCAATTTGTCGTCGTCGAAACTCTGCACGCCGAAGGAAATGCGGCTGACGCCGGCGGCCAGATAACCGTCGAAGCGGCCGTGCTCGACTGTGCCGGGATTGGTTTCCAAGGTGATTTCGGCGTCGTCGGCCAGCGGCAGGCGTGCGCGTACGCCATCGAGCAGGCGCTCGATCAGTTCCGGTGCAAACAGGCTCGGTGTGCCGCCGCCGAAGAAGATGCTGATGACGGGGCGGCCTTCGAGTGCCGTGGCAAAATCGATGCGGTCGGCATCCAGATCGGCGAGCAGGCGGTCGATGTAGTCGGCGTACGGCGGTGGTTCGCTGCGCAGACCGTGCGAATTGAAATCGCAGTACGGGCACTTCTTCACGCACCACGGCATGTGGATGTACAGCGCCAGCGGCGGTGCGAGCAGGCTCATGCGTGCAGTTCGCGCAGCCGCTCGTGCAGCAGCGCCAGCGCCTGGCCGCGATGACTGAGCCGGTTCTTCAGGGCGTCGTCCATTTCGGCGACGCTCTGGTCATAACCTTCGGGCAGGAATACCGGGTTGTAGCCGAAGCCGCCGCTGCCGCGACCCTCGGTGAGGATCTGGCCGTGCCAGCGTCCTTCGGCGATCAGCGGGGCCGGATCGTCGGCATGCTGCAGCAGCACCAGCACGCAGATGAAGAATGCGCCACGCCGCACCGTCGGGACACCATCGAGTTCGCGCAGCAGTTTGGCGTTGTTCCCCGCGGCGTCGCCATGGCCACCGCTGTAGCGCGCCGAGTACAACCCCGGCGCGCCGTGCAGATGATTCACGCACAGGCCCGAGTCGTCGGCCAGCGCAGGCAGCCCGCTGGTCCGCGAGGCATGGCGTGCCTTGAGCAGGGCGTTCTCGACGAAGGTGAGGCCGGTTTCCTCGGCGTCCTCGATGCCCAGGCTGGTCTGGGGAATCACTTCGAGGCCGCTGTCGGCGAGCAGTGCGCCGAACTCCCTGAGCTTGCCCGGGTTGCTGCTGGCCAGCACGATGCGCGACATCGGGTTCAGCCCTGTGCCAGCGCCGCGCGTTGCGCCACGACCAGTTCGCCGATGCCTTTCTCAGCCAACGCCAGCAATGCGTCCATCTCGTCGCGGCGAAACGCGTGACCCTCGGCGGTGCCCTGTACCTCGATGAAGCCGCCGCCGTCGTTCATCACCACGTTCATGTCGGTGTCGCAGCCGGAGTCCTCGACGTAATCCAGGTCGAGTACCGGCAAGCCCTGATAGATGCCGACGGAAACCGCGGCCACCGCGCCGACGATCGGGTTGCGCTTGAGGTTCTCGCGCTTCATCAGCAGGTTCACCGCATCGACCAGGGCCACATAGGCGCCGGTGATCGCCGCGGTTCGGGTGCCGCCATCGGCCTGCAGCACGTCACAATCCAGCGTGATCACGCGCTCGCCGAGTGCCTGGCGGTTGACGCAGGCGCGCAGAGAACGGCCGATCAGACGCTGGATTTCCATGGTGCGGCCACCCTGGCCGCCGCGCGCGGCTTCGCGCTGCATACGGGTGTTGGTGGCGCGCGGCAGCATGCCGTATTCGGCGGTGACCCAACCCTCGCCCTTGCCGCGCAGCCACGCCGGGGCGCGATCCTCGATGCTGGCAGTGCACAGCACGCGGGTATCGCCGAAGCTCACCAGCACCGAGCCTTCGGCGTGGCGGGTGTAGTGGCGTTCGATGCTGACGGTGCGCAGCTGGTCGCTGGCGCGGCCGCTGGGACGGGTGACGGGATTCATGGGGCACTTCCTGACGTCGCTTGGCCGGATTGGGCAAGGCGGGACGGGAGAGTTTACCATTGCGCTCTTTCCCCACGTCCGGACGGCCACGATGATCCGCAGCATGACGGCTTATGCCAGTGCCGAAACCACCGGTCCCGCCGGCACGCTCAGTTGCGAGCTGCGCACGGTCAATCACCGTTATCTGGAGTTGAGTCCGCGCTTGCCGGACGAATTGCGCAACTTCGAGTCGCAGCTGCGCGAGCGCGTGGCGGCGAAGCTGTCGCGCGGCAAGCTCGATCTCACCGTGCGTCTGCGCGGCGGCGATTCGCGTAGTGAATCGCTGCAAATCAATAATGTGCTCTTGTCGCGGTTATCCGAACTGTCACTGGATATGGAAGCCCGCTTCCCGAAGCTGCGTATCGAGTTCACGGAACTCCTACGTTTCCCCGGCGTGATGCAGCAGGCCGAAGTCGACCCCGAAGCGCAGCAGGCCGCGCTGTTCGACGTACTCGATCGCGCGCTTGATGCGCTCACCGCGACGCGCGAACGCGAGGGCGAGAAGCTGGGCGAGATCCTGCGCGACAAGCTCGACAGTATCGAGCGCGTGGTCGCCGACGTGCGCGGCTGGATGCCGGAAATCCGCGCCGCGTTGCGCACCCGGCTGGAAACGCGACTGGCCGATCTCAGGCAGCCGGTGGAGCCGGGCCGGCTGGAGCAGGAGCTGGTGCTGCAGATTACCCGCACCGACGTGGACGAGGAACTCGACCGGCTCAGCACGCATATCAGTGAAACGCGTCGGGTACTCGGGCTGCAGGAACCGGTCGGTCGGCGGCTGGATTTCCTGATGCAGGAATTCAACCGCGAGGCGAATACGCTGGGCTCCAAGTCGGTCGACGCGCGCAGCACCAATGCCGCCGTCGAGCTGAAGGTGCTGATCGAGCAGATGCGCGAACAGGTGCAGAACATCGAATGAACGTTCCGCTCGAAGGCACGCTGTTCGTGGTTGCCGCGCCCTCGGGTGCCGGCAAGTCCACTTTGGTCAACGCGCTGCTCGAACGCGAGCGCGCGATTTCGCTGTCGGTGTCGCACACCACCCGGCCACCACGCACTGGCGAGCTGTACGGGAGGCATTATTATTTTGTCGAACGCACCGAGTTCGAGCGCGAGATCGCCGAGGGCATCTTTCTCGAGCACGCCGAAGTGCACGGCAACCTGTACGGCACCTCGCGCACGTCGGTGCAGGAGCTGCTGGGGCAGGGGCGTGACGTGCTGCTGGAGATCGACTGGCAGGGCGCCGAGCAGATCCGTCGCAGCAAGCCTGATTGCGTCAGCGTGTTCATCCTGCCGCCGTCGCGTGCCGAACTGGAGCGGCGCCTGCGCGGTCGCGGCTCGGACAGCGTCGAGGTGATCGAGCGCCGTCTGCGCAATTCGCGCGGCGAAATCGCCCATGCGCATGAATTCGACTACATCCTGGTCAACGACGTGTTCGAGGATGCACTGGCCGACCTGCAGGCGATCGTGCGGGCGGTGCGCTTGCGCAGCGCCTTGCAGTGGCAGCGGCACGAAGCGCTGATCGCCGAATTGCTGGTGGCCGAGGTCTGAGCGGCGGCCAACCCGCCCGGATGCCTGCCGCATGGCCTTCGCAGCGCGCTTCGGCTACCTTGTCAGCTTCCCCCTCGCCATGTCTACCCATGATCGATACCGTTCGCGCCATGCCCGATGACAGCACCCTGGTGCGGATCCGTGGGCTGACCACGGTGCTCAACGGCAAGACCATCTTCGACGCGCTGGATCTGGATATCCCGCGCGGCAAGGTCACCGCCATCATGGGCCCCAGCGGCACCGGCAAGACCACCCTGCTCAAGCACATCACCGGGCAGATGCGCGCGGATGTCGGTACGGTTCACGTCAATGGCGAGAACGTGGCCGAGCTGTCGCGTGAACGCCTGTACAAGCTGCGCGAGGGGATCGGTTACCTGTTCCAGAACTCCGCGCTGCTGACCGATTTCGACGTATTCGAGAACGTGGCGTTTCCGCTGCGCCAGCACACGAAACTGCCGGAAGTTCTGATCCGCAACCTGGTGCTGCTGAAGCTGCAGGCGGTCGGCCTGCGCGGTGCGGCCGGGCTGATGCCGAACGAGCTATCCGGCGGCATGGCTCGGCGGGTGGCGCTGGCGCGGGCGATCGTGTTCGACCCGATGCTGATCCTGTACGACGAGCCATTCGTGGGGCTCGACCCGGTGGCGCTGAACCAGGTTCTGAAACTGATCCGCACGCTCAACCAGACCCTCGGCATCACCAGCGTGCTGGTGGCGCACGAGCTGGAGGCGGTCAAGCAGGTCGCCGATCATGTGTTCCTGATCGCCAACGGCAAGGTGGTCGCGCAGGGCGATCCGAAAACCATCGCGAACGACGGCTCACCGTGGACGAGGCAATTCTTCGGCGGCGAAGCGGACGGTCCGGTACCGTTCCAGTATCCGGCCGGTGATTACGCGCAGGCGCTGGGTTTTGCCGGAGCGGTGAAATGAACGTGCGCGAGCCGCAACGCGACAACGTGGTGAGTCAGTCGCTGGCGCAGATCGGTGCCTGCGGCCTGTTCCTGCTGACCCTGCTGGCGGCGATTCCTCGCAGCATGCGCTATGTGCGCGAAACGATCCGGCAGCTGTGGTTCGTCGGCGCGATGAGCCTGACCATCATCATGGTCTGCGGCCTGTTCGTCGGCATGGTGCTGATGTTGCAGCTGTATCACGTGCTGTCGATCTTCGGTGGTACCTCGGCCAGCGGCATGGTGGTGGCGCTGTCCGTTTATCGTGAACTCGGACCGGTGGTCACCGCGCTGCTGTTCGCTGGCCGCGCCGGCACCTCGATCACTGCCGAGATCGGCCTGATGCGTGCTACCGACCAGATCGACGCGATGGAGATGATGGCGGTCGATCCGATCGCCTACGTTGCCACGCCGCGTTTCCTGGCCGGCCTGATCGCGATGCCGCTGCTGTGCTGCGTGTTCTGCGCGATGGCGGTGTTCGGCGGCCACCTGGTTGGCGTGACCTGGCTCGGCATCGACAACGGCACGTTCTGGTCAAACATGACCGCGCAGGTGGATGTACGCACCGATATCGTCAACGGCGTGCTGTTCAAGAGCCTGGCGTTCGGCGCGGTGGTGTCGCTGATCGCGGTGTTCCAGGGCTTCACCACGCCGCCGACCAGCGAGGGCGTGGCTTACGCCACCACCCGCACCGTGGTCGCCTCGTCGATCGCGATTCTCGCGCTGGACTTTGTGCTTACCGCTTTCCTGATGTGATGTGACTGCAGCCATGACCGTATCAACCAATTTTTCAACGAGGATCGTGCCGTGAGCCAACCGAGAAGTTCCTATGCCGTCGGCACCGGTCTGTTCATCGTGCTCGGCTTTGCCGCGCTGGCCTATCTGGCGACCCAGACCAGTTCGGTGGCGAACGCGCATCAGAGCGACAGCTATATCGTCGACACGCAGTTCACCAACATCGGTGCGCTGAAGGAGCGCGCGCCGGTGAAGATCGCTGGCGTACGGGTCGGCCAGGTGCAGTCGATAACGCTGACGCCGGGCCACGAGGTGGCCGACGTGAAGCTGTCGATCGACAAGCGCTACGACAAGATTCCGCAGGATTCGGTGGCGACGATCTTCACCAGCGGACTACTCGGCGACCAGTACGTGGGCATCCAGTACGGCAGCGCGAAACAGGTAGTGGCGGCCGACGGCATGCTGGCACGAACCAAGTCGACCGAGCCGCTGGAGGAGATGCTGGGCAAGTTCTTCGGCGCCGGCGGCGTGGTCGACAATGTCGGCGGCAGTTACACGGTGAAGGCGGATTTCACCAATGTCGGTTCGCTTTCGACCGGTGCGCCGGTGAAGATGGCCGGCGTGGTGATCGGCAGTGTGCTGTCGGTGCATGCCGATCCGGTCAAGTTGAATGCCCGGGTCGTGCTGGCGATCGACAAGCGCTACAACACGATTCCCGACGATTCAGCCGCCGCGGTGTTCACCAGCGGTTTGATCGGCACCCAGTATGTTGCGATCCAGCCCGGCGGTTCGCCCGACATGCTCAAGGACGGCGACGAGATGATCCTGACCCAGTCCGCGATGCAGCTGGAGGATCTGATCGGCAAGTTCCTGGTCAATGGATCGTCCACTGACAAGAAAGATGCCGGCGACGGCAAATCCGCTACCCCCGCCGGCAAACACTGAGCCGGTTCTGCTGAAGGAGTTACCCATGTTGCGCAGACTGGCTCTTGCCACCGCTATCGCTTTCGGCACGTTCATCACCGCCCCTGCCTTCGCCCAGGATGCACCAGCCGCGGCCCAGGCTGCCCAGCAAGCCCCGGTGCAGATCGTGCAGAGCATTGCCGATCAGTTGGCCACGGCGATCGAGGGGCACCGCGACGAGCTGAAGCGCAATCAGGAAAAGCTGATCAGCATCATCGACGAAGTGTTCCTGCCGCACTTCGACATCGACTATGCCTCGATCCTGGTGCTTGGCCAGCACGCCCGCGAAACCGCCCCGGAGCAGCGTGAGCGCTTCGCCAAGGCGTTCTACAACTCGATCACCCATCGCTATGCCGAGGGCCTGCTCAACTACACCCGCGGCCGGGTCAAGGTGCTGCCGTTCAACGGCGACCTCAACGACAAGCGCACCGTGGTGCGCACCCAGGTGGTGCTGGACGACGGCAAGCTGGTCTCGATCGACTACGCGTTCCGCAAGAGTCGCAGCGGCGACTGGAAGGCCTACGACGTGATCATCGAGGGCATTTCCTACGTCACCAATTACCGCAACCAGGTGGACGCGGAGGTCCGCAAGGTCGGTATCGAGCAGCTGATCAAGAACCTCGAGACCCAGGGCGAAAAGGCGCTGGCGACGATGGACAAGGACAACAAGGACACGAAGTGACGAGCGCTGCCGAACGCGGGTTCCAGCTGAGCACCGGCACGCCCGGCACGCTGGGCGTGAGCGGCGTATTGAGCTTCGACACCGCGGCGTCGGCACGGCAGGAGATCGAGTCCGCGTTGGCGGAGGGAGCTGCCGTGACCCGGCTTGATCTGGCCGGTGTCCGTCACAGCGACAGCGCGGGTCTGGCCTGCGTGCTGGCCATCGTGGCCGAGGCTGGCCGGCGCGGGCGGGCGTTGCAGGTGATCCACATGCCGGCTGGCATGCAGGTGCTGGCGCAGGTCTGCGAGGTCGATCGGTTGATGGCGTGATCCGTCATCAACCGACTGAAACGAGGAAGGGGCCATGTGGCCCCTTCTTCTCTTTCATCGGCGCCAGCGATTACGGTTGCTTGGTTGCCTTGTCCGGGTGCTTGTTTTCCCACTGGTGCTGCTGGTCCAGCAGTTCCTCGGGGTCGAAGTTCTTCTCGTCCAGGCCCTGCATCTGCTGAATAATGTCGGCTGGCGGGTTGCCGTCGTAGATGGCGTACAGGCGCTGCTGCCGGTACGCATCACGAATGAACACGTAGGGATCGTAGGCGGACTGCAGGAAGTTCTCCGCATCGATCGCCCGCGAACGCAAGGTCACCAGATAGATCGCCTGCGGCAGGTATTGCAGGCCATGGTAGTCATGGTTGCTGGCGTACAGACTCAGCGGGTCGAAGAAGTAACTGTCGACCGGCAGACTCCAGATATCGCGCGCGGTGCTGGGGCCGAAGAACGGCAGCACCAGGTAGTCGCCTTCCGGCGCGCCCCAGCGTGCCAGGGTGATGCCGAAGTCGTTGCTTTCCAGTGGCAGGCCGAGCTGGCTGGCCGGATCGAAGAAACCGCCGATGCCCAGGGTCAGGTTGACCAGGAATCGGCCGGTGCTCTGCAGCGCCTGTTTCGGGCGCGCCTGCAGCAGGTCGTTGGCGACCGTGATAGGCATGCGGATGTTGGTGAAGAAGTCACTGACCGAGCGGCGCACCGGCGGGTTGGTCACCTTGCGGTAGCCCAGCGCGACCGGGCGAACCACGGCCTTGTCCACCGCATCGTTGAATTTGTAGGCCTTGCGGTTGTAATTCTGCAGCGGATCGTCGGTGCGCGGCTTGGCGATCGTGCAGCCAGCCAGCAGGGCGAGCGCAAGCACGGGCAACCAGCGGCTCAATAAGGGGGATCGAAGCTGTGATGGCATTGGCGCAGGGGATTCGCGTCGGGGGGAGACATCATAAGTGTACTGTCTGGTTTTATATCGTGCACGGCTTTCGGTGTGCTTTCACAGTCACACTGCCGATCCGCGGCCAGCCCGCCATGATACGCGTCGTCCGCATTGCCAGCAAAGCACCCGCTGGCTACACTGTCAGACCATATAAGTCATTTTATTCTTTAAGGATTTCGCATGGCACGTATTACCGTGGAAGACTGCCTTGAGGTGGTCGACAACCGCTTCGAGCTGGTGCTGATGGCAACCAAGCGCGCGCGTCAGCTGGAAAAGGGCGCCGAGCCGGCGGTCAATCCCGATCACGACAAGCCGACCGTGCTGGCGCTGCGCGAAATCGCCGCCCGCCGCATCGATCAGGCCACGATCGACCAGATCGACAAGGCCGAGCGCGAGCGCGCCGAGCGCGAGGCGCTGGAGTGGGCCGCGGCCGAGGTCGACGACGACCTGTCCAAGGGCGGCGACGACTGATGGATGGCGGCGGCTGTAGAACGCGCAGCTGCCACACCGGCGCGTCCGGTGTGATGGATTGCGCGCGCCTGCCTGCCGTCTGCCGTTCTTGCGATGAGGTGGGCGCCTGAGCTGGCGCCAGTACCGATGACTGCGGCCATCCACCCCGCTTCGGTCGACTTGTCCGCATTGCCACCGTATGTGCTGGCATTGAAAGAGCGCATCGCCTACCTGTCGGACGCGCAGGTCGAACGCGTACTGCGTGCATTCGAGATCGGCGCGCTGGCGCACGCCGGACAGGAGCGCAAGAGCGGCGAACCGTACATCACCCATCCGGTGGCGGTCGCCGGCATCCTTGCCGAACTGGGGTTGGACGCGGAAACGATCATCGCGGCGATCCTGCACGACACTCTGGAAGACACCGAACTCAGTCGCGAAGCGCTGGCCGCCGAGTTCGGCGAGGTCGTGGCCGAGCTAGTCGATGGCGTCACCAAGCTGGACAAGATGCGCTTCGGCAGTCGCCAGGAGGCCGATGCGGAGAGTTTCCGCAAGATGCTGCTGGCGATGGCGCGCGACATCCGCGTGATCCTGATCAAGCTGGCAGATCGCCTGCACAACATGCGCACGCTCGGCGCCAAGGACTCCGATTCACGTCGCCGCATCGCGCGCGAGACGCTGGAGATCTTCGCGCCGATCGCGCAGCGGCTGGGCATGAACAAGTTCAAGGCGGAGCTGCAGGATCTGGGCTTTCGCGCGCTGTATCCGGATCGCTATCGGGTGATCAGCGAACGTATCCGCGCCGCGCTCGGCAACCGTCGCGAGGCGATGGGCAAAATCGAGGCTGCGCTGTCGACGCGGCTCAGCGCCGACCACCTGCAGAGCCGTGTGGTCGGCCGGATCAAGTCGCCGTGGAGCATCTATTCGAAGATGCGCGGCGAGCACAAGAGCTTTGCCCAGCTGATGGACGTCTACGGCTTCCGCGTGGTCGTCGACAGCGCGATGAGCTGCTACATGGCGCTCGGCGTGGTGCACGCGCTGTACAAGCCGGTCGACAAGCGCTTCAAGGATTTCATCGCGATTCCCAAGGCGAACGGTTACCAGTCGCTACACACCGTGCTGCTCGGGCCGTTCGGTGCGCCGATCGAGGTGCAGATCCGCACCGCCGAGATGGAATCGGTGGCCGAGAGCGGCGTCGCCGCGCACTGGGCCTACAAGACCGAGAGCGGACCGGCCAACAGCGCGCAGGCGCGAGCGCGCGAGTGGCTGTCGTCGCTGGCGGACAGTTCGGCGAGTACGGTCTCGTCGTCGGAGTTCATCGAAAACGTCAAGATCGACCTGTTCCCCGACGAGGTCTACCTGTTCACGCCGCGCGGCCACATTCTGTCGCTGCCGCGCAATGCCACCGCGCTGGACTTCGCCTATGCCGTGCACACTGATGTGGGTGATCACGCGGTCGCCGCGCGGGTCGACAAGAAGCTGCTGCCGCTGCGCACGCGGCTGGAGTCGGGACAGCTGGTGGAGATCATCACCGCGCCGTCGGCGGTGCCGAACCCGGCGTGGCTAGAAGTGGTCGTCACCGGCAAGGCGCGCACCGCGATCCGGCAGTACCTGAAACATCTGCAGCACGAGGATGCGGTCGACTTCGGTCATCGCATGCTCGATCGTGCACTGGACGCACGGGGCAGCAGCCTGGACGGTATTCCGGCGGCTGTGCTGGACCGTTTCCTGGAAACATCCAAGCTCAAGCGTCTGGAAGAGCTGCTGTCCGACATCGCGCTGGGCAATCGCATGCCCGATGTGGTGGCCAGCCAGTTGCTGGGATCGCGCGGCAAAAAGGCCGGTGGCAAGCCGCCGGTGTCGACACAGGCGCATGAGAAAATTCGCATCACCGGCGCCGAGCGTGGCGTACTCAGTTTCGCCAACTGCTGCCATCCGCTGCCGGGCGACGACATCATCGGCTACCTGTCGTCGGGCAAGGGCATCGTGGTGCATCGCGAGGAATGCCCGAACGTGGTCGAGCTGCGCAAGTCGCCAGAGCGCTGCGTGGCGATCGAATGGGATCGTGGCGTGCAAGGCGACTATCGCGCCGAGCTGCGGATCGAGGTGATCAACCGCCCCGGCGTATTGGCCACGGTGGCGGCTGCGATTGCTGCTGCCGACTCGAACATCGAGAACGTCGAATACGTCGAACGCGACGACGCTGCCGCGACCCTTCTGTTCGCGATGGAAGTGAAGAACCGCAAGCATCTGGCCGACGTGATCCGTCGGGTGCGTCGCACTGGCGTGGTCAGCGGCGCGTATCGCTATCCGTTGTAGGAGTGAGTGAGGAGGAGCTGAGAAACGGGTGTGGCTGCTAGCATCCACTCGTTGCCCCTTCCCCCCACCCCCACTCGAGGCTCCCATGTCCCGCAGCATCATCGCCACTGAACTGGCACCGGCCGCGATCGGTCCGTATTCGCAGGCCGTGCGCGCCGGCAACACCGTGTATTTCTCCGGCCAGATTCCGCTGGATCCGGCCATCGGCGCGCTGGTCGAGGGCGACATCACGCTGCAGACGCGGCGCGTGTTCGACAACCTCACTGCCGTCGCCGAGGCGGCCGGTGGCTCGCTGGCGCAGATCGTGCGCGTGGGCATCTATGTCACCGACCTGGCGAACTTCGCCGCGGTCAATGCGGTGATGGCTGAATATTTCCAGTCGCCGTATCCGGCACGTTCCACCATCGAAGTGTCCGGCCTGCCGAAGGCGGCGCAAGTCGAGGTCGATGCGGTGATGGTGCTGCCCGGCCAGGAATGAACTGATTTTCACGCGGTCTGCGCCGACAGCCAGCATCGGCAACTGACTTACGACAAGAGACGGCGCTCGGTTAGGCTTGCACGTCATGGCCACCCGCACCGCCCGTCCTGTTCCCATTGTCGGCACCGATCCGGGTGTCGCCCCAGTCAGCGCGTTGCCAGGTGTCGGGCCGGCGCTGGTCGCGGCGCTGGCGCGGCTCGGGCTGGAACGGGTGCAGGATCTGTGGTTTCACCTGCCGCTGCGCTACGAGGACAAGACCCGCGTCACCGTGATCGCCGATCTGTGCGTCGGCGAGCGGGCGCAGGTCGAGGGTGTGGTCGAGGCGGTCGAGCGTGGCTTTCGCTATCGCCCGCAGTTGAAGGTGGCAATCGGCGATGCCAGCCGGCAGACCTTGCTGCTGCGCTTTTTCCATTTCAATCGAGCGCAGGCCGAGCAGTTGTTGCCGGGCACGCGGCTGCTTTGCTATGGCGAAGTGCGTCACGGTGCGCAAGGGTTGGAGATGGTGCATCCCAGCTATCAGCGCCTGAGCGGGGATGCTGAAGTTGCGGTCGACGAGTTGCTCAGTCCGGTGTATCCGACCACCGAAGGACTGGGTCCGAAGCGGTTGGCCGGGGTGATCGGCAAGGCGCTGGCGCTGTTGCCGCCGGCCGCGCAACTGGAGCTGATTCCACCCGGGCTGTGCGCCGAACACGGCCTTACCTCGTTGCGTGACGCATTGCTCTACGTGCATCGGCCACCGCCGGACGCGCATCTGGGCCAGCTCACGCTCGGCCATCATCCGGCCCAGCAACGGTTGGCGTTCGAGGAATTGCTGACCCAGCACTTGAGCCTGAAACGCATGCGTGCGGCGGTGCGCAGCCGGCATGCGCCGAAGCTGGGTGGCGATGGCGATCTGCGCCGGCAACTGCTCGGCGGGCTGCCGTTTCGGATCACTGCGGCACAGCAGCGCGTCAGCACCGAAGTCGCGCGGGATCTGGCGAGAACCCAGCCGATGCTGCGACTGGTGCAGGGCGACGTCGGCAGCGGCAAGACGGTGGTCGCCGCGTTGGCCGCACTGGCTGCAGTGGAGGCGGGCTATCAGGTCACCCTGATGGCGCCGACTGAGTTGCTGGCCGAGCAGCATCTGCACAATTTTCGGCACTGGCTGAAACCACTTTGCATCGAGGTGGAATGGCTGGCCGGCAAGGTCACCGGCAAGGCGCGCAAGCTGGCGCTGGAACGGGTGGCTGCTGGCGCGCCTGTAGTGATCGGCACGCATGCACTGATGCAGGAAGGGGTCGCGTTTGCGCGGCTCGGGCTGGTGATCGTCGACGAGCAGCACCGCTTCGGCGTGCAGCAACGGCTGGCTTTGCGCGACAAGGGCAAGGATGGCGAACTGGTGCCGCATCAACTGGTGCTCACCGCCACGCCGATTCCGCGCACTCTGGCGATGAGTGCGTACGCCGATCTGGACGTCTCATCCATCGACGAATTGCCGCCCGGCCGCACGCCGGTACAGACCATCGCGATCTCGAACGCGCGGCGGATCGAGGTGATCGGGCGCATCCATGCAGCCTGTGTCGAAGGGCGTCAGGTGTACTGGGTATGCACGCTGATCGAGGAATCCGAGCAGCTGCGCGCGCAGGCGGCCGAGGTGGCGCATGCCGAGCTGTCCGCCGCGTTGACTGGCTTCAAGGTCGGCCTGATCCACGGCCGCATGAAGCCGAAGGAAAAACAGGCGGTGATGGATGCGTTCAAAGCCGGCGCGCTGGCTGTGCTGGTGGCGACTACGGTGATCGAGGTGGGCGTGGACGTGCCAAACGCCAGCCTGATGGTGATCGAGAACAGCGAGCGGCTCGGGCTGGCCCAGCTGCATCAGCTGCGCGGTCGGGTCGGCCGCGGCGCGCGCGCATCCAACTGCGTGCTGCTGTATCAGCCGCCGCTGGGTCAGCTGGCGCGCGAGCGGTTGCAGGTGATGCGCGATACCAATGACGGGTTTCGCATCGCCGAAAAGGATCTGGAGCTGCGCGGCCCCGGTGAAGTGCTCGGCACCCGGCAGACTGGCCAGCTCAGTTTCCGGATCGCCGATCTGGCCCGCGACGCACATCTGTTGCCGGCGGTGCAGCAGGTCGGCGAGCACATGCTGGCGGAGTACCCGCGGCAGACCGAACAGTTGATCGAGCGCTGGATCGGCGGCGCCGCACGCTACGTGCATGCGTGAAGGGCGGCTACTCGCCGCGCCGGTTCCGCTAAGCTGTTCCTTTGCACCGACGCGACACGCATCCGATGAGCAAACCGCAACTCCTGATTGATACCGACCCCGGCGTCGATGACGCGCTGGCGATCCTGATGGCGCATGCGCATGCCGATATTGCCGGTCTCAGCATCGCCGCCGGCAACGTGGGACTCGACCATACCGTGCGTAATGCGCGCACCCTGATTGATCTGTTGGGCAGCACCGCACCGGTATTCGCCGGCTGTGCCACGCCGCTGGTACGTGCGCCGGAGGAGGATGCCGCGTTCGTGCATGGCGCGGATGGTTTTGGTGATGTCGGCTTTCCCTTGCCGAAGGCTCCGCTGGCGGACGAGTCCGCTGCGCTGGCCTTGCTGCGGCTGACCCGCGAACGACCGGGCGAGCTGACCCTGGTGGCGCTGGCGCCGCTGACCAACCTGGCGCTGGCGCTGCGGCTTGATCCCACGTTGCCCGAACGGGTGGCGCGGCTGGTGGTGATGGGCGGTGCGGTCACCGGTCACGGCAACACCGGCAAGGTGCCGGCAGAGTTCAATGTCGGCTTCGACCCGGAAGCGGCGCATGTGGTGTTCGAGGCGTTTCCGACGTTCGACCTGGTCGACTGGGAAGCCACCTTGCGGCATGCGTTCGGCGATGCGGAATTCGATGGCTGGCTGGCCGCCGGTGATCAGCGTGCCGATTTCTTCGGGCAGATCGTCGCCACGGCGCGACACTACAACGCGAAACGCGATCGCAGTGGTGTGATCGCGGCCGACGCGCTGGCGATGGCGGTGGCGATCGATCCATCGATCATCACCCGCAGCGAGACCCGCGCGGTGGCGGTGGAGCTGGACGGTCGGCTGACCCGCGGTGCCACCGTGGTCGACTGGGCCGCGCGGCTGGGCCGGCCGGCCCAGGCGAACATCGTGCTGGAAGTGGACCAGGCCCGCTTTGCCGCGATGGTGCGGCGCGCGCTGGGTGTGCCGGACTGACGAGCGGAGGGACTCGCCTCGATGGGTCGATCCGGCATCTGATTGGCTGCCGACTTGCGGCGGTGCGCGGTTCCTCGTTACAATGCCGCTCTTTTCACCACCGCTTTAGAGCCTGTCATGAAGCCTGATATCCATCCGAACTACAACCCGGTGGTGTTCCAGGACCTGTCGTCCGACTTTTCGTTCCTGACCAAGTCGACCATGTCCAGCAAGGAAACCATCAAGTGGGAAGACGGCAATGAGTACCCGCTGATCAAGGTGGATATCTCCAGCCATTCGCACCCGTTCTACACCGGCAAGCAGAAGTCGCTGGATGTTGGCGGCCGCGTCGACAAGTTCCGTCGCCGCTATGCGGGCACCGTCAAAGAGTAATCGACGGTAACGACCAGCGCCTCGCGTTGGTCGACCAGAATTCCGATTCGAAACACGGGGCGAGTGCAGACTCGCCCCGTGTTTTTTCGTGTCTGCCATCTGACCATTCGCCATCGAATGTGTATGGGGCCTTATGCGATAATGGTCGGTGAGCTGACGCCATGGCGTCCGTTGCATCGCATCTTTCCCCGATGTGCGATGCCAGACATTCCCTCGCTGGACGGCACCGTCATTGCGGTTGCCGCCGGTGGTGACCCACATGAAGGAGGTTTCCGTGTCCGATTCCAAGATCGTCAAGCTGGTGGATGAGTCGAGCAACCGCAGCAGTGAATTGCCGCTGATCAGCGGCACGCTCGGTCCGGCCTGCATCGACATCGGCACGCTGTACAAGGACACCGGCCACTTCACCTACGATCCCGGCTACGGCAGCACCGCCAGCACCAAGAGCGCGATCACCTATATCGACGGCGACCAGGGCGTGCTGCTCTATCGCGGCTACCCGATCGAGCAGCTGGCGCAGAAGTCCAGTTTCCTCGAGGTGTCCTACCTGCTGCTCAACGGCGAGCTGCCGGATACGGCGCAGTTCGAGAGTTTCGAGCACGAGATCACGCATCACACGATGATGCACGAGGCGCAGAAGAACTTCTTCCAGGGCTTCCACCATGACGCGCACCCGATGGCGATGCTCGCCGCCGCCGTCGCCTCGCTGTCGGCGTTCTATCATGACGACCTGGACGTGGAGGATCCGGCCGATCGCAAGCTCGCCGCGATCCGCCTGATCGCGAAGATGCCGACCATCGCAGCCGCCTGCTTCCGCTATTCGGTCGGCTGGCCGATGCGCTATCCGCGCAATAACCTCGAATACGTCACCCGCTTCCTGCACATGATGTTCGAGGTGCCGAGCGAGCCGTTGCAGCTGAATCCGGTCGCTGCCAAGGCGCTGGATCTGCTGTTCATCCTGCATGCCGACCACGAGCAGAACGCATCCACTTCCACCGTGCGTCTGGTCGGTTCGACCGGCGCCAATCCGTACGCGTCGATCGCCGCCGGCATCACCGCGCTGTGGGGCCCGGCGCACGGCGGCGCGAACGAGGCAGTGCTGAAACAGCTCAAGGAGATCGGCACGCCGGACAACGTCGAGACTGCAGTCAAGCGTGCGAAGGACAAGAACGACAGCTTCCGCCTGATGGGTTTCGGCCATCGCGTGTACAAGAATTTCGACCCGCGCGCCAAGATCATTCGCGAGATGTGCCACAAGGTGCTGGCCGAGCTCGGCGTCAATGACCCGCTGCTCGATGTGGCGATGAAGCTGGAAGAGGCGGCGCTGAAGGACGAGTACTTCGTCGAGCGCAAGCTGTACCCGAACGTCGATTTCTATTCCGGCATCATCTACAAGGCGCTAGGTATCCCGACCGAGATGTTCACCGTGATGTTCGCGATCGCGCGCACTTCCGGCTGGATCGCACACTGGATCGAGCAGCACGAAACGCCCGGATCGCGGATCGGCCGTCCGCGACAGATCTACACCGGCTCGGACGTGCGCGATTACGTGCCGACGGCCAAGCGCTGATCCTCGACCGGCACTGATTGATCCAACAAAAACGCCCCGGCTTCGACCGGGGCGTTCTTCATGTGCCGGTGCGATTGCGGCTCAGCGCAACGCGGCGCCCAGGCGCTGCTCGAAGTCCTCGCCGTCGTCCTCGTCCAGCAGGATTTCTACCTGCGCCAGCGCGGCACGGCGCATCGGTCGATCGTCGGTTCGATCCAGCGGTGCCTGGCGCATCGCATCGCGCGGCAGCACGGTGAGGTCGAACGGCAGCTCGTCGGCGGCGAACAGCAAGACGGGGTACTCGGGCTGCTCGTCGCTGCGGCTACTGCTGCTGCGCAGCCGGCGGGTCTGCGTCTCGATCGGCACGCCGTGATCGCGCAGGTACAGCGCGACCGCATCGGGGTCGTCGCTGAACACATGGAGGCATACCGCCGAGTGCGCATCGGCGGTGCCTTCGAGCACGGCGCCGACCAGGCGCGGCTCGAACGGGGCGAGGAAGCGCATCGCCTCGACCGCGGCCTCGCGTCGCTGCCGCAGCAGCTGCGGCTGGCTGTCGGCGAGAAACAGGCGCTGGTGTTCACGCAGGGCCTGCTCGATCTCCAGGTTGCGCGGCAACGACTGTGTTTCGAGAATGCCCAGTCGCTCGGCTGCCTTCAGCTTGGCGTGGTGAAAATCACGGATGCCGTGCTCGCTCATCAGGCGGGCGGCTTCCTGCGCGATACGCAGACGATTGCGCTGCAGGCGGTCATGCGCATGGATGCGATGGTGTTCACCTCGGGACATGGCGCGCTCCTCATCGATCGGTGGGGCGTCAGGGGCGAAACCCGCGTTGCCCAGGCAGCCCCGGTGGTTCAGAAGATGTCGTAGGCGTGCTGCTGATCCTGCTCCTTCTGCTGGGCGGCCTGGTTGCGCAGACGATCAACATCTTCCACCTTGAACATCTCGTTCATGCCGTTCGGGTCGCCCACGGAGGTGGGCAGGCCGTTCTGGCCGTTGATCAATACCGTACTGATTCCTGGCGGCATCGGCAACGTGCTCAACGGCTGGCCTTTCAGCGCGACGCCCATGTAATCCATCCAGATCGGCAGGGCCGCCTTGGCGCCGAATTCGCCGTGGCCCAGCGAGGTGTAGTCGTCGTAGCCGACCCAGACCGCCGTCGACAGGTCGCCGTTAAAGCCGACGAACCAGGCGTCGCGATGATCGTTGGTGGAACCGGTCTTGCCGGCGAGATCCTCGCGGCCCAGTTCCTTGGCGGCGAAACCGGTGCCACGGGGGCTGGTGATCACGTCCTTCATCAGCGAGGTAACCAGATAGTCGTTGCGCGCCTCGATCACCTGCGGTGCGAGTACCGGCGGATGTGCATTGTCGCCATGCACGTCGGCCGGCAATACGGCTTCGCCGACGCCGTCGACGCTGCTGGATTCCGCGGGTGCGACGGTGCTGGCCAGATTGTTGGCCGGCGTCGACAGCATGTTGGCCGGCGGCGGGCCGGGCGGGCGCGTGTCGAGCAGGCGCTCCTGGCACTGACGGCAGGCACGCGCAGGGTTGGCGACGTAGACCGGCTTGCCGTTGCGATCGTCGATTTCGTGGATGAAATACGGCGTGACCAGATAGCCGCCATTGGCGAACACCGCATAGCCGCGGGCCATGCTCATCGGCGACACCGACGCGGTGCCCAGCGCCATCGACAGGTTGGCCGGGATCGCATCGAGCGAGAAGCCGAAGCGGGTGGCGTACTCGCGCGTGTAGCGCACGCCGATCGCGTCGAGCAGGCGTACCGAAACCAGGTTCTTCGACTGCACTAGCGCCTCGCGCAGGCGCATCGGCCCGGCAAATTTGTCGTCATCGTTGGATGGCGTCCAGATGCCGTTCGGTTTCGACGGGTCGGGCAGCGCCAGCGGCGCGTCGTTGATGATCGAGGACGGCGTGAAGCCGTGATCGAAGGCGGCCGAATACAGATACGGCTTGAAGCTCGAACCGGGTTGGCGCGCCGCCATCACTGCGCGGTTGAACTTGCTGCGCACGAAGTTGAAGCCGCCGACCAGGGCCTGGATCGAGCCGTCTTCCGGATTGATCGAGGTCAACGCGGCCTGTGCGGCGGGAATCTGCGCCAGCTGCCACTCGCCCTTGCCGTCGCGGGCAAGCCTGATGATGTCGCCACGCTTGAGCACGCTGCCGACGCTGGTCGGTGCGGCGCCGGCCCGGTCGTCGTTGATGCGTGGACGCGCCCAGCTCACCGCGGCCAGATCGAGGATCACGTTCTCGTGGCTGGACAGATAAACCGTCGCCTGTTTGGCATCGCTGGCCGTGACCAGGCCCGGCTGCATGCCCGAGACGTCGGTGTAGCTGGAAAGCAGGTTGTCATAATCGGCCACGCTGGCCCCCGCCGGCAGCTCTTGATGAGCTTCCGGCCCGCGCCAGCCATGTCGCTGATCGTAGGTGATCAGGCCGTCACGTACGGCTTCCACGGCGGTCTGCTGGCGGTCGCTCAGCACGGTGGTTCTGACCACGTAGCCTTCGGTCAGCGCGTCGTTTCCAAAGCGGTCGAGTACCTGCCGGCGCACCATTTCCGCCAGATAGGGCGCATCCACCTCAATCGGCTGTTCGTGTGGGTAGGCATGGCTCGGTTCGGCGATCGCCTGCTCGTAGACCGGCTTGGTGATGTAGTCGTGCCGCAGCATCTCGCCCAGCACCCAGTTGCGCCGGGCGATTGCGCGTTTGGGGCTGTTGATTGGATTGACCGCCGAAGGCAACTGGAAGGTCGAAGCGATCAAGGCGCATTCGGCCACGCTCAGTTGATCCAGCGTCTTGCCGTAGTAGTACTCCGCCGCGGCAGCCACGCCGTACGAACGATGGCCGAGGAACATCTTGTTGAGATACAGCTCAAGGATCTGATCCTTGCTCAATTCATGCTCGATGCGCAGCGCGATGAAGATCTCGGTGAGCTTGCGCGAGTACAGCTTCTCGGGACTCAGGAAGAAGTTGCGCGCGACCTGCTGGGTGATCGTGGAACCACCAGGCCCCTTGTCGCCGCCGGTCACGATGACGTGCCAGCCGGCACGCGCGATACCGTGCCAGTCCACGCCCGGGTGATGGTAGAAGTCCGCATCCTCGGCCGACAGCACCGCGTGCTTGAGTCGATCCGGCACCTTCTCGATGGCGATCGGAATGCGCCGGGTTTCGCCGAAGCTGGCGATCAGCTTGCCGTCGGCGCTCAAGACGCGCAGCGGCACTTGCATGGGGTAGTTCTTGAGCTCCGCCACCGAGGGCAGCCTTGGCGCGATCAGCCAATACGCTACGCCAGCCGCGAGAATCGTCAGGAGCAAACAGGAAAAGGCCAGGATCAATGCCCAGCGCAGCAGACGCTTGAAAATTCGCATGGTGTGGAGATAGCGAGACCTGAGTCAAAACATGGCAGAGTATAGATGTAGCAGTATTCCTCACATGAGGCGGGGTTGGTGAGGCGGGGTTGGCTAAAGCAAGGGTCGCGCCATTTGAGGTGATTCCACAAATGTGGTGGGGATCACGTCAATCACTTGAGAAAGTTTCTGTAGACCGTTGCTATTGCGTTAATTTTTCGATTTAATGCCAGTGCGCATCCCGCCAGGATTCTGGCTATGGGCGTCAGCGGCAAGGGGGAAACACCGTGGGGCTTTTTACACCCAAGAAGCCGGCGCTGATTGGTGTCGACATCAGTTCGACTGCCGTCAAGCTGCTGCAGCTAAGTCAAGTGGGCGGTCGCTATCGCGTGGAGCATTACGCGGTCGAGCCATTGCCGCCCAATGCCGTGGTCGAGAAGAACATCGTCGAGGTCGAGGCGGTGGGCGACGCGATCCGTCGCGCGCTGGCGCGTTCAGGCTCCAAGCTCAAGCACGCATCCGCCGCGGTAGCTGGGTCGGCTGTGATCACCCGCATCATCCCGATGACTGGTGACCTTTCCGACGACGATCTGGAAGGTCAGATCCAGGTAGAGGCGAACCAGTACATCCCGTATCCGATCGACGAAGTCAGCCTCGATTACGAGGTACTCGGGCCGGTACGCGACAACCCCGACATGAATAACGTACTGCTGGCAGCCTCGCGTACCGAGAACGTCGACATGCGCGTGGCCGCACTCGATCTGGGTGGGCTCAGCGCCGGCGTGATCGACGTCGAGGCGTTCGCGATGGAAAACGCGTTCGCGATGGTGGCCGACCAGCTCAACGTCGGCCGCGACGCACTGGTCGCGGTGGTCGACATCGGCGCCACCATGACCACGCTGTCGGTCCTGCGCAACCAGCGCACGATCTACTCACGCGAGCAGGTCTTCGGCGGCAAACAGTTGACCGACGAAATCATGCGCCGTTTCGGGCTCTCCTATGAGGAGGCCGGTCGCGCCAAGCGCAAGGGCGGCCTGCCCGAGTCCTACGAGACCGAGGCACTGGAACCTTTCAAGGAATCGCTGATCCAGCAGATCAGCCGGCTGCTGCAGTTCTTCTTTGCCGGCAGCGAATACAGCAAGGTTGACCAGGTCGTACTGGCCGGCGGTTGCGCATCGATCGAAGGGCTGGGCCCGATGCTGGAAGAGCAGCTCGGCGTGCCTTGTGTCGTCGCCAATCCGCTGGCCCGCATGTCGCTGTCACCCCGGGTCCAGGCGCAGTCGCTGGCGCAGGACGCACCCGCACTGATGATCGCGGTCGGCCTCGCCTTGAGGAGTTTCGACTGATGGCACACGTCAACCTACTTCCGTGGCGGGCCGCGCGGCGCAAGCAGCGCGAGCGTGAGTTCTACATGCAGCTGGTCGCCGCCTTCGTGGTGGCGTTGGGTGTGCTGCTGCTGTGGATCTTCTGGATGGATCAGCGAATCGACAACCAGAACGAGCGCAACACGACCCTACAGACCGAGATCAAGCAGCTCGACGTGCGCATCGCCAAGATCAAGGATCTGGAAACGGTGCGCGCGCATCTGCTGGCACGCAAGCAGATCATCGAACAATTGCAGGCGGATCGATCGCAGATGGTGCATCTGTTCGATGAGCTGGTGAAGACGATCCCTACCAGCGCGCGTCTGACCGCGCTGAAGCAGAACGGCCAGTCGATGTCGCTTGAAGGCGTGTCGCAATCCAACGCCAGCGTTGCCGAATACATGCGCAACGTCGAGTCCTCGCCGTGGATGGGTCATACCGATCTGCGCAAGACCGAAAACACCCATGACGCCACCCGCATGCCGTATTCCTTCGGCTTGGATGTGACGTTGAGCCGGCCGAAGGCCGACGAAACCGACGCCGGCAAGGGGACCGAGCAGCCGGCCGGAGCCAGCTCCAGCGCAGCCCCGGCTGCAACGGTTCCGGCAGCATCCGGCACCGCCGCTAAGGCGATGACTGCCGCGCCGGCGAAGCCTGCCGTTGCTGCGCCGGTTACGCCGGCAGCCAAATCGGTGAGTGCGCCAGCTGCCACGGGAGGGACCAAGCCATGAAGTTCCTCGACGACATCCGCAACCTCGATCGCAACAACGTCGGTGGCTGGCCGCAGTCGGTCAAGGTGTTCTTCACTGGGCTGCTGTGTGCCGTCGTGCTGCTGATCGGCTGGTACTTCTTCGTCAGCAGTCAGCAGGACACTCTACAGACGCTGGCCGGCAAGGAGGACCAGCTCAAGCAGGAGTTCTCGACCAAGCAGGCCAAGTCGGTCAACCTGGAAGCGCTGCAGCAACAGCTCGACGAGATGCAGGACATGCTGCGCCAGTTGCTGCGCCAGCTGCCCAGCAAGACCGAGATGCCCGAATTGCTGATCGATATTTCGCAGACCGCGCAGTCGGCGGGACTGGAATCCGACCTGTTCCAGCCGGGTCCGGAAACCCCGAAAGACTTCTACGCGGAGAAACCGATCACGCTGCGCATGACCGGCACCTATCACCAATTCGGCACCTTCATCAGCGGCGTGGCCTCGTTGCCGCGGGTCGTGATCCTGACCTTGCACGATGTCTCGCTTACCCCGAAGGCGCCAGGCAAGGACGGTGCAGGCGGTCAACTCGTACTGCAGGGCACCGTGAAGACTTACCGTTATCTGGACGACGAAGAAAGCGCAACCGCAGCTGCTGGCAGCAAAGGCAAGACGGGGGGAGCGAAATGATCAACAAGTTTGCTTCCATCAAGCCTGCGCATGTGGTGCGACTGCTGCTGATGCTGGGCGCCGCACTGGTGCTGAGCGGCTGCACCCGCGGCATGTCGGACCTGCGCGACTGGGTTGCGCAGGAAAAGGCCAAGAAGGGTGCGCCGATCCAACCGCTGCCGGTGATCAAGACATTCGAGACGTTCAAGTACGACGATCAGGATCGACGCGATCCGTTCAGCCCGAGTACGGCCGAGCTGCAGACCAACACGGCCAACAGCGGCCCGCGACCGGATGCCAATCGTGCCAAGCAGCCACTGGAGATGTTCGCACTGGACAGCCTCAAGATGGTAGGCACCGTCGGTACCGGCGCGAGCATGGAGGTGCTGGTCAAGGATCCGGGCGGAGTGATCCACCGTGTCCATGCCAGCGAATACATGGGCCAGAACTACGGACATATCACCGCGATCAGCGAGGACCATATCGATCTGGTCGAGCTGATATCCAACGGTAATGGTGGCTGGATGGAACGTCCGGCCAGCATCGCGCTTGACGCGAAATAGGTAGACAGGGGCTGATGCAATGACCAACCAAATCCAATCCTTCCGGGGCCGTGTCATGCGCCATGCGAGCCGTTACATGTTGATGGGCCTGCTGATTGCCGGCGCCACCTGGGCCAGCGCCGCGATGGCAGCCACCACCACGCTGAAGAACATCAGCTATGACGCACTGCCTGGTGGCAGCGTTGAGCTGCACATGGACTTCGGCAACGGTCCGGTGCCGCAACCGAAGATATTCACCACCGGCAATCCGCCGCGTATCGCGGTGGACTTTGCCGACACCGACAATGCGGCCGCGCGACATCTGGATATAGGCAAAGGCTCGACCTCCGGCGTTTCCGCGGTGGCCGCCGGCGGCCGGACCCGGGTGGTGATCGAATTGATGCGTGAATCGAGCTATCGCTCGCGGGTCGAAGGCAACAGCCTGATACTCACCGTCAACAACGGCGGCACGGATCAGTCCGTGACGACTGCTTCCACCATCGATCCGAGCAAGGCGCTCCCCTCGTCATCGAATGGCCCGGCGATTTCCAATATCGATTTCCGCCGTGGTCCGAATGGCGAAGGTCGCGTGCTGATCAGCTTCAGCGGCAGCGGTGCGAATGCAGAGATGTCGCGCAAGGGCGACAAGGTGCTGGTCAATGTCGACCATGCCAGCCTGCCGGCCAACCTTGCACAGCGCCTGGATACGATGGACTTCGCCACACCGGTGCAGTCCATTGTCACCCGCACCGGCACGGGCGGCGGCGCCCATATGGAAATCGCGGTCAAGGGCGATGTCGAAACCTCGGCTTACCAGACTGCCGACCAGTATGTGGTTGAGGTGGCGCCGAAGAAAGCCGCTGCCCAGGATGCCAAGCTCGCCATGCTGGGCAAGGAGCCGAGCTACAGCGGCAATCGCGTCACGTTCAACTTCCAGGACATCCCGGTACGCTCGGCGCTGCAGCTGATCGCCGACATTTCCAAACTCAACCTGGTGGCATCGGACAGTGTCGGCGGCAGTGTCACCCTGCGGCTGGTCAATGTGCCGTGGGACCAGGCGCTGGATGTGATCCTGCGTGCCAAGAGCCTGGACAAGCGGCGCAACGGCAATGTGATCTGGGTCGCGCCGCAGGCCGAACTGGCCAAGTACGAACAGGATCTGGCCGACGCCAAACTGAAGGCACAGGACACCGCCGAGCTGGTTACAGATTATGTGCCAATCAGCTACGGCAACGCGGCGGACATCGCCAGGCTGCTGACCAGCGGTAGTACGCAAGGTG
Source organism: Rhodanobacter sp. (assembly GCA_035566635.1). Taxonomy (GTDB): domain Bacteria; phylum Pseudomonadota; class Gammaproteobacteria; order Xanthomonadales; family Rhodanobacteraceae; genus Rhodanobacter. Next base: position 461,098 of record DATMQY010000004.1, read on the forward strand.
GTGGCGGTGGTGGTGCCAACGCCCAGCGCGGCTTCCTGTCGCCGCGCGGCAGCGTGTCCTTCGATGTGCGCACCAATACACTGCTGCTCAACGACACGCCGGAAAAGATCAGGCAGATACGTGACATGGTCGCGGTACTCGACAAGCCGGTTCAGCAGGTGCTGATCGAATCGCGCATCGTGGTCGCTACCGACGACTTCAGCCGCGAGCTGGGTGCAAAGTTCGGTATTAGCGGCAAACACGCCAATCCTAGCGGTCAGGTGCTGCAGTTCGGCAATCAGCTGGGCGGCACCATCGGCAGCAACGGTGCGCCAAGCACCGTGGGCTCCGGTGGTCTCAACGTCAACCTGCCTGCCGGTACGCCTACCGGAAGCTTCGGTCTCGCCATTCTCGGTGCCAACTATGCGATCGATCTGGAACTCTCCGCCGCGCAGACCGAAGGTCGTGGCGAAGTGATCTCCAGTCCGCGCGTCATCACCGCGAACCAGCAGGAAGCGGTGATCCGTCAAGGCCAGGAGATCGGTTACGTCACGTTCCAGAACAGTGGCGGCGGCGGTGCGGGCAGCGGCACGGCCACCGTGCAGTTCAAGGATGCCGTGCTGGAGCTGAAGGTGACTCCGACGATCACTGCCGACAATCGTGTCTATCTGAAGATCAACGTCAAGAAGGATGCGCTGGCCGGTTACGTGGATGCCCCGGGCAGCGGCAAGATCCCGACCATCGACACCCGCGAGATCAACACCTCGGTGCTGGTGGATAATGGGCAGACGGTGGTGCTCGGCGGCATCTACGAGATCAACAAGTCCAACACGATCAGCAAGGTACCTGGCTTGGGCGACATTCCCGGTATCGGTATCTTGTTCCGCAATACAGCGCGCAAAGATTCCAAGGCCGAACTGCTGATCTTCGTGACGCCGCGAATCCTCAGCGACGCGTTGCAGTAAATTCCTGCGCATGGCAAACAGAGAGGCGGCTTCGGCCGCCTCTCTGTTTTGCGCGATGCATGCGGCACAGCGGGCCGATTAAACTTATGCCGCTGGCTATGGTCTGTAGCACGCCGCCCGATCCGCCAGCGCATCGTCGCGTGGTGGCTCCAGCCTGTGTCATGCCGAGAACGGAACCGATCATGGATATGCCCGAAACTCCATCGCCGAGCCGCCTGCAGCAATCCTTCGGGCAACTGCGCGACGATCTGCAGCGCTGCATCATCGGTCAGCCACATCTGATCGACTGCCTGCTGGTGGCCTTGCTGGCCGATGGTCATCTGTTGGTCGAGGGTGCGCCCGGGCTGGCCAAGACCACCGCGGTGAAGGCTCTAGCGGCGCGGATCGAGGCGGATTTCCATCGGGTGCAGTTCACTCCAGATCTGCTGCCGGCCGACCTTACCGGCACTGACGTGTTTCGTCCGCAGTCGGGCAGTTTCGAGTTCGAGCGCGGCCCACTGTTCCACAACATCGTGCTGGCCGACGAGATCAACCGCGCACCAGCCAAGGTGCAGTCGGCATTGCTGGAGGCGATGGCCGAGCAGCAGATCACCGTAGGCCGCAGTACCTGGCAGCTGCCTGAGCTTTTCATGGTGATGGCGACGCAGAACCCTATCGAGCAGGAAGGTACCTTTACCTTGCCGGAAGCCCAGCTCGATCGCTTTCTGATGCATGTGACGATCGGTTACCCCGATGCGGTCGCCGAGCTAGCCATTCTCAAGCTGGCGCGCGAACAGGCCAGTCGGCGCGCGCATCCTGCGCCCGCGCCACCGGCTTTGCTGAGTCAGGCCGATGTGTTCGCCGCGCGCGACGCGGCGATGGCGGTGCACATGGCGCCGGCGCTGGAGGAATACCTGACCCAGCTCGTGCTGGCTACGCGCGATGCCGGCCGCTACGGCACCGAGTTGAAGCGCTGGATCGCCTGGGGCGGCAGTCCGCGCGCCACCATCGCGCTGGATCGCTGTTCGCGCGCGCAGGCATGGCTGGCTGGGCGCGACTACGTATTGCCCGAGGATGTGCACAGCATCGTCCACGAAGTGCTGCGTCATCGGGTGCTGCTCAGCTATGAGGCGGAGGCCGAAGGCGTGCGCCCGGATCAGGTGATCGACCGCCTGCTGGATCTCGTGCCGCTGCCGTGAACGTCGTGGCGCAACATCGCGCGGATGGCGACGGTCGTAGCCAGGTCTCGCTGGCCGAACTGATTGCGTTGCGCGCGCGGGTAGGTCGCGTGCGCATGGCTCCGCTGCTCAGTCGTGCAGCGCGCAGCGGACAGCAGTCCAGCCGTCTATACGGCCGTGGCATGGACTACGCCGAATCGCGCGTCTACCAGGCAGGCGACGACGTGCGTCGGCTCGACTGGCGCCTCACCGCACGCAGCGGCAAGCTGCATACCAAACTGTTCCAGGAGGATCGTGAGGGCTGCCTGCTGATCCTGCTGGATACCCACGCCAGCATGCGTTTCGGCACGCGGGTGCGCTTCAAGTCGGTGCAGGCCGCGCGCGCTGCCGCCGCCGCCGCGTGGTACGCGGTACGCGCCGGCGAACGAGTCGGAGTGATGGCATTCGGTCACGCCGATCAGTTGCTGCGTCCGCAGGCGGGGCCGCGTGGCGCACTCGCGCTGTGCGGTGCACTGGCCGATTGGGATGCGCTGCCGTCATCGGACAAGGTCGAGCCGCTATCCGATGCGCTGACCCGCGCCTCGCGCGTACTGCATGGCGCCAGCCGCGTGCTGCTGATCAGCGACGGCTTCAGCTGCGACACGCCGGCCCGGCAGCGCCTGCTTGATCTGACCCGGCATGCGGGTGTCAGCGTGCTGGTGGTGGCCGATGCGCTGGAACTGGCGCTGGCTCCAGCGGGACGCTACCCGCTGGAGCACGCCGGCGAGCGCAGCGAAGTGCTGCTGCAATCCGCACGCCAGCGTCAAGATTTTCAGCGCGCGCTAGGCGCTGGGCCGGCGCGGCTCGGTGAACTGGGCAAGGCGTTGGGCCTGCGTTGCAGCAGCATCGATACCACCGCCGACCCGTTCGATGTCGTCACCGGCCTGTTCGACGGCGCGAGGCCGGCGCGATGATGGCGTTGCCCAGCCCGCCGGCCGCGCCGCCGCCGACCGGCCCCAGCTTGCGCGACATCCATCTGCCGCCCGCGCCCTCATGGTGGCCGCCGGCGGTGGGTTGGTGGCTGCTGACGGCGCTGGTGATGCTGACCCTGCTGACCGTTGCATGGTGGTGGCGACGGCACCGAGGTGTGTTGCGCCAGCGTCAAAGGGTGCTGCTCGAACTCGATCGACTTGCCCTGCGGCATCAGCACGATGGCGATCACGCAGCGTTGGCGAGCGGAATGCATCAGCTGTTGCGTCGGGTGGCGCGGCGGCATGATACGCAGGCTGCGCAACAGCGCGGCGACGCGTGGCGGCAGACGCTGGCGCGAGTGCCGGTCGATGCAGCCACACTGGAGCGGCTGCTGGCGCTGGATCAGCTGATCTATCGTCAGCAGGCAGCGTTCGATCACGCTGCTGCCGTCACCGCCGTGCGGCAATGGCTGCGTCTCGCGTTGAAGCCGGCGACGTGGAAGCGGACCGCGCCGGAGTCTGCGCATGCCTGAGTTCGCATGGCCGTGGGTTGTCGTGCTGTTGCCGCTGCCGTGGCTGCTTCGCCGCTGGTTACGCGCGGCCGCGCCGGGACAGGCATTGCATCTGCCGCAGCCTGGTGTGCGGCTCGCCACGGTTTCCGGTAATCGCGCGCGCGGCGTCACATCATGGCTGCTGGCCTTGGCCTGGCTATGCCTGCTGGCTGCAGCGGCGCGACCGCAATGGGTCGGGCCACCGCAGGCGCAGCAGCGCAGCGGGCGCGCGCTGATGCTGGCGGTGGATCTGTCCGGCAGCATGCGCACCGGCGACATGCAATTGGCGGGTCACCCGGTTAGCCGCTTCGGCGCGGTCGAGGCGATTGCCGGCGATTTCATCAGCCGCCGCAGCGGCGACGAAATAGGTTTGATCCTGTTCGGTAGCCAGGCGTTCCTGGTGATACCGCTGACCTACGATCTATCCGCCGTTCGCGCGCAATTGCAGGGTGCGGCGGTAGGTCTGGCCGGCACCGAGACGGCGATCGGCGATGCGATCGCGGTGGCGGTGAAACGGCTGTCGGCGCTGCCCGAACAGGCGCGCGTGCTGGTGCTGCTCACCGACGGCGTCAACAACGCCGGCAGCATTGCGCCACGCGAGGCGGCGCGCGCGGCCAAGGCGGCTGGCGTGCGCATCTACACCATCGGCATCGGTGCCACGCAGATGCGCATACCGGGATTCTTCGGCAGCCAGCTGGTCAACCCATCGGCCGATCTGGATGCCGACATGCTCACCAGTATCGCCACGCAGACGGGCGGGCGTTTTTTCCGCGCCACCGACAGCAGCGAACTGATCGATGCCTATCGTGCGATTGATGCACTGGAACCGATGCCGCAACACGGACCGACCCTGCGCCCGCGGCATGAGCTGTTCCGCTGGCCGCTGCTGGCGGCGATTGCGCTGCTGTTGCTGGTGATCGTGCCGCGCCGGTTTGGCCGAGTGTCGGAGCGAGCCGCATGAGCGAGCTTCTGCGGCAGTTCCATTTCCTGCAGCCGTGGTGGTTGGCCGCGCTGGCGCCGTTACCGCTGCTGTGCTGGCTGGGCGTGCGACGTGACGCGGCACAGCTGGAGCTGTCACGGCTGGTCGATGCAGCCCTGCTACCGCATCTGCTGCGCGGCCGTGCCGGCAACCGCAGCTTGCCGGTGTGGTTGTTCGCGCTGGGCTGGACGCTGTGTGCCTTGGCGCTGGCCGGGCCGAGCTGGAGTCACGTCAACCAGCCGCTGTATGCCAGCCGCGCGGCGCAGGTGGTGGCGGTCTCGCTGTCGCAACACATGCTGTCGCGCGACGTGGCGCCGAGCCGGCTCGATCGCGCGCGCTACAAGGCGCGCGATCTGCTGGCCAGTAATCACGACGGACTCAACGCGCTGATCGGCTATGCCGGCGAGGCGTTCGTGGTGGCGCCGCTGACGTCCGATGCGAACAGCCTCGACGACCTGCTCGATGCGCTGGCGCCGGACACCATGCCGGTGGACGGCGACAACCCGGCGCTGGCGATCGAGCGTGGCATGGCGTTGATCCACGATGCCAAGGCCAGCGGCGGTTCGCTGGTGCTGATCACCGATCAAGTCGATGCCGCTGCCGCTGCCGCCGCGCGCAAGGCGAATGCTGCCGGCGTACACGTATCCGTGCTCGGCGTGGGTACCTCGCAAGGTGGTCCGGTGCCGCTGTCCGATGGCGGTTTTCTGCGCGATGCGCAAGGCGGCATGGTGTTGGCTCGCCGCGACGATGCCGCGCTCGGCGCGCTGGCCACCGCCGGTGGTGGCAGCTATGCGGCGATGACGACGGATCATCGGGATATCGACGCGCTGCATGCGCAACTTGGCGCCGCGCCAGCGACGCTGGCAGACGGGCAGCTGGGCGACGAATGGCAGGATCGCGGTCCGTGGCTGTTGCTGCCGCTGCTGCTGATCGTGGCACTGGCGTTCCGTCGCGGCTGGCTGCTGTTGCTGCCGTTGATCATGCTGCCGCTGCTGCCGACCAGGGCCGACGCGACGACGTGGCATGACCTGTGGCAGCGTCCCGATCAGCAGGCCGCGCAAGCCTTGCGGCAAGGTCACGCGAAACAGGCGCAACAGCTGGCACACGACCCGGCCTGGCGTGGTGCGGCTGCGTATCGCGCGGGCGACTATGCAGCAGCTAAGCAGGCTTTGCAGCACGCGCCCGGTGGCGATGCGGCGTACAACCTCGGCAACACGCTGGCGCGGCAGGGCCAGTATCAGCAGGCGATCGCGGCTTACGATCGTGCGTTGAAACTTGACCCGAACAACGCCGATGCCACGGCCAATCGCAAGGCGGTCGAGGACTGGTTGCACCAGCAGCAGAATCAGCAGTCGCCCGATCAGAAAAAGCATGAAGGCCACAACGGCAGTCAGGGACAGTCATCGCCGGGTGATAAGGACAAGAACGGCAAGTCGGATTCGCCTGATCAGAAATCCGCGCAGGACGGCGCCAAGCCGTCCGAGCAGCCGGGTCAGGATGGCAAGCCCCATACGCAGGATCAGTCCGGCCAGAATTCCTCGCAGCAGGATCATTCCGGCAAGAACCAAGCCGGCGATCAACCAAAAGCACCGAGCGAGCAGCAACAGGCCGAACAGAAGGCGCAGGCGGAGCAGGCACAGCGGGCGTTGAAACAGCAGATGGATCAGGCGCTGGGCAAATCAGCGGACAAGCCGCCGCAGACGCATCAGCTCGGCGCGCTGGCGAAGGACGATCCGGAGTCGAAACTGCCGGCGGATCTGCAGCACGCCTTGCAGCGGGTGCCGGACGATCCGGGTGCGCTGCTGCGGCGCAAGTTCGAACTGGAATACCAGCAGCGCCACGGCGGCGCGCCGACCGAGGATGGACAGCCGTGATGTTTCGACGATTCATCGTATGGTGGTTGCTGATGCTGTTGCTGGTTCCGGCACTGGCGCATGCCGCCAGCGTGCAGGCCAGCCTGGATCGCAGCAGCGTGCAGCTGGGCGAAACGGTGACCTTGAATCTGCGCGTCGAGAATGCGAGCGGCGGCATCGATATGCCCGACCTGCACGCGTTGGACCAGGACTTCAGCATCCTCGGCACATCGCAGAACAGCAGCCTCAGCATCGTCAATGGATCGGCCAGCTCGACCCTGACGATCGGCGTGGCATTGCGCCCGAAGCATGAGGGCACGTTGCAGATCCCTGCATTGAGCGTGGCCGGCAGCCAGACGAGCCCGCTGCAACTGCAGGTGAGCGCCAATGCCCCGGCGATGGCGGCAGCGGCGCACAAGGATGTCTTCATGGAAGCGCAGGTCGAGCCGACGCACGGCTACGTCGGCCAGCAACTGAGTTATGTGGTGCGCTTGTACTTCGCCGTCAATATCGGCAACGGTGCGCTGAGTGCGCCGCAGCTCGATGGCGTGGAAGTCAGTCAACTTGGCGACGATCTGAACTACGACGCCGAGCGTGGCGGCCGCAGCTATCACGTGCTGGAACGGCGCTATGCGCTGGTGCCGCAGCATGCCGGTCACATCGAGATGCCTGCCGCGAATTTTCAGGGCGAGGCGACCGATCCGAACGACCCGAACAGTTTCTTCGGTGCCAGCACGCCGGTTTCGGCCAGCGCAGCTGCGCCGACGATCGACGTACAGGCGGCGCCAGCCGACTGGGGCAGGAGCGCGTGGCTGCCGGCGCGTCAGCTGAGCCTGAGCCTGGATGGCTGGCCAGGCGCGCAGGATCAGGTGCGTGTGGGGCAGCCGCTGAACCTCACCATGAATTTGCAGGCGACCGGCCTGCCGTTCGAGGCACTGCCGGCGCTGAGTCTGCCATCCCTGGATGGCGCCAAGGCCTATCCGGACAAGCCGGTCACCGGCACCCGCCAGGATGGTCCGTGGCTGGTCGGTCGACGTCAGCAGTCGTTTGCGGTCGTGCCCGAACACGCCGGCACGCTGACCATACCGGCGACCACCTTGAAGTGGTGGAACGTGCTGACCGATCGAATGGAAGTCGCACAGATTCCCGCACACAGCGTGACAGTGTTGTCGGCGGTGGGCGCTGCAGCCGTCCAGACGTCCATACCGGCGTCGGCATCGAGCAGCGGAGCGACCACGGCCGTAACCGCGACGGCATCTACGCCGTGGCGATGGATCGCGCTGGGCAGTATCGGCCTGTGGCTGTGCAGCATGCTCGCCTGGTGGTGGCGCCGGCATCCGCGCGTGCCGTTGAGGGCCGCACCGAAAGCGGCACCAGCGTCGTCACGCCAATGCCAGCTCGCCTTCCTCGCCGCGGCGCGCGGCAGCGACACTGCAGCGCAGGCGCACAACCTGCTGGCATGGGCACGCGCGGAGCGGCCGGCGATTCAGCATCTGGGCGAGCTGGCGGCGGCGCTGGGCGATGCGCGGCAACGCTCCGCGATCGCCGTTCTACAGCAGCGTCACTATGCCGGCACGCCGCCGGTTGCTGGCGGGGCGGATCTGGCGGAGGCATTCAAGCGTGGCTTCGTCTGGCGCGCGGCCGATGCGATCGACGAGGACTCCGGGCTAGCGCCGCTGTATCCGTTCAAGCTGCATGATGACCAGCGCTGACACCCACCGTCCGTGCTGAGTGTAGTTCGTGTCGGCGAACGCACGCGGGGAACAGCCATGGATGGCCGTGGCTCTGAGGAGCGAGGAAGTCCGAACGCTGCTCTGTCAGGGTCCTTCGATTCTGGTCCTGCAGCCTGCACTCAGCGCGAATGGTGAGGATCGCCGTCCTGATCCACCGCGACATCCAGCGCCTGCTGGAAAATCGCGCGCATGTCATCGCTGAAGCAGCACAAGCTCACTTCGATCGAATCATTGCCGGTCAGTTCATCGCGCAGTGTAGCTACTGCCACCGCAGCCGCCTGCATGGCGGGATAGCCGTAGACGCCGCAGCTGATTGCGGGAAACGCGATCGTGCGCAGCCGATGTTCGCGCAGCAGGCGTAGCGCGTTTCGATGGCAGCGCTGCAGCAGCAACACTTCATCATCGACGCCGCCATGCCAGACCGGACCCACTGTGTGGATCACGTACCGCGAGGGCAATGCAAAGCCGGGCGTAATACGCGCCTCACCCGTCGGGCAGCGCACGCCGGGAGCGGATTCGGGCAGTGCGCGACACGCCTGCAGCAACGCCGGCCCGCCCGCCCGATGGATCGCGCCGTCCACGCCGCCACCGCCGAGCAGACCAGGGTTGGCCGCGTTGACGATCGCGTCCACGCGCAGGGTGGTGATGTCGGCGTTGATGACCTTCAGGGGCATGGCTTCGCGGCGGGTGGCGTCTTATGCTTCAGGCGGGCATTCGGGTGGGGTGAGGTTGCAACGAATCATGGCGAAAACGGAAGACATTTCCTTCGGCTACCTGCTCAGCGATGTGACCTTGCTGTTCCGCAAGCACTTCGATCGGCGCGCGGTGAAATTCGGACTGACCCGCGCGCAATGGCGTGCGACCAAGATGTTGTACCACCGCGAAGGGTTGCGGCAAACCGAGCTGGCCGAATTTCTGGAAATGGAGCCGATTGCGGTGGGCCGGGTGATCGATCGGTTGCAGGCGGCCGGTTTCGTCGAACGCCGGCCCGACCCGAAGGATCGCCGCGCATGGCGGTTGTACGTCACCGAGCAGGCGCGCGTGATCGTCGGCGACATGGAGCTGATTGCGCGTGACCTGCGCAAGGATGCCACCGCTGGCATCGGGCACGACGAACTGCAGCAGGCGCTCGCGGTGATCAGCCGGATCAAGGACAACCTGCTCGCGCTGGAGCAGGACGGTGGCGGCATGTCCTGAGGTCGCGCGACGCGCGCCTGACGAATGCCGGGCTTTCTCGCACAACCGTGGTCAACCGGATGCCGATCGCCGCGTTGTAAGCAGATTGGCGCATCGTCATCATTGGCATGGCGGTTCCCCACCGCGCAGAAACCCACCCGCAGCCGCTAAGTGTGGCGCGACGATCGAGAATCCCCCACACATGCTCCGGAAAAAATCTGCACTGACAAAGTCTGCACTGATCGTGGTCGTGCTGAGTCTGGTTGCCTTGTCGGTTTCTTGGTACGGGCATCATCGGCAGACCAGTGGCAAGCCTGCCTCCGCGCCTGCGCCCGTGCCGGTCAAGGTGGCCACGGCAACGCTTGGCGATGTCGATCTCTCGCTCACGCAGGTGGGCAGTGTCGAAGCCTGGTCGACAGTCACGGTGAGTTCGCAGGTGAATGGCCAGATCCAGTCGCTGGCGTTCGTGCCGGGTGCGCATGTGCACAAGGGCGACGTGATCGCGAACATCGATCCGCGACCACTGCGAGCCGAACTTGATCAGGCCCGCGGCAACGTGGCGCGCGACGAGGCAAATCTGGTCAAGGCCAGGGCCGATCTGGCGCGTTACACCACCATGCTCGCCAAGGGCTACGTGGCGCGGGCCGATTTCGACACGTTCAAAGCCAACCTCGGCGTCGCTGCGGCGGCATTGCAGTCTGATCGCGCAGCACAGGAGCTGGCACAGACCCAACTCGGCTACACGCGCATCGTTGCGCCGTTCGATGGCGTGCTCGGTGCGCCCTTGGTCTATCCCGGCGCCGTGGTCACGGCGAACAGCACCGGCATCGTTGTGCTCAACCAGATCGAGCCGGTATGGGTGGCGTTCGCGCTGCCGCAGGACAGTCTGCCTGCAGTGCGGCAGGCGCAGGCGCGCGGCACCGTCACTGTGCAGGCGCAGCTGGACGGCGACAACAACAAACCAATCAGCGGCACACTCGAGTTCATCAACAACGCGGTCGATGCCACCACCAGCACGATCACGCTCAAGGCTCGCTTCGATAATGCCGATGATCGGCTGACCCCCGGCCAGTTCGTCAACGTGACATTGCCGACGACCCGCATCGCCAACGCCGTCTCGGTGCCGGTGGTGGCCTTGCAGAATTCCAGCAACGGCAGCTTCGTGTTCGTGTTCAAACCGGACGGCACGATCGAACAACGCCCCGTGACCGCAGGCACCAGCACGGCCGATCGGGTGGTGATCGACAAGGGTCTGGCGGCCGGCGAGCAGGTGGTGGTCGACGGTCAGATGCTGCTGGTCAATGGCAGTCATGCGCGCATCAGCGCCCACTGAGGTGCGCGCATGAATCTGCCGGAACTCTGCATCCGCCGACCGGTGATGACCACGCTGCTGATGGCGGCGTTGCTGGTGTTCGGCATCGTTGGTTACCCGCAGTTGCCGGTCAACGAACTGCCCAACGTCGACTTCCCGACCATCAGCATCTCGGCCAGTTTGCCCGGCGCCTCGCCGCAGACCATGGCTTCGGCCGTGGCCACGCCGCTGGAAGCGCAGCTGTCGACCATCGCCGGCATCAGCCAAATGAGTTCGACCAGCGCGCTGGGTTCCACCTCGATCACGCTGACGTTCGAGCTTGATCGCAGCATCGACGGCGCAGCGCAGGACGTGCAGGCTGCCATCTCGGCGGCGCAGCGCCAGTTGCCGACGCAGATGCCAACGCCACCGACGTTCCGCAAGGTAAATCCGGCCGACGCGCCGATCCTGTTTATCGCGGTGACCTCCTCGACGTTGCCGTTGTCGACTGTCGACGATTACGGCGAAACCGAACTGGCCCAGCGCCTGTCGATGGTCGATGGCGTGGCCCAGGTGAGCGTGTACGGCTCGCAGAAGTACGCGGTGCGCATCAACGTCAATCCGGACCGGCTTGCCGCGGCGGGCATCGGCATCGATGAGGTGAAGAGTGCAATTGCCGCCGCCAACGTCAACCAGTCCACCGGCTCGCTGTACGGCACGCGGCAGCAGTTGCCGGTCAGCAGCGATGGCCAGTTGATGCGCGCGGCGGCATACAACAACGTGGTAGTGGCCTACCGCAATGGTGCGCCGGTGCGGCTGGGCAATGTCGGCCATGCCGACGACAGTGTGCAGAACGACCAGAGCGCGAGCTGGTACAACGGCGAGCGCTCGATTCTGCTGGCCGTGCAGCGCCAGCCCGGGGCCAACACTGTCGACACAGTGGATCGCATCAAGGCGCTGCTGCCGGGTTTTTCGGCCACGTTGCCGCCGTCGGTGAAGCTCGATGTGCTGTACGACCGCTCGCAGTCGATCCGCGCCTCGGTCAACGACGTGCAGTACACCTTGCTGCTGGCTGGTGTGCTGGTGGTACTGGTGATCTATCTGTTCCTCGGCAATCTCTCGGCCACGCTGATTCCCGCCGTGGCGCTGCCGATCTCCGTGATCGGCACCTTCGGCGTGATGTTCGCGCTCGGTTACAGCCTGGACAATCTGTCGCTGCTGGCGCTGACGCTGGCGGTCGGCTTCGTGGTGGACGATGCCATCGTGATGCTGGAGAACATCGTTCGGCACATGGAAACGGGCATGACGCCGTACGAGGCGTCGGTGAAGGGCGCCAACGAGATCGGTTTCACGATCATCTCGATGACGCTGTCGCTGATTGCCGTGTTCATCCCGGTGATGTTCATGGGCGGTATCGTCGGCCGTCTGTTCCACGAGTTCGCGGTAACCATCAGTGTGGCGATTCTTGTCTCCGGCGTGGTGGCGGTGACGCTGACGCCCATGCTGTGCAGCCGTTTCGTCAAGGCGCACGATCATGAAAAGAAAAACTGGCTGATCGCCCGTTTCGATCGCGGCTTCACCGCCGTGCAGAATGGCTACACGCGCAGCCTGCACTGGAGCATGCAACGGCCGCGCTGGGTACTCGCCGTATTTGGACTGAGTCTCGCGGTGACTGTCCTGCTGTTTTACGTGACGCCGAAAGACTTCATTCCCGCCGGCGACAGCGGCCAATTGCGCGTGAATACGCAAGGCCCGGATGGTGCTTCCTTCGACGAGATGGTGGTCCGCCAGCAGCAGCTGGCCGAGATCGCCAGCAAGGATCCGAACATCGCTTCGTACATGTCGTCGGTAGGTGCCGGCGGCTCGCGCGCTACCGTCAACAACGGCTCGCTGCTGCTGGTGCTCAAGCCGGCCAATGAGCGGCAGACGCCGGACCAGATCATCGCCGAGCTGCGCAAAAAATTTGCCCAGGTGCCTGGCGTCAAGGCCTTCATCCAGAACCCGCCAGCGATCCAGATCGGTGGCCGTCAATCCAATTCGCAATACCAGTACACCTTGCAATCGACCGATCTGGATGCGCTGAACAGCTGGAGTACCAAGGTAACCCAGGCATTCCAGCAGCTGCCCGGCTTTCTCGATGTCACCAATGACCTGGATCTCAACAGTCCGTCGATCGAGGTCAAGGTGAACCGCGAGAAGCTGGCGCCGCTCGGGCTGACCATGGCGCAGGTGCAGTCGGCGCTGGGCACGGCGTTTGGTGCCAATCAGGTTTCCACGATTTACAGCGCGGCGACCCAGTACTGGGTGATCCTTCAGGTCGATCGTTCGATGCAGAACGATCCGGCGGTCCTGTCACGGCTGTACGTGACCTCCAGCAGCGGCACGCTGGTGCCGCTGTCCACGGTGGCCAGTTTTGCCCGCGAGCCACAGGTGCTCACGGTGAACCATCAGGGCCAGCTGCCGGCAGTGACGATATCGTTCAATCTCGCCGCGGGTGTATCGCTGAGTGATGCCGTGGCCAGCATGGATGGTGCGATGGCCAAGATCGGTCTGCCGGCGACCATTTCCGGCAGCGTGCAGGGCACCGCCCAGGCGTTCCAGGACTCGATGCAGGGCATGGGGCTGCTGTTGCTGCTGGCGGTGTTCGTGATCTATCTGGTACTCGGCATCCTGTACGAGAGCTTCATTCATCCGCTGACCATTCTGTCTGGCCTGCCGGCCGCTGGCGTGGGTGCGTTGCTGACCCTGGTGCTGTCTCACGCCTCGCTGGATCTGTTCGCCTTCGTCGGCATCGTGATGCTGGTCGGCATCGTCAAGAAGAACGCGATCATGATGATCGACTTCGCGCTGGAGCGGCAGAATGTCGAGAACATGCCACCGCACGAAGCCATCTTCGAAGCCTGCAAGGTCCGCTTCCGTCCGATCATGATGACCACGATGTCCGCGTTTGCCGGCACGCTGCCGATCGCGCTGGGCATCGGTGCCGGCGCGGAGACGCGACGCTCGCTCGGCCTGGCCGTGGTCGGCGGACTGGTCGTCTCGCAGGTGCTCACGCTGTATCTGACACCGGTGATCTACATCTACATGGATAAGCTTCAGCAGCGCTTCCATCGGGCCGGCAAGGCCAAGACGCAGCCAGCGCGGTAAGTTGCAGCGTTCAGTCGGCGGCGGCTGAGCTGGTCTCTCTATCGATCGGCGAGGCTACGAAATAGGTGTGGACCGGCATTGGCCATGGTCGTACTCATGGCTGTCGCTGGCGTAGGTGTGCGAGTTGGCTCTTGACCTTGCGCCAAAGAACGACCCCACCCTAAACCCTCCCCTGCAGTCGCAGGGGAGGGAGCAAAGCCGGTTATTCCCCGGCACCGTCACCGGCGAACGCGGCGGTTGCCGAGCCGAAGTCGCCATCCGCCTGCGCGGCCATGTACGAGAACGCTGCATATACCGCCACGTTCTGCGCCAGTTCCTTCGGATTGATCTTGTCCAGCGTGTCGTTCGGAGTGTGGTGCCAGTCGAAATAATGCGTGCCGTCCTGGGTCAGCGTCAGCGCGGCCATGCCCTTGCCGTGCATCTGCGACAGGTCCGAGCCGCCGCCGCCGGGGTGCTTGGCGTCGTAGGCCACGCCGATCGGCGCCAGCACGTTCGCAATCTGCCCGATCGCGTCGCGTGCTGTCGGTTTCACGCTGGCGCTCATGCGCCAGACCGGGCCGGCACCGAAGTCGGATTCGGTGCCGAGCTGGAACTTCGCCACTTCGCCGGCGTGCTTGTCGGCGTATGCACGACCGCCCCACAGGCCCATCTCCTCGTTCGCGAACGCGATCACCCGGATCGTGCGATCGGGCCGTTGCGGCAGGTCGTGGATCAGCTTGCCGGCGGCCATCGCGATCGCCACGCCGGCGCCGTCGTCGATCGCGCCGGTGCCCGGATCCCACGAATCCAGGTGACCGCCGATCGCCACCACCTGGTCGGGATACTTCTTGCCGGTGATCTCGCCGATCACGTTGGCACCGGTGTATTCGCCGGTCACGCCGCAATCCAGATCCAGCTTGAGGGTGACCGGCTTGCCGTAGGCCAGCACGCGTTCGAGCTGGTCGGCGTCGGGGTTGGACAGCGCCGCGGCGGGGATCGTCTTGGCCGGATCGCGGAAGCCGGTGACGCCGGTGTGCGCAATGCGCTGATCCGCGTCGGTGCCGGCCGAGCGCAACAGGAAACCGGCGGCGCCCTTGGTTTGCGCCAGCACCGGCCCGCCGGTGCGCACGGCCGAACCCATGCCGTAGTCGTGGCCGTCCTTCGTGCGTTGCATGCGATAGCCGATGTAAACGATCTTGCCTTTCACGCTGGCTGGGTCGGCGGCCTTCAATGCATCCAGACTGTCGAATTTCACTACTTGTGCGGTGAGCCCGCCCTTCGGTGTGCCCGGCGAATAGCCTAGCGCGGTCAGCACCAGCGGCTGCGCGAATGGCGCGACGATCGCCGCGTGTTCGCTGCGACGAACCCAGAGCGGATACGTCACTGCCTCGGTGTACACCTTGTCGTAGCCGAGCGCCTTGAATTTCGCCACGGCCCAGTCGCGGGCGCGCTGGTCGGCGTCGCTGCCGGCGAGGCGTGGGCCGATTTCGGTGGTCAGCGACTCGACGATCCGGTAGCCGGTGTCGTCATGCATGGCCTTGTCGCGCAGATGTTCGGCCGTCTTTACGGCCGTGGCGGAAATGGTGGTGGCAGGGTTGGCGGCACTGGCGATGCCGGTAGCCGACAGCAGGCTGGCAGCGAGCAGGGTGAGGGGAAGACGGCGCATGGGGGAACTCCGCAGGGTGAGCCGCGATTATGGCGTGACCGTCGGCGATCGCTTAGGCCATAAGTCATGCTTGCCGCAGAAACGACGAGGGCCGGGCCATCTGCCGAATGGCCCGGCCCCACCAGCGCTGCGTCTTACGGTTTGTTCTTCAGCAGGTCGCGGATCTCGGTGAGCAGAACCACATCGGCCGCCGGCGCTGCCGGCGCTTCATCCTGCTTCTTCTGCATGCTGTTGATCATCTTGACCACCATGAAGATCGCGGCGGCGATGATGAGGAAGGTGACGATGGTGTTGATGAAGTCGCCGTAGCCGATCGCCACTTCGGCAATCTTGTGCTTCGGGTCGCTGTCATCACCGGGCTTGAGTACCCACTTCATGGCGCTGAAATCAGCGCCGCCTGTAAGCATGCCGATCGGCGGCATGATGATCTTGTCCACCAGCGAACTGACGATCTTGCCGAACGCGCCACCGATGACGACACCGACCGCGAGATCGACGACGCTGCCGCGCATGGCGAAAGCCTTGAATTCCTGCAGCATGCTCATGCTTTTCTCCGAGGATTGGGCCAAATGGCTTATGGACTTTAGCGTAGAGCTGTAGACCAGCACAGGGGTTCGGCGCAGGAATTCAGACGACGCGACCCTCCAGTTCGGCGACCCCGATCAGCTCGGCATGGAAGCGGTCACCGCGTTGCAATGCAGCAACGCCGGCCGGCGTGCCAGTGAAGATCAGGTCGCCGGCTTTCAGCTCGAACAGCGTGGACAGCGCCGCAATGATCTGCGGCACGCCGTGCACCATGTCGCCGAGCCTGGCTTGCTGGCGCAGTTCACCGTTCACGCGCAATCGCAGCACGCTATCCTCGGTCAGTGTCACCTCGGCGGCCGGACGCAATGCGGAGACCGGCGCGGAATGATCGAACGCCTTGGCCACATCCCACGGGTGTCCCTTCGCCTTGGCCTGCGCCTGTAGGTCACGGCGAGTCAGATCCAGTCCCACGCCGTAGCCCCACACCAGCGCGACGGCCTGGGTCGGCGTGAGGTCATGGCCGCCGGCGCCCAGCGCCACCACCATCTCCACTTCGTGATGCAGATCGCTGGTGGCTTGCGGATACGGCACATCGGCGCCATCGCTGACCACCGCGTCGGCCGGCTTGCAGAAAAACATCGGTGAGGTCGTGTCCACAGCGGCACCCATTTCGCGTGCATGTTCGGCGTAGTTGCGGCCGATGCAGAACACGCGGCGGACCGGAAAACGCAGCTCGCTGCCGATGATCGGCAGGCTAGGCAGGGCAGGTGCGGCGATGGCGTAGGTCATGCCGGCAAGCGTAGCAAAGCGTGGCATGCCTGCGCTCAGGATCGGTGCGGGCGGAATAGGATGTCGAATAGCGGCTGCCATCTGTGACCGCCGTCTTCCGATCGGGTTGCGGTCTCGCGCACACCGTTGCCCTGCGGTTCCCAGCTGACCCGGATCATCGCGTCCTTGTGCGCGTGATCGATGCCATCCAACACGATGCGCTTGCCTTGTAGCGTGCCTTCCAGCACCAGCAGCTGGCCGCGATTGGTGACCCAGCTCTGATGCCACAGGTGGCGGTCGGCGTCGTAAATGGTAAAGCTCTGCCCGGTCATGCCGTCGGTCTGCTCGTAGATCTCCCGCAGCGCGCAGCCACCGAGAATCGCGTCGATGTGATTGCGCGCCACCGATGGCTTGTTCAGCCCGTCGATGTCGAACGTGTCCCAGTCGCCGATCCAGAAATCGAACTGGCGATGTTCCGGCGCCTGGCAGTGCGCCGGCGTGGCGGCATGGACTTCGGCAGGCACGCCGGGAAGGATCGTGCCGGCGAGCAGGGCGAACAGGGCTATGCGGTGCAGGCGTGACAAGGGCAGTCTCCTTGCGATGGCGTCGTGATCGCAGCGATCGGATGGCTGGGTCGGCATCGACATAGGGTAGCAACCATCGTGTGCCCAGGGTTACTCTCGGCGCGGCCGCACCGGTGCCGGTGCGGATGACATCTGTCATCGACGATGGCTGATGCTGCACTCTGAGCGCCGCGTAGCCGATCGGTCAATCTCGCACTTATCAAGCAACCGGTACGCCGGACGGGGAACACGTGGACAACGCCGAACTATTGAAGGAACTGCGCATTGAGCGCCACCAGCGGGACGGTCATCAGGCCGGTCCAGGTCGGTGGCCATGGATCGTCGGTGGCGTGATCTTGCTGCTGGCGTTGCTCGGCGGCGCCGGCTGGATGCTGTCCGGTCATCGTGCAGTGATGGTACAGACCGCCACGGCGGTCACGCCGAGTTCGGACAGAGGCGCTGGCGCGGTGCTGCAGGCGACGGGTTATGTCACGGCACGACGGCAGGCCACGGTGTCGGCGCAGATCACCGGCACGTTGACCGCAGTGCTGATCGAGGAAGGCGATCACGTCATGCAGGGGCAGGTGCTGGCGCGGCTGGACGACAGCGGCTACAAGGCCAACCTGGCGGCGGCGCAGGCGCAAGCGGATGCGGCGCGTGCGCTGCTGATGCAGAACCAGGCGCAGCTGGCGCAGGGCATCCACGATGCCGCGCGACTGCAATCCCTGGTCGACCGTGGATTGGTTTCGAAACAGAGCGCCGAGCAGGCGCAGACCCAGGTCAACAGCCTGCGTGCCCAGCTCGGCGCGCAACAGCAGCAGGCCAAGTCGGCCGACGCGCAGGCGGCGGTGGCGAAGGTGAACTTCGATTACACCGTGGTGCGCGCGCCGTTCAGCGGCGTGGTCACCACCAAGGATGCCCAGGTTGGCGAGATCATCTCGCCGCTATCCGCCGGCGGCGGATTCACCCGCACCGGCGTGGGCACCATCGTCGACATGGATTCGCTGGAAGTCGACGTCGACGTCAACGAGGCCTATATCGGTCGGGTCAAGCCGGGCATGTCGGCCGAAGCCGTGCTGGATGCCTACCCGGACTGGAAGATTCCCGCCCACGTGGTCGCCATCGTGCCCACCGCCGATCGCGGCAAGGCCACGATCAAGGTGCGCGTGGCGCTGGAAAAGAAGGACGCCCGCGTGGTGCCCGACATGGGCGCACGGGTGTCGTTCCTGGAAGAGAAGCCGGAGGCCACGACGCAGGTGCCGCAAGGCGTGCTGGTGCCGGCCACCGCGATCGTGCAGCGCGACGGCCACAGCATGGTGTTCGTCGTCGACGGCAACGCGGTGCAGCAGCGCACAGTGAACCCGGCGGCGCAGGCCTATGGTGAGCTGCGCCTGCTGCCGGTGGCGGTGAAGCCGGGCGACAGCGTGGTGATTTCGCCACCGACCGAACTGCACGATGGCTCGGCCGTCCAGATGAAAAAGCCGTAGCTTTTCTTTTTTTTGCAGGGGTGACTTCATTCACGATGCCACTCGTTCGAAGCCTTCATGAGCATTGCGACTGAAGTCGCTCCCACAACAAGTCACACATCCGCAAGACATTCATCGGAGATCCACCATGGGCACGTTGATCGATATCGAGAATCTCGCCAAGACCTATACGCGCGGCAAGCAGAAGGTCGAGGTGCTGCACCATGTCAACCTGGCGATCGCCGAGGGCGACTTCCTGGCGCTGATGGGGCCGTCCGGCTCCGGCAAGACCACCTTGCTGAATCTGATCGGAGGCCTGGACACGCCGACCGCCGGCAGCATTACGGTGGGCGGCCAGCGCATCGACCAGCTCGGCGGTGGGGCGCTGGCGAAGTGGCGCGCGTCGAACGTCGGCTTCGTCTTCCAGTTCTACAACCTGATGCCGATGCTGTCGGCGCAGCGCAACGTGGAGCTGCCGCTGCTGCTCACCAAGCTCTCTGGCGCCCAGCGCAAGAAGAACGCCTCGATCGCGTTGCAGCTGGTGGGGCTGGCCGATCGTGCCACGCACAAGCCGAGCGAGCTGTCCGGCGGTCAGCAACAGCGCGTGGCGATCGCCCGCGCCATTGTTTCTGACCCGACCCTGCTGGTTTGCGACGAGCCGACCGGCGATCTGGATCGCCAGTCAGCCGAAGACGTACTCGGCCTGCTGCAGCAACTCAATCGCGAGCACGGCAAGACCATCGTGATGGTCACGCACGATCCGAAGGCGGCCGAATACGCCAGCCATACGCTGCATCTGGACAAGGGCACCCTGGTCGAACAGGCAACGGCGTGAGGAGACAACGATGAAATACCTTCATCTGATCTGGGCTGCGCTGTTCCGGCGCAAGACCCGCACGATACTCACGCTGGTGTCGATCATCGCCGCGTTTCTGCTGTTCGGCATGCTCGATGCGGTGCGCACGGGATTCGACCAGGCCGGCAACAGCGCCAATGGCGCCGAGCGGCTGCAGACCGGCTCGCGGCTTTCCTTCATTCAGACCTTGCCGCAATCGCTTGAGGCACAGATCGCGCAGGTACCTGGCGTAAAAATGGTCGCCTACGCGAACTGGTTCGGCGGTGCCTACCAGGATCCGCACAACCAGGTCTTCAGTTTTGCGGTGGAGCCGAACTACCTCGATCTCTATCCGGAGATGGAAGTGAGCGCGGCCGAGCGCAAGGCATTCGACAACACTCGCACCGGCGCGCTGGTCGGCGAAAAATTAGCTGAGAGGTTCCACTGGAAGGTGGGCGACAAGATCCCGATGCAGTCGACGATCTTCCCGAATCACGAAGGCAGCAAGAACTGGACGTTCGACATCGTCGGCATCTTGCACTCGAAGGACAAGAAGTCCGGCGGTTTCTACGACCAGATGTTCCTGCTGAACTGGAAGTACTTCGACGAAACCACGCCGTACAACCGCGGCCAGGTCGGCTGGTATGTCACGCGCGTCACCGATGTGAATCAGGCCGATCGGGTGGCCAAGGCGATCGATGCCATCTCGGCCAATTCGGACCACGAGACCCGCACGCAGACCGAGGCCGCGGCCACCGCCAACTGGATGAAGCAGCTGGCCGATATCGGCCTGATCGTCACTTCAATCATGGGCGCGGTGTTCTTCACCCTGCTGCTGCTGTCGGGTAACACCATGATGCAGGCCGTGCGTGAGCGTACTTCCGAACTGGCGGTGCTGAAGACGATCGGCTTCTCCAGCCACAGCGTGCTGGCGATGGTGCTGGCCGAGTCGGTGCTGCTGCTGTTACTCGGCGGTGTACTGGGGCTTGGTCTGGCGATGCTGATGGTGGGTGGTATCCAGTCAAAGATGGGTGGTGCGATACCGATGGCTCCGGTGGATGCGGGCATCTGGATCCACGGATTGCTGCTGATGATCGCCGCCGGCCTGCTGGTCGGTGCTTTGCCTGCCATGCGCGCGATGCGTCTGAACATCGTCGACGCATTGGCCGGGCGCTGAGGAGAACGACCATGTTCCTGCATTCCCTGATGTTGTTTTTCTCCGTACTCACCTTGCTGTCGATCGTGCTGCTCGTTATCTGGATGCTGTTCGCCCGCCAGGGCCGACAGGCCATCTCGGTCACTGCCGTCGGCATCAGCACCTTGCGACAGCGACTAGGCATGTCGTCGGTGATCGTGATCGGCATCGCCGGCGTGGTAGCGGTGCTGGTGGCACTGTTGGCGATGAGCGACGGCTATCGCGAGACGCTGAGCAAGACTGGCAGCGCCGACACCGCCATCGTGATGCGCGGTGCCTCCGCGTCCGAAGTTATGTCAGTGCTCGACCATGACAGCGTGACGCTGATTCCGCAGACCGCGGGCATCGCCAAGGATGCCAAGGGCCAGCCGATCGCCTCGCCCGAGCTGGTGGTGGCCGCGAACCTGCCGATCAAGGGCGGCCAGGCAGACGACGAGGGCAGCGTGCAGCTACGCGGCGTGAGCGACCAGGCGTGGGCGGTACGGCCGAACCTGAAAATCGTCGAAGGTCGCAAGTTCACCCCCGGCATGCGCGAGCTGATCGTCGGCAAGGGCGCGGCGAAGCAGTTCGCCGGGCTGGAGCCGGGTCACGAGATCCGCCTCGGCAGCCAGTTGTGGACGGTGGTCGGCGTATTCTCCTCCGGCGATTCGATGGATTCGGAAGTGTGGGGCGATGCCGGCGTCGTGGCCGACACTTACCGCCGAGGCAGCAGCCGCGCGTCGGTGACCGTGAAGTTGGCCGACCCCGGCGCGTTCAATGCCTTCAAGGCCACACTGGAAGCGAATCCGCAGCTGAAGGTGGACGTCAGCACCACGCTCGATTATTTCAGCAAGCAGTCCGAAGGCATGAGTACCTTCCTCACCATCATCGGCATCGTGGTCGGCTCGATCATGGCGATCGGTGCGATCTTCGGTGCGCTCAACTGCATGTTTGCCGCGGTCGCGGCACGTGCACGCGAGATCGCCACGTTGCGGGCGATCGGTTTCCGCGGCCTGCCGGTGGTGGTGGCGGTGATGCTGGAAACCATGCTGCTGGCCCTGCTCGGTGGCTTGATCGGAGGTGTGCTGGCATGGCTGATCTTCAACGGCTATAGCGCCTCAACGCTGGCCGCAGGTACGGTCGGCAAGCTCAGTTTCGAGCTGAAAGTCTCGGCGGAGTTGCTGTGGGTCGGCCTGCTGTGGGCGCTCACCATCGGCTTCATCGGCGGACTGTTTCCCGCCGTTCGCGCGGCACGGCTGCCGGTGACCACGGCCTTGCGCGAACTGTAGTGTCGATCGGGCGGGAGCGCATGCGTGCGCTCCCGCCCGATCATCTACGGTATTACCGGCGGCACGTAGTTCAGTGTCATCCCGAGCAGCCACAGCATGCCCAGCACCAGCGGTACATGCACGACCAGTTGCATGAAGGTGTAGCCGACCACGTCGCGCGCCTTCAACCCCAACACACCCAGCAGCGGCAGCATCCAGAACGGGTTGATCAGGTTCGGCAGCGCCTCGGCCGCGTTGTACACCTGCACGGCCCAGCCCAGGTGCACATGCAGGTCGTTTGCCGCCTGCATCACATACGGTGCCTCGACCAGCCACTTGCCGCCGCCGGATGGCACGAAGAAACCGAGCACGGCCGAGTAGGCGCCCATCACCGCCGGGAAACTGTCGGTGGTGGCGACATGCACGAACAGGTTCGACAGCCGGTGTGCCAGCGTCACGCCACCGGTGCCGGGTACTTGCGTGAGCAGGGCGGCAATGCCGCCGTACAGCGGAAACTGGATCAGTACGCCGGACGTGCTGGGTACCGCGCGGGTCACCGCATCGAGGAAACTGCGCGGGCGCCAGTGCAGCAGGATGCCGAGCGTGAGGAACAGGAAGTTGTAGGTATTGAGATTCGCGATGGCGCTGATCGCCGGCTTGCTGGCGAACTCGTGGCCGAGCCAGCCCAGTCCGAGCAGGCCGATCGCCAGCGACAGCAGCGGGCTGTATTCCAGCCATTCGCCGGGACGCGTGCGCGGCGGCAATGCCGACGTCGAGGTTTCGCCCACGCCGAAATCCTGCGCGGTACGCGCGTTCAACTCCGACGGCGCGGTGAGCCAGCAGATCAGCAGCGACACCAAGATCAGCACGCCGGTCAACACGAACGATTGCCACAGGAAAATCGTCTCGCTGAAAGGCAGCATGCCGGTGATCGCCAGCAGGCCCGGCGGCATGCTGGCCGGGTTCGCCTGCAACTGCCCCGCCGATGACGACAGCCCCATCGCCCAGATCGCGCCGAGACCCAGGTAGGCCGCCGCACCGGCTGCGCGGTAATCCATGCGCAGGTCGTTGCGCCGCGCCAGCGCGCGCACCAGCAAGCCACCGAACACCAGCGAAAAGCCCCAGCTCAGCAACGACGCCAGCATGCTGACCAGCGCCACGTACACGATCGCGCCGCGACCCGTGCGCGGCGCGCGCGCGAGCACGTCGATGAAGCGTGCCACCAAGGGCGCGGTGGCCAGCACGTAGCCGCCGATCACCACAAACGCCATCTGCATGGTGAACGGGATCAGGCTCCAGAAGCCGTCGCCGAACGCGCTCACTGCTGCGGTGGGCGTGGCGCCGAAAGCGAATGCCGCCAGCGCCACCACCACGACACCGAGTGCAGCGAACACCCACGCATCAGGGAACCAGCGCTCTGCCCAGGCAGCGCTGCACAAGGCTGCGCGTGCCATCCATCCGTCTCGCGATGCGTTCATACGGCTCTCCGTTGTGACCGCGACATCGTCGCGCCCAACCGAGCGCACAGGCAAGCCGACAAAAGTCGAGTGGTGTGCTGCTCGGCGGGCGCGGCGAAGCTGGTCTTACCGCTTCTGCTTGCCCAACGTGATCACCGCTACACCGAACAGGATGATTGCCATGCCGGCGAGATCGAACGTGCCGACATGCTCGCCCACCAGCAACACGCCGAACAGCACGGCCACCGGCGGATTGACGTAGGCATAGCTGGTGGCCAGCGCGGGGCGTGCGTGCTTGAGCACATACAGAAACGCGCTGAACGCGATGATCGAACCGAACACGGCCAGATAGACCAGTGCCAGCGTGGCGCGCGTGGTCGGATGCGAGGGCAGGTGTTCGCCGCTGGCGAAGCCGACCAGCAGCAGCGCGACGCTGGCGCAGAGCATTTGTGCAGCGGTGTTCATCGGGCCCGGTGGCATCTCTCTGCGTCGGCTCCAGGCCGAACCGAACGCCCAGCACATCGCCGCCACGATCAGCGCCAGCGCGCCGAGACGCGAGCCGGACAGGCTGCTGCCCAGATTCAGCACGATCACGCCAGCAAAGCCGATCGCCAGGCCGATGCTCTCGCGCGGGTTCGGCCACTCGCCGTACATGCCGGAAAACAGCGCCGCGAACAGCGGCATGCTGGCCACCGCCACGGCGGCGATACCCGAGCTCACCCGTTCCTCGGCGAAGCAGACCAGACCGTTGCCAAAGCCGAGCAGCAGCAGGCCGGTGAACGCGGCGTTGCGCCATTGCAGCGGTGTCGGTGACGCCATTCCACGCAGACGCAGAAAGCCGTAAAGCACCACGCCGGCACACAGGAAACGGACGCCGGCCAGCAGGAACGGAGGGTAGCTTTCCAGCGCGTAGCGGATGCCCAGATAGGTCGAGCCCCAGATCACGTACAGCGCGACCAGGGCCAGCGGAATCAGCACGCGGTGATCGGTCAGGCGGCGCGGCGTTTCAGCCACGGCACTGGCAGAGATATCGGACATGGGGGCGGATCGTGTGGGGATGGCGCATTATCCGCGAGCCCAGCGTGCTTGTCGCCACGCGGTTCCCCCATTGTGGGAACGACTCTGGTTGCGATGCTTCCCGCTCAGTGCGCGACTGGGCGACCCTGACGGATCACCACGAACTCGCCTTCCAGCACGGCCGGCTGATGCGCGGCATTCGGCGCGACAGAGGTCACTGGAGCGCGGCCATGCTTCCACTGGCGCACGGCGAGCAACACGCCGCCGCCAACCAGCAGCACACCGGCCACCACCAACCCGAATACCAGCAGCACACCGATCAAGGCTACGCCCAGCAGTAGTGACAAGGCACGAACCAGCGGGTGATGGGGACGACGCATGGAGGGTATGGAAAAGTGCATGTGTTAAAAATCCGTGTGGTAAAATCAACGACTTACGCCATAACCATGGGGCCAGTCGGCCCACGAGGCAAGTGCCGATGGATACAGTCATTCCCGTCCAGCCTCTGTGCCGGCTGGACGAGATTCCCGATGGCGGCGCCACCGCCGTCGACGCCATGCTGGCCGATGGCACGGAGAGCCTGATCCTGCTTCGGCATGGCGAGCAGGTCTGCGGTTATCTCAACATCTGCCCGCATACCGGTCGCCGGCTTGACTACGCTCCCGGCAAGTTTTTGTTGAAGAACGACACGCTGATCTGCGCCGTGCACGGCGCCACCTTCAACCAGCGCGATGGTTTATGTATCGCCGGGCCGTGTCGTGGCGAACATCTGCGCGAGGTCGCAGTGCAGGTGCAGGACGGCGCGATTCATCTGGCGCCGGGCGCCTGACGCGATTCACAGACGGCTGTCGGCGACATCCCGTTGCAGCATGTTCTTGATGTCGAAGATGGCGCAGGATTCGCGGCCGAACCGGCGGATCGCCGCGCTACCCAGTTCGGCAAAATGCTGGTGCGCCACAGCGAGCACCACGGCGTCGTAGACGCCTTCCTCGACCTGCAAAATGGGCGCGATACCGAGTTTGTGCTTCGCCTCGTCAGCATCCGCCCACGGGTCGTGGACGTCCACCTCGGCATGTGCGGCCTGCAGTTCGCGCACGATTTCGACCACGCGGGTATTGCGCAGATCCGGGCAGTTTTCCTTGAAGGTCAGGCCCAGTACGAGGATGCGCGAGCCGACTACATGGATGCGCTTGTTCGCCATCAGCCGGATCACCTGATGGGCGACATACAGACCCATGCGGCTGTTGATGCGGCGAGCGGCGAGGATCAGTTCCGGGTGATAGCCCAGCACGGTGGCCTTGTGCGTGAGGTAGTACGGATCGACCCCGATGCAGTGGCCGCCGACCAGACCTGGCTTGAACGGCAGGAAGTTCCACTTGGTGCCGGCGGCGGCCAGCACGTCATGGGTATCGATTCCCATCGCGTTGAAGATCATTGCCAGTTCGTTGACCAGTGCAATGTTGACGTCGCGCTGGGTGTTCTCGATAACCTTGGCGGCCTCAGCCACCTTGATGCTCGAGGCTTTATGCGTGCCGGCGGTGATGATGTGCCGGTACAGCGCATCGACGAAGTCGGCGGTCTTTGGCGTGGAGCCGGAAGTGATCTTGATGATCGTGGGCAGGCGATGCTGGAGGTCGCCGGGATTGATGCGTTCCGGGCTGTAGCCGCAAGTGAAGTCGTGGTTGAAGCGCAGCCCGGAAACCTGTTCCAGCACCGGCACGCAAATTTCCTCGGTGGTGCCCGGATACACGGTGGATTCGTAGATCACGATGTCGCCGCGCTTGAGCACCTTGCCGATGCTGGCGCTGGCGCTTTCCAGCGGGCTCAGGTCCGGCCGGTTCGCTTCGTCGACGGGCGTGGGTACGGTAACGATGAAGACATTGCAGCCGGCGAGGTCGCCGATGTCGGTGCTAAAGCGCAGGCGGCTGGCAGCGGCAAGTTCTTCGGACGGGGTTTCCTGCGTGTGGTCACGACCCGCGCGCAGCTCATCGACGCGAGCGGCGTGGATATCGAAACCGACGGTGTCGAAGTGCTTGCCGAATTCCACGGCCAGCGGCAGGCCGACGTAGCCGAGACCGACGATCGCGATTTTCGTGTGGTTCAACGTGGGGTTCTGCATGGGTCGATTCCGGAGCTTGCCGCCGCGAAGAGGTCGGGCGCCAGTCTAATGGCCTGCGCGAACCGTGTATCGGCTCAATGGAATATCAGGTTGATCGCGATCAGGGTAACCACGAGCACCAGCACGGTCAGCGGCGCGCCGACGCGCAGGAAATCCTTGCCTTTGTAGCCGCCGGGGCCGGTGACCATCATCAACGCCGGGTGGCCGGAGCTGAGCAGGAAGGTGTTGGACGAGGACACCGCCACGATCAGCGCATACGCCGACGGATTGCCGCCGGTGGCGACGGCGACGCTGATCGCGATCGGCACCATCATCACGGTGGCGCCGACGTTGGACATCACCTGCGAGAACAGCAGGGTGAGGATGGCGAGGCACGCTTGCAGCACCCATGGCGATGCGCTGCCCAGATGCTGCAGTACGACCTGTGCGATCCACGCGGCGGTGCCGGTGGCGTCCATTGACCAACCCAGCGGGATCAGGCACGCGGTGACGAAGATCGTCTTCCAGTTGATCGCCTTGTACGCCTCGTCCATGTTCAGCACGCCGGTGAGCAGCATGCCGATCGCGCCAGTCATCATCGCCACCGAAAGGTCGAGGTTGGTGAACAGCGCCAGGCATTTCGCCATCACGAAGAAGCCGACTGCCTGCCAGATCTTGCCGGGGCGCTGCTCTTCCTTCGGGATGTCGGTGACGACGACGAGATCCCTGTCTTCCGAGGCCAGCGCCAGATCGCGCCAGTTGCTGTGCAGCACCACGGTGTCGCCGGCGCGCAGGCTGACTCCGCGCACGTCGTCGCGGAACACCTGCTCGCCGCGGGTCACCGCCAGCACCGAGATGCCGAAGCGCTTGCGCAGGCGCAGCTCGCCGACGGTGTGCTTGATGAAGCGCGAGACCGGCGGGATCACCACTTCGGAAATGCCGGCGCGAGTCGGATTGAACAGCTCGCCGAGCTGGCGCATGCGGGTGGACAGCCGGCACAACTGGTTGTTGGCGAACTGGGTCAGCTGGTCGCGCGGGCCGAGCACGCCGAGCACCGAGCCGACCCAGATCACATGATCGGCCGGCGGTGCCATGCGCGCATCGTTGCCGCTCTTGATCGCCAGGATCAGCGGTGCGCCGTGCAGCTGCTCGACCTCGCCGATGCTCATGCCGACCAGTGGGCTTTCCGCGGTGACAGTGAGCTCGGCGGTCTCGCCGCCGATACCGTAGGTTTCGGCGAAGTAGCTCTCGGTGCGCCCGGGCGTCACCTTGAGCCGCTCGTCCTCATGGCCGGGCAGCAGCTTGCGGCCGAAGAAGTAGAAGTACGCGACGCCGAGGATGGCCAGGGTCAGGCCGATCGGGGTGACGCTGAACAGGCCGAACTTCGGGATCGTGTGTGCGCCTGGCGGCAGGTTCACGTTGGCGCTGGCGATCAGGTCGTTCAGCACGATCAGCGGCGAGTTCGCGATCAGCGTGGTGTTGGTGGCGGTGAGGATGCAGAACGCCATCGGCAACAGCAGCCGCGACAGCGGTACGCCGGTGCGCGCGGACAGCCGGCTGCTGACCGGGATCATCAGCGCGGCCAGCGCCTGGCTGGGAATCACCGCACTGAACAGGCTGGCGACGAGGTTGATCACCACGCCGAGGCGCGACTCCATGCCGCGCGCCATGCGCATCACGAAGCGCGCGGTGAGGTTGAGCACGCCGGCGCGATCAAGCCCCTCGCCCATGATCATGATCGCGATGATCGCGATCACTGCGTTGCCGGCGAAACCGTTGAACACGCGCTCGGACGGGATCAACCCGGTGAGGCCGATCACCACCACCACCAGCAACGCCACCATGTCGGCGCGGATCCACTCCAGCACCAGCATCAGCATGGTGAAGCCCACCAGCCCGAGCACCAGGATCATTTCGGGGGTGAGCGTGAGTCCCACTAGCTGACGTCCCCGAAGGGCAGCTGGCAACGGTGGATACGGCGGGGCAGTGGAAGCTTCACGCTGCGTCGATTCGTCCCTGTGTGGATCGCGTGAGTATAAGCGGGCTGGCACGACTGCTGGTGAACCGCAGCCTCCATTTGCAGGTGGGCGCACATGGCGCGTAGCGCATACCGAGGAGGCCGAGGCAGGTCGTCATTCCCACCCTGACCCGCCGCTGTGTGGCTCGCTCCTCAAGTTGACCCCGCCGTTCGCGCTACGTGTGTCGCCGGAATACCGGCAGAGAGGCCTGCACGCTTCAAACTTTGCGATACAACAAATCCCACACGCCATGCCCAAGTTTCAGGCCGCGCCGTTCGAAGTGGGTCTCGATGCGCCACGCGGGCTTCTCGGCGTACTGGCCGGGGCCGACCACGTTGCGCCAGTCCGGCGCGGCCTCCATCACCTCGAGCATGTGTTCGGCGTAGGCCTGCCAGTCGGTGGCCAGGTGCAGCAGGCCGTCCGACGCCATGCGTGAAGCGAGCAGGGCGACGAAGTCGGGCTGGATCAGTCGACGTTTGTTGTGGCGTTTCTTGTGCCACGGGTCGGGGAACCAGATGCGCACTTCCGCCAGCGAGCCGGGTGCGATCTCGTGTTCAAGCACTTCCACCGCGTCGTGCTTGTACAGCCGCACGTTGTCTGCATCGCGTGCGGCCAGTGCGTTCATCAGGCGACCGACGCCGGGGCCGTGCACTTCGACGCCGAGGTAGTCGCGTGCGAGATCGTGTTCGCTGGCCCAGGCCAGTGCCTCGCCGTTGCCGAAACCGATCTCCAGCACCAGCGGCGCCTGCCGGCCGAAGCCGGCGCTGAAATCGTGCGGCGTGCCGCCGAAGTCGATGCCATAGCGCGACCACAGCGTATCGAACGCGCGTTGCTGCGCCGGCGTCATGCGGCCTTCGCGCAATACAAAGCTGCGGATGCGGCGCATGTATTCCGGGGCGTTATCGTCGTGGTCGGTCATGTCACTCAGCCGATCGTGCCGTCGATCGGACTGGACGCCGAGGCATAGCGCTTGCGCGGGATGCGCCCGGCACGGAACGCGGCGCGGCCGGCCTGGACGGCCAGCTTCATCGCGTGTGCCATCAGCACCGGATCCTTCGCGCCGGCGATCGCGGTGTTCATCAGCACGCCGTCGCAGCCCAGCTCCATCGCGATCGCTGCATCCGACGCGGTGCCGACGCCGGCATCGACGATGATCGGCACGCTCGCGCTCTCGATGATTTCCAGCAGGTTGTACTTGTTCTGGATGCCCAGCCCCGAACCGATCGGCGCGGCCAGCGGCATCACCGCGACGCAGCCGATCGCTTCGAGTCGCTTGGCCAGGATCGGATCGTCGCTGGTATAGACCATCACGTCGAAGCCGTCGGCAACCAGGATCTCGGCGGCTTTCAGCGTTTCCACCACGTCGGGGAACAGCGTGCGCTGGTCGCCCAGCACCTCGAGCTTGACCAGCTTGTGGCCGTCCAGCAGTTCGCGCGCCAGCTTGCAGGTGCGCACCGCATCGACTGCGTTGTAGCAGCCGGCGGTGTTCGGCAGCAGGGTGAACTGATCCGGCGGCAATGCGTCGAGCAGATTCGGCTGGCCGGCATCCTGGCCGATGTTCACGCGACGGATCGCCACCGTGACGATCTCCGCGCCGGCGGCCAGCGAGGCGGCGCGCGTCTCGTCGAAATCCTTGTACTTGCCGGTGCCGGTGAGCAGGCGCGAGCCGTAGCTTTTGCCGGCGATGATCAGCGGATCGTTGATGTCGAGGGTCTTGAGAGTCATGCGAAGCCTTGGATGCGCGCAGGCGCAGGAACGGAGAGAAGTTCAGCCGCCGCCAATGGCGTGGACGATTTCCAGCTGATCGCCGTCGGCCAGCAAATGGCTGGCGTGCTGGCTGCGCGGCACGATTTCGTGGTTCAGTTCCACCGCGATGCGGCGACCGGCGTAGCCGGCCTGTTCCAGCAATTGGGCGACGGTGGTGGCAGGGGCGCAGTCGCGCGACTGGCCATTGAGCGTGATGTGCATGCGCGCATTGTAGCGGCTGCCATCGCGCACGCCGAGCCGGGGCGCGTCATGCCGCACCGATCCGCCACGGCCTGCCCGTGACGGATCGGTCTTGCCTCAATGCTGCTGCGCGTCGTCCTTCTCGTGCGGCACGTGTTTCTGCGCGGGCCGTGCTTCATTGTGTTGCGGCGGCGGGGTTTCGGCACGCGGCTGCGGCGGTGGTGGCGCTGCGCGCTGCGGCTGTTCATAGCGCGGTTGCTGGAAGCTCGGCCGTACCGGTTCGGGCATCGGCCGTGGCTCTTCACGGTTGTAGTTGCGCTGCGCGGGTTCGCTCGGTGCCGGCATGTCACGCCGCATCGGCTGGGACATTGGTCGTGGTTCCTCGCGATTGTAGTTGCGCTGCGCGGGCTCGGGACGCTGGAAGCGTGGCTCCGTTGTGTCGCGTGCAGGTTCCATCGGCATTGGGCGGTTGATCGGGGTGGCGCGCTGGATCTGTGGCACCTGCGGCAGCGGCGGGTTGTCGCGATAGGCCGGACGTGGCTGATTGCCATTGGCGCCGGAGTTGTCGTTGGCGCCCGCGCGCGGCACCGGTTCGCCGCGATCGAGGTTGTCACGGCCACGCGGATGGGCGAAGCGCGCAGATGGCAGCCCGGCGTCCTCGCGTACTCCAGCGCGGTTGTCGATGGGGACCTGCTGCTGCGGTGCGGCGGTGATGATGCGGTTGATCGCGGGCAATGGCTGTGTGGGGCCGCCGAGCTGGCGCGGACCACCATCGATCACGCGAGCATTGCCTCTGCGATCGACCGCGGCCGGCCGGACATCCTGCCCTTGGTCGCCGCGCGGATTCAGCACGCGCACGTTGGATCCGGGCATGCCGGCGCGTGGCGCGTTGTCTGCCAGGTTGTGGCCGGGGCTGCGCGCATCCTGCGCCACGGCGGGCGGTGCGTGACGCGCCACCACTTCGCGATCGAACCCGCCGGCCGGCAGATTGCGCGCATGCGCGCCGCGTGCGGCGGCTGTGTCATTCGCGATCGGGCGTAACTGGCTGGCTCCGCGTGGCAGCACTGGCGCCGCGGCAAGCTGACGTTGATCGACCTGCACCAGGTTGCGCTGCACATGCCTGCCACCGGCAAATGTATTGCCCGGCACGGCGGTGAAGCCGCGTGGCGCCTCGCGATTGACATAGTGCCCATCACGCACGGGCTGGCCGCTGCGGTAATTGTTGTACGAGTTGTTGATGTTGTTGATGATCGTGGTGCGGTTGTAAGTGTTGTGCACGTTGATGTTGGTGATGTTGACGTTGTTGTAGTAATTGCGGCTGGCGCGATACCACGGGTTGTAGATTTCACCCGGGCCGAGTGGGAACCAGCCCACCGGGCCGCTGCTGACGCCGACCGACCAGCCGCCGCCGCCGACAAACGCCACCAGTGCCGGTGCGTAGATCGGGCGCACGTCGATAGGTCCCGGAATCCATCCCCAGCCGCGATGCGTATAGGCCCAGCGGCCGTAGTGATAGGGCGCGAAGCCCCACGGTGAATCGTCCACCCAGGTCCAGCCCCACGGCGCGATGTACGCCCAGTGGCCGTTGCGGTACGGCGCCCAGTCGGCGGCGACCTGGGTGGGATACCACACTTCGCCGTAGTCGCTGCTGGTCTGCCAGTCGCCGTACTGATCAAGATCCTGATAGCCGACCACGTCATTCGAGACGTACCGTCGTGCGTTCGATTGCGCGTACCGCCGGTCGCGCCCGCTGGCCCATGCGTCGAACGCGTCGCCGTCGCCGATGTCGCTGATCGACACCGCGGCCAGGCTGGAGTCGACGAAGTGATAGCTGCGGCCGGGGTTGATCGTGCGCTGCGCGCTGTTCTCGCCGTATACCGTGGCGCCGCTGTCGAACGCGGTGACCCGGGTGCTGCCGCCGTTGTCGTCGATATCCACGCGGAAGCTGCCGAGCTGGTCGACCACCAGCGCCACGGTCGGCGTGTCGATCTCGTAACTCTGGCCCTGATCCAGATGACGCACGGTAAGGCTGAGCGTGCCCTGGGTCAGTTCGATCTGGGTCAGCTGGCCGTTCAGGTCGAGCAGGCCGAAGTCGGTCTGGCTGTCCATGCGCAAGGTGCCGCCGCCGAATTCCAGCTCGGCGCGGGCGCCCTGGCTGGTGGAAAGCCGGTCGCCGGTGGTCAGCGGGCGGTTGATGCTGGCGTCGCTCCAGTCCTTTGCGCCGGCCGGCAGAAAGGCGAGATCACCGGCGATGTACGACAGACGTGCCACCCGGCTGGGCGGGTCGACGCTGTCGTCCGCCGTGGATTGCGCCTGTGCCAGGCCGGCGGACACGCACAGCAGCACGACCGCCAGCGGCCGCCAGTGGCGGCTCAGCGGAGCAAGAAGTTTGGCAAGCACACGCATGGTGTTCCCCTTGGTGGGCGCGATGGGTATCGCGTAGTCGATCCGTTTGAATCCATTCGATCCGTCGCGCAACGCTGGAGCGTAGTGCGGCTGACGACACGATTATGCGCATGTGCAAAATTAGGTCAGGCTTAGTTGCGGTGGTCGCGTCGCTGCCGGTTCAGCTGGCCGCCATCTGCGATTCATCCGGCGTTTGGCGGGTGACACATGGTGTATGGCGCCGAGCTTGGCGCCGTCCAGCTTTCCAATCGCGCGTATCCCGCGTTACCATCCGCCGGCCAAGGCGGGTGTAGCTCAATGGTAGAGCTGTAGCTTCCCAAGCTACTGACGAGGGTTCGATTCCCTTCACCCGCTCCATTCCCCGCATCAACGATCCGAGCTTCCCCGAACCCTATGGCGGATCTGATTACTCTCGGTTGGCGGGAGCGGCTGGCGTTGCCGCAGTTGGGTATCGGCATGCTCAAGGCCAAGCTCGATACCGGCGCGCGCAGCAGTGCGCTGCATGTCGACACGCTGGAGGAATTCCAGCGCGACGGCGCGACCTGGCTGCGTTTCACCATGCATATCGGCCGGCGTCAGCCAGTGGAAGTGTGCTGCGAGGTGCCGGCGCTGGATCGGCGCGCGGTGACCGACACCGGCGGTCGTCGCACCGAGCGCTGGTTCATCCGCAGCGACGTGCAACTGGCCGGGCAGCATTTCAGTGTCGACATCAATCTGACCGATCGTCGGCATATGCTGTTTCCGTTGTTGCTGGGCCGCAGTGCCCTGAGCGGGCGTTTTGCGGTGGATCCGGCACGTTCCTATACCCAGTCGCGGCCGTTGACGGCAGCCACGGACATCTCATGATGGCTCCTGTATGAAAATTGCGATTCTGTCGCGCAACACCCGTCTCTATTCGACCAAACGACTGGTCGAGGCCGCACGCGAGCGCGGTCATGTGGTGCGCGTGCTCGATCCGCTGCGCTGCTACGTGCGCATCGCGCCTGGCGCAGTGGCGATCCGTTACAAGGGCAAGGAGGTGCGCGACATCGACGCGGTGATTCCGCGTATCGGCACCACCAGCACGTTCTATGGCACCGCCGTGCTGCGCCAGCTGGAGATGATGGGCGTGTACACGCCGAACCCCTCCGACGCGGTGCTGCGTGCGCGCGACAAGTTGCGCTGCCTGCAGATCCTCGCCTCGCAGGGCATCGACATGCCGATCACGGTGTTCGGCGACAACCCGGACGACACCGCCGATGTGCTGGCCTTGCTGGGCGATCCGCCGCATGTGATCAAGCTCAACGAAGGCAGCCAGGGTACCGGTGTGGTGCTGGCCGAGAAACGCAGCGCCTCGCAGAGCGTGATCGAGGCGTTTCGCGGCCTGTACGCGAACTTCCTGGTGCAGGAGTTCATTGCCGAGGCCAAGGGCAGCGACCTGCGTTGCTTCGTGGTCGGCAAGAAAGTGGTGGCGGCGATGCAGCGCGATGCCAGTCCGGGAGAGTTCCGCGCCAACCTGCATCGCGGCGGCACCGCGATGGCGGCGACCTTGAGTGCTGATGAAAAACGCATCGCCGTGCAGGCGGCCGGCGCCCTCGGCCTGGGTATCGCCGGGGTGGATCTGCTGCGCTCCAACCGGGGTCCGTTGCTGCTTGAGGTGAATGCCTCGCCCGGTCTGGAAGGCATCGAGGCGGCTACCGGCGTCGATGTGGCCGGCGCGATCATGGATCTGCTGCAGGCGCAGGTATCCGACGTGCCCGCCGAGCCGCCGCGCCCGCGGCGCAAGCCGGCGCGGGCCTTCTAAGGGGCGCACAGCCTCGTTAACGACCAGGTGAGAACGGGTTAACTACACCGTAACCAGATACCCCCTATAAAGCAGATACTGTTTTTTGCGTGGCACGCTGGCCGCTATGGCCCGGTGACGAGCAGATGATGGTATCGGGGCAGTAGTTTGGGCTCAGGTGGGCGACGGCGAGTCGTGCATCTGGGCCTTTTTCTTGCCTGCGGCACCGTGCGTTCAGTTTTGTACCACGATCCGCGCGCTTCGTTCACGCAAGCTTGTTAAGCTGGCAACCTCAGCCGACCCGTGCGCCGGCTGCGCAGGAGTGACACATGCGCGTTCTGGTGATCGAAGACAACAGCGATATCGCGACCAACATCGGCGATTATCTGGAAGACCGCGGCAACGTGGTCGATTTCGCAGGCGACGGCGTGACCGGCCTGCATCTGGCGGTAGTGCACGATTTCGACGTGATCGTGCTGGATCTCACGCTGCCCGGCATGGATGGCCTCGAAGTGGCGCGCAAGCTGCGCCACGAGGCGCACAAGCAGACCCCGATCCTGATGCTGACCGCGCGTGATGCGCTGGAGCAGAAGCTGACCGGCTTCGAATCCGGCGCCGACGACTACATGACCAAACCGTTTGCGCTGCAGGAGCTGGCCGCGCGGTTGGAAGTGCTCGCGCGTCGCGGCAAGGGTCCGCAGAGCCGCGTGCTGAAGGTGGCCGACCTTACCTTCAACCTCGATACGCTCACGGTGAATCGCGAGGGCAAGTCGATCCAGCTCAACCCGATCGGCCTGAAGCTGCTGCAGGCGCTGATGGAGGCGAGTCCGTCCGTGGTCACCCGGCAGGATCTGGAGCAGCGCGTGTGGGGCGAGGAGTTGCCGGACAGCGATTCGCTGCGCGTGCATATCCACGGCCTGCGCGCCGCCATCGACAAACCATTCGAGAAGCCGCTGATCCACACGCGGCACGGCATTGGCTATCGGATGGTCGAGCCGGATGCAGTCCAGGCGTAAGCTGCGTTTTCGATTGATCCTTTCCTTCGCGCTCTTTGGTTTCGGCCTGAGCGCGTTGTTTGCTGTGGCCGCGTTGTATGTGCGCGCCAAGGTGGAAAATCAGCTGGTCAACGCCAGTCTGCAGAACGATGTCGACCAGGCGGTGGATCAGGCGATTACGCATCCGGATAAACCGTTTCAATCCGAACTGATCGAAGGGTGGGTCAAAAGCGATCGGACGCTTTACAAGATGCCGCTGACTTGGCAGAACCTGAATAGCGGGGTTCATGATCTCCGAGAGATTGACCGCAGTGGCAAGGAGCGACACTACAAGCTGGCGGTGCAACGCAAGAGCGGCATCATCGGCTTCACGCGTTATGACATCAGTCGGGAGGATCTGGGCAAACAACAGCTGATCCTGTCGCTGATCGGCGCCGTGTTGATATTCAGCCTGTTGTCTCTGGCGATCGGGCTGTGGCTCTCGCGCAAGGTGCTCAAGCCGGTCACCGAGTTGGCCAATCGTCTGCGTGATTTTCGCAAAGCCGGCAAGGCCGAACCGCTGGCGCCGCACTTTGCCGACGACGAAGTGGGCGAACTAGCGCATGTGCTGGATGAATATTCGGCGCGGCTCACCGCGATGGTCGAGCGTGATCGCGAGTTCAACTCCGACGTCAGTCACGAGCTGCGCACGCCGCTTGCGGTGATCGCCAGCACCACTGAACTGCTGCAGGGTTCGCCCGACCTCACCGAAAAATTGAGCGAACGGCTGAAGCGCATCGAGCGCGCCTCTCGTCAGGCGACCGAGCTGATCGAGGCGCTGCTGCTGTTGTCGCGCGCCGAGCGGCGTGGTCCGACCCGCGGCGAAACCACCGATGTCGGCAAGCTCGCCGCCGACGTGATCGAGAGCCAGCGTCCGCAGATGCGCGGCAAACCGCTGACCATCGAGCTGACTGTCAGCGAGTCGGTCAGCATTAACGCGCCGGCTTCGGTGTTGTCGGTGGCGCTGACCAATCTGATCGGCAACGCGAT
Source organism: Rhodanobacter sp. (assembly GCA_035566635.1). GTDB lineage: Bacteria > Pseudomonadota > Gammaproteobacteria > Xanthomonadales > Rhodanobacteraceae > Rhodanobacter. The sequence goes on from DATMQY010000004.1 coordinate 497,852, forward strand.
CAAGTACACGCTGGAAGGCAACGTGCGGGTCGAAGTGGGCGCCGGCCGCATCGAGGTGATCGACACCGGTCCCGGCATCAAGCCCGAAGATGCCGAGCGGCTGTTCCAGCGCGGTGTGCGCGGTGAAGGCGCCGGCGGCAGCGGTGCCGGGCTCGGTCTGGCGATCGTGCGCCGATTGTGCGAACTGTACGGTTGGGATGTTTCGATGCGTCCGCGCAGCGATGCGAATGGCGCGATCGCCAGCATCGTATTCAGTTGACGCCGGTCTGGAGTCAGCAAACGAAAACGCCCCGCATTGCGGGGCGTTTTCGTTTGCGGTAGCTGTGTATTAAACCTGCTCCAGCCATCCCCACTTGTCGTTGGTGCGGCCGTCGAACAGGCCGAAGAACAGCTCCTGCAAGCGCAGGGTGACGCGGCCGGCCTTGCCGGTGCCGACCTGCTTGCCGTCGACCGAGCGGATCGGGGTAATTTCGGCGGCGGTGCCGCACATCAGCAGCTCGTCGGCGAGGTACAGGTATTCGCGCGGGATGTCGCGCTCGATCACCTCGATGCCATCCTCGCGAGCCAGCGTCTTCAGCGTGTCGCGGGTGATGCCGGCGAGGATCGAGGCGCTGGCCGGTGTGGTGTGCAGCACGCCGTCGAATACCAGGAACAGGTTTTCGCCGGCGCCCTCGCTGAGCAGGCCAGTCGAAGCCAGCGCAATGCCCTCACCGAAACCGAGGCGGCGCGCCTCGCGTGCGATCAGCTGACCGGACAGATAGTTGCCGCCCGCCTTGGCGCCTGCGGGGATGGTGTTCGGGGCGAAGCGTTGCCAACTCGATACGCAGGCATCGATGCCGTTCTTCAGCGCCTCCGGGCCAAGGTACGGGCCCATCGGCCACGCGGCCACGGCGACGTCGATCGGGGTTTCGGCGGACAGCCCGAAACCGCCCAGGCCGCGGTACGCGACCGGACGCAGGTAGGCTGCACCGAGCTCGTTCTTCTTGATCACGGCGCGGCAGGCTGCCGCCAGCTCATCGGCGGAATACGGCAGCACCATGTCGTAGATCTTGGCGGACTGGTACAGCCGATTCAGGTGGTCGGTGAGGCGGAAGATCGCGGCACCGTCCGGCGTGGCGTAGCTGCGGATGCCCTCGAACACCGACGAGCCATAGTGCAGCGCGTGCGACATCACATGCGTGGTCGCTTCGGCCCACGGCTTGATGGTGCCGTTCTGCCAAATCCATTCAGGGTACTGCTGCGCCATGTCGCTTCTCCAATGGGGACTGCCCATGATAACTGCTGGGCGTCTGCCCGGCGTCAATCCACCCGCTTCAATTGGCGTTGCGTAGCCACAGGCAGCCGGCGCGACTGACCACGCTGAAGCGCAGCTCGCGCGGACTCCCGCTACCGTCGTTGCCGCCAGTATGCAGCACCAGTTGGGTGTTGGCCGGCGGTGGATCGGGAGTGACATCCGCGGCGAGCGGGTCGGCGCTGCTGGCGGCCACCGTGGGATTGCTATCCGGAGATGCCAGATCACCGGGTGCGTGGAGATCCAGCAGCGGCTGCTTCATCAACGTGTCCAGCGAACGGATATCCGCAATCACCGCACTACGGCCGTAACCGTTCCACAGCATCAGGCCAGCCATGCGGTTCGCATCGCGGCTGGCGAACGCGTCGATCACGCTCTGCCGCAACTCGCCCAGGTTGGCTGCACATAGGATCGGTGGCGGCGCCAACGGGATGCCGCTGCCAGAGGTGGCTACGGGGTTGACCGGGGTGGCCTGCTGCGCGGCGCACGGCTGATCGGTGAATACCGCGTTTCCGTTCGCGCCGATGCAGCGATGGATTTCCGTCTGCGCCATGACCGGCATGGCGAGCAGGATGAGGCAGAACAGGGCAGCTGACTGGCGCATCACGACAGCATACCCGCCCGGCACATCAGGAAAGTTGCTGCAGCACCGACTGCGTCGCCTTGGCCCGATTCAACGTGTAGAAATGCAGCCCCGGCGCGCCACCATCCAGCAGCCGTCGACACAATTGCGCCACCACTTCGGCACCGAGCGCACGCACCGATTCGGCATCGTCGCCATGTGCCTGCATGCGCTTGGCGATCCAGCGCGGAATCTCCGCGCCACACATGTCGGAGAAGCGTTTCAGCTGGCTGTAGTTCGCGATCGGCATGATGCCCGGCACGATCGGCACGTTCACGCCCAGCTTGCGCACATCCTCGACGAAGCGGAAATACGCGTCGGCGTTGAAGAAATACTGGGTGATCGCGCCATTCGCGCCGGCGTCGATCTTCGCCTTGAAATGCTGCAGGTCGCGCAGCGCATCGTCGGCCTGCGGGTGGGTTTCCGGGTACGCCGCCACCTCGATGTGGAAGTGGTCGCCGCAGTGCTCGCGGATGAATCGCACCAGCTCGGCGGCATAGCGGAAGTCACCGGCCGTGGCCATGCCCGAAGGCATGTCGCCGCGCAACGCCACGATGCGCCGATAACCGGCTGCACGGTAGCCGTCCAGCAGTTCGGCGATCTCCGCCCGGGTGCCGCCCATGCACGACAGGTGCGGCGCCACATTGAGACCGTGTTGCGCATGCAGCCGCGCCACCGTGTCGCCGGTATAGCTGAGCGTGGAGCCGCCAGCGCCGAAGGTGACCGAGGCGTATTCAGGCTGGTGCGCCTTCAGCACCTGTGCGGCGCGATCCAGCTGTGCGCGCTGTTCATCGGTCTTGGGCGGAAAGAATTCGAAGCTGATGGCCGGCATGGTGGAGGTTCCGGGTGGACGATGTCGGCAAGTATATATCTCCATCGCGATGAAGCGATATATGGATTCAGGCCGGTATCACGCGGCACCCGCTTGCGGCTCCGGCGCCGCGGCCCCATTGCGATGGTTCGTCAAGGAGATGGCCATGATCGAGCTGTACAAGCTGCACTGGTCGCACTACGTGGAAAAGGTGCGCTGGGCGCTGGATTTCAAGAAACTGGACTGGCGCGGCATCGACATCGTCGCGTTCACCAAGAAGGAAATGCAGCGCTTCGACTGCGCGCAGACGGTGCCACTGATCCACGACACCGCCACCGGCGTGGCGATCAGCGATTCCTCGCCGATCATCCGTTACCTCGACGAGACCTACCCGGAGCATCCGCTACTGCCGGCCGATACGGTCGAGCGCGAAGCGGTGTGGCAATGGATGTTGCGGCTCGATTCTTCGCTGGGGCTGCACGCGCGGCGACTGGGTTACACGCAGGTGATCATGGAATGTCCGCACATCCTGTCGCAGCTGTTCATGCCGAACGTTGGCGGTGGTCTGTTTACCCGACGAGGTTGGCGTGCGCTGGCTGCGCCGGTGCTCGGCACGATGCTGTCGTTGCGCTTCCGTTTTCACCGCAATCGCGAGGATGGCGTGTACGAGGCGCTGGAAGCGCAGCTGATTCCGATCGCCGCACAGCTTGAGCGTGATGGCTTTCTGGTCGGTGGCCGTTTCAGCGCGGCGGACATCACGCTGGCGTCACTGCTGCGGCCGCTGCGCATCGTGCCTCATTTTGCTCACCACCCGGGGTTGCAGTCGTTGTTCGCGTGGCAGACGCGGCTGTTCCGTACGCACGATCGCGATGCGGCGTTTCCGTATGAAGTGCTTATCCAGGCGCAGCGCGAGCGTCGCGGCAGCATGCGTGGTCGGGTGCGCTGGATGCGCTCGGGCGCAGACGTTACGTCCATGGCTGGCAAGCAGCCGGCCTTGAAGGTCGCGCAAAACGATATTCATTCGGTGAACCGCTGGATGCTGCTGCCGGGTTTGCCGGCATACCTTAAATTGCGCTGGTTCAGTGGCGTGGGCCGCATGCCCTACGTACCGGCGGCGTTTCGCGCCGGGTAATGCTCTGCAATGCCTATTGCAGAAGGGCGGATCGTTGCGCTGCACGTGAAATCAAAGAAGGGTGCATCGCTGCGCTGTCCGTGAAATTAAGAAGGGCGCATTGCGGCGCTGTCCGTGAAATTAAGAAGGGCGCATTGCTGCGCCCTTCGGGATGTTGCTTTGACTTGCCGTGACTCAGTAGCGGTAATGATCCGGCTTGTACGGGCCTTCCACCGCTACGCCTAGGTAGGCGGCCTGCTCGGTGCTGAGCGTGGTCAGCTTCACGCCGATCTTCTCAAGGTGCAGGCGCGCGACTTCCTCATCGAGCTTCTTCGGCAGGATGTAGACCTTGTTCTCGTACTTGTCCTTGTTCGCCCACAACTCGATCTGCGCCAGCGTCTGGTTGGAGAACGAGTTGGACATCACAAAGCTCGGATGGCCGGTGGCGCAGCCGAGATTCACCAGGCGACCTTCGGCCAGCAGGAACATCGCGCGGCCGTCCGGGAACACGTACTTGTCCACCTGTGGCTTGATGTTGATCTTCTCGACGCCGGTCATCGCGTTCAGTGCATCGACCTGGATCTCGTTGTCGAAGTGGCCGATGTTGCAGACGATCGCCTGATCCTTCATCGCCTTCATGTGGTCGAGCGTCAGCACGTCCTTGTTGCCGGTGGTGGTGACGTAGATGTCGCCGCGGCCGAGGGTCGATTCAACCGTGTTGACCTCGAAGCCTTCCATCGCCGCCTGCAGCGCGTTGATCGGATCGATCTCGGTGACCACCACGCGCGAGCCGTAGGCACGCAGCGAATGCGCGCAGCCCTTGCCCACATCGCCGTAGCCGCAGACCACAGCCACCTTGCCGGCCAGCATCACGTCCATTGCGCGCTTCAGTCCGTCGGCCAGCGACTCGCGGCAGCCGTAGAGGTTGTCGAATTTGCTCTTGGTGACCGAGTCGTTGACGTTGATCGCCGGGATCAGCAGCGACTTGGCTTCGGCCAGCTGGTACAGGCGATGCACGCCGGTGGTGGTCTCCTCGGAGACACCCTTCCAGTCCTTCACCACGGTGTGCCAGTAGCCCGGGCGCTCGGCATGCACGCGCTTGAGCAGGTTCTTGATCACCTGCTCTTCGTGCGAGGAAGCCTTCTCGTCGACCCACTTGCTGCCGTTCTCCAGCTCGTAACCCTTGTGGATCAGCAGCGTCACGTCGCCGCCGTCATCGACCACCAGCTGCGGGCCGAGGAAGCCGCCCTTGCCGTCGGGGAAGGACAGCGCGTCCAGCGTGCAGTCCCAGTATTCCTCCAGCGTCTCGCCTTTCCATGCGAACACCGGCGTGCCGGTGACGGCGATAGCGGCAGCGGCGTGGTCCTGGGTCGAGAAGATGTTGCACGAGGCCCAGCGCACGTCGGCGCCGATGTCCTTCAGCGTCTCGATCAGCACCGCGGTCTGGATGGTCATGTGCAGCGAACCGGTCACGCGCACGCCCTTCAGCGGCAGGGTGGCGGCGTGCTTCTTGCGGATCGACATCAGGCCCGGCATCTCGTGCTCGGCGATGTCCAGCTCCTTGCGGCCCCAGTCGGCAAGCGACAGGTCGCGGATTTTGTAATCGTGTGTGGCGGTTTCTTTGGTGACGGCGTTCATAGATATCTCCGGTTTATTGCGAATCGCTTCGCGTAAAAACAACCGGGCGCCGTTGTGGAACGTGCCGCGCCGAGCCTGGCCGGTTTCTGACCACGGATGGATCCGCGGTCGAACGGTCGCAGCGCCCCTCGGCGGGCAGTACAAGCCCGTTATTGTAGCGGGAGACGACAAGGGATGCCTCCCGCGACGCAATTCGATAGGCTGGCCGTTCACCCAGCACCGGAGTCACCGCATGGAAGAAAGCCGCGAGCCCGAGTTCCTGCCGCCTGACGACCCGCTGCGCGAGGACGTCAGTCGGCTCGGCGCGATGGTCGGCAGGATGCTGGCAGAGCAGGGTGGTACGGTGTTCTTCGAGCGGGTCGAGCAGGTACGCACCGCGGCGATCCGCCGCCGCCGCGAAGGCGCCTCGGTGGATGATCTGGCCGACTCGCTGGCCGGTCTCGCCGCCAGGGATGCCGAAGCGCTGGCTCGCGCCTTTGCCACCTATTTCCAGGCGGTCAACACCGCCGAGCGGGTGCACCGCATCCGCCGGCGCCGCGATTACCAGCGCGAGGGCAGTGCGCCGCAGCCGGAGTCGCTGCTCGATGTTCTGGGCCGGCTGAAAGCGGAGGGCGTCGGCGCGGACGAGCTGCTGGGCTGGCTGGATCGGCTGTGGATCGAGCCGGTATTCACCGCGCATCCGACCGAGGCGGTGCGCCGCTCGCTGCTGGAGAAGGAGCAGGCCATCGTGCGCTCGCTGATCGACGGTTTCGACCAGCACCGCACGCCGCAGGAGCGCAAGGAGGACGACGACCGCATCTACATGGCGCTGTCTTCCGGCTGGCAGACCGCCGAGGCCTCGCCGGTCAGCCCCACTGTGCAGGACGAACACCATCACGTCGGTTTCTACCTGGCCAACCCGATCTATCGCATCGTGCCCGCGCTGTATGAATCGCTGGCCGAGGCGTTGCAGTCGGTCTACGGCGTGGCCGCAAAACTGCCGCAATTGCTCGGCTTCGCTACCTGGGTTGGTGGCGACATGGACGGCAATCCGAATGTCGGCGCGGACACTATCGCCGCCAGCCTGGCCACCCAGCGCGCGCATGTCATCGAGCATTACGTGGCCGATGTGGCGGGATTGGCGCGTCTGCTCAGTCAGACCGAAGGACGGGTCGCCGTCGACACTCACCTGCAGCAGCGCCTTGACGATTACCGCGCACGCTTTCCCGCTGCTGCGCAAAGGGTGCGGCCACGGCATGCCGACATGCCCTACCGTTGCCTGCTGACGGTGATCGGTGCGCGCCTCGAAGCTACCCATGACGATAGCCATCCGGAAGGCTATACGTCCGTGGCCGAGCTGCTCGACGACCTGCAATTGATCGTCAGAAGCCTGGTCGATCATCACGGCCTGCACGCCGGTGCCTACGCGGTGCAGCGTCTGGTCCGTCGCGTGCGCACGTTCGGTCTGCATCTGGCGCGACTGGACGTGCGACAGGATTCGCGCGTGCACGACGATGCGCTGGCCGCACTGCTGGACAACCCGGCATGGTCGCAGCTTGCACCCGACGCACGCACGCAGCAGCTGCGCGACTACGCCAGCGGCAGCGCGCGTTTTCCGATCAGCCACGCCGACGTGGTCACCTCGCTCTACGACGTGTTCGCCACCTTGGGTGATGCCCGGCGCCGTTACGGTGGGGAGGCGGTCGGCCTGTACATCATCAGCATGGCGCGCTCGGCCGCCGACGTGTTGGCGGTACTGGCACTGGCGCGCTACGGCGGCCTGATCGAGAACGACGCCGTTCCGCTCAATATTGCGCCGTTGTTCGAGACCGTCGATGACCTGAAAAACGCGCCAGCCACGTTGCGCGCGCTGCTTGCCGATCCGGTCTACCGCCAGCATCTGGTCGCGCGCAATAACCAGCAATGGGTGATGCTCGGCTACTCCGACAGCGGCAAGGATGGCGGTACGCTGGCCTCGCGCTGGGGTCTTCAGCGCGCGCAGGTAGAGTTGCTCGAAGTGGCGAACGCAGCCGGCATCCAGCTGGCGTTCTTCCACGGCCGTGGTGGTTCAGCCAGCCGCGGCGGTGCGCGCATCACGCCGGCGCTGATGTCCTCGCCGCGTGGTGCGGTGGCCGGCGTGCTGCGGGTGACCGAACAGGGCGAAGTGATCCATCGCAAGTACGGTATCCGCGCGCTGGCGTTGCGTAACCTGGAGCAGACCGTCGGCGCCGTGCTGCGCGCCAGCCTGCGTCCGCGTGAAACCGAATCGCGCGAGGAGCGTTGGCGCGAGCAGATGAACGCGTTGTCGGCAAGCAGCCGGCAAACCTACCGCGCGTTCGTCGAGCACGAGCACTTCGTCGACTATTTCCGTGCCGCCACGCCGATCGACGTGATCGAAAAGATGACACTGGGCTCACGCCCGGCCAGCCGTCGCAGCATGCGCGGCGTACAGGACCTGCGCGCGATTCCATGGGTGTTCGCGTGGACGCAATGCCGCTCGATCTTGCCTGGCTGGTATGGTCTCGGCAGCGCACTGGAGCAGGGCGTGCAGCAGTTCGGTGAGGCGGCGCTTGCCGAGATGGCGCGCGACTGGCCGTTCTTCAGCAACCTGCTGGACGATGTGGAGATGGTGCTGGCCAAGTGTGATTTGGACATCGCCGAGGCGTTCTCGAAACTATCCGGCCCGCTGCACGTCGAATTCTTCGGAATGATCCGCAACGAGTTCGAACGCACCTGTCACTGGCTGTTGCAGCTCAAGCGCAGCGACGCGCTGTTGCACGGTGATCCACGTCTCGCCGCTTCGATCCGCCTGCGCAATCCCTACGTCGATCCGATGAGTCTGTTGCAGGTCGACCTGCTGCAACGCTGGCGCGCCAGCGCGTGCACCGATGATGCCTTGCTGCAGGCGCTGGTCGCTTGCGTCAATGGCGTGTCGCAGGGATTGCAGAACACCGGATGATGGCTCCGCACCCGCCGGCGGATGCCTACGGATGAGACGATGGATGCACGCGCAACGCCGCGATCCGCTCCGCGCGCGGTAACCGCTTCCAGGCGATTTCCAGTCGCAGCGCTTCGCCGTGACCGGAGACCCAGACCCAGCCGAGCAACTGCCGCGGTGGGTTGGAACGGGTGAAGCGCGCGCCCTTGCCGGCCAGATGCTTTGCGTAGCGTTGCTCGGGATCGCGGGCGATGCCGGTATACACGCGGCCGTCGGCGCACTCCAGCAGGTACACGGCCCAGGCGTCGGCACCGGGTGCGTCGCTCATGCGTTCAGGCCCATTCGATCAGCCCTTCGGCCTCGCGCAGGCGCTTCCACGACGGCCGTGCTTTCAATGGTGTCGCCGGCTGGCGATACCGGGGGCATAGCAGAGCGTGTACATGGCAGTAATTCGTTGCGGACGGTTGGCGGATGATACGCCGCGGTAATCGTCGTTCGTTGCCTGTCGTCTGGCCCGCGAATCAGGGCGTTGCCACGCACGCAGTGGCTCGGCGCGCGACCTGCCTTAGCGCTGTTGCCTGCGAGTGCAGGCTGCGTCCGCCGATCTTGTTTTCATTGCAAAACATGCGTTTGTATCGGTTAGTTGAAGTGAAAATCTATGGATTTTGGCGTGGGGTTCCGGCTATCGTTGCGCCAGGAATCGAGGATCGCCCGAATGCATGTCAAATCCCCCAAGCTCACCCGGTCGCTGTGCAGGTTCGGCCGCACGGCACTGGTGGCCTTGCTTATGTGTGGCCTGGGCGGTTTTGCCGGTAACGCCCATGCAGGTCATGCCGCGCTGGTTCTCGACGCCTCGACAGGCGACGTGCTCAGCGCAGTCAACCCGGACGAACTTAATCATCCGGCTTCGCTGACCAAGATGATGACGCTCTATCTCACCTTCCAGGCACTGGAGAATGGGCAGCTCAAGCTGGATCAGTTGTTGCCGGTTTCAGCCTGGGCAGCGGACAAGGCGCCGACCAAGCTAGGTCTGCGCGCGGGCCAGACCATCTCGGTGCAGGACTGCATTCTGGGCATGATCACCAACTCGGCCAACGACGCCGCCACCGTGGTTGCCGAGAAACTGGGCGGCTCCGAAGATCATTTCGTCGAGATGATGAACGCCGAGGGTCTGTTGCTGGGTATGACCCATACCCGATTCGGCAGCGCTTCGGGCCTGCCTGACCCGGACGACGCTACCACGGCGCGCGACATTGGCAAGCTGGCGATGGCGCTCTATCGCGATTTCCCCCGTCAGGTACCTTATTTCGCCACCCGTGAATTCACGTTCCAAGGCCGGCTAGTGCGCGGTCACAACCGTCTGATGGATCGCTACCCGGGTATGGACGGGCTCAAGACCGGCTTCACCGACGCTGCCGGCTTCAACCTTGCTTCCACCGCCGTGCGCAATGGCCAGCGTCTGTTCGGCGTGGTCATGGGTGGTCGCACTTCGCTCGCTCGCGACAATCTGATGGCCCGCCTGCTGGACGACGGTTTCGAGCATCGGCAGACTTCGCCCGCATTGGTCGCCGAGGCTGGCATGCCCGATCACCGCATCGCGCACCGGGTGCTCGCTGCCCTGTCGCCGATTGGTAGTGCTGAAGCGTCGCCCGTCGCGAGGACGGCACCGCATGCGAAGAAAATGGGGGCGTCGCGTCGGCATGCCAGCACCGTGGCCAGCAGCCGGCTTCGCGGCACTTGTCGGAAAGGCGGCAAGAGCCGCGTTGGCTGTCCGCGTCACGGACACGCGCCCAGTGCTGGAGGCGCGACAAAGTTAGCTACGCGCTCCGGCAAGAAACTTTCCGCGAAAGCGACGCAGCGCGACTAAAGTCATGCGTCGGTAGCGTGGTCTCAGCTGTCCAGCTCGGTCCAGCGCGCGTACGCGGCATCGAGCTCGGCCTGCAGTATTGCCAGCGCCTCGTTTGCCTTGACGATGGCCGCGCTGTCCTGCTGGAAGAAAGCCGGCTCGTTCATCGCCGCGCTGCGGCTGCCGATCTCGCCTTCCAGTTGCTCGATGCGCTTAGGCAACTGCTCCAGCTCGTGCTGCTCCTTGAAGCTGCGCTTGCGCTTGTTCTCGACAGGTGCAGCAGCAACCGGGCTGGACGCGGCAGGCTTGCCTGCCGCTGCAACGCGCGCACTGGGCCGCTGGCGCAGCCAGTCGGTATAGCCGCCGATGTATTCGCCGATCTGACCTTCGCCTTCCAGTACCAGCGTGCTGGACACCACGTTGTCGAGGAATGCGCGATCGTGCGAAACCAGCAGCAAGGTGCCCTGGTAGTCGGTCAGCAGTTCCTCCAGCAGTTCGAGTGTCTCCACGTCGAGATCGTTGGTCGGCTCATCCATCACCAGCAGGTTGGACGGCTGTGCGAAAAGCTTTGCCAGCAGCAGACGGTTGCGCTCGCCGCCGGACAGCCGGGTGATCGGTGAGCGCGCACGCTCGGGCGAGAACAGGAAATCCTGCAGGTAGCCGATGATGTGCTTGCGCTGGCCGTTGATCTCGATGAATTCGCGGCCCTCGGCCACGTTGTCCAGCGCGTTCAACTTGTCGTTGAGTTGCAGCCGGTGCTGGTCGAAGTAGGCGATCTGCAGGCTGGTGCCCAGCGTCGCCTCGCCGCGCTGCGGTTTCAGCTCGCCCAGCATGATCTTCAGCAGGGTGCTCTTGCCGGCGCCGTTCGGACCGATGATGCCGATGCGGTCGCCGCGCATGATCGTGGTGGACAGATCGTCGATCAGCACGCGGCCACCGTAGGCCTGGTGCACGTGTTCCAGGTCGATCACCTTCTTGCCCGATGACTGTGCGGTGGCCAGCGCCATCTTCGCGTTGCCGGTGAGGTTGCGCCGCTCGGCGCGCTCGTTGCGCAGTGCCTTCAACGCACGCACGCGGCCTTCGTTGCGGGTGCGCCGGGCCTTGATGCCCTGGCGGATCCACACTTCTTCCTGCGCCAGCTTCTTGTCGAACAGCGCGTTCGCCTGCGACTCGGCGTGCAGGCGCTCCTCGCGGCGCCGCAGGTAGTTGTCGTAGTCGCCCGGCCAGTCGGTCAGCGCGCCTCGGTCGATCTCGACGATGCGTGTCGCCAGTGCGCGCAGGAAGCTGCGGTCATGGGTGACGAAGATGATGCTGCCGGGGAATTGCTTGAGGAAGCTTTCCAGCCAGCCGATTGCTTCGATGTCGAGATGGTTGGTCGGCTCGTCCAGCAGCAGCACGTCCGGCTTGCGCACTAGCGCCTGCGCCAGCAGCACGCGCCGCTTCATGCCGCCGGATAGTGCGGCGAAGTCGGTGTCGCCAGGCAGTTCCAGCTGAGTCAGCACCTCGGTCACCCGGCGATCGAGATCCCAGCCATGCTGTGCCTCGATCTGATGCTGTACTTCGCCGAGCGCGTCGAAGTCGGCCTGGGTGTGCAGTTCATGCAGCAGGTGGTGATAGCGTGCCAACAGGTGGCCGAGATCGCCAAGCCCTTCGGCGACCACGTCGAACACGCTGCCGGCGGTGCCCTGTGGCACTTCCTGCGCCATGCGCGCGATCACGACGCCGTTCTGTACGCGTACTTCGCCATCGTCGGCATGCAGCTCGCCGGCGATCAGCTTCATCAGGGTGGATTTGCCTTCGCCGTTGCGACCGACGATGCACACCCGCTCGTTCGCCTCGATCGACAGATCGACGTGTTCGAGCAGGAGCGGGCCGCCGATACTGAAGTCGACGCGTTGCAATTGGATAAGAGACATACGCGCATTGTAGCTGGTGCCGCGGTCAGACCCATGACTGACACGCCTCTGCGCGATAAAAAAACGGGCCGCACAAGGCGGCCCGTTTCTGTTGCAGCGTGTGGCGTCGGCTTACTTCAGCTTGGCGTCGGCACGCAGCGCCTCGGCGCGATCGGTCTGCTCCCACGAGAACGTGGTGTAGGTGTTGCCGTTGGCGTCCTTGACCTTCTGCGGGGTGCGGCCGAAGTGGCCGTAGCTGGCGGTCTGCTGGTACATCGGGTGGATCAGGTCGAGCATCTTCAGGATGCCGTACGGGCGCAGGTCGAAATGCTTGCGGATCAGCTTCTCGATCTTCTCGTCGCTGATCTTGCCGGTGCCGAACGTGGTGACCGAGATCGAGGTCGGATGCGCCACGCCGATCGCGTAGCTCACCTGCACTTCGCAGCGGTCGGCGATGCCGGCAGCCACGATGTTCTTCGCCACATAGCGTGCGGCATAGGCAGCCGAACGGTCGACCTTGGATGGATCCTTGCCGGAGAACGCGCCGCCACCATGACGGGCCCAGCCGCCGTAGGTGTCGACGATGATCTTGCGGCCGGTCAGGCCGCAATCGCCCACCGGGCCACCGATGACGAATTTGCCGGTCGGATTGATGTGGAACTTGGTGCCCTTGTGCAGCCACTTGGCGGGCAGCACCGGCTTGAGGATGTACTCGCGCACGGCCTCGATCAGGTCTTTCTGCTTGACGTCCGGATCATGCTGGGTCGACAGCACCACGGCATCGATCGCGGTCGCGACGCCGTGCTCGTAGCGCAAGGTGACCTGGCTCTTGGCGTCCGGGCGCAGCCACGGCAGCGGCGAGTTCTTCTTCTTGCGCACCTTGGCCTGCTGCTCGACCAGGCGGTGCGAGTAGTAGATCGCCGCCGGCATCATGTCCTTCGTCTCGTTGGTCGCGTAGCCGAACATCAGGCCCTGGTCACCGGCGCCCTGGTCTTCTGGGTTCTTGCGGTCCACGCCCTGGTTGATGTCCGGCGACTGCTTGCCGATCAGGTTCAGCACGCCGCAGGTCTCGCCGTCGAAGCCGACTTCGCTGGAGTCGTAGCCGATGTCGACGATGACCTTGCGGGTCAGCGCCTCCAGGTCGATCCACGCGCTGGTGGTAACTTCACCGGCGACGATCGCCACGCCGGTCTTGACCATCGTTTCGCAGGCGACGCGGGCGCGCGGATCCTGCGCGATGATCGCGTCGAGCACGGCATCGGAGATCTGGTCGGCGACTTTGTCCGGATGGCCTTCGGAGACCGATTCGGAGGTGAACAGGTAGTTGGACATCGCGGTTTATATCCTTTCGTGCGGATAGAGAGATACAAGAAGCCCGACATGATACATCGGTACTTCCGGTTTTGCAGCCCGGATTGATTTCAGCAGGCCGGGGGTTAGCCGCATGTTCAGCCGTTTGGACGTCTGTTCAGCTTTCGTCACCCTTGTTGCAGCATTTCCAGACGCCTGACAACGGCAGCCACGGGCGCTCATTAGTCGGATTATTCTGGCATGCAGTCGGGTGTCTCAAGGTGCCAATCGTCGATTCCCGCCCGCGTTTGCGGCAGGCGGGAATCGACTCCGCAAACTCAGGCCAGCAGCTCCAGTTCGGTACGAAGCTGCCGCGCGCTGGCGACCATGTGCTGCAACGCCAGTGCCACTTCGGGCCAGCCGCGGGTTTTCAGGCCGCAGTCGGGATTGATCCACAGCTGGTCCGGCTGCAGCACGTCGAGCGCCTTGTGCAACAGGTCGAGCATCTCCGCCGCGTCGGGCACGCGCGGGGAGTGGATGTCGTACACGCCGGGGCCGATGCCGTTGGGGTAGCGGAAGCGCACGAACGCATCGAGCAGTTCCATCCGCGAACGGCTGGTTTCAATCGAGATCACGTCGGCGTCCATCGCCGCGACTGCCTCGATGATGTCGTTGAACTCCGAGTAGCACATGTGGGTATGGATCTGGGTGGCATCGCACACGCCCCCGGCGGTGATGCGGAAGCATTCCACCGCCCAAGCCAGATAGACCGGCCAGTCGGCGCGGCGCAGCGGCAGGCCTTCGCGCAGCGCCGGTTCGTCAATCTGGATCACGTTGATGCCGGCGGCTTCCAGGTCATGTACTTCGTCACGCAAGGCCAGCGCAATCTGGCGGCAGACCGTTTCGCGCGGCAGGTCATCGCGCACGAACGACCACTGCAGCATCGTCACCGGGCCGGTCAGCATGCCTTTCATCGGCTTGTCGGTGAGCGACTGTGCGTAGCTAGACCAGTGCACGGTCATCGCGGCGCGGCGCGCGATGTCGCCATAGATCACCGGCGGCTTCACGCAGCGAGAGCCATAGCTTTGTACCCAGCCGAGCTGGGTGAACAGATAGCCGTCCAGCTGCTCGCCGAAGTACTCGACCATGTCGTTGCGCTCGGGCTCGCCGTGGACCAGCACGTCCAGGCCGATGTGTTCCTGGAAACGCACGACGCGCTCGACCTCCGCTTTCAGCAGTCCGTTGTAAACGGCATCGTCGAGCTTGCCGGCGCGATGCGCGGCACGTGCCTTGCGCAGTTCGTCGGTTTGCGGAAAGGAGCCAATCGTGGTGGTCGGCAACGGCGGCAGTGCCAGGGTTGCGGCCTGGGTTACACATCGTATCGGGTAGGCGGACCGGCGCAGGGTGGCCTGCGGACTGAGTGTGCGCAAACGGTTGCGCACGCCGGCATCGACCACACCGGGTGCATGCGCCTGCGTGTCCAGCAAAGCTTGTTGCGCGGCGAGCGCGGCATGGGCTTCGGGCAGGCCGGCGAGCGCGTCGGCGTAGACTCGCAGCTCCTCGATTTTCTGCCGTGCAAACGCCATGGGTGCGCAGCGCATAGGGTCGAGCGTGGTTTCCGCACCGAGATCGATCGGTACGTGCAATAGCGAGCACGACGGTGCCAGCCACAGACGTTCGTCACCGATGCGTGCCTGCGCCTTGCGCAGCAATGGCAGTACGCGCTCGGGCCGGCTGCGCCAGATGTTGCGGCCGTCGACCACACCGGCACTCAGGATGAAACTGGCCGGCAGCGCATCCAGCACCGCATCGAGTTGTTCCGGGGCGCGGACCAGGTCGACATGTAGCCCATCCACCGGCTGCGTAGCGGCAAGTGCGAGGTTGTCGCCGAGTGCGCCAAAGTAGCTGGCCAGCAACAAGCGCGGTGTACGCGCTGCCGCGAACGCCGCGTAGGCGTGGCGATACGCGGCGCGGTCGTCATCGTCCAGATCCAGCACTAGGCAGGGTTCGTCCAGCTGCACCCAGTCGGCGCCGGCATCGGCCAGTTGTCCGAGCAGCTCGATGTAAGGCGTCAGCAAGGTGTCGAGCAGGGCCAGCCGGTCGCTGCCGTCCACCGTCTTGGATAGCAGCAGGAATGACACCGGACCGAGCAGCGCCGGGCGCGCCTGAAGGCCCTGTTCACGCGCTTCGAGGAATTCAGACAGCGGCTTGTTGCTGCCGAGCGCGAAGTGCTGGCCGGCTTCCAGTTCCGGTACCAGGTAGTGGTAGTTGGTGTCGAACCATTTGGTCATTTCCAGCGCATGCAGGTCGTGACCGTCGCGTTTGTGACCGCGGGCCATCGCGAAATAGCCGTCCAGACGGCTTTCCGCAAACACCGGTCGGTAGCGTGAGGGAATGGCATCGAACAGCACGGCGGTGTCGAGTACGTGGTCGTACATGCTGAAGTCGTTGCACGGCACGACGTCGGCACCGGCATCAGCTGCTAGCTTCCAGTGCCGTTTGCGCAGCAGGCGTGCCGTGTCGAGCAGGGTTTCGGCGCTGCTGTCGCCGCGCCAATGGGATTCGAGCGCACGCTTGAGTTCGCGCTTGAGGCCGATGCGTGGAAAGCCTGAGTAGGTAACGAGTGACATGGAAATTCCTCTTGCATGATGGGCAAAGAGGAACGAAGGGTGGCCCGCATGATTGCCGCGCCGTTGACCTTCGCCCCCGCGGGCGAGCCGGTGTCGACGCGGGAGAACGCAGAGCCGCCGCCGCGGCCACGAGGGCGGAAGCGCGTAGGCTCCGGTGTTCCCCCGCGGAAACGCCAGGTCGGACAGAAGCGCATTCGTGCGCTTCCGGCTGAGGCAGGTATTCGGGCTCGTGGACGTATTGCGCGGCCTACTGTCCGTCGCTTCCCGGACGGGTTGCGTCCAGTGCCTGTGACGGAGGTCGTTTCCACATACCGCTGCGGGGCAGCGCCGGATTCGCACCGGCTTCCCTTGAGGTTATCTCTTTATGCGAATAAAGAGATAACTACCATCAGCGTGTCGCAAGTTAGCCGTATGGACGTCCAAAGTCAAACCACCACGATCTCTTGCGGGAGCGACTTCAGTCGCGATGCTGCCGATCTCGGATCAAGGTAGGGGCGGTCGCGACTGAGACCGCTCCGGACAGGTGAGGCATCAGGCGGCCAGACGTTCGCCGGCGGCGAGCGCAGCGAAATACTCGCGGGTCAGGCGCAGCTGCTCGATAGCGGATTCAGCGCGGTTGACCACTTGCCGAAATGCCGCGTTCTCCGGGCGATCCTTCGCGTACCAGCCCAGATGCTTGCGCGCCATGCGCACGCCGGCCTGTTCGCCGTAGAAAGCGTAGAGCTGTTCGAGATGGCCGAGCAGGATCGAGGCGACTTCGGCCGGCCCCGGCTCGGGCAGCAGTTCGCCGGTGGCCAGGTAGTGCGCGATCTCGCGGAAGATCCACGGCCGGCCCTGTGCGCCGCGGCCGATCATCAACGCGTCGGCGCCGGTGACGTCGAATACATGTCGTGCCTGCTGCGGCGTGTTGACGTCGCCATTCGCCAGCACCGGAATCCGAACTGCTGCTTTCACCGCGGTGATGGTGTCGTACTCGGCGTCGCCTTCGTATTTGTCGGCGCGGGTGCGGCCGTGTACGGCAAGCGCTGCGATGCCGCAATCCTCGGCGATGCGCGCGATGTTCAGTGCATTGCGATTGTCACGGTTCCAGCCGGTACGGATCTTCAGCGTCACCGGCACCTCCACCGCATCGACCACCGCCTTGACGATGCGAGCGACCAGCGGCTCGTCCTGCAGCAGCGCGGAGCCGGACCACACGTTGCACACCTTCTTGGCCGGGCACCCCATGTTGATATCGATGATCTGCGCGCCGTTGGCGACATTGAAGCGTGCCGCCTCGGCCAGCATGGCCGGATCGTAGCCGGCGATCTGCACGCTGACCGGTTCGGGCTCGCCGTCGTGATCCATCCGCTGCAGCGACTTGCGCGTATGCCACAGCCGCGGGTCGGCGTTGGTCATCTCGGACACGGCCAGCCCCGCACCGAGCCGCTTGCACAGCAGGCGGAACGGTTTGTCGGTGACGCCCGCCATCGGGGCGAGCACCACGGCCGGGTCGATCAGGTATGGGCCGATGCGCATCCGCGCATTGTAGCGGCAGCCCGTCAGGGCTGCCGCGGGTGCTCAGATCCCGACGGGATCGCTGGGCGGCAGCGGCTGCACGGCGCGGGGATCATGCCTGTGCTTGAAGAAGATCACGAACAGTACCGCCACCACCAGCGAATACGACGCGAACGTCGTCCATATGCCGTGCCAGTCCTTGCTGCCGTCGGCATGGGTAAACCAGGCATCGATGATCACGCCGCTGATCGAGCTGCCCAGGATCGCGCCGATGCCGTTCGTCATCAGCATGAACAGGCCCTGCGCACTGGCGCGGATTGCCGGGTCGCTCTGCTCCTCGACGAACAGAGAGCCGGAAATATTGAAGAAGTCAAACGCCATGCCGTACACGATGCACGACATCACGATCATCCACAGGCCAGGCCCCGGATTGCCATAGGCGAACAGGCCGAAGCGCAGCACCCAGGCCAGCATGCTGATCAGCATCACAGTCTTGATGCCGAAGCGCTTGAGGAAAAACGGAATCGCTAGGATGAACAGGGTTTCGGAAATTTGCGAAATCGACATGATGAATTCGGGATATCGCACCGCGAATGCATTCTTGTAGATGTCGAGCTTGTCGAAATCACGCAGATAGGTGTCGCCGTAGGCGTTGGTCAGCTGCAGCGCCGCACCCAGCAGCATCGCGAACACGAAGAAGATCGCCATCTTGCTGTCCTTGAGCAGCGTGAATGAGGTCAGCCCGAGCGTATCCAGCCATGATGTGTGCACCTTGCCGCGCAAACGTGGCGGACACTTCGGCAGGGTGAACGCATACAGGCCGAGCAGCAGCGCTGCAGCGGAGGCGACGTAGAACTGGCCAGGCGAAGCACCCAGATGCAGCAGGTTGATTGTCCATAGCGCCGCGATGAAACCGATCGTGCCCCATACGCGGATCGGCGGAAATACCAGCACCACGTCCGCGCCGTCGCTCTTCAACGCGTTGTAGGCCACCGCGATCGCCAGCGAGATGGTCGGCATGTAGCACATCATGTTGAGAAGCATCACCCAGAACAGCGTGTTCGGGTTGTCGATGCTGGGCACGATGAATAGCACCACCGCACCACAGATGTGCAGCAGGCCGTAGAGCTTTTCCGCGTTGAGCCACTTGTCCGCGATCACGCCCATCAACGACGGCATGAACAGCGAGGCGATGCCCATGGTCGAGAAGATCGCGCCGAACTGTGCACCGGACCAGTGGCGGTACTGGAACCAGTACGCGCCGATGGTGATCAGCCACGCGCCCCACACGAAAAACTGCATGAAGTTCATCGCCACAAGGCGAAGCTTGATGCTCATCGACCGATATCCCGCATAGTGATTTCCCCAGGCAAGGCCGAGGGAACGGCCCCGTGGCCATGAAGCCCAAGCAGGTTAGATGAATCGGCGGGCGGGCGGCAAGGCGCGCTGCGGCGCAGGCTCAGCTGGCATCGTTCAATGCCGCAGCCACGCGTTCACGCAACACTGGCAGCAGCTCCGTCTCGAACCACGGATTGCGCACTAGCCACAGTCGGTTGCGCGGGCTCGGATGCGGCAGCGGCAGGCGACCATGCGCGAGGTGCTTACGCCACGCCTGCACGGTGTCGGTAAGGCGGGTACCGCGCGGCACACCGAGCAAACCAGCCTGCGCGTACTGGCCGATCACCAGGGTCAGTCGTGCTTGCCGCAGCAACGGCAACAGGCGCGGATGCCAGGTTGGCGCGCATTCCGGTCGCGGCGGCAGATCACCGCCGCGACCGGTGCCGGGAAAGCAGAAACCCATCGATACGATCGCGATGCGGCTGGCGTCGTAGAACGCATCGCGGTCGATGCCCAGCCACTCACGCAACCGCTCGCCGCTGACATCGTTGAACGGTATGCCCGTGTCATGCACCTTGCGTCCCGGCGCTTGGCTGACGATCAGCAGGCGCGAGGTGGACGTCGCCTGCACCACCGGTCGTACGCCCAGCGGAAGATGCGCCTCACAAAGCCGGCAGGCACGGATGTCGACGAGCAATCTGTCCAACGGATCAGGCATCACGATTCCGATTCACGGCAACAACTTGCCCGGATTGAGAATGCCGTCCGGGTCGAACGCCGTCTTGATGTTGCGCATCAGCGCCAGCGTGGAAGCTTCCAACGCCAGCGGCATGAATTCGCGCTTGATCATGCCGATGCCGTGCTCACCCGATAGTGTGCCTTCGAGCGAGATCACCAGCGCGAACACGTCGGTGAGGCAGGCATGTGCGCGCTCGCGTTCGGCGTCGTCGCGTGGCAGCAGGTTCACGTGCAGGTTGCCGTTGCCGGCGTGACCGAAGGTGACGATCAACACATCGTGCTTCGCCGATAGCTGCTTGATGCCATCGACCAGGGCGGGCAGGTGACTGACCGGCACCACCACGTCCTCGTTGATCTTGTTCGGCGAGATCGTGCGTTGCGCCGGCGACAGCGCCTTGCGCGCGGCCCACAGTGCGCGGGTTTCCTCGGCGCTTTGTGCCACTCTCAGTTCCTCCAGTCCGTCGCCATGAGCTGCAGCTGCCACCGCATCGACTGCGCTGTCCAGCGTGGCCGGTTCGCCATCGACCTCGGCCATCAGCATCGCGCCGGCCAGCGGTACGCTGTCGCCACCGTGCGCATGCGCCAGCTTTAGCGCCACGTCGTCGATGAACTCCAGCGCGCACGGCGTTACCGGCTGCGCCATGATCCGCGCCACGGCACGCGCCGCGCTACCGACGTCGCGGTAGGTCGCGCGCAGTGTGCGCACCGCAGACGGTTTCGGAGTGAGTTTCAGGGTGGCCTCGGTGATCAGCGCCAGCGTGCCTTCCGAGCCGATCAGCAGCCGGGTCAGGTCGTAGCCGGTGGCGCCCTTGCTGGTATAGGTGCCGCAGCGGAAGCCTTCGCCGTTGCCGGCTACCGCGCGCAGGCCCAGCGTATTCTCGCGCGGGCTACCGTATTTCACCGTGCGCGGCCCGGCCGAGTTGCAGGCGAGGTTGCCGCCGATGCTGCACCACGGCGCCGACGTGGGATCGGGCGGCCAGAAGAAACCATGCGGCAGCAACGCCTGTTGCAGATCACCGTTCAACACACCCGGCTCGACCACGGCGAGGCGGTTGTCCGGATCGATGCGCAGGATCCGGCTCATCCGTTCGAAGCTCACCACTACGCCGCCGTCCACCGGCACCGTGGCGCCGGTGGTGTTGCTGCCGCGCCCACGAGCGATCACCGGCACCTTGTGCGTGCGGCAAGCCTGCACCAACGCTTCAACCTGCGCATGTTCGGTGGGAAACACCACGGCGTCCGGTAGTGCATGCAGGCGCGAGTTGTCGTAGGAATAGGCAATCCGCTCGGCTTCGCCGGCCGAGAACGCATCGGCCGCGAAGATGGCACGTAACGTATCGATGAGAGAGGAAGGTAACATCCGCCAAGTCTAGCGCTGTTGCACAGGGCAGCAGGATCCGGACCGGCGTCTGCAATCACACGACAAGCTTGGGAATCGCGGCCTTGGGCAGCAGGCGGGCCGTGAAGTACTTGTCCTGGTAGTAGCGAATCTTCTCGCACATCACCGGATGCGGGATGCCTTCATACAGGAAGACCTCCTTTTCACTCCCCATCGCCTTCAACTCCTGGGGAAGCATCAAGGCGCGCCGCTCTTCCGAGTGGCTGCGGGAAACTTCGCGGCCGCGCGTGATGTTCTCCTTGCGCACGGTGGTGTAGCCGAGCATGTCCGAGTAGTCGTTGGCGTCCTGCTGTTCGCGCGGTGCAAACACGATCTGCAGCGCGTGGTTGGTGATCAGTGTTCGCGAGACGTCTTTTCCGTACGTGGCGTCGAGCTGCGACATGCTCTGGATGATCGGTAGCAGGCGCATGTTGTAGCCAGCCATGTACGAGACCGCCGAGGCGATGATTTCCACTTTGCCGATCGATGTGAACTCGTCCATCAGCAGCAGGCATTGGTACTTCAGTGCCGGGTTGTTCTGCGGCAATTCCTTGGTGTTCAGGTTGATCAGCTGGCTGAAAAAAAGATTCACGATCAATCGGCTCTCCGCCAGCTTGTTGGGCTGGATGCCGATGTAGATCGTCATCTTCTTCTTGCGCACATCGGTCAGCAGGAAATCGTCCTCGCTGGTTGCGGCATCCAGCACTGGATTGATCCATGCGTTCAACGGCTCCTTGAACGTGCCGAGGATCGAGGCGAAGGTCTCGTTCGCCTGCGACAGCAGGTTGGCAAAGGCGGCCTGTGCGTTGCCGCTGAGGAATGTCTGCTGAGCCAGCAGTTGATAGAGCTGCCTCAGGTCCGAGCCATCGCCGGAGGAAAGTCGATAGACGGCACCCAGCGTCGGCTTGTTCCGCAACTGCAGTGGGATGCCGTTTTTTTCATCGTCGTCCCATTTTTCGGACAGGAACAACGTGAAAGCCATGAATGCGTTGCGTGCCTGGCTGACCCAGAATTTCTGCTCATCCGAACCATCCGGATAAAGCATCGCCGCGATGCTCATCAAATCTGAAACGCGGAAGGCGGGATCCCGCGATACGTAGCTGAGCGGGTTCCAGCGATGGGTGTGTCGATCTTCCGCGAACGGATTGAACAGATAGACATCCTGTCCCTGGCTCGCGCGCCAGCCGCTGGTGAGCTCGTAGTTCTCCTGCTTGATATCGAGAACCACCGCCGATTCCCGGTATTCCAGCAAGTTTGGAATGACGACGCCGACACCTTTGCCGGAACGCGTGGGTGCCGCCAGTATCACGAACTGTTGTCCGCTCAATCTGACCAGGTCGCCCTTGAACTTTCCGACCAGGATGCCGTTGTCCGATGGCTTGAACAGGCCATGCCTGCTCAAGTCGCCGGCATGGGCGAAGCGGGCATCACCATGAATGGACGGCTTCTTTTTCCGAGCCAGGAAATACATCGCGAGTAGCCATAGCAGAATGGGCAGGCCGAAACCGATATAGCCTCCCGCTTTCACACGGCCCAGGTACGGTTGAACTTCAGGCAGATTAAGGGCGCGCAAGTAGCCCAGATAGGTGTTCCATTTGAGCAGGCCGGTATCCAGCCGAAGGAACAGCAGCGTCAGAAATCCGGAAAAATATTCGCCAGCCACTAGCACGATCAGGGCCAGGAACGCCGCCCAGTACCACTTGCCCTTGTTCATGAAGTTCTATCCTGCAATTTGTATTTTCGAACGTTCTTCATTGCCTGGGCTGCTTCCGTACGAGCCTCCCTGCGGCGGGTATCCGTATTCCGTGGGTTTGCGCGGAGCATGTCCCGGTCGTCGCGTACTCGTGTCTGGCATCCGCGCCGTTTCGCCGTCGCTTTGATGGCGAAACGATGGACGAGCGTCGAGGCCCGACCCTCTCAAGCCATGTGGATCGGGTTCCCAGATTGCTGCGCCGCTTCCTGGTGCATCGGTACGGGTGCTGCCGGTTCGGGTTGCTTTGGCGCGGCCTGTGCCAGGGCAAGGCTGCTTTGCTCTACGGTGGTGCCCACTGCCGGTTGTGTCTGCACGTTGGCGACCTGCTTGAAGAGGGATTGCGTGTCTCCCTGCACCGCGAACGTTCGCGATCCGTCATCACTGAGCACGACATGATCGATCCGGTTAAGGCCGTCGCGACGTGCTGCCACGACCAGGGAGGCAGCGAGATTTTCGCTGTGCTGATCCGGCGTGCGCTGCTGCTGCGCGTCCAGCAGGTGCACCCCGCGTAGCGCCTGCTGGTACAGCGCATGGTCGGGGTGCGATGCATCATTCAATCGGGGCGGCACGGCGTGTACCGGGGCAGTGGGCGCGGGGTGCACAGCATTGGTCTGCGTGTGAGTCAGTGCCTCCAGCCGGCGCAACGTGCTCGGGCCTGCCACACCATCCACCCTCAGGTGTTGTTCGCGCTGGAACTCCTCGATCGCATGTCTGGTTTGCGCGCCGTAGTCGCCATCGACCGTCAGTGGATGGCCCGACGCATCGCGATAGCCGTGTTGATTCAACAGTTCCTGCACATGGCGATTGCTCTGGTTCGAATTCGCGTGAGCATGCGTCGGGGTTTCGGGGGTGCCGGGCACGTAGCCGTGAGCGATCTTCTGGTCCCACGCCGCCGCCGCCGTTTTTCTGTCCGCCAGGCCGTTGGTGCCGCCGTTGATATCGAGACAGGCTGCGGTGACATTCTGCTGATCGTGGTTGGCGACGACGCGCGACTCCCAGTAGTGCACGGCAATCTTCGCGGCGATCTCGCGGTTCTCGGCCAGTTCCGGATGGTTGACCAGATCCAGACCCATTTCCTTGCCGGTCTGTTCGTAGTTGGCGCGTCCGGTCAATTGGACGAAGCCGCGGCCGTGATATTTCCAGCCATCGCCCGGCTCGGTGTTACCGAGGTTCATCTTGCCCCACTGGCCGCCATAGATTTCGTTGGCGATGGCCTCGGGGCCGCCTGCGGCGATCTCGTTGGCCTTCTTGAGATCGTTCATGCCGTTGCGACCGGGGAACACTGCCAGCAGGCGCTCGCCCGAGTAGTGAAGGTTCTCGTTCATGCTCGCAAAACCACCGGACTCGACCTGCATCTGTCCCATGAAATTGCCCAGTTCCTGATGGCCCCGGATGCCGCTGTTCATGGCTACCTGCATCAGGTAATCGGCATTGTCTTTGGATGACATGATCTGGTTTCCTCAGTCAAAGTCTGTGACGGATCGTTCGATCAGTGCGTGCCCGGAAGGCCGTGTGTTGCGAGCGGTGAATCGCTCTTCCATTTGAGCGTTGCGTCGATGACGCCATCGTCCTGGGATTCGAGGATCTTCGACGACTGGCACTGCATCTTCTTCGCGACCCCGGCCTCGCCCGGGCGCTGCACGATGATTCCGCCATCGTGAAAGCCGGTTCCGGCAATCGAGTAGACAATATATTTGTATCCATCTTTGACGAATGAGTAGGCAGTCCCTCCTGAGGCTCCTCCGTAGACCAGGTGAGATCTCATGAACAGGTCATCAGAAGGCTGATTCTTCGCGGGGTAGACAAGCTCCGGTGCAGAGGGTCGTCCATAGGCGTAGTAGAAACGTCCGTGCCCTGGGCTTGCGTCACCGGATGCGCACATCGACACGACCTTTTTGCCGTTACCGAGCGGGCATGAGAAAACCACCTTGTCTGCCGAGGCACACATGGTGGTGGCTGTGTCCGCCGCAAACGATGGCAGCGAGCACATGCCCAGAAGAGTGGTGAATAGTGCGGTTGTGCAGTTTGGCTTCATGGAGTTGCTTTCCAGGGCTCGGCTTCAATGGTCATGCGTTCGAATCGTTGATGGGTGCGGCGAGTCCGCACCCGACCATCCGGTTCACGAAAAATCCCATAGCGCGATCAGCTACAAGCCCATCGCAGGTTGGGATGGTTGTTGAGTCCGCTGCTCCTGCGCCATCTGTGGCACGTGAGCCGGATCCGCCTGTTTCTGTTGCATGACGTGCTGCCACGCTGCACTGCTCTGTTCGATGGATGTGTTGCTGGCCTGTACCGTTTCCACGTGGGTGATCTGCTTGAACGACGAGTTCGGTTCACCCTGCACTGCAAAGGTCCGTGCCGCGTCGTTGCTGAGCACGACGTGGTTGACTGCTTGCATGCCATCACGCCGCGCGGCCACCACCAGGGAGGCAGCGAGGTTGTCGCTGTGCTGATCGGGCGTTCGATGGTGTTCCACATCCAGCCGATGTACGGCATCGCGTGTCTGCTGATAGAGCGGATGATCCGGATGCGTCGCGTGATCCAGTCGCACTGGAGCTGATGATGGCGCCGGCTTGCTGTCGAACAAGGAGCCTGGATGGCGT
The DNA here is from genome assembly GCA_035566635.1 of Rhodanobacter sp. GTDB lineage: Bacteria > Pseudomonadota > Gammaproteobacteria > Xanthomonadales > Rhodanobacteraceae > Rhodanobacter. Next base: position 523,210 of record DATMQY010000004.1, read on the forward strand.
AGTGCATCGAACGCCCGTGACGCGTCGCTGGCCAGGGACTGTGCGGCATGTTCCGCGGCATGGATGCCTTGCGAAACAGCGTGCTCTGTGGCGTGGACACCTTGCAGCACGTCGTCACGGACGGTGTGCGCAACGCTCTGGGCCGTATGCTCGACCGTATGAACGGCATGCTGCGCTGTCCGCTCGACAGCGTGCACGCCTTGTACGGCTTCGTGAGCGACGTACTGCGCGCCATGTTCAACGGCATGGACGCCTTGCGTGACTTCATGGGCGGCAGCACGTCCAAGCGTCATGCCACTCTCTGCCGCCAGCTTGGGTATCTCCCAGCTCGCCGACAAACCGGTGCGCAAATCCATGACATCGCTGCGGTAGCGATCGATCATGCCGTGATGCGCACGATAGCGCGCTTCGTTTTCCGGACTTACGATCGAGTGACCAAGAGTCTTGCTGTCAGGCACAAAGTTGTCGATACCGTGAGCGCCGAGGTCAATCGCTTTGAGCGGATCGCGCAGGCTCAAAATGCCTCCGTCGTCGCGATAGCCGGCGCTACTCAACCGGTCGATATCCTGCTGCACGGCATAGACGTGGACTTCACCGAAATGTGCGCTGCCGGCGCTGACCACATCCGTGGCGCGGACATGGTCAATGACCTGGTTGCCGCCTTTGGGAATATCCTGAAGCAAGCCAGCCGCGCCGTATGCGTTGAACGTTTCCCCATGCAACCCGAACCGCGATGCGGTGATTTCGGCCAATGTGCCCCCGAGGGAATGACCGGTGACGGTGACATTGAGTGGCCGGTGATTCGCCTCTGCATCTGCCTTGGCTTCGTCGAGCACGCGTCGCGTAAATGCCATGGCATCCGGTGTTTGCAGATTCATCCCGGTCAAGACCATGCCACCATCCGTAAGAACGCCATCGCGGACAATCTGCTCGGTGCCACGATGAGCGATGACGATGTCATCGGTTCCCACGCGCTGATAAGCAACGCCTTGGTATCCAGTGACCGGATCGCTGGTCTGGTCGAGGATCTTGTAGTCGATGCCTGCGATCGAGACTATTTGACTGAGCTGGTGGTCCTTGTACGAATCCTGAGCCAGCAAGGCATACGTATCGGTTGCTGTCGTCATTGGAAATCTTCCTTGGCTGACAGGGTCACCGGGAACATGTCCTGTTGCCACTCAGGCTTGAAATTCCTGTATTCGGCAGGCAGTACGCCGCTTACTACCGGCGGCGCCAACTCGCCGCGGGCAACGGCTTCAAATTGTTTCTTGCTGAAATAGCGTGTTTCGGATGCCTGTTTCAGAATGCTGTCCGCGAACAGATCGGGGCTGAAGTCAACCTTCTTGACCTTCAGTGAGGCCGTGGCCGCCACAACCGTCCAGTGGCAGACGCCAAGGCCGTAATAGTCTTCGTCCTGAAGAAGATCGACATAGATCGTGCCCTTGTAGACGCTGTCGCTGACATGAGCCAACTCAAGCGGAACACTTTTCTCTGGCGATAACGTCGCGCCGCTGATGGGAGTCAATGGCACGCAGTGATCGTTCGAAACCTTGTACTGAACAAACCCGCCGATCGAGTCGAACGGTCCCGGCGCACCCTCGATGGTCATCGTGATTTCATAGCGCATCCTGGGATGCGGGTTTTGCTTGATGTCGGGAGTTTTCATGGATGAGCCGCAGGCGGAGGTGGTCAGGGCCAGAGAGAGGATGAGGGCGAAAGTCGGGCGCGTCGGCATGGCGTTTTGTATCCGGTCCATTCGAAAAGCTGTGACGACTGCCATTAATGCCGCAGGTCGAAGCGCACCAATCTCCGGGTATCAGCAAAAGTGCGATCGTATTGGCCCCACAGAGGCTTGACCGCGTGTGACTTGACCGCCGCCGAAGGGATGAAGGCATGCGGGCACACGCGGGTGAATTGAGCGGCTGACACCGGATTGAAGTCCCAGTAGTTCCAGACTCCGAAGGTTCCCGTCGTCATATCGATTGGATACCAACCATCCCATGGCACGCCGAAAGTGCAAAATATGAACGGATCATTGCCGTAATATGGGATGTATTCGAAATAGCCCTTCTGAGCCACCGCTCCGGCACTGGCTGTCAGCAGGCCACCGAACAGCAAGGTTTTCAACAAAGTCTTGTGCATGGATCCTTCCTCCGAAAGAGTGAATAGAGCGGGTCTTATTGGGCAGGCTGTGGTGGGCTGCAGGCGGAGTAAACGACATGGCATTGGCCGTGTCCGGCGTGGCTGCAGGTTGTCATGCCGCTGAGAGTGGCGTGATCTAGCGTTACATCGGCATTGGCGTTGTAACCCGAGTCGCTGGCTACCAGCGCAGCGCAGCCATTACCGTAAGCGATGGCAATTTTGCAGGCCGAGCCGCCTTTGGTTTTGCAATCGAGCAGCGCTGCCTGCTCGGCCTGGGCTTTGCTCGGTAGGTCGACAGCCGCACCCACGCTTTTTCCGGTTGCGCTATCGGTGGCAATCGCCCCCCAGTGAGTTGCCGGCAACTGCGGCGCTACGGGTCGGCCTTGTCGGTCACGGGGAATCGGGGCGCAGAAGCTCGTACCCTGATGGTTCGACGGCATGATGAGGTACTGCCCTGGCGCACAGCTGTTCTGGGCGTAAGTCACACGGGCTGGTAATAGCATTAATCCAGCAAGCAAAATGAGCGATAAATTCGTTTTCATGGTCGTCTATTGAATCCGTTGAGCCTGCCTGCTGCGAGGTTGTCGTAGTAACGATTGGCTGCGAAGCAACACATCAGCTTGCCGATCACGCCGCCACTACAAATTGAAGTAAAGCGACGATGTGCTTTCGTCACATGAATGAACTCGATGCCGTATGTGCACGGCGCGCGCTCAACAAACTGGGTAGCGTGCACAGCACATACTTCTGATGGTCCATAAGCGATCTTCCTGCGCCAGGCGAACTTGCGACGCCCTGTTATTGAACCCGCACGGGCAGGCTGCAGGCGGAGTAGTAGACGTGGCAATTGGTGTCAGCGTCACTGCAAACTTTCATCCCTGCTTGGTTGGCTAAATCCATCGTAGCGCCGGGAGTGGCGTTGTATCCCTTATCGCCCACCACCACGACAGCGCACTGATTACGGTATGAAAGTTGGATCTTGCAGGTCGTGCCACCTTTCGATTGGCAATCCGCTAGCGCTGACTGTTCGGCTTGGCTTTGGCCCGGTAGATTGGTGGAGGTTCCAAGGATTCCAGTTGGCGCATAGGTCGCAATCGCTCCCCAGTGATCCACCCAGCGGGATGGTGATTGTTGAGGCTTATTGTTGTAGTAACCCGGAGGAATCGGCCCGCATGAATTGGGATCGGTACCACTATGAGGAATCTGTCCGGACGGGCAGCCGTCTTCGGCGTGGGCCACGCCAACTGCAAAAAGCAAGAGGCTAGTCAACAACCGCTGCAAACTTGTCGATTTCATGATCAACCTCTCCCGACCGGTGGGGTCTTGATAGTGTCGAGCTGAGCGGGGCCTGCAGCGATAGTGCCGCGGGTACCAGCGTTTGCATTGCTGAGTGGGCCGCCAGCAGCTTGATGCCCCAGATTGCTCAGTCCAGTGCTTGCCTGCGACGGCCCATACCCACCATACCCATACGACCCCGGCGGTTGCCCCTGTGGTCCGGGCTGGCTGGCCGCGCCGCCACCGAAGGCGGAGAAGTGCATGAAATTGCCCATGGTGCCCTGGAAGAACGCCGCCGCCATCGGCGGTACCGAGATGATCAGCACCGTCATCAACAGACCCAGCCCACCTTGCTGCAGCGCTTGGCTTGAGAAACCCTCGGCTGTTTGGCCGGTGATGGTGTTGATCGTGGTGGCGGTCCACAGCGCGGCGGCCACGCGCAGGGTCAGTTGCAGCACCATGGAGCTGACGAAGGCCAGCGCGGCCATCGAGAACAACGTGCCGATGCCGTACATCAGCCACTTGCGGAACAGATCCTTGGTCTGGTCGAAGATCAGGCACAGGATGAACAATGGCCCCAATCCGATGAACAGGGCCATAGTGAACTGGTAAAGCAGCAGCATCGCGGCGGCGGCCATTGGAGGGCTGGCGGTACCGAAGCCGGCCATCATCATGGCGTGGTTCTTGGCGTCATTGTTCTCGGTATCGCCGGCGGGTATCTGCACCGCATCGATCGCGCCCAGTGCGAGCTGGGTCCAGGCAAGGTTCTGGTCAATGGTCTGCGCGGTGGTGTCGCTGTTGCCGGTAAACAGCTGGTTGATCTCGGTGCTGAGGTTGGTAGTGAGGAACGTATGCAGGCTCGCCCCGAAGATGCTCATCGTTGTGGCTGCGGTCACGATGAGGGCGATCCGCGTCATGTTGGTCACCATCGCCATCATCGAATCGCGTGACTGGCCGGTGATCATGCGGTAGCCCTGGATCATGATCCACAAAGTGACCAGAACTAGCGCTATGCCGCTGGCCCATGTCATCAGATGGGCCATCAGGCTCATCCCGAACGAGTTGATTTTGTCGCTCAACCAGTTGTAGATCAGCACAAAGTAAACAAAGCCCATTGCGGCCATTCCCTATCTAGCTATCTGTAATGGCGGGAGTTCATTCCCGTGTAATGCCAGCTCGTATCTATCGACTCAATGGAACGCCGCTGCGAACGTGCCTGCTTGAACGATATTGCCCAGCGGGCTGTTGCTACCTTTGAGTGCGATGTGGCCAAGGATGGATTGCTGGTTCTGCAGAGTGGAAATGACCGAGTCGTCGACGTTCATCTGGGCCTGCCAGTCGGCCATATCTGTCTGGACTGCCTGACCGTATTTCTCTACCTGGGTGGAGGCACGCCCGGAGTCGGCTTGCGTGCTGACGGACTGCACCATCTGTTCCATCTGCTGAAACTGAGTGCCGTAGTTATTCAACTTGTTGAGCATGTCCACCGTCTTGTTGTACTTGTCGACCTGCTGGGTGACGATCTGTGCGCAGAGCATTTGCTGAGTCTGGGTGATGGACTGGGTCATGAGCGAGGACATGCTGTTCAGGACATTGCTGACGACGCTCGCGACTCCGGCAGATCCCGAGCATTTGCCTTGAATGAGCGAGTCGGTGTCCGTGATTTTCTCCAGTTGGTTGGGTGCAAGCGAGATGCCGTTGCCCATGCTCTGGATGCTGGAGATCATCTGTTCGTACTGCTGAAGCTGGGTCGAATATTCTTTGAGCTGGGTCGTATATTGATCAATGGTTTTTGCCAGTTGCGTCGCAAACCCTTGCTGATTGGTTGCGATATTCCCTGCGTCGATGACCGCCCATTGGGCGCTTACGCTGCCGGCGAACAGCCCGCAGGCAAGTGCCAAGGAAAATGCCCACTTTGTCTTGCGCATGGATGAACGGGCCTGTCTCTTGCGGGACATTGTCTGGTGCATGGCGTACTCCTTCGTGTGGGAAGCCAGTATGGAATTAGCGAGCGGCTGCGTGAGTGGCGCGGGATGTCGGCTGATTGGGCTTCTGTTTGCCGCTGCCCTTTCGGTTTTCGTAGAAGGCTTGCAGCCATTGCTCGGGTCGTAGGTCGTTCGCGGGCGTGCCTTCGGCAGCTGCGCGATCGTGCAGGACGTCGTGCATGATTTCGATGTTGTCGGTGGAGGCGGAGATCACGGCGAGGGCATCATCCATGCCGCGCAGGTTCAGTTGGCATACCGAACTGGCGTGGCCTTGCTTGACCAGGAAGCAGCGGGAGCGTTCGTCCAAACTTACAACGACTTGGTACTCGGCGTCTGTAAGCTTCAGGCCATTGACGTAGTCCTCGCGGCTTGCGTTGGGGTTGGGTAGCAGGATCATCGTGGCGGTCTGTTCGATCAGTGACGCAGCGATGTCGCTGGCCAGCGCGTCCTCCGGGCTCTGCGTAGCGAAGATGCCCAGGCCGTTCTGTTTGCGGATGGTTTTCTGCTTGTTCTTGGCGAATTCTTTCAGGCCACCCTTGCCGTCGAGGATTTTCCAGAACTCGTCCATCACGTAGATCAGCGGGCGGCCGTCGATCAGCGCCTCCAGTCGGTGCAGCAGGTAGTTGATGACCGGCACACGCACTTCGGGGTTGTCGATAATGTCGGTGTAGTCGAAGCCGATGATGTTGGCTTTCTGCAAATCAATGGTGTCGACGGGGTTGTCGAAGACCCAGCCCAGCGAGTTGCCGGCTGTCCATTTGCGCATGCGGATGAACAGGCCGTCGTCGCCCATATTGGGCAGGCTCTTCTGGAAGTTGGTCATGCTGCGCAGACGCAGTGGCGTATCCAGCATGCTTTCGACGGCGCGAAAGATGTCCTCCTCTTCGCGCGAGCTGTAGACGCTCTTGCCGGCCAGCACCTTGATCAGCTCGGCCAGAAACTGGGTGTTGGCTTCGTTGCGTTCGCACTGGAACGGATTGAAGCCGGTGGGTTGGCCGTTCTCAAGCGCCAGGTAGTTGCCACCGCAGGCACGCACGAAGATTTCGGCGCCGCGATCCTTGTCGAAGAAAAAGATGGTCGGCGATGGCTTGAGCTTCTGCACCTGGCTGAGCAGGAAGTTGATCAGCGCGGTTTTGCCGGTGCCGGACTTGCCGATCACCATGGTATTGGCGATGGCTTTTTCACCAAGCGAGTTCTCGGCTGGATGGGTGGCGTGGAAATTGAAGTAGTAGGCTTGGCCGTTGGTGGTCTGCAAGGTGGTGACGCAATCGCCCCAGGGGTTGTTGTCTTTCTTGCCGGTGGCGAAGTTGTGCAGCGGTGACAGGCCCAGGAAGTTCAGCGAGCTGACATTCGCCAGGCGCGTGCGGAACTTCCAGTTGCCGGGGAACTGCGAGTAGTACGAGGCGGTTACCGCCAGGTCTTCCTTCACCGTCACGAAGCCGGCATTGGACAGCTCCGCGCGCGTGGTGGCGATCTGCTGGGACAGCGCTTCCTGGCTGGGTGCGTAGATCGTCATGGTGAAGTGGTACTCGCCCAGTACGAAATTGCCGGAGGCGAGCTGATCCATGGCCAGATCAAGTTCGATGATCTGGCTGACCGCCTTGTCACCCGAGGAAATCATCGCGCCCTTGGTGCGATCGAGCGCCTTGAGTGCGTCCTGCCGCCCCATCGGGCTGAACGAGTGGGTGACGACGTACTCGAAATCCAGATACTTCAGCCCGTTGAGAATGCCCGGATAGGTGGCCTCGGTATATTCCTTGATGTTCAGGATGGCGCCGAAGTGATTGACGCCGTTGGGCGTGGTGACGACGAAATCACCGGTCTTGGCGGAGAAACGCTGCTTGCTCACCGGCAGGTAGTTGTAGATCGGCGCCTGTAGCACCGGCACCGGCTCTTCAATGCGGTTGAGCAGATAGCCGAAAAATTCCAGCGTTTCGGAAAACACAACGCCATTCCCGGCCTCGTACATACCTAGGCGGTACGGTGCGTAATCCTTCAGCACGGCCTCGACATTGCCTGCCAGTTCCAGCAGGGTGGTGATGGCTTGGGCCTGCTCAGATTCAAGTTGGGTGACGTTGTTCGATTTTTCGGCAAAACGTTTTCCGCCGACCACCGGGCGATAAAGCATGGTCAGGTAGAGCTCATTCTGCATGAGTTTTTGTGCGGACAACGCTTCGAAATAGGCATCCGACAGCTGTTGATTGAAGGCCTGATCGAACCGGCTGTGATCCTTCAAGCGACGCCTGCGACGCACGTCGTGCACCCAGAACGCCACGTTGACAAAATCGGGCGCACGCAAGGTCTGCAGCATGCGGTTGAACGTGTTGTGGCGGTGTTCGAGATCCCACTCTTCCCTGCCTACGAACGGCAGGCCGGCCAGGCGCCACGTCAGCAGGAAGTCGCCGCCCGTCGTCTTGATCACCGTAGGCGAGACGTGGGTGGACAACGGGATGAATTCGCTGATGGGTGCGTCGGGGCTGAACATGGTTTGGATACCGTTTTGATACGAAGAGATGCCCTGGCGTGGATTGCCAGGGCATCGGTGGATTGACCTATTTCTGCTTTTGCTGTCCGCGGTAGCTGTTGGGTGTGAACAACCACATGCCATCGTTCTGCTGCAGATTGCGCACCTTTGTCCGGAACTGAATCCGCAGGCCCAGCAACCGGAAAATCATCTCGTCGCGCCGTGCCATCTGACGCATCACGAAAATCACCGGTGGTATCAACAGCAGAAAGAACAGGTTGAAGTACATCGACAGCAGCATGCATGTGCCCGCTCCCATGAAGAACGGGACATAGGGCACGCCCAGGAACATCGCCGGACGCGTGCAGCCGCGGAACAGTGCGTTTTTATGCATAGTGGGTCAGAAGATGCACGACTGCCGCGTAGTGATTCATGGTGTGCGTCACGACGCTGGCTGTGCAGGCGGCTGCACCGGATGCGCTCGTGCTGCCGGCAAGAAACATCTTGGCAATCTGACCGGCAGCGCCGATCAGAATGGCACCAATCAGCACCGGCGCGACATCGCCGATACGCTTGTGCGCGAACGCGATCTGGTAGCCGGAAAAAACGACCGCGATGGTCACCACGATGATGGAGATGGCGTTGAGAATCTTGTTGATGTTGCTGGCAAACTTGCAGGTTGTATCAATCGTATCGGTAGCGTCTTGGGCAAATGCTGCGCTGGGCAGGATCAGCGTAATGAAGACCGCCAGACACAGGAAAATGAACATGCGTGTCTGGGTGGAGCGAAGGATGCTGTTGGTAAGCGAGTTCGGTGCCATCTCGGATTTCCTTATGGATGATTGAAAACAGACGCGGCTATCCGGCGATGGCCGCTACAGGGGCGACTACGTGGTACGCAGCCAGGTTCACTACGGGGTACCTCGAAAATTCGAGATGGTGTTACGGCAATGAGGCTATTGCGGCAGGTGCTGATCAAGGCATCAGAATACGAACGCATCATCACCACCTCCTTGACGAAGATCGGCCTGATCGGGAGTGCGCACCGCCGCCGTGGTCGCGGCGACTCGTGGCGGCGTGTTGTTCGCTGGCGCTGCTGTCGATGGCGGGTCGTTGGGGCCACGCACTTGCGGCTCGAACACATCGGCCATGGTGGGGCTTGCCGACGACAATGACGTCGATCCAGCAGGCATCGTCGCCGTGGGGGCTGGCGCGATGTCACCCGGCGTCGATGGTGCTGGGATTCGCGGAGCTTCTGGCGATGTGGCTGCGGCCGTGGCGAGCGCTTTGGCCAGTGGCGCAGTTGCCATGGCGGTTGCAGCATCAAGCACTACGCTGCGTATCGCGATACGGTAGGCGGCACTGTCTGAAGCAGATGGTCTGGCGATGGTTGCCCGGGCTGCAGTATGCGAGGTTGCCTGCAGGTCACCCAACTGGAGCGGGATGGCTGCAATCGCATTGTCGGCAGCGGCAGCGGTGGCGTTCGCGCTACGGCCGATCGAGGCGTAGACCTTCTGTACGTAGCCGTCCCGATACCCCGTCATGAAGTTACCCGAGTAATAGCAGCTGAAGGATTTGCCCCAGTCGCCGCCTGAGCTGGCGTAGCACTCGGCGAGAATGCGCGCTCCCGCGGACAGGTTGGGGCATGCATCGAACGCTTCCTCATACGAATCGAGACCGTATTTGCCGAGGTTGGCGCGGTTCACCTGGGCTAGGCCCAGCGAAAAGTTGTAGCCCTTGGCGTCGAGCATTTTTGCGGTCGCCAGAGCCTCACCAAGATTCTGCGGCTGGCGCACCAGCTGGCCACCGACCACGCCGATCGCAAAGGGGTTGTAGCCGGATTCGACTTCAACAATGTGCTGCATCACCTCGGCCGAAACGGCCAGGTGCTGGCAAGCCATCAATTCCATTCCAGTGAACACCTTGCGACCTCCAGTACGTGAACAGGTTCAGCGCGACAACTCCCGGCGCGCCTAGGAAAAATTGCGGTCGGGATTGAAATCGATGCCGGTGATGTAACGGCGCCCGGCATGCGCCTTGATATGCACGACAATGTCGATGGTCATCATCAGAAGCCGTTTGATGATGGCGAACTCCAGCCCCGCACCCTCGGCGGAAGCCTTCACCATCAACGCCAGCTGATCCCAGGTCTGCTCAGTGCTCCCTGCATGGCAGCTGGTGATCGAGCCGGGATGTCCCGAGGCGCAGTTGCGAATGAAGTAGAACGACTCGTCGCCGCGCAACTCGGCCAGGATGATGCGGTCGGGCTTCATGCGCAGGCAGGCTTCCATGCAGCTCTTGGCGGTGATGTTGCTGGTGCTCTGGCCACCCTTCGAATAGAGCAGATGCACGGCGTTGGGTTGTTCGATGAACAGCTCGCGCGCGTCTTCGATGGTGACCAGCCGTTCATCCGCTGGAATATGGTGAACCAGCGATTTCATGAAGGTGGTCTTGCCGCTGCCGGTAGCGCCGGAGACCACGATGTTCTTCTTATGCAGCACTGCCTTCTTGAAAAATTCGGCATAGCGGCGCTCTGCGCGCAGCTCCAGCAGCTCACGATCGTGATCGCTTACGCCCGCCGCACCTTCCAGAATCTGATCGAAGAAACCGTCCTCCTGATATTGCGCCAACGTCTTGGTGTGCCGGGAGGGCAGGCGGATTGTTATCGACACGTTGCCCGCTTCACACGCTGGCGGAATTACGAACTGAGCACGCTGGCCGGTGGGGAAGGTGAGGGATACCACCGGATCGGCGTCGGTGATGCGCTGGCCGGTATTGCTTTCGTTGACGACCGCCGTGCAGAAATGACGGGCGCGTTCGAACGTCAGTGTGGGAACGTCAACCCGGTGCCAACCATTCTGGCGCTCAAGGAACAATTCGCCGGGCCGGTTGATGCAAATTTCGGTGACATCCGACGACGCCATGAACTCCCGGATGCCCAGCACTTCGTACTGGTAGTCCAGGAATTCGGTCGAGACCTCGGCAAGGATGGCGTCGTCCATGTCTATCACATCGATTCTGTGGGCAGTGACATCAGGAACGGGCCAGTACGCCGTTGAAGTCCACGTCTTTGGCGACATAGATGGTGACAACGGTGCCCTGGTTGATCGTCACTGTCGGCTGACGACTGGCGGAGCGCTGCACCGCCTGGTTGGCAAGGTTCTGCACCGTCTGGGCCGTGTTGCTTTCGAATGGCGTCTGCGTCACGACGCCGTTGCTGATGGTCGTGCTCCGTGGCCCGTGCTCGGCGGCTTCGTACTTGAAGGCATCACTGAGCATGCTGATCAGCAACGCAGCGCCGATGCGGCTGCCCCAGTGCGAGTTGAGATAACCGGGATGGCCGGCCCCGCCGAGGTTGTCTATGCCGGGACTGGCCATGTTCACATCGATGCCGGTCGGTGTGACGATGCGATCCCAGATCACCGCGACGCGATTGCCGTTGGGCTCGGTTTCGTACTTGCCCATCACCTTGGAGCCTTTCGGCAGCAACAGCCTGTGGCCATTGAAGGAATAGACCGGCTCAGTGACGACGCAGGAAGTGAAACCCGGAAAATCGGTGATGATCCGTGTTTCCAGCACACAGCGGATGTAGGTGCCACGCAGCATCACTGTGTCGGGATCATTGAGCGGTTGTGCGTTGGACACGTCAGGCAAGGCAACACCGGGGCGTGCCATGCCTGGCTGGCCCGGGAGGCCACCAAGCGCCTGCCCATAAGTGACGGGTTGCTGGCCAACAGGCATGCCATCTGCGGCCGATTCTCCCGTCATTATCCGGCGTTCGAGCAGGGTCGGCCCGCGTGGTGCTGACGGCTGCGGCGGCGGTGTCATTTGACTGGTGGTTGGCAGTGGTGGCGGTGTATTCGCCAGCGGTATCGGTTGCGGCAGACGTGGCAAAGGTTGCGGCTGCGGAAATGATCTGGGCGCATCCGGCACCGTGACGGTTTCCTCGTGCTGCTTGGGCGCTTCTTTTCGGCCGCCGGCGCTGAACAGAAAGAACGCGACAAGCATCAGAAGCCCGACGATCGCCGCGAGGAAAGCCAGCGCACGTCGGTTCATGCGCCTGAGATCATTCGACCTCAACAGGGGCGCGTTGGCGTCCAGATCGGGTGCAGGAGCCTGTTGATACTGGCTGGCATATGGGTTGTGCGACAGTGGGTCGCCGCCGGCCTGCGGCTCATATGGCCGGTTGTTGCCGTAGTCGGAACCATCGCCGGACTGATTGGGAGTATTCGGGCTCACTTTTTGGTGTTCCTTCGCAGACCTACGACGTTGTCGCCGTGACGAATGACCAGGTAGGGATACGTACCGTGGACCACGATGGTGTTGCCCTCGACCGTCGTGTTAACTACCGAGTCCTCGCCATGCTCGCGTTCGCGCATGTAGATGGTCGGGAAATTCCCGGTCGGGAACTGCTTCATGTCGCTCATTTTTATGTAGGTGAATTGCCCGTCGTCGTACACATTGACGGGCACCAGCCAGGGAGCTTTTTTGCTGCGCGTGGCATAGTCGTAGTCGAAGTCGTAGCTTCGTCCCTTGACCAGCGCCGTGTTCAGTTGCGGGACCATGGCGGCCTTGATGGCCTCGTTCGAGAAGCTGGTGTCGCCGGGATAGGTGAACTGGATCTTGTACTGGACACCCGAACGCTTGGCCTGATCCAGCGACTTCCAATCCGTGGCGACCACCTTCAGTTCGAAGATGTAGGAATGTGTGGCCGTGCGGATCATCATGTTGGTGTCTACATCGACGTTCTTTGGCCTCAGGTAGAACACGTTCTCGCGACGGGTCAGATCCCAGCCGCTACTGAAGCCGGTGCTGTAATCGAGAATTTTCTCGTTCGGGCTGAGCTCGACCTGGGTGGTGATACCGAGCCCGGTGCGCACCGGGTAGACGCTGTCAGGCTTGTAGTCGTATTGCTGCACGACCTGGGCGCTGACGGTGGACGTGATGCCGGTCGTGGCTATGCATAAGGCGCCGGCCAGACTCAGTAAGCGTGGCCTGTTCATCGATGACCCACTCCGTTGGCGGTGTTTCGTGGCGCAGGCACAGCAGCACCCGCAGCCTGGGGATTCTCATGCTCCGGTATGGGCGGCTGCGGGGGGATGGTCGGTGGTAGCTCGGCGCTGGCGGGTGGCAAGGCATCCGCGCTTGCACCGGGTGCCTGCTGCGTTTGCGTATTCGGTGCCGTCTGCCCGGCGCCCGCGGCGTCTGCCGAGGGAAGCGATGCACCCGCGATTTCACCGGGTGGGGTGGCGTCGTAGTCGGCATCGACCCGGTAGCTGGTGACTTGGAAGCCTAGCGGATTCTCGATCCGGTTCTGGTCATCCATTTTCAGATTGGTCTTGTAGACGAATTCCATCGTCGCGAGCTTGCTGTCCAGCGGTCGTGTCATGCCGGTCTGCTTTTCGTAGACGCTGCGTTGAAAACGCACGGTCGCTCCCTTGGGAGTCACGTTGGGACCACCGCCAATGAGCACGATGCTGAGGATCTTCACGCGGATGGCCCGCTCGCGGCCGTAGGTCTTGTACGGGCTGTCGGGATTGCTGGCCGAATACAACGCCGTGTAGGCGGCAGCGACGCCGGACGAGGACATGGTCAAGGTCGTCGTCCAATCGTGCAGGTTCATCATTGCCACGTCGTAGGATTCGCGCGCCAGCACGAAGTGGGCGACATTGCTGCGATTGATTGCTTCGCTGGTACTGATGCGACGGTTGGTAAAATCTTCCGTCAGCCGGGCCACGGTGCTGGTGCCGGTGTACGCGTCAGCCATCACGATGTAAGGCACTTTCTCCTTCAGCGGCAACATGTAGAAATAGCCGCCGGCGAGAATCAGCGCCACCGCGATGGCGCTGAAGGCAACCCACCACGCGCGGCGTTCGCTGCGCCTGGCCAGATCCGCAATGGTCAATTCGAAATTGACCGACCTGGCGATCGAGTCGTCAATTTTCTGGGCAGATGATTTCTTGTTGAGCATCAGCGGGAACCCGGATCGGTTATCACAACGTGGAGCATCGTCTTCATTGTTTCGCCTCGGCCGTTGCAGTGGGCTTCGACGCGCCGATTGCGCTTGAATTTGTTGTCGCGTCAGGAGCGGTTGAGCTGGCTGGCTGAACTACAATCTTCTGGCCGTCCACGGTGACGGCCACGCCCTCCGCGACGTAGATGGAGCTCAGCTGCTCCGCAGCCGCCCGGACATTTGATGTGTGGATTCCCGACACCGGCGTATACAGCGTGAAATCGGAATGGAGCTGATACGAAAGCGTCATGCCCGAGTCCTTCGACCACCTTGTCAGCATGGTCTTGAGGGTTCCATCCATAGGCGCGGCAAAGAACGTGTAAGGCTGCGTGAGCGGTATTTCGGTAGGCGCGCTTTGGAATCGATTGACCGATTTCCAGGTGCCGCCAAAATCTTTGGCTGCAGGTGTTACGCATCCTGCCAGCGCGATCACCGCAAGCATCGAAAATCCCCTGAGGGCCTTGTTCAAGAAAAGCTTTTTCACGTCGTACCCAGTAGGTGAAATGGAAATAGCTGAATCACGCACAAAGCCTGCCTACGGGCGCCCTGATTGATAGGGCACACCAAAAAGCATCCGCCGTGATCGGTGGAGTTGGCTTAACGCAAATTAGAGAGGCGACGCCTCGTGGTTCGGCTTGAGAATAGGGAGAAATAAAGTCAGCGGGATGTCCGCGTATTTCCCCGATCTCGGCGCCCTTTGCAGCGGGGACACAGTCTCCCGCACGGTACAGAACTTCGATTCCATTCACTCTCCCTGTCTAAGACTGGCCGCGATGGCCGTCTCTGATACCTGCAACATCAATTTGATATGCCGGAACACTCACTGGAGTAACTCCACTCCAATGACACGCAATGTTTCGGCTTGCCCCTGAACGCATTCTGACGCGTTGCTGACTGGACGTATAATTGAACAACACGTCGCGTCGATTTTGCCTACTGTGTCTCAAATGCGCTACGGAGCCATATCATACGGGCGTTGGTAGCTGGGCCGTCGTACGCGACTACGTCGAATCGGCAGTTGAAATGCGCCCATTTGTTGTAGGCGATCCCCCACAACTCGGCGGCCTTGATCAGTTTGGCTTGTTTGCTGGCCGTGACCGAGGCAGCCGCATCGCCGTAGACGGCGTTACATCGATGGCGCACTTCCACGAACACGACGGTGTCGCGCTCCAGCATCACCAAGTCGAGTTCGCCGTAGCGTGTGCAGTAGTTGCGCGAGAGTAGTTTCAGGCCGGCGCGTTCGAGTTCGGCGCAGGCGCGTTGCTCGAAGACGTCGCCGGCGGCGCGCATCAGTGCCCAGCCGGCTGGTGTGCATCCGCCGGCATGCCATCGCTGGCGGATGCTGCGGGTGCATTGAGTGGTGTCGCGGCCGGTGCATCATCCATCTGCAGGCTGCCGGCCAGTGGGCGCGCCAGACCGTTCTGGAACTGTGCCCAGATCAGCACGCGCCGCACGCGGCCGAACTGGTCGGCCGCGAGCTGGCCGCTGGCACCTGGCACGTAGCTGCCCGGATGCGCGCGCAGCCATTCGAGGTAAGGCACCAGGTTCCATGCATCCATGCCAAACGCAAACAGTCGTGCAGCACTGCCGCGGGCGGCTGGCAGCTGGGCGGCGATTTCATCGTGGTTCGGCAGGCTTGGCTGCGCATCGAACAGCCACGGCGCATCGCAGAATTCCACGCCGTCGAGGTCGTGATTGGCCGACGCGTCGTCGCTGCCTTCATAGACGTGTGAGGTGGCGAACACCGGCGTGGCGATCTGCGCGATGCGTAATTGCGGCAGCAGCAAACGCGCTTGCGTGGGGCGCATGCTGATGAAGATGCCAGTGTCGCCGGTGACGTTGGCCGTGGCGGTATCCGTGACAGCAGATGCGGTGGACGTGGATGCGGGAAGATGCAGTCCGGCGATGGCGTCGGCGTAACTGGTCGCGCCGGCCGGCAAGGTGGCCATGCCGGCGAGCTGACCGCCGCGCGCGGCCAGCTCGGCTTTGAAGGCGCCGGCCGCACGCTGGGCGAAATCGTCATTCGAAATCAGCACGTAGGCTTGACGCAGGCCGCGCTCGACCATGTGGTCGGCGGCCTGGGCGCCTTCGGATTCCGGCAGCAGACCGAATTCACTGGTGTCGCTGGCCGGTAGTTGTTTGTCATCGGGATGATTCAACGCCAGCAGCGGTACCGGCAGTTGCGCCTGACCGAAGACGGCGGCAACTTCGCCGCGGGTCAGCGGACCGACTACCAGCTTGGCGCCGTCGCTGACTGCCTGTTGATAGGCCTTGATCGCACCGTCGGCGGTGCCCTTGCTGTCGTAGACACGTACCGACGGGCGCGGTGCATGGTTGCGCCCGGCATCGAGATAGGCCGCAAAGAAACCTTCGCGGATCGAAGCGCTTGCCGCTGCGTAATTGCCGTCGCTGGGCAGCAGCAAGGCAATCTGGGCGGGTACCTTGTAGCCTTCGCGCACATTCGCATCGGCGCCGGGCAGCAGGGTGCCGACCGGCTGCTGCAATTCCGGCTGTGGCTGCGCCACCACGACACCGAGCCGAGTCAGTGCCTCGTTGACCCATGGCAGCATGCGGTCGCCCGGTTTCATCGCGGCGGCGCGCTGCTTGAGCGGTTCGACGCCAAGCATGTTGAGCGCATCGAGGATCTGCTGGCGATTCTGGGTGTGATCGAGGCCGCTGAGTTGGTCGTCCATCTGCACGCGGGTACTCGCGGCACCCCAGTGGTCGCCGCTGGCCGTCATCGCGCGGGCACGCAATTCCAGCAGGCGCAGCTGCAGCGCAGCTGGCACCGTGACATTCGGCTGGGTGGTGAGTCGCAGCGCGGTCGCCGCATCGTGTTGACCGAGCGCCAGTTCGGCCTGCAGCAGGTCCAGGCGCAGCGGTTCATCGCCAGTCAGATGCTGTCGCTTGATGCCGGCGAGAATGGGTGCGGCGCGTTCGAGCTGGCCTTCCTCCCGCCAGGCTTCGGCAGCTTGCAGGCGATAGCTGTCGGCGTGGCCGCGGGATTGATCTGCCAACGCCAGATAGGCCTGCGCGGCCTGAACGTACTGGCCTTGCCGCGCCAGTGTTTCGGCGCTTTGGGCGGCGGCCATTTCGGCCGGCGAGCGCTCGGCGTTCATCGGCACACAGGCGGCCAGTGCGAGAGAAAAAAGCAGTCCGGTCGCGGTGACGCGCGAGAGGCGCATGAGGCGCATGGGATATCCCTTGTTCGTCATGGTCGTCAATGCGCGATCATAGCCGATCGAATTATCGCCTCGTGGTGCAGGAGTTCCCGGATGTCATCTGTTCAGTCAGGCTGCCTGTGGGTCGTGGCCACCCCGATCGGTCATCGTGATGATTTGTCCGCGCGTGCGATCGAAACCTTGCGCGCGGTCGCGGTCATCGCCGCCGAAGACACCCGGCACAGTCGCCCGTTACTCATACATCACAACATCGACACACCTTTGATCGCGCTGCACGAGCACAACGAGCGCGATGCCGTGGACGCGATCGTGCGGCGGATGGCAGGCGGCGATTCGGTGGCACTGATCTCCGATGCCGGCACGCCATTGATCAGCGACCCGGGCTTTCGACTGGTGCGCGCCGCGCGTGCCGCCGGCATCCGCTGCATTCCGGTACCGGGTGCCTGTGCCGCGATCGCGGCACTGTCGGTGGCGGGCTTGCCCAGCGACCGTTTCGTGTTCGAGGGCTTCCTGCCGCCGAAGGCCGCGGCACGGCGCAGCCGCCTGCAGGAACTGGCTGGGGATCCGCGCACTGTCATCTTCTATGAGTCGTCGCATCGGGTCGCCGAGAGTCTGGCCGACATGCGTGATGTCTTCGGCGCCACCCGAGAGGCGGTGCTGGCGCGCGAACTGACCAAGATGTTCGAGACCGTGCTGGGCGAGCCGCTGGCGGAACTGGCGGCACGAGTCGCGGCCGACCCCGACCAGCAGCGCGGAGAATGCGTGCTGCTGGTCGCCGGCCGCGGCGAGGAGGTCGATGCGAAGCTGGCCGAGGGTCAGCGCATTTTCGCGATCCTGCGTGAGGAACTGCCACCGGCAAAGGCCGCGAAGATGGCTGCCGCGATCACCGGCGCGCCACGCAAACTTCTCTACGGGGGGTGAGGTCTCGCGTAGAGTACAATCGTCGGTGGAGTCGGCCGGACAGTCGCGTCGCGCGCAAGCGCATCGAGGAAAGTCCGGGCTCCGCAGGGCAGAGTGCCAGGTAACTCCTGGGCAGCGTGAGCTGACGGCCAGTGCAACAGAGAGCAGACCGCCGAACGGCATCTTCGGATGTGCGTGGTAAGGGTGAAAGGGTGCGGTAAGAGCGCACCGCACGCGGGGACAACGTCGCGTGGCACGGTAAACCCCACTCGGAGCAAGACCAAATAGGGGAACGATAACGCGGCCCGCGTTGTTCCCGGGTAGGTTGCTGGAGCCAGACGGTGACGTCTGGCCGAGAGGAATGACTGTCGCGTCGCAAGACGTACAGAACCCGGCTTACAGGCCGACTCCACCTATTCCATGAGTTCACCACCGGCGCAGCGACTGTCGCGCCGGTGGTGATGTGTGGGAGTACGTGCGCGATGAACGACGGTTCATCGCGACTGGGGCGATTAGGCCGAATCGTTCTCGCCAGGCGCCGTGATTCCATCGATTTGAAATCAAAAAATCCCTTGCTTTCAAATACCTTGCAAAGGTTCGTGAGAAAACGCTGGAAATACAGTCACAACTTCGCCTTTCTCCTTGATTCACAAGCGAAATTCCCTTGACAGTCTCACGGGGCGAGACTATCGTGGGTTCCAGTGTGAAATCGTGGGTTTTAGTGGAGTCTGCTGATCGTGTTCCAGGGCGAAACTGCCATCACCGTAGACGACAAGGGCCGCCTGGCCATTCCGACCATGTATCGGGAGCAGGTCGCGGGCGAGTGCGCCAATCGTCTGGTGATCACCTACAACCCGTTCGAGCCGGGCTGCCTGTGGCTGTTCCCGTATGCCGAGTGGGAACAGGTGTGCGATCAGGTGAATGCCTTGCCCAAGGTCAAGGCCGCCCATCGCGATCTGCAGATGAAGCTGGTTGGTGCCGCCGCCGTGGTCGAGCCCGATGGCGCGGCACGGGTGCTGCTGCCGGCCAGTCAGCGTGCTGCAGCTGGCATTGAGAAGAAGGCGGTACTGCTGGGCATGGGCAACAAGTTCGAGCTGTGGAGCGAGCAAGCCCATCTGGCCAAGATCCGCCAGAGCATCGGCGAAGACGAAATCACTGACGAAATGGCCGTACTGCGCCTGTAAACGGGCGCAGCGACAGACGCGGGACGGGAGCGGGAGTGCGGCATGGCCGAGCAAGTTTTGCGGCACATCCCGGTGATGCTGGGTGAAGCGGTGGAGGGTCTGTCCGTGCAGTCTGACGGGCGTTATCTCGATGGAACGTTTGGTCGCGGCGGTCACGCCCGTGCTGTACTGTCGCGCCTCGGTCCAGACGGCCGGCTGCTTTTGATGGATCGCGATGCCACCGCGATCGCCACGGCCCAGGCCGAATTTGCCGGCGATCCGCGGGTGTCGATCCGGCACGCCAATTTTTCCAGTCTGGCCGAGTGGGACGAAACCGCTGCCGGCCTCGACGGCGTGCTGCTCGATCTGGGCGTGTCCTCGCCGCAGTTGGACGATGCCGCACGCGGCTTCAGCTTCATGGCCGATGCGCCGCTGGACATGCGCATGGACACCACCCAGGGCGAAAGTGCCGCGGATTTCCTGGCGCATGCCAGCGAACGCGAGATCACCGAAGTGCTGTGGAACTTCGGCGAGGAGCGCCACGGTCGCCGCATCGCCCGCGCCATCGTGGCCGATCGCATGGCCACGCCGTTCACCCGCACCGGCCAGCTGGCTGCGCTGATCGAACGCGTGGTGGGTCGGCGCGAGCCGGGCAAACATCCGGCCACGCGTAGCTTTCAGGCATTGCGCATTCGCGTGAACGGCGAGCTGGACGCATTGCAGCAGGGTCTGGATGCTGCACTGGAGCGGCTCAAGCCAGGCGGCCGATTGTCGGTGATCAGTTTCCATTCGCTGGAAGACCGTGCGGTGAAGCTATTCATCCGTGATCACTCCGGCCGCGTGCAGAACAGTCGTCGCGGACCGCCGGTGCAGGCGGCGCCGGCGCGCCTGGCGGCAGTGGGCAAGGCGCAGTTTCCGTCCGCTGCAGAGCAGACGGCGAACCCGCGCTCGCGCTCGGCTGTGCTGCGCGTGGCGGAGAAGCTCGCATGAAGGCTATCGGCGCGCTGTTCATGCTGATTCTGCTCACAGCGGTGCTGGCCAGCGCGATCGGCGTGGTGTGGACGCGTCACGAGAGCCGCGTGCTGTTCGTCAACCTGACCGCGCTGCAGAATCAGCGTGACGAGTTGAATATCGAATACGGCAGGCTCGAACTGGAGCAGGCCACCTATGCCGAACCGCGTCGCATCGACGACGAGGCCCGGCAGAAACTGGGCATGCTCGATCCGCGCCCGCAAGACATCCGGCTGCTGCGCTGATGAGCTGGCGCAAGCACACCACGTCACCTCAGCACGGCCGCCGCCGCAGTGCCGGATCCAGTTCGCGCAAGCGCATGGTGGTCGTGGTCGGTCTGCTCGGTCTGGCCTCGATCGGGCTGATGGCGCGTGCGTTCGATCTGCAGGTCGTGCGCAAGCAGTTCTATCAGAGCCAGGGCGACGCGCGTTTCCTGAGGGTGACGCCGATTCCGGTATCGCGCGGCACCATCTTCGACCGCAACGGCGAGCCGTTGGCGGTGTCGACGCCGGTGATGTCGATCTGGGCGAATCCGTCCGAAGTGCTGGACAACGACGATCGCATTCCGCAGCTGGCGCAAGCGCTGGGCGTGAACGCGGGCGAATTGAAGGAACAGCTGGCGCAGCGCTCCGACAAGGAGTTCGTCTATCTGCGCCGGCAGATGGCGCCGGAGGCGGCGCAGGCCGTGCTGGATCTGGACATTCCCGGCATCAATGGCCAGCGCGAGTTCAAGCGCTACTACCCGTCCGGCGAAGTGACTTCGCACGTGCTCGGCTTCACCAACATCGACGACCACGGCCAGGAAGGTCTGGAGCTGGCCTACGACGACTGGTTGTCCGGCAAGCCGGGTTCCAAGCGGGTGATTCGCGATCGCATGGGTCACGTGGTGGAGGATGTCGAGCAGATCCATGCGCCGAAGCCTGGGCAGAACCTCACGCTCAGCATCGATCGACGCATCCAGTTTCTTGCCTACAGCGAATTGAAGAGCACGCTGGAAAAGTCCCAGGCTGACTCTGGTTCGATCGTGATACTCGACGTGAAGACCGGCGAAGTGCTGGCGATGGTCAACCTGCCGACCTACAACCCGAATGCGCTCAGTGGCAGCCAGCCGGGTCAGCGCCGTAATCGGGCGATGACCGACGTACTCGAGCCGGGTTCGACGATCAAGCCGGTGCTGCTGGCGGCCGCGCTGTCCAGCGGCAAATACACGCCGACCAGCCCGGTGATCGACACTACGGGCGGCCACTGGTATTTCCAGGGTCACGACATTCACGACACGCACAACTGGGGCGTGCTGACGCCGACTGGCGTGATCACCAAATCGAGCAACGTGGGTGCGGCGCATATCGCCATGCAGCTCGATACGCCACTGATGTACGACACCTATCGCGCGTTTGGCTTCGGCAACAGCACCAACAGCGGGTTTCCCGGTGAGGCCTCCGGCTACCTGAAGATCGGACGGGACTGGCGACCACTGGAAAAGGCCATTCTCGGTTACGGCTACGGACTGAACGTGACCGTGCTGCAACTGGCCAACGCGTACGCGACGATCGCCGATGGCGGCGTCATGCACTCGCCGACCTTCATCAAAGGCAACGACAGCGATGCCAAGGCAATCATCGAGCCGCAGATAGCCCGTGAACTGGTGGACATGCTGAAAACCACCACTCAGCCAGGCGGTACCGCGGCGCCCTATGCCTGGATTGCCAATTACACGGTGGCCGGCAAGACCGGTACGGCGCACAAGGCCGTGGCCGGCGGGTACTCGAAGGACAACTACGGCGCCGCATTCGCCGGCATGGTGCCGGCAACCAACCCGCGGCTGGTTGCGGCGGTGGTGGTCGACAATCCGAGGAAGGGCAGTTACTACGGCGGCCTGGTCTCGGGTCCGGTGTTCGCCACGGTCATGGCCGGTGCGCTGCGCCTTCTCGATATCCCGCCGGACAACATCGGCCGCTGGTATGTCGGCGGTCCGTTGCAGGTCCAGAACGGATTGACCGGCAACCAGCCACCCGTCGCGCCGAACATTGAAGAAGCACCGGCCGAAGAGGCGACGCCATGAGCACCGGCCACCTCGATCAGCTGCTGCTGGGGATTGCCGACGCCCAGGTCGCCACTGCGCCGGGCGCCGGTCGCATCGTGGTGTCCGGGCTGACGCTCGACTCGCGCCGGGTGCATCGTGGCGATGCATTTTTCGCGTTGCGCGGTACGCAAGGTCACGGCATCGAGTTTGCTGCGAACGCGGTGCAGCGCGGTGCGCAGGTGGTACTGGCCGAAGCGCCTGCCGTCGAAGGTGCGGCGGCGCTGGATGTGCCGCTGCTGTGGATCGATAACCTGCACGCGCAGGTCGGCGAAATCGCCGCGCGTTTCTACGAGCGCCCCAGCGAATCGCTGCGGATGGTCGGTGTCACCGGCACCAACGGCAAGACCTCGTGTGTGCAGCTGCTGGCACAGGCACTGACTCTGTTGGGCCATCGCGCGGCCTCGATCGGCACGCTCGGCGCTGGCGTGCATGGCCGGTTGCGCGAAGGCGAGCGCACCACGCCCGATGCGATCAGCGTGCAGGCGCTGCTGGCGGATTTCCGTGACGACGAAGTCAGCCACGTGGCAATGGAAGTGTCGTCGCACGCGCTGGAGCAGGGTCGCGTGGGCGCGGTGGATTTCGAGGTGGCGGCATTCACCAACCTCACCCGCGATCACCTGGACTATCACGGCAGCATGCAGGCGTATGGCGCAGCCAAGGCGAAGCTGTTTGCATGGCCTGGGTTGCAGAGCGCGGTGATCAATATCGACGATGCGTTCGGCCGCGAACTGGCGGCGCAGCTGCCTGTCGACGTGAAGCCGCTGCGCTTCAGCATGGCCAACGACAGCGACGCGGAGATTGCCGCCAGCGCCATTGTCACCTCGGCCGAAGGGCTGGCGTTCCAGTTGCGCACGCCATGGGGCACGCGCGCGATCAACAGCCATCTGCTGGGTCGCTTCAATGTGGCGAACCTGCTGGCGGTGGTGGGTTGCCTCGGCGCGCTGGGTGAATCGTTCGGGCGCATCGTGGCCGCGCTCGAGCAGTTGCAGCCGGTCAATGGCCGCATGAGCCGCCTGGGCGGCTTGCATGGCCTGCCGTTGGTGGTGGTCGATTACGCGCATACACCGGATGCTCTGGAGCAGGCGTTGAATGCCGTACGCGCGCATTGCGCCGGTCAGCTGATCTGCGTGTTCGGTTGTGGCGGCGAGCGCGACGCCGGCAAGCGTCCGTTGATGGGCGCGATCGCCGCGCGGCTGGCGGATGTGGCGATCGTCACCGACGACAATCCGCGCGGCGAAGACGGCGACGCGATCGTGGCACAGATCGTTGCCGGCATGGCCGCGGCGCGCGCGATGACAGTCGAGCGTGATCGTGCGGCGGCGATCGGCCATGCGCTGCAACTGGCGCGTCCCGGCGATGTGGTGTTGATCGCCGGCAAAGGCCATGAAACTTATCAGGACGGCGCAGCCGGCAAACGCCCGTTCGATGACTTGGCGGTGGCGCATGCCGCGCTGGAACGGATGAATCGGGAGCCGCGCGCATGATGTCGCTGAGCGCCATCGCGGTGTGGACCCACGGCCGCCTGCTAGATGGCGACGCCGAAGTCACCGGCGTCGCCATCGACACGCGCAAGCTGCGGCCGGGCGACCTGTTCGTGGCGATCAAGGGTGAGCGTGTGGATGGCCACGAGTATCTGGCCGAGGCTGCCGCGCGCGGCGCCGTCGCCGCCATGGTGACGCGCAAGATCGACAGTGATCTGCCGCAGCTGCTGGTCGCTGACGCCGAGCTGGCGTTGGGCGATCTGGCCAGCGCGGTGCGCGCTCAGCGCGACGTACGTGTGGTTGGCATCACCGGTTCCAATGGCAAGACCACGGTGAAGACGCTGGTCGCCTCGATTCTGTCGCGGCACGGTCGCATCCACGTCAGCGCGGGCAACTTCAACAACGAACTCGGCCTGCCGTTGACCTTGCTGACGATGCCGCAGGACACCGAATTCGCGGTGCTGGAAATGGGCGCCGGCAAGCCGGGCGACATTGCCTATCTGGCTGCCATCGCACGGCCCGATATCGGCCTCGTCACGCTCATCGCGCCGGCGCATCTTGCGCGGATGGGTAGCATCGAAGGCGTAGCCGAGACCAAAGGCGCGCTGTACCAGGCATTGCCGGCCGACGGCATCGCAATCATCAACGCCGACGACGGCTTCGCCAGTTTCTTCGGCGGGCTGGCCGGTGCGCGCAAGGTACTGCGCTACGGCCTCGATCACCCGGCGGATATTGGTGCCGACATCATCGAGCAGCGAGTGGACGGTTCGCGTTTCGTGCTCAGCACACCGCACGGTGATGCGGAGGTAGCGCTGCCGTTGCCCGGTCGCCACAACATCGCCAACGCGCTGGCAGCAGCGGCGATCGCGCTGGCGTTCGACGTGCCGCTGGACACCATCGTCGCCGGGCTGGAACAGGCATCGGGCGTGGCCGGCCGGCTGCGCCGCGAAGTGATGGCAGGCGGCTGGACATTGATCGACGACAGCTACAACGCGAATCCCAGCTCGATGGCTGCGGCGATCGACACGCTGCTGCTGGCCGATGGCCAGCGCTGGTTGGTGCTGGGCGACATGGCCGAGCTGGGCGCGGATGCGCGTGCACTGCACGCGGGCATCGGCACCTACGCTCGCGAGCATGGTGTCGAGCGGATGTTTGCGGTGGGTCCGCTCGGTGCCGCCACGATCGAGGCGTTCGGTGCGCGCGGCGAACATTTCAACGACAAGCCGGCGTTGATCACTGCGCTGCAGGCGCACCTGCATGCCGGCATCACCTGTCTGGTGAAGGGTTCGCGTTCGGCCGGTATGGAACAGGTCGTGGCTGCGCTCGGCGGTCATACCGGCAAGAACAAGGGAGGTGCATCCGATGCTGCTTGAATTGGCCGACTGGATGGCACGGCATTTCACCGCGCTGCATCTGTTCCAGTACATCACCTTCCGCACGATCATGGCTGCGCTCACCGCGTTGGCGGTGTCGCTGCTGTTGGGACCGACGCTGATCCGCAAGCTGGCTGCGCTGAAGGCTGGCCAGGTGGTGCGCAGCGATGGTCCGCAGACACATCTGGTCAAGGCCGGCACGCCGACCATGGGCGGCGTGATGATCCTGCTCTCGGTCAGCGTCGCCACGTTGCTGTGGGCCGATCTGCGCAACCGCTACGTGTGGGTGGTGTTGGTGGTGATGCTGGCGTTCGGCGTGATCGGTTTCTATGACGACTACCGCAAGCTGGTGCTGAAGGACAGTCGCGGGCTGGCTAGCCGCTGGAAGTATTTCTGGCAGTCGGTGTTCGGTCTTGGGGCGGCGTTGTTTCTGTACTACAGCGCGCCGCATGTGGTGACTGGCCTGCCGGTGGCGGAGACCGCGCTGTACGTGCCGCTGTTCAAGCACGTGGTGCTGCCGCTGGGGCTGTTCTTTGTGGTGGTCACGTATTTCATGATCGTCGGCTTCTCCAACGCTGTGAATCTCACCGACGGACTGGATGGGCTGGCGATCATGCCGACTGTGCTGGTCTCAGGCGCGCTGGGTGTATTTGCGTATCTCGCCGGCAACAAGGTGTTTTCCGAGTACCTCGGCATTCCGTCGATTCCCGGTGCGGGCGAGCTTGCGATCTTCTGCGGCGCGCTGGCTGGCGCGGGCCTGGGTTTCTTGTGGTTCAACACCTATCCGGCGCAGGTCTTCATGGGCGACGTCGGCGCGCTGGCGATGGGCGCTGCGCTTGGCTGCGTCGCGGTGATCGTGCGCCAGGAAATCGTGCTGCTGGTGATGGGCGGCGTATTCGTGATGGAAACCGCGTCGGTGATGATCCAGGTCGCCAGCTTCAAGCTCACCGGCAAGCGGGTGTTCCGGATGGCACCGATCCACCACCACTTTGAGTTGAAGGGCTGGCCCGAGCCTCGCGTGATCGTGCGGTTCTGGATCATCAGCGTGGTGCTGGTGCTGGTCGGTCTTGCCACGTTGAAGGTGCGCTGATGTTCGACTTCGACACCACGCAGGCAAAACGCCGGGAAGGTCCACGCGGCAGCTTCGATCTTTGGCTGCTGGTCGGTCTGCTCGGGTTGGTCAGTGTCGGCGTGGTGATGGTGACCTCCAGCTCGATCGCGGTGGCCGACAGCCAGCACATGGGCGCGTTCTATTTTCTCCGGAAGCACCTGATCTTTCTCGGCCTCGGCATGCTGGCGGCCAGCATGGCGATGCGCACAGAGCTCAAATTGTTCGAGAAGTACGCGTTCCATCTGATGCTGCTGGCGTTCGTGCTGCTGCTGGCGGTGTTCGTGCCGCACCTGGGCATGCGCCTCAACGGCGCGCGCCGCTGGCTGAACCTGCTGGTGACTACGTTCCAGCCGGTCGAGGCAGTGAAGCTGATCCTGGTGGTGTACATCGCCAGCTATCTGGTGCGCCACCGCGAAAGTGTGGAGACGCGTTTCCTCGGTTTGTTCAAGCCGGTACTGGTCGCCGGCGTCATCGTGCTGCTGCTGCTGGCACAGCCGGATTTCGGCTCGGCCACGCTGGTGATCGCGGTGACTATCGCGATGGTCTGGCTCGGCGGAGCGCGGCCGATCTTCCTGTTCCTGATGGGGCTGCCGCTGATGCCGCTGCTGTATATCGCGGCCACTGGCGAAAGCTACCGCATGAAGCGGCTGACCACGTTCATGGATCCGTGGAAGGACCCGTTCAACGACGGCTTCCAGCTGACCCAGTCGCTGATGGCGATCGGTCGCGGCGAGTGGACCGGTGTCGGGCTCGGTTCCAGCGTGTTGAAACTGTCCTACCTCCCGGAAGCGCACACCGACTTCATCTTTGCGGTGATTGGTGAAGAGCTCGGCCTGGCTGGCGTGGTGCTGGTGATCGGCCTGTTCGGGCTGGCCGTGGGGCGCGGCCTGTATCTAGGCCTGAAGGGCGTCGAGGTCGGCCAGCGCTTTGCCGGTTATGTCGCGTTCGGCACCTCGTTGATGCTGGCGATGCAGGCGATCGTGTCGGTCGGCGTGAATCTCGGTGCGTTGCCGACCAAGGGACTGACCCTGCCGCTGATCAGCTACGGCGGTTCGTCGATGGTGCTGACCTGCGCGATGGCCGGCGTATTGCTGCGTGCCACGTTCGAGATCAATCGCGCGCTCGACGCACGGCAGATGACTACCCGGATGCCGGCGGCAGTGACTGCATCCGACGCCAACGCCGCGGTGAAACCGCGCGAGGCGGTGGCCGCATGAAGACACAGGCACCTGTGCTGATCATGGCTGGCGGTACCGGTGGCCACATCTTTCCCGGCCTGGCCGTGGCCGAGTGCCTGCGCGCGCAAGGTGTGCCGGTGGTGTGGCTGGGTGCGGTCGGTGGCATGGAAACCAAGGTCGTACCGGCGCAGCGGATCGAGCTGTACACGGTGGCGGTAGGCGGCTTGCGCGGCAAGGGAATCAAGATCCGGCTGTTGGCGCCACTGATGCTGTTGCGCGCGTTGTTCGCGTCGCTGGCCGTGTTGCGCAAGGTGAAGCCACGCAGCGTACTGTCGATGGGTGGTTACGTGGCCGGCCCCGGCGGTGTTGCCGCATGGTTGCTGCGGCGGCCGTTGCTGGTGCATGAACAGAATCGCGTGGCCGGCTTCACCAACCGCAGACTGGCCGGGCTCGCAAAGCGCGTGCTGGCCGGTTTCGCCGATGCGTTGCCGCAGGCCGAGTGGGTCGGCAATCCGGTGCGCGATGCGATCGCAGCGTTGCCGTCTCCAGCGCAGCGCATGGCCGGCCGCAGCGGCAAGCCGCGCCTACTGGTGCTTGGCGGCAGCCTGGGTGCGCGCGCCTTGAATCTGGCCGTGCCGCAGGCGCTGGCCCAGCTCACCCCGGCGCAGCGTCCCGACGTGCTGCACCAGTGCGGCACGCGTGGCCTCGACGAGGCGCGCGCGGCATATGCAAAGGCCGGCGTCGAGGCGCAGGTGGTGGCGTTCATTGACGACATGGCGGGGAGTTATGGCTGGGCCGACCTGGCCGTCTGCCGTGCCGGCGCGCTGACTCTGGCTGAACTGACCGCGGCCGGACTCGGTGCCGTGCTGGTGCCGTTTCCCCATGCAGTAGACGACCACCAGACGCGCAACGCCGAAGCGCTGGTAGCGATCGGCGCTGCCGAACTGATGCAGGAGAGTGAACTGAACGTACAGATTCTGGCGCAGCGACTGGAGTCGTTGCTGGGTGATCGCCATCGCCTGCTGACGATGGCAGAGGCAGCGCGCACGCTGGCCAAACCCGACGCGGCGCAGGTCATCGCGCGGGCATGCATGGAGGTGGCCGCATGACACTGCGTCGACTGCTCGCACACGAAGACCTGATGAGTACGTTCCGTCGGGTGCACTTCATCGGCATCGGTGGTGTCGGCATGAGCGGTATCGCCGAGGTGCTGCACAACCTCGGCTATGCGGTGTCCGGTTCCGACCGGGCGAATTCGCCGACCGCGCAACGGCTGCAGCAGCTCGGCATCAAGGTGCATGTCGGGCATGCCGCCGAACATATCGGCGACGCCGACGTGGTGGTGACGTCGAGCGCGATCAAGCTGGACAATGCCGAGCTGGTCGCCGCCCGCGCGGCGCGCGTGCCGGTGATCCCGCGTGCGGAGATGCTCGGCGAGCTGATGCGTTTTCGTCGCGGCGTG
This sequence comes from Rhodanobacter sp., assembly GCA_035566635.1. Lineage (GTDB taxonomy): Bacteria > Pseudomonadota > Gammaproteobacteria > Xanthomonadales > Rhodanobacteraceae > Rhodanobacter. The sequence continues at coordinate 552,033 of DATMQY010000004.1, forward strand.
GCGATCGCTGGCACCCACGGCAAGACCACCACCACCAGCCTCACCGCCAGCGTGCTGGCCGAGGCCGGCTACGATCCGACTTTCGTGATCGGCGGCCAGCTCAACGCGGCCGGCGCGAATGCGCGGCTGGGTACCGGCCAGTATCTGGTCGCGGAAGCCGATGAATCCGACGGGTCGTTCCTGTTGCTGTCGCCGGTGATCGCGGCGGTCACCAATATCGACGCCGACCACCTGGAGAACTACGGCGGCGATTTCGCCCAGGTGAAGAAAGCATTCGCCGATTTCCTGCACCGGCTGCCGTTCTACGGCCTGGCCGTGCTGTGCGTGGACGATGCGGAAGTCGCCGAGCTGGCCAAGTCCACTACGCGCCGTGTGATGACCTACGGCATCGACACGGCCGACGCTGACGTGCGTGCGCTGAACGTGACCCAGCACGGCTTCGAAATGCATTTCGATCTGGCGCTACCGGGCCGCGTCGATGCGCTGCCGGTGAAGCTCAACCTGCCGGGTCGGCACAACGTGCTCAACGCGCTGGCCGCCGCCACGATCGGCTGGCAGCTGGGCGTGGAGGCTGAGGCGATGGCCCGTGCGCTGGAGCATTTCCAGGGTGTCGGCCGCCGCTTCCATCGGCGTGGCGAGATCGCGCTCGATCACGGCAGCGTGCTGCTTGTCGACGACTATGGTCATCACCCGCGCGAGCTTGCGGCGGTGTTCGCCGCCGCCCGCGGCGGCTGGCCCGATCGTCGTCTTGTGGTCGGCTTCCAGCCGCATCGCTACAGCCGCACCCGCGATCTGCTTGACGATTTCGCGAACGTGCTGGCCGATGCCGACGTGCTGGTGCTGACCGATGTCTATGCCGCCGGCGAAACACCGATCGCCGGTGCCGACGGCCGCGCCCTAGCGCGTGCCGTGCGCGCGCGCGGCAAGGTCGATCCGGTGTTGATCGAGCATCCGCGTGAATTCAAGGACACCTTGCCGACGTTGTTGCGCGACGGTGATCTGCTGCTGCTGCTGGGCGCCGGCGACATCGGCACGGCGGCAGTGGAGCTGGCCCAGGCCGGCCATCTGAGGACAAGCAAGTGAGCATGGGAATTACCGTGAACAAGATCAGTGATCCCGCCCAGTTCGGTCGCGTCGCCGTGGTGATGGGCGGCAGCTCGGCCGAGCGCGAGGTGTCGCTCGATTCCGGCCGCAACGTGCTGGCCGCGCTACTGGCGCGCGGCATCGACGCGCACGCGATCGACGGCATCCCGGCGCTGCTCGACGCGCTGCGCGCCGGGCACTTCGCCCGCGTGTTCAACATCCTGCACGGCCAGCATGGCGGTGGCGAGGATGGTGTACTGCAAGGTGCGCTGGAGTCGCTCCACGTGCCGTATACCGGTTCCGGCGTACTCGGTTCCGCGCTGTCGATGGACAAGACACGCTCCAAGCGCGTGTGGCAGTCGCTGGGTCTGTCGACGCCGAACTTCGTGGCGTTGCCGCGCGGTGCCGATGTGCACGCGGCAGCGCGTCAAATCGGTTTTCCGCTGATCGTGAAGCCGGCCTGCGAAGGTTCCAGCGTCGGCGTGACGCGCGTGTTCGCAGAGAAGGATCTGGACGAAGCGGTCAAGCTGGCCGCGAAGTATCCGGGCGACCTGCTGATGGAAACGCTGATCGAGGGCGACGAGCTTACGGTCGCGATTCTCGGTCGACAGGTATTGCCGAGCATCCACATCGTGCCGAAGGCCGCGTTCTACGACTACAACGCGAAGTACGTGGCCGAGGACACCCAGTACATCTGCCCCGGTCTTGAGGGAGTGGCGGGCGACGAGCTGTGTGCGCTGTCGCTGGCCGCGTTCGACGCACTCGGCTGCGCCGGTTGGGGTCGCGTCGACGTGATGCGCGACCGCACCGGTCGTAACTGGCTGCTGGAAGTGAACACCGCGCCGGGCATGACCTCGCACTCGCTGGTGCCGAAGGCCGCCGCGGTCGCCGGCATCGACTACCAGGAGCTGTGCTGGCGCGTGCTCGAAACCAGTTTCCGGGAGGATGCGTGAAGGGAACCATCCGCCTCGTTGCCTGGTGTCTGGCCATCGCGCTGGTCGCGCTGCCGATCGTCGGCGTGCTGCGCGGCTGGTTCGCGGCCAGTCGCTGGCCGGTGACTCAGTTGATGGTGCAGGCCGAGTTCAAACATGTCAGTGCGGACGAGATTCGTGCCGCCGTGCGGCCGCGGTTGGGCAAGGGTTTCTTCGCGCTGGATCTGGATGCGGTGCAGAAGGCTGTCGCCGCGTTGCCGTGGGTGGAGTCGGCCGAGGCGCGCAAGCGCTGGCCGGACACCTTGCAGCTGCGCATCTACGAACGGCAGCCGTTCGCGCGCTGGAACGACAAGCAGCTGATCAGCCGGCAGGGGCTGGTGTTCGATGCGCCGGGCGCGAACGACACCAGCGCGTTGCCGGATCTGCGCGGCCCGGATGCGCGGCTGGCCGAAGTGGTGAGTTTTTATGCCGAGACGCAGAAGGCGTTCGCCGGTACTCATCTGCAGATCAACGGTGTGGCGCTGACCGAGCGCGGCAGCTGGAGCGTCAGTACCGCCAACGGTGCGCAGATCGTGATCGGCGATCGCGACCAGGCCGGACGCCGGCTACGTCGTTTCCTCGATGTCTATCCGCAGCTGATCGCCGACCATGCCGACGGTTTCGCCTACGCCGATCTTCGCTACACCAATGGATTTGCCGTGCGCTGGCCGCAAGCGGCCGCCGCCAACGCTGGAGGTTCGCCCCGCTCATGACTATCTCCCTATGAAACCGCGCAACGACAAGCAACTGGTGGTCGGGCTGGATATTGGCACCTCGAAAGTGGTGGCGATCGTCGGCGAATACGAACCCGGCGAACCGATCACGATCATCGGCATCGGCACTCACGTGTCGCGTGGCATGAAACGCGGTTCGGTGGTGGACATCGAATCGACCGTGCACTCGATCCAGCGCGCGGTGGAAGAAGCCGAGCTGATGGCCGGCTGCGATATCCGCTCGGTGTATGCATCGATCTCCGGCAGTCATCTGGAAACCCGCAACTCTCACGGCAACGCGGCGATTCGCGACCGCGAGGTCACCGCCGGCGATCTGGAGCAGGTGCTGGAGGCCGCCAGTGCGGTGGCGATTCCGGCCGATCGCAAGGTGCTCTACAAGGAGTCGCAGGAATACCGCATCGATGGCCAGGATGGCATCCGCTCGCCGGTCGGCATGAGCGGCGTGCGGCTGGAGGCGAACGTGCATCTGGTCACCGGCGCGGCCGCCGCGGTGCAGAACATCAGCAAGTGCATCCAGCGTTGCGGCCTGACCGTGGACGAGCTGGTGCCGTCGGCGCTGGCCAGCGCCAAGGCTGTGCTGACCGACGACGAGCGAGAGCTCGGCGTATGCCTGGTCGATATCGGCGCCGGCACCACCGACATCGCGATCTACACCCAAGGCTCGATCCGTTATACCGCGTCACTGCCGGTCGGCGGTGATCAGGTCACCAGCGACATCGCCTATGGCGTGCACACGCCGACTGCGCATGCGGAGGAAATCAAGATCAAGTACGCCTGCGCGCAGACCGGACTGGCGCATGCCGAGGAAACTATCCAGGTGCCCAGTGTGGGTGATCGTCCGCCGCGCCGACTGGCGCGGCAGTCGCTGGCGCAGAGCGTGCAGGCGCGCTACGAGGAAATTTTCGAGATGGTGCAGGACCAGTTGCGCCGCTCCGGTTACGAGAGCCTGGTCGCGGCCGGCGTGGTGCTGACCGGCGGTGCTTCGAAGATGGAAGGCGCGCTGGAGCTGGCCGAAGAGATCTTTCACAAGATGGTGCGCATCGGCGTGCCGCAGCAGATCGATGGTCTGGGCGAAGTCGTTTCCAGTCCGCTGCACGCCACCGGCGTGGGCTTGCTGCTGCATGGCGCGCGCGCCGGCAGTGCGCGGCTCGGCGGGCCGGTGGGCGGCAGCGTCGGCGGTCTGGTTGGCAAGTTGCGCGGCTGGATCACCAAAAATTTCTGAGATCGACATTGATTTCCGGGCCGAGCAGGAAGCGTGGCCCAGGGCGGAGGGATATCCGCCCACCACCACGGACCGACAGGAGTCGCGATCCCTGGTTACAACGACAACAACTCTACGGAGGACGGGAAATGTTTGAATTAATTGAAAAACTCGCACCCAATGCAGTCATCAAAGTGATCGGCGTGGGCGGTGGTGGCGGCAATGCCGTGGCGCACATGCTCAATGCCAATATCGAAGGCGTGGAATTCGTCGTCGCCAATACTGATGCACAGGCGATGACCAGCTGTGGCTCGCGTACCCACCTGCAACTCGGTGGCAACGTGACCAAGGGTCTCGGCGCCGGCGCTAATCCGGAAGTCGGCCGGCAGGCGGCACTGGAAGATCGTGAGCGCATCGAAGCCATGCTGGAAGGCGCCGACATGGTGTTCATCACCGCCGGCATGGGCGGCGGCACCGGTACCGGCGCTGCACCGGTGGTGGCGCAGCTGGCCAAGGAGAAGGGCATCCTCACCGTCGCGGTGGTGACCAAGCCGTTCCCGTTCGAAGGCCGTCGGCGCATGCAGGTCGCGTTGAAGGGCATTGAGGATCTGTCGCAGCACGTCGACTCGCTGATCACCGTACCCAACGAGAAGCTGCTCAGCGTGCTCGGCCGCGATGTCACCTTGCTGAATGCGTTCAAGGCCGCCAACGACGTGCTGCAGGGCGCCGTGCAGGGCATTGCCGATCTGATCACCGCCCCCGGCCTGATCAACGTCGACTTTGCCGACGTGCGCACCGTGATGTCCGAGATGGGCTTGGCGATGATGGGTTCGGGCACTGCCCGCGGCGACGACCGTGCGCAGGCGGCAGCCGAGGCGGCGATCAAGAACCCGCTGCTGGAAGACGTCAACCTCAACGGTGCCTGCGGCATCCTGGTCAACGTCACCGCCGGTCCGAACCTGACTATGCGCGAATTCGACGAGATCGGTCGTATCATCCATGACTTCGCCAGCGAAGACGCTACCGTGGTGATCGGTACCTCGCTCGATCCGGAAATGAAGGACGATGTGCGCGTCACCGTGGTGGCCACCGGCCTCAACCGTGCCGTCGCCTCGCGTCAGCAGCCGCCGATCCGCATGGTCGAGACGCAGCAGGTGCAGATGCGTCCGCGTCCGGTGGTGCTGCGTACTGGTACCGGCAACGAAGTGGTCGATTATGCGCAGCCGGAGATGACGATCAGCAGCCACAGCCGCGCGGAACCTGCCGCACCGGCGAAGAATGCCGAGCCGGGCTTCGACTACCTCGACATTCCGGCGTTTCTGCGTCGTCAGGCAGATTGATCCGGCCTGGTTGGTACAAGGGCAAGTTAAGGAGATGCGAAAAAATTGAACGAAAACCCGTTTGGCCGGTCACTCTCCAAGCGCGTCCGCACCAGTTGTCTCTGACTGGAGCTGGCGCTGCTACTGCCGGATTTTGGCTACGTGGAGCGTGTGGATTGACCTGACGGGTGAACCGTTCGCTGATGTAGCAGCACAGACTGTGCGTCGGGATGGCGCACGGCCAGTCGCCACGGGTTCGCCCGTTTCGGCCGGCCCGATATCCCTTGCCGGATTCCCGTCCCAGGCAAGGGATGTCGTGTTATTCGCCGGATTGTCGGGAGAAATCGCAATGGATCGCCGAATCTTTCAATGATGAAAGGAACATGAAGGCTTAATCAGACTGTACGGTACGGTTTGCTTTTATCGCAGGTTAAAACTGTGTTAGCATCCGCCCCTAATTGGCTGCTGCCTACACAGGTACCAACAACAATGATCAAGCAGCGTACGCTTAAGAACATCATCCGGGCGACCGGCGTCGGCCTGCACACCGGTGACAAGGTGTACATGACCTTGCGTCCGGCGGCGCCGAATACCGGCATCGTGTTTCGCCGCACGGATCTCGATCCGCCGGTGGACATCCGTGCCCGTCAGGACAATGTCGGCGATACCCGGCTGTCGACCACTCTAGTCAATGGCGATGCCCGCGTCTCCACGGTGGAGCATCTGCTCTCGGCGATGGCCGGCCTCGGTATCGACAATGCCTATGTCGATCTGTCCGCGCCGGAAGTGCCGATCATGGATGGCAGCGCAGGTCCCTTCGTCTTTCTGCTGCAATCCGCCGGTATCGAAGAGCAGAACGTGGCCAAGCGCTTCATTCGCATCAAGAAGCCGGTAAAAGTGCAGGAAGGCGACAAGTGGGCCAGCTTCGATCCGTTCGAGGGGTTCAAGGTCGGCTTCTCGATCGACTTCAATCACCCGATCATCAGCAAGCGCACCTCGCGCGCCGAGATCGACTTCTCCACGACTTCCTTCGTCAAGGAAGTGAGCAGGGCGCGCACCTTCGGCTTTATGCGCGACATCGAGATGCTGCGCGAACACAATCTGGCGCTAGGCGGTTCGATGGACAACGCCGTGGTGCTGGATGACTATCGCGTGCTGAACGAGGATGGCCTCCGCTACGAGGACGAGTTCGTCAAGCACAAGATCCTCGACGCGATCGGCGATCTGTACCTGCTCGGCCATAGCCTGATCGGCGCCTACCACGCGCACAAGTCCGGCCATGAGCTCAACAACAAACTGCTGCGTACGCTGATGGCCGACGCTACGGCGTGGGAAGAAGTCAGCTACCAGGACGATCCGGCCACCTCGCCGATCTCCTACGCACACCCGGCGCAGGCGATCTGAGCCGTATTTACAGCCTGCGGGCGCGTAGCTTCAATGAAGACGGCCGTGTCGTGAGACATGGCCGTTTTTTTGTGCTGTATGTCACATTTTGTCCGCGTTGTGCTTCACGCCTCGATGACATGACGGGCCATTTCTTAACTTCCTGCATGCTATAAACGCACCCTTTGCTGTACAAATCAGCGACGGCAATTGATGTCTTGGCGCTTGCAGGCGGAGCGATCGGCGGATTCAGTCCGCTCCGGCAACAGGCGGATCAGCGGTTTCGGCGAGGGACGCCAGCTCAAGGAACAGTACCCGCCATTCGGGGTCTGTGAACGACGCGGCAGCGGCCCTGAGATGGGTGGCCGCCGCGAGCGAAAGCGGTTTTGATCGATCCGGTGCTGTTGCAACCGGCGGTTGGGGGGCCACTTTCACGGTGACTGAACTGGCGCATGTGCCAATGGCATGTGCGGTGGCAAGGATCTGTGTCTGCATTAACCGCAGGCGCGATGCCCAAGCCGGTGAAGACGCCAGAAAGACGAGGCGGTCGTTGCGCAGGTTGGCGAATCTCACCTGCTCGCGCAACGGCGACGGCAACGTCTGACGCAATGCGCGATCCAGCGCTTCCAGCGCGCCGGCCTTTCGGGCCAGCGTCGCGAAGGAGCCGCAATCGACAAGGGACTTCGGTCCGTTGCCGGTGCGGCGGGAAGTGGCTGGGGCGGCGCGTTGCATGGTGCCGACATTCGATTTTGGAAAGACATGCAAATCATACTCGTATCACGTGCCAGGAAATTGCCGAAGACCCTTGATCTGGCGGATCGACGGCTGCGCTGGAAACTGCTTTCGGCGTTGTCGGTGGCTGTACTCGGCTGCATGGGTGCGGGCGTGGCGCTGGCGTTGATGGTGGCCAGTCCGCGCGATCGCGCGCTGGCGGAGATCCACGATCTGCAGCAACAGATCCGGCAGCAGAATGCCCAGTTGGGCGGCGTGCGCCAGGATGCCCAGCGCGACCTCGACGCTCTGGCGGTGAAACTGGGTCAGCTGCAAGCGCAGTCGACCCGGCTGAATGCGCTGGGTGAACGTCTGACCCAGGTCGGCAAGCTCGATGATGGCGAGTTCAATTTCGACCAGCAGCCCCCGGTCGGCGGTGTCGAGGATGTCAACGGCAGTGCCTATGCCCTGCCGCCGGCGCTGGACAGCAGCATCAATCAGCTGGCCAGCCAGTTCGACTCGCAGCAGGCCCAGCTGTCGGCGCTGCAGAGCCTGTTGCTGGATGCCAAAATCGAATCGAACCTGAAACCGACCGGGATGCCGGTACCGGGCTATATCTCGTCCTATTTCGGCGTGCGTGCGGATCCGTTCGATGGCCGTTCGGCGCGGCACACCGGCATCGATATCGCCACCCCGTTGGGTACATCGGTGCATGCCGTGGCCGAGGGCATGGTGACGTTTGCCGGCGTGCGCAGCGGCTACGGCAACGTGGTCGAGATCGACCATGGCAATGGCTACATGACCCGTTACGCACACAACAGCGCCTTGGACGTGCATCCGGGGCAACATGTGCAGGTCAGCGACGTGGTCGCCCAAGCCGGTTCCACTGGCCGTTCGACCGGTTCGCACGTGCATTTCGAAGTCTGGTACGACGGCCGCGTGGTCAATCCGCTGGCCTTTGTGCGCAATCACCGCTGACGCTGCGTTTTCCCGCCGGCAATCCCTTGAATCCGGCCGTGGCCGGCGCCATTCAGAATGGCTGGATCGGCACGTCGTGATGGGCTGTGCCTCCATGGGCCGTGCCGTTATAGGCCGTGCTTTTATAGGCATGTAGTAATATGCCCGATTGGCCCGTGTCTGTTGCGGGCATTCTGTTCCCCAATCCGGAAGACCGATGTTCAATCGTGCCCTGACGAGCTTGTTTGGTAGCCGCAACGAGCGCGTATTGCGCCAGCTTTCCCGATCCGTTCACCGCATCAATGCGCTGGAACCTGAATTCGAAAAGCTGAGCGACGACGCGTTGCGCGGCAAGACCGACGAGTTCAAGCAACGGGTCGCCAGCGGCGAGTCGCTGGACAAGCTGCTGCCCGAAGCGTTTGCAGTAGTGCGCGAGGCGGCCAAGCGCACGCTGGGCATGCGTCATTACGACGTGCAGATGATCGGCGGTATGGTGCTGCATCAGGGCAGGATTGCCGAGATGCGCACCGGCGAGGGCAAGACCCTGGTCGGCACGTTGCCAGTCTACCTCAATGCGCTGGCCGGCAAGGGCGTGCATGTGGTCACCGTCAACGACTACCTGGCCCGACGCGACTCCGCGCAGATGGGCAAGCTGTACAACTTCCTGGGCCTGAGCGTCGGCGTGGTGTATCCGGGCATGGATCACGCCGACAAGCATGCGGCTTATGCCACCGACATCACCTACGGCACCAACAACGAATTCGGTTTCGACTACCTTCGCGACAACATGGCGTTGAGCAAGGAGCAGCGCTATCAGCGCGGCCTGCACTATGCCATCGTCGACGAGGTCGACTCGATCCTGATCGACGAAGCGCGCACGCCGTTGATCATTTCCGGCCCGGCCGAGGATTCGCCGCAGCTGTACATCGCAGTGAACAAGATCGTGCCGAAGATGATCCGGCAGACCGAGGAAGACGGCAGCGGCGATTACTGGGTCGACGAGAAGCAGAAGCAGGTACACCTGTCTGAAGAAGGGATGCAGCACGCCGACGAATTGCTGCAGGCTGCTGGCGTGATCGAGCCGGACAGCGGTCTGTATGACTCGAAGAATCTGGCGGTGGTGCATCATCTCAACGCGGCGCTGCGTGCCAACGGCATCTACCAGCGCGACGTGGACTACATCGTGCGCGACGGCGAGGTGATCATCGTCGATGAATTCACCGGCCGCACCCTGGCAGGCCGTCGCTGGTCCGACGGCCTGCACCAGGCGGTCGAGGCGAAAGAGGGCGTGCCGATCCAGCGCGAGAACCAGACTCTGGCCACGGTGACGTTCCAGAACCTGTTCCGCATGTACAAGAAGCTGGCCGGCATGACCGGCACGGCCGACACCGAAGCGTTCGAGTTCCAGAGCATCTACGGTCTGGAAGTGGTGGTGATTCCCACCCACATGCCGATGATCCGCAAGGACAACTCGGACATGATTTTCCTTGCGCAGGAGCCGAAATACCGCTCCGTGATCGAGGACATCAAGGACTGCCACAAGCGCGGCCAGCCGGTACTGGTCGGCACCACCTCGATCGAAGTGTCCGAACTGCTGTCCGGCATGCTGACCAAGGCCAAGGTGGTGCACGAGGTACTCAACGCCAAGCAGCACGAGCGCGAGGCGCACATCGTGGCGCAGGCCGGTGCGCCCGGACAGGTCACCATCGCCACCAACATGGCTGGTCGCGGTACCGACATCGTGCTCGGCGGCAGCCTGGATGCGGCGATGGCGGCGCTGCCGGAAGGCGCCAGCGAGATCGATCGCCAGCGCGTCAAGGCCGAATGGAAAAAACTGCACGAGCAGGTGCTCGCGGCCGGCGGCCTGCACATCATCGGTACCGAGCGGCATGAGTCGCGGCGCATCGACAACCAGCTGCGCGGCCGTTCCGGTCGTCAGGGCGATCCGGGCTCCTCGCGTTTCTACCTGTCGCTGGAAGACAACTTGCTGCGCATCTTCGGCGGCGAAGGCCTGGTGCGCTGGATGAAGCGCTTCGGCATGAAGGACGACGACGCGCTGGAAGATCGCATGATCAGCCGGCAGATCGAGAAGGCCCAGCGCAAGGTCGAGCAGCACAACTTCGACATCCGCAAGCATCTGCTGGAGTTCGACGACGTCGCCAACGACCAGCGCAAGGTGATCTACACCCAGCGCGACGAGTTGCTGGAGGGCGAGGACGTCTCGGCTACCGTCGCCGACATCCGCGAGGATGTGGTTGAGACCATGGTGCGCGCGTACGTACCGGCCGACAGCATTGACGAGCAGTGGGATCTGGCCGGACTCGACCGTGAGCTGGAAAGCGAGTTTGGCCTGTCGCTGGAGCTCAAGCACTGGATCGAGCAGCAGCACGAGATCGACGCCGGGATGATCCTCGGCCACGTGCGTACCGCGGTGAACGAGTTGTTCCAGGCGAAGGAAGCGCAGGTCGGCGCCGACACCATGCGCCAGCTGGAAAAGCACATCATGCTGACGGTGGTCGACAACGCCTGGAAGGATCATCTGTCCAACATGGACTACCTGCGCCAGGGCATCTATCTGGTCGGCTATGCGCAGCAGGATCCGAAGCAGGCCTTCAAGCGGGAGTCGTTCAAGCTGTTCTCCGAAATGCTCAGCCGGATCAAGACCGAAGTGGTGCAGATGCTGGCGCGGATCCGTATTCGCAGCGAGGAGGAAGTGGCCGCGATGGAGGCTGAGCAGCAGCGCATGGCCGAGCGTCTGCAGAAGCAGATGCTGGCGACTGGCGGTGGTGCGCCGGTGGGCGGATTCGGCGTCGGTGGCGATGCAGAGGTACCGGTCGGCGCCGGCATGCGCCTCGCGCAGCAGCCGGCAGAACATGATGGCGCCAAGGTGGGCCGCAACGAGCCATGCCCGTGCGGCTCGGGCAAGAAGTACAAGCACTGCCACGGCCAGCTCGCCTGAGGGGGCGTTCCGGCAGTCACGAAAAACCCCGCTGCGGCGGGGTTTTTCATGGGCACGGATTGATGAATACGCGACGAATCAGTCGTCGACACCCGGCGGCCGCTTGCGGTGCGGCTCGGCATTCACGGTGATGTACTGCGGCTCCTCGCCATCCAGTCGCAGTGCGGTGAGCTGACCGCCCCACACGCAGCCGGTATCGATTGCATATACGCCGAGCCCGGCAAAGCGCCCCAAGGCCGACCAGTGGCCGCAGACGATGCGGGTGTCGCGCCGGCGCATGCCAGGCACTGAAAACCACGGATACAGCCCCGGTTTTTGCGTACCGGGAATGCCCTTGGCTTCGAAATCGATGCGACCGTTGACGTCGCAATAGCGCATCCGGGTCATCGTATTGATCGTGGCGCGTTGGCGGTCCAGTCCCTGCAAGCGGCTTGACCACACCGCCGGCCGGTTGCCGAACAGATTGCGCAGCAAGCGTGGGTGACGCGGGCTGGACAGTTCGCGTTCGACATCCTCTGCAGATCTCTGGGCCTGCCGCAAGGTCCACATCGGTGCCAGACCCGCATGCACCATGGTCCAGTTGAGCTGCTCGTCGTGGTGCAGCAGCTTCTGCGAACGCAGCCATTCGAACAGCACCGGCGCATCGTCGGCGAACAGCACTTCGCGCAGTTCAGGGTTGACCCGCGCCTGCGCATCAGAGCGCCGCTGGGCGATTGCCAGCAGACTCAGGTCGTGATTGCCCAGGGTGACCACGCTGTGCTCGCGCAGGCTGTGGATCAGCCGCAGCGTCTCCAGCGACTGGCCACCACGGTTGACCAGATCGCCGCAGAACCACAGCTGATCCTGTGCCGGATCGAAGCGCAGCTTGTCGAGCAGGCGTTGCAATTCGGGATAGCAGCCCTGCACGTCGCCGATCGCGTACGTAGCCATGTCAGCGCAGGGCCATCAGTGCAGCGTGCGCGGAATGGACAGGGTGAAGGTCGGAATGGGCGCCTCGAACTCGGTGCCATCGTCGGCCAGCATCTGATAGCTGCCGCCCATGGTGCCTACCGGGGTTTCCAGCACGGCGCCCGAGGTGTATTCGAAATCGTCGCCGGGGCGCATCCATGGCTGTTCGCCGACCACGCCATCGCCGGTCACTTCCTCCACCTTGCCGTTGGCATCGGTGATCATCCAGCGACGGGTGAGCAGGCGCGCGGGCATCTCGCCGGCATTGCGCAGGGTGACGGTGTAGGCGAAAACGTAGCGATTGTCACCGGGCTTCGATTGATCGGGGACGAAGCGTGTTTCGACCTGCACATCGATCGTGTAGGAAGATTTTTCAGTCATGCCCGGATTGTAAGGCCTGCCGCTGCGAATGGGGCGCAGCCGATGCGATTGGAGTGCATCTTCGCGGTCAGAGGCTGCCGTAGACCTTGGCCAGTCGCACGAAGTCGGCCGGAGCAAGCGTCTCGGCGCGTGCCTTGGGGTCAACATCGGCGCGGCGGATCGCATCGCTGTCGAGCAATTGCTTGAGCGCATTGGCCAGCGTCTTGCGCCGCTGGCCAAACGCGGCCTTGACCACGGCGTAGACATGCTCGGGCCGCGCATCATGCAGTTCGTGCGGCTCCAGCGGCAACAGCCGCACCACCGCGGACTCCACCTTCGGCGGCGGCCGGAACGCTTCCGGTGGTACGTTGAACAGTGGTTCGACCCGACAGGCCAGCTGCAGCATCACGGATAGCCGTCCATACACCTTGCTGCCCGGTTCGGCGGCCATGCGGTCGACCACTTCCTTCTGCAGCATGAAGTGCATGTCCTGGATCGCTGCCGCATGTTCGACGCAGTGGAACAGGATCGGGCTGGAGATGTAGTAGGGCAGGTTGCCGGCGATGCGCAACCGCGGCACGCCGTGGCTGTGCGCCAGTGCGCTGAAGTCCACCTTCAGCACGTCGGCATGGATGATGTGTAGCTCGCCCACGCTGGCGGCACGTGCCTGCAGGCCTGGGATTAGATCGGTATCCAGCTCGATCGCGGTGAGCGAGCCTGCCGCCGCCAGCAACGGCAGCGTCAGCGCGCCTTCACCGGGGCCGATCTCGACTACGAAATCCTCAGCCCGTGGCGCCACTGCACTGACGATGCGTTCAATGTAGCGACGGTCGTGCAGGAAATGCTGGCCGAAGCTTTTCTTGGGGCGGGCGTTCATGCGACGGCCTTTCTACGTGCGACAAGTTCGATGGCCATACTGGCCGCGGCGATCAGGCTGGCCGGATCGGCTCGGCCGGTGCCGGCCAGATCCAGCGCGGTACCGTGATCGACCGAGGTGCGGATGAATGGCAGGCCGAGGGTGAGGTTCACGGTGCGGTCGAACGCCTCGCTCTTCAGCACCGGCAACGCCTGGTCGTGATACATCGCCAGCACCGCGTCGTATTGGCGACGCTGGGCCGGCACGAACGCGGTGTCGGCGGGCAGCGGCCCGAGCAGGGTCATGCCTTCGTTACGCAGGGCGTCCAATGCCGGGATCACCGTGTCGATTTCCTCGCGGCCGATGTGGCCGCTTTCACCGGCATGCGGGTTGAGACCCAGCACGGCGATGCGCGGTTCGGCGATACCGAACTTGTGGCGCAATTCGGCATGCACGATGCGCAGCGTGCGAGTGAGCGATTCGCGCGTGATGGCCGCGGACACTGCCGCCAGCGGCAGGTGCGTGGTCGCCAGCGCCACGCGCAATTCCGGGCTGGCCAGCATCATCACCACGTCGGCGTGCGTGCGTGCGGCGAAAAATTCGGTGTGACCGCTGAAGCGGATACCGGCATCGTTGATCGATGATTTCTGCAGCGGCGCGGTGACTACCGCATCGTAGCGACCGGCCATGCAGCCGTCGGCCGCTTCGGCCAGCGTATCCAGCACGTGCCGGGCATTGCGCGGATCGGGATGGCCAGGCACTTCGTCGATCGCCAGTGGCGTGTGGCGCAGGCGCAGCGTGCCGGCACGACGCGCGGTCTGCGCGCTGCCGTCGTCGTCGATCAGCTCGATGGTCAGGCCGCAACGGATGGCCGCACGTTCCAGCAGATGGCGATCGGCGACCGCAACGAGACTGGCCGCCAGCGGAGTGGCGGCCAGTCGGATCAGCAGTTCCGGACCGATGCCGGCCGGCTCACCGGCGGTGACCGCGAGCCGGGGCAATGGCATGGTCTTCAACCAGCTTGTGGCGGCTTGCCGGCGGCAGACTGGTCGCCCGTATCGCGCAACTCGGGCACCAGGATGTTGATGTAGGCGTTGGAGCGCAGGTCGCGCAGGTAGTCGTCGTAGACCTGCTCGGACTTGCGGGTGCCGATCGCCTGACGGGCCTGATCGCGCGCAAGCTGCACGGTCTGGTCGCTCTGGCGCGAACCGAGTCGCTGCAGGATGTGCCAGCCGGCTTCGCTCTGGAACGGTTGCGATACCTGGTTGTCTTTCAAATCATCCAGCTGCTTGGCGATGGTTGCGCCCCACGCGTCCTGCGGAAACCAGCCCATGTCGCCGCCGAGATTGGCGCTGGTGTCATCCTTGGAATTGTCCTTCGCAAGGGTGGCGAAATCCTCGTGCTTGTTGACGATGCGGCTGTACAGATCCCGCGCCTTCTGCTCGGCCTGCTCCGGCGTTACCAGCTCGCTAGGCTTGATAAGGATCTGACGTGCATGGAATTCGGTGACCATCTGCTTGTTGGACTGGCGCTGGCCGACCAGCTTGAGGATGTGGAAGCCGGTCGGGCCGCGCAATGCCGCACTGACGTCGCCGGACTTCATCGAGCTGATTGTGTCGGCGAAAGCGGGCGGGATATCGTCCATCCGCCGCCAGCCGAGATCGCCACCTTCCAGCGCGTCGGAGGCATCGGAGTAGCGGATCGCCGCGGCGTTGAAATCCATGCCGCCCTTGATCGCAGCCAGCGCCTGCTCGGCTTTGGTCTGGCTGGTCTGGATCGCGGCCGCGTCGGCACCGCCAGGGATGCTGATCTGGATGTGCGCCAGATGCACTTCACCGGCCTTGTAGGTCGGGCTGTTGAGCAGGTTGTCGATCTCGCTGTCGGTGACCGCGACCGAATCCTGCACCACACTCTGGTGCAATCGCTGCACGGTGATCTGCTCGGACATCTGCTGGCGGAATGCGGCGAAGCTGACGCCGCTCTGCTCCACTTCGGCGCGCAGCTGCTCGGGGGTGACCTTGTTCTGCTGAGCCACGCCGGCAACCGCCTGGTCGATGTCTGCATCGGAGACATGGACGCCCTGGTCGTTGGCCTTCTGAATCTGCAGATGCATCAGAACCAGCCGATTGAGCACCTGCTGCTGCAGCACGTTCATCGGCGGCAGTTGCTCGGTGTGGCCGGCGTATTGCTGCTGCACCGAGGCCACGGCTTCGTTGAGCTCGCTCTGCAGGATCACGTCGTCGTTGACGACAGCCACGATGCGATCCAGCGACTGGCTGGCCGGCGCGGCCGACGTCAGCAGCTGGGCGTGGGCGGGGAGCATGATCGCGAGCGCGAGCAGGAGAGCTGCAATGGATTGCTTCATCGATGAAAAGCCTGGATCGCCGGAGCGAATGCGTTTATTGATAGCCGAGAATATCACGGCGCAACAGTGGATCGATTTGGCCGCCCGATGAGCCGAGCCCCTTGAAAACCACTTCGAACATGATCGCGTTGTCGCGATGGTTGATATTGCCGCCCGCAGGAACCGGGCCGAAGCCGTAGTAGCCCTGATTCACGTAGTTGCGATCCACCAGCCGTAACGACACGCAGCAGCTATCGTATTCCACGCCGGCCAGCGCATCGACGGTCTCGCGATCCTTTACCGAGTAAGTCCACGATCCCACCAGCCGCCAGCGTTCGGATACCGGGTAGACCGCAGACACGCCGTATTGTTCCAGCAGCCCGCGACGATAGCGGTACGAGAAATTGACGATGCCGTCGGTGCCCAGGCGGCGCTGCAGTTCCAGCGCGGCCATGTCGGTATCGCGGCCGGTGTGGATCGGCGCTCCGGTATTCGGGTCGATGCCGGGTACGCGATGCGGGTTCCACTGGTAGGAGCTGTTCAACCGCCAACGATCGCTGAGCTGCACGTCTAGCTGGGCGACATAGGCCGAGCCGGTCCAGTCGGTGCCCAGCACCCGCTGCGGGCTGAAATAGTGAATCTGGCCGATGCTGGCAGAGACCCGCTCCACGCCACTGTCGTCGAGCAGGCGGGTGGTCAGCGCGGCGGTGAGGTTGTTCGCGTCCATCTGCCGGTCGGCGCCGGAGAACTGGTTAGTCGAGAACAGCTGCCAGTAGTCGAACGACATCAGGTTGGTATCGAACAGCGGCAGGTTGTTCTGGTTGCGGTATGGCACGTACAGGTAGTACAGGCGTGGCTCAAGCGTCTGCGTGTAGCTGC
Organism: Rhodanobacter sp.; assembly: GCA_035566635.1. Taxonomy (GTDB): domain Bacteria; phylum Pseudomonadota; class Gammaproteobacteria; order Xanthomonadales; family Rhodanobacteraceae; genus Rhodanobacter. The sequence continues at coordinate 568,738 of DATMQY010000004.1, forward strand.
TGCCGAAAAGCGAAGTGCTGCGGTCGAACACCAGACCGCTGTCGAGGCTGACGATTGGCAGTGCGCGGCTCGGTGATTTCTGGTCGAACGGCGTGGTGGCGCCGGTGCCCAGCAAGCCGGAGTAGCCATAATTCGCGTAACCGCTGGTCAGCTGGTAGGCAGTGTAGCGATATGCCAGCTTGGGCCGCACGAACCATGCGGCAGTGCCGAAATCGGCCGCCAGGTAGGGATAGAGATCTTCGCGCTGGCCTTCGACGAAGCCGTTCTTGCGGAACGCCGCCGCCTGGGTGTCCATGCCGAATTCCAGCCAGCGCGACAGGGGCGTGTACATGCTGAACTTGGCGTAGGGCATCTGCTTGTACGGCAGCACGCTGTCGGTCACGAACGGATTCACGTTCTGATAGATGGTGCCGCCGAACGACGCGTTCCACCATTTGCCACCACCGACGATGGCTGCATTGGAGGTCAGCGTGTAGACCGTTGCGTGGGACAGCGCATTGCCGTAGTCGTACAGGTAGCTGCTGTCCGAGGCGTGATTGTATGACCCGACGAACTGCCAGCCTTGCCACAGTTGCGTGCTGTCGGAGAAGTTGACCAGATAGCGCGAGTCGCCCTTGGTATCGGCGAGGCCGTCATTCTTGCCGTGATCCGTCGGTACGTATTCCACGTTCAACTGACCGTTGCTGCCGGGTACCAGATAGCGGAATTCGCCAGCCATCATCACACCGCGGTCGCTGTAGATGCGCGGGTCCAGTGTGGCATCGTAATTCGGTGCCAGGTTCAGGTAGTACGGCGTGCTGATCTCGAAACCGGAGTGGCCGTTATGGCCAATGGTCGGATACAGGAAGCCGCTCTTGCGCCGATCGTCGGTCGGGAAGCTGAAATACGGCAGATACAGGAACGGCACGTTGCCGATCCGCATGGTGGCGTTGCGCGCCACGCCGACACCGGTGTCCTTGTCGATGGTGATCGACTTGGCACGGAACTCCCACAGATGGTGGCCGACGTCACAGGTGGAGTACGTAGCCTGCGAATAACGCGAGTGCATGGCATCGAGCATCTGCCCCTGCTTGGCGACGCCATTGCCGCGGGCATCCAGCATCTGGTAGCGCACGTCGTCGGCGATACCGCGGCTGGCGCTGGTGTTGCCCTGCATGTGCGAGGCGGCCAGCAGCTGGCTGGCTTCCTGATAACGGACATTGCCGCGCGCGTCGTAGTCGGTACTGTCGTTGTTGTAATCGACGCTGTCGGCCTGCAGCTGCTGATCGGCGCGCTGCAGTTTTACATCGCCCGACAGGTGGTAGACCGACTGGTCGGCACTGTCCACATGCTGCGCCTGCACCTGGGTCGGACTGGTTTCGCGCAGGCTGACGTCCTTGCCGAGGCTGGGGTCGTAGAACTCCAGCAGCGCATTGGGCCGGCACATCGCGTAGTTGTACGGACGTGGCGCGCAGTGGAACGAGCCCAGCGGACAGGCCTGATCGGCATTGTCCGGCGAAGCGGCGGAAGGGCTCCGGCTGCTGCGGGCGTCGGCCTGACCGCCGATCAGGGCAAGAGCTGCGGCAACCGCCAACAGGCGGCGTGGGGGTAGCTTGGGCGTCACAATGGAATCTGCCGGCTTTGAAGGCTCGTTAAGCTAGCAGAAAGACCCCGAATACGGCAGGTAAACGTTTCGCTGCCCCTGCGCGGATTCAGCATCGGCGGGCAGGAAGCGAGCGGCGGCGTGCGGGATCTACTCCATCAGAACGCCGACATGGGCTGCCGTGCTGGCCGCCAGGGCGGCGAGGTCGTAGCCGCCTTCCAGCGTGGAAACCAGCCGGCCGCCGGCATGCGTGCGGGCCAGCGCGAGCAGCCGTTCGGTGACCCACGCGTAGTCTTCCTGACCCAGCCGGATGTCCGCCAGCGGGTCGTTGCGGTGCGCGTCGAAGCCGGCCGAGACCAGCACCAGCTGCGGCTTGAACGCGTGCAGCCGGGGCAGCAGTACGCCGTCCCATAGTTCGCGGAACTCATACGAGCCGTCGCCGGGCGATAGCGTACCGTTGACGATGTTGCCGACCCCGCATTCGTCCTCGCGCCCGCTGCCTGGATACAGCGGCGACTGATGGCTGGACGCGAACAGCACGCGCGGCTCGCGCTCGAAGATGGCTTGCGTGCCGTTGCCGTGATGTACGTCGAAATCCGCGATCGCAACCCGCTTCAGGCCGTGCGCGGCCAGCGCATGAGCGGCGGCCACAGCGATGTTGTTGAACAGGCAGAAGCCCATCGCCTGGTCATGGGTGGCGTGATGGCCGGGCGGGCGCACCGCGCAGAACGCACGTTGGGCCGCACCACTCATCACCGCATCGACCGCCGCCACTGCGGCGCCGGCGGCGCGCAGCGCGGCCTCGAGCGAGCCGGGCGACATCACGGTGTCCTCGTCCAACCGCTGTGTGCTGCCTTCCTGCGGGGCGCTGGCCAGAATGTGTTCGACGTGAGCGGTACTGTGCACCCGCAGCAGCTGCTCGCGGCTGGCTCGTGGCGCCTCGATGCGATCGAGCGCGGCGTAGCGGTCGTGATCGAGCGCCTGCAACACTGCACGCAGCCGCGCCGGCTGTTCAGCATGACCCGGACCTGGATCGTGCCGCAGGCAGGTGGGGTGGGTGTACAGCCGCAGCATGCGGCGGCTTAGCCGGCGGACTGGGGTTTGCGGCGGCGCTCGTGCTGCCATAGCACTTCACCGTGACCGCTGGCCCGCGCGAGTACGCGCGAGATCACGAACAGCAGGTCGGACAGCCGGTTGAGATAGCGCTGCGGCTGGCTGCGGATGGGTTCCACTCGCGCCAGCGCGATCACCTCGCGTTCGGCGCGGCGACAGACCGTGCGCGCCAGATGACCGCAGGCCGCGGCCATGCCGCCGCCGGGCAGGATGAACTCCTTCAGCGGCGGCAGCGGTTCGTTGAGGCGGTCGAGGATGTTTTCCAGCCGGTCGATATCGCTGTCCTCGACCATCGCCATGCCGGGGATGCACAGTTCGCCGCCGAGATCGAACAGGTCGTGCTGCACCTGGGTCAGCGCCTCGCGCACGTCATCGGTGACGCCGTCGGCGGCGAGCAGCATGCCGATCGTGCTGTTGAGCTCGTCCACCGTGCCGTAGGCATTGACCCGCAGCGAATCCTTACCCACCCGCGAGCCGTCGCCGAGGCCGGTGCTGCCGTCGTCGCCGGTGCGCGTGTAGATCTTCGAGAGCCGGTTGCCCATCGCGTTTCAGCGCGCCGTTTCAGCGCGGCAGCTGGGAATGGTCTTCGGCATGCAGCGCACGTGCGAGCTGGATCACCAGCACATGCACGACGGCCCCCAAGCCGACATACAGCGCCGTGGTCTGCAGGAACGGCAGATACCAGTCACCGAGATTGGCGAACCATGCGGCAAAGCTGCGCGGCAGCGGCACGCTGTTGCTGAGCCAGTAGAAACTGCCGTTGGAAACCAGGTAGCACGCGGCCCAGCTGACCAGCAGCGCGACTGCCGCCATGCCCAAGGTCTGCAGGCGCAGGCCGTGCTGGTGTTTCGCCAGCCAGCTGCCGCCCAGCCACAGGCTGAAGTACGACGGGATCAGGAACCAGTACGCCACCGAGACGCAGTAGTGGCTCCAGAAGTCGATGCCTTGGCCGTTGATCACCAGATAGTCGATCAGCACCGCCTCGGCCATCAGCAGCGGGAACGCCCAGCGGCCGGCACCGCGCAGCCAGAAGCCGGCGAGAAAGAAGATGCCCCAGGACGCATCCGGCAACGCATCGAAGTGATGCAGCAGCGAGTGATGCATGCGGGTGGCCGCCATCACCACGGCGAGTGCCAGCAAGATGCCGAGGCGTTGGGTCAGTGTCTTGACCATGAGGGGCTCCATAGGGGCGTCTGAACAGACCACTAGTCTAGCCCAATGCACTGCAACGCAGGCAGCCTCAACGCGTATCATCGACGCATGAATGTGCCCGCATCCCACGCCTTGAACGAATCCGGTGTCTTGATCGTCGGCGGTGGCCTGGTTGGCGCCAGTCTGGCGATCGCGCTGGATGCGGCCGGCATTGCCGCCACCCTGGTCGAAACCGCCGCGCCGCGTGCCGACGCTCAGCCCAGTTACGACGAACGCAACCTGGCGCTGGCCCGCGCCACCGTCAACGGACTCGACGCGATTGGCGTGTGGCGGCATGCCGCCGCACGTGCCACGCCGATCCGGCATATCCATGTCAGCCGTGCCGGCGAATTCGGCAGCGCGCGCATCGACGCCAACAAGCACGGTGTCGATGCGCTGGGCTGGACGCTGCCCGCGCGCGAACTGGGTGCGGCGTTGCTGCATCGGCTCGACGAGTGCACCCGGCTGACCCGGCTCGCGCCTGCCACGTTATCCGCTTTACTGCCGTTGGCGAACGGCTGGCGCGCGCAGATCAGCACGCCCGACGGCCTGCGCAGCCTTGACACGCCGCTGCTGGTCGGCGCCGACGGCACTCATTCGTTCGTGCGCACGCAGCTCGGTATCGACGCCGAATGCCATGATTACCAGCAGACGCTGTTCGTCTGCACGGTTACGCCGGAACGCGATCACGCCAACCGCGCGTATGAGCGTTTCGCCGATACCGGCCCGATCGCCTTGCTGCCGTTGGCCGATCGCCGTTGTGGGTTGGTCCTCACGGTTGCTGCCGACGAAGCGGATGCGGTCGCCGCGCTGGACGATGCGGGTTTCATCGAACTGGCGCAGCGCCGTCTCGGCTGGCGGCTGGGTCGGTTGAGCCGACCCGGAAAGCGCCATCCGTATGCGATCCATCGCGTTGCTGCGACGCAGTTGACCGCGCCGCGCGCGGTACTGGTCGGCAATGCCGCGCAGACCGTGCATCCGATCGGCGCGCAGGGTTTCAATCTCGGCCTGCGTGATGCGCTGACCCTGGCCGAGCTGGTGGCTGGCGTGGCCGATCCCGGTGACGCCGATCTGCTGGCGCGCTACGCCGCGCGCCGTGCGCCGGATCGCGAGGGCACCATGGCGATGAGTCACGGCCTGGTACGGCTGGCCTGTCTGCCGCAACCGTTGCTGGCTCCGCTGCGATCGCTGGCTTTGCTGGCTTGCGATCGGGTGCCGCCGCTCCAGCGTGCGCTGGCGCAGCGCGGCATGGGTTTCCGTGGTGAGCCGCCGGTGGCGGTCATGGAGCGGCTGCCATGAACGCGCCGTCAACGGAAGTGTTGGCGCGTCGCCGCGCACCGGCGCTGGACGTCGCCGTGGTCGGCGGCGGCATGGTCGGCGCCGCCGCCGCACTGGCGCTGGCGCGTGCCGGCTTCGGCACGGCCTTGCTGGAGGCGCGCGCGCCGACGGCGTGGAATGTGAATGACGAGGTGGATCTGCGCGTGGTCGGTCTGGCGCCATCGTCGATTGCGCTGCTGGATGACATGGGCGTCTGGGTGTCCATACGCGATTCGCGGTCCGGTCCGTATGCGCACATGCATGTATGGGATGCCGAAAGCGGCGCGGCGATCGATTTCGATGCGGCTGGCGAAGGGCGCGACCTGCTCGGCTACATCGTCGAGAACAATCTGGTGCAGTGGACGCTGTGGCGGGCGCTGGAAGCGGCTGGCGTGCGCCGGCTGTGTCCGGCCGAGGTACGGGGTTTCGAGGCGAGCGAGGATCGCATCCAGCTGCAACTGGCGGATGGTGCGACGCTGGCTGCCGGCCTGCTGGTGGCCGCCGACGGCGCGACCTCGCCGTTGCGCCAGCTGGCCGGCATCGGCACGCGCGGTCGCGACTACGCGCAGCGCGCGGTGGTGGCACATGTCGCCACTGAGCAGCCGCACGAGAACACCGCGTGGCAACGCTTCCTGTCGAGTGGGCCATTGGCCTTGCTGCCGCTGGCCGATGGGCGCAGCTCGCTGGTGTGGTCGTTGCCTGAGGCCGAGGCGCAGCGCGTACTGGCGCTGGACGATCAGGCCTTCCTCGATGAACTTGGCCTCGCCAGCGATTTCCGGTTGGGCCGGATCGTCGCCAGCACGCCGCGCGCGGCGTTCCCGCTGAAGCTGCAGCTGGCCGAGCGCTATCAGGCCGATCGTTTCGTCTTGCTGGGCGACGCCGCGCATGCGGTGCATCCGCTGGCCGGGCAGGGTGCCAACCTGGGTCTGCGCGACGTGACCGAGCTGCGCGACACGCTGCTTGCTGCGCGTGCGGCCGGACGCGACATCGGTGCTGCGCACGTCCTGCGCCGTTACGCGCGCCGCCGGCGCAGCGCCGATACATTGGATGCGCTGGGCTTCGATGCGCTGGCACGCATCTACGCGTGGCAGTCGCCAGCCTTGGTTGCCGCACGTGGTCTCGGTGTGCGTTTGCTCGATCGTCTCGCGCCGTTGAAGCGACGCATCTCGGAGCACGCGGCCGGACTTTGAAGCTTTTCTCCTCCCCTTTGTATGAGGGGAGGGATCCGTAAATCCATCGGAGGATTCATCATGCGCATCGCCCGACTCTGCTGCCTGTTGTTGCTGACCGGCACCACGTTCGCCGTACAGGCGAAGATGGTGCATCGCCCGGTGGAATGGACCCAGGACGGCACGCGTTTCCACAGCGTGCTGGTCTACGACGATGCATCGAGCGCAAAACGCCCGGGCCTGGTAATGGTGCCGAACTGGTACGGCCTAAACGACGCGGCCGTCCAGAAGGCCGACATGATCGCCGGCAAGGATTACGTGATCCTGCTCACCGACATGTACGGTGCCAGCGTGCGCCCGCAGCAGGGTCATGCCGATCAGGCACAAGCGGCGATCAAGCCGCTGTATGGTGATCGCGTGCTGATGCGCAAGCGCATCAACATGGCGCTGGATCAGTTGAAGGCGCAGGCGAGCAAGGCGCCGCTCGACAGTGGAAAACTGGCTGCGATCGGCTTCTGTTTCGGCGGCACGGCGGTGCTGGATCTGGCGCGCAGCGGCGCCGATGTTGCGGCGGTGGTGTCGTTCCACGGCGGCCTCGACACCGACAACCCGGCATTGGCGAAAAACATCAAGGCGCGCGTGCTGGCGATGAACGGGGCTGACGACAAGGGCACCATGCCGGATGCGGGCAAGTTCATGGACGAGATGCGCGAAAGCCCGGCCGACTGGCAGTTCGTGGTGATCGGCCATGCGGTGCACTGTTTCACCGAGGTAGGTGAAAACTCGGCCGGCTGCCGTTATGACGCACGCGCAGCGGCGCGCAGCTACCGGTTGATGCATGACTGGTTGCGTGCGGCGTTCGCCGGCACGCCATAAGCCTGTTGTGTGAGCGGCTGAAACCGCTCCCACAAAAGTTCAAGACGCTCGACACCGAAGAGGCGCCGGGCTGCGACAACTCAGCCTACGCCGTCGCGCACGGCGTCCATCGTCAGCGTGGCCAGCTGGCGTAGCCGCGAGCCGCTGGCGTCGGCGAGCAGTTCTTTCAGGCGGGCGCCGGCATCGTCCTGATCCAGCGTGTGGCGTTCAGCCAGCGAGGCGGCGAGGGCGCGGCCGATCGAGTCGAAGATCAGTGCGTAGGCGAACGCGTGCAGCACGCCGCCGCCGAGGGTGCCGAGACCGGGGAAGGCCTTCAGTGCGTTGCCGGCAACGGCCAGCACGATCGAGCTGCCGGTGCGCAGGGTGAGTTTGGCCTGTTGCACGAAATCCTCGATCTGCACGTCGCTGACTTTCACGCCGTACAGCTCGGCGAGTGCGCGGGTGAGACCGGTGGCGAGTACGCCCTGGATCACCAGATCGCTGCCCGGCGCCACTGCGGCGAGCGCGCCGACGATCGCGCGGCGCGCGTACTTGCGCACGATGCGGGCGGCTTCGTCGGCGCGGGTCTGCGCCTCCAGCGTGCCGGTGCGTTGATGCAGGCCGGCGAGCACGGCGTTTTCGCGCAGGTTCTCCAGGCCTTCGGCGCCGGGCGCGGTGAGCCGGCCGAGCGCCTGCAGCAGCGGTTCGATCGCGGGCTTGCGCTGGCGCTCGACCGACTCGATGCTGCCGTCGGCGAGCCGACGCTGATAGCGCTCGCTGCCGCCGGCGCTGATTGCCAGCACCGCGCTGGCCATGTCGCGTGACTGCTGGCGCAGGCGCAGCAGCAGTTGTTCGCGTTCAATCAATGTCCACTGGTCGGCCTTGTTCAGCACCAGCAGCAGCGGCTTGCCGAAATCCGCAAGCCAGTGCAGCTCGCCAGCCTGGCTGCGGTTGAGGTCGCCAACGCACAGGTAGATTACGGCGTGCGCGCGCAGCGCTTCCTCGCGCGCCAACGTTTCGTGCGCCTCGCCGCCGGTTTCGCGGCTACCGGGCACATCGGCCAACACCAGCGTGCGGCCGTCCGGCAGGGTGCCGTCGTAATGGCCGACGGCGCGGGTGGTACCGCCGCGCGCATCGCTGGCGACCTGGGCGTGCGGTGCCAGTGCGCGGATCAGGCTCGATTTGCCGGTGGAGATTTCGCCGAACAATGCGACGTAGATGCGCGCGTTGGCACGCCGGCGATCGAGTTCGCCGAGTTCCGATGCCAGCGCGCCGGTATCGGCACCGCGTTCGCGCAGCTGGCTGATGCGCTGTTCCAGGCTGCCGCGGTCGGGCACCGGCAGCGGTCGACGTTTGCGCCGCGGTCGCAGCAGCCACCACAGTACGCTCAATCCAGCCGCCGCAAAGATCAGCAGAATTCCGCCGAATGTCCACTGCAACCACGCCGGCAGGGCGAGGAAGCGTTGCGCCAGCGCCAGTGCGCGTTCGGCGGCGGCGAACAACAGCCACAACAGTGCGGCCATGGCTAGCGCAGAGAGCAGCAATCGCAGGCGTCGGGACATGCACGCATTCTAGCGAGCTTCTTGCGGGTGGCTTCGCGATATTCCCGGATACCCACGGCCGGGTTTGCTTGTCGAACATGATGGGTTAACAACAAGAGCTTACCCTCACCGCAACCCCTACCCAGGCAAACCCGGAAGAGCGGGAGTCGGGCGTGCACCTGATTACGTGACGGCAAGCTTTGCTCGCGCTGGTGCCGTGGTTTTGGCACTATCGCGAGAAGGGATGACGCAGCTTCGATCGGGGGTGACGCGGTTTCGCGATACCGGTTCGTGGGGTAACGGGATGATGAAAGGATTCAGGTGGTCGGCGTGGCTGCTGGGCGTTGCCCTGGTCGCGCCCATTTCCACAGCAGGCGCAAAGGCTGCGCCGCCGCCGAGTTCGCTGCCGACACCGCAATTCCGTCGTTACGAGCCGGTGGATGGTTTGCCCGGAAGTACCGTCTACAGCGTGGTGCAGGATCGTCAAGGTTTCATGTGGTTTGGCGTCGGCGTCGATCTTGTGCGCTATGACGGCGTCGATTTCGAGACCTTCAGCCATGATCCGGCCAACCCTGCGTCCTTGCCCGAAGGTTCGGTCTACAGTCTGTTCGTGGATCGAGACGGCCAACTTTGGGTCGGCGGATTCGGCTCCGGCCTCAATCGCTATGCGCCGGAGACACATGGATTTCTGCATTGGCGCCACGATCCGGCGGATCCGCGCAGTCTGGTCAGCGACAACGTCTGGTCGGTGACGCAGACGTCGGATGGCAGCCTGTGGGTGGCCACGGATGCCGGGCTCGATCACCTGCTGCCCGACGGCCGGCATTTCGAGCATGTGCGTAATCCGTTGAGCAAGGATCCCGCGCAAGGATTCGGCGCCGTGCGCGCCCTGCTGGCGGAGCCGGATGGAAAGCTGTGGATCGGTTCCAGCCTCGGTGTGTTCGTGCGCGAAGGAGATGGCAGCGTACGTCAAATGGCGCTCGATCCACGCCTGCAGACGCTGAAGATCTGGCGGATCCAGGGCGGTGGCGACGATGTGCGGATCGCGGTGCGCGGTGGCTTGTTGCGCGTGGGCATCGATGGCGTGGCGCGGTTGTATGCGTCCGGACAGATTCCGTCCATCGACGTGTACAGCAGCACGGTGGATCAGGCCGGGCATTTGTGGGTGACCACGCGCAACGGCCTGTATCTGGACGACGGCAGCTCGCGTATCCACGCCATTTCCGGCCAGCCGCTATTGCTCGGCAGCTTGCCCGCACAGCAGGTGTGGCAATCGCTGTCCGATCGCGAAGGCGGCCTGTGGTTCGTGATGGGTGACGGCGGCATCGCCTACCTCGCGCCGGGGTGGAACGAGTTCACCCGCTTCACGCATGTTCCCGACGACCCCGACAGCTTGCGCGGCAACGCGGCGACGGCGGTGCTGGCCGGTGACGACGGCCTGTTGTGGGTGGGCGGCCACGGTCTCGTCGATCAGCTCGATCCGGCCACCGGTTATGTGCGGCACGTGACCAGCGGCTTGCAGGGCGACGTGCTGGACATGGCAGTGGACGCGCGCCGGCGCCTGTGGATCGCCAGTGAGGGAACTGTCTACCGCTATGCCGACGGCAAGCTGGCCCAGGTTGACCTGGCGCCGGCGCAGGCCACGCATCCGCGCCGGCTGACGATGGGGCCGGATGGCCAGGTCTATCTGGTGTCGATCCACGATGGCTTGTTCCGGATCAACTCCGACACGCTTGTGATCGATCCCAAACCCCTCGCACCCTCCGGCGACACCGGCTTCGTGGGCAATCGGTTGACGCCCTACAACAGCCTCGGCTGGTATACCTACGAGGACAAGCTGCTGCACTGGGATACCGCGAGCAACACATTGCAAGCGGTCGATGGTCTGTCCGACCAGGGCAAGATCTACGCGCTCGAATTCACCGCCGATGGATTCTGGGCGGTGCGCGACAAGATGATCGAGCACTACCGCCTGACCGGCGGCAAGGTGGCGCGCGACCGGTCGATTCCGGTTCCGGCGAACTGGCCGCCGATGGTACTGATCGCCTTGCATGTCGATCGTCAGGGGCGCTTCTGGTTGTTCTGCAAGAACGGTCTGTGGCGATTCGATCCGCACGACGGCGAGCTGAAATCGTTCGGTCTGCGCAATGGACTGGTCAATGGCGAGGTACGCGGTGATTCGCCGACGATGATGCCGGACGGCACCATCTATGTGGCCAGCCTCGGTGGCATTTTCGGTTTTCAACCGGATCGCACCCCGGCACAGGCGCGTTCGGCCGGTGTGGTGATTACCGGTGTCAGCGTGCGCCAACAAGGCGTCATCCGCTCGTTGCCGCTGCGGGAAAAAACCATCCGGCTGGCGTGGGGCGATCGCGAACTGTGGATCGAGGCACGCTCGAGTTCGTACATTGATCCGGCGGCCAACAAATATCGCTTCCTGTTGCATGGCTTCGACAGCAACTGGGTCGACACCGGCAATCACGGCGAGCGCGAATTCGCCGGGCTGGCTGCCGGCGACTACACGCTCGATGTGCAGGCGGCCGGCGCGAATGGTCAATGGGTGCCGCTTCCCGTGTCGCTGAAGATCCAGGTGCAGGCGCCGCCATGGGCGCGCTGGTGGGCGTGGCTGGTCTATGTGCTGTCGATCATCGGCATCAGCGGCCTGATCCTGTACGCGTGGCGTCGACGCCTGGCGCAGCGGCATCGCATGCAGCTGGTCGAGCAGCAACGGCAGATGGCCGAAACGGCGAGCGCGGCGAAGACCCAGTTCCTCGCCACGCTGAGCCATGAGATCCGCACCCCGATGACCGGCGTGATGGGCATGGCCGAGCTGCTGCTGAGCACGCCGCTGAGCCCGCTGCAGCACGACTACACCCAGGCGATGCAGCGTTCCGGCGGGATGTTGTTGAAGCTGCTCAACGATGCACTGGACCTGGCCCGCATCGAGGCCGGCAAACTGGAG
>DATMQY010000005.1:0-518479 GCA_035566635.1 Rhodanobacter sp.
AGGTCCAGCGGCGCACACCGGCAGGTACCGTGCCCGTGGCCGTGCAGGTGTAAGCGGCGGCGGCGGGGACCGTCGGATCGATCTCACAGCGGGCTAGAGGTTGTCCGCGACTGTTGTAGGCCCAGCCGGACTGCTCGAAGACGTTGTTTTGCGTATCCAGCACGTTGCGGGTCAGCGGAACGCGCAAAGCGGTGTCCCAGGTCAGGTTCGTGGTGCGCTGATTCGCCTGGCTTTTCGCCTCAACCGTCTGAGTCAACAAACCCGAACCATCGTAGGTGGTCGTCGCGATGTTGCCGTTGAAGTCCGTGGTCGAGGCCGGGTAGCCATTGGCGTCATAGGTGCGGGTCTTCCACGGCTGCTCGCATTGCGGGCCACACGGTTGATCGAGGGTACTGACCCGAATAAGTCCGTTCACCGTGGTGAAGCCCATCGTGGCGCTGTGGCCCAGTGGGTATTGCACCGTCGATGTACCGTCGCTGTTGTAGGTGATCTGGGTAGTGCCCACACTGCCCGCAAAACTTGACGACGTCGCGCGACCGATGCTGTCGTAGCTGGTGTTCTCGTAGCGCACGCCCGCCTCGTCCACGACACCGGTCATCGCGTTGGGCAAATTCGCACCGCCCGTCAGCGAGGATTCGTTGTAGACGTACTGGCGTGTCGTGGTGTCGGGGTATTGGACCGCGAGCAGATTGCTATTTGTATCGTAGGTGTAGGTCAGCACCTCGCCATCGGGCAGCTTCATCTGAGAGACGTTGCCGTTGCTGTTATAGGTGAAGTTGAGCTGACGACCCTTGGGGTCTGTCACGGTCAAAAGCAGTCCCGGCCTGGGTGCGACAGCCGGAGCGGTCAAGGTCGTGCTGTAGGTCAGGGTGGCACCCACATCTGTTTCGTCAGTGACGGTCTGCAGCAGGCCGGTGGTGTCGTAGGTCTCGAAGTGGCGCAGTGCCGAGACGAAGACGGTATAGCTGGTAGCTACACCTTGGGTGTTGTCATTTTCGATGACCGATCCGGGATATCCGGATCGGTCATCCAGATACCGTTGGCCTTGGTGAACGTCTCCTGCTTGCCGTCCGGGCGGAACAGCACGATGGACGAGGCGGGAGTGCCGAGGATCTCCAGTGAACGATCGAAGCTATGGCGCCAGTGAGCGCCCATCGCCGTAGATGCCACGGCAGGCGTGCTGTTGTAGAAGCGACGAAAGATCAGCCAACCGCCATCAGGATAGTCATCGTCCTGCAGGTACTTGTTGCCGGTCGATGTATTGATGGGATCACCCGCCATCGGCGCTCCCTTTTTAACGGCACAGGAGGGGCTTGAAGAAGGCCTACTGCCGCTGGCCTCTTCACTGCCTTCGCCACCGTCACAGCCGGCACCATCGCCGGTGTTCTTAGCCGGGTCACTCGTGTAAGCAGTTGCGTATGTGGCGTTCCCGCCGCCGCAATAACCTCCTAAGGTAAAGCCTGCAGCCGCCAGGTTGGACGTAGTTGGCGTGTACAAGGCGACGGTATAGGAGCACCACTGTTCGAGAGGCCCCCTCCAGCCGTACTGTGAATTCCAGTAAATCCTGTAACCCGCCCACCACGCATTCTCTGCTGCGGAGATGCTTCCATACGATCCGTCGGCGTAGTAGGTGTTTTGAAGAATGTAAGGAGCGCGAAAGTATGTCGTCGTTTGCGTAATGGCCGTGCTCGCCAAAGATGTCGAGTTTTTAATGGTGCTGACCGAAGCAGCATATGAACCATCGTGCGAACTCGACGCTCTCGCAGGCCCCGTTTGTTGGCTTGCACTTCCTGCGGGATCGCCGGCAGCCGATGCCGACCCAACACCACACACGCCAACGCAAAGCACCAGTAACACACGCCGAACGAAGTCCATTTGATTCCCTTGTGACGTGGATTGCTGTGTGGACGGAACGTCCATTGCCAGCGAAAGCTCATCCCGTGACAGACGTTATAGCAAATCATGGTGACGCCTGCTGCGACCTGCGCCGCAAGGGTTTTTCCACAACGCTTCGCGAGATCACCATTCGCAGTCATCCCAGCATTGGCTAGCGCCCTTCGAGATCATCCAAAAAAATGCAAAGACGTCGCCCTCGAAAGGAATGCGCAAGAAAGACGGCAAAGTAATCGGCGTCGCGAAAATGACCGTGGTAGCAGACGGCAAGAGCATGGCTATCTCGGTCGATGACAAATTGCACGGATCGAGCATGTCGTTCGTGGCGATGAAGAAATAGATCCGCCGCGCCGCGACGCGCAGGCCACGGATGGCCTGTCGCGTGCGAGGCTCAGCGACGGCGGCTTCCGGAAAGAGTGCTGTCGAGATCGGTGCCGTCGAGAAACGCATCCAGCAACGCGCCGCGATATTTCTGCCGGTGCAGCAGCAGCGAGAGTTTGCGGCGCAGGTCGAGGAACGGTGTCTTCAGTGCCTTCAGCCGCCCCGTCGCCAACGCGTCAGTGACCGCCACCGCGGGCAGGCAGGCGATGCCGAGTCCGGCCACTACGGCCTGCTTGATCGCCTCGATCTGGTCGAGTTCGAGCACGGTTTCGCCGGGCGGCAACTGTGCCAGCACGCGTTCGCTGGTGGCGCGTGTGGCCGAGCCGGGCTCGCGCAGCACCCAGCGCGCGCCGGCGAAATCGGCGGGCTTCAGGCCGCGCTTGCGCGCCAGCGGATGCTCCGGCGGCGCGCATACCACCAGCAGGTCGTCGCGCCATGGCCGCACTTCCAGCAGCGGATGCGCCACCGGCCCTTCGACGCAACCGATGTCCAGGCTGTGGTCGAGCATGCCGGCCGTGATTGTATCGGTGTTCGCCACGCGCAGGCGGATCGCCACCTGCGGATGCGCGCGCACGAACGCGCCGAGCAGCTCGCCGACGCGATAATTGCCCACCGTATTGCTGGCGCCTATGCGCAGCTCGCCGCTAAGCGCTGCGCCGTCTTCACTGCCGCGTCGGCCGAACTCGGCGTGCCGCTCCAGCAATTCCTGCGCCAGCGGCAGCAGTTCACGACCGCGCGCATTCAGGCGCAAGCGGCCGCGTTCGCGCGCGAATACCGGCGCATCCAGCTGTCGCTCCATTTCTGCCAGCGCCATGCTGGCGGCGGGCTGGGTCAGGTGCAGCCGTTCCGCGGCGGCACGCACACTGCCGTGCAAGGCGATCTGCACGAATACATCCAATTGGCGCGGGCTGATGTTGATCATCAAGCTATCTTATACGTCCAATCACATATTCCAAGTTTTTTTGATCGATGTGCGCCCCGACAATAGCGGCATTGCCGGAGCCCATGCATGACCACGTCGTCCATCGCCACTCTCATCCACCCCACATGGCGCACCCGCGCGCCCGGCCTGCTGCTGGCGGTGGCGATCGGCTTGCTCGCGCTGGTGCTGGGGCGCTGGGCGCCGCTGATCGGCGGCCCGGTGATCGGCATCGTGCTGGGCATCGTCGTGCGCAACCTGCTGTCGCCGGGCGAGCGCTACACGCCGGGCATCGCGTTCGCCGGCAAGAAGGTACTGCAGTGGTCGATCATCACGCTGGGCTTCGGGCTCAGCCTGAACCAGGTCGCCAAGACCGGCCTCGAATCGCTGTCGGTGACCCTGGTGACGATGACTGTGGCGTTTCTCGCCGCGCGGCTGCTCGGCCACTGGCTCGGCGTGCACGACAAGCTGAAGATCCTGATCGGCGTCGGCACCGCAATCTGCGGCGGTTCGGCCATCGCCGCGGTCACGCCGATCATCCGCCCGGACGACCACGACACCGCGTTCGCGATCTCCACCATCTTCCTGTTCAATCTCGTCGCGGTGCTGCTGTTCCCGCTGCTCGGCCACCTGATGCATCTGAGCGACCTCGGCTTCGGCCTGTGGGCCGGTACCGCGATCAACGACACTTCATCGGTGGTCGCCGCCGGCTACAGCTTCAGCAAGACCGCCGGCGACTACGCCACCATCGTCAAGCTGACCCGCGCCACCCTGATCATTCCGGTGTGCCTGGTGCTCGCCTTCGTCGTCGCCGCGCGTGAGAAGCGCAAACACGTGCAGGAAGGCAGCGTCGGCCACTTCAGCCTCGCCAGCATCTTCCCGTGGTTCATCCTGTGGTTCCTGGTCGCATCGGCGCTGCGCACCGCCGGCCTGATTCCGCTGGTGATCCAGCCGGCGATTCACACGCTGGCCGAGTTCCTGATCATCGTGGCACTCACCGCGATCGGCCTGTCGGCCAATCTGCGCAAGATGGCCGCCAGCGGCGCGCGGCCGATCCTGCTGGGGCTGGGTGTATGGATCGCGGTGGCTGTCAGCAGCCTGCTGGTGCAGTTGGTGATCGGTCAGCTGTGACCGCCACCACGTCCTTCATCCCGATGCTGCGAAACACGGCGGGCCGATGGATCTCCCACGAACCGACAGGCTGCAGCCACCGCTCTCGCGCAATGGTCGCGGTGCAGGGCCCGAGCGTGCAGATACGAATCTCGCGTCCGGCCGCCTCCGCCATTAGCCTGTCCAGCACCTCGCGCAGCATCGCGCCCTCGAACGGCGTGTACAGATAGAACACAGTGCCGGCTGAAAGATCGGCCACCCGCACATCCCCCTGTACGAACGTCACCTGGCCGAGGTTCAGCGCGTGCGCGCAGCGCCGGGCGCAATCGACATAGGCTGCCTCCCATTCGATGCCGATGCAGCGTGCACCGGTACAGATGGCAGCAAGCAGGGGCACCTGACCCAGACCCGAGCCAAGATCGATCAGCACATCACGCTCGTCGAGTGCGGTGCGCGCGATCATGTCGAAGATATGGCGCGCCGGCGTGGGTTGGTAAAACACCATTTCCGCCGCCAGCTCGGCAAGCGGGGCCTCGGGCTCATCGATCTGCAGGACGCCGCTGATCAATGCATCGAGATAATCATAGCTGTCGCCAGGGGCGTGACTGCCTGCATCCTGATCCGAGCCAGCTGCTTGCGCCCATTCAAGCAATCTGCATGCACCCGCGCCACGCTGGATGTCCTGGCGAATGCTCTGGCAGAGCCGGTAATCGATGGATTCAAGGTCGGTGCACAGGGCTTCGATCCGGTCGCGAAGCTGCGCTTCCACGGCCGTTTCGGCAGAGACCTCATGGGGCAACTCACAGATGCGCCAGGTCTCAAGGCGGTCAAGCACATCGCTGCGCTCGCGCAGTCGAGCCGGTTCGCGCAGCGTACGATCCTGCTCCAGCTCATTGATTAAAGCTTGTAGCGCACGACTCATCTGTCGGTTATTCCTTTTCTGGTGGAGGGCAGCGCAACCGCCAACTCACGCCTTGCCCTGCTCCACCAACGTCAACGCCACCTTGTCGCGCAGATACACCGGCAGCGCCAGCTCCGGCGCCTGCGCGCGACCGGCCTTGAATTCGCGCAATGCCAGCTCGGCGACATGCGCGGCCTGCGGATAGCGCATGCCATCGGCCGAGTGCAGAATGCCGGTGAGGCGCTGGCTCAACACACTGGCATAGGTCGCCCAGCCGCTGCCCACCACCTGCCACGCGGCGGCTTCGGGTAGCAGCAGCGACTTGGCCGTGCAAATGCGTTCGTCGTCCAGTGCGATCAGGCCTCCGTTGTCATCGCGGCGGTAGCAGGCGGCGTAGATCTCGCCCATGCGTGCGTCGATCACGGCGAGGATGGCGGTGCCCTCTTCTTCCGGCGCTTCCAGCGCCAGCGCAGCCAGCGAGGAGATCGTGATCACCGGCAGGTCCAGCGCCAGCGCCATGCCCTGCGCCAACGACACGCCGAGCCGTACGCCGGTGAACGCGCCGGGGCCGCGGCCCACCGCGATCACATCCAGCGCGTGCCGGCCGATGCCGGCTTCGGCCAGCAGTGCATCGGCCATCGGCAGCACCAGCTCGGTGTGCCGGCGCGGCGCGATCTCGCTGCGGGCGATCAGCTCGTCGCCGTGGATCAAGGCGACGGAGCAGGCTTCGGTAGCGGTTTCGATGGCCAGCAGATTCATTGGGGCATTCTCGCATCGTCGATGCACACATGACAGCCGACGGATCTGTCGCGGCTCGGACGACGGAGGGCCGGAACAAGGCCCACGCGTGACGATTCGGCGACACATGCCAGAGCGAAGACAGGCCGCCCGCTATACTGGCGACAACGCATCCGTGCGCGCCATCGGTATGCCATGCCCATCCAAAGCATCACCAACCGACGCATCTACCAGCAGATCGCCGACCAGCTGCGCGCCATGATCGGCAGCGGCGAGTTTCCGCCCGGCAGCTACCTGCCGGCGGAGCGCGAGCTGTCGCAGATGTTCGGCGTAAGCCGGACCTCGGTACGCGAGGCGCTGATCGCGCTGGAAGTCGTCGGGCTGGTCAAGGTACGCGTGGGCGACGGCGTCACCGTGCAGGCGCCGGGCGCTGCGCCTGCGCAGGCGGCCGGCCATCTGCTCGACGAGGCCGCGCGACGGCAGCCCTGGCCGGTGGACGAGGAGCTCGGGCTGGCGCCCGATTTCGCCGCGGAAGTTCCGCCGTTCTCCCTGCTTCAGGCACGCCGACTAGTGGAACCGGAGGCCGCCGCGCTGGCCGCCGAACACGCCAGCAAGTCGGAGCTGGCCGGCATCGAGAAGGCCTATCGCCGCAACATCGCGGACAACCGCGCCGGCTCCACCACGCATCCGGGCGATCGCCTGCTGCATATTCGCATCGCCGATGCCAGCGGCAACCCGGCGTATGCCCTGCTGATCCGCCACCTGCTGGGACACCAGTACGGCGCCATGTTCCAGCGGCTGCAGGCTCTCTACACGCCGCGCGACATGCCGCACCGCTCGGAACTCGAACACCGCGCCATCGTCGAAAGCCTGCAGGCACGCGACGCCCAGGCCGCACGCCGCGCCATGCGCGCGCATCTGGATTCGGTGATCCGGATCTTCTCGCGCGCGGCACCGGCAACCAAGGCATCCGCCAAGGCGCGCTGAGCGTCACGCGTCGACATCGCAGCTAGCCGGCGGATGGCGGGTTCCACAGTACCTGCCGGTCGATGGCGTGCACGTCGCGCGTACCGGTCAGGGCCATGCTCACGTCCAGTTCCTTGCGGATCAGCTCCAGCGCGATGCGCACGCCGTCTTGGCCGAGCGCACCCAAGCCGTACAGGAAGGCCTTGCCGATCAGCGTGCCTTGCGCACCAAGCGCCATTGCTTTGAGCACGTCCTGTCCGCTGCGCACGCCGCTGTCGAACAGGACTTGTGTGCGTCCGCCGACCGCTTCGACGATGCGCGGCAACGCCTCGATGGCTGCGGGCGCGCCGTCGAGCTGACGTCCGCCATGGTTGGAGACCACCAGCGCGTCGACGCCGGCATCGACCGCATGCCGTGCGTCGTCCGCATCGAGGATGCCCTTGATGATCAGCTTGCCCGGCCACAGGCTGCGCACCCACGCCACGTCCTGCCAGCTCAGCGAAGGATCGAACTGGCTGGCGATCCACTGCGACAGCGTGGTAAGTCCCTTGCCGCCGCCCGGGATCGTGCCGGCCAGATTGCCGAAGTTCTTGTGCGGGGTTCGCAGCATGGCGGCGATCCAGCGTGGCTTGCTCGCAGTATCGAGCAGGTTGCGCAAGGTCAGCCGCGGCGGCACGCTGAGCCCGTTCTTGATGTCGCGGTGACGCTGACCCTGGATCTGCAGGTCGGCAGTGAGCATCAGCGCCGAACATTGCGCCGCCTTGGCACGTTCGATCAGCGAAGCGGCAAAGCCACGGTCGCGCATCACGTAGAGCTGGAACCAGAACGGCTTGTCTACCGCCGCCCGTACCGCCTCGATCGAGCAGATCGACATGGTGCTCAGGGTGAACGGCACGCCGAACGCTTGCGCCGCGCGCGCCGCCAGGATCTCGCCGTTCGCGTGCATGATGCCGGTCAGTCCGGTTGGCGCCAGCGCCACCGGCATGCTCGCCGGCTCGCCGACGAGGGTGGTGGCCAGCGAACGCTGCGACACGTCGATCATCACCCGCTGGCGCAGTTGCAACGCGTCCAGCCCAGCGCGGTTGGCGCGGATCGTCTGTTCGTCGTACGAGCCACGGTCGACGTAGTCGAAGATTGCGCGCGGTGCGCGGCGCTTTGCCAGGCGGCGCAGGTCCTCGTTGCAGGTGATCGGGGTCATCGTGCGCTCCGTATGTCGTCGGCGCGGCTGCCGTACTTCCCGTACCAGGCGACCACCACGAAGCAGGCGGCCGGAATCAGATAGGCAGTGGCGGTACCGTGGCGATCGGCCACCAGCCCCATGAAGTAGGGCGCGATCGCGCCACCGACCACGGACATCACCAGAAACGAGGCGCCGCGCTTGGTATGCGCACCGAGATTCTTCACGCCCAGCGCGAAGATGGTGGGGAACATGATCGACATGAAGAACGACACCGCGATCAGCGCGACCACCGCGACCCAGCCATGGCCCAGCGCGGCCAGCAGCGCCAGCACCACGTTGATCGTCGCATAGAGCGCCAGCAGCGACGCCGCTGCGAACCGGCTCATCAGCGCGGTACCGGCGAAACGGCCCAGCACGAAGCACAGCATCGGCGTGGACAGCAGGAAAGCGCCGGTCTGGGAAGTGACGCCGACCTGCTCGGTGACGAAGTTGATGAAATAGGCGTTCACCCCGACCTGCGCTGCCACGTAGAAGAACTGCGCCACCACTGCCCACAGGAAGTGTCGCTGCGCGACCAGCGGGCGCGCGTTGACTTCCTTCGACGCGATGTCCTCCTCATGGATGTACGGTATCGGCGTGCGCGCGATCAGCAAGGCCAGCGCCATCACCACCAGCGCGATCACCACGTAGGTACCCTGCACGCCGGAGAACCCGGCCTGCGGTGTGGCACCGGCGCCGGTGCCGCTGAAGAAGAACGCGCCCCCGATCAACGGCCCGATGAACGAGGCCAGCCCGTTGAACGACTGCGCGAAATTGAGCCGGCGTTCGGACGTCTGCGGCGAACCGAGAAAGGTGACATAGGGATTCGCCGCAGTCTCCAGACAGGCCGCGCCGCAGGCGATCACGAACAGCGCAAACAGGAAGAAATCGAAGCTAAGCGCAGCGGTGGCCGGAATGAACAACAAAGCCCCGGTGGCGAACAATGCCAGTCCGAACAGGATGCCGAACTTGTAACCCTTGCGCTGCATCAGCGCGGCCGCCGGTAGCGCCGCCAGGAAGTAGGCGCCGAAGTAGGCCGCCTGCAGCAGGCCCGACCGCGCGCGCGTGATATGCAACGATTCCTGGAAGTGCTTGTTGAGCACGTCCAGCAGGCCGTAGGACAGTCCCCACAGGAAGAACAGGCTGGTCACCAGCAGCAAGGCCAGGCGGGTGGCGTTGCCGGACGATGCCACAGCGGCGGAAGTTGGTGGTGTGCTCAGTGCCATGCGGGTGTCCTCAGCGTGCGTTCCCTCACGGCGTGTCTCCGCCGAAGGCATCCAGATGGAAGATCGACTGCATCGGCGTCCACTTCGCGCCGACCGGCGTCCACGGTGTGGGCGCCTGGAACTGCCACATCAGCGCCTCCCAGTCGCGGATGCGCGGATCGTCGTGTTCAGCGGCCGCCATGCGTTGCGCGTCGAATACCGCATCGTCGGTGTCCATCAGCATCACCAGCCGGGTGCCGAGCCGGAAGATCTCCAGCTCACGCACACCGTGCACGCGCAGGTGAGCCAGCACCTCCGGCCACACCTCGCGATGATGTTCCTCGTAACGGGCGATCAGCGCCGGGTCGTCGCGCAGGTCGAGGGCAAGGCAGTGGCGCATCGTGAGTTCCCCTGTATCAGGTCAGTGCGCGGTCGAGGTGGGTGTAGCCGCCGTCCACGAACAGCCATTGCCCGGTGACGTGCGAGGCGCGTTCGGACAGCAGGAACACCGCCATGTCGGCGATCTCCCCGGCCCGTGTCATGCGGTGGCCCAGCGGTACCTTGCGGGTGATCGCGTCAAGCTTGGCAGCAGGATCGTCGAACGTGGACAGCCACGACTGATACAGCGGCGTCATCACCTCGGCCGGGATCACCGCATTCACGCGAACGCCGTCGTCGGCCAGCGACGCGGCCCATTCGCGGGTGAGCGCGAGTTGTGCACCCTTGGAGGCGCAATATCCGCTGGTACCACCCTGTCCGGTCAGCGCGGTCTTGGAGGAGATGTTGACGATCGCACCCCGACTCGCCTTGAGATGCGGCACGCAGTAATGCGCCATCACGTAGTAATGGATCAGGTTCTTTTCCAGCGAACCGACGAAGGCGTCGCGGCCGGCATCCAGGCCCACGTTGTCGTTGACGCCTGCGTTGTTGACCAGGCCGTGCAGCGCACCGAACTCCGCCAGCGTCGTCGTCACCGCGTCGCGGCACGCGGCCTCGTCGGCCAACTCGAGCTGGAAGAAGCGCGTGCGCGGCTGCATGGTTTGCAGTTGCTGCTCGAAGGCCGGCGCCAGCGCACTGCGTCCGAACACCACCGGAATCGCGCCTTCACGCGCCAGCGCAAGACTGATCGCGCCACCGATACCGGCGCCGCCGCCGGTAACGATCACCACCTTGTCGTGCAGATTCAGCTCCATCGCTCGCCCTCCTCCGCCGTCGACAAACCATAGCAGCGCGCGGCCGTACCGCCGTACAACGCCTGTTGTTCACTCTCGCCCAAACGCGCGGCCCAGCGCGTCACGATCCCGTGCACCTGTGGATAGGTGGCGCGCAGCAGGCACACCGGCCAATCCGAGCCGATCATCAACCGCTGCGCACCGAACAGTTCCAGCGCGGCATCCAGATAACGATGCAATACCGCGTCGTCGAGCGTGCCGCCCGCAACCTCGGTGACCAGCCCCGACAGCTTGCACGCAACATGCGGCATCGCCGCCAGCTCGCGCAGCGAAGCACGCCATGCCGCATCGCCGGCGCCGCCGATCGCCGGCTTGCCCAGGTGGTCGAGCACCAGCCAGTGGTGGTCGTGGCGTGCGCAGAACGCTGGCGCCAACGGCAGCTGCGGTGCGCGCAGCAGCACTTCGTAGACCTTGCCCTGCGCCTGCAGCGTGGCGACGCCGCGATTGAACATGGCATCGGTGACGAAGCCATGCACGTCGGGCTCGTCCTGCAGCAGATGGCGGAAACCGGCCAGCCGGTCCGTGCCGTGCCAGCGTGCCAGCCGTTGTTCGAGATCGTCCGCGCGCAGGTCGACCCAGCCGACCACCGCGGCGATCCATGGGTGCGTGTCGGCCAGCGCCAGCAGGAAATCGGTTTCGTCCTCCGCGCTGCGCGCCTGTACCGCGATGCAGGCGTCGACGCCTTGCGCGTCGAGCAGCGGCCTGAGATCGCCTGGCAACCAGTCGCGCTGCAACATGGCCATGCCGGCGTTCATCCACGGAAAATCCGTCGCACGGTAGCGCCAGAAATGCTGGTGGGCATCGATACGGGTCACGCCGCGAGCCGCATGCAAAATGCCAGGTGACGAGGCTGCGCCGTCATGCGGCTTCCCGATGCCGGTACCGCGAAAGCGACGCCGGCTTCATGGTGATCGAAAAGCCGGGCGCTTGCGGCGGCATGTAGGCTGCGTCGCGTATCACGCAAGGATCGATGAAGTGCTCGTGCAGATGGTCGACATACTCCACCACGCGACCCTCGCGGGTGCCGGCGATGCACACATAATCGATCATCGCCAGATGTTGCACGTATTCGCACAGGCCCACCCCACCGGCGTGCGGGCACACCTTCAATCCATATTTCGCCGCCAGCAGCAGCACGGCGAGGATCTCGTTGACGCCGCCGAGCCGGCAGGCGTCGACCTGCACCACGTCAACCGCGCCGCGCGTGATGAACTGCTTCCACATGACGCGGTTCTGGCACATCTCGCCGGTGGCCACCTGCACCGGTGCGACCGCCTCGCGGATCTTGCGATGACCCTCGACGTCGTCGGGGCTGGTCGGCTCCTCGATGAACCAGGGCTGCGCGAACTGCAGCGCGCGCACCCACGCGATCGCCTGATCCACTTCCCAGATCTGGTTGGCGTCGATCATCAGCTTGCGCTGCGGGCCGAGCACCTCGCGGGCGATGCGCACACGGCGGATGTCGTCGTCCAGGTCGCGACCCACCTTCAGCTTGACGTGGTTGAAGCCGGCATCGATCGCCTCCTGGCAAAGCCGGCGCAGCTTGTCGTCCGGATAGCCCAGCCAGCCGGCCGAGGTGGTGTAGCAGGGATAACCCTCACGCTCCAGCGTGGCGATGCGCTCGGCCTTGCCCGGCGCCTGCGCGCGCAGGATTTCCAGCGCTTCGTCCGGCGTCAGCGCGTCGGTGAGGTAGCGAAAGTCGATGCAACGCAACAGCTGCTCGGGCGACATCTCGGCGACCAGCCGCCACACCGGCTTGCTCTCGACCTTCGCCCACAGATCCCATACCGCGTTGACCACCGCGCCGGTGGCCAGATGGATCGCGCCCTTGTCGGGACCGATCCAGCGCAGCTGGCTGTCGCTGGTGACGTGGCGCCAGAACGCGCCCATGTCGCCGGCAATGGTGTCCAGCTTCAGTCCGACGACGAGATGCCGCATCGCCTCGATCGCCGCGCAGCAGATCTCGTTGCCGCGGCCTATGGTGAAGGTAAGCCCGTGGCCTTCCAGACCGGCGCGGTCGGTTTCCAGCACCACGTAGGCGGCCGAGTAATCCGGGTCCGGATTCATCGCATCGGAACCGTCCAGCGATTGCGAGGTGGGAAAGCGCACGTCGATCACGCGCATACCGGTGATCGTCACCGCCGCCGTCGCGTTCATGCAGTCACCGTGCGCTGGCGCTGTTCGCCCAACCCGTCGATGCCAAGTCGCATCACTTGGCCCGCACGCAGATACACCGGCTCGGGCTTCTGGCCCAAGCCGACGCCCGGCGGCGTGCCGGTGGAGATCACGTCGCCCGGCTGCAGGCTCATGAAGCGGCTGAGGTAACTGATCAGGAATGGGATGCGGAAGATCATCGTGCGGGTCGAACCGTTCTGGTAGCGATGGCCATCCACTTCCAGCCACAGTTTCAGCGCGTGCGGATCAGGCACTTCGTCGGCGGTGACCAGCCAGGGGCCGATCGGACCGAAGCTGTCGCAGCCCTTGCCCTTGTCCCAGGTGCCGGTGCCTTCGAGCTGGAACTCGCGTTCGGACACGTCGTTGATCACGCAGTAGCCGGCCACGTGCGCCATCGCATCGGCCTCGTCGATGTAGCGGCCGCCCTGACCGATCACCACGCCCAGCTCCACTTCCCAGTCGGTCTTGCGCGAGCCGCGCGGAATCTGCACGTCGTCGTCCGGACCGCACACCGCGCTGGTCCACTTGCTGAAGATCACCGGCTCGGCCGGCACCGGCATTCCGGATTCGGCCGCATGGTCGGAATAATTCAGGCCGATGCAGACGAACTTGCCGATGCGGCCGACGCAGGGACCGATGCGTGGCGTTCCCGCGACTGCAGGCAGGCACTCCGGCGACGCTTCGCGCAGGCGTTGCATGCCGGCAGGCGTCAGGATATCGCCGGCGATGTCGTCGACCACGCCGGAGAGGTCACGCAACTGGCCCTGCTCATCGAGCAGGCCAGGTTTTTCCTGTCCTTTCGGACCGTAACGTAGCAGTTTCATGAATCGTGATTTCTCAGTTCGACCAGCCGCCATCGACGATCTGCGTGGTGCCGGTGGTGAAGGCGGATTCGTCGCTAGCCAGGTACAACGCCAGCGCGGCGATCTCCTCGGGCCGGCCCAGCCTTCCCATCGGCTGGCGCGCCACGAAGGCAGCGTGCACGGCGTCGGCGCTGGTATCCTGCGCGCGCGCCTGCTCTGCGATGCGCTGCTGCAGCGAGGGCGACTCCACGGTGCCCGGGCAGATCGCATTGCAGCGGATGTTGCGACCCACGAAATCGGCGGCGACCGACTTGGTCAGGCCGATTACCGCGGCCTTGGTGACGCCGTACACGAACCGGTTGGGCACGCCCTTGAGGCTGGAGGCAACCGAGGACATGTTGATGATCGAGCCACCGCCGCGCGCCAGCATGCCAGGCAGCAACGACCGCACCAGCCGGTACATCGCGGTCACATTGAGCTGCCAGGCGAATGCCCAGTCCTCCTCGCCGCAATCGAGCACGCTGCCGGCGTGGACGAAGCCGGCACAGTTGAACAGGACGTCGAAGGCACTGTCCGCGCCGGCGTGCTGCGCGGCCAGCGCACGGATCGCATCCGCGTCGGTCACGTCCAGCCGCAGCACGTCGATGCCCGGCGCCTGCGCACGCAGTTCCGTCAGCCCCGTTTCGTTGATGTCGGTCGCCAGCACCTGCGCGCCCTCGCGCGCGAACGCCAGCGCAGTGGCACGGCCGATACCCTGCGCCGCGGCGGTGACCAGGGCGCGTTTGCCTTTCAATCGCATGATCCGTCCTCGTTCGTTCAACGTTTGGCGTCGGTCTTGATCGCGTGCACCGCAGCCGGACCGTCGAGCTGCAGAGCGATCACGCTCATCTGCGGATCGAACGTGGCAGCCGATGCATCGATGTATAGCAGCGATGGTGCGTCCACCGAGTTGCCGATCACCTGGATTTTCAACGTCTCGCCGCTGCCGAGCATGCTCGCGTGCAGCACGGTGTTCTTCAGCCCCTTGAGCATCACCGGGCCGTTCGGCTTGCCGCTGAGGAACAGGTATAGCGTACGGTGGTCGGCCGACAGCGTGCTCGGTCCGTAGTAGTAATCCTTCGGGAGTCCGGCATCAGTGCCGTAGATCGCAGCGCCGTGCTTGCCCAGCCACTTGCCCAGCGCCTGGAGGATAGCCACCTGCTCGGGCTGCATGCTGCCGTCGGCACGTGGGCCGATGTCGAGCAACAAGTTGCCGCCCATGCTGGCAGTGTCGGCGAGCAGGCCGATCACCTGGGTCGGCGTCTTGAAGTTGTGATCCTGCGGCTGGTAACCCCACGAATCGTTGGTGGTCAGGCACAGCTCCCAGTATTTCGCATTCGGCCGGGCCAGCGGCACGCCCTGCTCCGGCGTGGCGTAGTCGCCGTTGCCGGTCAGGCGCGAATTGAGGATGGCGTTGGGGTTGCGCGCCAGCAACATGGTGCGCACGTTGGCCGCCTGCCACTGCTGTGCCGTGTGCTCCCAGTCGCCATCGAACCAGAACAGGTCGGGGTTATAGCGCTGCGACAGTTCGCGCAGCTGGCCCTGGTAGTAGGCGACGAAACGCTTCCAGCGCACCGGGTCGTTGGTGTAGCGCTTCTCCTTGCGGGTGAACACGTCGTAGTCCGGCGAGGACCAGTCGGCCAGCGAGTAGTACAGACCGACCTTGATGTCGTCCTTGCGCAATGCGTTGACGAACGGGCCGAGCAGGTCGCGTGCAGCCGGTGTGTCCTTGACCACGTTGATGCCCTGCGCCGAATCCCACAGCGCCACGCCGTCGTGGTGGCGGCTGGTAAGTACCGTGTAGCGCGCGCCGCTCTGCCTGATCAGGTCAGCCCAGGCTTGCGGGTCGTAGTGCGCGGCGGTGAAACCGTGCAGCTGCTTCATGTAATCGGGATAGGAAATCTTTCCGTTGAAGAACGACCAGGACTCGTCGATGCCGTTGACCGAGTAGATGCCCCAGTGGATAAAGATGCCGAGCTTGGCGTCCTTGAACCATTGCATGCGCT
This sequence comes from Rhodanobacter sp., assembly GCA_035566635.1. Taxonomy (GTDB): domain Bacteria; phylum Pseudomonadota; class Gammaproteobacteria; order Xanthomonadales; family Rhodanobacteraceae; genus Rhodanobacter. The sequence goes on from DATMQY010000005.1 coordinate 15,588, forward strand.
GCGCCTGCGCCACCGGTCCGGCCGGCGCCGCGGGCGCGGATATCGCAGCCGCCGACGTCATGCATGCCAGTCCCAGCAGCAGTGCAAACAGCCGTACTTTCTTCATGAAGCGGACTCCGAGGGTTGGCGAACTTTGGTCTGATGGCTGGACCAATAGTAGCGAGCCTGCCTCGTCTTGCAAACCGTGCTGCCACACATGGGCCTGGCGACGTCCGTTGCGCGCCATGCCAGCGAGGCGTCACGCATTCCATTACCTCTCAGGTAATCGTGTCCGCGCCCATCCGACCGCAAGCTGTCTTCACACCAACGAAGGAGCACATGCCATGACCGCCACCCGCCAACTCGTCGAACGCTACCTGCAAAGCTGGAACGAAACCGATTCATTGCGCCGCCGCGCACTGATCGAAGACGTCTACACCGAACACGCCGCCTATACCGATCCGATGGTCGAAGCCCGCGGCTGGGAGACGATCGACGCCACCATCGCCGCGGTACAGAACATGTTCCCCGGCCATGTCTTCCGCCTCGCCGGCGAGATAGACGCACACCACGACATCGCCCGTTTCCACTGGCACCTGGCCGAACCCGGCGCGGACGAGCCACTGGTAATCGGCTTCGATGTCGCAGTGCTGGACGAAGGTCGCATCCGCCAGGTACACGGCTTTCTCGACAAGGTGCCGGTCGTCGCCTGAGCCCCATGGCGGCGGCCTACGGCCGCCGCTCTTCCCGCCATCCCAAGAGGACTTCCATCATGAGTTACTTTGAAACCAGCGACCGTACCCGCCTGTTCTACCGCGATTGGGGTAGCGGCCAACCCATCGTGTTCGTCAGTTCGTGGGCACTGGACTCGCGTGCCTGGGCGCAGCACATGCTGCACTTCAACGCCATGGATTGCCGCTGCATCGCGATGGATCGCCGCGGCCATGGCCGCTCCGACGATCCTGGTCACGACTACCATTACGATCGCCTCGCCGACGATCTGGCCGAGCTGCTCGATCACCTGAACCTGCATGAGGTCACCCTGGTCGCCCACTCGATGGCCACTGGCGAATGCACGCGCTACCTCGCCCGCCACGGTAGCGGCCGCATCGCTCGCGTGGTGTATCTGGCCCCGGTAGCACCGAGTTATCTCGACGGCAGCCGCGATACGTGGAGCGTGGACAGCGCCACGGCCGAATTTGTGATGGCCGATATGCGCCGCGACCTGCCGAAATGGCTGGCCGACAACGCGGACGGCTTCTTCCTGCCTGCCGAGACCGGTACCTCGCCGGAAACCATCCGTCACACCATCGACATCGTGCTCGATGCCTCGCTGCACGCCCTGATCGAATGCTTTCGCGCCAGGTTTGTGGATCAACGCAACGAACTGCGCGCCATCGACGTACCTCTGCTCGTCGTGCATGGCGACCGCGACGTCAGCGAGCCGGTGCAGCAGGGCCGCGCCATCGCAACGCTGGTGCCGAACAGCCGCTATCTCGAATATGCCGGCGCACCGCACGGCTTGTATCACACTCACTTCGAGCGGCTAATGGCCGACATTCTCACCTTCGTGCGGGAGACACCAGTTGCCGGACGCATGGGAACCCCGCGCAGCCAGACCGTCGCATGATTTCGACAACATTCGCACACCACGGCACGGGCGGGCACTGGCATCATCACGCCATGAACGCCCTGCCTACCGACACCTCGCGCTCCGTCGGCGACCTGCTGCGCGAATGGCGCCGCCATCGCCGTCTGAGCCAACTCGACCTCGCTACCGACGCTGAGATCTCCACACGGCACTTGAGCTTCGTCGAGTCGGGCCGGGCGCAACCGAGCCACGACATGATCCTGCACCTAGCTGAACATCTCGACCTTCCATTACGCGAGCGCAACGCCTTGCTGGCCGCCGCCGGATTCGCCCCAGCCTTCAAGGAACGGCCACTGGACGATCCCGCTCTCGCTACCGCCCGTCACACCATCGACCTGCTGCTGAAAGGCCTGGAACCGTATCCCGCGCTCGCCGTCGACCGCTACTGGCAACTCGTCGCCAGCAACCAGGCCACGCTGCGCCTGCTGACCGGCGTAGCGCCCGAACTGCTGCAGCCGCCAATCAACGTACTGCGCCTGAGCCTGCACCCTGCCGGCCTCGCTCCGCGTATCCGCAACCTCGCCCAATGGCGCGCCCACCTGCTGCACCGCCTGCGCCAGCAGATCGACGCCAGCCACGATCCGCAGCTGATCGCCCTGTTGCGCGAATTGCAGGCCCTGCCCGCTCCCGCACTCGATACCAACGCCGAATCCACTACGCAGTCCGCAATCGCCGTACCGATGCAACTGGAAGTCGACGGCGCTGTGCTTTCCATGCTCAGCACCACCACCGTGTTCGGCAGCCCGGTCGACATCACCCTCGCCGAACTGGCACTGGAAGCCTTCGTGCCGGCGGATGCGGAAACGGCAGAACGGTTGCGCGAGATGGCCCTGCCGTGCCCGTGAAACTTCGCACCGTACGTACGGTCATTCCACTGACAAGCCGCAACAATACCGACGACTGACGCGCCAAACCGGCGTAGGACGGGGGACGCATGCACGCGATCGCGAAGTTTCTGTCTCGCAACAAGGGCTTCATCGCCTTCATGCTGTGCATGATCATGTTCCGCAGTGCGGTGGCCGACTGGAACGTGGTGCCGAGCGGTTCGATGCAGCCCACCATCAAGATCGGCGACCGCATCTTCGTCGACAAAGCGGCCTATGACATCCGACTGCCACTGACCCATATATCGCTGCTACATCTGGCCGATCCACAGCGCGGCGACATCGTGGTACTGGATTCGCACACGGCCAACGAACGGCTGGTGAAACGAGTGATCGGCCTGCCCGGCGATGTAGTAGCAATGCACGGCAATGTGCTCATCATCAATGGCCGCGCAGCCAGTTACGCCTCGGGCAGTTACAGCAACATCCATGACGATCTGCAGAATCCGGCGCGATACGAAATTGAACGCTACGGTGACATGCACCACGCGATACGGCTGTCCGTGAACTGGCCCAGCCCGGCCAGCAACTTCGGGCCAGTGAAGGTACCCGACGGCCAATACCTGCTGCTAGGCGACGATCGCGACAACAGCATGGACTCGCGCTATTTCGGTTTCTTCCCGCGCAACGAAATCGTCGGGCGCTCACGCTACGTTGTCGCCTCGCTCGACCCGGATCACCGCTACCGGCCACGCACACAGCGTTTCGGCAAGGCGCTGGACTGATTGCCCACGAGGTTCCGGGAACCTTACTCTGGTGGTTGCCACAGTTCGACGCGCGTGCCTTCGGGATCCATGATCCAGCCGAAGCTACCGAATTCGCTCTGCTCGACGCGCTCATCCACTTCGACGCCGGCGGCGCGCAGTTGCGCCAGCAGTGCATCGAGATCATCGACGCGAAAGTTGACCATGTACGGCTGGGTGCTCGGTGCGAAGTGGGTGGTGTCGGCGGCGAACGGCGACCACAGCGTGTAGCCGGCGCGCTGTTCATCTTCTTCGAAGCGCACGCCACCCCAGTTCTCGACACTCAGGCCAAGATGTTTCGCGTACCACGCCGACAGTGCAGCGGGATCGCGTGATTTGAAGAAGATACCGCCGAGTCCGATCACCTTGGCCATGTCTTGTCTCCTCTAATCGGCGGCGGCCGCCGTTGCTGTATTCGTCACGCCAAAGAATACCTGCACATCGGCTAGCTCGCGCGTACGCGGCATCGGCGGCAGGCTGGCCAGGAACAATTTGCCATAACCCTTGGTGGTGAGCCGCGGATCGCACAGTACCAGCACGCCGCGATCGTGCATGTCGCGGATCAAGCGGCCGGCACCCTGCTTCAGCGCGATCACCGCGCCGGGCACCTGCCAACCCATGAACGGGTTGATCCCGGACTGCTCTAGCGCGGCGAGCCGCGCCATCAGCACCGGGTCGTCGGGCGCGGCGAACGGCAGCTTGTCGATCACCACCACGCTGAGCGCCTCGCCGACCACATCGACACCCTCCCAGAAACTCGCAGCACCCAGCAGCACGCCGTGGCCGCTGGCGCGGAATTCCTCCAGCAGGCGCGGCCGCGGCGCGGTGCCTTGCACGAACAACGGCCATGGCACCTTGTCCTGCAGCAGCTCGGCCGCGCGACGCAGCGCGCGATGCGAGGTGAACAGCAGGAATGCGCGCCCGTTCGAAGCGTGCAGCACTGGCAGCACGGCCTCGATCACCTGCTCCGTGTAATCGCGTGCGTTCGGATCGGGTAGGCCGGACGGCAGATAACACAGGCCTTGTCGTGCGTAGTCGAACGGACTTTCCAGACTCAAGGTCTGCGGATCATCCAGCCCGAGCTGGCGCGCGAAGTGATCGAAGTTGCCGGCCACCGACAGGGTCGCCGAGGTGTGAATCCACGCGGCCTGGGTACGTTCGCGCAGGCCGCGCATCGGCACCGCCAGATCCAGCGGTGTGGCGTACAGCGCGAAGCCGCGCGGAAAAGTTTCGTACCAGCGCACGTCGCGATCGCCGTCGCGATCACGATCTCTTTCGCCTTCGACGATGCGGTCCAGTCGGTCGACGAACAGATGGGCGCGCTCGTGCAGGTTCGCCAGACCACGCGAACGCTCGGCCTGGGAGGCGAGCAGTTCGGCCAGTGTCGCCAGCAGCTCGCGCAGATCGTGCAGCGACTCGCTGACGCCGGGGCGATCTTCCAGTTGCTGGAACGCACCGCGTGACGGCAGCGCATCCATCGCCAGGCGCAGCTTGCGCAGCGCATCCTGCAGCGCCTCGACCGGCTCCAGCAACAAGCCGATCGCCCCGGTGATACCTGTGCATTCGGTGAGCGCGTCCTGTGCCAGTTCGGTCAGCTGGCGCGCGCTGATGCTCTGCGAGAAGAACTGCCCGGCCAGCTCGGGAATCTGGTGCGCCTCATCCAGGATGAACGCCGCCGCGCCCGGCAGGATCTCGCCGAAGCCTTCCTGTTTCAACGCCAGATCGGCGAACAGCAGATGGTGATTGACCACCACCACGTCGGCTTCCAGCGCTTCGCGGCGTGCCTTCACCACGTGGCAGTCGTCGAAGAACGGGCACTCCACGCCGAGGCAGTTTTCCGGAGTGGAGGTAACGCGTGGCCACAGCGACGACTCCTCCGGCACCTCGGCCAGTTCCATGCGGTCGCCGCGCCGCGTGCGCGCCGACCATGCGCGGATCGTCGCCAGCTGGGCGGCCTGTGTGCGTTCGAACGTAGCGCCTTCGCGCACGGTCTGGTCGAGGCGGTACAGGCACAGGTAGTTCGCGCGACCTTTCAGCAACGCCGTCTTCAAGCGCGCGCCGAGCACCGAGCGCACCTTCGGCAAGTCGCGGAAATACAGCTGGTCCTGCAATGTCTTGGTGCCGGTGGAGATGATCACCCGCTCGCCCGACAGCAACGCCGGCACCAGGTACGCGAACGTCTTGCCGGTGCCGGTGCCGGCTTCGGCGATCAGCGAGTCGCGTCCGGCAATCGCCTGCTGCACCGCGCGCGCCATCGCCTGTTGCGCGAGCCGCGGCGCGAAGTTCGGCAGCTCGCGCGCGAACGGGCCATCGGCACCGAGCAGGGCGCCGATGTCGTCGGACTCGGTGTCATCGAGGTCGGTCATCCGGCAAGTATGGCCGAGCGGGCCGACATGGCAAACCGAATCGCTCACTGGCATGCGCTTCGGCAAAGGTTCACCATGCCGACACCGCCACGGGGGAGACGCATGATGACGACCGAGCTGAACTTGTTGTGCTGGAGTGTCGTGCTGGGACTAGTGCAGATCGCGATCGCCGCGACGTTCTCGGTGAGCCAGCGCGGACTGGGCTGGGCCGTCGGTGCGCGTGACGGCGTGGTGCCGCCGCTCACCGGCATCGGCGGTCGATTCGATCGCGCCCGCGCCAATTTCCTGGAAACCTTCCCGCTGTTCCTCGCCGTCGTGCTGGCGGCGCATCTGCTGCAGCGTCACGACCACATGACCGTGCTCGGCGCGCAGCTCTATTTCTGGAGCCGGCTGGTCTACGTGCCGCTGTACGCCGCCGGCGTTGCCTACGTGCGCACGCTGGCATTCGCAGTGAGCATCGTCGGCACCGTGCTGTTGCTGGTGGCGTTGTTCTGAAGCTGTGGCAGGTTCGTGCATGAGCGACATGCTCGTCAGCGCATGGTTCGGCCCGGCCTTCGCTCGGCTGCATCCGCAGTTGCAGTCATTGCATCGACATGGCGGAAAGCTGCGTGGACCGGTTGAAATACGCTTTGGACGTGGAATGGCCGGTATCGCGGGACGTCGCATCGCGCGCAAGCTTGGCATTCCGTGCGACGGTGACAAGCATTCGCTTGAAGTGACGATCAGTCACGGCGCCGACGCGTTGCACTGGGATCGCCGCTTCGATGACGGCCGCTGCTTTCCATCGACATTCCAGCCCTACGGTCATTGGCCGGACGGCGGCTGGATCGAGGACACTGCCGTGATCGGCTTGCGGCTGCAGGTGGATGTGGTCGACGGTGGCTGGTATTGGCGCTGCATCGGCGCACAGTGGGGGCGCTTGCAGATCCCGCGCTGGCTGCTGCCGCGCAGCGATGCGTACAAGCGCATCGAGGGCGGCCGTTATCGTTTCAGCGTGAGCTTTGAACTGCCTCTGCTGGGCGAAGTGTTGCGCTATGGCGGATTGCTGGAGGCCACCGCATCACCAACTCAGTAGCGTGAAATCCCCGCCTTGTGACACTCCCTCACCCACTTTTGCGCCGTCTGCGCACCGGCCTGATCACGTGCCTGCAGGCGCATCTCGACGATGGTCTGCCAGTTGCGCGCACACAGCGGACCGAGCTTGGGGCCGATCGACCATGACTGGTGAGCGAGCTTTTCGGCCATCGGGAAATCCTTCATGCGCACCGCGATCTCGGCGCGATCCTGCAGCAGGTCGGGCGCATTCGGGGCGAGCTTAATCGCCTGATCGAGCTTGCCCGCAGCGTCGGCGTACTTGCCGGTTTGCGCGTCCTGCTGTGCGGCGTCCTGCAGCCCGGCGACGCCGGGATCGCGCAACGGATTGACGTCGATGATGGATTTTTCGCGATCCCCGGCGGCGCGGATCGCGGCAACCAGGTCATAGTTCGGCACCGGCGTGGGCGCGGGCGGCGGCGGTGTGGTAGCGAACATGCCGCAGCCGGAAAGCAGGCTCGCTGCCAGCAGCGGCAGCGCGGAAAAACGTTTGGACAGTTGCAACATGATCAGCTCCGTATCGGTGTGTCGGGAGCCGGAGGCGGCACGCTGCCGGCGCTGGGTGGATGGTCGCCGCCGCCGAACAGATTTTGCACGCCTTGCCAGAAGCAGCCTTCGGTATCGGCCGACAAGCTGCCGGCGACGACCGGAATCTGTCGCGCACCATCGCATTGCGACTCGGTGCGCTTGCCGTTGCTCGAGTTGATCCAGGCCATTTCCAGCCCGTCACCCGGTGCCGCGGACAAGGGCTGGGTGGGCAGCTTGGCGAACAGGTCGCGCCATGCGCGCAGGCCGCCGGTGGCACCGAACAGCCCGGTCGACTTGTTGTCGTCGCGACCCATCCAGAACACCGCCAGATGCTCGCCGGTGAAACCGGCAAACCAGCTGTCACGCGTGTCGTTGCTGGTACCGGTCTTGCCGGCGGCATGCAGCCACGCCAGCCCGGAATTGCCGATCGCGCTCGCCGTACCGCGCAGCGCCACTTGCTGCATCGCCCATGTGATCAGGCCCACCGCTTGCTGATATTCGCCGTTGCCGCCCTGCACCTGATAACGCTTGATGGTGCGGCCATTGCCGTCGACCACGCCACGCACCGCCACCAGCGGCAACGCATGACCGTCGGCGGCCAGGTATTGATACAGCTGCGCCACTTGCAGCGGCGCCAGGTCGACCGCGCCGATCAGCAGCGATGGACTGGGATTGACGTCGGCGAGGCCGAACGATTCGAGGAACGACTTGATCCGCGGCAGCCCCACTTCCAGTCCCAGATGGATGGTCGCGAGGTTCCATGAATTCGCCAGCGCATCGACCATCGGCACCTGGCCATGGCTCTGCTTGTCGTCGTTCTGCGGCGTCCACATGCTGCCGTCCGGCTGGCGCATGCTGACCGGGCTGTCGTCGAGCAGGCTGGCCAGGTTCCAGCGCTCGGGCTGGGTCAGCGCGACCAGATAGACGAACGGCTTGATCGTCGAACCGATCGGCCGACGCGCATCCAGCGCGCGGTTGAAGCCCTGGTCGCCGGGAATCCTGCTGCCGACTACGGCCAGCACGCTGCCGGTCTGCGCATTGGTCACCACCGCCGCCGCCTGCAGCGGATCGGCGCGCTTGCCGAGGCTTTTCATGGCGCTGTCGATCGCCTGCTCGGTGTACAGCTGCGCGGCCGGATCGAGTGTGGTGAATACCGACAGGTTGCCCTGGCTCAACGTGTCGTCGTCGAAATCGGCGGTGATCTGCGTGCGCACCAGCTGCATGAACGCGGGGAAGCGGTTGTGCGGCAGCTGGCCGTTGCTGACGATGTCCAGTGGCGCAGCCTGCGCCGCACTCTCCTGCGCAGGAGTGAGCAGGCCGGTGGTGGCAAACTCCTGCAGCACCAGGTTGCGCCGGGTCAGCGCGCGTTCCGGCGAACGGCGTGGATCGTAATAGCTCGGCCCCTTCACCATGCCGACCAGCACCGCGATCTCCTGCGGGCGCAGATCCTCAAGCCGGCGTCCGAAGTAGAACTCGGATGCCGCCGCAAACCCGTGCACCGCCTGCCCGCCCTGCTGGCCGAGGAAGACGTCGTTGACGTAGGCCTCGAGAATCCGCCCCTTGTCGTAGTGCGCTTCGAGCAGCAGTGACATCAGCGCTTCGTTGATCTTGCGGGTGAAGTTCTGGTCGCGGCTGAGGAACAGGTTGCGCACCAACTGCTGGGTCAGCGTGGAGCCGCCCTGTACGGTATGCCCGGCGCGCAGGTTGGCGAACGCGGCGCGTACGATGGCACTGAAGTCGATGCCGATGTGGTGCTTGAAATCGCGATCCTCGACCGCCTGCAGGCCATTCAGCAACAACGGCGGCACGTCGGCCAGATGCACGAAGCGGCGCTCTTCCTGGGTGGCGCCGTACAGTGTGGCGATGCGCGCCGGATCCAGATGCGCCAGCGCGATCCTCTTGCCGTCCGTGGTGTCCTGCACCGACTGCACGGTGCCCTTGCCGAGGGTGACGCGGATGCGCTTGGGCAACTCGCCGCCGTCCGGGCCGGCGTAACCGCGCGAGGTAATCGTGTAGCGCGAGCCCTCTTTCAACCAGCTGCCGGCGACCTGGCCGTGACCGTCATTGCTGTAGCCGGCGAAGGTCAGCTCCAGCTCCAGTGCAGCCGGCGTCATCGGCATGTCGGCGGCCAGCGGCAAGGGTCGTGCGTAGACCCGGGTGGGTACCGCGAACACCAGATCGTTGAAGCGATCCTGCACGCGCTTGTTCAGCACCAGCGTGTACGGCAGCACGAAGCCGAACAACAGGCCCATGCCGATCCAGAACGGGATGCGCAGCCACGGCCAGCAGCGGCGCGCGAGCGAGCGAAGACGGGTCAAGAAGTCCAACGTGGGGAAATCCGGCAATCAAGTGGTTCGATCATAGGGCCTGCTACCCGGCGCGCATATGAACGCGGCGGCCGGTTTCGTGGCGGAACGCGGGCAATGCGGCCGATTCTCTGGTGCGCTTACCTGGGTGACATCCACATCGAGGACTCAAGCCGGAACGGACGCGGGCTGATACCGAGCAGCCGCTGCAGTTCGCTGTTGTCGGCAATCAGGTCGGCGTCGAGCCGATTCAACGGACCTCGCTGCGATGGCAGCGCGTACCGTCCCAGCCGCAACAGCCACGCCGGCAGCGGCAGCGGTACGGTGGTACGCGGCAGGCTGCGACGCACCCGCGCGAACATCTCGCCGGCCGGCAGGCGCTCGCCGCCGCCGATCGGCAGGATCCGGCCCGCCGCGGCCGGGCATTCCAGCGCAGCCAGCACCGCCTGCGCAATATCGTCCGCATGCACCGGCTGACGCAGACCACGACCGGACGGCAGCGGAAACAGCCGCGTGCGCATCGCGCGGCGGGCAATCGGGGTCAGGCTCTTGTCCAGCCCGGCGCCGTAAACCAGAGTTGGCCGCAGCACCGTCCAGGCGCAGCCATGGCGGGCACACGCCGTGGCCAGTGCCGTCTCGCCGTCGCGCAGCTGGCGCGAAATGGCACGCTCGGCCGGCACGCTGGAATCGCGTTTGGTTTCGGCGCTCATCGAACTGGTGGCGATCACCCGCGGCGCATCGGTCAAACGGGCCTGCACCAGCCAGTCGGCCAAGCCCTGCAGCGGACCGAAACTGATGATTGCCGACAACGGCGGCAGTTCCGGAACGTCGATGGGCAGTGCGCCCTGCAGCCAGTGCACTCCGGCTTGCGCCGGCCGCGGATGCCGGCTCAACGCCAGTACCGGTTCGCCGCTGGCCAGCAGTCGCGGCAACAGGAAGTGGCCGATCTGGCTGCTGCCGCCGAACACCAGCACCGTCATGCAGCGCTCACCGGCCGCCCTGCAATCGTGCCGTCAGATCGAGTACGCGCGGATGATTCGGCGCCAGCTTGCGGGCACGCTCCAGCGACTGGCTGGCGCCGACGTTGTCGCCGCGCCCCAGCTGCTGCTCGGCCTGATCTAGCCATGCGCCGGCCAGCCGATCGCTCAACGCACCTTGCGCGGCATCGCCCGGCGCCAGCTCGGCCAGGTTGGCCAGCATGTCGTCGGCCTGCTTCAGCTTGCCCGCGCCAAGTGCCTGGTTGAACTGCTGCTCGACCTGGCCAGGCAACGCCTGCAATCCGCGCAGCGCCGCATCGTTGTTGCCGTCGATCGCCAGCGCGCTGCGATACAAATCGTATGCGCTGTCGCCCGGCGGCATCATGATGTCGCCGGCTTTCGTGGCTACCTGCGCACGCTGCACCAGCTGCGCCACCGCCGCATTTTGCTGCGGCGACAGCGCTGCGGGCGCTGCGTCGGCAACATCCGCTGCCGCCGCCGCGGGCGGTGACGCTACGCTGCCCAGACGCGCGCGCGCGGCCGCGAGATCGGCCGATTTCGGCGCCAACGCTGCCGCCTGATCGAGCAGCTTCGCCGCCTGCGCAGTGTCGCCGGCATCGATCGCCGCGCTCGCCTGCACGGTCATCGCCTGCGCCACGTTGCCGAGGCCCGCGCGCGCCTGCGGATTGTCCGGATCGAGCTTGAGCGCAGCCTGGAAATAGGCCAGTGCGGTGTCGTCGCCGGCGCCGCCGATGCGGCCCGCGCGCAAGGCATCCTGGCCCTGCTTGAGTGCCGTATCCAGCGCCGTATTGTCCTGCTTGTGCGTCTGCGCCTGCAGCGCGCGCAGCGCCGGCAACGCGCCATTGTTCGGCTGCAGCGCGGCGAGTTGTTCGATGCTGGCATTGGCTGCGGCGGCGTCCTTCGCATCGAACGCCTTGCGCGCCTGTACCGCCAGTGCGTAGCCAACCTGATCGAGTCCATGCGCCGCCACCGCATTGCCCGGATCGGCGCGTAGCACGCGCTGGTACAGCGCACCGGCACCATCCGCGCCGTCCAGCTTGCCCGCGGCCAGTGCCTTCTGGGCCTGATCGATCAGATCCACCGTCTGCACCTGTCCTGCATGAGCACTGCTGATCGCGTGATCGAGCCGGTCGATGTCGCTTCCGCCGCCGAGCAGCTCGCGCGCGACCGCCGCCTGCTGCGTGGCCTGATCGAGATGACCCGCCTGCAGCGCGGCATCGGCCTGCGCCAACTCGGCCTGGCCGACCTGGCGCAGGCCGTCGCGCGCACGATCGTTGTCCGGCTCCAGCGCCGCCGCGGCCTGGAACAGTTCGCGCGCGCTGGTGCCGTCCTGGCCGTCCAGACGGCCATCCTGCAAGGCCTGCTGCGCCTGTGTCAGCACCGTGTTGAAGTCGGTACGCGGCAGCATGCCGCGCAAGCGGTTCTGGTTGAGCCAGAGCGTGCCGGCCAGCGCGATCACCAGCAACACTACTAGCGGAATCAGCCAGCCACGCCGACGTCGGCGTACCGGCGCACTCGTCCGCGCACGTGGATGGCGTGGTTCGACCGATACCTGCGGCAGACCGTCGGTGGACGCCACGCGCGGCGCATCCAGCCGATCGAGATCACCCAAGGTGGGCTCGGTGCGAATGGGTGGATGTGCGTCGTGCTGGTCTCGGCGTCCGCTCATGATCCGTGGCTGTGAAGGCTGTCGCTGCAGCTTAACATCGGGCTGCGAAGCGCCGTGCCGCCGATACCCCGGCATTGCGGGGTCATTCAGCCGACGCCGACGCGGCGCACGTCGACCACGTTCGGTAGCGCCAGCAGTTTGCCGAGCAGGGTCGACAGCTGCTCGAAGTCGCGAACACGCAGGGTGAAGCGCATCTCCACCTCGCCGGTATGCGCGAACAGTCGGCTAGACGAGGCGATAATGTGTGTGCCGGCATTGCTGATGACGCTGGTGACGTCCTTTTGCAGGCCCTTGCGGTCGTAGCCACGCAGTTCGATATCCACCTCGTACGCCTGCGCCGCCGCGTTGCCCCAGCTCACCTCGATCACCCGATCCGGATCGCGCCGCACCAGCCGCGCCAGGCTGCCGCAATCGGCACGGTGCACCGACACGCCACGCCCCTTGGTGATGAAACCGCGCACCGGATCACCGGGCAGCGGCTGGCAGCAGCGCGCCAGCGTGGTCAGCAGGTTGCCGATGCCTTCGATGCTGAGCGCGCCGTGATCGAGCGTGGTCGGCCGTGCCGTCACTGGCGTCGGAGGCGATGCCGGCGGCTGCGCAGCTTCCTGCACGACGCGGGCGATCTGGCCGGGTGTGATCTCGCCCAGCGCCAGTGCGACCAGCAGCTCGTCGTGGGTCTGCAGGTGGAAGTGCGCGGGCAGTTTGCTCACATCCGCACCCGACAGCGCCAGCCGCTTCAGCTCGCGCTCGAACATGCTGCGGCCGACCGCGAGATTCGCATCGTGGGCGATCCGGCGGAACCACGCGCGTACCTTGTCTTTCGCCCGCGAGGTGTTGAGGTAACCGTGATGCGGCGATAACCAGTCGCGGCTGGGCTCGCCCAGCTTGGTAGTGAGGATTTCCACCCGGTCGCCACTCTGCGGCTGGAACGTCAACGGCACGATGCGGCCGTTGACCTTGGCGCCGCGGCAGCGATGACCGACCTCGGTGTGCACCAGGTAGGCAAAATCCAGCACAGTCGAGCCGCGCGCCAGATCGAACACCTCGCCCTTCGGCGTCAGCAGATAGACGCGGTCTTCCAGCAGTTCGGTATGCAGCTCGGCGGCCAGCGCGCTGTCGTCGTCGCCACGCGGCTCCAGCAGCTTGCGCATCCAGGCGATCTTCGCCTCGAACTCGGCGTCGCTGCTGCCACCTTCCTTGTAGCGCCAGTGCGCGGCCACGCCCAGCTCGTTCGCCCGGTGCATCTCGTGCGTGCGGATCTGCACTTCCAGCGTCTTGCCGGCCGGGCCCAGCACGGCGGTGTGCAGCGACTGGTAACCGTTCGCCTTGGGCCGCGCGATGTAATCGTCGAACTCGCCCGGCAGATGCGGCCAGCGCGCATGCACCACGCCCAGTGCGGCGTAGCAGTCGGTGATGTTGTCGACCAGCACGCGCACCGCACGGATATCGTACATGTCTGAGAAGTCCAGCGACTTGCGCTGCATCTTCTTCCAGATCGAATAGATGTGCTTGGGCCGCCCGGCCAGTTCGGCATGGATGCCGGCGGCGGCGAGCGAGCGCTGCAATTCGTCCAGCGATTCGCGGATGAAACTCTCGCGATCGCTGCGCCGCTCGTCGAGAAGTTTGGCGATGCGACGATAGATTTCCGGCTGCAGGAAACGGAACGCCAGATCCTCCAGCTCCCACTTCAGCTGCCAGATGCCGAGCCGGTTCGCCAGCGGCGCATGGATATCGCGGGTCAGCCGCGCCAGCGCAGCCGCCTGCTCCACCGGCAACGACGATGCCGCGCGCATCCGTGCCAGTTGCCGCGCCAGCAGCACGAACACCACCCGCAGGTCGCGCACGATCGCCAGCAGCAGGCGGCGCAAACCTTCGGCCGCGCCCTCCGGCGCCCGCTGTGCGTGCAACGCCCATACCTGCTCGGCCGCCTGCTGGCCGCCGACCAGTCGCTGCAATTCCGCCGGCAATTTCGCGCCCTGCGCCTTCCACAACGCCGGCTCGACCCGCGCCAGCTCAAACCACAACGCCGCCGCCTGGGTCTGCGCATCGCAACCGAGCATGCCGAGCAGATCCAGCACGTCGCAGCACTCGGCCTCGGGAACAGAATGGGTTGCGCACGCCTGCAACGCTTCGTCCAGCACCGGCGGCAACGTGCCGGCGCGGTCGCGCCATTGCTGCAGGCTGGTGGATTTGACGGGCGGGGCCATGCGACGGAATGTCCGGTTACGGACGTCCATAGTAGCCGCAGTACCTATGCTTTCCTCGGCAAATCGCGTACTGCTCGCCGCAGACTCCCGCTCAGCCCAGCGTCGCCAGCGCCTTCGCCAACCGCTTCGCCGAGACCGGTTCGGCGGTCTTCCGTTCCTGCGCGAACAGCGACACGCGCCATTCCTCGATCAGCCAGCGCAGCTCGGCCAGGTCCGCCGCATCGGCGCCGGCGGCACGGTGCTGCAGGTACGCGCGCCAATAGGGCATGACTTGCAGCATGCGCTGCTGATCCTTCGCCGGATCCTGGCGCAGCCGCTCGCCACGCAGGCGCATCGCCTTGAGGTAACGCGGGTAATGCAGCAGTCGCGCCGCCGGCAGCTCGCGCAGGAAGCTCGGTGCCAGCAGCGCGTCGAACTGTTCGCGCAGATCGTCATAGCTGGCACGCGCGAAGCCCAGCAGGGGCGGCTGCAGCCATGGCTTCAGTTCGGCCTGCGCCTCGATGATCGGCTCTGCCAGCTTCAGCCGCTCGATGCCGGCGCCGAACAGCTCGCGCGAAAACTGCGTGCGCAGCTTCTCGAACGCGCCGGCCGTACGAACATCCAGTTCGTGCTGTCCGAGCAGATCGCCGAAGCCGCCCTCCAGCAAATCCTCGCGCAGACCATCGACACCGCCGAGCGGCGCGTATTTCAGCGCCAGCGCGTTGCCGATCGGCAGGCGCCGACGCGCCTGCTTCGCATCGCTGGCCAGCGCGTTGCGCAACAACCGCACCACGCCCTGCCGATGTGCTACGCGCGCTTCGTCACTGCGCTCGAACACGCGCAGCGCCACCGTCTCACCCAGATCGACCAGCGCCGGGAACGCCATCAGGCCGCCGTCGGAACGCACCTGCGCGGGGATCTCCTCGAAATCCCAGCTGGCCACATCCTCGCGGGTCAGCTCGATGTCGGTCTTGCGCGAAAACGCCTCGCGCGCCTGGCCTTCCCACTGTCCACGCAGCGCGGCGAGGTCGCGGCCGCTGGTCAGCGTTTTCCCGTCCTCATCGTGCAACCGGTAACGCATGCGGAAATGCGGCGGCAGCTCGACGGCAGCAAATTCGGCCGCGGCAATATCGACACCGGTGGCGCGCTTCAGAAATGTCGCCAGCGTTTTCGCGAGCGGCTCGTCACGCGGCGACTCGGCCTCGACAAACGCACGTGCGAAATCCGGCGCCGGTACGAAGTTGCGCCGCAACGCCTTCGGCAGTCCGCGGATCAGCTCGGCCACCTTCTCACCCAGCAGGCCGGGCACCAGCCATTCGCAGCGGGCGGCCGGCAACGCGTTCAACATCGCCAGCGGCAGATGCAAGGTGACGCCATCGGCCTCGTCGCCGGGCATGAAGCGGTATTCCAACTTGTAACGCTGCGGCGATATTTCAAGCGCCGCGGGAAACGCCTTCGCATCCAGCCCAGCGCCACCAACCATTACATCGTCCAGCGACCAGCGCAATGCGGCCTGCTCGGCCGGGCGTGCCTTGCGATACCATGCGTCCAGCGCGCGGCTGCTGGCGATCTCTTCAGGTAACTTGCCTTCGAAGAACGCGACCAGATCGTCCTCATGGCGAATCAATCCTTCGCGGCGCTGCTTCGCCTCGATACCCAACGCATCTTCGAGCACACGCTGGTTCGCGCGCACGAAATCCGCGCGGCTATCAATGTCGCCGCGGATCAGCGCCTCGCGCAGGAAGATCGCGTGCGCCAGCGGCGGATCCTGCTGCTGGAAAGTGACTGGCCGTTTTTCCACCAGCACCAGGCCGAACAGGCTCACCTGCTCATACGCCACCACGCAGCCGCGCTTCTTCGACCAGTGCGCATCGCGACAGCTCATGCGCAGCAGGTGCGCAGCCTGCTGCTCGATCCACAGCGGCTCCACCCGCGCATTCATCATGCCCCACACGCGTCCGCCGACGTCGAGGATCTGCGAAGCGAACACCCAGTTCGGCGGCACCTTCGCCAGCGCCGAGCCGGGGAATACATGGAACTTGCGCTCGCGAGTGCTCTGGTACACACCCTTCTCGTCCTTGCGACCGACCTGGGTCGGCAAGCCGGTGAGCAGCGAACGATGCACCGCTTCGTACAAACGACTCGCATCGTCCTCGCTGGTCGCCGGCTTGAGAGGTGCCAGCACATGTGCAGGATGGACGCGCGGAGAAACGTTCCGTTTCGACGCAGAATGTCGTTTCAACTCCATCCTCTTTTCCATGGCTTGCGGCGCGGGAGTCGATCCATCCAGTTTCCAGCCAAGCTCTTGCACCACAAGCAGCAATTGCCGATGCAACTCGCGCCACTCGCGCATGCGCATGAAGCTGAGGAAGTGCCGCGAACACCAGTCGCGCAGTTTCGACTGGGTCAGCTCCTCGTGCGCGTCGTGATAAGCACGCCACAGGTTAAGCACACCGACGAAGTCGGACTTCGGATCGGTGAACACGGCATGCGCGGCGTCGGCCTGCTGGCGTGCGTCGGACGGGCGCTCGCGCGGGTCCTGGATGCTGAGGAACGACACGATGGTGAGCAGCTCACGCAGCGAGTGCAGCTTCTCGCCCTCGACCAGCATGCGCGCCAGCTGCACGTCGATCGGCAGTCGCGCCAGGGTGCGACCGATCGCGGTGAGCTTGCGCGCGTCATCGATCGCCGAAATCTCGGCGAGGCGGCGATAGCCATCCGCCACTACGCGCGGGTCGGGCGCTTCCAGGAACGGGAACGCCTCGACCTCACCCAGCTGCAGCGCCAGCATGCGCAGGATCACGTTGGCCAGCGACGAGCGTAGCAGCTCCGGATCGGTGAACGCGGCACGGCTGGCGAAGTCTGCTTCGTCATAAAGGCGATAGCAAATGCCCGGCCCGACGCGTCCGCAGCGGCCCTTGCGCTGATCGGCGGCCGCCTGCGACACCGGCTCCACGTGCAACCGCTCAAGCTGGCTGCGCTGGCTGTAACGCTTTACCCGCGCGGTGCCGGTGTCGACCACGTAACGGATGCGCGGCACGGTCAGCGATGTCTCGGCCACGTTGGTGGCCAGCACCACGCGGCGCTTGATGCCGGGCTTGAACACGCGATCCTGGTCGCCGGCAGACAGCCGCGCATACAGCGGCATGATCTCGGTCTCGCGATACTGCCGGCGCGACAGCAGCAGATGCGCGTCGCGGATCTCGCGCTCGCCGGGCAGGAAGATCAGCACGTCGCCGCGCGGGTCGTCGTGGCTGATTTCATCGAGCACGGCGGCGATGTGTTCGGCGCTGCCCTGCTGCATATCCTTGCTGCGGCCCTGCCGCGCGGCGACTTCGTCCAGCGAGCGCCAGCGCAGCTCGACCGGATACGCGCGACCCTCCACCTCGACTACCGGTGCACCGTCGAAATGCTCGGCGAAGCGTGCGGTATCGATCGTCGCCGAGGTGACGATGATCTTCAACTCCGGCCGCTTCAGCGCCAGCTGCTTCAGGTAACCGAGCAGGAAGTCGATGTTGAGGCTGCGCTCGTGCGCCTCGTCGATGATGATGGTGTCGTACGCGGAGAGCCACGGATCGCCCTGCGTCTCGGCGAGCAGGATGCCGTCGGTCATGAACTTGATCAGACTGCGCTCGGACACCTGGTCGTTGAAGCGCACCTGGAAGCCGACGATATCGCCGACCTGCGTGCCCAACTCCTCGGCCACGCGGCGGGCAACCGAGCGCGCGGCCAGCCGGCGCGGCTGGGTGCAACCGATCATGCCCGCCTCGCCGCGACCGGCGGCCAGGCACAGCTTCGGCAGCTGGGTGGTCTTGCCAGAGCCGGTCTCGCCAGCGATCACCACCACCTGATGCTCACGGATCAGCTTGATGATGTCCGCGCCGCGCGCGCTGATCGGCAGCGATTCGTCCAAACTTGTCGCCGGTTTCGCCGCGACGCGGGCGCGGCGTTTCGCCGCCGAACGCTCGATATCCGCGACCAAGACCGCCAGCTTGTTCTCGTCAGGCCTGCGCGACAGCGCGCGCCAGCGGCCCAGCAGGCGACCGAAGTCGCGACTGGAGACCGTATCCAGTTGCCTGCGCAAGTGGCGCAGGCTGGGATCGGCGGCGGGCTCGGGGGTACGGATGTCGTTCATCGGACCGCACATGATAGCCGCTGGCGACTCGCCTACTCGATAGCCTTCGGCTATCGGCAGCATCGTAAGGATTCATTTCCAGGCCAGCGGTCGAGCCGCTACTGTCTGTACACCGCATCCCCAACCGGAAGGAGCAGCGCATGGCCATTTCCATCGGTATCGCCAAGAAGGATCGTGAAGCCGTCGCGAGGCATCTGTCCAAGTTGCTGGCCGACACTTACTCGCTGTACCTGAAAACACACAGCTTCCACTGGAACGTCACCGGCCCGCAGTTCAACAGCCTGCACGCGATGTTCGAGACCCAGTACAACGCGTTGTGGCTGGCCGCCGACGAAGTGGCCGAGCGCATCCGCACGCTCGATGTGTTCGCGCCCGGCTCCTACAGCCAATTCGGCAAGCTCACCTCGATCAAGGAGGAAGCCGGCGTGCCGGAGTGGAAGGAGATGGTGGGCCAACTGGTCGAAGGCCACGAGATCGCCGCCCACACCGCCCGCGCCACCATCAAGGTCGCTGCTGACGCCGGCGACGAAGGCACCGCCGACATGGTCACCGGCCGGTTGATGGAACACGAGAAAACGGCTTGGATGCTGCGTTCGCTGCTCAGATAAACGCTCTAATGGTGTCTAGCAGGCTCGAAGACAGGCGGCGCGATCACCCGATCGCGCCGTTTTTCGTATCGCCGCGGTGGCAACTGCAGGACCATACGGGCAGCGAGGGATGTCGAAATTTCCCATCGCTCCTGACCTTGCGCTGACCCATGCCGACGATGTTTGTTGAGCCTGCGGCCCTGCATTGGTTAAGCTCCTCAGGATTTATCGCCTGTTGCACAGGCTTCCTCCGGGGATTTTTTTGAGCGCCACCGCAACAAACCACAACCGTCGATATCCACTGCTCATCGCGATCCTGCTTGCCCTGGTCGTGGCCGCGATGAATATCGGGCTGTGGTGGTGGAGCAATCTGCCGCACGGTCCGGAGGACTGGCACGGCAAGATCGACGGCTTCTCGCTGTCGGTGTTCCAGCGCTATCAGAGTCCGTTCAAGCAGGACTACCCCAGCGACGACGAGATCACTGCCGACCTGAAGCTGCTGCACCGGTACACCGACAACGTGCGTACCTACACGATGCAGCAGAATCCGCAGCTGTATCAGCTGGCGCAGAACCAAGGCCTGAAGGTGATGGCCGGCACCGAGATCGACAAGCGCCTCGATAACAACGAACGCGAGATCGAGGTGCTGATCGCCAAGGCGCGCGCGTATCCGGAAACGATCACCCGCGTCATCGTCGGCAACGAGGTGCTGTTCCGCAACGACCTCACGCCCGAACAGATGATGGCCTACCTGGATCGCGTGCGCGCGGCCTTGCACCAGCCGGTGTCGATCGCCGAGCCGGACTACATCTGGCTGAAGTATCCCGAGCTGGCAGAACATGTGGACTTCATCACCATCCATCTGTTCCCGTTCTGGAACGGCGTGCCGATATCCGATTCGAGATCGCGTCCGGTAGCGGCAAATCAGGCGCTGGGCGCCTACGAAGCGATCCGCAACCGCTTCCCGAACAAGCCGATCGTGGTCGGTGAGATCGGCTGGCCGTCCAATGGCGATCGGCACGAATATGCCAACCCCTCGGTCTCCAACGAGGCGATCTTCATCCGCGAATGGATGAACATCGCCAAGAGCAACCACATCGACTACTTCCTGCTGGAAGCGTTCGACCAGCCGTGGAAGGAGAACCTCGGCGAGGGCCGCACTGGTGCGTACTGGGGCATGTTCAACGCCGACCGCCAGCTGAAATTCCCGCTGACCGGCCCGGTGACGGAAGACACCGGCTGGCCGTGGAAGGCGATCGCGGCGAGCCTGCTGGCGCTACTGCCGATGATCTTCTTCGCGCGTCGCTTCAGCCGCTTCAAGCTGATGGGGCGGTTCTTCTTCTGCGCGCTGATCCAGCTCGCCTGCGGGCTGCTGACCTGGGCCGCCACGCTACCGTTCAATTTCTATCTGAGCTGGATCGACTGGACCATGCTGGTGCTGTTGTTCCCGGCGCAGATCGCGATTCTGGCGATCCTGCTGATCAACGGCTTCGAGTTCACCGAGGTACTGTGGCGGCGCGACTGGATGCGCCATGCCGGCATGCTCACGCCGGATCCGCCGGAGAAGCAACCGTTCGTGTCGATCCACCTGGCCTGCTACAACGAGCCGCCGGAGATGGTGATCGTCACGCTCGATTCGCTGGCCGCGCTCGACTACGCCAACTACGAAGTGCTGGTGATCGACAACAACACCAAGGATACGGCCGTGTGGAAGCCGGTACAGGAGTACTGCGAAAAACTCGGCAAGCACTTCCGCTTCTTCCACCTCGAACCGTGGCCCGGTTACAAGGCCGGCGCGCTGAATTTCGGCCTGAAGGAGACCGACCCGCGCGCCGACGTGGTAGCGGTGATCGACGCCGACTACGAGGTACGCGCCGACTGGCTGGCCGCCCTCACCGGCCATTTCCATGATCCGAAAGTGGCCGTGGTGCAGTGTCCGCAGGCGCATCGCGAGTTCGAGCACAACGCGTTCCGCCGGATGACCGCGTGGGAGTACGACGGCTTCTTCCGCATCGGCATGCACCATCGCAACGAGCGCAACGCGATCATCCAGCACGGCACCATGACGATGGTCCGGCGCACGGCGCTGGAAGGCACCGGCGGCTGGTCGGAGTGGACGATCTGCGAGGATGCCGAGCTGGGCCTGCGCCTGATGCACTCCGGCTACGAGCTGGTCTACGTCGACGAGCTCATGGGCAAGGGTCTGACCCCGGCCGACTTCAAGGCCTACAAGAGCCAGCGCTATCGCTGGGCGTTCGGCGCAATGCAGATCCTCAAGGGCCGCTGGGACTGGATGACCAAGGCCGGGCCATTGTCCGCCGGCCAGCGCTTCCACTTCCTCACCGGCTGGTTCAGCTGGTTCGCCGACGCACTGCATCTGATCTTCACCCTGATGGCACTGTTCTGGACCGCCGGCATGGTGGCGTTCCCGCAGTACTTCAGTCTGCCGATGCAGCTGTTCCTGATTCCGGTGATCGGCTTCTTCTTCGCCAAGGCGATCTTCGGCATCGTGCTGTATCGCGCCCGTGTACCGTGCAGCTGGTACGACACGCTGATGGCATCGCTGGCCAGCATGGGCCTGTCGCACGCGATCGCGCGCGGCATCCTGCACGGACTGACCCGCGAGAAGACCTCGTTCGTGGTCACCGCCAAGAGCCGGCGCCTGGGCGGCAGCAACTTCGCCGCGTTCGCGCCGGTGCGCGAGGAATGGCTGATGGCCGTGGCGCTGGCGCTGTGCATCGTCGGCATGGCGCTGGGCTATGGCACGCGCTACATCGAAGGCACCTTGTGGATGTTCATCCTCGCCGCGCAGTCGATCCCGTACGTGTCGGCGGTGATCGGCGCGTGGATCGCGCACACGGCAGGCGATAAGGCGGGCTGATGCGGCCAGCTGGTGCGGCCTCGGCCGCATCGGTAAATCAGGCACGCGCTGTTGCTCAGGAACGAGAGAAAGCACCAGCGTTCATACGCAGCCAATGTCCGTTTCGGTAAGCTGCCTACAACCTGTGCAGACGCCATCGAGGACGGAACCCCACGCATGCGCCGATTCCCCCGACGCCTGAGTCTGTTGCTGCTGCCGCTGTGGCTGTTGGCGTCGCAGGCCCATGCTGGCGTGCAGCTGACCGTGGATGGCGTCGAGGATCCGCTGAAAGGCGCGGTGGTTTCCGCGGTCGGACTGTCGCCATACGCCACGCGCGAGGTCAGCGACGCCCAGCTGCGCCGACTGTACGAGCGCGCACCGGATCAGGCGAAGTCCGCGCTGGAGCCCTACGGGTATTACGAGGCCACTGTCACTGGCGAGTTGCAGCAGGTAGGCAAGGATTGGCGGGTGACCCTGCACGTGATACCCGGCGAACCGGTGAAAGTCACCGCCGTCGATGTGCAACTGGACAAGACGGCTGCCGACATCGCCCCGATCCGTCGCGCGCAACGCGCGCTGGAACGGATGAAGGGCAAGCCGCTCAACCATGGCAGCTACGACGCGGCACGCGATGCGCTGAGTGCGCAGCTCACCGCCAACGGTTTTCTCGATGCACGGCTGCTCACCCGCCGGGTCGAAGTGACCCGCGCCAACCGCAGCGCCACCATCAAGCTGGCGTGGCAGGCAGGCCCACGCTACCGTTACGGCCGGGTGCACTTCGTGGGCTCGCAGTTCAACGACGGCTTTCTCGACCGCTACGTACCGTTCAAGTCTGGCGACTACTTCGCACAGGATCAGCTGCTGGAACTGCAGCAGGCATTGAACGGCGCGGATTATTTCGCGGTGGTCAACGTGCTGCCGGACGTGGACGAAGCGAAGGATGGCGTGATCGACGTCAACGTGCAGCTGGCGCCGGCCAAACGCAGCATCTACACCGGTGGCCCGTTCATCGGCACCGACACCGGCTTCGGCATGCGCGGCGGCCTTGAACGGCGCTGGGTCAACCGACATGGGCATAAGTGGAAGAACGAACTGGTGCTGGCGCAGCGACTGAAGACACTATCCACGCTGTACTCGATTCCGCTGCCCGGCAACAACCAGCGCAGCTTCAACTTCGGCGCGAATTTCCGCGACGCGAACACCACCACCTCGCAGTCACGCACGCTGGAACTGGTCGGCAACGAGACCCGTCTGTGGCATGACTGGGTGCGCACGCTGGGCGTGCACGCGCTGGTCGGCACGTTCACCGTCGGCAAGGTCGGCAACGAGCCGGACAACGCCCCCGGCGTCGAACACGGCCGCAGCACGGAGGTGTTCGGCGAGGCATCGCTGTCGCGCAAGCAGGTCGACAACCCCAACTTCGCACGAAGCGGCTGGTCGATCAGCCTCGCCGCACGCAGCACCGCCGGCACCCTGTTGTCCGATGCCCGTTTCAGCCAGGTCACCGCCGACGCGAAATGGATCCGCGCGTTCGGTGCGAAGAAGCGCAACCGGCTGATCCTGCGCGGCAGCGCCGGCTACACCTGGACCAACGACTTCACCGCGCTGCCACCGCAGCTGCGCTTCTTCGCCGGTGGCGACCGCTCGGTGCGCGGCTATGGTTTCCAGTCGATCGGCCCGCGCAACAGCGAGGACCGCGTGATCGGCGGCACCAGCCTGCTGGTAGCCAGCACCGAGGTCGAGCACTACTTCACGCGCAACTGGGGCATGGCCGCCTTCGTCGATGCCGGCAACGCGTTCAGCGGCATCGACTATCGCCCGAAAATCGGCGCCGGCCTCGGCGTGCGCTGGCTGTCGCCGGTCGGCTTGATCCGCGTCGACCTCGGCACCCCCATCCACGATTCACGCGCGCATGGCATCGAGCTGCACCTCGTGATCGGACCGGATTTCTGATGAGCACGACGACCGCCAAAGCACCCGCTTCTCGCCGCCACTGGCTACGCCGGCTGGGCATCGCGCTGCTGCTGATCCTGCTGTTGCTCGCCGTTACCGCCGGTTGCTTGCTCGGCACCAGCTCCGGTTTGCGTTTTGCGCTGGCGCGGGCACAGGCCGCCACCGATGGTGCGCTGCATGTGCAATGGGCGCAGGGCCGCCTGATCGGCCCGCTGGACTTGGCCGGCGTACGCTACGACGACGGCAAGGGCATGGTGGTAAACGTGGCGAAGACGCATCTGGATCTGCGCGTCTGGCCGCTGCTGGCCAAGCGTGTGCACCTGCTCGCTCTGGATGTCGATGGCGTCGAGGTGGCGTTGCCCAAGCCGACACCTGAACAGCCGTCCAGCTCCGGCAACTTCACGTTGCAGCCGCCGATCGAGCTGATCCTCGATCGCGTGCATGTCGGCACGCTGAAGGTGACGCAGGACGGTCAGCCATTGTTTGCCTCCGACCAGCTCGATCTCGCCGGCAGCTGGACCAATCGCGGCCTTGAACTGCGCCAGCTCGCGCTGCAGGCACCCGACGGTCACGTCGATCTCGTCGGCAAGCTGGCGCTCGGCACGAAGTATCAGGGCGACGGCAAGGCCCGTTTCGCGTGGAAATCCGGCGACACCGATTACGCCGGCAGCCTCGACGCACACAGCGACGGCAAGCTCGCCCATCTCGATCTCAAGCTCACCGCACCGACCGTGGCGCAGTTGCAACTGGATCTGACCCAGAGCGGCGACTACGTCTGGAGCGGCAGGCTCGACGCGCCGCGGTTCGATCCCAAGCCGTTGCTCGGCGACAGCTCGCTGAAGGCGCTGGCGATCGCCGTGCAAGGCCACGGCGATCGCTACAGCGGCAGCCTCGACGGCAGACTCGACCTCAACGACTACCAGTTACTGCTGCAGCCATTGCGCGCGCAGTTCAGCCACGACCTCCATACGCTGACCTTGCAGCAACTCAATCTCGGCTCGCCGCAGATCAAGGGCAGTGTCGCCGCCAGCGGTGTCGTGCAACTCGATGCGAAACCGCTCAGCGCCCAACTCGATATCCGCTGGAGCGATCTCATGCTGCCGCAGGAACTGGCTGGCCAGGTGCTGGCCAGCCACGGTGAGCTCAAGGCCAGCGGCAGTGCCGACAAGTATCACGCCGAAGGCGATGTCGCGATCGGCCCACCCGGCAAGCTGGCGAAGCTGGCATTGAATCTCGATGGGACGGCGCAGCTGGTCACGCTGCACATGCTGGAACTGAAGCAGGCGCAAGGTGGCCTGCAGGCGAACGGCACGCTGACCCTGCAACCGGCGCTGACCTGGCGAGTCGAGGCGACTGCCAACCGACTCGACCCTGGCCAGTTGTTTGCCGGCTGGAACGGCGCGCTAAATTTCGATATCGCCAGCAACGGCACGCTGCCCAAGGGCGGCCCCGACGCCACGCTGGAAATCCGCAAACTCGGCGGCAAGCTGCGCGAGCGTGTCGTCAGCGGCAACGGCAAGCTGCATCTGTCGCCGAACGATGTGCTCGACGGCCAGCTTGCCCTCGCCTCCGGCGGCAGTACGGTGAAGATTGATGCCCTGCCCGGCGCCAGCAACGATGCTGACCTGCAACTGGCGATCGCCTCGCTGGGTGACTGGCTGCCGAATGCCAGCGGCCGTCTGGATGGCCATTTCACCATACGCGGCAAGCAGCCGAAACTCAGCATCAATGGACAACTGCAAGGGCACTCGCTGGCCTGGCAGCAGCAGAAGGTAGACACGCTGCACCTGATCGTCGGCATCCCCGACATCACCCATCCAGCCGGCAAGCTGGATCTACAAACCGGCAATGCCCATCTGCAGGGGTTGATGTTCCAGCACATCAACCTGCTCGCCGAAGGCAGCCAGGGCGATCATCAGCTGAGCGTGGACGCACGCGGCACGCAGCTCTCCGGCAAGCTGGCCCTGCATGGCGCACTCAAGGGCGTGGCATGGCGCGGGACACTCTCCACCCTCGATCTGGAACCGCAGGGCATGCCCGGCTGGCGCCTGCTGCAGCCTTCGTCGCTGAGCTACAACGACGGCGCAATGAGCCTGTCCGAACTGTGCCTCAGCGCCGGCGATCCACAGCTGTGCGTATCCGCAAAACAGGACAAGTCCGGCAATCTCGACGCCAGCTATCGGCTGCACGCGCTGCCGCTCGCCCTGCTGCTGAACGCGGCCGGCGACGCCGACCTGCCGATGCGCGCCGACGGCATGCTGGAAGGCAGCGGGGAAATCCGCCGCAGCGCCGCCGGCGCATTCAGTGGCCATGCATCGATCACCTCCGCGCACGGCAGCATCACCTATACCGATCATGCGGATGCGCCGTTGCTGCGCTATGAGCAGCTGAGCCTGAATGCCGCACTCACGCCCGCCAGCCAGCGCATCGACGTGCACAGCGGCCTGGACGATGGCGGCCGTCTGGATGGCCAGATCACCCTCAGCGGTGCGCAGCAGTCGCTGGGTGGCCAGCTCGACCTGCGCATGAACAATCTCGCCTTCATCGAGCTGTTCAGCAGCGAGGTGGCCAACGTCAAGGGCAGCGTCAACGGTTTGTTCCGCTTCGCCGGCACGCTCAGGCAACCGGCAATCACCGGCCAGGCCAACGTGCACGAGTTCGCCGCCGAAGTACCGGCGGCCGGGCTCAAGCTGAGCCAGGGCCGCCTGACCGTCAGCACCACCGACGCGCAGCGGTTCCTGATCAACGGCAGCGTGCAGTCCGGCACTGGCACGCTGGCGATCAGCGGCAACGCCGGTTTCGGCGCCGGCGCGCAGACCGCGATCACGCTCAAGGGCAGCCAGTTCACCGCCGCCGACATTCCGGCTGCGAAAGTGGTGGTCTCGCCCGACCTGATCGTGAAGCAGGACGCCAAGGGAGTCGACATCGGCGGTAGCCTCGGCATCGACAGCGCCGACGTGAATGCCGAGAAACTGCCGGGCGCCGGCGCCACCCAGGCCTCGCCCGACGTGGTGGTGGTGGATCAGAAGCAGCAGCAACAAGCCGCCAGCAAGTTGCCGATCAGCGCGCTGGTCAAGGTCGATCTCGGACACAAGGCACATATCGTCGGTATGGGTCTGGACGGCCGCGTGAGCGGACTGCTGACGGTGATCGAACGTCCCGGCCGCGCCACCGCCGGTCAGGGCCAGCTCACGGTGACTGGCACCTATCGCGCCTACGGCCAGAACCTGCAGATCCAGCGCGGCCAGCTGCTGTTCGCCAGCACGCCGATCGACAACCCCGGCCTCAACATCCGCGCCGTGCGCAAGCTCAACCCGAACGCCACCATCGACGAAGGCCAGGAAGTGGGCCTGCTGGTTGCCGGAACGGCGCAGCGACCGATCCTCACCGTATTCTCCAACCCGGTGATGGAGCAGTCCGACGCGCTGTCGTACCTGGTCACCGGCAAGCCACTGTCGCAGGTGAAGGGCGGCGAAGGCGACATGGTCGGCGCCGCTGCGCAGGCACTCGGCTCTGCCGCCGGCGACCTGCTGGCCAAGAGTGTCGGCTCGAAACTCGGCGTGGACGACATCGGCGTGTCCAGCAACGCGGCGCTCGGCGGCAGCTCCGCGTTCACGGTCGGCAAATACCTGTCGCCGCGGCTTTACCTCAGCTACGGCGTCGGCCTGTTCGAGCCGGGCGAGGTGATCACTCTGCGCTACCGCTTCAGCAAGCGCTGGAATTTCGAGGCCCAGCAGGCCACCGATTTCAGCCGCGCCAGCTTCAACTATCGCTACGAGAAATAACGGACTGCGCCACGCCCGCTTCCTTCCGGAACGGTCTTGATCGACGGCGCACCCGGCAGCCAGGGCGGCCTGAAACAAAAAATGCCCCAGCAATCATGGGCATCCGTCAAACCCACAGCGTAAACCTCCGATCGACACTTGATACCTGACGGAACGTACAGGTTGGATGTCGTTGTCTGGGCGCGGAAAGTCGGAATGGCATGCGCCGGGTGTTCAACCCGAGGTCACTTCATGATGACTGTCTTTCTTCCCTCACTCGTTGCTTCATGTTTCAGCGTCATGGCCTTCCTTCCGCTGGCTGTTCGCGCGGAAGAAGGGCGAATAACGTTCACGGGCATGATCGTCGAACCCACCTGCAGCACTCCCAGCCTGGTCGCGATCGCCAGCGCAACGGAATTCACTACGCGGCGCATGACCTGCCTCGACCGCAGAGGCAGCGCGGCTACTCAAGGGTACACGTTGAGCATTGTCCGGCTGACCAGCGCCGTGCCTGATCACGTGTTGCAGTACTTCGTTACCTATGTGAAGGCGGCTCGCCCCGATGCGGCAGACCCGCTACTGCTGACGAAGGTCTATGAGTGAGGCTGCGTGGCAGAACCGGTTAGGTCGCGACGCGCGCGGAGGCGGATACGGGATTCGCCCAACGATGCCGAAAAGGCGTGCGTCGACTGCTGCCTGCTCAGGTACCGACTGCATCCGGCGCGCTGACGCCTATACCGTTCACTGATCCTGGCAGACCCAACATGGGCCAGCCGCGCAGCCTCTCCCTGAGCGCTAGCCCATCAGTCATGCCCACAAACCCGGGCTGGCGCACTATCGTGGGCATTCCATCCTGCCGGGATATAAAGCCATGCAACGCATCCGTTGGATTCTGACCGCCGCCGTCCTGTGCGGATCGAGTGCATGGGCGACCACGCCTGCCCCGATAGCGCACGCTTCAGGCGCGCCCACCGGGGTGGATCTGGCCAGCATCGACCACAGCGTGAAACCGGGCGACGACTTCGACAGCTATGCCAACGGCAACTGGCGCAAGACAGCCGTGATCCCGGCCGACCGCGCCAGCACCGGCATCTTCCTGCAGGTGTTCAACAAGGCCGAGCAGCGCAACGCCGAACTGATCAAGGCGGCCGCGGCAGCCAAGGCACCCGCCGGTTCCAGCGAACGCCAGATCGCCGACTACTACGCCGCCTTCATGGATCAGACCGGTATCGCCAGGCATGGGCTGACCCCACTCAAGCCCGAGTTGACCAGGATCGACGCGATCAAGACGCCAGCCGAACTCGCAGCCGTGCTGGGCAGCCAGCTGCGCGCCGATGTCGATCCGGTCAACGCCACCAACTTCAGCACCGAGCACCTGTTCGGCCTGTTCGTCACCCAGGGGTTGGAAGATTCCACGCACAACATGGCCTACCTGCTGCAGGGCGGCCTCGGCATGCCGAACCGCGACTACTACCTTGCCACCGACAAGGACATGGCCGGCATCCGTGCCAAATACCAGTCCTACATCGCCGCCCAGCTGAAGAACGCCGGCATCGTCGATGCGGATACCCAGGCGAAGGCCGTG
This sequence comes from Rhodanobacter sp., assembly GCA_035566635.1. GTDB lineage: Bacteria > Pseudomonadota > Gammaproteobacteria > Xanthomonadales > Rhodanobacteraceae > Rhodanobacter. Next base: position 44,874 of record DATMQY010000005.1, read on the forward strand.
TTCGGGCTGGAAATGAAGATCGCCAAGGTGCAGGAGAGCCTGGTCGACAGCGAGGATGTGCACAAGGCCAACAACCCCTGGAACACGGCGGACTTCGCCAGCAAGGCGCCGGGCCTGGACTGGGCCGCCTACCTGCATGCAGCCGGGCTCGACACGCAGAAGCAGATCACCGTGTGGCAGCCGAGTGCGATCAAGGGAATTTCCGCACTGGTCGCCAGCGAGCCGCTAAATACCTGGAAAGCCTTCCTCACCTTCCACACCATCAACCACAGCGCTGGCCTGCTGCCGCCCGCCTTCGCCGATGCCAGCTTCGCGTTCTACGGTAACGCCCTGCAGGGCACGCCGAAGCAGCGCGATCGCTGGAAGCGTGCGATCGGTGCGGTCAACAACGATCTCGGCGACGCGGTCGGCCAGATCTACGTGAAAAAGTACTTCCCTGCCTCGTCCAAGGCGCAGGTGAAGCAGATGGTCGACAACATCCTCGCCGCGTTCAACGACCGTGTCGATCAGCTCGACTGGATGACGCCAGCCACCAAGCAGAAGGCCAAGGCAAAGATCGCCACCGTCCGCGTCGGCGTCGGCTATCCGGAAACCTGGCGCGACTACTCCGACCTCACCATCAGTCCCGACGATGCCGTCGGCAACCACCTGCGCGCCGAGCAGCACGAGTACCGGCACCAGCTGGCCAAGCTCGACCAGCCAGTCGACAAGGGCGAGTGGTGGATGACGCCGCAGACCGTCAACGCGGTGAACCTGCCGCTGCAGAACGCGCTGAATTTCCCTGCCGCGATCCTCGAGGCGCCGTTCTTCGATCCGAAGGCCGATGCTGCATCCAATTATGGCTCGATCGGCGCGGTGATCGGCCACGAGATCAGCCACAGCTTCGACAACACCGGCGCCGAGTTCGACGCCGACGGCCGCATGGCCAACTGGTGGACGCCGGAAGACCAGGCCCACTTCAAGGCCGCCGGCCAGAAGCTGGTCGAGCAGTACAACGCCTATGAGCCGCTGCCTGGTCTGCACGTCAACGGCCAACAGACGCTGGGCGAGAACATCGCCGACGTGTCCGGCCTGACCATCGCCTGGATCGCGTATCACAAATCGCTCGACGGCAAGCCCGCGCCAGTGATCGACGGCCTCAGCGGCGACGAGCGCTTCTTCCTCGCGTTCGCCCAGTCGTGGCGCACCAAGACTCGGCCCGCCGCGCTGCGTGCCCAGGTGATCGGCGACGGTCACGCCCCCGGCAGCTTCCGTGCACAGACCGTGCGCAATCTCGATGCCTGGTACGACGCGTTCAGCCCGAAGCCCGGCGAGAAACTCTACCTGACACCGCAGGATCGCGTGAAGATCTGGTAGGCATCCATCTCTGTGAAAGCAGTCGCGGACACGGCCCGCCAGGCCCTGTCCGCGACCGCGGGGCAGGCGCGGCCGAACCCTCCACAAGCGTCCGGGGAGCGTGCTACCTTGGGTAGCACGACGGGGCCCTCACCTTTCATGGAGAATCCAATGCGCGCAAAACTCTTCCTGTCCGCCCTGCTGCTGGCCACCACTTCCACCGCCTTTGCCCAGTCGGCTGCGCCCACCAGCGCAGAGATGAAGCCCACGGCGGCACAGGAGGCGCAGCAGGCCGAGCTGAACCAGAAAATCGTCAGCGCGGCCGTGCAGGTTGCACAGCTAGTTGATGCCGGCAAGATGGGCGAAGTCTGGGACGGCGCGTCCTCCATCGCCAAGCAGGCCGTCGCGCGCGATGCGTTCATTCAGCAGATCAGCGCCGACCGCAAGACCCTCGGCCCGCTCACCACGCGCACCGTACAGGGCGTGGGTTACTCGAAGTCCGACGGCAAGAAGATGCCGGCCGGTATCTACGCCAACGTGACCTTCGCCAGCAAGTTCGTCAGTGCAAAGGCGCCGGTGCGCGAGCTGGTGTCGTTCCATCTCGAGAACGACAAGACCTGGCGCGTGACCGGCTACACCCTGCGTTGATCGCCTGATCGATTCGGACGGTGCCTGCGCCAAGATGCCCGGCATCGCCCGATACGCAAGCTCACGACTGCAACCGTTTCAGTGGATGCCGAGTCCATCGATACCGGTGATCGACGCGCCATCGAAGCTGCCCTGGTCGGCAAAGCGCCGGCCACGCTCGGCGTAATCCCTGAACTGATCGAAGCTCGGCGCACCGGGCGACAACAGGATCACGCCGCCCACGGGCGTTCGTGCCTTCGCTGCGGCGATGGCAGCGGTGAGGTCGTCGACCCGGACAATCGGACAACGCACGTCTGCCGCACGCAGTGCCGATTCGATGCGTGCGCCATTGCTGCCCATGCAGACGATCGCATTCGGCGGCGCATCGCAAACCGCATCAACGAACGGCGACCAGTCCAGTCCGCGATCATGGCCGCCGACCAGCACGGTTACCGAACGACCGCCCAGGCTTTCCAGCGCGGCAAGTGTCGCCAGTGGCGTGGTGCTGATCGAATCGTTGACCCAGTGCCAGCCATCGCGCTCGCCCAGCGGTTGCAGGCGGTGCGGCAGTGGTCGAAAGGACGCGAGCGATGCCGCAGCCGTGACCGCATCCAGCCCGAAAGTTTCCAGCGCTGCCAGCGCGGCGCAGGCATTGAGCGCGTTGTGCGTACCCGGCGCAGCGAGTCGATCGACCGGAAAGATCTCGCGCATGCCGCGGCGGATCCATCCATCGGAAACGTGCCAGCCGCTGGGTTGGCCGAACAGCAGGCGATGCGGATGGCTCGCCGTGCGTTCCATCAACACCGGCTGCAATGCGTTCACCAGTAGCTGCCGCGATGAATCGGCCAGCCGTAGCTTGTCCGCCACGTAGCGCTCGCGCGAGCCGTGCCAGTCGAGGTGCTCTTCGTACAGGCTGGTGATCACGCCGAGCTCCAGCGGCGCGGCTTCGCCGGTCTGGAAGCTCGACAGCTCGATCACCCACAGCTCGGCCTGCTGATCGAGCAGCTCGAGCATCGGCATGCCGATGTTGCCGGCAAGCGCGGTACGCACGGCGAGCGCGCGGGCCAGATGCGCGATGAGCGCGCTGGTGGTGCTCTTGCCCTTGGTGCCAGTGACCGCGATCACGCGCGCATCAGGATTTTCACCGAACCACAGCGCCGTGCCGGATGTGATCTGCGTCCCCTGCACCTGCGCTGCCAGCAACGCCGGCTTGTACGCCGAGATGCCAGGAGACTTCACCACCACGTCGTACTGGCCCAGCATCGCGGCATCCGGTTCGCCAGCGACGACTTCGAGCGCGGCATCGAACGCGCGGGCGGTATCGGCTTCGACAGCACTGCAGAACAACGTGAAGTGCTGATCGGTGCAGCGCTGGCGCAACGCATGGATCGCTGCGCGACCCTCGTGGCCGAAGCCCCAGACTGCGACGCGACGACCGCGCAGATCGGCAATGCGCATCAGCCGATCGTCGCCAATGCCGGCTGCAATCGAGCGGGCACATGATGTTCGGCCGATGGCTCAAGCCACGGCTCCAGCGCCAGCTGCGACGCGTCCAGTTGCGGCAGAATCTCGCCATGGAAGCGTGCGACCAACACGTCCTCCTGCCACTCCGGCCGCAGGCTCAGCGCATACATCGCGGCACGCGCTTCGGCGCCCTCGCCCACGCACTCGAACGGCTTGTGGTCCTGGTATTCCAGCAACGCGTCGAAACCGGCGGCCTGGCTTTCGTCATCAAGCAGGTTGCGGCCGAAGATCGACAGCAGTCGTGGCTTGGGCAGGAACGGCGCCAGCGCGAGGAACACGAAGTGGCATTTCGGGCATTGCCCGCACCAGCGGTCGGCTGGCTTCGGCCCGAGGATTCTGAAGTTGCGGTTGCAGCTGGAGAACACGTCGAAGTACGGCGTCAGTTTTGCGAACGCACGGGTGATCGCCAGTTCCGAATACGGCCGCAGCAGCGAGCAGTAATCCAGGTCGCTGGCCACATGCGTATGCAGCCAGTTGCTGAGCAGCTGCTCGAACGCGTAACCCTTGCTCCACTGATGGTTCACCTGCTGGCCGTCGTACTCCAACGTAGCGGCCGAGGCGGAGCGTTCGTTGGCGAACGCAATCGAGTCGTAGCCGTACAGGATTGCGGCGACGGCGAGGATCGCCGAGTTCACCGCGGTCACCGGGATATGCCCATTCCACGCGCCGAGCCGGTTCAGCTCGAACAGGCCCGGCGCCAGCTCGCGCTGGATGTTCAGCGTAGGCAAACCGGTTCGTTCGGCGCAGGCGGCGATCAGTGCGGAATTGCCGACCCACACCGCGGTCGCCTCGCTGCCGATCGACTTGATCGCCTCGACCGTGACCAGCGAATCCTTGCCGCCGCCGATCGGCACCAGCGTGCGTTTCGGCAAATTCAGCGCATCAACGACAGGCGCAGTGCCGCCACGGGGGAACGCAATGCGCCCACGCAGATCCAGCCCGTTGCGATAGGCAAACTCGGCCAAGCCGTGCAGGTACAGCTGATCGAGCAGCTCAGCGGTGGCGTCATCGAGCAGACCTGTCGCCACTTCGATCTTCGGTGGCACGCCGGCTTTGTAGTAGCTGATGCCGGCGATCAGATGCAGCAGCTTCAGCGCTGCGTCGAACGCTGCGGCACGCACGACCGGAACCGCCGGCGCATTCGGGAAACGAATCCGCTCGACCAGCTCCTCGCCATCGTCAAACGCATACGCCAGCTCAGCCACGCCATCGGCGTAGCTGCAACGCACGAAGCGGAAAACCTTGGCCAACCGCGCTTGAATCATGTTGCTCACCAATACTTTCTCCAACGCCATGGCGCTTATTCGATCACGATCTCGTCGGCTTCGTCGCGCAAGTTGTAGTGCGAGGACATCACCTTGCCGTAGGCGCCAGTCTGCGCAATCAGCATCACGTCGCCCTCCTGCGCCTCGGGCAGACGACGATCCGTGCCCAGTACGTCGCCACTCTCGCAGATCGGGCCGACCACCTGGTACAGCGCGGTAGCCGGCTCATCGAGCCGGCTGAGATTCACGATCTCGTGCCAGGCGTCGTACAGCGCGGGGCGGATCAGGCTGTTCATGCCGGTGTCGATGCCCAGATAACGGAACGCGCCCTTGCCTTTCTGCTGGGTCACCCGCGCCAGCAGCACGCCGGCGTCAGCGACCAGATAGCGGCCCGGCTCCATCCACAACTGATACTGCGGGTAGGCGGCCTTCACTTCGCGCAACACACGATCGAGTTCAGCGATGTCGAGCGGCGCCTCACCCGGATGCGACGGCACGCCGAGGCCGCCGCCGATGTTCAGGAACGCCACGCTGCCGATGCGCTCGGCCAGACTGGCCAGCTGCACATACACCTCGCCCCAATGAGCGGCGTCCAGCACGCCCGACCCCAGGTGCGCATGCAGGCCACGCACGGTGACGCCATGCGCCTCGGCCAGCTGCAGAAAGGTAGCGAGCTGATCCAGCGGCAGGCCGAACTTGCTGCCGCTGCCGCCGGTGCGCACTTTCTCGTGATGGCCCAGGCCGCGACCCAGATCGACACGCAGCACGATCTCGCGACCGCGGAACAGCTCGCCCCAATATTCCAGCGGATGCAGTGCATCGAGCGTGATCGTGGCACGGGTGCCAAGTGCGAAAACGTAGTCTGCGTGTGGTGCGAAGTTCGGCGTGAACAGCAGCGGCACCGACTCCGGCACGATTGCGCCAACCGCTTTCAATTCACCCGGCGAGACGCATTCGAACGCAAAACCTTCCTTGGCCAGTGCGTGCAGGATCGCCGGATGGGTGTTCGCCTTCACTGCGTAATGCAGGCGGTCGACCGCGGCCAGCGACTTCAGCGCGCGCGCCTGCTGGCGCACCGTCGGCAGGTGGTAGACGTAGCGTGGCGTGGTCTCGGCGGCCAGCTCCAGCAGCTGTTGCCGCTGCGCTTCGCGCCACCACGCCGTTGCCGTCGCGGGCGATTCACCGCTACCGTACAGCGTCTGCCAGCTTGGGCCGAATAGCGTGCTGTCGTCGGTGCGCAAGGCGCCGGCGGCGATCAACAGATCGTGCAGATGCGGCAGCAGCGTGTCGACCACTTCCTCATCCACCACGAAGGTGAGATTGAGATTGTTCGACGACTGCGAAATCATGTGCACGCGCAGCTGACCGAACTCGGCCAGCACGCCGGACAGCGTATGCAGCAGCGAACGCATGCCACGACCGACCAAGGTGATTGCCGCGCACGGCGCGATCACCTTGACCCGGCACACCTTGGCCAGATCGCTGGCCAACGCCGCGATCGCGTCGGAGTCGAGCAGATTCTCGGTGGGATCGAGCGACACGGTGACATTGGTCTCGGCCGAGCCGATCAGGTCCACCGACAAGCCATGCTGCTTGAAGTGCGCGAACACGTCGGCGAGAAAACCGACCTGCTGCCACATGCCCACCGACTCCATCGACACCAGGGTAATACCCTTGCGCGCGCTGATTGCCTTGACGCTGGGTGCGTGCGCGCGCACCTCCGGACCGATCACCGTGCCGTCGAGTTCCGGCCGGTTGGTGTCCTTGATCAGCAGCGGCACGCGCGGTTCGCGCAACGGCGACAGGCAGCGCGGATGCAGCACCTTGGCACCGGTGGAGGCGATTTCCTGGGCCTCTTCGTAGTCGAGTTTCTGCAGCAGCCGCGCACCCGACACCTGCCGCGGATTCGCGGTGAACATGCCGGCCACGTCGGTCCATATCTCTACCCGTTGCGCCTTCAGCAGCGCGCCGAAGTACGCCGCCGAGGTATCCGAACCACCGCGACCGAGCAGTACGGTACGACCTTCGCCATCGCGGGCAATGAAACCCTGTGTAATGAACACGTCGCCGATGACGGCGAGCCGCGCGTTCAGCGCCGGATCGGGTTTCGACTCGACCATCGACGACAGCAGCCGGGTGCGCTCGTTCTGGTTCGGCAAGGCGATCGCGGCGAGACACTCGCGCGCATCCAGCCACTGCGTGGACAGGCCGCTATGACTGAGGAACGCCGCGCCGAGCGCGCTGGACATCAGTTCGCCATGCGCCTGCACCTGCGCCTGCCATACCAGCTCGCCATTCGCCGCCGGACCAACCTCGGCCAGCCTGGCCAGATCGGTCAGGCGCGCGCCGAGCGTATCCGGCATGGCCAGCTGCATGTGATCGAGCAGATCGTAATGCCGCTGCACGATCGCCTTGGCTGCATCGTTGCGCTTGCCAGGCTCATCCTGCACACACAGTTGCTTGAGTGCGTCGGTGATGCCGGTCAGCGCAGAGACGACCACCAGCACGCGCGCACCTTCGGCACGGCGGCTGGCGACCAGTTCGCGGATGTTCTGCCAACGCGGAAGCGTGGCGACACTGGTGCCGCCGAACTTCATCACGATCCAGGGGGCGTCCGCGGCTAGCGGCTCGGAGTTGGGCGAGGTCACAGGTATTCGCTATGGGTGGTTAGGGGAAATATCGGGCCAGTGTTGCGCTGCGGCAAAAGAATTGCAATGGGATAGCAAAAATGTCGTTTGGACGTTTAGACTTCTAAAATAGACTTCGCAAGCCCCGAACCTCGACACCCTCTTAACTTACAAGGAGACTTTCATCGGTCACCGCGGCGAGAGGAGGCGAACACGTGTACTGCGCATACTGTTCTATTGGACAAGCACGGGAATCTTGCCGATGCGTGTCTGCCATTCGCGCGGACCGGTCTGATGCACCGAGCTGCCCAATGAATCGACCGCCACGGTGACCGGCATGTCCTCGACCGTGAATTCGTAGATCGCCTCCATGCCGAGATCGGCGAATCCGACCACACGCGCGGCCTTGATTGCCTTGGATACCAGGTAGGCCGCGCCACCGACCGCCATCAGGTACACCGACCGGTGCTGCTTGATCGCCTCGATCGCCGCCGGACCGCGCTCGGCTTTGCCGACCATGCCGAGCAGGCCGGTTTCGCGGAGCACCTGCTCGGTGAACTTGTCCATTCGCGTCGCGGTGGTCGGGCCAGCCGGACCGACCACCTCGTCACGCACTGGATCGACCGGACCGACGTAATAGATGAAGCGTCCGCGGAAATCCACTGGCAGCGGCTCGCCCTTGTTGAGCATCTCGACCATGCGCTTGTGCGCGGCATCGCGGCCGGTCAGCAGCTTGCCGTTGAGCAGCAGCGTCTCGCCCGGCTTCCAGCTGGCTACGTCTTCGCGCGTTACCGTGTCGAGATTCACCCGACGACCTTTCGACGCGTCGTAAGTGAGCTTGGGCCAGTCTGCCAGCGACGGCGGATCGAGCATCACCGGGCCGGAGCCGTCCAGCGTGAAGTGCGCGTGGCGTGTGGCCGCGCAGTTCGGGATCAACGCCACCGGCAGGTTCGCCGCGTGGGTCGGATAATCCTTGATCTTGATGTCGAGCACCGTGGTGAGGCCGCCCAGGCCTTGCGCGCCGATGCCGAGCGCGTTGACCTTGTCGTACAGCTCGATGCGCAATTCCTCGGCGCGATTGCTCGGACCGCGCGCGATCAGCTCCTGGATGTCGATCGGCTCCATCAGCGCTTCTTTGGCCAACAGCATCGCCTTCTCGGCGGTGCCGCCGATGCCGATACCGAGCATGCCCGGCGGACACCAGCCGGCGCCCATCGTCGGCACGGTCTTGAGTACCCAGTCGACGATCGAGTCGGAGGGGTTGAGCATGGCGAATTTCGACTTCGCCTCGGAGCCGCCACCCTTCGCCGCCACGATCACGTCGAGCTTGTCGCCCGGCACGATAGCCACGTTGATGATCGCTGGCGTGTTGTCTTTGGTGTTGATGCGCTTGCCGGCCGGGTCGGCCAGGATGCTGGCACGCAGCTTGTTGTCCGGGTCGTTGTAGGCGCGACGCACGCCCTCGTTGACCATGTCGTCCAGCGACATCGTGGCGTCCCACTGCACATTCATGCCGACCTTGAGGAACACGGTAACGATGCCGGTGTCCTGGCACAGCGGCCGATGACCCTCGGCAGCCATCCGCGAGTTGATCAGGATCTGCGCCATCGCATCCTTGGCGGCCGGGCTTTCCTCGCGCTCGTAAGCGGCAGCGAGGCCCTTGATGTAATCGACCGGGTGGTAGTAGCTGATGTACTGCAGCGCGTCGGCAACGGACTGGATCAGATCGTCTTGCTTGATGAGGGTCATGGGGCAGGCTTGAATGAACGAAAAGTTGCGCCGGAAATCACGGCTCACGGCGCGCCAGCTGCCTATTGTGCCGCAACCGGGCACCCTGGCTGCAGTCGGGAGGGCGGCGAGCTAGCCCGCTATCACACAAAACGCACGGCTTCGGCTTCCGTCGGACATCAATCGCCGCCGTTTCCCACTGCGCTACGATCACCCGAATTCGCAAAAACTTGCTGCGCATCAAGCACTTTCAACCCAAGCCCACTAGCGCTACCTTGCCAAGACGGCGTGACGTCCATCGACAGGGGGATGCGTTGCGTCGCTGCTCGGGGAATAGATTCGGTTCAGATGCTCGTTTACCGCCTGGCCCATGCGGCAGAACTTGGTGGTGTGCGGCTGCCTTAGCGGTCGACACCACCGCCCTGCGCCAGCGTTCTTCAACTATCGGAGATAGTCTTCATGCTCACGCATATCCGCCGCAAAACCATAGCCGCATCCCTGACGCTGACACTCGCTGGCTTTGCCACCACTGCCCTTGCCGGCAACGTACAACCGGCCATCGACATGGGCGCGGCCCCCAGCAATCAGCCGGTGCATGTCACGCTGGTATTGAATCTCCACAACCAGGCCGAGCTGGAGAGTTATATCCAGCAGACTGTGACCCCCGGCAGCCCGCACTTCCAGCAATTCCTCAGCACGAGTCAGTTTGCCCTGCGATACGGCGCGAGCAATGCCGAAATCGCCCAGGTGCAGGCCTTCCTGAAAAAGCAGGGACTGACCGGCCAGGTGCTGCCGAACCATATGGCCATCCAGACCAGCGGCACGCTCGACCAGTTCAGCAAGGCGTTCCAGACACCCATCCATTCCTATGTGTCGCGCACGTCAGGGCAGTCGTTCCACAGTCCCGCAGCACCGCTGGTGCTGCCCGCTGCACTCGACAGCATCATCGTGCACGCTACGGGGCTGAGCAATGAGATCAAATACCGCTCGCATCGCATCACGGCTCCGCAAATCAGCGGGCTGCAGCTGGCGGTGACACCCAGCACCCTGAGCAAGACTGCCAACGGCAATCCCACGGCGACAGGTCAGCCAGGCCAATACACCGTTGGCGATGTCGCCAATTTCTACAACATCAATCCGCTCTACCAACACGGCGTGACTGGCAAGGGCTCGACGTTGGCTATCGTCACCTTGTCCAATTTCATTCCGGCCGATGCACAGACGTACTGGGACGCCATCGGCCTGACCACCAAGTTGAATCGCATCACGCAGATCCACGTGGACGGTGGCGGCGCGATCGACGGCGGCAGCGGCGAGACCGCACTCGATGTGGAGCAATCCGGTGGTCTTGCGCCTGACGCAAACGTGCTGGTCTATGACGCTCCCAACGTCGGCACAGGGTTCACTGATGCCTTCCTGCAGGCGGTATCGGACAACCAGGCAGACAGCATCTCGACCAGCTGGGGCTCACCCGAAATCTTCAGTTTCGCCGCCCTGAACGTCACCGGCGCCAGCAATACAGATACCCGGGACGCCGGCGACCTGCGCGCGTTCCATCAGATCCTGCTGGAAGCGGCCGTACAGGGGCAGTCTGTGTTCGCCGCCACCGGTGACTCGGGCGCTTACGACACTGTGCGTGGTCTTGGCACCGGCACGGCCCCCGGCGATTTCAATGCGCCGCTGACGGTGGATTCGCCGGCATCCGATCCCTACATCACGGCCGCCGGCGGCACCACCACGCCGGTCACATTCAGCAACTCGGCCGGCGTCCCGGTGCTGTCCATCACGCAGGAAAGCGTCTGGGGCTGGGACTACCTGCTGCCATTCGCCACCAGGGACCAGCTGTTCTCGGTCGGCGGCGGTGGCGGCGTCAGCGTGTATTGGCGCGAACCGCTTTACCAGTGGTTCACCAGCGGTATTCGCAACAGCGAATCGAAGCAGTCGCTGGTCTACAACGACCCGCAGGCCGGCCCCACCACCCTGCTGAAATTGCCCAGCCATTTCACCGGCAGGAATCTTCCGGACATCTCGTTGAATGCGGATCCCGAAACCGGTTACCTCGTCTATTCGAGTACCGATAATCCCACCAACTTCATCTCTGAGGGCGGCACCAGCTTCGTGGCACCACAACTCAACGGTATCAGCGCGCTGCTGACGCAGAGCATCGGTCACCGCGTCGGCTTCTGGAATCCGCGGGTCTATCTGCTGCAGGATATCTTCGGCGGCAGCAAATTCTCGCCCTTCAACGACATCCTTGCCGGCGACAACTGGTTCTACGCCGGCAAGCCCGGCTATGAGCCGGGCGCAGGTATCGGCACACTCAACGTGGCGAATTTCGACCTGTTCCTCAAGAGTGGTTTCGGCTTCTGAGTAGTACCTGACACCATCGCTGGCTGGCATCTCGCGTGCCAGTCAGCGATGCCCGGCTGATCCGCCAGCTTGCCGGACTCGCCATCGACCGCCATGCTGTCACGCCTGTCATCGCGATCGACCTCATGAGCGAACCGATCACCTCCAGTGCCTACCTGCGCAGCCTGCGCCCGTGGGATGCCGCCCTGATCGTGGTCGGCGGCATCATCGGCGGCGGCATTTTTCTCAACCCCGGCATCGCCGCACAACGCACCGAATCGGGCCTGGCACTGCTGTTGATGTGGGCAGGTGCCGGCGTGCTCACCCTGATCGGCGCGCTGTGCTACGCCGAACTCGGTGCGCGCCGACCGCATGCCGGCGGCACCTATGTATACCTGCGCGAAGCCTTCGGGCCGCTGGCCGGCTTCCTGTTCGGCTGGACCATGTTGCTGGTGATCTATTCCGGCTCCAGCGCGGCGGTGGCGACAATCTTCGCCAGCTATGCATCGGCGGTGTTCGGCCTACCGCCGTCGATGGCGCTGCCGTTGACGGTCGGCGCGCTGGTGTTCGTCAGCGGCATCAACCTGTTCGGCATCCGCCTCGGTGCGCAGATCCAGAACCTGTTCGCCCTGCTCAAGCTGCTTGCGGTGGCGGTGCTGGTGGTATGCGGCCTGTTCTTCGCCGGTGCCGGGCATGGTCAGGTACTGGCCGTCGATCCGGCACGCAGCGGGGCCGGCTTCATCGGCGCAGCACTGCCGGTGCTGTTCGCGTATTCCGGCTTCACCTATCTCAATAACCTGGCCGGTGAAGTGCGCGATCCACAACGCACGCTGCCGCGCGCGTTGACGCTCGGCATGCTGCTGGTGATCGTCGCCTACGTGATGGTCAACGTGGCCTATCTGGCCGTGCTCGGCCATGACGGTCTCGCCGCCAGCCACGCGCCAGCAGCGGACGTGATGCAGCAGGTATTCGGCCCGCTCGGCGCCAAAGTGATCGCGCTGGGCGTGGCGATCTCCACACTGGGTTTCTGCAACATCACTTTGGTCGCCGGCGCACGCGTGCTGCAGGTGATGGGCGAGGACGGCCTGTTCTTTCGCGCGGTAGCGCGACTGCACCCGCGCTGGCACACGCCGAACACCGCGCTGCTGTTGCTGTCCGGCTGGGCGATCGTGCTGGCGCTGTCGGGCAGCTACGGCCAGTTGCTGGACTACGCCACGTTCGGCGACTGGCTGGCCTGCGCGGTCGGCGTCGCCACGCTGTTCTGGTATCGCCGCCGCGACGGCGCCACGGCGAACTTCAAGGTGCCGGGCTACCCGTGGCTGCCGCTGCTGTTCATCGGCACCGTAGCGTGGGTGGTGGTGATGACGATGCGCGACAACCCGCGCAACGCCGGCATCGGTGCACTGATCATGCTGGCCGGCGTGCCGGTGTACGTGGTCTGGCGCCGCCTGTTCAGTCGCGCAAAGCCCTAAGCGGGCGGCAGCAATGCCACAATGTGCGGACAGAACTTGAGGAGATGATGGATGGTGCCCGTGCAAGCCCAGGCCGTGCCGACCAGCCCGGAGAGCAGCATCGTGCCCGAGAAGGTGCGCGACGGCATTGCTCTTGAGATCAACGGCGAGCACTACCAGCACACCGGCGATCCGCAGATGCCACTGCTGTGGTACCTGCGCGACGTGCTGCGTCTGACCGGCACAAAGTATGGTGGCGAGCACGGCGAAAACGGCGCCGACTTGATCCTGCTCGACGGCATCGCGGTGTCCGCGATCACGCAGCCGCTCGCCAAACTGGCCGGCAAGCAGGTCGTCACGGTGGAAGGTCTGGCCGGCAACGACGGCAGCCTGCATCCGCTGCAGCAGGCCTTCATCGACGAAGACGCGATCGGTTGCGGCTACTGCACGCCGGGCTGGCTGATCGCCGCGATCGACTTGTTCAGGCGCAAACCTCACCCCGGCGACGACGACATCGATCAGCTGTCGAACCTGTGCCGCTGCGGCTGCCAGACCCGCGTGCGCCGCGCGATCAAGCGCGTCGCCGGCAAGGCGACCCAGTCATGAGCAACGATCGAAACACGTCCGACACCGGCTGCCACGACCACATCCGACTCTCGCGCCGCCGTTTCCTGCAGGTGCTGGCCGGCACCGCCGGCGCGCTGGTGGTCGGCATCCGCATGGCCGACGCGACCGATGTACCGCTGCCGCTGGCCCTGCTCGGCGACCACTTCTACAACCTCGGCGCCTACGTGCGCATCGATGCCGACGGCAGCGTGCTGATCGGCGCGCGTGATCCGGATACCGGCACCGGCGTCGCCACTTCGCTGCCACGGATCATCGCCGACGAACTCGATGCCGACTGGAAACGTGTCAGCGTGGTGCCGCTTGGCCTCGGCGTCACCGACAACAACGGGCAGCCAAGCTGGACCTATGGACGCCAGGTCGGCGGCAGCGGCGGCTCGACGCCAGCCGCCTGGAATGACCTGCGTCAGGTCGGCGCGCTGGCGCGCTGGCTGCTGCTGCAGGCCGCGGCGCGCCGGCTCGGCGTGCCGGCCAGCAAGCTGCGCTGCAATGCCGGTACGGTGATCGCGCCGGACGGGCGCCGCCTCACCTACGGCAACCTTGCCGAAGACGCCAGCAAGATCGCCCTGCCCACCAACGCGCCGCCACTGAAAACCGCCGCTGACTATCGACTGATCGGCCAGCCAGTCGGCGATGTCGATGCGCGCGCGATCGTCACCGGCCTGACCCGCTATGCCATCGACGAGCACTACGGCGATGCGCTGGTCGCGGTACTGGCGCACTGCCCGTGGCCGGACGGCACGCTGGCGCATATCGACGCCACGGACACGCTGGCCGTCAAGGGCGTGGTGAAAGTGGTGCGGTTGCGGCCCGAGCCCGGCCAGCCGCTGGGCAGCACGGCGATCGCCCCGGTCGTGGCCGTGCTGGCCGAGGACACCTGGTCGGCGCTGCAAGGCCGCCAGAAACTCAAGCTCGAATGGAAACCCGGCGCCAGCGGCAGCGAGAACAGCAACGCACTCGAGCAACATGCCGGCGACCTGCTCGCCGGCAAGACCGACCCGACCACGCGCGTGCGCAACGACGGCGACGTCGATGCCGCACGCAAGAAAGCCGCACGCAGACTCGATGCCACCTACTTCCAGCCGTGGCTTGCACACGCCACCGCCGAACCGATGAACTGCCTGGTGCGACTGGAGAAGGATCACGCCAGCCTCGTCGTGCCGACCCAGGCACCGCAGAAAGCGTGGGCGGTGGTGCAACGTCTGACTGGCCTGAGTCCCGCCCAGATCGACATCCGTGTGCCACGCGTCGGCGGCGGTTACGGTCGCCGGCTCGATCACGACTACGTAGCCGAAGCGGTGATGCTGGCCAAGGCTGTCGACAAGCCGGTGCGCCTGTTGTGGACACGCGCACAGGATTTCGGCCACGACTATTACCGCGCCGGCAGCGTGCACCAGCTCAGCGCGATCATCGACCGCAAGCGCCAGCTACTCGGCTGGAACCAGCGCATGGCTAGCGCCTCGGCGCTGGCGCATCGCAACGTGCCCGACAACCGGCTATGGACGTCCGAACTGGAGGCCGACCAGCTGCCAGCCACGCTGGTGCCGAACTACCGCAGCGACTGGTATGCGCTGGATTCGGCGATCCCGCGCGGCCCGATGCGCGGCATGCCGCACATCAGCAACGCGTTCGCGGTGGAAAGCTTCATCGACGAAATCGCGCACAGCATGAAAGAGGATCCGCTGTTCACCCACCTGCGCATGCTCGGCGAGCCCCGTGAGCTGCCGTTGAGTGCCGGCGGCACGCTGGACACCGGCCGCCTCATCAACGTGCTGAAGTTGGTCGCCGACCGCATCGATTGGAAGAACTGGCTGCACACTGTCAACGGACTTGGCATCGCCTGCTGGCACGTCGACGGCGCCTACGTGGCGCATGCGATCGAAGTGGCCATGCAGGGCCAGAAGCTGATCATCCAGCGCGTCGTCTGCGCGGTCGATGTCGGCCGCGTGATCAACCCGCTGGGCCTGCAAGGCCAGGTCGCCGGCGCCACACTCGATGCGCTGTCCACCGCGCTGAATCTCGCCATCACCTTCAAGGACGGCCAGATCCAGCAGCACAACTACAAGGATTATCCGCTGGCCAGCATGGCGCAGCTGCCGAACGACGTCGAAGTCATCACCGTGTCCAACGACGCCCACCCGCCTGCGGGTGCCAGCTTCCTCGCCATGCCGACGGCCGCACCTGCGCTGGCCAACGCGGTGTTCCGCGCAAGCGCCGTGCGCGTACGCCGGCTGCCACTGATGAAGGAATTGCTGCGCTTGCTGTGAGCCATCGGCGACACAACCGTCAACCTGGAAGTCATGGCGAGAGCATCAAGCGTACGGCGCTGACGTTAGATCTCGTGCAAAACGGTCAGGTGGTTTAACTGCCTGACTGATCAGGTATCGAACGCAGTGCCGCAAGCCGGTCAAGACTTGCCACTGCGGGCACGCCCGATGAGACCCAGGTGAGTGAAGCCGAAGCCCGAAGAATACTTGAGGCCATAACCCAGCATACGGTCAAAGCCAATGTGCGCGCACCATATGAGGCCGACCGATGTTGCGACAGGAAAGATCAGCAAAACACCTGTGGCAAGAATGAGCAGCGCGCCGATGTAGGAATGCGCGGCGTTGTACGAGGCAGCACCAACGCGTGGACCTGCGAGATAGCCGAAAAACGAAAGGTCGGGTGCCAGGAAGAACAGCGCAAAGGTTCCCCAGCCAGTTCCAAATTTTGAATACGCCAGAAGACTGACGAGCAGAACACATGCGCCTTCAGCACGAAGCAAGAACTTCACATCACCTGTCGCAGCACCACTCACGAACTCTCTCCTGACTGGCTTGGGCAACGTGAAGTGTTGCTCGTGCCGTCTAATGCCTGAATTGTCAGACTGGGCGATTACCTGCGATTCTCGCGCCAGAGCATGACAGCAAGCATGCTGGCAATGACGAATATGATGGCGCTCGCCCACACCGGAATAGCGAATCCGTCAATTGAAACCGGCCAAGCATCGACAAAGCGAATCAGCTGCAGCAGTGCGACACAGGCGAACACAACGACGGCGATGGTAGTGAAAGGCTTCATGGCTTTTCCCTCGTTGATGGTGCTGAAATGAAATCGCACTACGGGATCGGGTCTAACGCCCGGGTTAAGCCGAGCCGCGAAGCGGCTCCGGCTTGAATGACTTGTTAAACCACATTCGGTGTTCAGCCAGTGTACGGACCCTTGACCTCGCCCCAACCCCACTTTGGCATGGGTGCATGCTGGTCGGCCGTTGCGCCTGGTTGTGAGTTGATGACGGCCAAACGCGAGCCCCACTCCAGATAACCGACCAAGGCGGAGCGAAACTCCGGATCATCTGGCATGACAAGCTCATCAGCTGTTTCCAGCAGCAGACTCACCCAACGTCGCCTTTGCTCCTGAGTGAGATGGCGGTTGAGGTGCTGCTGAATCATGTGCGGATGACCGCCATGCTGTCTGGAATACGTATCTGGACCGCCAAGAACCTCCGCCAGAAATGCGGCGACATGACCTGGATGGTCTGCGCCCATGTGCGCGAAGACAGGTCCTAGCAACGAGTCGTTCTTGACATGCTCGTAGAACCGCGTTGTCAAACGACTAAGCGCATCCATGCCGCCTAGCCATTCGTAAAGGGTTGGAACGCTTTTATTTGGCATGGCAAGTATTTGGCATGGCAAGGTTGTGGTTGGGATATGGCCTGACGTTTGATTCGAGCGGCAGCCAACGACGCCACCGAACTTGCCGGAGCGGGCAAACGTGCCCCGTCGTCGGATGTCCGCTCGACCGAAGAGTCAGGTGTCTTTGCGATTCCCTGCAGCATAAAACGCAAGTCCAAGACAAACCGCAACAGCGGTGAACGAGACTACAGGCAGCGGAAAGATGAACCTCCAGCTTAGGATTGCGGACACGACGGACGCCAGCAAGAACGATCCGACCAGCGGACGAACCCGAATGGGGTCAGCCTTTGCCATCGACGCCAACTGCCAGAGCGCGGCCGCCTGTGCAAGCAGGTAGATACTGATGATGAAGCCGAAGCCCAGATAGAAGTCCAGGTAGGTTCGGCTGACGCCCCCGGCATCGAAGTGAAAAGACCTCATCGCACGAAGCACCTCGGTCTCTCCTCCGGGAGACCAGAAGCTGAGTCCGCCGGAGGTGTGTCCCACGGCAAGCAGCAAGGTGATGATCGATGCGATGCGCAATAAGAGTGAGGGCTTCATCTGAATCTCCAAGAGCCGGACGCCTGCCGTTTGACCTGGGCAGCGGACCGAAGGCGCATCCGCTCGTTGGAAAGGTCGGGCATCACTTTGCTATGCCGGACGCAGTTGGGTTCCGGCACCGCGCGTGACATGCAGCATTCGGCTTGGGACGGTAACCTTGGCCGTATGCCACACGCCCCTGGGAACAACGATTGCGCCGCTGCCGCTCAAAGCAATCTTGCGCAGGCCCTGGCCTTCCTCGAGATGCACTTCCGCCGCCCCGGACAAGAGATATACGAACTCATCTGCATTGGGGTGCATTTCCCAGTTCGGCCAGTCAGCCGCGAACTCGAATTCGGAGACGAGCCAGCCAGTGCCGTAGCGCTCCATGTCGGCCTCCGGCATGCTCCAAAATTCTTCTCCACCCGGCAGCTGAGTTGCGGCGCCGTTCTCCGCGAGGTGGACGTATGTGCGTTGCGGATTCAATGACATGGGGAGTGCCTCTCGATCTACGTGTGTGACGCCCGACGTTTGACTCAGGCGAACCTCCGCAGGCAGGCCCGTTGAAGGAACGACCTGTAAGTCCAACGTCTGCTCAATGAAGGATCAGGCGTCATTTTCAACAAAGCGAACGTTCGGGATCCAGTTCTGCTTCCTTCTGGCGAGACGTACTTCTTCGCTCTCTCCGTCGAAGTTCGCCACCGATGCGCGGCGGAGGAGCGACGGTTCGATGCCTTCAAATGCGTTGACGCTGACTACCGCATAGACCTGACTGTCGATCAGGCTGGTGACT
Source organism: Rhodanobacter sp. (assembly GCA_035566635.1). Taxonomy (GTDB): domain Bacteria; phylum Pseudomonadota; class Gammaproteobacteria; order Xanthomonadales; family Rhodanobacteraceae; genus Rhodanobacter. The sequence continues at coordinate 63,393 of DATMQY010000005.1, forward strand.
ACGGGAACGATGCCACAGCGGGAACAGATGTGAAACTCCGCCGTGCGTGTTCCGAACCCGTATTTGGATACCAGCGCCGGCTCCCTGACCTTCACCGACAACGAGCCATTCGGATTGGAAGTCCAGACGCCCCCGTGCTTCAAGCAGAAGGAACAAGCGCAGGCGCGCGCAGGAATTTCAAGCGGGTCCGGTTCCCACAAAAGCTCAAACGAGATATTCCCGCAATGGCAGCTTCCGTGAATGAGCATGAGTTGCTCCTTTGTGGCTTGCGACGCTCGGCGCTGGATTTAACGCGCCGCGCAAGGCGACGGGATTCCGTGGCGACCCATCACGGTCGCGTTGAACGAATAGTTAGGGGGCACTTGCCTATTCTGCGACTGGTGCGTGACCAATGTTGAACACGATGCCATAGGGATCGCGAATGTAGCAACGCGGAACGGATGCGCTCTCTTCAAGCACGGTACAACCGGCCGCAACCAGTCGGCTTTTTGCGGCCTGAACGTCGGGCACAAGAAACTCGAAGACTGGCCCGTGCTCTTTCCCTTTTTCGACGTACAGGCAGAAAGCGCCAGTCTCGAAACCCATAAGCGTTTCGCTCTTGTGGGTGACCTGCAGGCCGAGGATCGACCCGTAAAAATTTGTGGCTTCTGCCAAAGCATCGGTTCGAACAATGACGTCACGTGAAGATTGAAATGTGCTTTTCACAGAACCTCCAAATTGCGCCGCCCAACGTTGGAGCTAAGCGGCCGCTGCCGCAGTGAGCTGGAGTTTACAGCAGCCCATCCGCATCGGTCTCTTGAGCGAATAGTTAGGCGGCATGTGACGATGAGCGATCATAGCGGGCGATAGAATTGGAGACTGTTCTGACTGGGATCACGAAGATGGAATTCCCGCGTACCCCACGGGGTGTCCGCAGGTGCAGCCCACGGGCTTCCTTGACTTGTGTCTGAGCGAACCGCGCCGCTTTCTACAAATTCTCGATAGATCGCATCGACGTCACTCACCACGAAACGAAACGCCGGGCGATCGATGGGATACGCCCATTGCTCCTTGTCGGCCCATTGAATATGCAGCTCCACGCCATCGCGCATCACGGCAACATACTTCGGATTTATTGGGGTGTCTTGAAACACCACCGCAAACCCAAGGCATTGGTAGAACTGCACCAACTCCGCCACATCGCTTGCCCCGAGCACTGGATGGACGGATTGAAGATTGGCTCTCATGGCACGCCTCGAATAGATATGCCGCCTAACGTTTGACATGAGCGGTTGGCTGCAGACAGTCCGCTCGATGGAAAGGTTAGGTGCTGCGTCTAATGGTGTTTCGGCCTGTTGCACGAACCCAAGGATGTAACCGTCCGGGTCTCTGACGTAAAACTCCTTTCCATAGGGCATTTGCCGCAGAAGTACAGAGAAAGCGGCGCCCGCGACAGCGAAGCTGGACGCGAGCGATTCGATGTTCTGAACTCCGAAGCAAGCATCCAGGTTCTCGGCAGCTTCGAACGCCGCCTGGTCCCGCTTGGGTGATGGTGAGCACTTCAGGTGGATGCGGCAGTCGTCACAGAGAATGCCTGCATAAAACCCCTCGTATTCGAATTCAACTTCGAAGCCGAGAGCATTTCGATAGTACGAAAGCGATCGAGCCAAGTCAGTGACGCAGAACACTGGGGCGACGTATTTCAGGTTGAGCTGGGGTTCGTTCATGGATTCCCCTTGGATCGCCTAACGCTGGAGTTAAGCGGCGGCAAAGCCGCCCGCCTTGAACGAAGGGTTAGACCTTGACTCCGGAAACGGTGACCGCGACAGCCGCCACTACGAATCCGACGAGAACAAGAGCTAACCAACTTTGAACCTGTGAAATACGAGCTGTGATGCGACCAGAAGCGGCAAAGTCTCCAAGCATAGCTTTGTTGAATCTGTTCCGCGCCATCCACTTTGCGGGATAGTACATACCCCGTTCCATCTCGCGAAACACAACCTTGAAGTCAATCTTCACGCCCTGCCCTGCAAGGTCCCTGCCTATTTGCTCAGCCTTTTCGCCAGTTGCAGAGCCGGCAGCCACCATCGCCGCAAGCCAGCGTTGAAAAATGCCAATAACGATGGCGACGAGTAGCAACCGCAGGCTGATTCGCAGGGTGTGAGCCGAGATCAAGTTTTGCAGGGAGGCCCAGTTGGCGAATACGAGTGTGTAGGCGCCGCCAACGCCGAATAGCAGCCAGCTACAAAATGAGTCTAGGCGTTTGCTAACTTGAGCTGCGGTCGTTGATAGCAATCGACCGGCCGTAACTCGCTCATGCAGCTCTGGGAATTCTTCAGTCACAGCAAAGCCTCAATTAAGGTCTAACGCTGGAGTTAAGCGACGGCGCAGCCGTCCGCCTTGAACGAATAGTTAGGTGCTATGAACCGGCGCCTCTGAACCCCAAACTACACCTTTTGCACTTACTGAGAGACCAAAAACTCTCCACAGCTCCTGCCATGGTTGCACGGAAGTCTCGCACTCGATGACCACGTAGTTGCGACCACAAGTTTGCCAACTCTTGCACGGTGCGACATTGGGTTCGTGATCCCAAGGGATTGTTGCCAAGTGGCGCAAAGCGTCCCAAGCGTCGCTTAAAGACGCATGCTCACTAACCTGCTCAACGTGGCTCTCATCCTCGATTACGAAACACTTTGACATGGCACCTAACGTTTGACATGAGAGTTCGGCTCACGCCCCGGTGGCCAACGGCCAGCCGATTCGTGCAGCACGACGGAGACTGGATTGAACGACCAAGCGGTGGAACGGGGCGATGACAAGAATATAGAGACGACCTAAGCGGTTGTGGCAATGGACCACGGTTGACAAAGTCAGGTGGCGTTTGCCTCCCGGCGACGGCTGACTGGAGCAGAGGACAGAGAGCCTGAAGTCCAGGTGCTTGTCGTCTTCGCCAAGGACAACTTCGGTCGAACTTGTGCCGTAGATCTTGAAGATGCCGAGACGGCCTGTCTTGCTCTGCGCGCCAAGTGACGTGAGTTGCTTGGCAGTTTTGAGGCCGAACCTGCCGACGGCAGCATCTCGGACCGCCGTGAGGCTGCTAATCCACGGTGCTTGATGGGAGAAGATGAACCTCGCCAACAGTTCGGGATCGTTCGAGGTCCCGGGTGGAAGCTCGATCGAGTAAGCATCTGCGAGATTCGTCGATGCGTACGCTCTGGCAACTCCCGACTCTGGAGGAAGCAATACAGGCATTACGCGGTGCTGTTGGGTTGACATGTGTGCGAGCCAATGGTCCGGTTCTGAGGTCTAACGCTGAAGTTAAGCGGCAGCGTAGCCGTCCGCCTTGAACGATTGGTTACCCGGCTTGCGCAGACTCACCAACCGCGACAATGAAGGCCGGTGATTTTTCGAACTGACGTAACGTGTCCGATAGATGCATGTGGTCAAAGCTTGCACCCATGTGTTCCATGTTCTTCGCAGTATGGAGCAAAAATCCAGCGATATCCCTGAGCTCTGCAGGGCTGGCCAACAGCGTCGCTTCAGAGAGCTCCAAGGGAGCCTGCTGCTCCGAGGCCGATGCGAGGTAACCAAAAAGCTTCATGCCAGTGAATCTCCGATAAGGCTAACGCTGGAGTTAAGCGGCGGCGAACCCGTCCGCCTTGAACGAATGGTTAGGCACTTGCCCCGACCACCCAAATTTATACGCATGTGCTCAACCGCGGCGGACACGCTGTGCTGAGTCCGCTGGATCGAGGCTGAGTGCAAATCGCGCGGCGACTGTCTCACGCACCCGTCAATGAAACTGATCGCTGGCCGGCACCCACGAGCTGGATGACGGTGCGGGCAGTTTGACCGGCAGCACGATGCCTACGCAGCTGGGCGGTGGCGGGCTGCCGGCGACGCGGGCTGCGGCGCATTCCGCGCCGTTGTCGAGCTTGACCATCGGCGCCGGCGACGCGCTGCTGGCCGCTGGCGCAGGTGACGCCAGCGGGTTGGCGGGGGCCAGGTGCAGGCGTTCGTAGACTTTCGCATCGACCGGCTTCGCCGGTGGATCGGGATTCTTGCAACCGAACAGTGACATCGGCAGCAGTGGGATCACCGCGCATTCGACGCGCACGCCGCGCGGCAGATGGAAGGTGTGTTTGACCGTGGTTTTTTCCACGGCATGACGCAGCGCGGTGTCGATCGAGCTCTCGCCTTCGGGTGCCCAGTCCTGCTCGAAGCGGGTCGGCTGGTAGCCGATGTTCGGCGTACCGTGATTCATGATCTGGGTATCGCCGCGCGGCTTCAATTGCACATAGCTGCCGGGAACACCTTGCTGCCCACCTTGATCGGCACTGCCTTGATCGGCACCGGGTCGGTTGCCGCCGGGCTGGCCGACACCTTGCTGTTTGCCGGCGCTGCCCTTGTCCTGACCCTGTCCCGGCTTCGGCTGTGCGGTGGCGATGTGGTTGCCGGTGCTGTCCGGTGCGGCGACTACGCCGTTGGGCTGGCCCGGTGTGGCGGTGTCGCTGCCTTGCGGGGTCGCATCGGGGGCGCTGCTGACGTCGCGCCCGCGACTGGCATCGGCCGGGCTCGGAGTGGTTTCATGCGCCGCGGGTTGTTCGGTGGCGGCGGGTGATGACGATGGCGCCGGCTTGCTTGCAGCAGCAGTCGCGGTGGTGGTTGGCGCGCTCAGTTGCGGCCGCTCGATGGACGACTGGATGGCTGTCTTCTGCGCGGTGTCCGCGACATCGATCTTCACGGCCGACGCGGGCGCCTCGATTTTCGCCGGCGCGGCAGGCGCCAGCGGCACCGCTTCGAGTTCGGCTTCGGCCACCTCGATTTTCGGCGCCTGCAGCTGCGGCTTCTCGATCGGCACGGTGGGCGCTGGCGCCGTCAGTTGCGTCTGCAGGGTCACGCTCGGCGATGGCTGCGCCGGCAGCGGGACCGGTTGCAATTCGGGTACCGGTGGTGCGGCCGGAACTTGCGCGCGGGCCAACGTCACGCTGGCGGGCGCGCTGGTCTTGGGCACTTCGGTATTCAACGCGATGCTGGATATGCTGATCGGCGGCGACGACGGCACGGGCACTTGCGGCAGAGCCAGCGAGGGTGGCGGCGGCAGCGGCCGAGTGCCTTCCAGTTGCGGCTTGCGCACCGACTCGGGCTGGAACTTCGGCGGCACAGGCGGCTGCAAGGTCGGTGTCGGCAACGTCACCGCGGGCGGCTCGCTGGCCAGCGGAATCGGTTGCAGCTCGGGGGTCGGTGCCGGTTGCGGCAGACTCACCGGCGGTGGTGGCGCGGCGGCAGGTTTCGCTGTCGATGAGCGCGTTTTCGTGGCCTTGGCGAGCACAGGCGGCACCCTGGCCGGTACCGGCTTCGCCGCCGCGACGGTCTGCATATTCGCGCTGCGCTCGGTGCTCAGCGCGGGTTGGCTGCTACGGCCTTGATGCCGCGGGCCGCGTTCTTTCGGTGGGGTGCCGCGCACGGGTGGCGGCGGTGGCGGCTCGGGCGGTTCGATCAGACGCACCTGCAGAAACTGCTGCTTCGACGCCGGCGGCGGCCCCACTTGAAAGGCGGGGCCGAGCACGAAGCCGAACAGGAACAACAGATGCACCAGCAACGCCGCCACCGCGGCGAACGCACGCAAACCGCGCTCGCGCGGACGCTGGCGGGTGCGCTGGTGGTAGACCCGCGCCCGCGTGGCCGCTGCCAGCGGCGAGTTCAGCATGATCCGCGCAGGGTTGGCGGTATGGCTGGCAGCAGGTGGATGCGGGGGTGGCAAGGGCATGTGGCGAGTGTAACGGGCACCGCCGTGGTTCCGCATGACGCGTCAGGGATGGCCCGCGGCACGATCGCGCAGTTCGGCGTCGACCGAGCGATTCGGCGTATCGACCGGGCAGCCCCACATCAGCGGTTTGTCGGCGCGGTACATCGCGATGCACGCCTCCACACTGGGTGGCTTCGGTGCATGCGCCGCGCCATCCAGTGAGCTGGCCGGCGCCATGCTCAGGCGCTCGTCGCCGTCCTTGGCCGAGGGTGGCGCTGGCGGATTGATGCAATCCGGGGTCGGAATGCCCAGCACCGTCATGCACTTCAGATGCACGCCACCGGGAAGATTCACTTCCTTCGTACTCAGCACCTTCTCGGCCACATGCCGGACTGCCGCCCCGCCAGCGGTTTCGCCCGGCGGCGGAAAATATTCCTCGAATCGGGTCGCCTTATACTTGATCGGATCGACGTGTTGCATGACTTGCGCGTCGCCTTGCGGCAGGCGCGCCACATAGCCGGGTTCGGGCGCACTGGCGGCGGCCGCGGGCAATAGCGGCTGGCCGTGTTCGTCGTACAGGCGCGGCGGCGCGGCCGGCGTCGGCAACTGCAAGGTCATCGCGTCTTTCGCTACCGGCTCGGGCGATCTGGACTGCGTGCGCGGCTTCGGCGGTGGCGGCATGGCCTGCGCTGGCGGCAATTCGGCTACGGCTGTGGGTACGTGCGTGATGAAACGCACCTGCAACACCTCGCCCGGGTGCACCTGCGACGTTGCCAACGGCGACCGCATCCCGTACCAGATCGCCAGCACGAACAGGACATGCAGCAGCAACGCCACCATCAGCGCCAGCCGGTGCTGTCGGCCGCCGCGCAGCGGCTCGCGCCAGCGCCGCTGCCGCAACATCGCGTGGATCGAAGCGTCCAGTGGGATCAGCCCCGCCTCCGGCTGATCCGGATCCGGTGATGGCTGGCGATGCTGGGCGAGCTGCGGCGAACGGACGATGACGATGCCTCGTGGATGCGGACGGCGACGGACAGGATGGGTGGAGCTTGAACTCCGATGCATCGACCGCAAATGCGCGCGGGAGCCTCGCGTCCACTACAGACCGCCGCGGCACGGCGCCGGTTCCCCGCATTGCAGCTTGACCGCGCCGGCGGTTCGCTCAAGTCTAGGCGAACGGCGCCACACGCCGTCTCCGCCATGACCGCCCTTGTCCGATACGCATGAGGACGACCATGACGGCCCGCCATCGTCAGCCGCCAACGCGCGGCCTCATGCGGCGCCGTTCATGCCACGAGGCCACGCCCTGCTAGAGGAGGGTCGCATCGTGACGTATTCCACGGGAAGCATCCGCAACATCGCGCTCACCGGTCACGCCGGCGTGGGCAAGACCACGCTGTTCGAAGCGCTGCTGCTGGCTGGTGGCGCAATCCAGACGCCGGGTACGGTCGAGCGCGGCAACACAGTGTCGGACACCGACAGCCAGGAGAAGGCGCGCGTCCATTCGATTGACACCTGCATCGCACATCTCGACCGCGGCGACTGCCATCTCAACCTGATCGACACCGCCGGCTATGCCGATTTCCGCGGCGCCACGCTGGCCGCGCTGGCGGCGGTGGAAACCGTGGCGATCGTGGTCAACGCGATCAACGGCATCGAGCACGGCACCCGTCGCATGATGATGCATGCGAAGCAGCGTGGCCTGGCCCGCGTGCTGGTGATCAACAAGATCGACTTCGACGGCGCCAACCTGGCCGCGCTGGTGGATTCGCTACGCGAGGAGTTCGGCAGCGAATGCTTGCCGGTGAACCTGCCCGCCGGCCACGGCAAGCGCGTGCTCGACTGCTTCTTCCACAGCGAGGGCGCCACCGATTTTTCCTCGCTGGCCGAGGCGCACCAGCGCATCCTCGACCAGGTTGTCGAGATCAACGAAACGATGATGGGCGCATACCTCGACGCTGGCGAAGGCGCGCTGACGCCGCAGCAGCTGCACGATGCGTTCGAGCAATGCCTGCGCGAAGGTCACCTGGTGCCGATCTGCTTCGTCAGCGCGCGCACCAATGCGGGCGTCAATGAACTGCTGGACGTGGCCGCGCGGCTGTTGCCGAATCCGGCCGAGGGCAATCCGCCGCCGTTCGTGCGCAGCGATGGATCGCCGCTGCAAGTCAGTGCCGACCCGGCCAGTCACGTGATCGCCGACGTGTTCAAGATCGTCAATGATCCGTTCGTCGGCAAGCTCGGTGTGTTCCGCGTGTGGCAGGGCACGATCTGCCGTGACAGCCAGCTGCTGGTCGACCACGGCCGCAAGCCGTTCAAGGTCGGCCATCTGTTTCGGCTGCAGGGCAAGACACACGTGGAGATCGAGGCGGCGTTGCCCGGCGATATCGCCGCAGTGGCGAAGATCGAGGAGATTCATTTCGACGCGGTGCTGCACGACTCGCACGACGAGGATCTGATCACACTGGCACCGCTGGCGTTTCCGTCGCCGATGTTCGGCCTCGCGCTGGAACCGAAGCACAAGGGCCAGGAACAGAAACTCTCCAACGCACTGGCGCGGCTGGCCGAGGAGGATCCGTGCTTCCGCGTCGAGCATCACAAGGAACTCAACGAGACGGTGGTACGCGGGCTCTCCGACCTGCATCTGAAGATCATGCTGGAGCGCATGCGCGAACGCTACGGCGTCGAGGTGATCACCCACCCGCCGCGCATCGCCTATCGCGAGACCATCGCCGGACACGCCGAAGGCCATCACCGGCACAAGAAACAGACCGGCGGCGCCGGACAGTTCGGCGAAGTGTTTCTGCGGGTGGAGCCGCTCGATCGCGGTGCCGGTTTCGAGTTCGTCGATGCGGTGAAAGGCGGCGTGATTCCCGGCCAGTTCCTGCCGGCGATCGAGAAAGGTGTGCGTCAGGCGATGGAGCACGGCGCGATCGCCGGCTATCCGCTGCAGGATCTGCGCGTCACCGTGTACGACGGTAAATACCATCCGGTCGATTCGAAGGAGGTCGCCTTCATCAGCGCCGGCAAGAAGGCGTTTCTCGATGCGATCGGCAAGGCGCGGCCGATCGTGCTGGAGCCGATCGTGAATGTCGAGGTGGCGATTCCCGAACACAATGTCGGCGACGTCACCGGCGGTCTCGCCGGCAAGCGCGCGCGCATCATGGGCACCGACACGCAGCGTGGCGGCGAGCTGGTGATCAAGGCGCAGGCACCGCTGGCCGAACTGATCGACTATCCCACCGAACTGAAATCGATGACCGGCGGCCGCGGCCGCTACAGCCTCGACCTCAGCCACTACGAAGCGGTGCCGCCGAACGTGCAGAAGCAGCTCAGCGAGGCGTGGAAGCCGCATGCAGAGGAGGACTGAAGTCGCTCCCACTGCGGCACGGGGCTGTTCAAGGTTCGCTACAGCCGACTGCTGCGCTTCACGGCAAGATAGCGCTCGATCAGCGCGCCGGACAATTCCGCGCAGCTGACGTCGAGCGTGTTGACGCCCTCGCGGCGCAGGCCTTCGTGCACGCGTTCGCGTTCGGCGAGGTAGTGCATCGCCGCGGCGCTGCGAATGCTGCTTTCCAAATCGTCGCCCGGCTCGACCGCGGCACGATCCAGCGCCAGTTCGCGCAGGCTGACCAGCATCACCAAGTGGCGCTTGGCCAGCATTGACACCGCCATGCGCAGTTCGGCGTCGTCTTCGTCGCGCACGTTGGTGATCAGCACCACCAGCGCACGGCGCTGCTGGTGCGCCTGCAGCGCACTGGCCGCAGCGAGGTAATCGGTGGCCAGCGGCATCGCGTGCAGGTCGTAGCCGGCACCCAGCAGCATGTCCATGCCGCCGCTGCCCTGCTGCGGCGGCAGCCAGCGCTGTTGCTGGCCGGTGCAGGCCAGCATGCCAACCGCGTCGCCCTGGCGCAGCGCGATGCTGGCCAGTGCTAGCGAGGCATTCAGCACGTGATCGAAGTGCGCCAGCTGGTCGTCCTGCGCCAGCATGCGCCGGCCACAATCGAGCATCAGCACGACCTGCTGATTGCGCTCGTCGCGGTACTCGCGTGAGATCAACCGGTTGCTGCGTGCGGTCGCCTTCCAGTCGATCTTGCGCAGGCTGTCGCCGACGCGGTAATCGCGCAACTCCTGGAACTCGGTGCCTTCGCCACGACGCCGCTGCAACCGCGCGCCGACGCTACGCGAGGCCAGCTCCACGCTGAGTCCGGCAAGCTCCGCCAGCGATGCGAAATTCGGATACACCCGTACCGTCGACGGCGTGCCGACCACACGGCGCGACGTCCAGCCGTGCCACGGCGAGCGCAATTGCAGGTGGCAGCCGTCGAAGCTGAACTGGCCACGCGCATCCGGAGTCACCGCGTAGTCGAGCAGAACGTCGCTGCCGGGCGGCAGCGACAGCGTGCGCGGCATCCCGCGCACCGCCCAGCCGCCCGGATGCAGGTCATGCAGCCGCATGTGTTGCGTACGCGCCGCGGACGCGCGTAGACGCAAGCCGACGCGCGCTTCCGGTCCCAGCGGCATCACCGGTGTCACCTCACGCTGCACACTGGGCGAAGGCAATCGGCGCAGACGCCAGCCATCGATCAACGCCAGTGCCGCGATGACGCCACCGCACGCCAGCCACGTCGACAACGGCAACCACGCAAAACTCGCCAGCACACCGAGCACGGTCCAGCCGGACAGCAACCACAGCAGGGGCGGCGCGGGTCGCATCATTGGCGCGGCGCTGGCACCTTGTGCAACAGCGCAGTGAGCACATCGTCGGGACGCTGGCGTTCGATCAAGGCCTCCGGCGCCAGCATCAGCCGATGCCGCAGCGCCGGCAACGCCACTGCGCGCACATCGTCGGGAGTGACGAAATCGCGACCGTCGAGCGCGGCCTGCGCGCGCGCCAGTCGCGCCAGCGCCAGTCCGCCGCGCGGGCCGGCACCGCCGATCACACCCGGCCATTCGCGCGTGGTGCGCACGATGCGCACGGCGTAGTCGGTCACCGCCGCATCCATGCGGATCGCCGCGACGCCCTGCTGCAAGGCCAGCAATTCCGCCTGCCCCATCACCGGCTGCACGAGTGAGACATCGAGGTCGGCGGCGACCTTGCCGTTGACCACGCTGGCGACCATGCGGCGCTCGTCCTCCAGCGTGGGATAGCCGATCACCACCTTGATCAGGAAGCGGTCGAGCTGTGCCTCGGGCAGCGGATAGGTGCCCTCCTGCTCGATCGGATTCTGCGTGGCGACCACCATGAACGGCGTCGGCAACGGGAAGCGGCGACCTTCGATGGTCACCTGCCCTTCCTGCATCGATTCGAGCAGCGCGGCCTGCGTCTTCGCCGGCGCGCGGTTGATCTCGTCGGCCAGCAGCAGGTTCGCGAACACCGGACCGCGGCGAATCTGGAAGCGCTCGCTCTTGGGATCGTAGATCGCGTGGCCGGTGACGTCCGCCGGCATCAGGTCGGGCGTGAACTGGATGCGGCCGAAGGTGCAGCCGACCGACGCGGCGAGTGCGCGCACCAGCAGGGTCTTGCCCAGTCCGGGCACGCCTTCGATCAGCACATGGCCGGATGCCAGCAGGGCCAGCAATACCTGATCGAATATTTCGGTCTGGCCGATGAAGGCATGCGCGACCTGCGCGCGCAGCGCGCGGGCATGTGCGCCGAGTTCGTCGATCGAAAGCGGTGCCGGCGACGTGACCGGTGCGGCGGCGAGTGTCTCGGTGGTCATGGGCGGCTCCTGAGTCGCGCCAGGGTAATGATGCATGCACGAAACGCCTGCGCGTTCGCGGGTGACTGAAAGGCCTGCGCGATCTGCGCAGTATCGAGTTCGCTGCGCTCGGCCAGGCGCGCGTGGAGAGCGTCGCCGTTGAGCATCGCGCAGGCCGGGTCGCGCCGGCGCAGACGCGTCAGCACCGCATGGCTGGCCAGCTTGTGCAGGCTGCGGCCGCCGTCGCGGCGATACAGAAATTCGCCGGCGGCCTGCACGTGTTCGAGCAGCGCGCGACGATGCAGCGCCGGCATTGGCATCAGCGGACCCAGCCGCGCACTGCGCATGGCCATCCAGCCGACCAGCAACAGAGCCAATGCCAGCAGCGCCGGCCAGCCGTCGAGCAGCAGCATCTTCAGGAACGGAATGCCGTCCAGTTGATAGACGAGATAGATGCGACCGAGCTCCCGGTTGGGCGAGAGCAGACGCCAGCCGAAGCGTTGCGCAGCCGTCTGCTTCAGGGCATTGCGCGAGATCGCGCCCAGGTTGACCAGCAGGCTGACCGCCCCCTTGCCCACTCGAGTGCGCGCAAACAGATAGCCGCCCTGCGGGTCGCCGATCGACGCATCCACCGCCGCGCCGGCCGCCGGCGTGAGCCGAAAACGGCGACCGCATAATTCGAGCGTGTCCGCAGCGCTGGCACCAGCCACATCGGCCGTCTGGATCGCGCTGCAGGCATAGTCCGCCGGGCGCGCATCGAGCAGACCCAACGCCTCGAAAAGCGGCGTATGGACGGCTATATCGATCGATCCCGGCGACATCAGCAGATGGCCACCGCTGCGTACCCACGTGACGATCCGCGTGACGTCATCTACATCCACCCGTGCCGCGTCGTCGCCCAGCACCAGCGTATCGCCGGGGCGAAGCGGCATCCGCTGCGGATCGAGCGTGGTCAGCGAGGTCGCCGGCAGATCCAGACGATCCAGCGTCTGCTCCAGCGCAAAGAAACGGTTGCTGCGCGCCTCGCCTTTGGCGGCGACCGGCTCGGTGACGTCCTTGTGCTCGAACAGGACGAAGAATCCACCGACGAGCAGCAGCAACGCGCCGAGCACCAGCAGACTCATATAGATCGGCTTGCGGTTCATGCCGGCGCTCCCGTTTCCACCGGCCAGCCACGCAGCAGGCTCTCGATGCCGGCATCGTCCGGATAGCGCCCTGCGTAGGCTGCGAACTGCCAGGTGCGCACGATCGCGATGACGCGCTGCGCGCGCGCCGGGTCGTCGATCGCGGTGGCCTGCCGTAGCCAGTCCGCCTCGGTCGCGTCCATCGACAGCGGCACCTTCAACAAACGCGCGGTCTGTTCCACGCAGCCGCGATACAGCAGCGCCAGCGCCTCGCGTTGATGCTGTGCGTGCCACAACGCACGCGCGGCACCGGCCAGATCCGCCGGCAATGGCGCGTCCGCCTCGACACTCGCACGCACGGACTGCGAAAGTATCGATGCCGGCTCGGCCGATAACGGCGCCAGGCGTCCACGCCAGCGCCAGGCGAACCGCAGCAGCGCCACGATCGCCACGATCAGCAGCAGCCACATGAAGGCCTTGAACACGATGGCCAGCGCAGCACCGAGTGCCGGGAACGGTATCGTCTGCGTGCTCGGCGTCGGCTTGGGCGGGTACTTGAATACCCAGCGACGCGTCGTGTGCTCGCCGCCGAAACGCGGATCGCGATACGTCGCCGCCGCTGCCGTGGCGAAGCGCTGGTCGGCGCTGTCCACCGGTTGCCGGAACACCTGCTGCAGCGAAGTCATCGTCGGCTTCGGCGGAACATCCGCACGAGCCGCCGCGCGACCCGACATCGGCCAGACGCAGGCGCACACCAGCAGCATGCCCAGCACCTTGCCGAGCGCCTGCAGCCGCGTGCGCATGCGCCGGAACGCGAGATCGATATCCCATGCTTCCAGCTGCGTGCGCCGGTTGAGATACAGCGCGAATCCGCAGGCCACGTACAACGGCTCGATCGCGCTCATCGCCAGATAGGCCACGGCCGCGGCCAGCAGCATCCATGTGGTCGCGGCGTCGTGCACGTCGTGGCGGAAGAAATCGGCCAGCGAATCCGGCCGCCACTCTTGCGGTATCAGCAGCATGGCCAGCAACCAGGCACTGAGGAACAACACCAGCTCGAACTGCAGACAGCCGTAGGTGAGCAGGCTGGTATCCGCCACGATGCGTCGACGCAGCACCTTCCAGCGTGCCGCGCGCTGCTGGCGCGAAGCGCCTTCGAGCAGCTCCAGCGGCAGCCGCAGCGCACGATTGCTGTCGATGCGCAGCCAGCTGAGCCCGGCCAGCGTGCTGCGCCAGCCCCACTGGCGCTGGCCACGCAAAGTTTCGCGCCAGCTCGGCGTGCGATCGAACACGGCGCGCGACAGCACGTACAGAGGAATCCGATCGAACAGCGGCTTCAGCCACCACACCAACACCAGACCCAGCCACGGCAGGCCCAGCAGCACGCCCAGCGCATTGCACAGCACGAACACCGGCAAGGTGAACGCGAACCACGCCGACCACACCGCCGCGGCATTCGCGCGCAGCATCGCGGCGCCCAGATCCAGTGCCTCGCGTGGCGCGCGCGGTCGCAATACCACGCTGATCCGTTCAAGCTCCATGCGTGGCTCCTCTACCGCCGCGCCACAGCCAGCCGAGCACCAGCAGCCACAGCAGCGCGCCGCTGCCGAACTTCAGCACATCGGGCAAGGCCGCGATCGACGACCAGTACGCCTCGACGAAGGCCGCGGCCAGCAACATCGCGAATGCGCCCAGCGCCAGTTGCGCACCGACCCAGCCGGCAGCGACCAGCGCCGGCCCGCGTCGCTGCCGGCCCGGCATCAGCAGGGTCAACCCCAGTTGCAGACCTGCGCCACCGGCGATCACCAGCGCGCTCAATTCGAATGCCGAGTGCCCCACCACGAAACGCCAGAACGGACCGCCGTAACCGATCGCGGTGAGATGCCCGGCCATGCCGCCGATCAGTACGCCGTTGGCGCCCAGCACGTAGATCGCGCCGACGCCGAAGAACAGGCCCGAGGCAAACGTCCGGAACGCGATGCTTACGTTGTTCATCACGTAGTAGCCGAACATCTGCATGTCGGTACCACTGCTGCGGCCGATGTGCGTATTCGCCGGGTCGTACATCTTCTCGAACTGCGCCAGCTGCTCACTGCTGAACACCGTGTGCGCCAGCTCGGGCCGCAGCTGCAGCAGTACCAGGGTGATCAAGGCGGGCACATAGAACAGCACCGCCGCCGCAACCATGCAGCGCCATTGCGCGCGCACCAGACGCGGAAATCCGGCGACCAGGAAACTCGCCACCCGATGCCAGCGCGGCGCCGGCGGCCGATACAGCACGCGATGACCCTGCTGCACGATGCGCTGCAGTCGATCGGTCACCTCATGGCTGTAGCCGCGCCCGCGCGCCAGCGCCAGATGGTGGCAAAGGCGCCGGTACGACTGCGGAAAATCCAGCGCCTGTTCCTGTCGGATGGTGCGCTTCGGCTGCCGTTCGAGCGCGCTCAGCCACGACTGCAGGCTGTCCCACTCACGGCTGTGCAAGGCGACGAAACGCTCCTGCTTCATGGTCGCCCCAGCAGCCAGTTGGCATGCGCGATCAACCGCTGCACCGCCGCGGTATCACTGCGCGCGGTCAACGGCGTGAGCAGGTTGGCCAGCTCTTCCTGTCGTTGCAGGGTGAGCTGGCCCGAGCGCTCGGCAAACGCCACCAGCGCGGCCTGCTCGTCGGCCGCCAGCACCAGCGGCAACGGCACAGCCACCACCACCGGCACCTGCTGCCCTGCCGGCAGGTCGTTCGCATGGATCACCATCGTGCCGGCGACGATGTCGCCGAGCCGGCGTGCATGCGGATCGATCAGCGTGCTGGCCAGGCCCACGCCATAGACACCCGGCAATACGTCCACCACCCGCAACAGGTTGCGCGCCACCGACGGCAGCCAGGTCACCGGCGTGCCGTCCGCGTTGACCACGCGCAGACCAAGCGCGCGCTTGCCCAGCGTCTGCCCGCCCAGCCACACCTCGCACACCACCGAGTACGCCCACATCAGTGCGAACAGCAGCAGCATGGCCAGTCCGTTGCCGCCCACGCCGAACAGCGACAGCGGAATCATCGCCAGCATGAACACACCCATGCGCAGCAACAGATCGACCATCCACGCCTGCGCACGCGGCAACGCTCCGGCCGCGCGCAGCTGCAGCGAGATGCCTTCGGGCGTCTCGATCTCGCGGATGGTGTCGAGCATCAAGCGTCGACGACGATGGTGTCGGCGATCAGGTCGTGCAGGCAGCGACGCTCCTTGTTGAAGATCAGCAACGGGTCGACCAGCGAGACCAGCCCGCCCACGAACGGAATCATGCCGATCAGACTGATCGGCAGCACGCGCACGAAGATGTAGCGCAGCAACCCCATGCGGCTGCCGTCAGTGCGAATGATGGCAATGTCCAGCGCGCGCTTGCCGATGGTCTGTCCATGCCGATGCAGCAACACGCAATTGATCACGACCATGCCCGCCAGCAGCACAAAGCCGAGCATGAATATACCGATCATCGGTGCTGCAGGCTTGAGTCCTTTGTTGACATCGCTCGCCATGGTGGCGCCCCAGATGATCGGGAGAATCCAGACCAGACTGATCAGGCCATCCAGCAAGACGGCACCCAGGCGCTTGCCCCGACTTGCCTTGCGGTTTTCCAGATCCTGCGCGTCCCATGCAGCTATGTCATCGACCACGGCCGCCGGTGCGGCATACGGATTGGTTTCCATCGCTTCCTTCCCCTGTTGCTGTCCTCGTTGCCCTCCCCCATGTCGGGCAATCAGCGCGAGTATAGAAGCGAATTTTGACCGCTGACTACCGCTTCGGCTTGAGCAAGGTGCCGGTGCACTTCGGCGAGCCGCACAGGCATACCCACAGCTTCTTCAGGCGCGCGGTATGCGGCACCTCGAGCACGATGCCGTAGTCGTAGGTGAGCTCCTCGCCCGGCTTGATCGCGCGGATCGTCTCGATCAGCACCTTGTCCTTGCGCGGATCGCCGCTAGCGTTTTCCTCGACCACGGCACGGCAGTTCGGCGCGCAGCTGTGGTTGATCCAGCGCGCGCTGTTGCCATGCTGGTTGGCGTCGATGATGTAGTCGTCGTTGAGCGTGAACAGGAACGTGTGCCCGGTTTCGCCGCCGTCGCCATACAGATCGTCCGCCTCGGCATGGGTCAGCAGCTTGCCCTTGTACTGGATGATCTCCTCGCCCTTGGCGATGGCGCTGACGGCGAAGACTCCGTTGCCGTGGATTGGCGAACGGCGGGCGATGATGCGACGTGCTGAGGTCATGGAAAAATCTGCTGGCTCAAGGAAACGGAGCCGCGATGATGCCCGTTGCAGGGCGTCATGGGAATTTCCGCCAATTTTGCTAAGATTCAAACAATCGTTTGAGGTGAAGTCATGAAACGACTGCTGCATGGATTTCTGCTTGTCCTGTTGACGGCCGGCCTGATCGCCTGTGGCCCGGCGAAGAAGAGCGTCTACCCGCCCAACGTGAGCATCCAGCAATTGTCGGTGCTGCCCGGTGGCCAGTGGCAGCTGACGGTACGCATCCAGAACAACAGTTACGGCGAGATGGATTTCAAATCGCTGGACGGTCAATTGCAGATTGCCGAGCTGGTGCCGGTCCGGCTGCACGCGAACTTCAAGCTGGACGTGCCTGCTCTCAACGGCGATGTGATTCAGCTCGACGTGCTGCCCACCACGGCGATGGCGCAGGCGCTGCAGACCATCGCGGGCAAGGGCAGCAGCGGCAGGCTGGCTTACCGCGTCAGCGGCAGCGCCAGCGCCAAGCCCGAACAGGAAGACAAGCCGCGCACGTTCGACTTCAACGGCAACGACTGGATCTCGCCGGTGCCTGGCATTCCCAACACGTATCGCTGATCTCTCTTCATTCCAGGAATCACCATGACCGCTTACAAGGCTCCCCTCGACGACCTGCGCTTCGCCCTGTTTGACGTGCTGGGCGCCGAAAAAACCCTGACTGGTCTGCGCGGTGGCGAGGCGCACAGCCGCGACCTGCTCGACGCCGTGTTGGAAGAGGCCGGTCGCCTCAGCGAACAGCTGCTGGCGCCGACCAACGGCCCCGCCGACGAGGAAGGCTGCCGCTTCGACAAAGCCACCCAGACGGTAACTACGCCGAAGGGTTTCAAGGAAGCGTTCAAGCAGTTTGCCGAAGGCGGCTGGACCGGTCTGACCAACCCCGAGGCGTATGGCGGCCAGGCGCTGCCCAATGTACTGGGCACCGCCACCACCGAAATCTTCCAGTCCGGCAACCTGGCCTGGAGCCTGTATCCGCTGCTCTCCGAAGGCGCCACCCACGCCATGGAAATGCATGGCGAGGAATGGCAGCGCGAACGCTTCATGAAGCCGATCGTCGAAGGTCGCTGGACCGGCACCATGTGTCTGACCGAGCCGCAAGCCGGTTCCGACCTGGGCCTGCTGAAAACCCGCGCCGAACCCGCTGACGACAATACCTACAAGATCACCGGCACCAAGATCTTCATCAGTGCCGGCGAGCACGACCTCACCGAGAACATCGTGCATCTGGTGCTGGCACGCCTGCCCGATGCACCGGAAGGCAGCCGTGGCATATCGATGTTCATCGTGCCGAAATTCAAGGTGAACGAGGACGGCTCGCTCGGCGCGCGCAACACGGTTGCCGCCGGCGCGATCGAGCACAAGATGGGCATCCACGCCTGCTCCACCTGCGTGATCAACCTGGACGGCGCCGAGGGTTACCTGATCGGCAAGCCGCACAAGGGTCTGATGGCAATGTTCACCATGATGAATGCGGCACGCCTGTCGGTCGGCGTACAAGGCCTGGCGCTGGCCGAGCGTGCTCTGCAGAACAGCCTCAACTACGCGCGCGAGCGCTTGCAGTCGCGCGCACTGTCCGGCCCCGTGTTTCCCGACAAGCCGGCCGACAACCTGCTGGTGCAGCCGGACGTGCGCCGCATGCTACTGACCCAACGCGCGTTCGTCGAAGGCTCGCGCGCGCTGCTGCTGTACACCGCGCTGCAGACCGACATCGAAGCGCGCGCCAGCGACGAGGCCGCGCGCAAGACTGCCGGCGAACTGGTCGCGTTCCTGATTCCGATCGCCAAGGGCGTAGTCACCGAACTCGCCCAGGAGTGCACCAAGGAAGCGCTGCAGATCTATGGCGGCCACGGCTACATCGCCGAGAACGGCGTGGAGCAGTTCGTGCGCGACGCGCGCATCATCACCTTGTACGAAGGCACCACCGGCATCCAGGCCGCCGACCTGCTCGGCCGCAAGATCCTCCAGCTGCAAGGGGTGGGCTTCAAGCATTTCCTGCAGGAGATCAGCACGTTCTGCCAGCAGCACAGCGCCGACGAAGCGCTGCGCCCGTACATCGCCCCGCTCGCCATCGCCACCAAGAACTGGGGCGATCTCACCCTGAAGCTGGCCGCGCGCGTGCAGGCAAATCCGGAAGAGCTCGGCGCTGCTGCCGTCGACTATCTGTACTACTCCGGCTACGTCGCACTGGCCTACATGTGGGCGCGCAGCGTGGCAGCGACCGGCACCGGCGCGCAGTCCGCTGCGTTCAAGCAGGCCAAGCAGGACACCGCGAAGTTCTACTTCGCACGCATCCTGCCGCGCTGCCTGACCCATCAGGCGGCGATCGAGGCCGGTGTGGACACGCTGCCGGCGATCGCCTGATTCGCCTGGCAGCATGAAAAAAGCGCCCGGAGAGATCCGGGCGCTTTTTCTTTTCCGCGTTGCATCGTTACCGCGAAGCTCGTCGGCCTGGTACCTGTCAGAACTTCTTCTGCAGATTGAACATGATCGACTGATCGCTCTCGCTGCTGGTACCGAACTGGGCCGAATATTCGAAGCGCAGATCCAGCCCCTCCCATGTCTGCAGCGTGGCGCCAACGCCGATCAGCATCCGGTTCTGGCTCAGGCCGACCACGTTGGCACGATAGATCGGACCGGACAACAGATCGGCGTAGCTGAGCGTGGCGCTGGTCGAGCCCTGGAAGTCATGCTGATATTCCACCCGCAGCATCGGCACGAACGTCCCCGACGGCACCGCATATGAGTAATCGACACGCAGGCCGAGATTGCCCGTGGTCGTCTTCACCGTCTCCTTGCGATAGCTGAGCGCGTAGATGCTGTCGCCATGTTCGGTATAGCCGTTCAAGGTGCCTGACGCGAGATCGACACGACCGTAGGGCGACAGGTGCAGGTGGTCATGGCGATAGTCGTAGCCGGCCGCAAGCGAGGCGAAGAACTGGTCGGCATGGCGACGCCCTTCGAGGTAGCTGCCGTCGTCGGTGACGAACCGGCGTGAATCAAACCGCATCGTCTGATAGCCGGCAAGTCCGTCGAGATAGGTCATCGCGCTCGGGTGATAGCTGGCATACAGCGCCGCGCTGTAGCTGTTGCCGGTGCTGCGACTTCCCTGGTGCCCTATCGCGGTGTCATCGTGGCCATAGCCAATGCCTGCGCCAAAGGCGAAGTCGTCATTGACACGATAGTCGGTACCGGCACTGAGTCCCGACGTATTGAAGTCGAAACCGTTGCCGCTGCTGCCGGCACGTGGATCACGCGATCCGAAACTGATCACGCCCCCCGTCCATACCGCCATGTTCGACGGCAGGCCCGGCACCACCGTCCCCTGCTGAACCGGTGTCTCCGACTCCGGAGCCACCAGGTAGCGACGATTGATGCCGTTGACGTCGAAGTCGTTGTTGCCCGACACGAGCAACCTGCCATCGGAACCACGGGTCATCGACGGCGTCAGCGAGATGCCGTTGGTGAACCCGCCACCGCCGATGCCGCCGCCATGCATCGCTTCCAGGCGTTGCTGGAAGTTGTCGATCTGGCCCGAGGCGAAGCGGCGCATCGCCTCGGTCTGCGCACCCAGAAGACCAAGAACTTCAGGGTCCTTCGACGGATCGCTGCGCGGAGCGATTGCAATAGTGATGACGCCCGGTGCGGACGTCGCATACGCATTGCTCAGCGTGAAGCTGACTGCAACCATCCCGCTGGCCGTTGCAGTCGGCTCGAAACGCAGCTGGAACCCGCCGTTCGAGGGAACAATGCTGGCCGAACCCAGGTTCGCCGGCGACACCGATATCACCGCCGCCGCGGTGAATGGGCCGCCGCTGGAGCCGGTGGTGAGATCCACCAGCACCGGCACACCGGCAATCGCATTCGTGTTACGCGACGGCGCCACCGGCAAGGCATTGACGGTTACCGTCACGGTCGCCGGCGCCGAAGTGCCGAACACATTCGACAGACTGTAGGTAAAGGTCACATTGCCCGACGCGCTGGCCACTGGCGTGAACACGATATCGGTGCCACTGACCGTTGTACTGCCTTCGCTCGGTGCGGTCACGATCGCGGCGCCGGTGAACGGGCCGCCGGTGGCCCCGGTCGCAGCATGGATCGTCACCGGCTTGCCTGCGAGCACGGTCGCGGCCTGCGGTGCAGCGGTCGGCACCGCCAGCGGAGTGACCGTGATGTTCACCGTGGCTGCTGCCGAGGTTCCGCCGGGGCCGGTAGCGGTGTAGGTCAGCGAGTCGCTTCCGTAGTAGTTGTGCGCAGGCGTGTAGACCACCGTGAGACCGCTCACGCTGGCAGTGCCATGCGCGGGCGCCTGCCCGAGCGCGATGCTGGTTATCGGCCCGGTATCGTTGGTGGTCACGGCGATCGTTACCGGTGTATCGGCCGCCGTGGATGCGCTGTCATCGACTACCACCGGCCGCGGTTGGCCAACACTCACTGTATAGCCATGGGTACCAGTGAAGCCCAGGCTGTCGGTCGCGGTGATGGTGAAACTGAAACTCCCGGCCGCCGTGGGCGTACCCGCCAACAAGCCACCCGAGCTCAGGCTCAGGCCGCCAGGCAAGGCACCCCCGGTGATGGCGAAGGTATACGTACCGTTGCCGCCGCTGGCTGCGACCTGCTGGCTGTACGCCGCACCTGCCTGTGGATTCGGCAAGCTGGCCGGACTTACGCTAACGCCAGGTGCGTTCACCACCAGCGTGTAGCTGCGGCTGGCCGTGAATGGCGCACCTGCGCCGGTGCTGCTGTCGGCCACCTGCACGCTGAAGGTGAAGCTGCCCGACACGGTCGGCGTGCCGCTCAACGAGCCGGTCGCACTGAGGGTCAGTCCGGCCGGCAACGCGCCACTGCTGATCGAATAGGCGTACGGTGCGGTGCCGCCGCTGGCACTGAAGCTCTGGCTATACGCACTTTCCGCCGTCGCAGCGGGAAGTGTCGTGGGTGCAAGCGTCAGCGATGCGGCGCTCACGGTCAGGCTGTAGCTCTGGCTGCCGGTGAAGCCCAATCCATCGGTGGCCTTCACGGTGAAGTTGAAAGACCCTGCTGCCGTCGGTGTGCCACTGAGCAGGCCACTGGAAGTAAACGACACTCCCGCAGGCAAACTACCGCCGGTGAGCGCGAACGTGTAAGTACCATTGCCACCGCTGGCTGCAATCTGCTGACTGTACGCCGCGCCGATCTGCGGATTCGGCAAGCTGGCCGGACTTACGCTGATGCCCGGCGCGTTCACCACCAGCGTGTAGCTGCGGCTGGTCGTGAATGGCGCACCTGCGCCGGTGCTGCTGTCGGCCACCTGCACGCTGAAGGTGAAGCTGCCCGACACGGTCGGCGTGCCGCTCAACGAGCCGGTCGCACTGAGGGTCAGTCCGGCCGGCAACGCGCCGCTGCTCAGCGAATACGCGTACGGTGCCGTGCCACCGCTGGCACTGAAGCTCTGGCTATACGCACTTTCCGCCGTCGCAGCGGGAAGCGTCGTGGGTGCAAGCGTCAGCGATGCGGCGCTCACGGTCAGGGTGTAGCTCTGGCTGCCGGTGAAGCCCAGTCCATCGGTGGCCTTCACAGTGATATTGAACGAGCCCGCCGCTGTCGGCGTGCCGCTGAGCAAGCCCGCGAAAGTGAAAGATATGCCCGCAGGCAGGCTGCCAGCTGTCAATGCAAAAGTGTATGTGCCGTTGCCACCTGTTGCGGTCAACTGCTGGGTGAAGCTTGCGCCAGCCTGTGCCGCGGGCAAGCTGGCCGGCGTGATTGAAACGGCAGGCGCTGCGACGACCAAGGTGTAACTGCGTGTGGCCGAGAACGGCGCGCCTGCACCGGTGCTGCTGTCGGTCACCTGCGCGGTGAAGGTGAAACTGCCGGACACCGTCGGCGTACCCGACAAGGTACCGCCCGAATTGAGCGCCAGGCCAACCGGCAATGCGCCGCTGCTGATGGTGTAGGTATACGGCGCCGTGCCGCCGCTGGCCGTCAGTGCCTGGCTATAGGCAACCTCGGCCGTCGCACCCGGCAGGCTCGCCGGATTCAGCACGACCGTCGCTGCACCCACAGTCAACGAATACGCACGATTGCCGACGAAGCCGTTGGCATCCGTCGCGCTTGCCGTGAAATTGAACGTGCCGGCAGCGGTAGGTGTGCCCGAGATCGCGCCACTGCTGCTGAGGGTGAGGCCCACAGGCAACGCTCCTGCTGTCAGCGTGTAGCTATAAGGGCCCTGACCACCGGAAGCACTCAACTGCGTCGAAGGATAGGCTGTGCCGATGTTCGCGGCAGGCACGCTGGTCGGTGTAATGGTGATGACCGCCGCACTCACGCTGAGTGTGTAGTTTGCCGAGGTCGAGAACGGCGCCCCCACACCCGTAGTGTTGTCGGTCAGCGTCACCGTTATGGGGAAGTTGCCCGGCTGGGTCGGCGTACCGGACAAGGTGGCCGTAGCTGCGTTCCAGGTGACGCCTGATGGCAGTGTTCCCGTCTCGGCGAACGTATAGGGCGTGGTGCCACCGGAGCCGCTGAATACCTGCGTGAACGCCGTGGCGTAGCTGGCACTGAGAGTACCGGCCGCGGGCGTGATCGACAGGGTCGGCGCATTCACGGTCAGGGTATAGGCGCGCGTGGCGCTGTAAGGCCCGGAACCCGTGCTGCTATCGGTGGCCTGCACGGTGATGTTGAACGTGCCGGTGGCGGTCGGCGTGCCGCTGACGGCGCCGTTGCTGGCGAGGGTGAGCCCCGCGGGAAGCGAGCCGGATTGCAGTGAGAACGTGTACGGCGCCGTGCCACCGCTGGCCGTGATGCCTTGCGAGTACGACGTACCTACGTTTGCCGCGACCAGGCTGGCAGGTGCAAGCGCGATGGAAGGCGCATCCACGACAAGTGTCAGAGCGATACTGCCGCTGTCGCCATTGGAATCCGTTGCGGTGACGGTGATGGAATGCGAACCACCTTCCGTGGGCGTGCCACTGAGCGTGCCGGCACTGCTGAGCGCGATGCCTGCGGGAAGCGTTCCACCGGTCACCG
This sequence comes from Rhodanobacter sp., assembly GCA_035566635.1. Classification (GTDB taxonomy): domain Bacteria; phylum Pseudomonadota; class Gammaproteobacteria; order Xanthomonadales; family Rhodanobacteraceae; genus Rhodanobacter. The sequence goes on from DATMQY010000005.1 coordinate 87,241, forward strand.
CAAACGTGTAGGGCGATAGGCCACCACTGGCGATCAGCGCTTGGCTGTAAGCCACACCTGTCTGGGCATGCGGCAGGGTCGGCGGAGAAATCGCGATGACCGGCGCACTCACCGTGATCGAATAGGCCTGCGAACCGACGAATGGTCCGGTGCCGGTGGTCGAGTCGGTGGCGCTGATCGTGAAGTTGAAGGTTCCGGCACTGCTGGGCGTACCGCTGAGCACACCCGCAGACGACAAGCTCAAGCCGGTCGGCAAGGTGCCGGTATGGTTGAAGGTGTAGGGCGCCGTACCACCCGAGGCGGTCACGTTCTGGCTGTACGCCGCATGCAGGGTTGCCGCCGGCAAGGTGGCCGGTGCAACCGTCACCGTCGGAGCAGCGATCAGCAGCGTGTAATTCTGTGTCGCCGTGACGCTGGCAGAGTCAGTCACCTGTGCGGTGAACGAGAAGCTGCCTGTTGCTGTGGGCGTACCGGAAAGCACACCCGCGGCGCTGAGAGTAAGCCCTGCGGGCAGTGCTCCTGCCGACACCGCGAAGCTGTAAGGCGCCGTGCCGCCCGTTGCTGAAATGGTCTGGCTGTATGCCGTGCCGATCACCGGGGCCGGCAACGAGGTGGGGCTGATCACCGGCACCGCCGGATTCACCACCAGCGTGTAGCTGCGGCTGCCGGTGTATGGCCCGGCGCCTGTGCTGCTGTCAGTCGCGGTGACCGTGAACGTGAAACTTCCGGTTGCCGTCGGCGTGCCGGAAATAGTGCCGTTGCTGGCAAGCGTGAGCCCCGCAGGTAACGCTCCGCTCGTCTTGGCGTAGGTATACGGCGCCGTGCCGCCACTGGCGCTGATGCTGGCACTGTATGCGGTGTTCTGGGTGGCGGCCGCGAGACTCGCCGGGGTGACCACCACGGTTGGTGGCTGCACCGTCACGCTATAGGCACTCGAACCGGTACCGGCACCGGCGTCATGCACGCCCACGGTGAAGTTGAAGGTGCCACCGGCGCTCGGAGTACCCGACAGCACGCCCGTCGATGTGTTCAGCGTCAACCCGGCAGGCAATGCTCCGGCCGTCACACTGAAGACATACGGAGCCGTACCACCCGTGGGCACGATCGTCTGGCTGAAGGCCGTCGCCACAGTCATCGTGTTGAGCGTTGTCGGACTCAGCGTGATCGTCGGCGCCGGATTGACCGGTACCGTCACGGTGACGAAGCCGAAGAACGGCGCAATGCCCGAGGAGCTGTCGTAGACCTCTACCGTGAACGGCGCGCTGGTAGTGGACGTCGGCGTACCGGAAATGAGGCCGCTACTGGAAATACTCAGGCCAGCCGGCAGCGAGCCGGATGAAACCGTAAAGGTGTGGTACGGCGCCGTGCCACCACTGATGACCAGCTGCTGGCTATACGCCAGGCCGACGGTTGCCGCAGGCGGGGCTGCTGCCACAAGGACCGGTTGCGCGACAGTGACAGCGTAGTTCTTGATCGTGCTCAGCGCCGTGGGCGTGGTCGAATCCTGCACCGTCACGGCGATGTTGAACGGACCAAACCCGGTAACCGTACCGGAGAACACACCGCTGCTCGAAAGAGAAATACCTGGCGGCAAACCAGTCGCCACGTAGGTGTATGGCGCAACGCCGCCAGTTGAACTCAGCGTCGCGCTGTAAGGCGTGCCGATGACGGGGTTGGGCAGACTTGCAGGCGTCACCGTGATCGGCGACGTCGGCGGCAATACGGTGACAACGTAGGTCACTTCACCGTTGGTATCGTCAAGAATGGTGAAAGTGTCGGTTAGTGCACCATCACCGTTGTTGACGTAGGTAAAGGGATTATCGCCGGCACCCACTGGATAGGGCTGCACTGCGGGAACGCTGCCGTGCGTGGGCGCAACGTATAGGCCATCCAGGCCGAATACCGAACAATTTGTCAGACTGAGAGTTGCTGTGCCTCCCGAGGCGACAGTGAAAGTTCGGGTCGAGGGTAGGCACTCGGTGCTAGGGCCCGTTCCGACACCAGCATGCGCGGGAGCAGGCCACAACGAACTGGCCACAACCAGCATCAGCATGGCCATGCCGCAGCGCGACGCCAGCCGGCCACGCTTCCGCGGGAAGGACTCCGATGCTTCTGCGACCGACGTCATCACGCGATGACGAAGCGAATTCGCACGCGCAGCCGCGCGTCCAAACAGACGATGAAACATGGAAACCCCCTGGCCCTGTTCTCGTTACGCCGGTCATCTTCATGACATCCCGGCCCGCACCTGCGACGAATGATTTCATCGAAACGCCAACAACTTTATGACGCTTGCGACTCCCACCGTGCATTGATGCTTCAACGCTGCACGCATTGGAACAAGAAAAACGTACCAGTCATAGCCCCCTGTAAAATCCTACAGGTAGCGCGGGAGCCAACCGACCACCCTTGTAAGTTGACAAGGTCTGAGGGACAGTAGCCTCCGCGTCAAGGGAGGCGCACTCTTTCTTCACCCAGGGGGACATTCGATGGCTGAGGTATACATCGGGCAAATCATGCTCGCGGGATTCGGTTTTCCGCCGCGTGGCTTCGCCGCATGCAACGGGCAACTGTTGCCGATCAACCAGAATCAGGCGCTCTTCTCACTGCTGGGCGTCCAATACGGTGGCAATGGAACGACGAACTTCGCGTTGCCCAACCTGCAGTGCCGGACTCCCGTCGGTGCTGGTTCGTCGGCCGATCCGAGCTGGCAACCCACGCCGTATGTGCAGGGTGAGCTCGGCGGCAACGAGAGCGTGACGTTGCTGAGCACCAACCTGCCCCCTCACACCCATTCGGCACAGGCCTCGACCACCGCCGGCACCGCGAAGAACCCCACCAATACGTTGTATGCGGGCAGCGGCTCCGAACAGATTTATGCCGCTGCCAGTGGCCCGCAGGTGCCATTGAATCCGCAGACGTTGGGTCTCACCGGTGGCAGCCTGCCGCACGAGAACATGCAGCCGTTCCGGGTTCTCAATTTTGTTATTGCGCTGAACGGGTTCTTCCCCTCTCGCAACTGACTCCTTCCGGTTTTCAAAGCTCACCTCGGAGCACGCCATGACTACGCCTTATGTCGGAGAAATCCGGCTATTCGCCTTTTCGCGCATTCCCAACGGCTGGTTCGCCTGCGACGGCAGCCTGCAATCCATCTCAGGATACGAAGTTCTCTACACTCTGCTGGGCACCACGTTCGGCGGTGACGGCGTCTCGACGTTTGGCATGCCCGACATGCGCGGACAGGTTCCTCTGCACATGGGCAGCGCCAGCGGCCTGACCACGCGCGTGCTGGGCGAGAAGGGTGGCAGCGAAAACATCACCCTGCTGTCCAACAACCTAGCGCAGCACACTCACTCCTATGCCGCCACCTCGGGACCGGGAAACGCCACGGCGCCCTCGCCCTCGGTACAGCTGGGCACCGTCAGCGGCGATCTGATGTATGCAAGCGATCTGACCGGAGCCCACGGCGTCGCGCTCGCACCGGCCTCCGTCGGCAATGCAGGCGGAAACGGTCCGCACACGAATGTCATGCCGACGCTGACGGCATCGTTCTGCATCGCGTGGGCCGGTATTTTCCCGTCGCGAAACTGAGCCACCACATACCGCTTGCCAACGCATTGCGGGCCGCTCCGGCGGCCGCATCGAGGAGATCGACGTGACCACACCTTTTCTTGGCGAAATCCAGATTTTCGGCTTCAACTTTGCGCCGGCCGGATGGGCGCTGTGCAATGGCGCGACCCTGCCCATTCAGCAGTACACCGCGTTGTTTTCGCTGCTAGGCACCAACTATGGCGGTGACGGCGTGCGTACGTTCCAGCTACCGAACCTCGTCAGTCGTGCGCCATGTAGCCAGGGCGCCAGCCCGGGACTGACTCCGCGCACCATCGGCGAAGTCTTCGGCAACAACACAGTGACACTGGATCAGTCCAGCATGCCCACGCACACGCATGCACTGACCATCTTCAGCCAGCCCGATGCGACCAAGCGCGCGGCCACCCCCGGCCCGAATTACGGCATTATTCCGCCACAGAATTCCAGCCCGTTCATCGGCGCAACCGCGCCCAACACGACGCTGTCGCCGAACGTGATCGGCCCAGCCGGCGGCGGCCAGCCGCATGAGAATCGTCAGCCGTATCTGGCGCTGAACTTCTGTATTGCCCTCAGGGGTGCATTTCCAAGCTTCAACTGATGTCCGGTGACTTTCCGGAATTTCCCGCGGCGCGCGCAGATTTGCTGCACGCGCCGCCGGGTCTGCAGGAGTGTGGCATCGTCCTGCGACCTGCAAGCGACGCGGATATCCCGTTTCTGCGCGAGCTCTATGCCCAGACGCGTACCGATGAACTTGCTGTCGTGCCTTGGCCACCATCGGTCAAGCAGGCGTTTCTGGACAGCCAGTTCGATCTGCAACACCGGCACTACACGACGTATTTCGGACAGGCCGACTTTCTGGTCATCGAACAGGCTGGCCGGCCGATCGGCCGGCTGTACCTGCTGCGCCAGCCGCCTGCTTTCCGCATCATCGACATCGCGCTTGCGGCATCCGCACGATGCGCTGGGACGGGCAGCGCACTGATCGTGGATATCCAGAAACAGGCAGCGGCGCTTGGCTGCGACGTGACGTTGCAGGTAGACAACCGTAACCCTAGCGCGCGCCGGCTCTACGAGCGGCTGGGCTTCCTGGCGACGGAGACCGGCGACGCGCACCTGCTGATGCATTGGGCAGCATCCACGCTCAGTTGAAAATTGCCTGATAGACGAAGCCGCTTTCGTGCCTGCCCACAGGTACCAGGAAAATTTCGCACTCGCCCATGACGGGGTGTTCGAGGCGATAGATGTCCTGGGGATGGAGCACCGGTGATTGGCTGTGGAAGAGCAGGCTGAAAGACGTGCTCATCGCCGCCGGGCTCTCCAGCGGAGAAGCCTCGACCAGTACCAGCTGAACCTCGCCACCATCGCGTGTCGTCACGAACGTGTCGTGCACATGCGGCGAGAAACTCTGCAGCCCGAGATTTTCCATGACGCCCCCTGATCGAAAGCGTCTATGGTGAATGCCGCTCGACAACCATGCAACCAGGCATGAAGGTTGCGGAATACATCGGAACTGTCTGCTCGCATCAGCACGATGTGCCGACGTGGGTCACCTTTGGCTCGGCAACGACAGTCTCCCGATCGCGAGATATGCCCTACTGCCCGTACGTATCCTGATAGTTATCGTCGGTCATGCGCAGGTACTGCTGGATCAGCGCGTCATGTGCTTCGGCGGCCTGCAGGAGTTCTTGCGCCATGCTGTCCTGCACGGCAGCGACACTCGGCGGGGCTGGCGCCGCCGGCGACATCTTGGCGATCCGCGAATCCGGCGCAACAGCCGGGGCCGGCTCGGACTCCAGCAAGTGGGAGATGTCGTAAACAAAGTCGTTCATGCCCTGAGCAAAGCAACAGGCTTGCCAACTTCGCCGATGGCGCGCTCGGATCATCATTGCGGTTACGCTAGGTCGCATCGTCCGCCCGGGGAGCCACCATGAAATCGAACCGCTTCGTTGCCGGGCTGCAGCCCGCGCTGTTCGCCCTGCTGCTCACGTTGAGCGGCATTGCACAGGCCACCGACACACCGCAGGTGAAGTACCCGAACTACCCCAGCGAGACGCCGACGAAGTTCGTGCCGGCCACCGACAGCCACGACTACGTATCGCGCGACGTGATGATCCCGATGCGCGACGGCGTGAAGCTGCACACCATCATCCTGATTCCGAAAGGCGCGCAGCACGCCGGTATCCTGCTCACCCGCACGCCGTACGACGCCAAGGCGCTGACCACGCACACGATGAGCGGCCACCTCGGCCCGATGCTGCAGGGTTACGACAACGCCGCCGACATCATCGTCGAGGACGGCTACATCCGCGTAGTGCAGGACGTGCGCGGCAAGTACGGCTCCGAAGGCGACTACGTGATGAACCGGCCGGTGCACGGGTCGTTGAACCCGACGCCGGTGGACGACGCTACCGACACGTACGACAGCATCGACTGGCTGGTGAAGAACATCCCCGAGTCGAACGGCAAGGTCGGCACGCTCGGCATCTCCTACGACGGCTTCGAGCCGCTGATGGCGCTGGTCAATCCGCATCCGGCGCTGAAGGTGTCGGTGCCGATGAACCCTATGGTAGACGGCTGGATGGGCGACGACTGGTTCCACAACGGCGCGTTCCGCCAGCAGAACATGGCCTATATCTACGAGCAGACCGCCAGCCGCGACAACAGCATCAAGTGGTGGACGAACTACCACGACGAGTACGACCTGTTCATGCACTACGGCTCCGCCGGCGCGCTGGCCAGCGCGTACGGCATGGAACAGCTCGGCTTCTGGAACAAGCTGCTGGCGCATCCGTCCTACGACAGCTTCTGGAGCGAGCAGGCGATGGACAAGCTGCTCGCCACGCAGCCGCTGAAAGTACCGGTGATGCTGGTGCACAGCTTGTGGGATCAGGAAGACAGCTATGGCGCGCTCGCCGTCTATCGCGCGATCAAGCCGAAGGACAGCAGCGGCAGCATGGTCAAGCTGGTGATGGGCCCGTGGCATCACGGCCAGGAGATCGACGAAGGCAGCTCGCTCGGCGCTATCCACTTCGGCAGCGACACTGCGAAATATTTTCGCGAACAAATCCTGCGCCCGTATCTCGCGCAGTACCTCAAGAACGGCGCGCCCAAAGCCGACCTCGCCGCGGTCAGCGCGTTCCAAACCGGCAGCAATCAATGGCAACGGCTGGATCGTTGGCCGCTCGCCTGCGCGAACGGCTGCGCCACAAAAAGTCGCGCGTTGTATCTGCAAGCCGGCAACAAGCTGGGCTTTGCCGCGCCTACCGGCGGCGCAGATTACGACGAATACGTGTCCGATCCCGCACATCCGGTGCCGTTCCGCGCGCGTCCGATCCAGCCGGTCGGCTACGACGCTGGCCAGACCTGGTCGCAATGGCTGGTCGACGACCAGCGCGAAGCGTCCGGCCGTAGCGACGTGCTGAGCTACGTCTCCGACGTGCTCACTACTCCGTTGAAGATCACCGGCGCACCCGAAGTGAATCTGGTCGCTTCCACCAGCGGCAGCGACAGCGACTGGGTGGTCAAGCTGATCGACGTATATCCCGACCAAGTCGCCGAACAACCGGAGATGGGTGGCTACCAGCTCGCCGTGGCGATGGACATCTTCCGCGGCCGCTACCGCGAAGGCTTCGCCGATCCGAAAGCGCTCGCCACCAACCAGCCACTGCCCTATCGCTTCGCCCTGCCCGCCGCCAACCACGTCTTCCTGCCCGGCCACCGCATCATGGTGCAGGTGCAATCGAGCTGGTTCCCGCTATACGACCGCAACCCACAGACCTTCGTGCCGAACATCCTGCTGGCCAAGCCGACGGACTACGTGAAAGTCACGCAGCGCGTGTATCACGCACCGGCGCAGGCGAGTTTTATTGCGTTGCCGGTGGTGGGGAACTGACGGGCTCGAATAACGCCAGTGATAAGGCACGAGCACGCAGGCGCATCAATCAGCCGGTGTACCCATGGATTTCAGATTCTCGATTGAACCTGTTTTCAGCGTCCGAGCACGGACTACACAAACCAGAACTCGTAGCGCGACCAACACTACGGGTTCACCTCTCGCACCGCCGCCGCATGCAACCCCAGAATCCTGCGCAACTCCAGAATCGCCGCCGGAGTTTCCTGCACGCTGTGCCAGGATGGGATAGCGAGTTCGGAGTCGGCGCCGTCGAGATGCGTGCTCTGGTACGGCACGACACCGTCGCTGCTGGTGGCGAGGACAAGCGGGCTGGTGGGTTTGTAGACGCCGACGATGGTGTGATAACGCACACGTGGCGAGATCGGCAGATTTGCTGCGGCGACGATGAAGGGATCGGTGTCGTTGAGGTTGTCGATGCTATTGGGTATGCGCAGCGGCGTGGCCTTTTCGGAACCTTCGCCCTTCAGCAGATCAGACAGGCTTGCCATTTCCTTGAGCACGTTGACGGGCAGGCGGATCAGGTTGCCGATCCAGCGCGCCACGCGATGCTGTGCGTACGGCGTGCCGCGATGTGGCGAGGCGAGGAATACGGCGCGGGTGACCTGCGGCATCGGCGTGAACTGCAGATAGGGCGCGAGACGTGTGCGCAAGCGCGCGCGCTTTTCCGGCGAGAGATTGGCACGCACAGGCACGATATCCCACAGCTTGTCGCCGCTGGACGACACCAGCAGTCGCGCGATGACGCCGCCCATGCTGTGCCCGACCAGCACCATGTTCTGCGAGGCGCGCGCATGGCCGGATGGATCGAAGTGCTGCAGGGTCGTGTCGAGCGCCTTGCGGATGCCTGCGAGATTCACCGCGACGGGAGCGTTGGTCGGGTAGTAGACCTCCCACACCTGGTAGTTGCGACGCAGATTTTCGTCGCCCATCACCTCATTCGCCACGTTGATCCAGGCTTCCGGACTGCTGGCCAGTCCATGCAGCATCACCACGGTCAGTCGATCCGGATCGTACGGCTGCATCAGCAGCACGCGCGGCGTGGTGATGCCGCCCTCACGACCCAGCAACGAACGGATCGACTGGCTGGCGAAGCTCGAACGGGCCAGCCATACACCATAGGCCGCGGTGAAATTGGCACCGAGCGGCACCACCCGGCCGCCGATGGTGATGGTGCTGTCGCGATACGGGTCCTTCGCCAGCAGCTGTACCTGTTTCGTGGCCAGTACGTCGCCCAGCGTATTGCCATCGAAGACCAGTGCGCCAGTCATCGACACATAGCCGGGATTGCGCCATGGCACTTCGGTGGTGCGCGCTTTCGGTGGCGCGACGGCGACGAAACTCGAACCGAAGCCGTCGCGCTGGTAGACGTTGCGCAAGCCGTTGAAACGCAGGTTCGATGCGGAGATGAGTTCCGTCGGTGCGGGCGCGTCGCCAGCCAGCCGCAGGTCGGTCTGCGGCCGCAACACCGTCCAGCCAGCCAGCGACGTCTGCGTCCATTGCGTGTCGAGTTGCGGCAACACGTGAAAGAAGCGGGCTACCGCACGCTGCACGGCGAAGTTGTAAAAACCGATCACCTGCACCTGACGCAACTCGAAGGCGCGATCGGATGGCTGGCGCGCGGTATAGAAGAGGTAGGCGTACGCATAGCGCGCGGACTGCAGGTAGGCATCGAGCGTCGCGTCGTCCATCGGCGTGCCGGCCTTCGCGCGGTCGGTCTTCATCGCCCTGCCCATCCACAGTTCGGACAGCGTCGAAAGCCGCTGCTCGTCGGTCAGTCCGGACGAATGGATGACCGTATCCGTGCAGCTGGCGAATTCATGCGCGCAGACATCGGCAGTCAGCGCAACGACGTTGAGCGCCTGCACCGTGCCGTCGCTGAGGCGACCGCTGCCAAGCATGTCGGCACGCCGCTCGGCGACGTTGTCGTGTGGCTTGACCTGACTCACCCCAACCATCGCGCATGCGCCGAGGGAAAACAGCATGGCAAGGGTGATGCACCGCACGATCCACATCCGTATTCCACTTCTCATGCTGCTGTTGTCCATTTGATCGGCGCTGGAGGGAATTGTAGCCAGCAGATCGCCAGCAAAGGCCTGCCTCTACGCCTGGTGATGCATTGTCTTCCCGCGAACAAAGCCGCAGGCTTGCAACAGCAGTCGATGCTACGGAAACGAGATGACGAAGAAGCGCTGGATGATTGGTCGGGCAACACTCATCGTGCTGATGGCACTGGTCACGTGCCTGTCGGGCGCGTGGGGTGCGCTCGCACTCTGGTACCAGCTGCCGGGCGGCACGGTTTCGCGCACGCTGGGCAGCGCGACCTGGGTACTCGCTGTGATCGCACTTGCCGTCTTCGCGATCAGCCGGCGCAGCTGGCTGCCGCTGGGCATCTACGCGCTGATCTACGCGGTGCTGCTGCTCTGGTGGGCGAGCATCGCGCCATCGAATCATCGTGTGTGGTCGGACGACGTCGCTCGCATGCTGACCGGCAAGGTGCAAGGCAACACGGTCACGCTCGACAACGTGCGCGATTTCACCTGGCGCACCGACGATGACTTCGATGCGCGCTGGGAAACGCGTCATTACGACCTGAACCGACTGGTCTCGACCGATGCGGTGCTGTCCTACTGGGGCAGCAAGGCGATCGCGCACGCGATGATCTCGTTCGGCTTCGACGACGGCAGCCACGTGGTGTTCTCGGTGGAGATCCGCAAGAAGCGCGGCGACCAGTACTCGTCGATCGGCGGATTCTTCCGCCAGTTCGAAACGATCCTGGTCGCCGCCGACGAGCGCGACATCATCCGCGTGCGCACCAACGTGCGTGGCGAGGACGACTACCTCTACCCGCTGCGCATGGACAAGACCACCATGCGCGCGCTGTTCCTCTCCTACGTGCAGGCAGCGAACACGCTGTCCGTCACACCGGCGTTCTACAACACCATCACCTCGAACTGCACGACGATCGTCTACCGCATGACCCGTCAGATCGACCCGGGACTGCCGTGGGATATCCGTCTGCTGTTGACCGGTTACCTGCCCGAATACCTTTACAAGGTCGGCGCGCTGGATCGAAGCGTCTCCGTCGAGCAGCTGCGCCAGCGCGGCCGCATCACCGACAGGGCGAAAAATACCGCTGCGGGAGACGACTTCTCGACGGCGATACGCGCGGGAATTCGTTGATCGCGGTATGTAAGCCGATCAGCCGACCAGCTCGAACCGTGTCACCCGCTTGACCGGATCGGCTTCAACCAGCGTCACCTTGACGTCCGCGCCCAACGGCAGACTGGAAGCGCTGGACACGCTGGCCTCGATCGCCGGATCACGCACGATGACGACGCCCTTGGTCGGTGCGTTGGCGGCTACCTCGACGATCGCACCGTCGAAAGTGTCGCCCACCCGTGGCGCCAGTACGGCAGCTTCGGCCAGATCGAGCACGGCTTTCTCGTACTGGCCGGCGCGATGGCCGGAAGCCTGCATGGTGGCGGGCAGGCCCGGCAGTGCAGCGAGTACCCAATCGGGCACCGGCTGCTTCGCGCACAGCGCCACACAGACTTCGCCGGTGTAGCGGTCGACCAGCCGGCGCAGCGGCGCGGTGGCGTGGGTGTATTCCGCGGCGATTGCCCACTGCTCCGGCTGCGTGGGCAAGCTGCCGTTGAAGGCCGCGTAGCCGGCACCGCGTAACACCGTGGTGCATGCGGTGAGCATCGCCACATGGGTGTCCTTCGAAGGATCGAGCGAGCGGATGAAATCGGGGTAGCTCTGTTCGGACGGCCAGTCGATGGCCAACGCCTTCGCGGTTAGGCGCAGCCGCTGCAAGGACTGCGCCTCGGGTTCGGGCAAGGTGCGCAGCAGGCCGACTTTCGCCTGCACCATCAGCTGCGCCGCGGCCATGCCGGTCAGCAGCGAGATTTGTTCATTCCAGTCCTCGACCGCCAGCCGCGCACGAAACGTCAGCGTCCAGCGGCCGTCGACCACGTCGATCTCCTGCTCCGGCAGCGGCAGGCTGATGCCGCCGCGCGCCTGTTCGCGCTGCTTGCGCAACTCGCCGATCTCGCGCAGCACCGCCCACATCGGATCGGCCGTACCGGCATCGATGAGCTTCTGCACACCGGCGTAGTTGAGCTTGGCGCGGCTGCTGACGCGGGCGCGCCGTACGTCGATGCTGGCGATTTCGCCGGTCTTGTCCAGTTCGATCGTCCACAGCAGCGCGGGTCGCAGCTGGCCCGGCAGCAGCGAGGTGGCGCCTTCGGACAGTACCTTCGGATGCAGCGGGATCTTGGCATCCGCACCGTACAGCGTCTCGCCACGTCGATTCGCTTCGAGGTCGATCGGATCGCCGGCAGTGACGAACGCGGCGACGTCGGCAATGGCGTAGTACACCCGATGGCCGCCGTCGGTGCGCTCGACGTACATCGCCTGATCCAGATCCATCGACTCCGGCGGATCGATCGTGATCAACGCGATGTCGGTGCGATCCAGCTGTGGCAGCCGTGGATTGGCGGCGGCCTGCGCCGCCGCAGCTTCGACCTCCGGCGGAAACGCCAGCGGCAGTTTCAGCTGGCTCTGGATGTCGTGCATGCCCTGCACGAGCACGTTGTCGTCGGCAGGCAGGATGCGGATGCGGCGGGTGGTGGTCGGCACGGGCGAATTCCTTGCGTGGTGATTTGCGATGATCCGGAACGCATGCGTCAAGCCCTGGCAGATGGCGCACCCCTCAAAATATACACGCCTCGACCAATCGGCCGACAACGTATGTATGTGCCCCTGTTGGCTGATCGGGACTTTCGCAGCCATCGCGCAAGGTGTAGAAACGGCAGCGATACCTTCACCACTTCCACCGACTCCTCATGACCGACACGTCCCTGCTGATTCGTCTGGCCGAAGACGACGACGACTTCATCCTTGCGCTGGTGCCACGCTTCGTGGATTTCAGCCTGCCCCCATGGCGGCGACGGCACGAATGCATCGAGGGCATCCGCAACGATCTGCTGCGCCACCTGGAGGACCAGCCGGCGAACAGCTACCTGTTCGTAGCCGAGGACGCGGAGGGCGAACGGGTCGGCTTCATCCATCTGCAACGCACCGCGGATTTCTTCACCGGGCGCAGCAATTGCCACATCTCCGATCTGGCGGTGGCGCCGAAACACGAAGGCAACGGCGTCGGCAAGGCGCTGCTGGCTCACGCCGAGGGCTGGGCGCGCGAGCATCATTGCCAGCTGGTGACGCTGGCAGTGTTCCCCGGCAACGAGCGTGCCCGTGCGCTGTACGAAGCCACCGGCTACGCGCCCGATCTGCTGCGGCTGGCTAAGCCGGTACGCTGAAGCCACCAACAAAAAAGCCGCCCGAGGGCGGCTTCTTCATGATCATGCCGATGTATCGGCGATCAGTTCTTGCTGGCGCTGCCGACTGCTTCAGCCTGCTCACGCACGTCCAGGCGCTGGGCCAGACGGTCGATATTGACCAGCGACAGCAGATGCGCATAGATCCAGCCGAGTACGCCTTCGCGCAGGAGCTCGTGGGTGACTTTCTCGTCCAGCGCGCGCAGTTTTTCCTCGCTGACCACGAACAGGCCATTGAGATTGATCGACTTGCCTTCCTGGCCGTCCTTGCCGTCCTTCTGCAGCCGGACATTGCGCGGCTCCAGCAGGTCATGCTTGACCAGCTGTTCCATGAACCACTTGGTGCGCGCGATGTTCTGCTGGAATTCGCCGAGGAAGCCCACGGCACTGGTCAGCATTTCGCTGTCGGTTCCGTCTTCCTTGAACAGGCGCTCGCCTTCGCTGGCGTTGAAGCCTTCGTATTTCTCGTCGAGGAATACGGTGAAGTCATCGCCTTCCTGCCCGGCCGGCTTCTCGGCCAGCACGAACGGATAGCGCCGCACGAACGCCGGAATATAGGTATCCGCCGCCCAACGGCCATCGGCATCGACATACAGATTTTCGTTCTGGCGCAGGCCGAGCATGGCCATCGGGCCAGCTTCGGCCATGCTGTTGCCGCCGAACACGATCAGCAGATCGCGTGCGGCAACGCCGAACTCAGCACCGGTCAGCGGAACCGAATGCGCGTTCATCGCGAACTTCACGTTCGGCACGCCCTTCAGGCGCAGATCCTTGTGTTCGGTACGGTTGAGCGGTACCGGGTGCTCGTAGAAAAGAACTTCAGCCACGTCATTTACCTCTGCCCCGCCGTGCCGGGTCACCACCGAAGCGCCCCTACCAAACCCGGCGTCGGGTCTGTGTTGACTGTCAATCATATCAGCGCTTCCGCGCGGCGGCGACTGCCCACCTGCCTCATCAGCATGCGAATTGCAACGAAATTGTTCTATGCTGGCTTCAGACAAGCATTCCGCAATGCTGAAACGCTCTTTCGAAGCCCTGGCTGAAGGACGATTTACATGCTGATGGAAGTGCCAAATCGGGCCGATATCCATGCGACCCGTGTGTTGTCACTGGACGCTGCCGGCCGCATCCTCGACTGGATCAGCTGGCAGGAGGCGGTATGCCTGTACGTCCGCGACGCGGTCGCCTGGACGCTGGGTGACCCCTGCCTCACGGTGCACGGCGGCTACAACCGCCTGCTCGGTGCGCAAAGCCTGCTGCAGCTGCATCCGATCATCGCCAGCACCGGGCACTGCCGGGAGCATGCGATCGACCCGGCCCCGGCGCTCACCAACACCGCCCTGTTCGCCCGGGACCGCCACATCTGCCTGTACTGCGGCGAGCATTTCACCCGTGGCGAACTGACCCGCGACCACGTGCTGCCGATTTCCAAGCACGGCAAGGACGAGTGGGAGAACGTGGTCAGCGCCTGCCTCGCCTGCAATCTGAAGAAGAGCAACCGCACCCCGCAGCAGGCCAACATGCCGCTGCTGGCGGTGCCGTATCGACCAAGCTGGGTCGAGCACCTGATCCTGTCCAACCGCAACATCCTTGCCGACCAGATGGAATTCCTGGTCAGTCGGCTGCCGCGCGATCGGCGGCCGTTGGCCGCCTGAAAGCGGGTTTCCCAGATTCCGCCCAGCGCTGCCCTTGCCCCGCCTTGCCGCTGGGCCAACAATACGCAGATGAACGACCTTTCCCACTATCCCCACCTGGCGCCGATCGAGACGCCGGCCGACCTGCGCTGCGTCCCCGACGACGAACTACCCGCCGTCGCCAACGAACTGCGCCAGTACCTGATCGAGGCCGTGGCCAGCTCCGGCGGCCACTTCGGTGCAGGCCTGGGCGTGGTGGAACTGACCGTGGCGCTGCATCACGTATTCGACACGCCGAACGACCGGCTGGTGTGGGACGTGGGCCACCAATGTTATCCGCACAAGATTCTCACCGGTCGCCGCGAGCGCATCACCACGATCAAGAAGAAGGACGGCCTGGCGCCGTTCCCGCGTCGCGAGGAGAGCGAGTACGACACCTTCGGCGTCGGCCACTCGTCCACCTCGATCTCGGCTGCGCTGGGCATGGCGATCGCCGCGCAGCGCAAGGGCGACAACCGCAAGGTGGTCGCCGTGATCGGCGATGGCGCGATGACCGCCGGCATGGCGTTCGAGGCTCTGAACCATGGCGGCGACGTCGAGCCGAACATGCTGGTGGTGTTCAACGACAACGGCATGTCGATCAGCGAGAACGTGGGCGCGCTGACCAAGATGATGGCGCGCGCAATGGCCAGCCGCCGACTCAACGAATGGCGCGAACGAGCGAAGCGTGCGATCCCGAAGAAGTCGTTCTTCGGCCGCTGGTTCAAGCGCTGGGAAGAACATGCCAAGGGCATGTTCGTGCCTTCGACGCTATTTGAAGAACTCGGTTTCCACTACACCGGTCCGATCGACGGCCACAACGTCCCGCAGCTGCTGCAGGCGTTGCGCACGGTGAAGAACCTGCCCGGTCCGCAGCTGCTGCACGTGATCACCACCAAGGGCAAGGGCTACGCGCCTGCCGAACAGGCACAGATCGAATACCACGCGGTCGGCCCGTTCGATCCGCAGGCTGGGCTGGTGAAGAAAAACGCACCGGCCAAACCCAGCTACACCGACATCTTCGGCGACTGGCTGTGCGACCAGGCCGCTGCCGACGAGCGGCTGCTGGCGATCACTCCGGCGATGCGCGAAGGCTCCGGGCTGGTGCGCTTCTCGAAGGAATACCCGCAACGCTATTTCGACGTGGCGATCGCCGAGCAACACGCGGTGACGCTGGCCGCCGGCATGGCCTGCGAAGGCGCCAAGCCCGTCGTGGCGATCTACTCCACCTTCCTGCAGCGCGCCTACGATCAGGCGATCCACGACGTGGCACTGCAGAATCTCGACGTCACCTTCGCGATCGATCGCGCTGGCGTGGTCGGCCCGGATGGCGCGACGCACTCGGGCAGCTTCGATCTGACGTTCCTGCGCTGCCTGCCGAACATGCTGATCATGGCGCCGTCCGACGAGAACGAGTGCCACATGATGCTGAGCACCGGCTTCCAGCATTGCGGTCCGGCGGCCATCCGCTATCCGCGTGGCAGCGGCACCGGCGCCGCTATCCACCAGCAGCTCGACACGCTGCCGATCGGCAAGGCCGAGCTGCGTCGACGCGGTCACGGCCTGGCCCTGCTCAGCTTCGGCGCGATGCTGGCACCGGCCGCCACGGTCGCCGCCGAACTCGATGCCACCCTGGTCAACATGCGCTTCGTCAAACCGCTGGACGAGGCGATGATCGTTGAGCTGGCGAAAACCCACGACGCTTTCGTCACCCTGGAAGACAACGCGATCGCCGGCGGCGCCGGCTCAGCCGTGGCCGAATGCCTGTCCGCGCACGGCATCACTCTGCCGATCCTGCATCTCGGCCTTCCAGACGTCTATTTGGAACACGGCAGCCGTGAAGAAGTGCTGAGCATGGCGGGCCTCGACCTGCCCGGCATCCGCCATGCCATCCATGCGCGCTTTCCGCAATTGAATGCCAACAGCGTGGCCACCGCCGGCTGAAGCCGATACATGGTTCCTGGCATGAACGCCCCGCCTCGTGCGGGGCGTTCTGTTTTCGAGGTCAGCGACGGCCGCCACTGATACGGTCTCGCTGCTCCAGGTCCTGTGCAGTGAACACCTCGACATAACCTGCCTCGTGCAGCAACGCACGAGAAGCATTGCCCTGATTCCAGCCATGCTCGAACAGCAGCCAACCGCCAGGGTGCAAGTGCACGCGTGCGTCATGCACGATGCGGCGGATATCGTCGAGACCATCCGCCCCCGAAGCCAGTGCACTGGCTGGCTCGAAGCGCAGGTCGCCCTGCGCCAGATGCGGGTCGGTGGCTTCGATATAGGGCGGATTGGAGACGATCAAGTCGAAGTGCTGGCCAGCCAGAGGCATCAGCCAGTCGCCGTACAAGAAGGTGACGTTGCCGATGGCGTGGCGTTGCGCATTGCGTTGCGCGACGGCGAGTGCATCAGCGCTGGCGTCGGTGGCAACCACCTGTGCGCTGGGACGTTCGTGCGCGATGGCCAGCGCGATCGCGCCGCTGCCGGTGCCGAGATCGGCCACACGGCAGGCGGTATCGAGCGCTACGTGCTGCAGCGCCAGTTCGACCAGCAACTCGGTTTCCGGGCGCGGAATCAGCGTAGCCGGCGTAACTTCCAGATCCAGCGACCAGAAGCCACGCTGGCCGGTGATATAAGCCACCGGCTCGCCGGCCGCACGGCGATCGAGCAACTTCATGTAAACCGTCCGGACGTCCATATCCAGGACGTCGTCGGCGTGCGTGAATAGCCAGCTGCGCGGCTGTTTCAGTACATGCAACAGCAACAGCTCGGCGTCGACGCGCTCGCCGAGCCGTTGTGCGGCCGCGACCAGCATGCTGCGCACATCAGGCATCGTCCGACGGCTCCGTCGTCGATGGCGACAGCTGCGGTGGCACCACCTCCGGCTTCGACTCGCGCTTGCGCCAGTAGCCGCCACGCGTCCACGCATCGAAGCCCCAGCGCAGCCAGCCGATCAACGCGTTCGCCAGCCACAGCGCCCACGCCAGCATGGCGAGTTTGTAGACCCACAGAGAGACGCTGAACACGCCACCACCCGGCAGCGCATCCGCGCTCTGGTCGGCGAACCAGTGCAGGTTCCACGCGCTGGAATCGTTGCCGGCCACGTGCATGTCGGGCAGGCCGAGCAGCCCGCTCGGCACCGCGCTGATCAACACACCCAACGCCAGCAACGTGAGTGCAGCAAGACCGGATTGCAGCAGGTTGAATCTCGTCGCGGCGAGCCGTTCCACCAGGGCGCCACGCGCGCGCAGGCCGAGCAGGATCAGCCACAGCACCACCAGTGCATAGGCGCTCCAGGCGAACGCGGAGAAGCCCAGTCCGAGCAGCAGCCAGTGGTGAAAGCGCAATGGCGTCGGCGCGTAGCGCGCGAGCAGCCATGCTGCCAGCAGCAACACGATCAGCTGCGACCAGTACAGCACCGCCGGTCCGACCGTCGGCCCCCACGTCCACAGCACCCAGCGGTCATGTGGCAGCTGCAGCGTCAGATCGATGTTCGCCACCGGCGCATGCAGCGCGAACGTCGGCGTGTGCATGCGTACGGCGACACCGCGCGGCTCGCGCAGGCGCAAGGTGTACACGTGCGGGCCGGGCAGCAACGGCAGACTGAGCTTGCCGTCGCGCACGGCGAGGTTGATCGACTCGGTGTCGCGATGGGCCTCCAGCAATTCGGCACCAGGCGGCAGATCGATCGCGTGCTCGCCGCCACGGGTACTGCGCGCACGCAGGGTCAGCGTGGTTTCCGTGGCACGCTCGCCGGCCGCGCTGGCCATGCTCACGCCATCGAAGGCCAGGCTGTCGCCCGCCACCGCCACCGGCTGGTTGAAGGCGAGCTGCAGGATCTCGTCCGGCAACGGCTGATAAAGCAGGCCGTCATCACTGGCGCTGGTCGGCACCCCCTTGGCATCGACGTGCCACATCGGCGCGGCATGGATTTCCCAAACCTCGGCACGCTCGCCGAGAGCCGGCGCCTTCAGTGCAAGCTGGGCTGCATGATCGAGCCTGCTGGTCCAGCTCACGCTGTTGCTGTTGGCATTGAAGGTGACGCTGATGCGACCGTCCTTGACCAGTGCATCGTCGCCCAGCGGGTGTTCGCCCGGCAGCAGCGGCAGCGTGGTGCTGAAGCCGCCCTGCTGCGGCGCGATGCGCTCGGCCACGTTCTCCACCGTCCAGTCGAGGCCGAGTACCAGGTTGCGAGTCAGCCGCACATACGGCGGAAAACTCTGTACGGTGGGCAGATCCTTACCGTTGCTGGCGCTGCGCACGCGGTGCAACGCGATGCTGTCGCCCAGCGCGCGGCCATCATCGACGCCATCCAGCGACCAGCTTTGCCCATTGAACGTGACGCGCTGCGGTCGCTGCGCAAATCGCAGACTGGCACTATCGACCCCGCCGATGCGGTAGTGCAGGCTGACCCGATGCACACCGCGATCCAGCCGCAGCAACAGTTGATTGCGACTACGCGTGAGTTGCGCGTCGGCATGGCCATCCACGCTGACATCGAGCAATTGCAAAGAGTCATCGGCCTGCGGCAACGGCCACGCGACCGGTGCGCCGATATGTGTTTCGAGTTCGACGTCGAGCGCGTCGCCACTAGCCTGCAGTTGCGCCTGCGCCAGATCGGCGCAGGTCGGTGCGCACTTCGGCGCCTCGGTCAAACGGGTGCGCAACTGGTCGAGCAGTTCCTGACTGGGCAGGTTTTGCGCATGCGCGCCATGCGGCAACAGTGCCAGCGCCAGCAGTGCAGCACTCGCCACGTGGCCACCGCGCCAGTCAGGCCAGCGGCCACGCCACGGCAACAGTAGGGTCGTCACCAGCTTCGCCAGCAGGACGGCCAGCAGCGCGACCATCGCCACGCGGAACAGCCGCACCAGCCACGCCGGCGCGATCACCAATCGCGAACTCTGCTCCGTCGTCACCGGGCCGGACCAGCCCAGTCGGTAGTTGTTGCCCTCGTTCCAATGCGGCATGCCGGCGCCCGCCTGGATGACGCTGCGGCTATCTTGCTGCATGACCCCGGGAGCCATCAGAGCGTTGGCCGATACAGTTACCTCTGACAGACTTTCCGACGAGGACGCAGCGTTATCGACCGCGTTGGCGCTCATTTCCGCGACCGCGGGAAGACCGGGTGGCGGTGGAGGTAGGGGAGCAGGTGGCGATGGTGGCGCCATCTGCTTCATCTTCGCATTCGCGTCGTTCTCATCTTGCAAAGCCGGCTCCGCAAAGTTCGCCGATACAACGCGACTCTGATTGCCGCCTTCCAACTGCGGATGCAGCGCGTACTGCAACTGCGTCGCGGCGAACGGCAGCGCCCACAGTACGGCCAACGCGAAGACCGCCAATGCACCGATGCGTGCACCGGAGCGCAGACGCCCATCCGGCAACGCGCGCAGCAACAATGCCAACGCCAGCGTGACCGCCAGCGTCCACAGCGGTGCCTGGCTTTCGTGTTGCGCCAGCGCGAGATAGCCGGCCGCGAGCAGCGCCCACGGCCAGCCGAGCAGGCGCCCGGCCAGCAGCGCGATCAACGCCACCACGAAAAGGTCGAGCAGGCTCCATTGCCCGACCCATGAATCGGGTGAGCGATCCACGCCGACCGTGCCGATCAAGCGGTAACCGTTGGGTAGATGCAAAGTGGCGTCGATACTTTCCAGTGGCAGCTGCCAGCCGGAACTCGGGATCGCCCCGGCGTGCGCCGGCAGACGCAGGCCAGCGGCAAGATTGAGCTGTTGTTCGCGCAATTCGACGCCGCTGCCGCCGTGCTCGCCCTTGGTGATCAACAGCGGATCGTCGTTCTGCGCGGCGCGCTGCAACTGCCACGGTGCAGCCACGTCCAGCCGCTGGTGATGACGCAATTCGCCGGTCAGTTGATCGGCAATGCTGAGGCCGCCACCGTCGAAGTCGAGCCAGAGCTGACGTTGCAGGTGCAGCTGATCGCCCTTCCCGCCCTCATCGCCACGCGTGCCCTGCTCGATCGCCAGACCCGTACTGTCGTCCAATGCATAGGCCGGCAGATTATTCCAGTCGGCCGGGACGCCGGCCTGCACCGCGTCGGTGGGGTGCCCCTCGACGCGTGTGCTGCGCAAATCGGTGTCGTCGGCGTAGCTCCAGATTTCCTGGCGCGGCCACGGTGCGGCCGGCAGTTTCAATGCAAGCTTGCTCAGCGGCGCGATGCTGCGCGCGGCGAGCGTGACGGTCCACTGCCCCGGCCGCAGCTGTATGCGCAGCTGGCCGTCGTTCTCCAGCCGTGCCGGCAGATCGCCGGACAACGCGGTAGCGACGAAGCCGGCCGGTAGTATCGGCCCCAGCAATTGCTCGCGCGCGCTGCCGGTGACATTGAACTGCAACCGGGTCTGCAGTGTGGCAGGTAGGCCATCTTCGAGACGACGATAGACGCGCAGCGACAGCGCATCGGCAGCCCGCTGCGCCGCAGCGGCTTCGCCAAGAGTGAGTTGATCGCCATTGCGCTCGATGCGCGCGACGGCCGCACCATCGACGCTCAGCGTGACCAGCCCGATCATCGCTGGTACGCGCAACCGTGCGGGACGCGCCGTCCACGGCAGCGTGCCGCTCACTTGATAGTCGCCCGGCGTTAGCCACAGCATCGGCACACCGGCGCGCTGCAGCACCGTGGCCGCTTGCTTGTTGGCGCTGACTTGCTGCGGCCAATTCCTTTCGTCGCCCGGCAACGCCACCCAGCTCGGCGCATCCACATGTACGGCCAGGCTGAAACGGCCGCCGTCCTTGGCCGCGTCGAGAGCCAAACGACCGGGCCACGCACACTGATAAGTGCCTTCATTCGGCATCTGATTGGCGAGGAACGGACAGTCGTGCTGCGGCACATCGTGCAGTACCCAGCCCTGCCAGTCGTGCAACGGCGGCGGCACATCCTGCGCCAGCAACAACGGTGCGAAGAGCAGCAACCACAGACCCAGCAATCCGGCCAATCGACGAAGCATGCGTTTCTCCCTGTGTGCCGTGTGGCCGGCACAGTGTAGGTGGAACTCGACAGGCGTACAGCAACGCCTGCAACTGTTGTGACGACGCCTCGGTGGCGCAGCGCCGATCACCAGTTCAACGCAGCTGACCCACCAAAGGGGTTGATGGCCGGGCTTGCGTTGCACTGAAGCTGCATGTCGATGGCCGGCCACGTCGTATAGTCACAAGCGATCCGCTTCCCTACCCTCACGGTGAACCACATGTCCCCCATCAATCGCCAGCTGCGCCTCAAATCCCGTCCCGAAGGCCTGGTCACGCGTGAGGATTTTGACCTGGTCGAACAGGTCGTGCCCGAGCTGAAGGACGGCGAGGTGCTGGTGCGCGTGCTGTACATCTCGATGGACCCGACCAACCGCGTGTGGATGCGTGACATCCCGCAATACCTGCCGCCGGTGGCGATCGGCGAGGTGATGCGCGCGCTTGGCCTTGGCCGTGTGGTGCAGTCGCGCTCGGCGCACTATGCCGAAGGCGACTTGGTGCAAGGCGTCACCGGCTGGCAGGACTATCTGGTGCTGCACGAGAGCGCCAAGGGCTATGTGCGCCTGCCCGCCGAACCCGGCGTGCCGCTACCGACCCTGCTCGGCGCCTGCGGCATGAGCGGCGTCACCGCCTACTACGGCCTGACCGACATCGCTCCGGTGCAAGCTGGCGAAACCCTGGTGGTATCCGCCGCCGCCGGCTCGGTCGGCTCCATCGCCGGACAGATCGGCAAGATCATGGGCGCCCGCGTGGTCGGCATCGCCGGTGGCGCCGACAAGTGCCGCTACCTCATCGACGAACTCGGCTTCGACGCCGCCGTCGATTACAAGGCCGACGACTTCAAGCAGCAACTCAAGGCCGCCACCCCCGACGGCGTGCACGTCAACTTCGAAAACGTCGGCGGCGAGGTGATGCGTGCGGTGCTCTCACGCATGGTCATCGGCGGACGTGTGGCGCTGTGCGGGCTGATCTCCGGCTACAACAGTGGCGAGCGGCCCAGCGACGACTTCGGCGTGTTCGTGATGAAGCGGCTGAGCATGCGCGGGTTTCTGGTGCTTGATTACACAAAGACGCGCGAGGCGGTGGGGGTACTTGGTGGGTGGATTCGCGATGGGCGGTTGAAGGCCGAGGAGACGGTAGCGGATGGGTTGGAGAATGCGCCCGTCGTGCTCAATCGGTTGTTTGATGGAAGTCATCGAGGGAAGTTGGTGTTGCGGGTGGATGCGCAAGCGTGATCAGAGTCGCCTGACGAGGCCGGCATTGATCCGGGTGTAGCATGCGACCTGATAAATCAGAGCAACCCCAATGCAAATTCGTCTTCCGGCCGTGTTCTTTCTGTTTGTTTCTATGAGCCTGTCTGGATGTTGTTTCTGGGGGCCGTCCATCAAAAACACCGAGCTTCAGTGGGCCAAAACCAATCTGTTCGCCAGTAATCGAGAGACGGCGGACAATGCCTGCACTGCCCAGCTCAAAGAGGTTTTCGAGCGCTGCAAGCAAACCCCCGGCGCTCACTATTCCAACCATGCGGGCGGCATAGTGAGTCCGTCGTCGTGCTGGGAGCCGGCCTATGACCAATGCATGAAGGAGCATGGCTGGGAGCAGCGGGAAGTGACGATAAAAACCTGCCCGGGGATGAAACTTTTCTGAAACCAGCTCTTTGCGCGGATTGATGCGCACGCTGGTTTGATGTGCAGGCTCAATGAAGCCCGGGCCAGAATGCAGTTTCAACCGTGTGCGTCTAGCCGGAGGTGGGCAAGTATGCTCACCTCAAATTTTTGCGAGAGCCCTTAGAAGCAAGAGCTTTCGGGCGACGAAGGCGCACGAAAGCCCTGCTATGTCTTGGCTCTCCGCAGGACTCATTCCTGCCGCCACGCCACTTAATCCGACAGATCCAACACGCACGCGTCGGCGCCGTAGCTGCGGCAACAGACTGGGAAGATCGACAGTCCACCCGGTGCAATGGCAGGCCCCAGCAACCCCTCCAGGAAGCCACTGAAAAAGCTGCAGCCGGAACGGCTGTCTTCCGTGCAAAGTGGACTGTCGAGGATATGCAGCTGGCCACCCTGCTGATCGACCTCGACCAGCGCTCGCAGCGCCGGAGCGCCAATGCGCTCGATCGCGTCGCGCAAATCGAGCCCGCAATCCAACGCGTACTCGCGCTCGAAAACCCGGACTCCGGTACGCTGCCCGGCCAGTGCGAGCGAGGACTCGCGCGCAGCCTCGGCGACCGAGTGTTCCATCGCCAGCAACTGCGGCATGATTTGTGGATAGTCGCATTCCATTTCCCGCAACAGCTTGTCGACGGCTGCTTCGTCCGGTCCCAGCGGGACCAGTTCGACGAACGGTGCCACGGCAACGGGTGCGGGCACCGGAGCAGGTTTCGGCGAAGTGGGCAGGATGAACTCCAGCTCCAGCTCTGGCGCTTGCCGCGTTTCCAGCGTATCCGCCGTCGCGGATGCCGCCGCTGCGGGCTCGTGCTGACCAGCCACCGTTGGTGCCGCTGGCGCAACGATGGGCGTCGGCACCACCGCCGAAGTGACCGGCGGTAGCGTTACCGCCGTCTGCGGCAACGCACGCGATGCCGCGAAATGCGGCCTCGGGCTACCTTCGACAAAGGGCGCGACGTTGAAACTGATGAATCGGTCATAGGCGTCAAACGCCGCCTCAAGCGCCCGCTTCTTGTGCGCCGGCCCACGCACGATCATCGTCATCAGGATACCGTGCGGATCCTGCACCAGACGTTGCCGCTGCAAGGTGAATTCGCAGGCGACAACTAGCCTGCCGACGTCGATAAGCAGGCCCTCCCGGCTTTCCGAGAGACCCTGGATTTCCAGCTCGATCATCAAGCCCCCTGTAGGCGATGCCGGTGGAACACGTTGGATGAAATGACGTCAGTTTCCGTGCACGGGCAAGTGCGCTGCGGCGGAAGACATCCGTAATATGTAGATTCTATGACCAACAAGGCGGAGAGGCGATATCAGAGGCAGATTTGAGCGCCTCATATGCCCCGCCTTTTGCCGTTCCACCACGGTGTTCAACAGCCGGCGTGGTGTCCCTGCAGTGAAAGACGTATCGTCATCGCTCCTCTAGATCAGGCTCCCCATGGCAACGTCGAAGCCCTTCCTCTACGCAGGCTTCCTGAGCCAACTGGAGCACATCAGCGCATCCGTTCCGCTGACCACGGCCACGCTGATGCCGCCACTGCTCGCGCGCGTGCTTCTGTCTGCGGACGAAACCGGACAACCGACACCAGCCGTCGCTCACCTGATCCAACTGCTGAAGGCGAGAGCTGCGATGTTGCAGGCGTCGTTCGACACGGACGTGGTTGCCGGTGAGCTGCGCCGGTACCAGAAGTTCGCCAAGCCGGGCCAGCCGTCGCCGCATATCGTCCGACTGCGACAGCAGCAGGCCGCCGCACGGCAGGCTTCCAGTCAGTCGAAACAATTATTCATCAAGGCAGCCGCTGCGTTCGTGCGCGAGGCAGATATCGAGGTGCCGCAGCGTGTGGCGCTCGAGGTGTTCATCACTGGCTGGATCGACGCCCACGTGCCGAAGGATGTCATCGCCGCGAGCTGATACTCCGGCCGGATGTTCGGGACGGCGCCTGCCTGCACGACGCCGGCACGTTCCACGTGCCGGCGTTATGTTCCCTTCCTTCTTCGCGCTTACCGCAGAATCGCACCCGCATCCTGCTTGGCCTTGAGCGCGCTGCACAGCTGGATCGATTCGCTGGTCTGCGCCAGGCCGCGATCGATGCCAGCCGCATCCTTCACGCGCGGCTTGAAGAACGTCTGCAGACGTTCACCTTCGGCCGTGGTGCAGCCGCCACCCGCAGCCAGCGATGGCAGACGTCCGCCGGAAAAGCTGCCGGTGCGACCGAGAATCTGCGCGTAGTGCGCGGTGAACCACGTCCACATCGCATCACGCTGGGTCTCGGTGTCACGGCCAGCGCGCAGCAGCATGGCCATCTCACCGACCTTGACCGGCTTGGTCAGCGCGAAGTCGCGCACCTGCTCGGTCAGCGCGGGATCTTCCACGCTGGCCAGGCCGCCGAGGATGCCGTTGCGCAAGGCTGGATCGCTGGTCTTCGGCAGTTCGGCGATCAACGCATCGACCGCGCTCTTGCCATGTTCCTGCACCGCCATGCCAAGCGCATCGCCGAGCAGGTCGGGATCGGCGGCAGCCAGATTCAGATGACCATCCGCGGTCGGCTTGAGCGCTGCCTCACCCTGCTTGAGCAGGGCCGCACGCACTTCCGGCAGCTTGAAGCCGAAGGCCAGGCTACCGGCCAGCTCGCTGCGCATCAGCGAATCGTCCTCGGGTTCGCCGGCCTTGCGCTGGTAACCGAGCTGTTCGAGACGCGGCAGATAGGCGTCCTTCGCCCAGGTGGCCAGACGCGTGCGCTGGGCATCGGTGGTGGCTTCGTTGCGGTAGATCCAGCCGACCTGACCCAGCGGTGCGGTGGCCACTTCGCGGATCTTCGAGGCGGTCAACGGCTGCATTGCGGTCAGCACGTCGCCGGCATCCAGGTCGCCGTGGCGGAAGCTGGCATTGACCGCATCGGCGTAAGCCAGCTGCTCGGCATCGCTGAGCTTGCCGACCTGCTTGACCAGCCCAGCCAGACCGTCCTTGCCGAGGCTGAAGCGGTAGTAGCCGCTGGCGTTCGCGTTCGGCATCACCCAGGTCGGGTTGCTGGCATCGGCCAGCACCATCGAACCGGTGGCCTTGTCGAGCATCTCGCAGCTGACCTTGCTGCCGGCGGCGGTGCCGTAACGCACACACACCGGCACGCCCCAGATGCGCTGCGCATCGCCCGTACTACCGAGCGGCAGGTAGCGGCTCTGGCTCAGATGCAGCACGGTCTTGCCGTCCTTCTGTTCCAGTTTGGTCGTCACGTACGGCACGCCGGACTGGTTGAGGAAACTCTTGAAGGCCTGCTTGAACGCGTCGCCCTTGCCGGCGGCCGTGGCGATGGCCGAGACCAGATCATCGGCGGTGGCGTTACCGAACTTCTGCTTCTGGATATATGCGCGCATGCCCTTCTGGAAGGTCTTCTCGCCCACGAAGTTCTCGAACATGGCGATGACGCCGGCACCCTTCTGATAGGTGATGCCGTCGAACGCGGTCATGATGTCGCCGTTGCCGGTAATCGGCTGGCGGATGCTGCGTGCGCTGACCAGGCTGTCGTTGCTCATCGCGCCCTGTGCACCACCCACGCGATCGAGATCGGCGCGGTATTCCGGATGCACTTCCATGGTGACTTTCTGCTGCATCCAGGTGGCGAACGCCTCGTTGAGCCAGATGTCGTTCCACCATTCGGTGGTCACCGTGTCGCCGGTCCACTGGTGCGCCAGCTCATGCGCGGTGACGTTGAACGAACCCTGCACGTTGCGCGCCGGCGAATCCTTGTCGAGCAGCAGCAGCCAGTCGCGGAACGTCACCAGGCCGGGGTTCTCCATCGCACCGGCCTCGAAATCCGGCGCAGCGAGCAGGTCGAGCTTGTCCCACGGATAGCCAAAGCCGTAGTAGTTCTCCAGCGCGTGGATGATGCTCGGCGTTTCGCCCAGCACGTGCTGCATGCGGTGCGCTTCGCCCGCCGACGCGATGCCGCGCAACGGCAGCGGCTTGGCGCGATACGCATTCGGCGAAATGTCGGCAGCCTTGACGATATCCCACGGACCGACGCCGAACGCGACCAGATAGGCCGGCAGCGGCAGCGTCTGCGCGAAGGTCAGGGTTTTCCAGCCCTTGCCCGCGGCAACTTCCTTCACCTGCTGGGTATTCGCCACGCCGACCTGGTCAGCCGGAATGGTCAGGCTGATGTCGAACGGGGTCTTGAAACCGGGCTCGTCGAAGCTCGGAAACGCGAAGCGCGCGCTGATCGGCTCCATCTGCGTCATCGCGTACGGCTTGCCCTTGGCGGTGACCTTGTACAGGCCCTGCAGCTGCGCGTTGAGCGGCGCGGTGTACTCGAACTTCAGGGTAAGATCCTGCGGTTTCAGCGTACTGCCGAAATCGACACGAACCACGCCGGCCTTCGGGTCCGCCACGACGTATTTGCCGTCATGCGGCTTGCCTGCGGCGTCGGTGATTTCCACCTTCGACACCTTCAGCTCCATGCCATCCAGCCACAGGTGATCGGAGGCCTGGGTCAGCTTGACCTTGATGATGGTGGTGCCGGAAAAATCCTGCTGCGCCGGATCGACCTTGAACGCGATCTGGTACGACTGCGGTATCGCCCAGCTCGGCAACCTGCCTTGCGGCGTCTGATCAGCGGTGGCAGCAAACGCAGCGCCGCAACAGGCAGCGAGCGCGGTGAGCAGGAGGGGACGGGCGAGACGGCGCATGGGGATTTCCCTGGGACTGGTGGAGAATCCCCACGCTAAAACCGCCGTGACCTTCGACCTAGTGCCAGAAGGCACAGGCGCACCGCAGCATCTCGTCATGGATGCGATATGTGTCGAAACTCGACCCACTGGAAAAGCTTCTGTTCGCACTGAGCCTAGTTCGCGTCAGCAAATCTCGAAGAAACTCTCCAATGTCGTCATTCCGGCGAAGGCCGGAATCGCTTTGTTTTTCGCAACGGCAGCTTGTGATGACCAGCTGCGCTGCTGTGAAGCGTTGACTAGCTTCGCTGTTGTGAAGCGATTCCGGCCTTAGCCGGAATGACAACAAAAAAGCAGGCTATTCGAAGTTCCTCATGCAGTCCGCGCATAAAAATCCGGCGACGAAATGAACTTCGCCGCCGTTGGAAAGCCCGCGCGTCTGCGGGGGATAGAGGGGGCTCTGACGCGAGGGCGTGTTACTGCAAAACGTGGAAGCACGATAGCGTCCACACTTGTGTTGATTCAATGCATTGTTACTATCCTGGCCATAGCGTGGGTCTATCGACTCGCCGAGATGATCCATGAACCTTCGCGATCTCCAGTATCTGGTCGCCCTTGCCGAGCATCGGCACTTCGGGCGAGCCGCCGAAGCCTGTTTCGTCAGTCAGCCGACCCTGTCCACCCAGATCAAGAAACTGGAGGACGAGCTGGGCGTGCCGCTGGTCGAACGCGCGCCACGCAAGGTGCTGCTGACCGACGTGGGCCGCGACATCGCGATACGCGCGCGCGACGTACTCAACCAGATCGAGCAAATCCGCGGTGTGGCCCGGCGCACGCTCGACCCCGAATCCGGCACGGTGCGGCTGGGCATCTTCCCCACGCTGGGCCCGTACCTGCTGCCGCACGCGCTACCGCTGGTGCGTGCGGCGTTTCCCAGACTGGAACTGCTGCTGGTCGAGGAAAAAACCGAGGCGGTGCTGCGCCTGTTGCGCGAAGGCAAGCTGGACGCCGGTATCCTCGCGTTGCCCTTGCACGAAGACAGTCTGCACAGCGAATTCCTGTTCGAGGAACCGTTCCTGCTTGCGGTGTCGGATGCGCACCCGCTGGCGCACCAGCAAGGCCAGCTGAAACTGGGCGATCTCTCCAATCAGAACCTGTTGCTGCTGGAAGACGGTCATTGCCTGCGCGATCAGGCGCTGGAGGTGTGCCACATGGCCGGCGCCGGCGAGCACAGCGGCTTCCGCGCCACCAGCCTGGAAACGCTGCGCCAGATGGTGGCGGCGAACGTCGGCATCACCTTGTTGCCGGTCACCGCGGTGAAGCCGCCGGTGGCGCCGGTCGCGGGCCTGCACCTGATCGAGTTCAAGGGACATCCGCCGAGCCGGCGCATCGCCATGGTCTGGCGCAAGAGCTCGGCGATGGGCGGGTTCCTGCAACAGCTGACCGCGGTGTTCCGGCAGCTGCCTGCCGACCTGCTGGACACCCGCACCGCCGTGACGTCATCACTGGCGCCACGCAAGCACGCGCACCGCTAGCTGCATGAATACGACGAATTCCGCGTGAGCATGCGCAAACTCCTGCTTGGCGCCGTCGTGTTGCTGGTGTTGCTGGGTGCGCTGTCGCACTGGCGCCATCGTCCGCTGCACCCGTTGCCGGGCGTGCTCGCCGCCGACGCGCCCGAACAGGTCGACCTCGACCACGGCGCGCAACTGCAACGAGGCGACGTCACGCTGACTACCCGCGCGCATTTCGACATCACCGCACGCGTCCTGTCACGCAAGGATTATTCGTGGGGCGCCGACGCCGAGCTGATCCCCGAAGACCTCGCGCTCGGCTGGGGCCGCATGTCCGACAGCGCGGTGCTGGCAAACATCGACATCACTCAATCCGACCGCTTCTACTACTGGCACGTGAAGGAATTCCCAATCCCGCGCCGCGAAATCGAAACCTCCAGCGCGAACATGCACATGATCCCCGCCGACCCTGGCGTGAAGCGCGAACTCGAACAGGTACGCCAGGGCCAGGTGGTGCACATCGAAGGTTTCCTGGTCGACGCCAGCCGTGTCAATGGCTGGCATTGGAATACGTCGATGACACGCGAGGATACGGGCGCGGGGGCGTGTGAGTTGGTTTATGTGGAAAGTCTCGACATCGTCACGCCGTGATTGGCATTCGTCGGGTGTAATTCGACACTCCCATGCGCTGGCATAAACCTGATCCAGGTACCTAAGCGAGTTGCAGTCACTTTGTGACTCGACTTACCTCAGGTGTGGACGCAGCATCACCTCACACCTGCACACTCAACCCGATCGGGCAGCTCACCCCCGTCCCGCCCAGCCCGCAATACCCATCCGGATGCTTCGACAGGTATTGCTGGTGCTCGTCTTCGGCGTAGTAGAACGGGCCGGCGATGGATATCTCTGTCGTTATCGCATGGTGGCCGGCGCGATCGAGTTCGTCCTGGTAGCGTCTGGCCGAGGCTTCGGCGATGCCGAGCTGTGCCACGTTGGACGTATAGACGGCTGAACGGTATTGGGTGCCGGTGTCGTTGCCCTGGCGCATGCCTTGGGTCGGATCGTGGCTTTCCCAGAACACTATGAGCAGTTGTTCCAGGCTGATCTGCGTCGGATCGTAGATCACCTGCACCACTTCAGCGTGACCGGTCTGACCGGAGCAGACTTCAGGGTAAGTCGGATTCGGCGTGTAGCCGCCGGCATAACCGACCGCGGTGGTGAGTACGCCGGGCAGGCTCCAGAACTTGCGTTCGGCGCCCCAGAAACAACCCATGCCGAACAACACCATCTCGCTCTGCGGATAATTCCCGGCCAGCAGCGAGCGCCCATGCAGATGGTGCGGGTGGCTCGGCACCATCGCCTGCTCGCGCCCCGGCAGTGCCTGGTTGTGTTGCGGCATGCGTTGTTTCCATGCACCTATACCAAGCATCGGTGTTCTCCGGGCATTGCACGCCGCAACCGGTGGTTGCGATGGGTGCGACTTCAATAACGCAGCAGGCTATGCAACGGTTTACTGCCCTGCCAGCGGCCCCGCCCCTGCAGCGCGACCAGTTCGATGACCACGCCGGCACCCAGCAGTTCGGCACCCAGCATGCCGACCAGGCTCGCTGCCGCGGCCAGTGTCCCGCCGGTGGCCAGCACATCATCGACAAGCAGCACTCGCTCGCCGGGCTTCAGCGCATCGCTTTGGGCTACCAGTTGGTCGCTGCCGTACTCCAGCTGATAGTCCATCGTCAGCACCGGCGGCGGCAGCTTGTTCGGCTTGCGCAACGGCACGAAACCGGCGTGCAGCTTCTGCGCCAGCGCGGCACCGAAGATGAAGCCGCGCGCCTCGATGCCGCACACCGCCTGCACGCCGGCACCCAGCCACGGCTGCGCCAGCGCGTCGATGCAGCGGGCAAAGCCGCCGGCGTCGGCAAGCAACGGGCTAACGTCGCGGAACATCACGCCAGGGCTGGGGAAATCCGGTACGACGCGAATCAGTGCGGCGAGATCTTGCATGAAGTTCCTTGCGCTATCGCTATCGTGGGCGCCGCTACCACCTGACCCGCGCTTTTCAGCAGGGCACGGTCAGCGGATCGTCGGGGAGGTCATCGATATCCCGGATAGCCAGCCGCGCCGCGCTGAGCTGGGCCTCCACCTCGGTCACGATGCCCCGGGCGGTAGCCAGACTCGATTCGGGCACCATCACTGCGATGTAATCCATCGCCGGCAGCTGGCCGATCGCGCCGGTGAGGTATTCGCCGGCGATGAACGCCGGTATGCCCTCCGCCTCCAGCGCATCCTTGACCAGATGGGCATCGAACAGGTTTTCGGCGCGATAGATGATGTGCATGCCTGCACGCTACCCCGCACGCCCCCGCGGGGCAAGGCTGCCCGGTCGCCTGCGCCCGGTCACGGCGACAGGGTAAACTTGGACGTTTCCGCTACTGCCTGCGAGTCTTGCCCGATGTCGACCGACAATCCCGCCACTGCACCTGCCACGCCAACGGCCGCCGTGCATCAGGCGGCTCCACATCAGGCTGCCCCACATCAGGATTTCATCCGACAGATCGTGCGCGACGACCTCGCCGCGGGCAAGCACCACGCGGTTCACACGCGCTTTCCGCCGGAGCCGAACGGCTACCTGCACATCGGCCACGCCAAGGCGATCTGCCTGAGCTTCGGTATCGCCGGCGAGTTCAAGGGCTGGTGCAACCTGCGCCTGGACGACACCAACCCCGGCAAGGAAGACCCCGAGTTCGTCGAGGGCATCAAGGACGACGTGCGCTGGCTCGGTTTCGAGTGGCATGAGTTGCGCCATGCATCGGATTATTTCGAGGTGTTCTACCGCTCGGCGCTGAAGCTGATCGAAGACGGCGTGGCGTATGTGGATGATCTCAACGCCGAAGAGATGCGCGAATACCGCGGCACGCTGACCGCCGCCGGGCGCAACTCGCCGCATCGCGAGCGTAGCGTGGCGGAAAACCTCGACCTGTTCCGCCGCATGCGCGCAGGCGAGTTCGCCGACGGCAGCAAGACGCTGCGCGCGAAGATCGACATGGGCGCCGGCAACATCAACCTGCGCGATCCGGCGATCTACCGCATCCGCAAGATCGCCCATCAGAACACCGGCGACGCGTGGCCGATCTACCCGATGTACGACTACGCGCACTGCCTGTCCGACGCGCTGGAAGGCATCACCCATTCGCTGTGCACGCTGGAGTTCGAGGATCACCGGCCGCTGTACGACTGGTTCGTGGACAAGGTCGACCTGCCGAACCATCCCGAATTGTGGCGGCCACTGCTCGACGCCGGCCTGCCGACGGTACCGGCCAAGCCGCGCCAGATCGAATTTTCGCGGCTCAACCTCAGCTATTGCATGACCAGCAAGCGCAAGCTGGCGCAGCTGGTGAGCGAGCAGTTCGTGGACGGCTGGGACGATCCGCGCATGAACACCTTGCGCGGCCTGCGCCGGCGTGGCTTCACCCCGGCCGGCCTGCGCCTGCTGATCGAACGGGTGGGCGTGAGCAAGCAGAACAGCGTGATCGACTATGCCGTGCTGGAAGGCTGCATCCGCGAGGATCTGGACACCACCGCCGCGCGCCGCATGGCCGTGCTCGATCCGCTGAAGCTGGTACTGACGAATCTGCCGGAAGGTCACGAGGAAACGCTCACCTTCGCGAACCACCCGAAAGACGACAGTTTCGGCACGCGCGAGGTGCCGTTCGCGCGCGAGCTGTGGATCGAGCGCGAGGATTTCGCCGAGGTGCCGCCAAAGGGCTTCCATCGCCTGAAGCCGGACGACGAAGTGCGCCTGCGCGGTGTCGGCATCATCAAGTGCGAACAAGTGATCAAGGACGCCGATGGTACGGTGACCGAACTGCGCTGCACGCTCGACCCGGAAACCCGGCATGGCATGCCAGGCGCGGATCGCAAGGTGAAAGGCACGATCCACTGGGTCAGCGCGAAGCACGCGGTCGCCACTGAGGTGCGCATCTACGACCGCCTGTTCAGCGTGGCGGCGCCGGACAGCGACGAGGACGGCAAGAGCTGGCTCGATCACGTCAACCCGCAGGCCAAGCGCGTGGTGCAGGCGTGGCTGGAACCGGCCGCCGCCAATGTCGAGCCGGAACAGCGTTTCCAGTTCGAGCGGCTGGGCTATTTCGTGGCCGATCGCGTCGATCATCACGCCGACGCACCGGTGTTCAACCGCACCGTCACCTTGCGCGATACTTGGGTTCGGCAGGCCGGAGCATAAGAAAACATCATGTTGCCACTGCAGATCCATCTCACCTTGCCGCCATGGATTGGCGACGTCGCCGACGAGAGTCGTGCGTACCTCACCGATGAGGAACGGGTCGGCTTGGCGATCGCGCTGTCGCAGCACAATATCGAACGCAGCCACGGCGGACCGTTCGGTGCGGCGGTGTTCAACGAAGCGGGCCGGTTGATCTCGGTTGGCGTGAATCGCGTGGTGGCGCAGACCTGCTCGGTCGCACATGCGGAAATGATGGCGTACATGACCGCGCAGCAGCGCCTCGCCACGTTCCGGCTCAACGAACAGGGCGGCCGCTACATCCTGGCCACCAGCGCACAGCCGTGCTGCCAGTGTTTCGGCGCCACCATCTGGGCCGGCATCGACGAACTGCTGATCGGCGCGCGCGCGGAGGACGTCGAGGAACTCACCGAATTCGACGAAGGCCCGTTGCCCGCGGACTGGATCGGCGAACTGCAACGCCGCAGCATCACCGTGCGACGCGACATCCTGCGCGATCAGGCGCGTGCCGTACTGGCCAGTTACGGCGCCACCGGCACACCGTATTGAGCCGTTGGCGCGCCGCGCTGCCACTGATCCTGCTGGTGCTGGCCGGCATCGTGCTGTTTGCCTCCGGTTCGCTCGACCAACTCAGCCCGCAGCAGCTGGTGGCGCATCAGGCCGAACTGCAGACCCAGATCGCCGCGCACCCGTGGCTGGTTCGGCTGGCTTATGTCGGGCTGCTGACGCTGACCGTGGCCACCGGGATTCCCGGCACCGTCGTGGTGATCCTGGCTGGCGGTTTTGCGTTCGGTGTGGTCGACGCCACGCTGTGCTCCTCGGTGGGGCTGACCTTGGGTTCGCTGATCCTGTATCTGGCCAGCCGCTATGCGTTCGGCCCCGGCAGCCGCCAGCCGCCGGCGATCGTGGCGCGGCTGCATCATGGCTTCGAACGGCACCCGGTGAGCTATACACTGTTCCTGCGCTTCGTGCCTGTGGTGCCGTTCGGCGCGGTCACGATCGCGCTGGCGTGGCTGCGCTGTCCGCTATGGCTGTTTCTCGGCGCCAGCTGGCTTGGCGGCACCATCACGCTGATCTTTGAGACCTCGATCGGCGCGGGCCTAGGCGTGGCGATGAGCCGCAGCGACAGCTTCGGCATCGCCCTGTTCATGCACCGCGAAGTGCTGCTGCCGCTGGGTGCTCTCGCCCTCCTCGCACTGCTGCCGCTGCTGATCGAGCGGCTCACCCGGAAGCGCCGGCAACAATCAGACCCGGACCGCTGAATCCACCATCAGCCATATGGCTGATCGCCGACCTGAATACGGGTTTGCCGGCTCCCGGCTGCTGCTTTTCGCGCTAGGCTCAAGCCGACGGCACGCGGGGCTGCCGTAGGGGCGCAAGCAGTGATGGGCAGCAGGACACGCAGCTACTCGGTACGCCTGTGGCGACGCGCATCGCTGATGCAGCGGCTGGGTTTCATCGCGCTGGCGCCGACCCTGATCACGGCCGCATTGGTGGTCACCATCCTCACCCGCCATCAATTGATGACACTGCACGTGCTGGCCCGGTCCACCGCGGATGCCATCGCAACCCAGACCGCATCGATTTCCACCGACCCTCTGCGCAACCTGCAGCGCCGCGAACTGGTACGTATCGCCCAGTCAACCGGTGAGCTGCCGCACGTGGCGCATGTACAGGTTCGTGCTGCCGACGGCGAGATCCTGGCCGACTATCGCGGCACCAGCAAAACGCGCGCGCAGGACAATCTCACCGTGGTACGCGATGTGATCGACCGGAATCAACCGTGGCTGCCGCCGCTGGGTTCGGTGCTGGTAGAGGTGAACTTGAGCGAGGCTATTGCGGCGCAGCAATCCAGCCTGCGCATCGCGATCATCACGCTGGTGGCGAGTCTGCTTGTCGCGGGAGTCATCGGCTGGCAGGCGGCGCGCTGGATCAGCGCACCCTTGCGGCACCTGGCCCGTGCGGTGCATCAGCTTGGCCGCAGTGATCGTCAGGTCGAGGTGGAGATCACCGACCAGACCGAGATCGGCGAATTGCAACGCGGCTTCAACAGCGCTGCCGCCGCATTGTTCGACATGCAGCGCAGCATGGAGCGGGAAATCGAGCATGCCACGCTCGAATTGGCGCACAAGAATGCCGCGCTGGAGGCCGCCAGCGTGGCCAAGGCACGCTTTCTCGCCGCCGCATCGCATGACCTGCGGCAACCACTGTACGCATTGACCCTGTTCTCCTCCGCCCTGGCGGTGGAAGAACACGATCCGGTACGACTGGATCGCATTGCGCACATCCAGGAATGCGTGCAGGCGCTCGATCACCTGTTCAGTGAGCTGCTCGACCTGTCGCGGCTGGAAACCGGCGCGATGCAGGTCGAGATCAGCGAGTTCCCGCTCGATCAGGTCTTCGATGAAGTCAGCCGGAACTTCCGCATGATTGCGGAGCAGCACAACCTGCGGCTGCTCGTGCGAACCACTCACCAGTGGGTGCGCAGCGATCGCAGCATGCTCGCGCGCATACTCAACAATCTGGTCAGCAACGCCTTGCGTTATACCAAGGAGGGCGGCGTGCTGGTCGGTGCACGCCATGGGCCTGCCGGCACCCTGAGAGTCGACGTATGGGACACCGGTGTCGGCATCGATATCGAACATCAGGCGCGCATCTTCGACGAATTCTATCGAGTCGAACAACAGGCCGAGCATGATTACGATGACGGCCAGCGCCGCGGGCTCGGTCTGGGCCTAGCCACCGTGCAACGACTGGCTGATTTGCTCGATATCCGGATGCAGCTCAAATCGCGTCCGAACCGCGGCAGTGTGTTCAGCTTTCTGTTGCCGATGGTGCCGGCGCAACAGATCATCGACACGAGCACCGAAGAACCGCCACTGGACGTTTCGGGCATGCGCGTGCTGGTGATCGACGACGAACCGGCGATCCTTTCCGGCATCCGCTACCTGCTGAGGAGCTGGGGCTGCGAAGTGGCAGTGGCCGAAGATCGCGCACAGGCCATGGAAGTCGCCAATGATTGGGTGCTGCCGCCTGACATCGTCATTTCCGACCTCCGCCTGCGGGAGGGCGAGAGCGGCCTGGAAGTGCTGGCAGCGCTCGATCATTACTACTACCGGGACAAGGAAAGGAACAAGCACGAACGTCCTTTCGCGCGTCTTCTGATCACTGGAGAAACCCGCAGCGACCGCCTGCGCGAGATCATGGCAGCGAAGATCCCCGTGCTTTATAAGCCGGTCTCGCCGGAGCAGTTACGCGAAGCGATGATGGCCGTCTGGACGTCCGCGCGCAGCGTGGCCTGAGATGGTCCACGGCGACATCGCGTATCCACCTCTCGCGACAACCTCCTAGCAGCGACGGCCTACTGCTTGAGCTGTTCGAAGTCGCGGTCGGAGCGGCGCAGGCCGAAGCTGAGCTGACTCTTGTCCACGCCGCCCTGCGCACCGTCGCCGGCGATCTGCCCGTCGATCGCCAGACCGTAGGAAAACAACGGGGTGAAAAATTCCAGGAGTCTGCTCCGGCGGCAGGTCGCAGAACACCGCCATGTTTCGCGCGTTGCGAATGCCCTGCCAGAACGGGTGTTTGGCATCGACGAGGAAGTAGGTGGTGTTCGGCGTCTTCTGCGGCAGCTCTTCCGGCGGCACCGGCGTACCAGTAGCACGGCAACAGCGGTGGGGCCGCCGCCTGCATGCCCGCAAGCAGACTGCAGCAGAGCACGAGCGGGCCAGCCTTGCCGCCCTCTCGCAGCGAATGCCGTTGCCAGGCTGTTTTCCCTGTCGTGATCATCAGCGATTCTCACGACGCATCGCCGCAACAGCCATATCACGGAGAGCCTAGGCCGTTCGGGCTGACACGGATGTGTTGCTGCCGGTGCCCACTGCGGCTATGTTGCCGAAGGGGTAGACAAGGCTGCGGCGGGATGCCGCGATGCCACGGGGAACGGATATGCGGATACTGATCGCGGATGACCATCGACTGATCGTCGAGGGAGTCAAACTCAAGCTCGCCGAACTTGATCCAGCCACCGAGTTCACGGTGGCTATGGACGTGGACGAACTGCGGCGTGCGATCCAGCACGGGCCTGTTCCTGCATTGGCACTGATCGACCTGACCATGCCAGGCAGCCATGGCCACGAGCATCTGATCGAAACGATCGCCAGCCTGCCCGGGGTGCCAGTCATCGTGATTTCCGGTTCGGAAGATCCGGTCCTGATGAGGGAACTGCTCGCACTGGGCGTGCAGGGCTTCATCCCCAAGGCCTATTCGCCCGATGTGATGCTGTCCGCCGTGCGACTGGTGCTGTCCGGTGGCGTGTACGTGCCACCGATGCTGCTGCTTGAGGGCGGTGCAGCTGCAGCAGCCATTCATGCGGAACCGGCCGCCTCCCTCGAGGAGCGCCTGCGCAAGCTGCTGACCGAGCGGCAGATCGATGTGCTGCGATCGCTCTCGCAAGGCAAGCCCAACAAGGTGATCGCCCGCGACTTGGGCATCAGCGAGGGCACCGTGAAGATTCACCTGGCGGCGATCTTTCGCGCACTCAACGTGCGCAACCGAGTCGAGGCGGTGGTCGCCTCGCGGCGCATCAGCGGGCTCTGAGCCGTTCAAAGGTTCCAGCCGACAGGCTCACGCACCGTCACACATCGCACGA
The DNA here is from genome assembly GCA_035566635.1 of Rhodanobacter sp. Taxonomy (GTDB): domain Bacteria; phylum Pseudomonadota; class Gammaproteobacteria; order Xanthomonadales; family Rhodanobacteraceae; genus Rhodanobacter. Next base: position 125,472 of record DATMQY010000005.1, read on the forward strand.
CAACCAGCGGTAGACTTGCATGCCCTTGCGCGCAGGATACGCGCCATGCAGGCCACAGGGGGTTGGGCAACGTGCATCGGACTCACAGCTCTCGCAGGGCACCGCACCACTCATGGCGGAACGCGCTTCGCCGCGCCGCGGTCGCGTTGCTGTTCGTGCTGGCCACGCAGGCGCTTCCGGCCGCCCAGCCCCGCACCGGCACGCCACAGGCACCACTGACATTCGGGATCCTGCCGATCGGCGGCGCTTCCGAATCGCTGGATGCGTGGCGACCGACGCTGGAAGACATGAGCCACGCACTGCAGCGGCCGGTCCGCAGCCTCTCGGTGAGCACCTACGAAGGGCTGGCCGAGGCGATCGCGGAAGAGCGCGTGGACATCGCCTTCGTCTCCGGGCGACTGGCATTGCAGGCGGTCGGTAATAATCGCATGCAGGTGATTGCCCAGCTCACCCGCGGCGACGGTTCGCGCGGTTACTACTCGGTGCTGCTGGTGCCCAAGAACTCGCCCATCCATACGTTGAACGATATTTACCGCCAGCCGAACCACTGGCGTTACGCACGCGGCGAATCACTGTCGATGTCAGGTTACCTGGTGCCCGAAACGCAGCTTTTCGCCAGTCACAAGCTCGATTCGGACACGTTCTTCGCCAATGTCGTGGTGGGCAACCATCAGAACAACGCGCTGGCCGTCGCCAACAACGAAGTCGACGTGGCCAGCAACAACACCGCCGACCTCGAACGCTTCGCACAGCACTTCCCCGAGCAGTACGCGCGCCTGCGCGTGCTGTGGAAATCGGATCTGATTCCGCATGCGGTGATCATCGTGCGCGACGACCTGTCGCCACAGTTGCGCGCGGCGATCACCGACTTTGTCACGCACTATGCCAAGAGCGGACGCAACGCCGCGGCGGAACTCGCCAACCTCAAGCTGATCCACGACATCAGCGGTTTTGCCCCAGCCGGCAACGCCACCCTGATACCGTTCGCCGACACCGACTACACGCTGGATCGTCGGCGCGCGCTCAGCGCGCAATGGGTGAGCGATGCGGCGATGCAGGCGCGCCTGCAGAAAATCGAGAACAGCCATCGCGATCTGGTGAAACGGCTCAACGCCAACTCCACCATGGATCCGCCCAGCCCCTGAAAACCCGCCGTTCGCGCGTTCCACCGGCCTCCCCCCCCCCCCCCACCGCCATAGCCCATCCGTGGTATCGCGGCGAGGAGCACACTGGCGAACCAGCCGGGCCATCCTCACGCATGGAAGCCCGCCATCACATCGCCTGCCCTTGTCGCACTCGGCCTGCTGCACCTGCCAGAACCCTCGACTGCATTGGACCGATTTTATCCGCCATGTTCCGGCAAGCCGGCCGGCCATCCAGAGCGCTTTACGGCCGCCTCGTTCAGCACCAACTCCGGCATTGCACAGGCCTATGCGCCCTTCGATGCAAACGGAATTGAAGGAGCACTGGATCTGCATCGAGATCGATGGCGGCCAGTCTGCTCAGCACGCCAGGTTTTTTCGATATGCAATTCGCTCTATGCCGCATGTTGCTATGTCGAAGTGCTTATCGAAGCGATCCCCGGAGTTATCTAGAGTGTGATCACTACAGCCACGGAAGGCCGCTCATCTCACCGAACCGACTTGTCCCGACAGCCCGCCATGATGCCGACAATCATCGCCGTTCCCTCGCAGCAGCAAGCGCCACACCGGGCATGCATGCGCTTGCCGCGCAGGTCCGTGGATCGAGGCTGACCATGCCGCGCCATTCCACTACCTTGCTGCGCCGTCTGCTTGCCGACAGCGTATTGCCTTGCGCGTTCGCCGCGCTGGTATTGACCGGGCTGCTCACCATGCAACGGTTGCGCACCGTGGACGACGCCGGCCACCTGCAGATAGCCGTGCAGCTCGAACAGCTTGCCGGCGCACTGGAGCATGCCACCGACGCGAGCACGCAGGCGCTGCTCGACGGGGCCTTGCGTGGCAGCCGTGACAAGCCGCTGCAGCGCATCGACCTGGAGGAAGCCGACGGCCGCCGGCTGTCCAGTGGCGCGTCGGCGGATGCCTCGTTCGAACGCTACCGCCGGAACTTCCTGTCGAGCAGTTCGGGGCGGCATCGCATCCTCACCGTTCACGTCGATCCGACGCCCCGCTTGCACGCGCAGCGCCTGATCCTGCTGTACGGAGTGCTGAGCGGAGTCGGCATCGGGGTGCTGGTGGTGCTGGCGACACTGACCTTGCGTTATCGCGTGTCGATGCCATTGCGGGAGCTGCAGCGTTCGCTCGATGCTTTGCTCGATGGCGACAATGAAGAAGTGAGCATGGATGCACATCAGCCCCATGGCGAATTCGCGCGACTGCGTGCAAGTACCGCTGCGCTGGCCGGACAGCTGGCGACGCATCGCGCCGACTGGGCATCGATCCAGCAGGCCACGGCGATCGATGCACTGGACCAGTTGCGTCAAAGCCAGGCGGCGGAGCGGGGGAAATCGGAGTTCGTGGCGCTCGTCGGCCACCACTTCCGCCAGCCGGTGCAGGCATTGCAGTTGATCGCGGCCAGCTTGCATTCGGGCATCGACGCAGAGCAAAGCGACTTGGTGGCACAGATGCGATCGAGCGTTGCGACGATGACCCGGCTGCTGGATGCCCTACTTGAGATCTCACGACTGGATGCCGGCGTAGTCGCCGCGACAGCCGCTCCATTCAGCGTGATGGGCCTGTTCCTGCGTAGCCGCGCAGCGCTGGCAGAGGATGCACGTCAGCATGGTATACGCATGGCTTGGCACCCGGGCAATTGGCGTGTGCATGGCGATGCCGAACTCGCCCATGATTTGCTGCAGCAGCTGATTGCCAATGCCATTGCGCACGCCGGTTCACCCGGGCGTGTGCTGATCGCGGCACGACGTCGAGCCACGGGAATACGCATCGAAGTACGCGACAGCGGGCCGGGCATTCCGTCGATCCATCAGCAACGCATCTTCGAGGAATTCGTGCAGCTGTATGGCGAGGGCGAGCGCCATGAAGGTTATGGACTGGGACTGGCCATCGCCGCGCGCCTGGCCGAGTTGCTCGGCACGCAGATCGGGCTGTGCTCCGAACTGGGGCGTGGCAGCACGTTCTGGTTCGAGTTGCCGCTGGCGTCCATGGAGGACAGTGACAGCCAGACAGATACTCGACGTGCGTCGCCCGCGATGCTCCCGATCAGCTGATCTGCCGGCATTGCGCAGCCACGACGCTGCAACCATCGACACATCCACTGCGCTCAACGCACAGACACGCATGAACGATGCCGACATGGCGCTGGCGCTGAGTACCGATGGCGCGCTGCCGCATGGCGCCAGTGCCGTGAAGATAGACGGCTATCAGTACTGCAGTCAGGCCGTCGCGCTATCGGAAAAGGGTGAGCTGCGGCAAAGCGTGCGCGCCGCCAACCAGGCACTCTATCTCGCGCAGCAGAGCAAAGACGATGAACAGCTGGCACGTGCCTATCGCGACCTCGCGATTGCCTGCGGCTACGGCGGTGATTACGAAAAGGCCACGGCTTTCGCCAAAGCTGCACTGGAATATCCAGTGAAGGATCCGACCAAGGTCGACGGCCCGTACACAAGGTGCCCGGTGATGCCGCCGCGCGGCAGGACAACCACAACGCCGCCGTGAGGAAAGCGCACATCTGCTGAAACGGGCAACGATTCACGCACACAATGTACCGCCCGGGATAGGGCGTCACAGCTGTCGAGGCAAAAAAAGAGCGCCCGTTGGGGCGCTCTGAAAAACTGGTGGGTCGTCCGGCTATCCAATAGCACTCTTCAAAAGGCTCTACTACAGCATTCAGCTGTGCGAATCAGTGATTTGTACCACCAGATGTACCACCAAACGCTTCCGCTGCGAACCGCCAGCTAGTTGCCCATTCCCGGTACCAAACCTGACCGACTTCGGCCAGAAGCTGACGGTCAACCATACTGTTCAGTCGATGCCCACTTCCAGGCGATTGGCAGCAGCTTGAGTCTCGCGCGCCAGATTCTCATTCTTCCTCTGCAATGCTTCTACATTCGACGGGTTCTTCTTAAAATGGACTGAGACTTCATGGAGCACGTAGAGGGTCATGCTTGTCGCGAAGTCAAAATGCATGTCAAATCCATCGACTACTGGTCTGTAAATAACTGATGTGACTTTCCCGCTGTCATTGATTTTCAGGGCCCTTTCAAGGCTTCGAGTTGACGAGTGCACGGCCATGCTCAAGTACCCGTAGAGCGCATCGTAGTACGACTCAAGCCCGGCAAGCTGCGCTATGCGTACTGTGCTGAACTTCTCGATCCTCTCATCGCGTATCCGCTTCTCTAGTTCCGCTATGAGCGCAACAGCAGTCTTATCTGGCGGCTCCCCGCGGCGACAGCGCTCGGCATTCAACCTGACTAGATTCTTCTTCCGGCTTATCTCGTCGCTGAGTGCCCACCGCTTAGCAAAGCTCTCCTCCTTTCGAATTGCGCCAACACTAAACATAACCTCTGCAAGCGCTCTAACCATCATCTCGGCCTGATCTATGAGGCCCCTCCGCGCCACAATAATGAAGGCTTGGAATGTCGAAATTTGGCGGGACAGCAGTGTGGATAGCAGAAGCTCTTTGAGCTCGCTTGATGTGATCTCAATTGAAAAGATGAGCTCATGGGCTAAGCGGTTCACTTCTGTCGCGAGTTGAAGTTTGGCAGCGTATCGGTTCTCGAAGTCTTCCTCCCAGCCGGAGACTTCGTCGCTTAAGAAGCCATCAGTTTCGAATGATGTCATTGTCCTCGCGCCCAACGCTTGAATTTGACCGCGCTGCGACGCAGCGTCGGCTTGAGTGAGTAAAAAGAGACGTCCTCCCCCTTTAGGCATCGGAGGCCATGATGGTGTCGACCTGAGTCGGGTTATACATCCGACGTAAACCCCGACTGGGATCGCCCCACACTAGCCCCACCTTATCGTCGTTCCTCAAGCCTGTGACCGGCAGCCACGGGTCGACAAGCGACCTTCAGTCGGATGGTCGACAGGCTGGCAATCCACATTCCGCAGGTGCGATCGAGGTTAGGTTACTGCGGGACGGTTCAATAGCGGCTTCGTGATTCGACTAGGCTGGGAAAATGTGAGGGTCGTTCGGAAAAAGGTAATTAAGGTAATCTTTTGAAACTTGAAGAGAAATAAACATAACAATCAAAGATATACAGATAAATCATCAAGGTAATTATTTGGTGATATCAAGGTAATTAGTGACCCCTCCAAAAGGTAATATCGCGAATTCGTGAGACTATTTAGAATCAATAACTTACAAAAAATTACCTTGGAAGTTACCAAAAATTACCTCTGAAAGGTAATGATAAATGCAATGCAAATCATGCGCTTATGGATGATTTTCGGGCTAGTTACCGAAATTACCGTTTTCCGATGGCCCCTCGCGTTCTGGCGCACTCCACCGCTATCTGAAGCCCAAAAACAGCCCGCACCCGCGTCACTTCGCGTCACATATCGCGCCCTGCCTTCACGGCCGCAGGCTACGCACGGTGCCGCGCGGCACCTGTGGATACCTTCGTCGGAATCGTTCTCTCTAGGCCACGCGGGTGCGGCGGGGGAAACCGCGCTGGGAGGGGCTTCATCCGGGCGTCCGAGCACCAAAAAGCCGCCTCGCGGCGGCTTTCGGCATAGTTATTCGAGCTACGCCCGGGTCAGCCGGTGGCGGCGGTACCGTTGGGAGCCAGGCCGTCGACCTTGTAGTCGCCGAAGGTCACCACCTCCTGGCCGATCCACTCGTTGAACTGCTGGATGCGCGCCTGCAGCGGCAGCAGCTCGTTGATCGCGAACACCTGCGCCACCGGATCTATGCGGCCCGGCGTGAGCTACCAATTTGTTAGGTAGTCCCTGACATCGGATACTGATTCACGGGCACGACCGTCGTCGCCCCGCCGGTCCCGGCTCGACGATCTCCGGGGGTGTTGTGGGTAGTGAGGTGCAACGTTGAGCGATTCCTTCATCGAATTGGACCGGACCTTCCAACTGAGCGTCGCGATTGGCGCCAAGAGCGACGACGTAGATCTCACGCAACCGTTTGGTCGGCGCGGCCAGATGACGTGGGACGGCCTGCTCGCCCGCCCGCGCGTCATCATCCTGTCTGGAGGCGGTGCCGGCAAGACCGCCGAGATTCGACATCGCGCGAAGCTACTGCACGCCGAGGGTCGGCCGGCCTTCTTTCTGCGAATCGAGCACGTGCGCGACGACTTTGCCGGTGCCTTCGACGAGGTCGCGGGCAACCATGAGCAGTTTCAGGAATGGGTGAAATCCGGCGACGAGGGCTGGGTGTTCCTGGATTCAGTCGACGAGGCCCGGCTGAAGAGTCCGAAGGAATTCGAACAGGCGATTAAATACGTCGGTCGCGTGCTCGAGCCCATCCTGCAGCAGGCACACATCCTCGTCACCGGACGAGAAGCCGCGTGGCGAGCGCGCTCAGATCGGGAGTTGATTCGCACTCACCTGCCCTACCAGCCGTCGACACCGACCGTCGCGCAAGCCTCCCCCGTGGAACTGCCGGCGCCGCAGGACGCCGATGCCGACCTCGACGGTGAGTACGACGATCCCGATGCGGAGAACGACAACGCAGCCGACGAGCCTGCGGCAAGAGAGGAGACCGATTCGTCGGAAGCCGGGTTGAACGCGATCCTGATCGTCGGCTTCGACAACTTAAACGAGCAGCAGGTCGAGACCTTCGTGCGCGCCAGGGGCATCACCGATGTGGCGGGCTTCATGAAGGCAGTCGAACGCAAGGAGGCGCAGTCCGAGACCGCCCGGCCGCTGGATCTCGAGGGCCTGGTCGACTACTGGAACGCGAACGGGAGGATCGGCAGCCAGCTCGAACTCACGGAAGCCAGCATCGTCCGGCGCCTTTCCGAAGTCGACCCGGACCGTGGGGAAGCAACTACGCTAACCCGTGATCAACTGCGTCAAGCGGCACGCAACCTCGCTGCCGCGAGCATGCTGATGCAGGTGCCGGAGATTCGCCTACTGGGCGCCCCCGCGGAACTGCGCGGTGTCGAACCGAGCGACATCCTCGATTGGCCGGAAAAAGACATCCGCACGCTGCTCCTGCGGCCGTTGTTTGTGGCCGGTCAGTTCGGCGCCGTTCGTCTGTACGTGCGGAAGGCCCGTGAGTACTTGACCGCCGAGTGGCTGCATCGTCGCCTCGTCGACCACGCCTCCCGTGCTCGAATTGAAGCGCTGTTTTTCCGGATTCAGTACGGCAAGGAAGTGGTGGTACCGGCGATGCGTGGGATCTTGCCGTGGCTGGCATTGCTCGACACCGAAGTGCTCGCGCGGGTGCGCCGCGTCGCGCCCGAGGTCATGTTCGAGGGCGGCGATCCGAGCCGGCTGCCGTTCGACATGCGCCGCGAATTGCTCAGCAAGGCGTGCGCCCAGCTGGTGGACAACCCGGGACGTAGTTCACTGACCGACTTCCAGGCCGTACAGCGGTTCGCGGCGCCGGACCTGGCGGATGTCATCAAGACACTGCTGGCCACCTATCGTGCCGATGACGAAGTCGTCTACTTCCTGATGCGCATGGTCTGGCAAGGCGAGATTTCGGGGGTCCTCGACGAGGCCAAGCAGGTGGCCAGCAGCGCCACCGAGCTAAGTTTGCGCCTCATCAGCCTGCGCGCGGTCGCCGCGCTGGGGACGGACGCCGACCGCGCGGCGGTCCGCGCGGCATTGCTGAGCGGCGCCGCGTCGCCGGAGCGGGAATGGATTGCCGAGGCCGTCGAGACGCTGCCTCGCGATGCCCGCGGCATTGCCTGGCTGCTGCAGGCCTGCGTCGGTGCCAAGTCCGAAAAGCGCTACAGCATCGATCCCCTGCCCGATGCCATCGAGGCCTACGTCGCCGATCTGCCTCTAGGGCAGCTGCCGTCTCTTATCGCGGGCTTTCAGGCGTTGCTGGCACCTGCCGCGGGCCCCGACAATGACGATGGTGGCCGTGGGCGCCAGCCGTACGACTGGTTGATGGGCGCGGCCATCGCGATGTTGGATCGGCTCGTGCAGGCCAAGGACCCCGCCACGTTCCAGGCACCCGCGATGGCCTTGCTGCTTCGGATTCCGGCTGCGGTGAGGTTGGGCGACAACGACGACCGCGAGGACAGCGCGCGCCTGTCAGAACACGTGGCCGCATGGACGTCGCTCAATCGCGCCATGTTCTGGGCGGACGTGGAAGGCACGCGCGCGCGCCGCCAGAAAAAGTCGGGCGAACCGCTGGTCGACATCTGGGGCGTAGGCATCTTCGGGCACTACTGGCGCCTGACCGCTGACGACTTCGACCACATCGAAAAAGAAATTGGTGCTCGGCCGTTGCTTGACGATCGCCTGGTTGCGCTGTCGGTGGCACACGTGCTGTACCGCGACGATGGTCGCCCTCCTCGCTGGCGCCAACGCTTGCACCGTCGCGTCAAAGGGGTGCCACAGCTCGAGGCCGCGCTGACGGGCATGCTGCATCCGCAGTCCGAACAGCTCAAGAAGTGGCGGCAGCAAGAGGCGAGGTGGAAGCGGCGCTCCGCGCGCGAGACCGTGCAGCGTGACGCCAATCGTGAGCAGTGGCGCAAGCATTTGCGGGCGAAGGTGGACTCGTTGCGCACGCCATTTCCCGGCGGTGGCGTCCGGAAGAACCAGCACTATCTGTCTACACGGATGCACGAGTTTGACAAAAATTCGTCGCGATGGACCGATGGCAAATGGCGGTCGCTGATCCCCGAGTTCGGCCCCGAAGTGGCCAAGGCATTTCGTGACGGCGCCATCGCATTCTGGCGAACCAACACGCCGGAACTGCTTTCGAATGGTGCCGAGGCCAACAAGACGCCGATGACGACGGTGTTCGGTTTGACCGGTCTGCTGTTCGAATCGCGCGAGTCGCGCGATTGGGCTACGCACCTGACGCCGAAAGACACCGAACTGGCTACGCGCTACGCAATGCACGAGCTCAACGGCTTCCCGCCGTGGCTACAGCGGCTGTTCGCCGCCCACCCTGAGGCGGTGGTCAAGGTCGTGCTGGACGAGATCGATTACGAACTACGCGCGGCGATCGCGATCGACAGCCCCAGCCACTACGTGCTCAGTGACGTCAGCAGCGTCGGTAGCTGGCTGTGGCATAGCCTCGCGCCGGAGCTCTTGAAGCGCCTGAACTCTCCGCCGCCGAGTGCCACGCACATCCGACAGGTCTTGGCCATTCTGGCCGGTTCGGATGTGGACGGTGCTGACATCGCCGCGCTCGCGAGCCAGCACGCCACGACCAGTGTCGATGAGCTCGCCGCTGTGTGGTTTGCGGCCTGGATCGGCGTGGAGCCCGAGCAGGCGCTGTCGGCGCTGTCGGCGCACCTGGCGTCGCTTCGGGACAAGGCGCGAAAGGTCAAGGTCGCGATGCACTTCCTAATCGCGCTCACCGGAGGGCGCCACGGTCGCCGCGTGGCCCGCGAGGGCTACCGCACGGTGCCGCACCTGACGACGCTGTTCCTACTGATGCACCAGTACATTGTTGAAGGTGAGGACCTGCAGCGAGCCGGCAACGGCGTCTATAGCCCGACCTTGCGCGACGACGCTCAAGAGGCTCGCGACGCGCTGCTCGCGCCGTTGAAGGACACGCCGGGCCAGGAAGGGTACTTTGCGCTGCAGCGCATCGCCGGCGCGCATCCCTCCAAGCGTGGGCGCGACTGGGCAACGCGACTGGCGCACGCACGCGCGGTCGCCGATGCGGACCGACCCGGTTGGCTGGGCAGTCAAGTGCGAGAGTTCCAGGAAAGTTTGGAGCGAACGCCGCGCAATCACCAGGAATTGTACGATCTGGCCGTCGATCGCCTGCTTGATCTCAAGCACTGGCTCGAGCATGGGGAGACCAGCATCGCGGAGGTGCTGATCAAGCCGGAGGAAACGGCGGTCAGGAACGTCGTTGCCGACTGGTGCAAGGCCCGGGGGTTGAACCGCTACATGATCGCGCAGGAGGAAGAGTTCGCGGACAAGAAGCGCACCGACATCCGCTTTCTGAGCATGGCCTTCGACAACCCGGTGCCTGCCGAACTGAAGCTGGCTAACTTGTGGTCCGGATCGGAGTTGGCCGAGCGCCTCGAGAATCAGCTATGCAACGACTACCTCCGGGACCATCGATCCAGCCGCGGCATCTTCCTCCTGATGTACCAAGGTGGTCGCAGCTATTGGGATCTGCCCGACGGCAGCCGCGTCACCTCGGTGGAGGCGCTCACCGAAGCGCTGCAAGCGCACTGGGCGAAGGTCGCAAAAGACTTCCCGCAGGTTCATGCGGTGCACGTCATCGGCGTTGACCTGACCACGCGCGCCAAGCCAAAGGGCCGGGTCACGACAAAGAAGCCCAGCAAGAAGGCGACAAAGAGCGCGGCCCCAAAAGCGACCACCAAGTCGGCAGTAAAACCCACGGTGAAGGGGGCCGCTGCGAGAAGGAAGACGACAAAGCCGACGACTAAGCGTTCAGCGAAGGCCGTTCGCGCACACGCAACGGCGACAACCGAAAAGCGCGCCGCATCGTCAAGGCGCGCCCCGACTAAGATGGCGCCGGCCGCAACCAAGAACAAACGTGCCAGTTCAGCCCGCAAGCCTGCCAAGTAGATCCGGACGCGATCTCGGGGCACCCGATCTTGGGCCCACGCCGGTAGGCTGCAGGCGTATTACTAGCGTCAGCGTGCGCTCGCGCAGGTGCCTGGCTCATTGGGTGGCTGAGAAGCTTCAGCGACAGTGGTCGCCGGAGTAGATGGCCGGATGGCTGAAGCACCGTTATCCCGACGATACAGCCGTTAGGTGCCCGTTGCCGCTTGCCCTGGAATTATCGCACCAGCAAGGACAGTGATCGGCCAAGAGCGCCTATTGGGCCCGAGGGCGAGAGTTCATCATGGATGCTGCTATGGCGACAGCCGCAACAATTCCTGTTGCAGGAATCCCGCACCGCGCACTCCTCCGTCCACCAGCCTGTCGGCGAGACGAATGATCCGTTGGCGTAACGCCTCCGTCATGGCGTCTTGTTTGACGGCAACAACGGACTTCAGCAACGCGACCGTATTCTCGCCATGGATCTGCCAGAACGGGATATCGGCCGCGCGCGTCTCAACTGTTGTTTCGATCCAGCCGAGCGCCGGATCCGGAAGCCAATCGCACCCGCCATGGCTCAGGAGCGTTGTGAGGGCTGTGAATACTGTCGAATTGGCACCTAATTTCGTGACAGCTTTCTCGACGGTGTATAGAAACAGCGACAGGTGTCGCCAGCCTGGATTGATGGCACACAGCAGCGACGAGAAGCCACCGGTCGCGCAAAAGAAAAGGCTGAAGATGCAATCGGTGAACTCGCGGTCAAGATGTTCACTAAGCGGATTGGACCCTTCCGGATTGGCGAGCACCCAATCCGCCAAATATCGCCACAACATCAAGTCGGCGTCGGAGATGTCCGTCGGTGTCGCCAGTGCATTTAACATGAAATGGTACATGACGGTGTGGAGCAGCAAGAGCGCGGTTTCGTTTTCTGCCGCCAATATCGGCGTGATAAGTTGCTCCTTGGCCTCAAACTCTGGAATGGCGGCTAGAACTTCGCCGAGCCATGCCGAACAGGCATAAACCCATTCGAATGGTGTATTACCGCGATACTCGCGACGCGAATCCGCAAACGGAGGCACCACTTCCATGATTGTAAAATCGCGCAGCTGGCAGGCTAATGCGGTGACGCGTTGGGCGGCGTCAGGACTACCGGTGAGCGCGACGAGTGGCGCCTTGAGGATGAGTGCTTCCGCGACGTGCCATAGAAAGATGCGCGAGTTGCGTTGATAGCCGTTAGTTTCCGGTGATGCTCGATAGCGGAGCGCCTGCTGCGCAGCAGGTCGGCGCAGCAAGCCGCTGGCCCAATCCTTGAGCGCACTCCAGGAGAGCTGGGGTTGCTTGATCCACGGCATCGGAATCGCGGGCAATTTTGGAACGGCATTCTTCGCCAGCGCCAGCTTTGCCCGGCGCAATAGCTTTTCGTTCGCCGCGTGCTCATAAGCGTCCGGAACGACGTTGTAGTGATTGGGGATGTGGTCGCGATCGGCTATGGATCGGCCGATCCCAAGGTCTATCAAGATCCAGCAGAACGTCTGATATTTGGCAGCATAACTCGCCATGCTGACGAACACGGCTGCGGCAAGGTGTTCAAGCGGATGCAGCGCCGCGTGGAGCAATGCGGCCTGTGCTTCTCGCACAAGGCGATCGCGTGCGAGAAGCCCGGAATAGCCATGTACCGCAAACACCTTCGGGTGCATGGCAAGAACAGAGCTACGGAGTAGGAAGTTGCGTTGCGCCTCAGGAGCTGTGGCGGCACGATGAAGCGCCTCGACCGACCAGGAAAAAGCCGCATCATCATCGGAATAGCGCGCGAGAACGAACGCAACCCCGGCGATCGCCGCGGCTCGTTGTTGTTCGTGAAAGTCCTCTGTCAGGTCAAAGGCGTTGTCCTTGTCGATGACTTGAACCCGTTGCCAGGCTTCGGACAACGTGATCTTCGGATCGACCACACCTTTCTCAAGTGCTTCGTTCGCCCACAGGCCGAGAGCAAAGTACTCGCTCAACCGCGCTTGGTCTTCGGATTGCTCTTTGAAACGTTCAGTGTGAGTCGACGGAGCATCACACCAGATGAGATATCCATCTCCATCGCGCGCTTGCTGTACCTGCCAATTGTCGAGAACACCGCGTTCGGCAAACACAGTCATCTTCTCGGTTAGTTCGGCGACGCGATTGCCGTTCTTCTTCTCTTCTTCATATTCAAAAGGAAGATGCTGCGGGAACGCAAATACACCAGCGAGAACCCGCTGTTGGAGGTCGTCGTCACCGGCGAAGATCAGATAAGGCAGTAACTGGCGGATATCCTGTTGCCGGTGCGGCCGTTCGTTCAATTCCTTGTTTGCTGTCAGCTCACGTCGGTGCCTATACCAATTTCCCATTTGATTTACTGGATGCCGATCGCCTATCCAGCGCGCGATATCCCAGCCCCAAAGGTGCGAACAAGTAAGGAGCGATGCGGATTGCGCAAGCGAGACTTGCGGAAATGCAAGACACAAGCTCACGGCCAATCCCAACACGGCAACAGACTCGTTTCTGTCCGTCACCTTGTCGAAGACATCGGCGAACGATGCGCCAGAATCCAGCTGCTGGAGCGCCCACCACTCCAGCGCCATGAGCGCGCAGCGCACCGCATCGCTGCCCCACGTCCCGCGGAACCAGAGATAAACTTGATGATCGCCCCAGAATTCGCGGGGGTTTCCGTCCCACGACACGATCACAGGTAGAGGTGTTGCTGGAGCATAGTGTGCTGGATGGGTGCGGCTCCAGCGCCACACAGTGATGGCGTGGTTGCAGAAAGCGTGGATGAGACGTAGCCCTTCGCTTTCATGTAATCGTAGCAACAGTAAAAATGGCAACTGAACGGGCGACGCCGGATCGAAATGCCGGTCTGACGCGATGCCGAGGTTGTCAATCAAGAACCGCGCATTGCTGTAGAAGTGATCGTCTTTGCCATCCTTTGGATGATCTAGAAACGCCGCCAGCATGAAGTCGACCAGTGCGGTCGGAAGATGTCGCGCCAACGGCAACGCGCTTTCCATGATGGCATCGCGGTAGATACGCTGGAGGCGCTCAGTTTGAGCCTTGTCCTTCAGGTAGGCCTTGACCGGATCCGGGTTTTCGGCCGCCGATCCCAGGAAGATCGCACGCAGAGATTTTTCGAGTTTTTGATCATCGTCGTAAGACAAAGAGAGGCCGAGAGGATCGCGGCAATCTGCAAAATTGTCGGAATGGAGATCCCGCTCGACTTCCGCAAGCCAATCGCAAGCTAGGGTGCCCATTTCACGGCAATGCCGGACATTTTTCCCGGCGAACAAGTCCTGCCAGCTAGAGAAAATCGGTAGAAGATCTGGAATGACCGTGCGCGGCAGGCTTGTGATGTGTCGCATGAGCCAGTCGAGAAAGCGTAGCCATACCGTAATGCGCGGCTTGGCCGTAAGGTTTGCGTATTTGGACCTGTCTGCGGGATCGACATGTGGCGTCTCGGCCTCATTGAGGAACTGCTCGTTGGGCACGACCTCGATCGTGCGTAAAGCAAGCATCAGTTTGCGCAGTGCTTGGGCGTCTTCCGCCACAAGATAGGACGTCAGGGTGTCCAGCAACGCCGTGGTACGCGTTGACTGCAGACAGGAGAGCAACACAGCGCGTTGCCAAACAGAACGAAGCTCAGGCGCAGCGGTTTCCGCGAGAAGACGCTCCCAGGCTAGGGACGTCGTCTCGGTCTCAAGCAGATGGGTACCTAGCAACTGCACAGGCCGGATAAGAATTTCGGCTTCTTTCGAATCGCGCAGAAAAGACACCACGTTCGAGCGATGACGAATAAGGGTTTCACACAGCGTCCATTCTTCGAAGATGTCGTGGGCGAACACGACGCTGTGACCCAGTTCGACATTTCTGAGCACGCCGGCGGTAGCGAGCTGCTCGATCGCGTTCACCGAGAGTTGGCCCAATGTGATAGCGGAGCCTGGGGACTGTGCGAACCGTTCGCCAAGTGCGATCAAAGTCTCGCGTTGCTCCTGGGCAAGTGCGAAGCCGGTCTGATCGGTGCCTCCAAACGACCACCACAATCGCATCAGGGCGGCTTCCGTCGCCGGCAGCGCCGCGTTGTTCGCGCCTTGCGCGCCGAGCATGAGAAGCGCATTCAGGAAGAAAGGACGATGCAGGATAACGTCGATCGATTCCTGAGCCAGCAGCGGCCGTAGCCGCGGAAAATAGGCGCTCACCGTATTCCGTTCATCTCGCCCCAGCGGCGTCACCGTGACACTCGCAAGGGGTAGCGCATTGAGCACTGCACTATCGATCCAGGTTTCGAGATGCCGCAGATTCTGTTCGCGTACCGTCACCACGACCTTCCAATCGGAGAGATGGGGCGTTGCCGCGATGGTCCGCAGGATGTCGTTGACTGTGATCTGCACAGCCGGATCGACGATTTTGTCAATTCCGTCGACGAAGAGAATCGGTTCACCCGAGCCCGCAAGATCGGTCAGCACCTCGGCGCAGTCGGATCGGATACCCAGCACATTGGCGAGGGCCGCCCATCCCCTCGGCTGGATGCGCGCATCCTTGAGCACAAAGATCGGGCCGAGACGAGCGCTTTCCTCAGCAAGCTCCTTGAGCAACGCCGATTTCCCAGTGCCGGGCTCGCCGATGAGCTGAATGAAGCGAGCGTCGTCGAGCGCTTTCCGCAACGCGGTACTGGCTGCGTGACGGTGCAAGCGGAGACCCGCAATATCCGCCTTGATCTCGCCCAAGGCCCGCTGGGATTCCTGATCAATCGCGAGAAGCGCTCGCCGCCGCGCGGCCGATGGTTCGGTCAATACGAACCCGTCGGCGTACATCTGTTGCCGGAGCGTAACGCGGTCGAGGCTGCCGGCAAGCGGAATGAGACGACCAGCTTGCGCGATGAGCTGATCCCACATCTGCCCTGCACGGCTCTCCGGATCATCGGTGAACAACGCGCGCAGGCGGTCGCGTACTGCCTCAGCGTCGCGCGAGACCTCGGCAGTTTGAAAGTCAAAATGAATAATGAGCAGACATTTCAGGAATTCCCAGAGCTCATCATGGGTGAGGGATCGTCCAACATGCGCGGCGAGCGCATTGCGGATGGTCTGCACGAACGCAACCTTCGCTTCGCTAGAGAAATCCTTCTTCTCTATACGCAGAAAGAAGTCATCAGCGCTGTCGCTATAGCGTGCCCAGGACAGCACGGATTGATAGTGGTCATCGGCGCGTGCGTTGTAGCGGCCGATACCAACACCAAATCGCATGTGGGTGCGATCAAAATCACCGGCTATGAATGTGTCCCAGGCACGCTGAAGAACATCGATCCAGTTCTCGTCACCGGCAGTAAATGAAACCTTATTCTTAATCTGCAGATGAAGCGCAGTGGCGACGCCGTCATCAGTGGCGCCGGCCAACACGACGTCGTCAAGAGGTGCACCCATTTCCCCGCGTTGAGTGCTGACGCTGGTGATAACGTTTCCCAGCAGGCCGCGTACCGGCAGCTCGCAAAGGAGCGCCGCGAGATAGTAGGAAACGACCGTGGCCTCAAAGTGCGAGCCACCGCCACCACTGGCATAGGGGCTTGTCATGAAAACGGGTTTGCTCGAGACGACAAAGGCCGCACCGGACCGGCACGAAGGGCAACTTTACTCGATTCTTGGCCTCCTCCCGAACCGTCCGAGCGGCCACGGATGAGTAACGGCCATGGGTCGACCTCTGCCCATCGTAGCTTGCCCGGCCGTCACCTGGACCGCAAGGGCAACCATCGGCCAGTAGCGGACATTTGCCAAGCCGGGCCGAACAGCTCATCCAAAGCAAATTCGCGACTTCTCTGTTGGACACTTCATTTTGACGAGCTGCGTCTCCGCTAAACCGGCGCAAGGCCACGACGGTTAGCGAGAAGAGCGACGTCCTTCGAATTGGTGCTGCGATGGAGGCGCTGAAGAACGCGCTGCTGCGTCTCGGGCGTCCAGAATATCCGCAAACGTTCACGCGCCCGGGTGATTGCGGTATAGAAGATGCTATGCGTGAGATCGTCTTCATTCGCGTCGGTGATAACGATCTTAACCGAGTCGTACTCGAGGCCCTGCGCCTTGTGAATAGATACAGCGTACGCGACCTGAAACGGCACGACGGTATGGAGCGAGTCGTCGTCTTCGTCGCTTGCCTCGTAGTCGTAAACTGAGAAGCGTACGGTCGAGCCCTCAATCCATTCTAGGTCCACGCCTGTGACGTCGAAGGCACTCAGCGGCCGATCAAGCTCAACGTCGAACTGAATGTGGCCGAGCCCCTCATCGATGCGCACAATCCGACCCTTCAAATTGTTGTAAATAACCGGCCAGAACCTATCGGTCTCATTGAACAGGACTGGATCGCCGACCTTGTAGGTCGACACGCGCCAGGCGATCTCCGGGTTTGGGTTGCTGCTCTGAAGGAATCGGTTGACGTTGTTGATGCCGTACAGACCGTCGTAGTTCAGGCAGAGGATGATCTCGTCATCACTGTGAGCCTCGAACAGAGACTCGTCCAGCACAGTTGAATAGCCGTTGCGGGCGATGATTTCGGCGATGTCGTCCTCGATGTTTCGGACCTTGTTCCAGAAGCCAAGGAGGGTCTGGTTCTTGGTCCTGAACGGCGTGGTCAGTTCGAACACCGAGGTGGTCGGAATGAACGAACGGATGATGCTGAACCAATTCCCAAACTGGATTGACTCAATCTGATACACGTCGCCGACAAGCACGAGCAACTTAAAGGATGTCCTCTTCAAGATCTTGAGTAGGTCGCTATTGCTAACTGTGCTGCACTCATCAATGACCAGAAGGTCGAATTCTAAGTCGGAACTAGTCCTGTAAATTTGACTGCTGATCGTCCGGAACGTCGAGTTTTGCGAGGTAACCTTCCGCTTGAGGTTGTCGATAGCCGGGTTGGTGTGGGCGAGGAACAGTTTCGATTTGTCGTTAAAGTAATTCGCGATGTGATCAACCATCGTAGACTTGCCCGTCCCGGCCGCACCGTAAATGAGTGCGGCCTTCGATTTGTCGAACAAGAGTTTTAGTGCATCCTTCTTGACGTCGTCATCGATGCCACGAGGTACCTCATCAAGCCAGCGCCCGACAGCTTGGTTGTATCCGGCGATTCCGGACGACGAAAACTGCTGGAGCGTCTCGACGATGGCGGCGGTATCGTCTTCGTAGCCGCGTATGAAAACGTGCCCTTTGTCTTGTTGTAGCAGACGACCCGTGTGGCGCCAATAGACCTTGCTGTTGTATGTGGCGATCAATTTGGTGATATCACCGTATTCCTCCAGGTCGGCGAGGGGCATGTAGAGAATTCCGTCTCGCTCAACGTTGTTGCGCACCCGCCGAGCCAGCAGTTCATGACCTCGGCTGGTCGCATCGAGGCATTCGACGAGGTCCCTGTAGCGAGGGTTGTGGTCCCGCGCGGAGGTGCAAAACGGCATCGTGTCGAATGGAATACAGCCCCACTGGAGCTTGAGGTTCGAGAGGTGGCTGCAGCCATCGCTGCCGTACTGCGACTTGAGCACTTGGTTGTGCAGCCGCAGCACGAGATAACGAATCACGTTGTAACCGGGCGACCCGGCCCGAACGATACGACGCACTTCGTCCAGCAAAAGGAAGATCTGGGGCTTGGCATCGCCGGCCGTACCAGCCATTTTTGCGGCCGCATAGTCGCCGTCAGGCATATCGATTAGATCGAGCAGACTGCCCGAACTCGCTGTCAGGCCTTGCATCAAGTATCGGTACTCCGCAGACCCAGTCCGAATATTCGCGCGAATTCCAAGCAGGCGCGCGAAATTGTCAAACTCGCACGGCCGGATTGACACCTCCCACTCGCGGATGATCGTTATCGGCATGATCTGGTGTAGTACGTCGATCGAGTCGCGCTGGAGCGTCAGATTCGCCGAGTACTTGTCGGTCATATCGATGTCGGTGAAGGCGATGATGCGGTCGAACTTGCTGACCTTGTTGACGGCTCGGTAGAAGGTAACCTCGTAATAGATGCAACCACCCACGAAGAATGGGCGCGTCTTGTGGATGTAGTAGCGATGACGCTCGCCCTTTCCCCTTCGTGTCAAGCGAACGGCCTCGATCCGTTGAGCGATTTTCTGGTGGTACTCGCGCAGCGACGGATCGAGATCAACTGGAAATGATTCCAGGTTGGCTAGGACGGTAATTCTATAGCTGTCCTTCAAAAGACTTCGGATACGGTACAGATACTCGTAGTACTTAAGCATCAAGCGCTCGGAAGCATCGCCATCCAAGGTGTAATGCGAGGTGCTGATCTGAATGAGTTTGTGAAATTTTGCGAGGAAGTTGAGCTTCGCCTTGCTCCTAACGTACGCCAGGCCGGGGTCAACCGCAGCGTATTTATATTCGGCGTCGGAGGATTCCAGATGGAGACGTACTGCAACCCCCTCGACAAGGTTTCGGAGCTGCGAAAGGACGTTCTGGGAGAGCAATGCTCGCCGCTCAGAGAGCAACTCAATGTTCCGACAGATCGCTTCGTTTGCACTTTGAATCTGCTCGCCGACCGTAGCCATTCACTGTCCAATCCGATGAATTAACGAAGGTGTCGTGGCGCCATCTAGGCTACTGTAATGGACCGCTATTGGGTCGACCTCTGCCCATCGCAGTTTGCCTGGGCGTCATCGCGCCCATGAGGTCTGTGATCGGCCAAAAGCAGACGTTTCGAACACCGCTAGGGAGGATTGGTCCGACCCAACAGATAGCCATACTTGGGGGCGAAGGATGGGAATGCAGTTCCTGTACCTCGTTGCTCTAGCTCGGAGACGTCGGAAATTAAGAACTGCCGATCAGTCCATTTTCTGGCAGGGATACTTTTGCAATGAACGCATTTCCCAATTTCATTGACATTGGTACGACAAGCCGGAGGTTGGCCGCCCCAGGTGTGGCGAAAAACGATCACCTTGTTAACTCTACTTGTCTTATGCAGGAATTCATGGATCTCTTGTTCTATCACTTGAATCGCGTGCTCACCTAGGTTGTGGCCCTCGTACTCTGAGGCGATCGAAATGCCGATCACTCCGGGCCTGTCAACTGGCAGCTGTGATCGAGCTTTCTTCAGGGCGTTCCGGATGGTGTTCGCGTCCTTGAGCGGGCCATTGCGACGAGTCTTTGCCTCAACAGCGATCCATTTGTGATCGACCAACACGTCGAAGTCATAGTCTTCCTGCTTGCGGCCGCTCGGCTTTACGAATCGCACGGTGTAACCATTCTGAACAAATAGCGAAGCGAAATTCAGTTCAAAGAAAGAAGCCTCGATTTCTGCTGTACGAAACTCTTCAATGCGATCAACAAAGCCATCGCAAGATTGCAGAAGATAAATCATGTGACCGATACGTACCCGCGACACTGCGCGTTCTCGATCTGCGAGATCACCTGGCAACTCTCGGAGATCCTTGCGTTCAGTAAGGTAACGTTCGAAACGATCAAACCAGTCCAGACCGAGCGCTTCTAAAACGACTATTTCCGCTAGTTGAAAAATCGGAATCTCAACACCTCGCTTTATGAAAAATTCTTCCCAATGTTCGAGTGCTTGCTGCGTTATAGGTATCGTCATACGCGTGGCCAACGAGGATATTTGGCTTCCCTTGGGCTAAAGAAATGACCGCTACGGGTCGACCTCTGCTTGTCGCAGCTTGCCCGGGTGTCATCGAGCTTGCAAGGACTGTCATCAGCCAAGAGCAGTCGTTTGAGCGGCTTCTCTATTTTGGCGCTCGGAGTGACGTTGTGACTCGAACCACTGGTCGCGGACCTTTGTTCTTCAAGCTTGCGCCGCGCCTCGCGTCCGGCGCCCCGCAATCGCCCACCTACGCCTTCGGGCGGATCCTGCCCTGGAGTTCGCTCAATCTAATCCGCGCACTTGGGGCATAGCGGTCACGCAACCGACTTACCTCGTCCCGACCCGCGTCCGAGCACAGCGGACCAATTGTAATAACAATGTCTTGAAAAACTCGGGGTGCGAACTTCAGATCGATGTATGGCGACAACGCGCCCTGCCGGTGCCACTGCGGATCGCGCACCAGCTCGCTGTAGTGTGCTCCGTACTCCTGTGGATTGTCGGTTCTGCGCGGACCACGCAACGTGGTCAACACGAATCGATGCTCCTGTTGGAACGCCCATCTGTTCCACTTGTATCTGGCAAGCTCCGTCGGATAGCCGTCGATCACGATCGCTTCTCCTTCGTGGCGGACATGCTGCCTATACGCTTCGGCAACATCTTCGACGTAACAAACCTTTTTGAGGAATCGGCTGCGATCGATTACGGGAAGAAGCAAGTAACCATCGCCGAACACCTCATCCAGAGAAAACGGCGCTTCGGCATTATCAAAGTGCCATTTCGCATCTGTGCCAGGAATTTGGTGAGATGCACTCAGCAGGTTCCACTCGAACGGATCGTCTGGGAGTGAGATTCGAACACCTTGCTTGTCGTTTCCATACATGCACCATTGCGCAATATCTTCTGCGTCCTGTTTGACCCAGCAACTGGCGAACAACTGTGATCCGAAGTCGATCCCGGCGACCGCCTGGGCCTCCAGTACGTCGTCGAACTTGTCGAGCCTGGTAAAACGCAGTCGACCAGAATGGAGTATGGCCTCGAGGGCGGTGACACTCGTGTAGTGATGAATCAACTGTCTGTTTCCACTTACCTAATTCGTAGCCGATTCTGCCATGGACGGACTAGGCACGCCCGACAATCGCCGTAGAACTCTGGCAATGCCCGATCCTCACGATCTAGGGGATGGGTTCTCGTAGGCACTCGTTGAACGATTCCGAACCGTCCGCTTTGGGTGGCGGGTTCAATCGCTGGATGCAACACACTGGACGCTGCTTTGATCAGCATCGTTACTCTGATGCATGTCTACAGAGTCTGCGACCACTGCTGGCCGGCGCGCGCCAATGTTTCAACGAAAATCTCGCGACCGAACATCCAACCCTCCGAGCAGCTCGCTCATGTCGAGCAACCGACCGGCAATCAAATGGCACACACCATCGACTGCCTCCCACCGTCCTTCGATGCCCAGAAGCTCTGATTCGAGTAACACTCGCCGATACGTTTCGGCAACATCGCGCCAAACGACGACGTTGACCAGGCCGTGCTCATCCTCCATCGTCAAGAACGTCACCCCGCTGGCCGTCTGCGGTCGCTGCCGCATCGTGACGACACCCGCAACGCGTGCATAGCTGTTGTGCGCTCGTTTGCGCAGCGTTCGTGAGTTGGTGCATCGCGCCGCGCGCAACCGATCCCGGATCTGTGCCATGGGGTGCACGCCCAACGTCAGGCCAGTTCGCGCGTAATCTGCCAACGTGTCCTCAGCCTGGGTCGGCTTCGGCAACGCCACCTCGATTTCTGCCGGACTGACATTGCCGAAAAGCGGCAACTGCTTTTCGACACCAGCGATCTCCCAGTGCGCGTGGTGCCGGTGCCGTGACAGACCCCGTAACGCGCCGGCCTGCGCCAACAAGTCCTGATGACGCTTGTCCACGATCGCCCGCGCGCAGAGATCCGCGAGGTCGGCGAACGAGCGCTGTGCGCGGGCCGCCATGATCCGCTGTGCGGCCTCTTCACTGAACCCGCGTACCTGGCGCAAACCAAGCTGGATGGCTGGAGGTTCTTCCTCACGAGTGATGAGCGTGTTGTCCCAATCGCTGCACTGCACGTCGATCGGAAAAACGTCGATGTCATGGCGTCGGGCGTCTTGTACGATCTGGCTCGGCGCATAGAAGCCCATG
This sequence comes from Rhodanobacter sp., assembly GCA_035566635.1. Taxonomy (GTDB): domain Bacteria; phylum Pseudomonadota; class Gammaproteobacteria; order Xanthomonadales; family Rhodanobacteraceae; genus Rhodanobacter. The sequence continues at coordinate 147,850 of DATMQY010000005.1, forward strand.
GGCTGGCTGTTCAATAGCGCGCAGGCGAAGGCCGCCGGCTCGTGGCACTTCAACCAGCACGATACATAGACGATGCCAGCGAAGCTGGCTGCGTGGCTTTCGGGAAATCCATAACTGCCGAAGCCCTTCATTTGCTCGAACAACTTCTCGGCAAAGGCGATCGTGTAGCCGCGATCGGTCATGCCGGTCACGATGCGTTCGCGGTGCTTCTCCAATCCGCCCCGCCGCTTCCACGCGGCCATGTCGCGCCGCAGCCCATCCGCCTCCCCGGCGGTATACCCGGCGGCAACCATGGCCAGCTTCATCACCTGTTCCTGAAACAACGGCACGCCCAGCGTGCGCTCGAACACTTCCTTCAACTCTTCCGACGGGTAGTCGACGGGCTCCTCGCCCCTACGCCGCCGCAGATACGGATGCACCATGTCGCCCTGGATGGGGCCCGGCCGGACGATCGCGACCTGCACCACCAGATCGAAGAAGTTCTCCGGTCGATGCCGCGGCAGCATGGCCATCTGTGCGCGTGACTCGATCTGGAACACGCCCACCGTATCGGCGTGCTGGATCATGGCGTAGGTGGCAGGATCCTCCGAGGGCAAGGTGGCCATCGAGTAATCCTGTCCGCGCTGGTTGCGCAGCATGTCCAGGCATTTCCTCACGCACGTGAGCATGCCCAGGGCCAGACAATCGACCTTCAACAGGTTCATCGTGTCGAGGTCATCCTTGTCCCACTGGATGATCGTGCGATCGGGCATCGCGGCGTTCTCCACCGGCACCAGTTCGCTCAGCGGCGCATCGGCGATCACGAAACCGCCGACGTGCTGCGACAGGTGGCGCGGCATATCCAGGATCTCCGCCGTCAGCTTGAGGATGCGTCGGATGACCGCGCTCTCGGGATCAAACCCTCGCTCGCGCAACCGCTCAGCTAGTGACTCGTCACCATCCCACCAGGCAAACACCTGGCTCAACTGATCGACCTGATCCAGCGGCAGTCCCATGGCCTTGGCCACGTCCCGCACGGCACTCTTGCCGCGGTAGCAGATGACGGTGGCCGCCAGCGCGGCGCGCTCCCGCCCGTATTTCCGATAGATGTACTGGATGACCTCTTCGCGGCGCTCGTGCTCGAAGTCGATATCGATGTCAGGGGGCTCGTTGCGCTCCTTCGAGATGAACCGTTCGACCAGCAAACTCATCTTCATCGGGTCGACCTCGGTCACGCCGAGGGCGAAACACACCGACGAGTTCGCCGCCGATCCCCGGCCCTGACACAGGATTCCCTGACTGCGCGCGAAGCGCACGATGTCATGCACGGTGAGGAAATAGGACTCGAAGTGCAGCGCTTCGATCAGTTCCAGTTCGTGTTCGATCTGCTGGTGCACTTTCCCCGGCACACCTTCGGGCCAGCGCCATCGCGCGCCCTCCTCCGCCAGCTGACGCAACCAGCTGGTGGCGGTATGGCCTTCCGGCACGAGCTCGGCCGGATAGCGGTAGCGCAGCTCGTCGAGCGTAAAAGTGCAGCGGGCGGCGATCCGTGCGCTCTCGTCGAGCAAGGCCTCGGGGTAGAGCTTGGCGAGCACATGCCGGCGACGCAGGTGTCGTTCGCCATTGCGCGCGATCAACCCGCCCGCCTCAGCAACCGGCACACGATGTCGGATCGCGGTAAGTGTGTGCTGCAAGGCCAGCCGCCGTCGGACGTGCATGTGCACGTCGCCCGCCGCCACCAATGGCAGACCGACCTCGCGGCCGATCGCTTCGAGCTCACGCACACGCCGTGCATCGTTCGGTCCGCGATGCAGCTCCACGGCCAGCCAGGCGCGATCACCGAACGTCTGCCTCACCCAACGCCCGTGAGCCACGTCGACAATCAGGTCGGGAATCCATAGGAGCAACGTCCCCGGCAAGCCTATGGCCACGTCGGCACGCGTCAAACGGTAGGTGCCTTTCTCCGAGGCGCGCCGACCCTGCGTGATCAGACCGCACAGCGACGTGTAGCCTTCCTTCGTTTCGCATAGCACCACGATCTTCGGACCGTCATCGAGCTGGATCTCCGATCCGACGATCAACGGCACGCCTGTTTCACGTGAGGCTTCCAGCGCGCGGACGATACCAGCGAGTGAGCACTCGTCGGTGATCGCCAGGGCGGCGTAGCCGCACGTCTTGGCCCGCTCGAACAACTCGCGTGCACTGGATGCCCCGCGGCCGAACGAAAAGTTCGAGAGGCAATGGAGTTCCGCGTAGGCGGTCATGCGAACCACCCGTGGATCATCCAGCCGGTTTGCTCGTCGGGTGCGCAGAACGCCCAGGCCTCCTGCCCCAGTGAGGTCTCGATGACGTAGTAGTCGCGGCAGACTTCGCCCCCGTCCCACCAACCCGTTTCGAGGCGCTCCGGACCGGCCAGGATGATCGGCTCCCCACCGCGCAACGGAAGGGGACGTGGAAGCAACCACGTGGGGCGTGGATGTGGCTCGATCGGCACTTCATCATGCGTGGCCTCGCGCTGTGCGCGCTCAGGCCGCGGGTCCTGCGTGCTGCCCAACCGATAGACCGCGCCATCACCTAGCCGCGCGCGCAGTCGTTCGCGCACGTGCTCGATCGGCAACGCATTCACTGGCCGCTCGTCGAACAGGTCGCGTCCCGCGGGCACGAACGCCGGCAGATCGCGGGCGATCAGGCGCAACGCCAGCACCGGCTCAGGCAGCGTCACGTGCTCCAGCCGGCCCCGTGCGAACTCGAACAACAGGGCGCCGTCACGCTCCGAGGCCAGCAAGCCCACTGACACATCAGTGAAACGCCCCTCGCGGTGCTCCAGGCGCAGCAAGAAACGCTGCACTCCCCCATCGCGGCCAGCGAGATAGGCGGCCAGATCATCGACCATGCGCCGCACGGGGAAGATCAGCGCCGATTGGTTCTCCACCTCGTGAAGCAACTCGATGCGCAGGTCGAACGTATCCGGCGGGCAATACAGCTCCAAGCCCGATGGCAAGTCGCCGGTCAGGCGATCCAGGGACGCCAATAGTTCTGCGCCGAAGCGTCGACGCAGCCCATCGCGCGGCAATGCCAGCACTTGACCCAACGTGCGGATACCCATGCTCGGCAACGCGGCGATGGCGTTCGCGGGTAATCGACTCTTCGCGATGGGTACTCGCTGCAAGGCATGGCGAAGCGTGTCCACGGATAGCACCGCTTGCCCATCGGAAACCGTCGTCAGCACATGGGCGGCGTGAGCGGTTGGCGCCGCCGCCATGCGATGCCGAAATCCCAGATCGGTGAAGTCCGCGCGCAGCATGGATTCAAGCCGTGGCCACGGCCCAAACAGGCCCATGCTCTTGCTGACCTCCAGCACGATCGCATGCGGCAGCAAGCTGACCTCGGAGCTGTAGCGATACGCCACAGCGGCCAGGAACTGGTGCCACCGCTCCACCGACTCGTGGTCATACGGGATCGCTTCGAAGTGCGACAACAGCGCTTGCGCAGCGCTCAGCCGTTGTCCGACATGCAAGCCGGCCGCCCGGGCGGCGTCATTCGCCGAAACGATCGTGCGTGCGTTGACCGGCCCGTCGACGAGCACCAACGGTCCCTCCGTGGGACGACGTCGGAGAATCCCATCCAGCGCCAGACTTGGCAGATTGATGCAGGCCCAAAGCATGTCTGGCGGCCATCAATGGACAGAACGCGGCAAAGGAATGGCTTGGGCGGGCACGGCCCCGCCTCGGCATTTGCGCACCCAGATCTGCGGACGTGGCGGAGCTTCGAGTTCCAAACGTAGCGCGGCAGGCGATGCGTTGTTCAGGTGGGAGCGATCGCGGAACACGAAAGCGAGGGCCTGCCCGGTGACCGCGGCCACTTGCAGACGTCGTAAGGCGCGATCATCGGCGTGGTGCGGCCACGCCAGCACCGCGGCGCAGCTTCCCGATCGCAAACACTGCTCGGTGGCCCAGAGCACATCTTTCTCACCGGCATCCACGAATTCCACCCGACGCATGTCGACGCCTTGCTGACGCCAGCCAGCGACACACGGCGCATACGGCGGCGACACGATCACCACGTGGCGCTGACCTTGGGTCAACCGTGCGAGCGTGGGGAGCACGAGGCGAAGTTCGCCCACACCATCGACGGGCAACAGGATTTCGGACAACGAGGCCTCGGGCCAGCCGCCTGCGGGTAGCACCGCATCGAGTGCGCGCCAACCGGTGGGCTGATCACCGACCGGCACCTCGAGGGCACGACCACGCCAGACTTGACGTGCATCGAGCAACGCGGACAGGGGAACCACAGCGTTCATCAGCTGCCTCGCAGCAGGCCTGCAAACAGACCTTCAATCGCGAAGTCTTCGGTGGGATCCACGTCGATGGGCTTGAAGCCCGGACTGTTCGGCATCAACCGGATCACATCGCCCTTCCAGTGCAGCCGCTTGATCGTGAAACGGTCGCCGTCCACACGCGCCGCCACCACCTGGCCGTGACGCGCCACCGGCGTGGCATGCACCGCTACCAGATCCCCATCCAGGATCCCTTCATCGCGCATCGAATCGCCCACCACCTTCACCAGGTAGTCCGGTCGCAACCGGAACAGCGAGCGGGACACGCGCAAGCTGCGATCGACCCGTGACTCGGAAAACAAGGGTTCGCCGGCCGCGATGCGACCGATCAACGGCAGCTCCAGCGTGTCGGCATCCATCGGATCAGGCTCGCGCACCAGTCGGATACCGCGGGCGTGGCTGGGTTCGATCGTCAGCCGGCCTTTCGCTTCCAACGACCGGACATGCTTGAGCACGGCACTGACGTTGCCGATCCCCATCGCCTCACCGATTTCTTCGAGCGTGGGCGCCTGCCCATCCCGCTCAATCCGGGCGCGGATGAAAGCGAGGACGTTCGACTGGCGGTGGGTGATCTGAATAGTCATGGTTCACATAGTTTCACCTAAATAGGTGAAAATGAAAGAGGAAAAAAAGCCACGCTGAACCACTTCAGACGGATCAAGGGTTTAGCGCGGTGATCGCATCCGGCTTCAAACGCCGTTTCAGCCCCAGCGTCCCCCGAAGCCATCTCACGGCATGAGATGGCTCCGCGATTCACTGCTCCCCTTATCCGACCAGGCCACCGCATGAACGCCCTTCCCGACCGCTACGCATCCGATGAACTGGTCCTGCGCCACCCAAGCGATGGCCGCACGCTCGCCCAGCGCCTCTCGAAGCGGTATGCGGCAAGGATCACCGGTGCGTTCGTCGTGCCCGGCCGTGAAGGGTCATTCGCGCCGTTACCCGACGATCTGCCACTCGCGCTCGCGCGCGCCTTGCGTTCGCGTGGCATTGACCATCTGTATAGCCATCAGGCTGAGGCGTGGGTAGCGACGCAGTCGGGCGCACACGTCGCCATCGTCACGCCCACCGCCTCCGGCAAGTCGCTCTGCTACACGCTGCCGGTCATCACTGCCGCGATGACCCAGCACGCCAAGGCGTTGTATATGTTTCCGACGAAAGCGCTGGCCCAGGATCAGGTGGCCGAGTTGCTCGAACTCAACCAAGCAGGCGATCTGGGCGTCAAAGCCTTCACCTTCGATGGCGACACGCCCGGTGACGCGCGCCAAGCCATCCGGCTGCATGGCGACATCGTGGTCAGCAATCCGGACATGCTGCATCAGGCCATCCTGCCGCATCACACCAAATGGGCGCAGTTTTTCGAGAACCTGCGCTACGTGGTGATCGACGAGGTGCATACCTACCGCGGCGTGTTCGGCTCGCACGTCGCCAATGTGATCCGCCGGCTCAAGCGCGTGTGCGCGTTCTATGGCGTGACGCCGCAGTTCATCCTCTGCTCCGCCACGATCGGCAACCCGCAGGAGCACGCTGAAGCGCTGATCGAGGATGCCGTCACTGCGATCACCGAAAGCGGCGCACCGACCGGCGACAAGCACGTGCTGCTGTGGAACCCGCCGGTGGTGAATCCGGATCTCGGTTTGCGTGCCTCGGCGCGATCACAGACCAACCGCATCGCGCGTCTGGCGATCAAGTCGGGGATGAAGACGTTGGTGTTCGCGCAGTCGCGCACCATGGTCGAAGTGCTGACCAAGTATCTGAAAGACGTGTTCGACAGCGATCCGCGCAAGCCTGCGCGGATCCGTGCCTACCGCGGCGGCTACCTTCCCAAGGAACGGCGCGCCGCCGAACGCGAGATGCGCGCCGGCACCATCGACGGGATTGTGAGCACTTCGGCGCTGGAACTGGGCGTGGACATCGGCAGCCTCGATGTCGTCGTGCTCAATGGGTATCCCGGCTCCGTCGCTGCTACGTGGCAGCGGTTCGGGCGCGCCGGTCGCCGGCAGCAGTCGGCGCTGGGGGTGTTGGTGGCGAGTTCCGACCCGCTCGATCAATACCTCGTGCGGCACCCGGAGTTCTTCCAGGGTGCAACGCCCGAACACGCCCGCATCCAGCCCGATCAGCCCCTGATTCTTCTCGACCACATTCGCTGCGCCGCCTTCGAGTTGCCCTTCATCGGTGACGAGATGTTCGGCACGGAAGTGGCGACGCCCTGGCTTGATGTGCTGGGCGAGGAAGGCGTGCTGCATCGCGAAGGCGATCGCTGGGAATGGATCGCCGACAGCTACCCGGCCATTGCCGTGTCGTTGCGCTCGGTCGCGGACGGTAATTTTGTGGTGGTCGATCGTACCAATGGACGCCAGACGATCATTGCCGAGGTCGACTACACCGCCGCGCCGGTGACCCTCTACGAGGGCGCCATACACATGATCCAGTCCGTGCCTTACCAGGTGGAACGGCTGGACTGGGAAGGTCGCAAGGCTTACGTCACGCGCACCCATGTCGACTACTACACCGATGCGATCGACTACACAAAGCTGAAAGTGCTCGATTGCTTCGACACATCCAACGCTGGATGTGGGCAAGCACACCACGGCGAGGTGCACGTCGTGCGCCGCGTGCCCGGCTACAAGAAAATCCGGTTCTACTCGCACGAGAACATCGGCTTCGGTCCGGTCAACTTGCCCGACCAGGAATTGCACACGACGGCCGTGTGGTGGCAGCTCGCTCAGGTCGTCCTTGATACCGCCTTCGAGGATCGCCACCAAGCACTCGACGGCTTTCTCGGCGCCGCCTACGCGCTGCACATCGTGGCGACGGTGGCGGTGATGGCCGAAGCCCGCGACCTGCAGAAGTCCGTAGGCAGTGGCGACGGCGCGTGGTTCGTCAGTGCGGATGTCACCGGTCGCGGACAGATCCGCGGCATCGACGGGCAGCCCGCCGCGCTGGCGGCAGACGCCCCGTTCACGCCGACGGTTTACCTCTACGACGCGTTTCCTGGCGGCATCGGTCAGAGCGAACCGCTGTTTAACCGACGCGAGGATCTCGTGGCGCAATCGGTGACCCTCATCGAACGCTGCGATTGTCGCGGTGGTTGTCCGGGCTGCGTGGGTCCGGTGCTTGCCGCCGATGAAGATGCGGACACAACGCCCAAGGCCTTGGCGTTGCGCGTGCTGGCGCTGCTGGTGGTTCTGTGAACGCGCTGGCTGCGCGATTGCGTGAGCTGCGCACGCAGTCGGGCCAACGGTCTGCGGTCGCCCCGTCAAAGCCCATTCTTTCGCCCGACGTGCTCCGACTGATTCAGGGGCGCTCGCGCATCCAGGGTGTGGCTCAGCGTGCCCCGTCCAGTGACCGGTTCGTGCCCGGGGACGAGATCGCACCAGGGCTGTTTCTCACCGAAGCGATCATGGATTGGGGACGCCCTTCTCCGTTGATCGACACCGCATTCGCGCGATGGGAGGAACCTGTCGCTCACCAACGGCTGTTGCACTTCGATACCGAGACAACCGGCTTGGCTGGAGGCACAGGCACGCGTGCGTGGATGATCGGAGCCGCGGACTGGCAGGCCGATGGACGCTTTCGTCTGCGCCAACTGACAACGACGACGATGGGTGCAGAGACCACGATGCTGCGAACCTTTGCCTCGTGGCTGCAGGCCGACACGGTGCTCGTCAGCTACAACGGCAAGTCCTACGACTCACCCCTGCTGAAGACGCGCTACCGCCTCGCCCGGTTGCCGGATCCGTTGTCTGGACTGGGTCATCTGGATCTGCTCCATCCCGTGCGTCGACACTGGAAGGGCGTGTGGGAAAACTGCCGCTTGGCCACCGCCGAACGCGAACTGCTCGGCGTAGTGCGGGAAGACGATTTGCCGGGCTCGGAAGCGCCGGCCGCCTGGCTCAGCTATTTGCGCGGCGGGTCCGCAGTAAACCTGAGGCGGGTGTTGGCGCACAACAGCCAAGACCTGAAGAGTTTGGCGGGCGTGCTGCTCCACTTGGCCGGGCTGCCTGAGTAAACAGAGGGCTCATCGGAATTGACCTACACGACGGCAGGTTCACCGCTGCTCCACTCCTTGGGTGCAAACAGGCACGTTAGCGCCCATCTCTCAAGTTGCCAGCGGGTACCACCATGAGCCTCGTGTTCACTATCAAGGAAGCGGCCGATGGCTTGTGGTGCGTCAGCCTAGGGCACAACGTTCTGTTCGCCCAGCTCCACTTGGCGTCGGCCATCAAGCAAGCTCGACATCTCGCACGCGAAAAGCATGCCACGACGGGTCAATCTGTCCGTGTCGAGATGACCAGCCCCGACTTCATGATTCTGCTAGCCCAATACGCTCGGCCTGGCACTGAATTGCATACGGCAGCGGCCTGATCCATGGATGATCGAATCAACCTGCGCAGCCCTTTGAGCCGAGCACACTGGTGCGGTTGTTTCAGCTGCAGCGATCGGGAACTGATCGAAGCCGTACGCGCCACTCAAAGCACGGAGGTCGGTGTGGTCGGTCTCTATCTCGCCACCAGGTACTCGCTGGAAGCCTTCGCCACGGACCTGGCTCGAAGACAATAGGATGCTTCAAAAACACTACCTCATCTCACGATGAAGCCTGCTTAAAGGCTTCAGGACTGATGCCGCCCGGATGGCTGTGACGACGGGTTCGATCACGTCGTGCCGATCACCGTCGATCAGAAGCGCTAGGCGTTCGACACGCTGATGGAGATGGCCGTCGCCCGCCAGTACGCGATCAATGCCGACCACCCGACCGTGACGGAGTTCTGGGAGAAGTTCGATCACCTCAACGACACCGACGGCGTCGAGAAGCTCAACCACAGCCGCAAGGATCACCTGATCGCGGTGAGCCTGCCGGAGTTCCAGGAGCGCGCTGCGCGGCATGGCCTGCGCGTGCCCGAATACAACGATTTGAAGCGGCTGCTGCCCGAAAGCCGCGGCCGCAAATTCCTCGGCTACAAGACCGTCAACAGCATCCTCGTCGACAGCGGCGTGGATGGTGTGGACAAGTCGGTCAAGTGCTGGGTTTTCCGCCGCGAAGGTATGGCATCAAGCAAGAGCGACTGAAGGAAGGTCATGTCCATCCGCATCACTGAAAGCATGTGCGATGCGATCGCCCACCGCCTGCGGAAACATCGTTTTAAAAGGCGGGAGACGGCACATTCCTTTCGGTCTCTACTACCAAGCCACCTTTATTTTTGTAATTAGTTTATTTCTGATAATTGAAATCAATGACTTTGAGCAAATAGGCCGTTAGTCCATCGCCTCCATCCATAATCTGAACTTCAGCAGTCACGTTGGCAGTCAAATTGCACACCACCGGCCTCTTTTTCTCTTGACATATCAAGTCACCTCTCTTAAAGAAGTTCAATACGCTTGCATCGTGCATGAGACTAACGGATGCAAGCTCTATGATTTTATGGGTTGAACACTCTTTCAGAGTAGACCGCTTGTCGCGCAAATAGGTAAAGTTACTTTTGTCAGTCTCGTACACTGCATGCAAGAGAACGGTCTTTCCTATGTATGCACTTTTGTTCCTCTGGATGTCACATATCGATGTAGAGTGACTACTTTCTACTTGGCTCGATCGACAATCATAACAACAGGCAATAATAGCCACGCTAAATAGGAAGAATGTCAGCGCTTTGCTCATCATTGTTGATCCTTATTGGCGCTTTTCCTAAATCTAATTGTCAATATCACTGTGAAGTTCATTGCATGTCATATACAAACAACAATCCTTCAACACAGCAGGCTAGAAGAATTTGTAACTTCTTATTTTTTTGAATTCGGCCAATATAGATCCATCAGCTTGTTTAGAGATAAGAGCCTCGACATCCATATTAACTATTACTGGGCAAACTGACGAGCCAATTTTTTCGCACCTCTCATCTTCATCTCGGAAAAATTTGACAACACTAACATCCCCATGCGTTCTGAGAGGATGAGCGACATTCATCGTCTTTTTTGAGCTACAAGAATCATCAGAAATATACGAATAGAAAGCATGATCGGACTTATACGTTATGTGAAACCGAATCACCTTTCCGGAGTACTCGCCTGGATTACTCCGCGCATCGCATATTTTTACTCCCTGTAGTGAGCTCTCCGGAAAATTTTGATTCGATGCCGGAAATGATTGACAACTCGCCACAGTCAGCAGGCTGATCATAACAAGCAAAAATCGCACGAAGAAAGCCGCCCTGTGGGCGGCTTCGCTGGGTCGTTCGTTTGTGACCCGTGGTCTCGTGGCGAGAAGCGCGCAGCGCCGCTAGTTAATGCTTCCGGCTCTTTGCTCATGTTCTTTGGGGATGATTTTTATGTGCTCGCTCGCATTTCCATCAATGTCGAGCCCGGTCAATCCGCATTCCGATAGGCTGATCCCGTACGAATAGTTGCTCGCGCGAAACAAACCTTTGATTTCGACATACTTGCCGTTGTAGATGCTTTCTTTCTCACCGAGATCCCCGGTGTTGAGCAGGCTCAAACACCCTGAATTAACCGCCCAATAGTCCTTGTTGTAGCCCAAACGCGTCACCAGGTACATCGACTCCGGACCGATGACGAGATAGCCGCGAAGCATCAGCTGCTGACCGTCGTACTGCGACCGATGGGCATTCAACGTCGAGATATCCAGCAAATTTTCGGCGGCCACGCCGCAGCCAGCAATGGCGAGGAAACCTGACAGCAGTAGTGGAAAAATTCTCATTCAGTAGGCCTCAGGCTATTGATCGCAGGTTGCTGGGCATTCACAGATTGCTCTAGCGCGTGCGCCTCGCGTGACGTAAAAGACCCCTTAAGCGCAGTAACTTGAATCCTCCCCCCCACAACTTCGTATTTTGCCACGCGTCGCTCACTCACCGCGTAATTGATAATGCCATGACCCAACGGTTGTGCATCGCCCGGGCTACTGAAGCCATCTGACGACACACTCTGGGTCTTCCCATCAATGTGACTATGCTCCACTGCCGTTGTCCCTGGCGGAAGGTTGTCCAAATTGACGCCATCTTTGGCAGTTGTTTGGATGATTTGTCCGCTCACCGGCTGGGCCGTAACATTAGTTGTGCCTATCAGAGCCAGCACTTTTTCTGGCTTTTCAGATGTCTCCACCTTAGACCTGTTTTCCACCGCAGCAGTGTCTTGTTGTGGGGTTGATCGAAGATCACGGGCCGCTCCCGAGTCGGAACGCACGCACTGAGCTCGGCTTTGGCCTGGACAGTCGTCACGGCCATCGGGATCGATGTTGACCACAGGATTGTTGGCTGCGTAATCATATCGATTGAAGTTATGAGTATTGCCTGACGCCGGCGTAACTGGATCGACGCTCAAAAACCGCCCCACCACCGGATCGTAGTACCGCGCCTGCATATACACCAACCCAGTGTCCGGATCGTTCACATGCCCGGTATACCCCGGCCCGTTCGGCGCCGGGTTCATGCTCGCCACCGCCGTGCCGTACGGCGCGTAGTCGTACGTGGCGATGATGGTGCCGCTGGCATCCGCCTTCGCCAGCACCGTGCCTTGCGGATCGGTGTAGTAATAGTGGTGTGTGCCAGCCTGCGCTACCGCCGTGCATAACCACAGGCTGGTCAGGATCAGCCATCGTGCCATCTTCTTCATGTGCATGACATCCTTGGCTCAAGTGCCCGAATGCAGTGTGACACTGCGATAACCACTGAAGGCGGAGCAGCCCGCGCTGCTGCACGCCATCACCCGAAACTGGACCGTCCCGTTGACAAGGATCAACTGACTCAAGGATGTGGACGAGCCGATGTAGACGATGTTCACGCCATTAACGGGATCGGTTTGTTCCAGCTGATAGCTCGTGGCATTGGGCACCGCGGCCCAACTCACCAGCACCACCGGCTTGTAGTAGGGACCACTGACGCCAATGTAGGGCACAGCGGGTGCCGCCGGAATCAGCGCTACGGTGATCGTGCCGACCCCGCTCCATGGCCCGCAGCCACCCGCATTGCACGCTTGCACGTGGTAGCCGTACGTGCCGTTGCCCTTGCCGCTGGTACCCCAACTGGTGCTGCCATTGGCCTGTACTGTGGTCCAGCCACCGCCGTTGACCTGTTCCTGCAGCGTGTAGCTGGTCGCTGCCGAGACCGCTCCCCAACTCACCGTGTAACTGCCGTTGGTGCTGCTCGCCGGCACACTCAGGCTCGGCGCACTCGCCGGCGGGATCGTGACCGCTACCGCGCCACTGGTGGCGTAGCCATTGCAGCCACTGGCATTGCAAGCGTAGGCCCGGAAACTGTAGCTACCGGACGAGCCTGCCGTCACCGTCGTGCTGGTGGCGCTGTTGGCATATACCTGTGCCCACGCCCCACCATTCACGCTCTGATCCAAACCGTAGATGGTCGCCGTAGCGCTGGCCGCCCAACTGATGGCGATGGGGCCATTGCTGGTCGCCGGCACGCTAATGCTGGATGGCACAGGGGGTACCAGTAATACCGTCGTGCTCGCCACTGCACTCCACGGTCCGCAACCGCCCACATTGCACGCCTGCGCGTGATACCCGTAGGTCCCGTTGCCCCGGCCGCTGGTGCTCCAGCTGGTCATACCGTTGGTTTGCACGGTAGTCCAGCCGCCGCCGTTGATCTGCTCCTGCAGCGTGTAGCTGACCGGACCAGCAACCCCGCTCCAGCTCACCGTGTAGCTGCCGTTGGTGCTGTTGGCTGGTGTGCTGATCGTGGGCGCGGTGGTCGGCGGATGGGTCACCACTAGCGTGGCACTGCCCGCTACCCAGGCGCTGCAGCCGTAGGTGTTGCAGGCTTGCACGTGGAAGACATAGCTGCCATCGGCCAGCCCCGATACCGCCGTGCTGGTGCCGCTGCTGTTGTAGATACCCGTCCAGCTGGTGCCGCCGTTGCTGCTCTGCTCCACCACGTAGCGGGTGGTGAGGTTGGAAGCACTCCAGCTCAGCGTGGCGCCACCGGTATTGCTGCTGGCCGGCACCGTCAAACCAGCCGGTGCCGTCGGCAGCACGCCGTAGGTCGTGTCGACGGTCACGGCATTGGAGCCGGCCCAGCCCCGCGTGCCGTAGTTGTTGTAGGCCGCCACTTGATAGGTGTAACTGCCGCTGGTGGTGCCGGGACGACTGATCGCATTGGCCGCGGTGCTGGCGGCAATAGTGGTCCACGCGCCGCCGTTGAGGCGCTCCTGCACCATGTAGGCACTGGCGGTCGCCGGTGCCGTCCAGCTCACCGTGTAGGTGCCGTTAATGGTGCCACTGGGTACGGTCACCGTGGGCAACGTCGGCGTTACGCCCAGCGTGGCCGAACTGGTCCACACACCGCAGGTGGTGCCGATGCAGCCCTCTACCTGGTAGACATAGCTGCCACCTGCCCGACCACTCAGGGCGCTGCTGGTAGCGCTGCCGCTGTACACCGTGGTCCAGCCACCGCCGTTGGCGCTTTCCTGCAACACGTAACTGGTAGCCCCCAGCACCGCGCCCCAGCTCACGGTGTAGCTGCCGTTGCTGGGGGTGGGGTCGAAGCCGATCGTGGCCGGCGCGCCCAGCACCACGCTCTCGTTGTCCCCGACCAGCTTGCTGCCGAGATAGACGAAGCTGGTGGACAGTGCACTGCCCGGTGCCCACTGGTACATCAGCTGGCCGGCCTGACTGTAGAAGTAATACGTCGTGACGCCACCGGCCGTCTTCGACACCCGCCGCCCCGCCGCATCGTAGGCATAGGTGTCGCTGCCGGGAATCTGGGTGAGCTGGTTCTTCTGGTCGAACACCAGCGTGGTCGCGTTCTTGCCGGTGACGTTGCCGCGGTTGTCGTACAGATAGCTGGTGAGCGTGGTGCCCCCGTTGCTGATGCTGGCCAGCTTGTTGGTGGGGTCGTAGTTGTACGTGGATGTCTGGCTGCCGGTCTGTAGCGTGCGCAGGTTGTTGAGGGCGTCGTAGGTATACGCCTGGGCACCCCACAGGTTTGCCGCATTGGCACTGCTCAACCGGTTCAATGCGTCGTAGCCGAACGACTTGGTGCGCGGACCGCCGGTCAGGTCGGCCACCGCGGTGATGTTGCCGTTCGCGTCGTAGCTGAGGTCTTCGCTCAGTTGCACCGTGCTGCCGGCGCCGTAGCTGAAGTTGCTGAGCATCTGGCGCGTATTCTGCGCGGCCACGTAGCTGGTGCCGTTAGCGTAGGCAAACTGCGCGACCTGCCCGTTTGGGAAGTAGCTGATGCCGGTCGCGTCGCTACCGGCCTGGGTCGGTCGGCCCAGCGCGTCGGGTGCGTAACTGACGTTCTCGCCGTCCGGGTAATGCACCAGGCTGAGGCTGCCGTAGACATCGTGGGCGTAGCCGATGCCCCACGCGTTCAGGCCGGCCACTTGCAGTTGCAGGCTCTCGCCGGTGAGCATGCCGCGGAAGTTGTACGCACCGGTCCAGGTGCTGATGCCCGAGACGATGCTGTCCGGTTGACCCAACGGCGTGTAGTGGTATTGGGTGCTCTGCGTGCCGGTTGGCGCCTGGATCGTCCACACCCGGTTCATCGCATCGTAGGTGCGCGTGATTACGCTTGTCGACTGTGCAAGTTCAGGATGGCAGCTGCCATCATTGCCAAGCGTCGCCCCGGAGACACTCCACGCCAGATTGTTCGCACCGTCATAGCCCATGACCTCGCTGCCGCTTTCCGGCTCGGTGGTACGGCACAGACGATGGTAGGCGTCGTAGGTCAGCGTCTTGGTGACACTGTCGCTCTCGGTGCCGTACAGGCCCGACTGGGTGATCGACAGCGGATTGCCGTACAGATCGCGAGCAATCGCCTGGGTGATGCCGGCGGGTGCCTGCACGAGAATCGGTGCGTTGTAACTGGGCGAGTCGAACACCTGATAGCTGGTGGTGGTGACGTTGCCCTTGGGATCGGTGACCTGCTGCTGCGCACCGGACAGGTACGCGGTGCTGGAGGTCAGCGTGCCCAGCTCGGAGTTCTGCTGAACCTGGGTCGCACGTCCCAGCGCGTCGTAGGTGGTGATGCCGCCTTGGATACCGGACGCAGTGGGGGTTTGCGTGAAGGTCAGCGCGCTGGTGCTCGGGTACGCACTGAAGGTCTTCTGCCCTTTGCTGTCATAGGTGGCCAGCGTGCTGGCTTGCACGCTGGCCCCGATGTCGCTGTCGCTCAGTACCGGGCGCAACATGGCATCGAAATAGGTCACCCCCACGGCGTTGCCGGTGGTGGTGGTGCGTTTCCAGTGAGGCCCGACAAGACCCCGTTCGTCCCCTGGTACCGGGGCTGTGGTAATCAAAGTTTTAAGCCACGGCTGCTCGTCATTGGCGGGATAGTCGATTTCATTGACCCGACCACCACCGTCGTAAAAATAGCTGGTGGTGTGTGCCGCCTGATCGGTGATCGCGCTGATCTGGCCGAAGTCGTCGATGACCAGGGTCTCGCTGGTGCTGTCCGGGTAGCCGATCGTCTGCGGGATGCCGCGCTTGTAGTTGCTCAAGCTGGTGGTGTGGCTGTTGCCGTCAGTGAAACTCGCCAGCTGGCCGGCGCTGTTGAACGTGTAGCTCATCAGCGGCTGGCCGAAGCGTGCGCGCGACAGCAATGTGTCGTTGCTGGTGTTATAGGTGTTGAGGCTCTCGACCTCCCCGGTGGTGAGGTTAGTCACCTGCTGCGTCAGGCCCAGCACCCATAGGGCCGGGTCGTTGAGATACGTGGTGGCCTCCTCGATTGCGCTCTGACCCGCGATGCTGTTGGAGCGCTTCGTCTGGATCACCTGCGCGTACGCGTTGAAACCCTCTGCCAACCACGTATAGGTGTCGCCATCCTGGGTGATCGCGCGCTGACTCAGCGGCGAGAGGGCTTCGCTCTGTGCCCGGTTAACGCGACCTTGCAGGCCGTTGCCGTAGGCCACGGGCCACGGGCCTCCGGTCGGGTTGGCGTAGCTGTTGGTTTCCGAGCGCAAGATCGCACCGGTGTTACCTGCGGCGTAAAAGTCCGTGCGCAGCACCTGTCCTTCGCTAGCATCGAAGCGGTTGCTGAAGGTACTGCGCACATCGTGCCCTTCGGGATCGACCACGTCGGTATAGACGGCCGAGGGGCAACTGTTATTGCTCGCACAGGCGTCGGAAGTCCAGCTCTGGTTGGGTGTGGAGTAGTTGTAGGTCCACGTTTGCGTCGGCGTAGGCAGGCCCGCCCCCGCCAGGCTCTCGCTAGTCAGCGAGAACTGGGAGTAGTACTCCGGAAAGTGTGAATAAGGCTGGGTGCTCATGCCCGTAGGGCCGTAACACTGCTTGGGGACGTAAGAGCGCCCGTGCATCATGGCTTGCAGCGTAAATGTGCCGGTCAGTCCCGATGGATGCGTGATCGTGCCGGTCACGGGTGTGGCATCCACCGTGGCCAGCATATTGGTGCTGCAATCGCCGTACGTGGACGTCGGGTCTTGCTCTAGCTCAAGTGCCCCGAGGTTGTATGACCACGCGCTACCATCCGGAAGCTGCACGCTGGTCAGCCCGATCGGGACGCCATTGGTCCCACCGCTGTAGCTGTACGTCCAGGTACGCGCCGATACATCCGTGGAGAGCACCGTCACGCTATGGATCTGCGGCGTGCCCGATACATAAGTAAGCGTCAGATGCCGCCCGTCGCTGGCGGTGATGTCGGTGAGATAGCCGCTGGTGGGATCGTAGGTATAGGTCAGCGTGTTGCCGAAGCGGTCCTGGATTTGCGTCACGTACATCAACGCGTCGCGGCGGAGCAGAAGATTCATGGACACCAACCTGGGGCTAACGCTTCCCCCCGCCCGGGCGGCCATTGGCGCGGTGCCAAGTGACGATGTGATGCTCTCCATCGGGCGATAGACCAGGTGGGCAAAGGTGTAGCGCGTACCATCCGGCGCGATCGCCAGAAAACCCTCGCCGCCATCGCTGGCCGTCACACCGCACGCGATCATCCAATTCTGCTTGGTGACGATCGGAAAGCTCATACCGCTGATCGTGGGTGACAGCGAATTGGCGGTGCTGCGCGCCAGCAGCTCCTGCGAGCCCTGGCCAGGGAGCATGAGATGGTAGCCGTGCCACCACTGGTCCGGCGTCCACGGATCGGCTCCGGGCTGCGTGGGGCCGTAGACGGGCGGCGCGTTGAAATACGTACAACGCGCCGTCGCACTGTTGGCGGTTCTCCAAAGAGCACCCGTCACCGTCAAGGTGGGTGCGCCGACTTCCGTCTCGATCCGCGGGATCTCCAGATCCCAATCACCGAACGGACGCTGTGGGTCCACATACACACCGACATTGGCAGTCCCCAGCGACCGCGACAATTGCAGCGTTGGCCCGTTGCCCGGCACGCTGACGTCGGCTTGCTCGAACGATAACGTGCCATCGTAGAGACTGATGTTCTCGCCGAACGGATGCGCACCCAGCGGCTGGATGTCCCGATCCACCTTGATCAGCTTCTTGTATTCGTCTTCCGGGGTGACCGATTGTGCGTGGCTCAGCGCCCCGAACGAGAACAGCAGCACTGCCGACAGGCAGATCCCTTGCCAAACACGCATCAATAGTTCCCCTTTACCTGGGCGTTGCGCTCAGGCCGTGCGTCGGAGACTAGAAATCAAATTGCCCCGTTGTCAACGCGCAAGATATTGCGGGCTGTCTGAGGCCGGAGCTAGAAGCGTATGCGGTGGGGTTGATCGCGACCGGAACACTGATCGCGGGCGATCGGAACCAATGATCAACTTGACTGGTGCGCGCAGTGAGCAGTTTGGGTGGCGATGGTCAGCCATGCTCGTGGCAAATGCTGATTACTCTTTTGGCGTTTAGCAACTAGACGGACCGAAGCCAGCGTTCGGCCATGTGTGCGTCGTAATCCAGATCTTCCACGCACACATCGATCGCTTCGCCCGTGTCGGATATCCAGACCTGATCACCTATGTTGCGTGACACACCGCTGATCGCCGCCTTTGCGGTGATGCCATGTGCACCGCGGGCATGTCCAACCACATATCCATCATCGGTGAGCGCAACCACGCGATCGCCATAGAAGAAGAACACGGCCAATGCGTTCATTTTGATGACCTCGCTGGAGGGAGGCCGACAGAATAGATCGGCGCAGGCGTGGGCCGAAGGCAAGTCTCACTACACAAGTTCGGTGTCAGTCGTCGATGCCGCGCAGCAGCTCGGACATGATCACACCGAGGCCGACGGAGACGCGCAGCAGTGTCGGCAAAGTGATGTTCTTTTCGCCGCGCTCGATCGCGGAGCAGTAGGCGCGTGCATCGGGATGCGATCAGCAGAGAGGTTTTGACTCGGGCCCATGCCGGTGCCGCGGCTGCGCATCGCTTGCCTAACGCGCTGGGCCAAGTTCGGCTTTTTCATGCGGCAACCGCAGGGCGCCGCTACCTTTGGCTCTACCCCTTTTCAGATTGTCTAATTCAGATTGTCTATCTTTAGGTATCGGTTGATTGCAAAACGGCGGCGTGCGGCGCTTTGACGGACTCACACGGCGAGTCAGGAAATCGTAATATCTTGCGATCGAGAGGTTTCGAGGTGGCGTGCAATGCAGGCCAGGTAATCGATCTCGATCCACCAAAAGCAGGGTCACACGATGCACGACCGCCATACCGAAGCGATCCGCTTTACCGAACGAATCCGCGGCCGCGCCGATGCACTCAGCGGCGCGGCCGCCGGAATCGCCGCCGCCGTGCACGATCGCTCGATCACTGCCGACGAGATCTACCAACTACTCGACGTCATTGCCGATGACATCAAGCGCACCGCCGATCAGCTGCTCGACGAACTAGCCCCGCCTGCCACCGGCGCGGGCTGACCGCTTCGCCGTCGACATCGGTACCGCAGGCCTGGGCGCGCGCAACCCGTCGAGGTAGTCGGCCCACGCCTGCATCATCTTCTTTCGCGTTTCGAGGTATTTGGCCTTGTTGTAAATACCGCGGATGCGGTTCTTGTCAGCGCGACCGAGCTGCTTTTCTACCGCGTTCTTCTTCTGCTTGTGACTTAGCTGCCGCTCGATCTCGTCCTCGTCCCAGCCCAGCTCGTTGAGCGCAGTGCTGGCCATATGACGCAGGCCGTGGTGCACGATCTCGCCCTTGAATCCCATGCGGGCGAAGGCGGCGTTGATCGTGCCGTCGGACATCGGCCGCTGGATGGCGCGCTCGCCGGGAAACACGTATTTGCCATGCCCGGTTAGCGGGTGCAACTCGCGTAACAAGGCCACAGCCTGACGACTCAACGGTACCAGGTGTGGCTCTGCGGTGGCCTTGAGCGCCTTGCGCATTTTCAGGTTGGCACCTGGCACTGCCCACACTGCTGCATCGAGATCGAACTCCGTCCACAGCGCCGCGCGCAACTCGGTGGGCCGCGTGAACACGAGCGGTGCAATCTGCAACGCGTAGCGCGTGATATATGAGCCGTGGTAGACGTCGATGGCGCGCAGCAACTCGCCGATGCGATCGGGATCAGTCAGCGTGGGGAAGTTACGGCCGCTCGACGCCGGCAGCACGCCTACAAGGTCGGCGGCCACGTTGCGATCGACCATGTTGCGTGGGATAGCCCAGCGGTAGATCTCAACCAGATAGTTCAGCGTGCGGTGCGCGGTTTCCACGGCGCCGCGATCGACGATGCGCTGCAGACACGCCAACAGCATGCCCGACGTTATGTCGACGATCGGCACCTTGCCCAGCCATGGGTAGATGTTCAATTCCAACCGGCTGCTGATGCCGCGGGCGTATCCCTCGACCCAAGTCGATTCTTTTCCGGCGAACCACGTGCGGCCGATGGACTCGAGGCTGTTCTCGATCGCCAACTCGCGCTGCATCCTCTCGATGCGACGCTGCATGCTTGGGTCGGTACCGCTGGCCAGCTGCTTGCGAGCGGCATCACGCGCCTCGCGCGCCTCGGCCAGGCTCACCTCGGGATACACGCCAAGACCCATCATGCGTGACACACCAGCGAAGCGATATTTCAAGCGCCAGTAGCGCGCGCCGGTCGGCATAACCTGTAGATAAAGCCCTTTGCCGGCAGCAAGTCGATACATCGTCTCGCGTGGCTGTGCATTGCGCACGGCCATAGCCGTCAGCTCGCCCATTCTCTCTCTCCTGGTGGTACATCCTGCACAAGCCGGCCGTCGCGCCGACTTGTACCACCAAAAGTACCACCTATCGGCGTGCGCTGCAGTGAGTCCAGCTGCGACAGCCTGAGACAATAACGCGGCACAAACCTAATCAGCAAGCCGCTTTCGGCGGTGAAACGCGATTTCCTGCGTCCTGCTGAGACCTACATCTGGTGGGTCGTCCGGGATTCGAACCCGGGACCAATAGATTAAAAGTCTACTGCTCTACCAACTGAGCTAACGACCCATCATTGAAAAACTCAAGCAGACAATTTTACGGGCTGGGCGGCAACGGCACAAGCAATCTTGCGCTCAGACATATCGCGTGGGATCTGGCAGACCCGCTTCGTGGAACCCTTGCGCACGCAATCGGCACGCGTCGCAGTGGCCGCAGGCACGACCTTCGTCGTCCGCCTTGTAGCAGCTGACCGTAGCCGAGAAATCCACACCGAGGCGCTGGCCCTCGCGGGCGATGTCGGCCTTGCTCATGCGCATCAGCGGCGCATGGATGCGGATGCCGGCGCCTTCGACACCGGCCTTGGTGGCGACATTCGCCAGCGTCTCGAACGCCTCGATGAAGGCCGGCCGACAATCCGGATAGCCCGAGTAGTCGACCGCGTTGACGCCACACCAGATGTCGCTGGAACCGAGCACTTCGGCCCAACCCAGCGCGATCGACAGCATGATGGTGTTGCGCGCCGGCACATAGGTCACCGGAATGTCGTTGCTGTCCACGGTATCGAGCGGCACGTCGATATCGGCGGTGAGTGCCGAACCGCCGATGCTGCGCAGGTCGATGCCGACTGTCTTGTGTTCGATCGCACCGAGCATCCGCGACACGCGATCGGACGCGGCCAGTTCCGAGTTGTGGCGCTGGCCGTAAGCCACGCTCAACGCATGCACCTGATAGCCCTGCTCGCGCGCGAGTGCGATGGTGACGGCCGAATCCATCCCGCCGGAAACCAGCACGACGGCTTTGCGCAACGTATTTTGAGACATGATGTATCCACCCAGAGTGACCGGTCACCGGCCGCGAACGCCACCGGCAACACAGGCCGACGCGCCATGAAACGTGATCTGCCTCAACCGCCGCTCAGTGCCCGGCGGCGTCGTTCCACAGCAGCTTGTGCAGCTGCATCTGAAAACGCACCGGCAGCTTGTCGGCGATGATCCATTCGGCCAGCTCGCGCGGCTGTACCGCGCCGTGCACCGGCGAGAACAGCACCATGCAGCGATCCGCCAGCGCGTGCTCGATCAGCATGGCGCACGCCCATTCGTAATCGACACGGCTGGCGATCACGATCTTGATCTGGTCGTGCGGCAGCAGGTGGTCGAGGTTGGACCACAGGTTGCGCATGCTCTCGCCCGAATCGGGCGCCTTCAGATCCATCACCTTGCGCACGCGCGGATCGACCGCGGAGACATCGAGCGCACCGGAGGTCTCCAGCGACACCTCGTAACCGGCATCACAGAGTTTCTGGAGCAGGATCAGACAACGTTTCTGCGCAAGCGGCTCGCCGCCGGTCACGCAGACATGCTTCGCGCCGTGCGACGCCACCTCGGCGAGGATGTCGTCGATCGCGTGCCAGTCGCCGCCGTAGAACGAATACTCGGTATCGCACCATACACAGCGCAACGGGCAGCCGGTGAGTCGCACGAACACCGTGCGCCAGCCGATCGCATCGGCCTCGCCCTGGATCGAGTGGAAGATCTCGGTGATGCGCAGCCGCTCAGCCATCGCCGCAATAGGTGCGACGGACGCCACATGTGCGTCAATGCCGCTCATCGCTACGAACTCAGTTGCCCGACTGCTGCAGGCGCTGCAGACGTTCCTGCGCGAGGCTGGCGGCCTTGGAACCCGGATACTTGCTGGTGACTGTCTTCAGCGTGGTCTTGGCTGCATCGACCTGCTTCAGTTCGAGCTGGCTGTAACCGACCTTGAGCAGCGCATCGGGCGCCTTGTCGCTCTGCGGAAATTGGCTGAGCAGACGCTGGAACGATTCCAGCGCCACCGGATAATTGGTGGTGGCGTAATAGGATTCACCCAGCCAGTACCAGCCGTTGGGCGCCAGCGCATGGTTCGGGTATTGCTGAAGGAAGCTGCGGAATTCGCGCGATGCCTCTACGTAATTACCCGCGCGGATTGCCTTGAAGGCTACATCGTAGGCTGCCTGCGCGGCAGCCGGGTCACCGGCGGCTCCGGCCGGCGGTTGATGAGCAGCAGCACTGGCGCTGTTGCCGCCTGCGACGGGCGTGGTGGCGCCTGTCGTGGGAGGTGGATTATTGGCCGGGGCCGGCGGGTTGTTGCCGGCGGCAGCACCTGCACCAGCGTTGCCGCCCTCAAGACGCCCCATGCGGGAGTCGAGGTCGCCGTACTGGGCCTTGTTCTTGTCTTCGAGCGTCTGCTGCTTGTGCTGCAGTTCCTCGAGCTGACCTTGCAGCTGCTGCACCTGCGACTGCAGTTGCTGCATCTGGTTGACCATGCCGATACCGGACTGGTCCTTGTTCTGTGCCTGCTGTTCCAGTCGCGCGACGCGGTCGGCGAGGCTCAGCCGCGAGTCCTGCGCGAATACCGGAAACGCGAACAGCATGGCGGACGCGATCGCGCCCGCCATGCTGAACCTGGCTGCAAAGCTGTTAGCCAGTCGCTTCATCATTACTGCGCCGTGTAGACGATCTCGACGCGACGGTTCTTGCTCCAGCAATCCTCGTTGTGCTCACGGCACACCGGCTTCTCTTTGCCGTAGCTGATCGTCTCGAGCTGGCTGGCCGAACCACCGGCTGCCTGCAGCGCGCTGGAGACGGCATTGCCACGACGCTCGCCGAGACCAAGGTTGTACTCACGCGTGCCGCGCTCGTCGGTGTTGCCTTCGAGACGGATGTGCGAGGTCGGGCGGTCCTGCAGGTACTTGGCGTGGCACGCCATGATCTGCTGGAACTCCGGCTTGATCTCGGTCTTGTCGAAATCGAAGTACACGACGCGCTGACGCAGGCAGGCATCGGTATCGAGATCGGCGGGGGTGTACTTGCCATTGGACTGGTTGGTTTCAGTCTGGGCAGTCTGCTCCGGTGCGGCCGACTGCGGTTTGACTTCCTGCTTCTTCTGGCAAGCGGCCGCGCCTACACAGAGCAGGGCAACCAGGGCGACGCGAACGGTCTTATTCATGGTGACGTTCCTTACGGGTTGAGTTCCGACAAACGATGACGATTGGTATTACGGGACAGCTGACGCCGGTTGGCCGGCTGTTATTTTGACATTTGAAAGGCCGGCTGTGCGTGACGCTGCACGATCGCCCTGACTGGCCATGACGCAGCGAAGCGCTACAGCCGGAAACCGAAACGCGCCATGAAGGCGCTGTCCGGGCCCAGTCCTTGGACATCACGCTGCCGCACTTGCGTGCAGCAGCGTGGCAATCAACGTTGCCGGTACGGACCCCAAGCCGGTTCGCGCACATCGCCATCGGAAAGTACGAGGCGCTGGCGAACCAGACCGTCGGCCGAGACGGCATACAGTACGCCGCGACGTCCTTCGGTAGCGGCGTACAGCAACATACTGGCATTCGGTGCAAAACTCGGGGATTCGTCAATCGGACCCGGCGAGAGGGGTCGCACCTGGTCACCCAGACTGCGATCCATGACGACAATACGATACACGTTCCCGTTGCCCTGCACCATCGCGATCTGCTTGCCGTCGTAGCTCACCGCAGCTTTGAGGTTGTTCTGTCCCTGGAAACTGATCCGCTGCGGGGTGCCGCCACTGGCCGGGATCTGGTAGATCTGCGGCCGACCCGAACGATCGGAGGTGAAATAGATGCTCTGCCCGTCCGGAGCCCAGACCGGCTCGGTGTCGATCGACAGGCTGTTGGTCAGCCGGGTTTCCTGATGGCTGGCCAGGTCGAACGCGAACAGTTCAAGGTTGCCGACATAGGACAGCGCCACAGCCAGCTTGGTGCCGTCCGGCGACCATGCCGGCGCACTGTTGATGCCCTTGCGATGCGCCTCCACCAGCTGGCGCGAACCGGTGGTGATGTCCTGCACATAGATGTTCGAGTTGCCGCTCTCGAACGAGACATAGGCGATCTTCTTGCCATCCGGCGACCACGCCGGCGACAGCAGCGACTCCTTGGAACGGGCCACCACCTGCGGGTTATAGCCATCCGAATCGGCCACCAGCAGCGAATAAGTCGTGTTGTTGCCCAGCCCGACGGCGGTGATGTAGGCGATGCGGGTCCAGAATGCGCCGCGCACGCCGGTGATCTTTTCGTAGATCTGGTCGGCGATCTGGTGCGCCACGCCGCGCACGTCGCCAGCCGGCACGGTGAATGCCTGCGCCAGCAGACTCTGCTGCTTGTTGACGTCCCACAGCTCGTACTCGACCCGCAGCATGCCGCCGCCGGCATCGCTGATGCGGCCGACGGTGATGTAGTCCTGCTTGAGCAGGCGCCAGGTCGCGAACTTGATGTCCGCACCCTTGGCCGGGAATTCCACGATGTCGCTCTTGGCCAGCGAACGGAACTTGCCGGAACGGTTGAAGTCGTTGCGGATCACATCGGCGACGTCGGTCGACAGCGGCGCGCCGCCGGCCTGGGCAAAAGGCACCACCACGATCGGTGTAGCGGTCTTGACGCCACCGACGATGTCGACATTCAACGACTGGGCGGCAACGGGGCCGGCGAGCAAGGCTGCCACGGCCAGCAGGATAACGGCGAAGCTTGAGCTGAGTTTGCGCATGGGCTTGATCATTGCGGCCTGAAGGTGAAGGTAAGGTTGCGCTGGAACACGCTTTCAAAGCCCTTGTACGGCAAGGTCTTGGTTCGCAGCACCGCGTTTTCGACCGAACGCCGGCCGGCATCATCGTAGGGGCAGCTGGAATCGACGGTGGCACTCATCACGTCACCACCAGGTGATTGCACGATATGAACCTGGCATGCAACGGCGGGTATGTTATCCGGCCGCAACCAGTTCGGCGTGACCGCATTCTGAATGGCAGCGGCATATTCGTCGGCCAGATTGCTGTTCTGGCTGTTGTTGCCGGTCTGACGCTGCGCCGCGGCGGGCAGATCGGGCTGGCCGTCATCCTGCGCGTTCTTCAGGTCCTCCATCTGCTGTTTTGCTTGTTTAGCCTTGCTGTCCAGCTGTTTGGTCTGCGCCGAGGCCGCGTCCATCTTGGCAAACAGCGCATCGATCTTTTTCTTCTCTTCCTCTTTCTTCTTGGCTGCCTGCGCGTCCAGTTCGGACTGGCGCTGGCGCTCCTTTTCTTCCTGCAGCTTCTTGGCGTCCGCGGCCTTCAGCGCAGCATCCTCGACCACACGCTCCTGATCGACCACATCGGGATGTTCGGGCGGCGGCGGCAAGGTCTTGACCACCGGCGTCTCGGGCTGCGGCGGGGTGGGCGGCGGCACGGTCGGCGGTGGCGGTACGGTATCGGGGATCGGCTTGGTCTTCACCGCCTTGGGTGGCGGGCTGCCGGTGGGGCCGATCAGGGTGGCCTCGATGACTTGGCCCTGCAGCTCCAGTGGCTTGGTACAGGTGATCGGATTCATCCACGCCGGCAGGTGCAGCGCTTCGAAGACGCTTTCGTAACTCGAACACGGCAGGATCGCGAGGAACAGGAATCCCACGATGCCGATGTGCAGGATGGCGGAAAGTACGACCGCCTTCGGCGTCGCCTTACTTTCGTCCATTGGACGTGCTCTTGCCCTGCTCGGGCTGGGCCATCAGACCCACCTTGGTGACGCCGGACTGCTGCAGGTCGGCCAGGATCTTGACTACTCCGCCGTAGTGGCCCTGATCGTCGCCGGCCACCAGCACGTTGACATCCGGATTCTGGTGCACGAACGCGCCCACCTTGAGCTTGAGCGCATCGGCGTCCAGCGGCTCCTTCTCGGTGCCGGGCAAGGTGAGGAAGATCTGGCCATCCTGCTTGACCGTGACCAGCACCGGATCCTTCTTGTCCTGCAACGACTTGGCGTCGGCCTGCGGCAGGTTCACGTCGACATTGGATTTCATCATCGGCGTGGTGACCATGAAGATGATCAGCAGCACCAGCATCACATCGATGTATGGCACCACGTTGATTTCGGATTTGAGCTTGTAGCGCCGCTGGCGCCCGGAGGTTCGCATGGCTGCTCTCCGCTCAGGCGACGTCGTCGGTCTGGATCTGCCGCTGCAGCACCGAGGAGAACTCCTCCTGGAACACGTCATAGCGCGAGGCGATCCGCTCGACCTTGGTGGCATAGCGGTTGTACGCCCACTGCGCCGGGATTGCCGCGAACAGACCCATCGCGGTGGCGATCAACGCCTCGGAGATGTGCGGCGCGACCACCGCAATGGTCACGTCCTTCATCTCGCCCAAGCCTTGGAACGCACCCATGATGCCCCACACGGTACCGAACAGACCCACATACGGACTGATCGAACCGACGTTGGCGAGAAACTCCAGATTGCGTTCGAGCGAACCGATCTCGCGCGTACCGGCGACCTGCATGGCGCGCTCGGAACCCTCGATCACGCTGCGCGTATCGTTCGTCTTGCGCTGGCGCTGGCGCGCGAACTCGCGGAAGCCCGACTCGAAGATGTTCTCGATACCGCCGTTGTTGCCTCCGCGATTGCTGACCTCGCGGAACAACTGGGCCAGATCACCGCCGGACCAGAAGCGCTCCTCGAACGCCTCGGCGTCTTCCATCGCCGCCTTGGTCTGCGTGTACTTGCGGATGATGATCACCCACGACAGGAACGAGAACACCAGCAGCACCAGCAGCACCAGCTTCACCGGCCAGCTCGAATCCGCGATCAGCGAAAAAATGTTCAGTCCACCGTTCATTGCTTGAAGGTTCTCCGCCAGTTGGCTTGGTTGTCTAGAGTGCAGGTTCGGGAATCAGATCGGCAGGAATCGGTGCCGGGCGCATGCGCTGAAGATCCACGCAGGCCACCCGCACTTGCGCGCGAATCAGGCAACTGCCGTCCGTCTTCATGATTGTCTGGGTGAACAGGATACTGGCTGCACGCCGTTCTTTGACCGCGACCGTTACCGACAGTTCATCATCCAGCAGGGCTGGCTTGAGAAAGTCGATATGCATGTCGCGCACCATGAAGGCCAGCCCGGTGGCTTGCTTGAACGCCATCTGGTCTACGCCGAGCGCGCGCATCCACTCGCTGCGGGCGCGCTCCATGAAACGCAGGTAGCCCGCGTGATAGACCACGCCGCCGGCGTCGGTGTCTTCCCAGTACACCCGCACCGGCCAGCTGAAGAGCGACTCAGACATCGCCGGCCTCGGCATTGAACAGGTCGGCCGGTTGCGCCTGCCGCGGCGGCGGGATCAGCCCCAGATGACGCCAGCCCTTGGCGCTGATCATGCGTCCGCGCGCAGTGCGGATCAGGTAACCCTGCTGGATCAGATACGGCTCGACCACGTCCTCCAGCGTACCGCGATCCTCGCTCAGCGCGGCGGCCAGCGATTCCACTCCGACCGGGCCGCCATCGAAGTTCTCGACGATCAGGCTGAGCAGGCGCCGATCCAGCTCATCGAAACCTTCCGGGTCGATCTTCAACATGTCCAGCGCGGCCTGCGCCACCGCCTGCGTGATCTCGCCGCCCGCGCGTACTTCGGCGTAGTCGCGCACGCGGCGCAGCAGGCGATTGGCGATGCGCGGCGTGCCGCGCGAACGACGGGCGATTTCCTGCGCGCCCTCCGGCGCGCAGACGATGCCGAGAATGCGCGCCGCGCGGCGCACGATCGCGGTGAGCTCGTCGGCGGTATAGAACTCCAGTCGCTGCACGATACCGAAGCGGTCGCGCAACGGCGCGGTAAGCATGCCGGCACGGGTAGTCGCACCGATCAGGGTGAACGGCGGCAGATCCAGCTTGATCGAGCGCGCGGCAGGGCCTTCGCCGATCATGATGTCGATCTGGAAATCCTCCATCGCCGGATACAGCACTTCCTCGACCACCGGCGAAAGACGATGGATCTCGTCGACGAACAGCACGTCATTCGCCTCGAGGTTGGTCAGCAGCGCGGCCAGATCGCCGGCACGCTCCAGCACCGGGCCGGAGGTGGAGCGCAGGTTGACGCCCAGTTCGTTGGCGATCACATGGCTCAGCGTGGTCTTGCCCAGACCCGGCGGGCCGAAGATCAGCACGTGGTCGAGCGCACCGCCGCGCTTGCGCGCCGCCTCGATGTAGATCGACAGCTGCTCGCGTACGGCCTGCTGACCGAGGTATTCGGCCAGTCGTTTCGGCCGAATGGTGGCTTCCAGCGTCGCGTCGTCGAGCTGGGCGGCAGCAGTGATGATGCGGTGGTCGGTCATGCTGGAATTATGGCAGGAACACGCCGCAACCATCCGGCACCTCGCGCTCCACGCCCTGTTGCGTGCCTCAGATCTCGACCTGGGCGCCCAGCTCGATCAGCCGGTTGCCGGGGATCTGGAAGAACGCCGTGGCCGGCACGGCATTGCGCGCCATGAAGACAAACAACTTGTCGCGCCACAACACCATGCCGGGACGACCCTTGTCGGCGACGATATTTTCGCGCGACAGGAAGAACGTGGTATCCATCAGGTCGAACGGCAGGCGAGTACGCGAACATAGCGACAGTGCCTGCGGAATGTTCGGATCCTCGGCGAAACCGAAACGCAGCCCCAGTTTGTAGAATTCATGGCCCATGGCCTCGATGTGGATGCGCTCATCGGCATCCGCCATCGGCGTCTCCAGCATGTCTACCGTCAACAACACATTGCGCTCATGCAGCACCTTGTTGTGCTTGAGGTTGTGCAGCAACGCATGCGGCACCGCATTCTGGTTCGCGGTGAGAAACACCGCCGTACCTGGCACCCGCAGCGGTGGATGTTCAGTGATATTCGCGACGAACGGCCCCAATGCCAGACCGCCCTGTTTGATCTCACGCACCACCAGCTCGCGACCGCGACGCCAAGTGGTCATCAGCACGAATATGCCAAGGCCCAGCACCAGTGGGAACCAGCCACCGTACTCGACCTTGATCAGGTTCGCGCCGAGGAAGGACAGGTCGATGGTCAGGAACAGCACACCTGCCGCCGCCACCGCGATGGGGTTCCAGTGCCACTGATAACGCGCCACTACCAGTGCCAACAAGGTGGTGATGGTCATGGTGCCGGTCACCGCAATGCCATAGGCCGCGCTCAGGCTGTCGGAGCTGCGGAATCCGAACACTGCCACCAGCACCATCACCAACAGGAAGCTGTTGACCCACGGCACGAAGATCTGTCCGGACATCTCACGCGAGGTATGCACCACTTGCATGCGCATCGAGTAACCCAGTGACATCGCCTCGCGGGTCATCGAGAACGCGCCGGAAATCACCGCCTGCGAGGCAATCACGGTGGCTATGCAAGCAAGGCCGATCATCGGATACAGGAGGACCTGCGGCACCATTTTGAAGAATGGATTGTCCACCGCCTCGGGGTGCGCGAGCAGCAAGGCACCCTGGCCGAAATAATTGAGTACCAATGCGGGCAATACGAAGCTGAACCAGGCCAGCCGGATCGGCCGCTTGCCGAAATGCCCCATATCGGCATATAGCGCCTCGGCACCGGTCAACGCCAGCACCACGCCGCCGAGCGCGATGAACGCCTGCATTCCATGGGTGAAGAAGAAGCGCACGCCATAGACCGGATTGATCGCCCACAATACCTGCGGGTTTTTCACGATCAGATGTATGCCAAGCAGCGCGATCACGATGAACCAGACCACCATTACCGGCCCGAACACGTTACCTACGCGTGCCGTACCGTGACGTTGCATGGCAAACAGAAAGAACAGGATCACCGCTGTCACCGGCACCACCCAGTGCGACAGACCGGGTGCCGCCACCTTCACACCTTCGACCGCCGACAGCACGGAAATCGCCGGCGTGATCACGCCGTCGCCATAGAACAGCGAGGCACCGAAAATGCCGAGGATGGCCAGCACCCAGCGCAACTTCGGCTGCTCGCGAACGCTGCGTTGCGCCAGCGCCATCAGCGCCATGATGCCGCCCTCGCCCTTGTTGTCGGCGCGCATGATGAACACTACGTATTTCAACGACACCACCAGAATCTGCGCCCAGAAGATCAGCGAGAGCACGCCGTAGATGCTTTCGGGCGTCGGCTTCATGCCGTCGTGGCTGAGCGTGGTCTGCAAGGTGTACAGCGGACTGGTGCCGATATCGCCGTAGACCACACCGATCGCACCCAATGCGAGCGCTGCCAGGCGCCGCCTGGTTTCCGACTCGCTTGTACCGTGCATGGTTTCCTGACTCACAGTTTCAACCTCCGAGCGCGGCGCGCAGCGCCTTGCGGATAATGGCCTCGGCGTTGTCGCCCTCGGCGGCGACCTTCTGCACCAGCCGGCTGACTTCGACCGGCTTGTAACCCAGCTGCTGCAAGGCCACGGTGGCTTCACCGGCGGCATCCAGCGGCGCACCCGGAGCATGCATCGACGCACTTGGGACACCGGATACGCCGTCGAGACGATCGCGCAGTTCCACCACGATGCGCTCGGCGGTCTTCTTGCCGATGCCGGGGATCTTGGTCAGCGCCACCACGTCGCCCGCGTGGACCAGCCGCGCGAAATGATCGGTGGACACGCCGGAGAGCACCGCCAGCGCGATCTTCGCGCCGATTCCACTGACCTTCAGCAGGCTGCGGAACAACGCGCGTTCGCTCTCATGCAGGAAGCCGTACAGCGTCACGCTGTCTTCCTTCACCGCGTGATGGGTGAGCAGGATCACTTCCTTGCCGATGCCCGGCAGGTCGTAGATGGTCGACATCGGCGCCTCGACTTCGTAACCGACGCCAGCGACCTCGACCAGCAGCGATGGCGGCTGCTTGCTTATCAGTATGCCGCGCAGACGACCGATCATCGACGACGCCTCCAGGCCGTGCGCGGAATGCCGACGCGAGCCAGACTGGCGCGGGTGTGCGCATGCGTCACCGCGATCGCCAGCGCATCGGCGGCATCTGCCTGCAGCGGCCCTTTGAGGCCGAGCAGCACGCCGATCATGTGCTGTACCTGGGTCTTGTCGCTGCGGCCACTGCCAACCACGGACTGCTTCACTTCGGTTGCTGCGTATTCGTGCACCACGATCCCCTTGCTGACCACCGCACAAATCGCGGCGCCACGCGCCTGCCCCAACTTCAGCGCCGAATCCGGATTGCGTGCCATGAACACACGCTCGATCCCGCACTCGGCCGGCTGATGCGCGGCGATGATGTCACACAGTTCGTCAAAGATGCGTTTCAGGCGCATTGGGAAAGTGGCCTCACCGACGACCACCAGGGCGCCGTGAAAGACATGGGTGAGCTTGCCCGCATCGTCCACGTCGATGATGCCCACGCCGGTACGCTGACTGCCCGGGTCGATGCCTATGATTCGGGTCATTTCGGATGCGATGCAAAAGGCGCGCAGCCTTCCGACTTATTCGGCGGCCTCGGGCGGCAGCGCAGCGTTGTGGTAGATCTCGTGCACGTCGTCGAGCTCTTCCAGCCAGTCGAGCAGGTCGAGCAGGGTTTCCTGCGCCTCGGCGGGAATCGCCACCCGGTTGGCCGGCCGCATCACTACCTCGGCACGCACCGGCTTGAGGCCGGCGGCGATGAGCGCTTTCTGTACGGTCTCGAAATGGTCCGGCGCGCACAGCACGCTGCTCTCGCCTGCTTCGTTCACCACATCGTCTGCACCAGCTTCGAGTGCGGCTTCAAGGATCTTCTCCTCCTGTGCCGCATCGCCCGCACTGGCGAACACCAGCTCGCCGCAGCGATGAAACTGGAACGCCACCGAGCCGCTGGTGCCGAGATTGCCGCCGTGCTTGGTCAGCCCATGGCGCACATCGGCGACCGTGCGCACTGGGTTGTCGGTGACACAGTCGATGATCAGCGCGATGCCGGCCGGGCCGTAACCCTCGTAGCGCAACTCCTGCATGTCGGCGCCGCCATCGGCACCGGAGCCGCGCTTGATCGCACGGTCGATGGTGTCGCGGGTCATGTTCGCCGACAACGCCTTGTCCACCGCCGCGCGCAGACGCGGATTGCCGGCCGGATCGGCGACGCCGGCACGCGTGGCGACGGTGATCTCGCGGATCAGCTTGGTGAATACCTTGGCGCGCTTGGCATCCTCGGCATTCTTGCGACCTTCGATGGACGGGCCTCTACCCATGACAATGCCTGCACTTGGATCAGCTGAACGGACCGGGAATTTTACCTGATTTCGGGCGGCGTGCCGGAATCCGGCCGGGAGCGGCGCCGCTCAGCCGGCTTCGAAACGGCCCTGCCGCAGGAACCGGGCCACGCGCTGCGCCACATCCGTCGAAAACAGCAGTCCCGTATGGTTGGCCTCAACCACACAGTGGGCGGCCAGGCCGGCCAGCCGGGTTTCCTCGACCGCTACCGTACCGTCGTGCTCACCGGAAAAATGGCCGAGCATGGCACCGAGACCGAGCGGCATGCGGCCGGCGATCACGCCGACTTCGCGCGGGCCGTCCCAGCGCTCGAAACCTTGTTGCAGCAATTCGCGGTTGTGCCCTAGCAGCACTTCGCCGCCACGCCCCCATGCGGCAAACCCGCGCGCGGCTGCGCTGCCCTTCAGCGGCGAACCCAGGCAGACGATGCGCCCCGGTGGCAGCTCGGCATTGAGGCAGGCGCGCAAGGCCAGCAGGCCACCGAGACTGTGACCGACCAGATGCACCGCATCGGCCTCCGCCGCCAACCCGGCCATGCGTGCCTGCAATTGATCCAGGATGCGCTGCTGGGTCGCCGCCACGCTCAGGTAGTCGAAGCGATGTACGCGAAAGCCCGCCTCGATCAGCCGACGGTGCAACATGGACAGCGCGAAGCCGCGCATCCACAGGCCGTGCAGCAGGATCACGTGATCGCTCATGGCATGCCGCCGGTAGGCCGCGCGGGGAGCTGTCGGCGGATCAGCCGGCAGCCTCCTTACTGGCTGCCACGCGTACATGCAGTTCTTTCAGCTGCGCGTCGCTCACCATGGATGGCGCGTCGGTCATCAGATCCTGCGCGCTGGTGGTCTTGGGGAACGCGATCACGTCGCGGATCGACTCGGTGCCCGCCATCAGTGCCGCGATGCGATCGATGCCGAACGCAAGGCCGCCATGCGGCGGCGCACCGAATTTGAGTGCCTTGAGCAGGAAGCCGAACTTCATCTCGGCCTCTTCCGCACCGATGCCGAGTAGCTCGAACACCGTGCTCTGCATCTCCGGTCGATGGATACGGATCGAACCGCCTCCGATCTCGTTGCCGTTCAACACCATGTCGTAACCGCGACTCACCGCATTGTGCGGATCGGCGCGCAGCTGCGCGGCATCATCCACCTTCGGCGCGGTGAACGGATGATGCAGGGCGACGAAGCGCTGCGCCTCGTCGTCGTATTCGAACATCGGAAAGTCGGTGACCCACAGCGGCTTCCAGCTGTTCTCGACCAGGCCGCGATCCTTGCCGGCCTTCAGCCGCAACGCGCCCATGAAGTCAGTGACGATCTTCCAGCTGCCGGCGCCGACGAACACGATGTCGCCGGTCTGCGCACCAGTCGCCTTGAGCACGCCGTCCAGCGCCGCGTCGTCGAGAAACTTCGCCACCGGCGAGTTGATGCCGTCGCGGCCCTTGGCCTGATCCTCGACCTTAAGCCAGGCCAGACCCTTGGCCCCATAGCGCGATACGTATTCAGTAAGGCCGTCGATGTCCTTGCGCGACAGCGTGCTGCCGCCGGGCACGCGCAGCGCGGCAACGCGGCCACTCGGATCATTCGCGGGCTCGGCAAATACCTTGAACTCGACGTGCTTCACCGCGTCGGCGATGTCGACCAGCTCCAGCGCGATGCGCAGATCCGGCTTGTCCGAACCGAAACGGCGCATCGCCTCGGCCCAGGTCATGCGCGGGAACGTTGCATCCAGTTCCACGCCCTGAACGTCACGGAACACGTGGCGGATCAACTCCTCCACGAAATCCTGCACGTCCTTTTCCTCGACGAAGGCGAACTCAAGATCGAGCTGGGTGAATTCCGGCTGGCGGTCGGCGCGCAGGTCCTCGTCGCGGAAGCAGCGCGCAATCTGGTAGTAGCGATCGAAGCCGGCCACCATCAGGATCTGCTTGAACAGCTGCGGCGACTGCGGCAACGCATAGAACTGGCCCGGATGCACGCGGCTGGGCACCAGGTAATCGCGCGCGCCTTCCGGTGTGGCCTTGGTCAGGATTGGCGTCTCGACGTCCTGGAAGCCGCGCTCATCGAGGTAGCGACGCAACGTCTGCACCAGCTTGATGCGCTTGCGCATCATTGCCTGCATCTCCGGACGGCGCAGGTCGAGGTAGCGGTAGGTCATCCGCATGTCCTCGTTCGGATTCTCGTGCAGCGCGAACGGCAGATCCTTCGCGGCGTTGAGAATCTCCACTTTTTCCGCCAGCAGTTCGATCGTGCCGGTCTTCAGCTTGTCGTTGACCGCGATGCGCCGACGCAGCGTGCCGGTGACGCGCAGGCAGTACTCGTTGCCGATCTCGTTGGCGACTGCAAAAGCGTCGGCGTTGTCGCGTTCGATCACCACCTGGGCCAGGCCCTCGTGATCGCGCAGGTCGACGAAGGCGACATGGGCCTGCAAGCGGATCTTGTTGACCCAGCCGCACAGGGTGACGGTCTGGTCGATCAGCGACTCATCGATGAGGCCGCAGTAATGCGTGCGCATGCGCTTGAAACTCCGGGCGAGCCGCAGGGCGGCTGAAACAGATGGAAAAGACCCGGAATGTTACCACCGCACTGCCGGTGGGCGGGCTTCCCAGCCGGCAACGCAGGGCTTGGCATCCCTGGCAGCGGCCGGCCGAGAAGCAGCTACCAGCGGCGATCGACCACGAACTGGCCGCGGCAACCGTGATCCACCCAGACACCCGCGCGGTTCCAGCCCCAGCTGTAGCCTTCGGTGCAACGTGTATCGGACATCTGGTTCACCAACTGCACCCGTCCCCGGCGGCCGACATCGACCTGGCACATCCGATAGCGCTTCTGGTTGCTGTCGCACTGCAGGCGGATCTGACGGTTCCAGTCAGGGCCTGGTTGCCAGTCACCGCCGCCGTAATCGGGACGGCCGTAGTCGGGCCTGCCGTAATCCGGGCGACCGCGATCGGCCTCCGCAAACAATCCGCGGCAACCGCGATCCACCCACAAGCCTTGCCGATCCATGCCCCAGCTCTGGTCGCGGATACACGCACCCTTCGACTCCTGCCGGGCCAGTTGGGCATCGCGCCAAGGCACCGCACAACGGTTGAACTTGCCGTTGATGCTTTCGCAGCGAATCGCCCTGCCATCCTGCGCCTGCACCGACGGCGCTGCCGTCAACGACAGCACGCCAAGCAAACCGGTCGCCACACTCATCAGGATCTTGTCCGACAACGACATGCGCTTACCTCCCGGGAAAAATCATCGCTCTCACGTGCTGGCCGAGCCATGTGGATGGTGCTGCAAATCCGCAGCCCCGTCATCGGCCACCATCATCAGTCGCTGCTGGCAGCCTTGCTGCCCGATGCAGCCGGGGCCGGGGCCGGTGCTGCAGCCGGCGCCGGTGTTGCCGCGGGCGGTGTCGTCGTGCTGCCCCCACTCACGGCAGGCTTGGCGTCGCCGCCCGCGCCCGTGGCTTCGGCCAGGTTGCGCTTCTTGTCGCCGTCCTTCTTGAAGTCAGTTTCGTACCAGCCGCTGCCGGCCAGCCGGAACGACGGCGCGCTGACCATCCGCCGCAGATGCGGCGCATCGCATGCGGGACAGATCGAGGGATCGGTGTCGGACAACTTCTGCAGGCGATCGAAACGATGGCCGCAACCGCTGCATTCAAATTCATAGATGGGCATGGAAACTCCGGACAGTCCAGCCAACGTCGGGCTGGCAGCTGGCCATTATCGGCGCGTTTGGGCGGATTTCAACGTACCACCCGGCGCATGGCGCCAACCTTACCGCGGGAGTAGCCTGCGACCAGGGGTTAAAACGCACCGAATCATCCATTGTTCACAATATGAATTCATTTGATTGGACGTATAGACGTATAGACGGCTATTGACGGAATAGCGATACGTCACTAATCTGCAATTGTTGCGACGCAGCAACCCATGAAGCGGAGAGTTCCCATGAGCAAACGTTCCACCCCGATCATTTCGGCATGGCTGCCTGCTGCCATACTGCTGGCGCTGGCCGGCAATGCCGCCGCACAGGATGCCGGCACGCCGCCGGCGACCAAGAAGGCCAAGGATCTGAGCGCCGTGATCGTCACCGGCACTCGCTCCGACAGCCGCACCGAAAGCAGCTCGCTGACCCCGATCGACGTGGTCTCGGCCAAGGTGCTGCAACAGACCGGCACCAACGACCTGCCGACGGCGCTGGCACGCATCATCCCCTCGTTGAATTTCCCGCGCCCGGCGGCGGCCGACACCGCCGACACCCAGCGCCCGGCGCAGCTGCGCGGCCTGTCGCCCGACCAGGTGCTGGTACTGGTGAACGGCAAGCGCTGGCACCCCGGCGCCATCCTGCTCAACAACGGCGTGATCGGCCGCGGCTCGCAGCCGGTGGATCTCAATACGATCCCGATCTCGGCCATCGACCATATCGAGGTACTGCGTGACGGCGCCTCGGCGCAGTACGGTTCCGATGCCATCGCGGGCGTGATCAACGTGATCCTCAAGAAGGGCGCCAAGGGCGGCGACGTGGAAGTGAGCGGCGGTCAGTATTCCGCCGGCGACGGGCGCCAGTGGCAGGGTTCGGCCAACTTCGGCATTCCGCTGAGCGGCGACCGCGGCTGGCTGCGCTTCGCGCTGGAAAGCGGCAACGAGGACTACACCAACCGCGCCGGCCCGGACAACCGCTCGCCGGCATGGGCGGCGCTGGGCGTGAACTTCCGTCAGGGCGACCCCTCGGTGCACAGCAGCAACCTGCTGCTCAACGCACAGTACGACATCACGCCCAACGTGGAGTTCTACGCGTTCGGCCACTTCAGCCATCGCGACAGCGTCTCGCCGGCGTTCTTCCGCTACGGCCTCAACAGCCCCAAACCCAACAACCCGTTGATGGCTTCGGTGTACCCGAACGGCTTCCTGCCGCTGGAGAACGCCGACTCCAACGACCAGTCGCTGGTGGCCGGGCTGCGCGGCACCGTCGACGGCTGGCGCTGGGACGTGAGCGGCAACTACGGCGGCAACCGCGTGCGCTACGAGACGCGCAACAGTCTCAACTACGCCTATCTGCACGACTTCGGCACCACGCCGACGGCGTTCAACGACGGCATCCTGAAGGCCACCCAGCAGTCCTTCGACATCGACATCGCCAAGGACTTGAGGCCCGGCTGGCTGCCCAATCCGGTCACGATGGCCTTCGGTACCGAGTACCTGCGCCAGACCTACGCCATACGGGCGGGCGACCTGCCCTCCTGGTACGTGGGCACCTCCGGCGTCTCCGGCGGCGCGCAAGGCTTCGCCGGCTGGCAGCCCGCCAATGCTGTGAACGCCTCGCGCCACGACGTGGCCGAGTACCTCGACTTCGAGACCAACCTCACCGACAAGCTCGGCGCCTCGCTGGCAGTGCGGCACGAGGACTACTCCGACTTCGGCAACACCACCTCGGGCGCACTGGCTGCGCGCTACGACTTTACCGACAGCTTCGCCCTGCGCGGCAGTGCATCCACCGGCTTCCGCGCGCCCGCGCTGGGGCAGGAATATTTCTCGCAGATCAGCTCGCTGTTCTACGGCAACGGAGCCCTGCCCGGCCTTCCCGCAGGCATCTACAACCGCGGTCTGGTGCCGGTAGGCAGCCCGATCGCCACCCTATTGGGCGCCGAGTCGCTGAAGCCGGAAAAGTCGAAGAACTTCACGCTGGGCGCGGTGTGGAACCCCACCGACGCGCTCAGCCTGAGCCTGGATGTCTACCAGATCGACATCAAGAACCGCATCGCGCTGTCCGGCGCGATCTCCACCACCACGCCGGCGGTGGTCAGCTACCTGGCCACCAACGGCATCACCAACCTCGACTACAGCAGCGTCAACTACTTCACCAACGCGGCCGACACGCGCACCCGCGGCGTCGATTTCGTGGGCACCTACCGGACGGACCTCGGCAGCGCCGGCACTCTGACCACGACGCTCAGCGCCAACTACAACCAGAACAAGGTCACCAGCATCAAGCCCAATCCCGCGGTACTAAGCAGCTTGGGCAACACGGGCTTTGTGCGCCTCAACCGCCAGGACATCAAGGGCTACCTCGGCAACTCCTCGCCGCGCAGCAAGCTGATCCTCAGCGAGCAGTACGAGGTCGGTCAGTGGAGCTTCACCGGCACGCTCACCCGCTACGGCCGCTACACCAGTTACCTGAGCAGCCTCGCAACCTACAACCCGGCGAAGGGCATCGTCGACCAGACCTTCAACCCCAAGTGGGTCCTGGACCTGGCAGGCAACTACCACTGGCAGAACTGGGCTTTCACGCTGGGCGTGGACGACGCGCTGAACATCCACCCCGACAAGAACATCGCCAACAACAGCAACAATGGCACCTTGCCGTATTCGACCTTCTCGCCGTTCGGCTACAACGGCGCCTACGTGTACGGCAAGGTGCGCTACAGCTGGTGAGGCCCACCATCCGGACAGGAAAATCCCGGCTCGCGCCGGGATTTTCTTGCGCCACTTCAGGCTTGCTTGAATGCCAGACGGCCGCCGGCGGCATCCACCGCGATGGTGCTGCCGGGCGGGTAACGGCCTTCGAGGATCTCTCGCGCCAGCGGGTTCTCCAATTGTTGCTGGATCGCCCGCTTCAAGGGCCGCGCACCGTAGACCGGATCGAAACCCGTATTGCCAAGCAACGCCAGCGCGGCGTCGCTTATCTCCAGTTTCAATTGACGCTCGGCCAGACGCTTTTCCAGATACGCCAGCTGGATCCTGGCGATCGCACGAATCTGCGTCTTGTCGAGCGGACGGAACACCACGATCTCGTCGAGCCGGTTGATGAACTCCGGGCGGAAGTGCGCCTGCACGACGCCCATCACCGAAGCCTTCATCTGCGTGTACTGCTCCTCGGCATCGCCATCTTCGCTGTCCTCTGAAGCATCCTGGATCATCTGCGAACCCAGGTTCGAGGTCATCACGATCACGGTGTTGCGGAAGTCCACGGTACGGCCCTGGCCGTCGGTGAGGCGGCCGTCGTCGAGTACTTGCAGCAGGATGTTGAACACATCCGGGTGCGCCTTCTCTACCTCGTCCAGCAGGATCACGCTGTACGGGCGACGCCGCACCGCTTCGGTCAGATAGCCGCCTTCCTCGTAGCCCACATAACCGGGCGGCGCGCCGACCAGCCGCGAGACGGAGTGCTTCTCCATGAACTCGCTCATGTCGATGCGCACCATCGCGTCGGTGGTGTCGAACATGAACTCGGCCAGCGCCTTGCACAGTTCGGTCTTGCCCACGCCGGTGGGGCCGAGGAACAGGAACGAGCCGTTCGGCCGGTTCGGATCGGACAGTCCGGCGCGGGAGCGACGGATCGCATCGGATACCGCACGTACGGCCTCGTCCTGGCCGACCACGCGGCGATGCAGATCGTCTTCCATGTGCAACAGTTTTTCGCGTTCGCCTTCGAGCATCTTGGCGACCGGGATGCCGGTCCAGCGCGCCACTACCTCGGCAATCTCCTCGGCGGTGACCTTGTCCTGCAGCAGCTTGAAGTCCTGCGTCTCGGCCGCCTGCGCGGCGGCCAGCTGCTTCTCCAGTTCCGGCAGCCGGCCGTACTGGATCTCGCTCATCTTCGCGTAGTCCTGCCGGCGCTGCGCCGCATCCAGCTCCTGCCGCGCCTGCTCGATCTGCTCCTTCACCTTGGTCGCGCCCTGCAGCGCGGCCTTCTCGGATTTCCAGATCTCGTTGAGGTCGGAGAACTCGCGCTCCAGTTTCTCGATGTCGGTTTCCAGATCGGCGAGGCGCTGCTTCGATTCGCTGTCCTTCTCCTTCTTCAGCATCTCGCGCTGGATCTTCAGCTGGATCAGCCGGCGCTCCAGCCGATCCAGCTCCTCCGGCTTGGAGTCGATCTCCATGCGGATGCGTGAAGCCGCCTCGTCCATCAGGTCGATCGCCTTGTCCGGCAGCTGGCGGTCGGCGATGTAGCGGTGCGACAGCGTAGCTGCGGCGACGATCGCCGGGTCAGTGATCTCGACGCCGTGATGCACGGCGTAGCGTTCCTTCAGGCCGCGCAGGATCGCGATGGTGTCTTCCACCGACGGTTCGCCCACGAACACTTTCTGGAAGCGACGCTCCAGCGCGGCATCCTTCTCGATGTACTTGCGGTACTCGTCCAGCGTGGTGGCGCCGATGCAATGCAGCTCACCGCGCGCCAGCGCCGGTTTGAGCATGTTGCCGGCGTCCATCGCGCCGTCCGCCTTGCCCGCACCGACCATGGTGTGCAGTTCGTCAATGAACAGGATCACCCGGCCTTCCTGCTTGGACAGGTCGCTGAGCACGGCCTTCAGTCGTTCCTCGAATTCGCCACGGAATTTTGCGCCGGCGATCAACGCGCCCATGTCCAGCGCCAGCACACGACGGCCGCGCAGACCTTCCGGCACTTCGTCCTTGATGATGCGCTGGGCCAGTCCTTCGACGATCGCGGTCTTGCCCACGCCGGGCTCGCCGATCAGCACCGGATTGTTCTTGGTGCGCCGCTGCAGCACCTGGATGGTGCGGCGGATTTCCTCGTCGCGGCCGATCACCGGATCGAGCTTGCCGGACTCGGCGCGCGCGGTCAGGTCGATGCAGTACTTCTCAAGCGCCTGACGCTGCTCTTCGGCATTCTCGCTCTGCACCTTCTCGCCGCCGCGCAGCTTGTCGATCGCCGCCTCGAGATTCGGCTTGGTCGCGCCCGCCGCCTTCAGCGCCGCGCCCAGCTCGCCCTTGTCGTCCAGTGCCGCCAGCACGAACAGCTCGCTGGCGATGAACTGGTCGCCGCGCTGCTGCGCCAGCTTGTCGGTGAGGTTGAGCAGCCGGGTCAGCTCGTTGCCCGCATGGATGTTGCCTTCCTGCCCGCTGACCTTGGGCAACCGCTCCAGCATGTCGTTGACGCGCTGCTGCAGCGCCGGCACGTTGACCTGCGCCTGGGTTAGCAGCGGCGCAGTCGAACCGCCCTGTTGACCAAGCAATGCCGCCATCACGTGCGCTGGCTCTAACATGTTGTTGTCGCGGCCCACGGCCAGCGATTGCGCGTCGGCCAATGCCTGCTGGAAACGCGAGGTGAGTTTGTCCATCCGCATATCGAGATCCCCTGCAAGAGGTAAAAGGATTTGGCGGACCTGCCGCCACTGCCCGCAAAGATGCGGACTGCAGCGGACGATTCAAGCAAAGGGCACGACGACGCGGCGTCAAGATCCCGGCGGACAGTCAGCTGTCGGCCAGCCAGATCAGGCTGGCGAAGCGGCCGCTGCGCGCGCCCTCGCCGCGATACGAATAGAAGCGCGGGTCGGTCAGTGTGTCGAAGCCGCCGCCGTGGATGCGCGTGATGCCTGCGGCGGCCAGACGCTGGCGTGCCAGCACAGCCAGGTCGCAGCGCCAGTGGCCCGGCCGGGTAGGTGCGAAACCGTCGGCTGCGGCGGCAGCATGCGTCACGAAGGCCGCGCGTACCTCCTCGCCCACCTCGTAAGAAGCCGCACCGATACACGGCCCCAACCATGCCAGCAAGCGCGCGGGTGGCGTCTGTAACTGTTGCACCGTCGCCTCCAGCACCCCGCCGGCCAGTCCGCGCCAGCCGGCATGCGCCGCGGCGATCTCGCCGCCATCTTCGGCGCAGAACAGCACCGGCAGACAATCGGCGGTGAGGATCGCCAGCACCGTGCCCGGGATGTGCGACACCGCTGCATCCGCCAGTGGCTCGTCCGCGCTGGGCAGCGGCCCCAGCTCGGCCACGTTGATGCCATGCACCTGGCGCAACCAGCGTGGCGCCGCCGGCAGCGCCAGTGCCTGCTGCAACGCGCTGCGATTG
Organism: Rhodanobacter sp.; assembly: GCA_035566635.1. Taxonomy (GTDB): domain Bacteria; phylum Pseudomonadota; class Gammaproteobacteria; order Xanthomonadales; family Rhodanobacteraceae; genus Rhodanobacter. Next base: position 190,235 of record DATMQY010000005.1, read on the forward strand.
GCGCCGACCGCATCGGCCGAATCGCCATTGCGCAGGCCGAGATTGAAGCGCTCGAACGGCCTCGCCGAAATACCCGGCCCCTGACGGGTGGTGATCGCCGCATGCACCTGCGGCGCTGCCGGCCAGTCGGGGAAGATCCAGGTATCGGTCATGGGTTCCGGGAAGCGGGGAGCGGAAGTCCACCAGCTTAAACGATGCTCACCGCAAGGCGGGCACCGTCTGCCGGGCCGGCTCAGTAGTGATCCGTGCCGTGTTCGAGCAGATCCGCGCGCAGCGCCTCGATCAAGGCCAGCTGATCCGCCGGCCGCTCGGCGCTGAACGACAACGCCTCCCCCGTGATCGGATGGATGAACGACAGCTTCTCGGCATGCAGCGCCTGCCGCCGGAACCCGCGCAACGTGGCGATCAGCTCTGCGCTGGCGCCCTTGGGCAGCTTCAGGCCGCCGCCGTACAGCGGATCGCCGACTAGCGGATGGTTGATATGGGCCAGGTGCACGCGGATCTGATGGGTGCGGCCGGTCTCCAGCTGGCATTGCAGCAGGCTGTGCGCACGAAAGCGTTCGCGCAGCCGGTAGTGGGTCACCGCGCGCTTGCCGTCTTCCTCGTCGCGCACCGCCTGGCGCAGGCGATCGCCCATGCTGCGACCGATCGGCTCATCGACCGTGCCGCCGGCAACCATCGTGCCCAGCACCACCGCCTCGTACTGGCGTTCCACCTCGTGACGCGACAGCAGATCGACCAGCGCCGTATACGTCGGCAGCGTTTTGGCCACCACCATCAGGCCGGAGGTGTCCTTGTCCAGCCGATGCACGATGCCGGCACGCGGCAGCTCGGCCAGTTTCGGATCGTGATGCAGCAACGCATTCAGCAGCGTGCCGGCCGGATTGCCGGCGCCCGGATGCACCACCAGCCCGGCCGGCTTGTTCAGCACCAACAGGTGTTCGTCCTCATGCACGATGTCCAGCGCGATGTCCTCGGGCGTGCTGGTCACCTCGGTTTCCAGCTCGACCTGCAAACGCACCTGCTCGCCGCCCCGCAACAGCTGCCGTGGCGGCGCCTGTGCGCCATCCAGGGTCACCGCGCCGGATTTGATCCAGCCGCTGAGCCGCGAACGCGAATAATCCGGGAACATCTCGGCCAAAGCCTGGTCGAACCTGCGTCCTGCTGCGGCCAGCGGCACCTCCGCCTCGTGCCGGATCGTGGTCATGCCGCGCCCCGCGGGCTGTGGCCGGTTTCGGCTATCATGCCTTTTCGTTCAAACATCTGAATTCATTCCTATGCGCCTATCTATGGGCTTGCCCAAGCTGCCGATGTTCAAATTGCCTGCCCTGAAAGTGCTCGCGGTGCTCGCGCTCGCCGTGTCGATGAGTGCATGTTCGATGTTCAAGTCGAAGCAGGACACCATCGACACCATGCCGGTGGATGCGCTGTACAACAACGCGCATGCCTCGCTGCAGAACTCCGATTACGCCGCCGCCACCAAGGCCTATCAGCGCCTGATCGCACGTTTCCCGTCGGGCGAGTACAACGAACAGGCCCAGCTCGATCTGGCCTACTCGCAATACAAGGACAACCAGCCGGATGATGCGTTGTCGACCGTGAACCGCTTCATCAAGACCTATCCGACCCAGAAACACGTTGATTATGCCTACTACCTGCGCGGTCTGATCAATTTTGATCGCACCAGCGGCGCGATCGAGCGCTACATCGGTCGGGGAGGCTCGGAGGCACGGCGCGATCAGGGCTACAACCTGCAGTCGTTCGACGACTTCTCCGAACTGTCGCGCCGCTTCCCCGACAGTGCCTACACCGCCGACGCGCGCCAGCGCATGATCTACCTGCGCAACGTGCTGGCGCAGTACGAAATCAACGTGGCCGAGTTCTACCTGCGCAACAAGGCCTACGTCGCCGCGGCCGATCGCTCGCAATACGTGGTCGAGCATTACCAGGAGGCACCGCAGACCGGTGACGCGCTGGCCATCCTCACCCGCAGCTATCTGGCACTGGATCAGAAGACCCTGGCCGACCAGACCCGCCAGGTGCTGGCACTGAACTATCCGAACCACCCCTACCTGACCGACGCCAAGTGGCCGCATGCGCCGTCCACCCTGCGCAAGATGGTGCCGTTCTCGGGCCATCATTGAGCGGCCATCGATTCGTCTGAATAAAAAAGCCGGCGCACTCGCCGGCTTTTTTATGGGGCTTCCTGCTCAGCGCCATCCCGACGTGATCGGATACCGCCGTTCGCGACCGAATGCGCGGGTGGTCACACGCGGTCCGGGTGCCGATTGCCGGCGCTTGAACTCGTTCAGCAGCACCAGCCGCACCACCCGGCGCACGGTATCGGCGTGGAACCCCTGCGCCACGATCTCCGCCTGCGACTGCTCGCGCTCGATGAAGCGTTCGAGGATGGCATCCAGCTCGTTATACGGCGGCAGCGAATCCTGGTCGGTCTGGTTGTCGCGCAGCTCGGCTGACGGCGGTCGCTCGATCACCGCAGCGGGAATCGCATCGCCCTCGCCGACGCGCGCGGCATGCGTATTGCGCCAGCGCGACAGCTGGTACACCACGGTCTTGTAGACATCCTTCAGCGGCGCATAGGCGCCGCACATGTCGCCGTACAAAGTGGCGTAGCCGACCGCCATCTCGCTCTTGTTGCCGGTCGCCAGCAACAATCGGCCGTGCTTGTTGCTCAGCGCCATCAGCATCACGCCACGGGTGCGCGACTGCAGGTTTTCCTCGGTGGTATCAGCGGGCTTGCCGGCGAACGCGGGCGTCAGCGCATCGACGAACGACTGATAGGTCGCCTCGATGTCGATCACGTGATACTCCACGCCGAGCTTTTCCGCCTGCGCGCGGGCGCCATCCAGCGACAGCTGCGAGGTGTAGCGCGTGGGCATCATCACCGCCGTCACACGATCCGCGCCCAGCGCGTCGACCGCCAGCGCCAAGGTCAGTGCCGAGTCGATGCCACCGGACAGGCCAAGCAACACGCCGCCGAAACCGTTCTTGTCGATGTAGTCGCGGGTGCCGCGCACCAGCGCGGCGTACAGCGTGGCCTCGATCGAGCGGTCGGCCGCGACCGGCCAGTTTTCCGCCGACAACGAGCGCGTGGCCGGGTCGAACTCGGCCCACAGCAACGCATCGACGAACGCCGGTGCGCGCGCGGCGATCGCGCCGTCGCCGTTCACCAGCAGCGAGGCGCCGTCGTAGACCACTTCGTCCTGGCCACCGACCAGGTTGAGATACACGATCGCGCAGCCGGTTTCGCGTGCGCGTGACGCCAACACCGCTTCGCGCCCAGCTTGTTTGGCGCTGTCCCACGGCGATGCGTTGATCACCACCAGCAGTTCCGCACCGGCTGCCGCGGCCTGCGCAGCCGGCTCGGGTTGCCAGATGTCCTCGCAGATCAACAAACCCACACGCACGCCGGCGATCATTGCGGTCGCCGTCTCGTGACCGGGGCGGAAATAGCGCTTGTCGTCGAACACGCCGTAGTTCGGCAATGCCTGCTTGTGCGCGGTCACTTCGATGCGCCCTTCGCGCAGCAGGCTGGCCGCGTTGTACACCTCACCTTCGCTGTGCGGATGACCGACCAGCGCGGCGATACCATGGGTCGCGTCCGCCAGTGCGTCGAGCTCGCTATCGCAGGCGGCGAGGAAACTCGGCCGCAGCAGCAGATCCTCCGGCGGGTAGCCGCTCAGGGTCAGCTCCGGGAACGCAATCAACGCGCAACCGCCCGCGCGTGCCTGCGTGATCAGATCGCCCGCCTTCGCGGCATTCGCCGCCACCGCACCGACCGCGAAATCGAACTGAGCCAATGCCAGACGCAGCTTTGCCATGTTGTGCAGCTCCAGAAACGACGAAGGCCGCGACGAATCGCGGCCTTCGCATTTTAGCGCGCTGCGGCTGATTTACTTCATCAGCTTCGCGAGCGTCCTGCCTAGATCAGCCGGCGACTTCACCGTGGTGACGCCTGCCTTCTCCAGCGCGGCAAACTTGGCAGCTGCGGTGCCCTTGCCGCCGGAAATGATCGCACCAGCATGACCCATGCGCTTGCCGGCCGGGGCCGAAGCGCCGGCGATGAACGAGACCACCGGCTTCTTCACGTACTCGCCGATGAACTCGGCGGCGTCTTCCTCGGCACTACCGCCGATCTCGCCGACCATGATGATGCCTTCGGTCTGCGGATCATCCTGGAACAGCTTCAGGCAGTCGATGAAGCTAAGACCGTTGATCGGGTCGCCGCCGATGCCGATACACGTCGACTGACCCAGGCCTTCGTTGGTTGTCTGGAACACGGCTTCATAGGTCAGCGTGCCAGAGCGCGAGACGATGCCGACCTTGCCCGGCTTGTGGATATGACCCGGCATGATGCCGATCTTGCACTCGCCCGGGGTGATGATGCCGGGGCAGTTCGGCCCGATCAGCACGATCTCCGGATGCTGCTGCAGCACGTTCTTCACGCGCAGCATGTCGAGCACCGGAATGCCTTCGGTGATCGCCACGATCACGCGGATGCCGGCGTCGATCGCTTCCAGGATCGAGTCGGCCGCGAACGGCGGCGGCACGAAGATCACGGACGCATCGGCGCCGGTCTCGTCGACCGCATCACTGACGCTGTTGAAGACCGGCAGGCCGATATGCTCGCTACCACCCTTGCCCGGGGTCACGCCGCCGACGATCTTGGTGCCGTAGTCGAGGCACTGTTGTGCATGGAAGGTGCCCTGCTGGCCGGTGAAGCCCTGCACGATCACCTTGGTGTTCTTGTTGACCAGAACGCTCATTCGTTTGCTCCTCAGCCCTTGGCCGCAGCCACGGCTTTCTGCGCCGCGTCGTTGAGATCATCGGCCGGCGTGATCGCCAGGCCGGAGTTGGCCAACAGTTCGCGGCCTTGATCGACATTGGTGCCCTGCAGGCGCACCACCACGGGAATTTTCAGGCCCACTTCCTTCACCGCGGCGATGATGCCCTCGGCGATCAGATCGCAGCGCACGATGCCGCCGAAGATGTTGACCAGGATGCAGCGCACCTTGTCCGACGACAGGATCAGCTTGAACGCCTCGGTGACACGCTCCTTGGTGGCGCCGCCGCCGACGTCGAGGAAGTTGGCCGGCTCGCCGCCCGCCAGCTTGATCACGTCCATAGTGGCCATCGCCAGACCGGCACCGTTGACCATGCAGCCGATGGTGCCGTCCATCGTCACGTAGTTGAGGTTGTTCTGCAGCGCGGCCGCTTCGGCGGCGTCTTCCTGGGTCAGGTCGCGCATCGCGGCCAGGTTCGGATGACGGAACTCGGCGTTGTCGTCGGAGTTGACCTTGCCGTCGAGCGCGGCGAGGTTGCCGTCCTCGAGGATGGCCAGCGGGTTCAGCTCGACCAGCGCCAGATCCTGCTCGTTGAACAGCTTGTACAGGCCAAGCATGATCTTGGTCAGCTGGTTGACCTGCTTGCCATTGAGATCCATCGCGAAACCGAGCTGGCGGCACTGATACGGCTGCAAGCCCTCGACAAAGTCGATCACGATGGTGTGGATGTCTTCGGGCGTCTCTTTGGCGACCTGCTCGATGTCCACGCCGCCGTGTTTGGAGGCGATGAACGACACTGACTTGCTGTCACGGTCGACCAGGATCGACAGGTACAGCTCGCGGGCGATGTCGGTGGCGTCGGTCACCAGCACCAGGTTCACCGGCAGCGCACGGCCGGCGGACTGGTAGGTTTCCATGTGGGTGCCGAGCATGCCCTTGGCGGCTGCGCGTACGTCGTCGAAGCTGCGGCAGAACTTGACGCCGCCGGACTTGCCGCGGCCGCCGGCGTGGATCTGCGCCTTGACCATCCACTGCGTGCCGCCCAGCGCCTTGGCGGCGTCGACGGCAGCGTCGGGGGAGTTGGCGATCTTGCCCGGCGGCACGGCGATGCCGTACTGCGCGAACAGTTCTTTGGCCTGGTATTCGTGGAAATTCATTCGATACCTCGAGCGAACGGAAAAACGATGGCGGCCGCACGCGTGACATCAGCGTGGGTCAGGGAAGTCGGACGGCGGAGTGACGCGCTGCCGGGAAGCAGTACGCCTGCCACACGAACTGGCAGGAACCGCGCAATACGGCCGCCTATTTTCGCGGAAGCGGGCGGCAATGGAAAGGGCGGCGTGTTTTGGCACCCGCACAGGGCGGTTTCATGCGCTTTGACGCTACGGCACAGCGCCGATCAGCCCGTCTATACTCGGTCGGAACCGCCTTGGAGTGCCCAGTCACGTGTCCAGCGCACCACCTTTCATTGCCTCGTCCGCAAGCCCGGCAACGGTTCGTCACGAGTTGTCGTTCCTCAATGGGTTCCGGCTGGTGCAGGCGCTGGTATACGCCGGTCTGGCGTATAGCCCGGCTGGCATGGGTTGGCCTGAACTGGCGACCCCCACGTTTGCCCGCACCGTCGCCGCGCTATACCTGATCTTTGCGCTGGTGGCGCTGCTGATGAATCGGCGCAGCATGCCGTACGCCAGAGCCGCGGTGGCGACGACCCTGGTGGTGGACATTGTCGCTGCCGTGCTGGCGATTGCCGCGATGCACGATGCGCGCATCGGCATCGCGATGATGCTTGCGGTGAACTTGAGTGCCGGTGCGCTGATCCTGCCGCTGCGGCTGTCCAGCTTCTTCGCCGCGCTGGCCACGCTGGGTATGCTTGGGCATACCTTTTTCGGCGCATCGGCCAACAACACCGGCGACCTGCTGGAGGCCGCCCTGTTCGGCCTGGCCTATTTCGCCAGCACCACGCTGTGCCATGTGCTGGGGCGCCAACTGCGCGCCACAGAGGCGCTGGCCGAGCAGCGCAGCACTGATCTGGCCAACCTGTCGCAGGTCAACGAGCTGATCATCCGTCGCATGAAAACCGGCGTGCTGCTGGTCGACGACGCCAACCGCATCCACCAGATCAACGAGTCGGCGTGGATGCTGATGGGCAATCCGGGCGCCGACCAGCGCGACCTCGGCCAGCTGGCGCCGGAGCTGTCGCGCCGGCTGTATCACTGGATGACGTCCGGAAAGCTGGACGAGACCGCCACCCAGCTCGCCGACGGTGTGCCCGAGGTGGTGCCGCGCTTCACCCGGCTGGCGCCGAACGACGACTCGCACGTGCTGATCTTCCTCGATGACACCTCGTTGCTGTCGCGCCGTGCAGAGGAGCTCACGCTGACTTCGCTGGGCCGGCTGTCCGCCTCGATCGCGCACGAGATCCGCAACCCGCTGGCGGCAATCCGCTACTCCGCACAATTGCTGGCCGAGTCGACCAGCATGGACAGCACCGACCAGCGCATGGTCGAGATCATCAACAACCACTGCATCCGGCTCAACGAGATCATCGAGAACATCCTGCAGCTGTCGCGGCGCGAGCGCTCGCGGCCGGAAACGCTGGATCTCGGTCACTGGGCACAGGGCTTTGTCGAGGAATACAGCCAGGGCAACGATCTGGGCGCCGATTCGCTGCGGGTGATCGCCAGCAGCGGCACGCCGGTGGCGGCAGTGGCTGACCCGCAGCAGCTGCAGCAGGTGGTATGGAACCTGGTGCAGAACGCCTTGCGTTACGGCCGCCTGCCCGGTGAACCGGCGCGGGTGATGGTGGTGACGCGGCAGGGCGAGCACGGCGTGCCTATCCTGGAAGTGATCGACCGCGGCCCCGGCATCGCGCCGAAGGTAGCCGCGCAGATCTTCGAACCGTTCTACACCACCCACGAATACGGCACCGGCCTGGGCCTGTACCTCGCCCGGCAGATGAGCGACGCCAACCAGGCGTCGCTGGAGTATGTCCGCGTGGCCGGCGGCGGCAGCTGTTTCCGGCTGGTACTGACGCCACCGGCGCGCGGCCCCGCCGATTCCGTGGAAACCACCCAGGCCGCCACGCGTTGACCTTTCGGCCTGCCCTAGTAACCTGCACTCCTCAACACCTGCCCAAAGAAACCCATGACTGCACAGACCGTTCTGGTCATCGACGACGAACGCGATATTCGCGAGCTGCTATCCATCACGCTGGGCCGGATGGATCTGCAGGTCGACGCCGTCGGCACCGTGACCGAGGCGCGCCGCGCGCTGAGCGAACGCAACTACGACCTGTGCTTCACCGACATGCGCTTGCCCGACGGCAACGGCCAGGAGGTGATCGAACTGATCGCCGCGAACCATCCCGACATGCCGGTCGCAATGATCACCGCCTACGGCAACGTCGATGCCGCGGTAAATGCGCTGAAGGCCGGCGCGTTCGACTTCGTCTCCAAGCCGGTCGACATCCAGATGCTGCGCGGACTGGTGCGCACCGCCCTGCGGCTGGCTGAGGAGAAGCGCAGCGGTAGCGGCGCGGCGAAGACCGGCGACTCCGGCGAACGCCTGATCGGCGATTCGACCGCGATGCATCAAGTACGCGCCACCATCGCCAAACTGGCGCGCAACCAGGCGCCGGTCTACATCGCCGGCGAATCAGGCGTGGGCAAAGAACTGGTGGCGCGACTGATCCACGAACAGGGCCCACGCGCGAGCGGACCATTCGTGCCGGTCAACTGCGGCGCGATTCCGTCCGAGCTGATGGAGAGCGAATTCTTCGGCCATCGCAAAGGCAGCTTCACCGGTGCCAGTGCCGACAAGGAAGGTCTGTTCCAGGCCGCCCAGGGTGGCACACTGTTCCTCGACGAAGTGGCCGAACTGCCGCTGCACATGCAGGTGAAACTGCTGCGCGCGATCCAGGAAAAGGCGGTACGTTCGATCGGCGGTCGCGACGAAATCCCGGTGGATGTGCGCATCCTGTCCGCCACCCACAAGAACCTCGGCCAGCTGGTCGAACAGGGCCAGTTTCGCCAGGACCTGTTCTACCGCATTAACGTGATCGAGCTGCGCGTGCCGCCGCTGCGCGAGCGGCGCGGCGACGTACCGCTGCTGTCCGCGTTCATCCTCAAGGCGCTGGCCGGCAAGAGCGGCGACAGCGTCGGCCAGCTGTCGCCGGCGGCACGCGATGCACTGGATGCGTACGATTTCCCGGGCAACGTGCGCGAGCTGGAAAACATCCTCGAACGCGCGATGGCGATGTGCGACGGCGCCAACATCGACGCGCCCGACCTGATGCTGCCGCAACGCAACGCGCGCGCCAGCCACGACGCGTCCGCGGTATCCGCGCATGGACACGAAGCGCCGGTCGCGCCAACGCCCGACACGAGCAGCGCGAACGGCGGCCTCGACGACTACATCAGCAATCTCGAACGCACCGCGATCGTCAAGGCGCTGGAAGAATCACGCTACAACAAGACCGCCGCCGCCAGGAAACTCGGCATCACGTTCCGCGCGCTGCGCTACAAGCTGAAGAAGCTCGGCATCGACTGACAACGCGGCGGCCGGCGCGGGAAGGCCTGATCATCACACCGCCAGCGTCGCCGCCACCAGTGGCGCGGCGACCGCCAACTTACCTATCTGCAGCACTCAGCGCCTTGCGCAGTGTGCGCAGCAACACCAGGTTGGTGACCGGCTTGTCGATCACGTAAAGCTGCTCTAGCGGCGGCAGTTCGTGCAGATCGGGCGGTGTGCCGGGACGTGCCAGCAGGATCACGGCACTGCGGTAGCCATGCTCGATCAGCGCGGCCAGCGTGCGCACGCCGGTGAACAGGTTCATGTCCGCATCCAGCACCACCAGATCGGGCAGGCCACCGGCCTCGATCCATTGCAGCGCGGCGGTACCGCTCTGGCTGGCATGCGCCTGATAGCCGTAGGCATCGAGAGTGTCGGCCAGCAGGGACAGCTGACCGGCCTCTTCCACCACCACCAGCACGCGCTCGGCGGCGCCCTCCAGGCTTTCCCGCCCATCCGCCTGCTCGCCAGCATTGGTCAGTTTATCCAGCGGGAAATACAGATCGAAGCGGGTACCGCGACCCGGTGCGCTGTTCACCCGCATCACGCCGCCATGGCTGCTGACGATCCGTTGGCACGACAGCAGGCCGAGTCCGGTGCCAGCCTCCTTGGTGGTGAAGAACGGCTCGAACAAATGCTCCAGCACCTCCCTGTCCATGCCGGGGCCGTTGTCGACCACGCTGATACACAAGTAGCGGCCTAATCGCGAGGGCTCTTCCGGCAGGAAGAAATCCTGCGCCAGCTGTACTTGTGCGGCTTCCACTCGCAGGTTGCCGCCATCGGGCATCGCCTGGATGGCGTTCAGGCAGAGGTTGAGCAAGCATTGCTGCAGCTCGGTGTGGTTGCCCTCGAACGACAGCTCCGGATCATCGATCACCAGTTCCATCGCGACCGTGCGCGGCACGCTGCCTTGCATCAGCAGGTCGAACGCGCTGAACAATGCACCCAGCCGCACCTGTTCCGCGCGCCGCGCACCGCTGGCGAACGACAGCATCGAATGCACCATGTCGAGGCCGCGCTTGCCACAATCGCGCACCAGCTTTCCCAGTCGCGCGAGCCGCGGGTCGTCCTGATAGTCCTGCAGGCTGTCGCCGGCCAGCAGCAGCGGCTGCAGCAGGTTGCGCAGGTCGTGGCTGAGCCCGCCGGCGAGCATCGCCAGGCTCTCGAAACGCTGTGCGCGAATCAGTTCCGCCTCGGCACGACGACTGGCCCGGCGTGCCTCGGCTTCACTCAGTGCACGGCGCACCGCGCTGGCCAGCCGCGCCGGATTCTGCTTGAGGATGTAGTCGGTGGCACCGTTGCGTAGCGCCTCGATCGCAGCCTCTTCACCGAGCGCAGCGGAGACGAAGATGAAGGGCAGATCCTCATCGCGCTTGCGCAGCAACTCGAGCGCTTGCTGGCCGGAGAAACCGGGCATGCTGAGATCGGACAGCACGATGTGCGGCTTGAACTCGTTGAGCGCGGCGACGAAGCGCTCCTCGTCGTCGACCAGCCGCACCTCGTATACGATGCCGTCGCTGTCAAGCTCGGCCAACACCAGCTCGGCATCGAGCTGGCTGTCCTCGACCTGCAGCACGCGAATAGTCGATCTGGCCTGAAGCTGCCGGTTTGGCATGAATAATCTCCGCGACTACCTTTGCGTTTCCCCTGGTGCCGGCGCGTCTTCCACGAAACGCCTCAGACCACCGCATCCTTTCGCCACCACCGCCCGGTCAATCCTGCCCGATCAATCTTGCTCCGGCGCCTGATTGAGCACCGCCCAGAACTGTCCCAGCGTGCGCATCGCCTCGAAAAACTGATCCACGTCGACCGGCTTGATCACATAGGCATTGGCGCCGAGATCCCAGCTGCGCGCCAGATCGCTTTCCTCGCGCGAGGAGGACAGGATCACCACCGGCACCCGCCGCAGCCGCTCGTCGCTGCGCATCTGGGTCAGCACCTCCAGCCCGTTCATACGCGGCATCTTGATGTCCAGCAGCACCACCGCCGGATCGCCTGGTTCGCGCGATGCCCATGCACCGCGCGAATAGAGGTAATCGAGACATTCCACACCGTCTTCCACATGCACCACCGGGTTGGCCAGATGCGCCTCGCCCAGAGCGTCCATCGCCATCTCGGCGTCGGCCATGCTGTCTTCAACCAGCAGGATGGTACGCAGGTCTTTCTTGTTCATGCTCGACTCTCAGGTGTGTGCCCAGCCGCGTCGGTGGCCGGCAGCGAAAAATGGAAGCGTGCCCCCTGCCCCGGTTCGGCATCGGCCCAGACGCGACCGCCGTGGCGTGCCACGATACGGCGAACGTTCGCCAGCCCGATGCCGTTGCCCGGAAATTCCGCAGCGCGATGCAGGCGCTGGAATACGCCGAACAGCTTGTCTGCGTATTGCATATCGAAGCCGGCACCATTGTCGGCCACGGTGAATTCGTAGTCGCCGCGGCGCCCCTGCAGCACGCTCACCTCGATGCGTGCCACCTCGCAATGGCCGGTGTACTTGACCGCATTGCTGAGCAGATTCTGCCATACCGTGCGCAGCATGTTTTCGTCGCCGATCACCATCGGGAGCGACCCGACGACCCATACGATGCGCCGACCTTCTGCACCCGATTCGGCCAGCGCGCGCGCTTCGTCGACCATCGACTGCATGTCCACCGCCTGCAGCCGCAAGGCACCGCGCCCGAGCCGCGAGAACACCAGCAAGTCGTCGATCAGCTGGGCCATGCGCTGCGCCGAGCCCGCGATCACCCCGATGTAGTGACTGGCCTTGTCGTCGATGCGGTCGCCTAGATGCTGCTCCAGCTTGCGCGCAAAGCCGGAGATATGGCGCAACGGCGCGCGCAGATCATGAGAGACCGAATAACTGAACGCCTCCAGCTCGCGGTTGACGTCGGAAACCTGGGTTACCTTGCCCTCGAGCTGGCGATTGAGCTCGCTCACCTTCTGCTCGGCCAGCGCGCGCGCGGTGACGTCGTTCACCGTCAGCAGCAGCGCCGGTGCATCGGTATCCTGCTGCTGCATGCGGCGTGCATTGACCACCACATGACGATCGATGCCGTCGACGGTGCGCTGGATCGCGTCGTAATCCCACAGTTCGCGATCGCGCAGCAACACGTCGTTCAAACGCTGCAGCAGGACATTGTCGTTCCATGCGCCGTCGCCGATGCTGGTCAGCGGCTGTGCATTCCGCTCCGGATCCATCCCGTACAGCTCGCGGAAAGCGTTGTTCACCAGCAGGCTGTTCAGATCCGCATCGAACAACGCGATCGGTTCGCGCACAGCCTGGAAAATCAGCTGCGAACGCTGCACCGCGCGACCCTCACGCCCCTCGGCCCGCTGACGCTGCCCGATCTGCCGTTCCGACATGACCACGATGATCGTCAGCAACAGCAGCTGCGCCAGTGCGGTGATGGCAAGCACGATGCTGCCGTTGAAGGTCTGCTGCTGTGCGACGGTCTGTCGGGCCTCCAACAGGGCGTCCTCGTTGTGCACGATGCTGGCGATCTTGTCACTGATGAGGAACAGGTCGCCGGCATCGCGCAACGATTGCCGGGCGCCCGTCGTATCGCCCTGCTGCAATCTCGACAACGCCTGATCCATCAGCGCGACCCGACCGTTGACGCTGCTTTCCAGCCCACCGAACTGGCTCTGTTGATCCGGATTGTCCCGCGTCATCGAGCGCAGCTGCTGCACCAGCCCGGGCACTTCCTGGTGGGCCCGCAGGGCGCGCTCGCGGGTCAGCGCGTTGCTGTCACCTGCCAGCATCCGATAGCTGGCCGCCTCGCTGTCACGCATCACATAGGCGAGCTGGTAGGTGACGGCTTTCACCGCGTTGGAATGGGTTACCCATGCGGCGGCTCGCTGCGTATCGCGCGAGTTGTTGCGTGTGACCGCATAAGGCAAGGCCACGATAACCAGCATCGCCAGCAGCAAGCCAGCGGTACGCCAGCGAATGATTCCCCTGACTTTCATGTGGCTTGCGGCATCGGCCCATCCGACGTGGACAACTCTGCGGACATTCTGGCATGTTTTCGCGAACCGCCCATGCAGCTGCAGGCCCGGCGTATCGGCCTCAACGACTCCTTGCTGCTGCCCATGACGATTGGTACGCGAAGCTGCCGAATAGGCATGGCAGCATTTCGTCGATCACGGCGGTGGCCTGCCGCAACCCACGCAACCTTTCCCCAGGGCATCGCATGAAGAACATCACGCTCCCCCTTGCCGCCACTCTAGCCGGTCTGCTGCTCGCGCCCGCCTTTGCGGCCAACCCCACGCCGGCGCCGTTCGATCCGCAACAGGCGTTCGCGCCGTACAGCTATCCGCAGCCGGCAACCGCTTATCGCTCGGCCAGCGGCAAGCCCGGCCCGCTGTTCTGGCAGAACCGCGCGGACTACCAGATCAAGGCCACGCTCGATCCGGCCACACGTCTGCTCAGCGGCACCGAGGTGATCAGCTACAGCAACCACAGTCCCGATGCGCTTGACGTACTGTGGCTGCAGCTGGATCAGAACCGCTACCGCAAGGATGCCCGCGGCGCGTTCACCGGCGACAAGTTTCCCACCGAGTTCACCGACGGCTATCGCATCGAGTCGGTCGAGGTCGATGACGGTTCCGGCCATCTGCAGAAAGCCGCGTGGACCGTTTCCGACACGCGCATGCAGGTACAACTGCCGACCGCGCTGAAGGCGAAAGACGGCCAGCTGCGCCTGCACATCAGCTGGAGCTTTACCGTACCTGGCGAATTCGGCGGGCGCATGGATGTGAACCCGAGCAAGAACGGCGAAATCTTCGAGATCGCGCAGTGGTATCCGCGCATGGCCGTCTACGACGACCTGCGCGGATGGGACACTGCACCCTACCTCAATAGCGAGTTCTACCTGGAATACGGCGACTTCGACTATTCGGTCACTGTGCCAGCAGACATGATCGTGGCCGGCTCCGGCGAACTGCTGAATCCTGCCGACGTGCTGACGAAGACCGAACAACAGCGGCTGGAACAGGCGCGCCACAGCGACACCACCGTGATGATCCGCAGCGCGGAAGAAGTCACCCAGCCGTCCAGCCGTCCAAAACAGAACGGTACGCTAACCTGGCACTTCCGCATGCAGAACACCCGCGACGTCGCGTTCGGCGCATCGAAGGCGTTCGTGTGGGATGCAGCGCGGATCAACCTGCCCGGCAGCAAGACCGCGCTGGCGATGTCGGTATACCCGGCCGAAAGCGGCGGCGACGGTGCCTGGGGCCGCGCCACCGAATACCTCAAGGCCTCGACCGAATACTTCTCGAAGCAGTGGTATCCGTACCCGTGGCCGGTGGCGATCAACGAGGCCGGCACCGCCGGCGGCATGGAGTATCCAGGCATCACGTTCGACCACAAGCTCGCCAAGGGCAAGGTCCTGCACATGGTGATCGCACACGAGATCGGCCATATCTGGTTCCCGATGATCGTGGGCAGCAACGAGCGCCGCGACGCGTGGATGGACGAAGGTTTCAACACCTTCATCGACGTTTACGAGGACGATGCGTTCAATCACGGCGAATACGCGCCCAAGCGCGACAGCGAATACGCGCCCGGCGGCGGCAACCCCGCCGACGAGATGGCCAAGGTGATGATGGATCAGGACGCATCGCCGCTGCTGATCGGTGCTGACATGGTGCCGGAGAAGTACCGCCATCCGATCACCTACTTCAAGGGTGCGTTCGGCATGGTACTGCTGCGCGAGCAGATCATCGGGCCGGAACGATTCGATCCGGCATTCCGCAAGTACATCGCCACCTGGGCGTACAAGCACCCGAGCCCGTCGGACTTCTTCCGCTTCATGGAAAGCGAAACCGGCGAAGATCTGGGCTGGTTCTGGCGCGGCTGGTACGAGCATAACTGGAAGCTGGATCTGGCCGTGAAGAAAGTCGCCTATACCGACGGCGACTACCGCAAGGGTGCCGACGTCACCGTGGCCAACCTCGACAAACTGGTGCTGCCGGCCACGCTCGAGGTGATCTACGACGACGGCAGCAAGCAGGATGTGCGCGTGCCGTGGGAAACCTGGCAGCAGCACCGCAGCTTCGTGGTCCACGTGGACGGCACGCGCAAGCTGAAATCGGTGACCATCGACCCCTCGCACGCACTTCCGGACGTCAATCGCAGCAACAACACGTTCGCGATGCCGTGAGTGCAATCCGGTAGTCGGCACACGCGTAGCACGAAAAAAGCGGCAGTCCTGCGACTGTCGCCTTTCGTCTGGGTGAATATTCCTATTACAAATTGAGTACTTTGCGAATGATCGACATACGACAAGCAGCCTTCCCAGAGGATGCTGACGAAGTGCGCAGTCTTTTTCGCGAATATGCTGACGGACTTGGGGTTGACCTCGGCTTTCAGGACTTCGAAGCCGAGGTGGCTGCCTTGCCGGGAAAATATGAAGCACCAGCTGGGCGACTACTTGTGGCGCGTAGCGGCACTGACGTTCTCGGTTGCGTCGCCATGCGGCGGTTGCATGGCACCGTTTGCGAAATGAAAAGGCTCTACGTTCGACCGCAGGCACGAGGCAATCAACTCGGGCACAAGCTGACGGAGCGCATTTGCCAAGAAGCACGCGAAGCCGGCTATTCAAGAATTTGCCTTGATACCCTCGCCACCATGGCGACGGCACAGAAGCTCTATCACACGCTGGGATTCAGACCGATTGAATCCTACGTTTTCAATCCAATTCCTGGAACAAAGTTTCTGGCATTGGACCTTTAAGAGCCTGCTGCAGCCAGGTCACTGATGTAGCCAGGCATATCGGCCAGCCGCTCAAAGCGGCGCTGCTGGCGGGCGAGATCGGGACGCGGTCGATCACCGCGCGTCTTGGTCGCTCGCCCTCTTCTGCAATAGCAATAGATAGCTGGCGGCGGACCAGCTGAAATTCGGCGACTGATAGCCTTGGCCGGTCAGCGGGTCGTAGTTTTCAAAGATCGGTGCCTGCTGCGCCAAACCCTTGGCATTGAGCACCAGGCGGCGAGCCATATCGTCGGCATCTCGGCCATAGCCGTAACGCCTTAGGGCCTCCACGCCGAAATAGGCTTGATCGAGCCATACCGGACCACGCCAATAACCCTTGATCGGCGAAAAGTGCGGGTCGTCTGCGGCGAGTGTCGGAAGTGGCATGTGGGTGGCGAACTTGCTCGGATCGAGCATCACCCGGACCACGGAGCTGGCCTGCTCGGGACTCGCCACGCCCGCCCAAAGCGGCGCCCAGCCTTCCGAGCCATAAATGCGCACGAGATCGTCGTGACCGAGCTTGGCGTCGAAGAAATAGCCCAACGTCTTGTCGAACATCCGCGCCTGGATAGGCGCCTTCATCGCCGCGGCCTCTTTCAGCCACTTGTTGTGGTCCTGAGTCTTGCGGAGGATGGCTGCGACCTGCGCCAGGTCAAGTTTTTCCCTGTAGAGGTAGGCGTTGAGATCGACAGACTCCTGGTCCGTGGACCAGGCGCCGTCGCCATTCTTGAGCATGGCGACGGAGTCGAAGCGGACGGCATTGTCCATGCCGCTTTCCCACGCAGCGGCGACCTTGGTTCCATCGGTCGAACCATATTCCGCCAGGCCGTTGTGATCATGATCACGCGCCTTGAACCACCAGCGGTGATAGCGCACCAGCTTGTCGTACATCTCAGCCAGAAAGGCTTTGTCGCCGGAGGCACGATAGATTTCCAGCGCGGCCCAAACCGCCAGCGGCGGCTTGGTATCGCGCCAGTTGTCGCCCGCCTTGTCGAGATAGATGCAGTCGGGAACCATGCCGTCGGCGGCCTGGTAGTCGAACATCGCGCGCATCTGATCGCGCGCGAGATCCGGCGCGAATTGCGCCAGCGCCGCCGCATGCTTCCACGAATCCCAGGCCCAGAATCCGTTGAAGTCGGTGTTGGAATACGAGGGAATGACACCGTCATGATGCAGATCGCCACGCGCCGATCGCCAGTTTCCCAACAAGGTCATCATGGCCTTGACTGAAACCCGCCGTGCGATCTCGTCGGAAAGACCCGCGAGATGGCTCGATGCCACGGCCTTCAGATAGTTGTCCCACCGTTCGCGATTTTGAGTCCAGGCAGTGGCGTAATCGACGGGCGTTGGCGCGTCGGCATGGACGTCGTAGATCAGGGTTTGCTCGACAAAGACTGTCGCTGTCTGATTCGGCTCCAGATGCAACGAATGATCCAGGGCGATGCGATAGTCGGCCCCCGTTAGCGTGACTCGATAGGCGGGAGCGCCGCCAACGTGAAGTCGTGTGGTCAACTTCGAATTCGAGTTGGCGAAGGTTTGCGCCACCTCGTCGCCGCCTTTGACCAGCCCAGCCTGTTGCTGGGGCATCTCACGCCCCGTAACGGAAAGATCCAACTCTTGCGATGTTGTCGCGGTCAGTTCGATCCGCACCAGCGCATGCCAGGAGTCGGCAAAGAACAAGGTCTGGCGCACCGTCAGACCCGGACTGGAAAATCCGCGTACCAGATAGCCCGGCGCAGCGTGGCTTTCGACTGGGCTCAGCGCGATGTTCTGATGGCTGGTGGCATCGCGTAGCACCAACTGGGCAAAGCGCGCACCAACCCATTGACCATCGCCAAGACTGTGCACGAAGGGACCGGAAAAGCCTGTCGCCACATCGCCGGCAAGAGGCAGGCTGTAGCCATGCCACGACCCGGCGTCGAAAAAGATGTTGAAGCTGCGGTCCGCTGACGTCTGCGGCGCACCATGCAGGTCGAGCACATCGATATAGCTTGTAGCAGCGCTGGTCCGACTGGCGGCCGGCGCAGCGCGTGCGGCCCCGCCATCAAGACCGAGGACAGCGATCGTCGCAACGATGATCAGGAATTCGAAGGATGGACGCATAACGTGTCGTTCCCTGGCGCAGACCGCTGGTGAGAGTATTTTGAGGTCGCACCCAAGCACTCAGCCTGGCCGTTTCCGTCGCGTCGGCCGCTGATGCGACCGACGCGACGCAGGTTCCCGGATGGCAACGGTTGTCGGTACCCAGGTTTTCAGAACTTGTACTTGACCTGGAAGTTGACCTCGCGCCCCTCGATCGAGCGAGCGAGAATCACACCGCCGCCGCTGGCAAAGCCGAACAAGCGGGCGTTGCCTTCCGTGATGCCGATCTCGTTGGTGATATTGGTACCACGCAGTGTCAACATCCAGTTCTGGCCGATGTTGGCGATGGCACCGATGGCGAGGTCGTGATAGCTGCCCAGCGGCTGCTGCTGCAGCTGGTCGCCATAGCGATTGCCCACATGTTCATAGGTAAACCAGAACTTCATGCTGCCCCAGCTGGTCGGTACCACATAGGCAGGGGTCAGGCGATACTGGATTTTCGGCTGACGGTCCAGGCGCATGCCGCTGATGGTGTCGCACCGTTGGCTGCCGTCCTGGCCGACGTAAGGCACGCAGCTGTCGTAACCGGAGTAGTGACCGTCCATGTAGTTGCCGCTCAACGCAATCGAGAAATGCTCGAACGGTGTGACCGTCACTTGCGCGTTGACGCCCTTGGTCACCGAGCCATAGACGAGGTTGACCTGTCCGGTAGGCAGATTGATCGAGTACGGTATGCCATGGAACAACCGGCGATAGGCGCTGATGTCGGCGTAGATCCACGGCGCCTGGTACTTGAAGCCGAGCTCCATGTTGTGGATCTTCTCCACCGGCGGATTACCTTGGTTCACGATATCGTCGAAGCTGGGCAGGAATACGCCGTCATTGACGCGCGCGTAGGCGCTCATGTTGTCGCTCAGCGCGTAGTTCGCTCCGAGGGTCCACGACGATGCGCTCCTCGACCCTGAAGGATGCTGGTAGCTGTTCGTCAGATACTCGGCGTTGTTGTTGTAGACGGTGTACGGGTTGGCATCGAGGTCGCCGGAAGTCGTGTTCTGGAACCAGCCGCCGATGTCGTCATGCTGGATGCGCATGCCACCGTCGAACCGCCACTTGCCGATGTTCCACTCGTCCGCAACGAAGAACGCCGTGGTCGTGGCGTGCCAGCGCTCGTTGAATGCCATCCATGACTGCGGCTGGGAATTCCAGTAGAGACCTTGCGCGTCGGTCAAGGCGTAGTTGTTCGTGCCATCGCTCAGATTGACCACGATCGGGTTCGGATTGCTCTTCGCCTGCAGCAGCTGATTGAGGCCGTCATACTCGGCATGGCTCAAGGAATACACCGCCGTATAGTTGCCGACCGTCAAGGTGTTGCCCTCGAACAGCTCCTTGCTCAAACGAAATTCATTGCTGACAGACTGGATTTTCTTGGGAATGTACTCGGGGTTCTGAACGGTGACGTTCTCGTTCATGTTCGCCGGCTTGCCATTGGTATAGGTGGCAGTCGCGGTGAGATTGGTGGGAAGCCCGAAATCCGATGCGGCGCCGGCAATGAAGTTGCCCAGCGTGGTCGGATTGGCCCCCGTACTGAAGAACGCCGTGATGTCCATGTGACCGGCGACGAAGAGCGCCTTGTCCGACAGCGACCAGCCGTTGTCGAATTGAAGATCCAGATTGGCGCCTAGCATGTGGATGTTGCCGCCCTCGCCGTTGGCCATGTCGATATTCATGCCGCCCGGCTTACAGCCAGCGGTGAAGCATGGCGTGGTCTCGAGGAACTGGCGCCGATTTGCATTGCTGCCGAAGGTGCCGGTCAACGGATTGAAACCTGGGTAGGCCGAGAACTGGCCGGGCGCCGGGTTGAGGATCGGCGTGTCGGTGACGAACTGGTTCTTGTCCTTCAGCACTCGCGCATAGAACATGACCGAACCGTGTGCGAGGTCGTGGCTCAAAGTCGCGGTGAGCTGACCGCCCTTGTCGGCGGGGAATTGCGGACTACGCACGCCGTCGGATTTGCGCCAGAAGCCGCCGATGCTGCCATACCAGCCGCTGTCCTTGCCGCCGATGGGAAAGCCGTAGAAACCATCGAGGCGCTCCATACCCTCCGATCCGTAGGTCACCCCGATACTGCCCGTAGGCGTTGAGGAGCCTTCCTTGAGAATGAAGTTCGCGATGAGTCCGGGCTGGCCGTTGCCGTACAAGACCGAGGTTCCACCCTGCACGGCTTCCATGCGATCAATAGTGTCATCGAGGCGGAACATCGCGTCGGTGAAGTAATCCCACTTCGGGAAAAGCGGCGAGCCGTTCATCTGCAAGGTGACGAACGGTGCGCCACTGTCCGACGGGAAGCCGGCGACTTCGATGTTCGCGCCGGTCTGGCCGCCGGAAGATTCCGGATACACGCCCGGCGATACCTTCAGCAGGTCCGCCACGCTGATCGGGTTGAGTTCCTTGATCTGCTGGCTCGTCACCGTGGTGACCGAGTAGCTGGCGTCGATCTTCTTGATGCCGCCGAAAGCGGAGTTGCCGGTGACCACGATCTGGTCGAGCGTCTGCGCGGATGCCGGCGCGGCCGCTTTCTGCTTGCCGTGCTCAGCGGATGGCGCGGCTTGGGACGGTGCAGCTTGGGACGCCGCGGCCTGGGATGTGGTGTCCTGGGCCTGGACTGCACCAGTCGCCAGCATGATGCTGATGGCAACGCTTAAAGCCCGTCGATTGATCTGCGTGCAACTTCTCATGATGAATCTCCTCCCCCGAAACATATGGATGATCGTTATTTGCCTGGACCCGAGGCGGTTGCGTCTGCGCGCCGGCTAGCCCCATCTGATTCCCGAAGCTGCCTCGCCTCCTCTCTTGCCGTCCGTGCCGCAGATATCGCATCGGCGGGTCTGCATCGTAGCTCAGAAAATTTCATTTGTACTACCATAGTATAAAATACAGATGAAACACGATGGAGGCACACCCATCAGACGGCATGCGACTGTTCGCAGGATCGCGGCTCGACAGGTGCACAAGGACGAGCGCCCGACGATGTCATCGCCTGCCAGGCAAGCACCGCTACACGGTCCAGAGCTGGCTCAAGGCAATAGGTCGACGTGGCCGCCGCTAAGGACGTTGGGGTGGCTAGTGTCGGAGAGCCGCTGGCGTTGATCTTCAAACCGCGCAGCCGCTGAATTTCTGACGATCACCAGACTTCAGACCGTACGCTTGTATGATAAATTTCCAGCGTTACCGCACTGCAGCATGCGGCGACCCCCGATCTACGCGGCTTCCGCGTTGCCATGCAATAACTGCGTGACAACACGGAAGCGCCCTTACTGCAGAGAGAAGTTGACCATGAAGGTTACGGATGCACGCAATCTGCACGGCCATGTGATCCGTGAACTGGGCAAGCGGATTGTCGTCGGTGACTTGCGTCCTGGTGATGTGTTGCCGCGCGAGGAGAATCTGGCCGAAAGCATGGATGTGAGTCGCACAGCCCTGCGCGAGGCGTTGAAGGTATTGTCCGCCAAGGGTCTGATTGAATCCCGCCCGCGAGTGGGGACCCGCGTACGTGCGACTCAATACTGGAACCAGCTTGATGCGGATGTTCTTTCATGGCGCTGCGCCTCGATGCCGACCGACGATTTCATCGAAAAACTGGTGGAGATGCGGGAAATCATCGAGCCGGCGGCAGCCGCCGCGGCAGCACGGCGACGTACAACGACCCAGTTGACCAACGTGGATCTGGCCTACCGAAAAATGGAGGCTGCCCGGGATCCTGAAGAGTGGGCCGCAGCGGATCTCGGCTTTCACGATGCCGTGCTTCAGGCGACCGGCAATGAATTGATGATCTCGCTTTTCTCGGTGGTCGAAAGTGCTCTCGGCATGTTCTTCGTGTTGTCGGCGAAAACGGCCGGTGACTTCAAGTATTCACTGCCGCACCATCTGAAAGTGCTTGAAGCGATCCGCCGCAAGCAGCCGGAGGTTGCTCGCAAGGCGATGCAAAGCATGATTGCGGACTCGCTGGCTAATCTTCACAAGAAGCGCAAGGGAAGCTCCAAAAAAGCCTCCTGAGTTGCATCAGGTGTTGAACAAGGCGTCAGCAACGCGGCCCACGCAACTGGGCTACAACCCGCACAACACCTGATCGAGCTTGTCCAGAAATTCTTGGGCGTTGGCCTGGCTGAACACCATCGGCGGCTTGATCTTCAGCACATTGTCGTCCGGGCCTTCGGTGGAGAGCAGCACATGACGCGCCTTCATCGCTTCCACCACGGCCTTGGCCTTCGGCTGGTCGGGCGTTCTCGCCTCGCGATCACGCACCAGCTCGGCGCCGATGAACAGACCGCGCCCACGCACATCGCCGATGCCATCATGCCGCTGCTGCAGCTCGCGCAGTCCGTCCATCAGAAAATCGCCGACGCGACGTGCGTTCTCCTGCAACTCTTCTTCGGCAATCACATCGAGCACGGCCAGCGCGATGGCGCAGGACACCGGATTGCCGCCAAAAGTATTGAAATATTCCATCCCGCTCACAAAGCTGGCAGCGATCTCCGGCGTGGTCACCACCGCCCCCATCGGATGGCCGTTGCCCATCGGCTTGCCCATGGTGACGATATCCGGCACGACGCCCTGGCATTCAAATGCCCAGAAATGATCACCCACTCGGCCGAAACCTACTTGCACCTCGTCGGCCAGGCACACGCCACCGGCCGCACGCACCGCCGCATAGGCCTCGGCTAGATAGCCTTCCGGCAACACGATCTGGCCGCCGCAGCCCAGCAGCGATTCGCAATAGAACGCCGCCGTCGCCATGTCTCGCCGACCCAGGCTTGCGATGGCCTCTGGCAACAGCTGGCCATACTGCCGACCGGCTACGGAGGCTTCACGGAAAGGCCCACGATAAGTATCGGGCATCGCCACCACACCCACATGCGGACTCTGCCCCGCGCCGCCTTTGCCGTTGAACTTGTACGGGCTCAGCTCAACCATGGATGGCGAATGGCCATGGTAGGCATGATCCACCACGACCACGCCTTGTGCCCGGGTATGCGCCCGCGCCAGGCGCAGGGCGAGATCGTTCGCCTCGGTGCCCGAATTGGTGAGAAACACGACCGACAAAGGTTTCGGCAGGGTTGCCGTCAGGCGCAGCGCGTACTCGACGATGTTGTCGTGCAGATACCGCGTGTTGGTGTTGAGCTGTGCCATTTGCGCCTGCCCTGCCCTGACCACCCGCGGATGGCAATGCCCGACATGGCAAACGTTGTTGACCATATCCAGATAGCCCTGACCGTTCTGGTCGTACAACCAGGCACCTTCGCCGCGAACGATCTTGAGCGGATCCTTGTATGACACGCTGAGGGTCGGGTTCAGCAATTGCTTGCGCAATTGCAGAATCTCGGCGTTGTTCCGTTGCGGCACGCCCCCGGATGCGCTGTCGGCAGTTGGGCTGGCGCTGGTGGGATCAGTCATGGCTTGGTTCCAGAAAGGGGCCGACGATGGCATCCGGCGCAACCTTGGCGAGTTTACGCAACAGCGTGCGCACGCCCTGCTGCGACACGAGAACGAAGGGGTTATCGGGCTGCTCCCGATGCGCGCGTGTCGCCATCAGAACGCTATGGCAAAGCCGCGCGAGAATGAAGGCATGCAACTGCTCAAGCTCGATGCGCAGCAACGGGCACTGTGCCAGATAGCCGCGAACGACGGTGCGTGCGCACGCCACCGGATCGACCTCATGCTGCATGGCGTAGGTGCAGGCGATCGCCAGGTCTGCCAGACGGAAGCTGGTGCACATGTCGCCGAAATCGATCACCGCGCGGACCTGCTGCCCGTTGCCGCCGTCATCCGCCACGATCACATTCAGATCGTTGGCATCGTTGTGCAATACCGTGATCGGCAGCTGTGTCTGCCAATGCGGCAGGCGGGTACAGAACGCGTCTACCTGCACCTGCACTATGGCGCGAAGCCCGGCATCGCCGATATGCGCGATTTCGCTCCGCAAGGCCGGCAACCGCAACAGATTCCAGTCGTGCTGTCGGTCGGCAGCCGGATGGCGAAAGTCCCGCAGCCCCCGCGTCAGCAGGCCGACCGCACTGCCGAGACTCTGATGCAACACCGCGCGTTGCGTCAGCGACAGTGCTCCGATGGCATCCGCATACGTCGTGCCAGGCACGAAGCTCAATACGCGCACCTGGCATGGCTGCCCGGCAATCGGCAACGTCAGCAGGTGTTCGCCACCCACGGCGATCTGCACTCGCGGCCATTGCAACGCCGGCTCGCGCTCGGCGAGCGTCATCATCGCCTGATTCTCGAGGTCCAGATCCATTCGCGACCATGATGGGTGCGCCACCTTCATGACATAGTCGCCGCGACCGCTACGGATGCGGAAGTTCTGATCGGCATAGGATGGCAGCGCGTCAATATCGCCATGGATGCGCCAGTGACGGTCTGCCAGCGCCAGCGCCACATCGGGAGTCAGAATGTCCATGAGATCGCGTACGAATATTGCGGGAGTCTGAATAGTAGTATAAGTTGACATTTGAATCTCACAAAGGCGCATCCCATGTTTCGGCCCTTGCTTGCGGCGGTGATGGCCACTGCCGTGATGACCAATGTCGCTGCTGCCAACCCGGGCGATGCTGGCAGCCAGCGCCAGACATCGGATCAAGGTGCGGCCTTGCTGCATCAGCGCGAGCCGATGAGCTTTGGCGTGTTCTATTACCCGGAGCAGTGGCCGCGCAGCCAGTGGCAACGCGACTTCAACGGCATGGCCAAGCTCGGCTTCGACTTCACGCACATGGCCGAATTCAGCTGGACGTACCTGGAGCCGGAAGAAGGCCACTTCGATTTCGAATGGCTCGATCACGCCATCGACCTGGCCGACAAGGCCGGGCTGCGCGTCATTCTCGGCACGCCCTCGGCGGCTCCGCCGAGCTGGATGGGCGATCACTACCCCGAGGTTTACCGGGTGGATGAGCGCGGGCAGCGCCACGAGCACGGCATCCGCGCGGAAGTGTCGCTGGCCAATCCGAAATACGAAGCCTTCGTGACGCGGCTGGTAACCGCCATGGCCCAGCGTTACGGCCACGACCGTCGCGTGTGGGGCTGGCAGATAGACAATGAACCCGGCACATTCCTCGATTACAGCGACAGCGCGCGTGATGCATTCCAGCGCTGGCTGCGGGAAAAATACGGCAGCATCGATGCCATGAATGCCGTCTGGGGCGGCTCGTTCTGGAGCAGCCGCTACGCCAACTTCAAGGAAGTGCGTCTGCCCAACGCCACGCTCGCTGCCGAAGATAAACTGAGCCCGCATGCGCAGCTCGATTTCGCCCGCTTCCAGGCCGACACCACGGCACATTTCCTCGATGCACAAGCGACCCTCATCAAGCACTACGCACGCTCCGGACAATGGGTGACGACCAACTACACCAACGTCACCACCGCCACCGACCCCAGGCGCAGTCACGCTCTGGATTTTCCGACCTTCACGCTCTATCCGGTCGCTGGTGCGAATGTGCTGGGCGGCGACAGCTATGCCATCGGCAAGCCCACCAACCTGATGGAAGCCGCAGCGTATTTCCGGCCCATGACCGGCACCTTCGGCGTGATGGAGATGCAACCGGGCCAGGTGAACTGGGGCGAGATCAACCCGCAGCCGATGCCCGGTGCGGTAAGCATGTGGATCTGGCATGCCTTCGCTTCCGGCGCCTCCCTGCTCAGCACCTACCGCTATCGCCACCCGCTTCGCGGTAGCGAGATGTACCACGAAGGCATCGTCGGCACCGATGGTGTGACGCTCTCGCGCACGGGGCGCGAATTCGTCGACACAATGCGGAATATCAAGTCGCTTGAAGCGCAACTCGACGCCAAGGCAAAGCTGCCTGCGCGAATGACCGCGCGGTACACCGGCTACTTGTGGAGCCAGGACGTTTTCTGGGATCTGGAGATCCAGCCGCAGACCACGCTGTGGCATAGCTGGGCCTATCGGAATGCCTACACGCAGGCCGTGAAGAGCACCGGCGCACCGATGGACTTCATCGCGGAAAGCGATGATTTCAGCCGCTACCCGTTCCTGATCGCACCGGCCTATCAGATGGTAGGCGATGCGCTGGCGAAGAAATGGCGGCGTTATGTCGAGCAAGGCGGCCATTTGATCCTGACCAGCCGCACCGGTCAGAAAAATGCGCAGGGACACTTCCACGAAGGACCGTGGGCGGCGCCGATCCTCGATCTGATCGGTGCCGACGTCGAAGGTTTCGACATGCTGCCATCGAACGCCAGCGCGCAGGTAACCGCGGCCGGCAAGACCCATGAATGGCACCGCTGGGCCGACATCCTCTCGCCGCGGCCCGGTACCGAGGTGCTCGCCACGTACGCCGATCACTACTATGCCGGCAAGGCGGCAGCGACCACCCGCGTACTGGGACGGGGCACCGTCACCATGATTGGCGTGTCGACCGATGACGACGAACTGGAACGCGCAATCGTGCGCAGCGTCTACCAGCGTGCGGGTGTGGCGATCGATGATCTGCCCAAGGGCGTGTTCATCGACTGGCGCGGCGGCTTCTATGCCATGGTCAACTACAACCCGAAACCGTTTTCACCCGTGCTGCCGACAACGGCTAGGATAGTGCGCGGTCAGGTGCCACTGGCACCGGTGAAGACGCTGGTCTGGAAGGACGCCTCGCCATGATGCGCATCACATCCGCATCGCTGCGCCATGGAGGAACATGAATCCATGAGCGGCTTGATCGGACTCGACTGGGGCACCTCCAGCCTGCGCGCCTTCTGGCTCGATGAGGCTGGCGCCATCCGCGAGACACGGGCACGTCCTTGGGGCATTCGCCATCTGCCGGATGGTGGCTTCGATGCCGCACTGACCGAGATCACTGCGGGCTGGCCCCGGCTGCCCCGGCTGGCCTGTGGCATGGTCGGCAGCCGTCAGGGCTGGCTGGAGGTTCCTTACATGGACCTTCCTGCTGACACGACGCAGCTCGGCAGCGCCGTCCGCAGCCTGCGCGCCAAAGATGGTTCGGACGTCCATATCGTTCCCGGCTTGCGCAATCCGCAAGGCCCCGACGTGATGCGCGGCGAGGAGACCCAGTTGCTTGGTGCCCTGGTACTACGACCTGCGCTGGCCATCGACTCCACCTGGATACTGCCAGGCACGCACAGCAAGTGGGCTCGCGTGCGCGATGGTGTCGTGGCCGATTTCTGCACCTTGATGACGGGCGAACTGTTTGCGCTGCTGCGGCAGCATTCGATCCTTTGCATCGGCTCGAATGATGCGGCAGTGGATCCCGATGCGTTCGTGCGTGGTGTCATCGCAGCACGCGACAGCGGCAGCGCCGGAGCATTCAGCCGACTGTTCTCCGCCCGCGCCTTGATGCTCGACGGTGCGCTGGCGCCGAACTCCGTACCCGAGTACCTATCGGGCCTGCTGATCGGGGAAGAGCTACGCTCCAGCCTCGCCACGCATCGTTTCCGCCGCGAAGCGCCGCTCCAGCTGATTGGCGACGCTGCCCTGTGCGCGCGTTATAGGCTGGCCGCATTCCACTTCGACATCGATCTTGCGGAACCCCTGGTGGACGCCGCCGCATACGGACTGTGGCAGATCGCCTGCCATGTCGGTCTGGCCCGCGCCGGCTCGTCCACGACACCCAAGGAAATCTCTCCATGCTGAGCCCGTGGCTCGATCACCTGCCCCTCGTCGCGATCCTGCGCGGCATCTGTCCCGACGAAGCTGTGGCCATCGGCAACGCACTCGCTGCAGCCGGTTTTCGGGTGCTGGAAGTGCCGCTCAACTCGCCGCAACCGATGGAAAGCATCCGCTGTCTCACCCAATCTCTGGGCGACAACTATCTCATCGGCGCCGGCACCGTGATGACTCCGGCCCAGGTGAATGAAGTCGCCGCCGCCGGAGGCCGTCTGATCGTGATGCCGCACGCCGATACCAGCGTGATCCGCGCTGCCAAGGAGGCCGGCATGATCTGCGTGCCCGGTGTCGCCACACCCACCGAGGCCTTCGCCGCACTGGCGGCCGGTGCCCACGGACTGAAGCTGTTTCCCGCCCACCAGGTGACACCCGAAGGACTCAAGGCCTGGCGTGCAGTCTTGCCAGCCGCGGTACCGGTACTGCCGGTCGGTGGCATCACGCCCAACAACATGGCGGCGTGGGTTGCCGCTGGTGCGCAAGGGTTTGGCATCGGTGCCGCGCTCTATGCTCCCGGCGTCAATGCCGATGAAATCGCCCGTCGCGCGCAGGCCTTCGCGCAGGCGTGGGCGGCTGTCTCTCCAAAGTCTCAGGAACACCGTGCATGAAGATCACCAAACTCGCCACTTTCCTGGTGCCGCCACGCTGGCTGTTCCTGCGCATCGACACCGATGCCGGCATCTGCGGCTGGGGCGAGCCGGTGGTGGAAGGTCGCGCACATACCGTAGCCACCGCGGTCGAGGAACTTTCCGACTACCTGATCGGCAAGGATCCACGCCACATCGAGGATCTGTGGAACGTGATGTACCGCGGCAGCTTCTACCGCGGCGGCCCCATTCTGATGAGTGCCATCGCCGGCGTTGACCAGGCGCTATGGGACATCAAGGGCAAGCATCTTGGCGTCCCGGTGCATGAGTTGCTCGGTGGCCCGGTGCGCGAACGCATTCGCGTGTATTCATGGATCGGCGGCGACCGTCCGGCGGATACGGCCAAGGCGGCCAAGGCCGCGGTCGAACGCGGCTTCACCGCGGTCAAAATGAATGGCACCGAAGAGATGCACTTCGTCGACAGTCACGCCAAGGTCGAACGCGTGCTGGAGAACGTGCAGGCCGTGCGCGAGGCGGTCGGTCCGCACATCGGCCTGGCCATCGATTTCCATGGCCGCGTACACAAGCCGATGGCCAAGGTACTGATGCGCGAGCTGGCTCCGTACAAGCTGATGTTCATCGAGGAGCCCGTGCTCTCCGAGCATCTGGATGCGATCCCGGAGCTCGCCAGCATCGCCCCGGCACCGATCGCGCTGGGCGAGCGCCTGTATACGCGCTATGACTTCAAGCGCGTGCTGCAGATGGGCGGCGTCGACATCATCCAACCCGACCCTTCGCACGCCGGCGGCATCACCGAAACACGCAAGATCGCGGCGATGGCGGAAGCCTACGACGTGGCGCTGGCGCTGCACTGCCCACTCGGTCCGATCGCGCTGGCGGCGAATCTGCAGCTCGATGCGGTGTGCCACAACGCCTTCATCCAGGAGCAGGGTCTGGGCATCCATTACAACGCCGCCAACGACCTGCTCGACTACGTGGTCGACCGCAATGTATTTGCCTATGAGGACGGCTACGTCGCGATTCCCGGCGGCCCGGGTCTCGGTATCGAGATCAACGAAGCCTACGTGACCGAGCGCGCCAAGGTTGGTCACCGCTGGCGCAACCCGCTATGGCGCCACGAAGATGGCAGCGTCGCCGAATGGTGAGCATCGCGGCCGTGCCTTCCCCCGATTCCGGAGCCTGTTGATGCCTTCGTTCGCCACCTACCCAAGCCTGGTCGACCGCAGTGTGCTGATCACCGGCGGTGCCAGCGGCATCGGCGCGGCCTTCGTCGAAGGCTTCGCTCGCCAGGGTGCGCGGGTGGCGTTTCTCGACCTGGACGATGCCGGCGCCACGTCGCTATGTGCGTCGCTCGCCAACGTGCCGCATGCACCGCACTATCTGCACTGTGATCTCACCGACCTGGACGCATTGCAGGCCGCGATCGTCGAAGCCCGTGCGCAGATCGGGCCCATCGCCGTCCTGGTCAACAACGCAGCCAACGACGCACGTCATGCACTCGCCGACATGGATTCGGCTGACTTCGAGCGCAACGTGGCGGTGAACCTGCGCCACCAGATCTTCGCCACCCAGGCCGTGATTCCCGACATGCGCCAGCTCGGCGTCGGCTCGATCATCTGTCTGGGCTCCACTGGCTGGATGAAAAAGAATGCGGGCTACCCGCTGTACGCCATGGCCAAAGCGGCCGTACGCGGCTTCGTCAACGGCATGGCGCGCGAGCTCGGCCAACAACATATCCGCATCAACAGTCTGGTACCGGGCTGGGTCATCACCGACAAGCAGGCGCGTTTGTGGCTGGACGACGCCGGCCGTGAGGAAATTGCGCGCACTCAGTGCATGCCAGGCTTTCTGATGGCAGAGGATCTGGCACGCGCCGCCCTGTTCCTCGCCGCCGACGACAGCCGCATGTGTACCGGGCAGGACTTCATCGTGGACGGCGGCTGGGTATGACCACACCGACCGTACTGGCGCCGATGGACATCGCGCTGGACGCCGGCAATGCGTTGGGCGAAGGCATCGTCTGGTGCGAGCGCACCCAGGCGCTTTACTGGACCGACATCCAGCGCGCCATGCTGTACCGCCTGCACCCTGCCAGCGGCGCGTTGGAACACTGGCCGATGCCCGAACGACTCGCCTCGTTCGCGCTATGCAAAGCCGATGGCTGGCTGTTGCTGGCACTGGCCTCCCGGCTGGCGTTTTTCCGTCTCGCCGATGGTCAGCTGCAGACGCTGCACGAGGTCGAACCCGGGCTCGGGCTGGCTACGCGCAGCAATGATGGTGCCTGCGATCGCCAGGGCCGCTTCGTGTTCGGCACGATGCACGAGCCTGCCGCGGGCAGCAGGCAGGCGCTCGGAAGTTTCTGGCGGCTCAACGCCGACCTCAGCCTGGAACACCTCGCATTACCCCATGTCGCGATCAGCAACAGCATCGCGTTCAGCCCCGATGGCACGACGATGTACTACTGCGACTCGCTGTCGCGCTGCATACAGCGCTGCGAGTACGGCGACACGCTGGGCACGCCGCAACTGTTCGTGGATCTGGGCGATGTTGCAGGCGAACCGGACGGCTCGTGCGTCGACGCCGACGGTTCGCTGTGGAACGCGCAATGGGGCCTGGCTCGCGTGGTCTGTTATGCCACTGACGGCTCGGTGCGCCAGCTGTTGCCGGTGCCTGCGCGCCAGCCGACCCGGCCCGCCTTTGGAGGCGCCGATCTCGACATGCTTTACGTCACCAGCGCGCGCGATGGACTGCGCAGTGCACAGCTGGATGCCGACGTCCACGCTGGTGCTCTGTTCCGTTCCCGGGGCGGCGTGCGCGGCCTGCCCGAACCACGCTTCGTCGGTATGCCGGCATGAGGATCACTCCTTGAAAACCGACGCTCATCCAACCGCCCATCGCCGTCCGCGGCCTGCAGGATTTCCTTCATGAATACTGTCGTGACATCCCCAATCCACCCATCTCGCACCACGGCTCTGTTCACCTGCATGCTGGCCGCGCTGGCCGGACTGATGTTCGGCTTGGACATCGGTGTGATTTCCGGTGCCACCCAGTTCATCCAGAAAGAGTTCCAGATCTCTGATCACATGATCGAGTGGATCGTCAGCTCGATGATGCTCGGCGCGGCGATCGGCGCGCTGGGTGCGGGCTGGATGTCCGCGACGCTGGGGCGCAAACGCTCGCTGATACTGGGCGGTGTGCTGTTCGTGGCCGGTTCGCTGCTCAGCGGGGCGGCATGGTCGCCGGAGACACTGATCGCGGCGCGGGTGATCCTGGGTCTGGCGATCGGTGTGGCCACCTTCACCGCGCCGCTGTACCTGGCCGAGGTGGCTGAGGAACATATCCGCGGCGCGATGATCTCGCTGTACCAGCTGATGATCACCATCGGCATCCTGGTGGCGTTCCTGTCCGATACCGCCTTCAGCTACAGCGGCAACTGGCGCTGGATGCTGGGCATCATCGCGATTCCCGGCATTCTGTTTCTGCTCGGCCTGTTCCTGCTGCCGGACAGTCCGCGCTGGCTGATGATGCGCGGACGCAAGCAGGAGGCCACCGACGTACTGAACAAGTTGCGCGGCGATGCCAGCCATGCCGCGCGTGAAGTGGCCGACATCGAGGAGCAGCTGAAAACGCCGCAGCGCGGCTGGCACCTGTTCCTGGAGAACCGCAACTTCCGCCGCTCGGTGGGGCTGGGCGTGCTGCTGCAGGTGATGCAGCAGTTCACCGGCATGAATGTGGTGATGTACTACGCGCCACGCATCTTCCAGGACATGGGCTACGCCACCACGGCACAGATGTGGTTCACGGCGGTGGTCGGCCTGACCAATGTGCTGGCCACCTTCATCGCGATCGGCCTTGTCGATCGCTGGGGTCGCAAGCCGATTCTGTACATCGGCTTCAGCGTGATGGCGGTGGGCCTGGGTTTGGTCGGCACGATGATGCATCTGGGCATCACCACGCACGGCGAGCAGATTTTCACGGTCGCAATGCTGCTGACCTTCATCGTCGGTTTTGCGATGTCCGCCGGTCCGCTGATCTGGGCGCTGTGTTCGGAAGTGCAGCCGTTGAAGGGTCGCGATTTCGGCATCGGTTGCTCGACCTTCACCAACTGGGTCGCCAACATGATCGTCGGCGCCACCTTCCTGACCCTGCTCAACGGTATCGGCAACGCCGCTACGTTCTGGCTGTACGCGGCGCTGAACCTGGTGTTCCTGGTGATCACCTTCGTGCTGATTCCGGAGACGAAGAACGTCACTCTGGAGCAGATCGAGCGCAACCTGATGGCCGGCCTGCCGCTGCGTGAGATCGGCAGCGAACCCTCGGCGGCATCGTCCGTTTTCAGCAGGCAAGCAGCGGAAGACGCCGCCTCCTGATGGGTGCGAGCGCGCTCCGCCGTTGAATCCACCGCTCACCTGGGAAAGCGCACGATGGCTACGACGCCGGCAACAAAGAATGTACCGGGCCTGCGTCGTGTACTCGGAACCTGGGATCTGGTGCTTTTCAACATCGCGGCGATCGTCGCGTTGCGCTGGCTGTCGATGGCAGCGCAGGTGGGGCCTTCGAGCCTGGTGCTCTGGCTGCTGGGACTTGTTGGCTTCTTCGTTCCCTTGGCCCTCGCGGTGCTCGAACTGAGTTCGCGCGTGCCCGGACAAGGTGGCCTGTACCTGTGGTCGAAGACGGCGTTCGGCGATATGCATGGTTTCATCGCCGGCTGGACTTACTGGGTCTCCAACCTGGTCTATTTCCCGTTCGCGCTGCTGTTCAGCGCCGGCATCTTTCTCCACGTCGGTGGCGACCGCTGGCTGGCCCATGCCGGCGACAGCGGCTACCACCTCGTCTACTGCCTGACGGTGCTATGGGCTGCGACCGGGCTCGGCATCCACGGCCTCGAACGCGCGAAGTGGCTGCAGAACATCGGCGGCATCGCGACCTGGTCGGCGGCAGCACTCATCCTCGGTGCCGGCGCGCTGGCCGCGTACCGGTTCGGTGCGGCCACGGCGATCACCACGGCGAACGTGATGCCCGACTTCGGCAAGCTCGCGACCTTTTCCACCTTCACGACGATTGCCCTCGCCTTCCAGGGGCTCGAACTCGGGCTGATACTCGGTGGAGAAATCAGGGATCCCCGCCGGCAGATTCCGCGTGCCACGCTGATTTCCTGTGTCGTCATTGCAGCTATCTATATCGCCGGCACGACATCCCTGCTGATCGCGCTGCCCGCGTCGACGATCGACATCATCGCCGGCATTCCCCAGGCGCTCTCCGCGATCGGAGAACGGATCGGCCTGCCGATGTTCGGCTCCCTGACCGCGGCACTTGTCACGGTCGGCACGATCGGCAGCATCTCCGCGTGGATCACGGGCACGGCGCGCCTGCCCTTCGTGGTGGGCGTCGATCGCTATCTGCCAGCCGCGCTGGGGCGTCTGCACTCCAGGTACGGCACGCCCCATGTGGCCTTGATTACCCAGGGCGTTCTGACGTCGCTGGTGCTGATGGCTGCGTTGTCCGGCTCCAGCATCCACGAGGCCTATATCATTCTGGTCGACATGACCGCCATCATGTCGCTGCTGCCGCTGCTGTACATCCTGCTGGCATTTCCGCTGCTGCGTAAACGTGCCGCCGGTCGCAACGAAGGCGTCAACCTGTCGCCCGGTGGAACCCTCGGCTGCTGGCTGGCCGGGCTGACCGGTTTTGCGGTCACCTTGCTGGCGATCGTCACCTCGATGATTCCCCCCGCCAATAGCAGCAACCCCGGCCTGTTCCTGCTCAAGGTGGTGGGTGGCTCAGCACTGCTGATCGGCATCGGGTTGCTGTTTTACCGGCATGGCCAGCGGCAGGTCAGGCATCCCTCGCCCTGATCCTGCGCCGACAGTTCAAGGCCAGTGCGTATTGCCATTGAGCTGACCATGCATTGCCAGCGCAATGACCAAGCCCGGTAGAAGAACTGACCTGCATCTCCAACTCTGACCGGCAGCGGGCAGTCACCGCTTGCGGTGGTCAGTTGACTGCGTGCACCGGCCAGCGGTAATCACCGCTCCATCTCGGTGCATCAAC
Source organism: Rhodanobacter sp. (assembly GCA_035566635.1). Taxonomy (GTDB): domain Bacteria; phylum Pseudomonadota; class Gammaproteobacteria; order Xanthomonadales; family Rhodanobacteraceae; genus Rhodanobacter. The sequence continues at coordinate 224,795 of DATMQY010000005.1, forward strand.
GCATCGCTACTGATCACCGATCACTAACGACGATCATTGCCAAATGGCGGCTTACGACGAAGGGTCGTTTTCGACCCTAATCTGCCTGTGATAAACGGCAGCTTTGGGCGCGCGCCAACACTCTTGCCTGTTTTGACGCCAAAACGTTTGGGTATTAGCACGATCCGCAGCTGGAACATCGTACGCAGATTGAGCGGAATGCGTGTGTATACTTAGTACACAATATAGCGTACAGTGTACACATATGACTAGAGATCGTATCCTCGCCGCCGCAAGAGCCGTTCTCGACCACGATGGGGTGCCGGGACTGACTGTTCGCAAGGTCGCCTTGCGGGCCAGGCTATCGCCGATGGCCATGTACCGACATTTCGCGGATAAGAGTGCATTGCTCGACGCCCTGATGGATGACGGCTTGGCAGCGTGGGGCGAGATCGCGTCCTCCATAACGGCCCGCCATCCGATTGCGTGGCTAGAGGAGCTGACCGAAGCGTTCCTGGATTTCGCGCTGACAAAGCCGCACCGCTTCGACGCTGCGTTCTTTCTACCCGCACCCAATGCGCGCCGATTCCCGGACGACTTCGCAGCCGGTCGCTCGCCCGTGATGGCGATGATCATCTTGCGGATCGACCAAGCCAAGTCCGACGGATGGTTGGGCAACAAACCGGCGCTCGAGGTCGCGCTGTCGCTCGCGGCTCTGGCCCAAGGCCTTGTCTCCATGCATCGCGGCAACCGTTTTTCGAGCGAAGAACAATTCAAAACCATTTTTCGCACGGCGCTGCGTCACTGCCTCGAATCCTATTCAGTCAAACCTCTTGGGAGAGAATGATGATCACCGTATTGACCGGGCTGCGGAGCGCGCGATATCAAATCGGTGCGTTGTTTTGTTTGGCGCTGATCGGGCTGGTCGTTGGATCAACTCCCACGGCGGACGCGGTCGCCCGAGAGCAGAAAGGGCTTCCAGCCTCGGCAGAGCTTGCGATCGTGGGTGCGAAAATCTACCCGGCACCAGACGCTACGCCGATCGATGACGGCGTTGTCCTCGTGCGCGATGGTCGGATCGCGCGAGTGGGCTCGCGCCAGAGCATTACGGTTCCTCGAACCGCCCATGTGATCGACGCCCACGGCTCGGTGCTGACGGCGGGCTTCTGGAACAGTCACGTCCACCTGATGACGCCGGATCTTCTTGGTGCAACCGCGGCGAAAGCCGGCACATTGCAAGACGCCCTGGAGACTATGCTCACCCGCTGGGGCTTCACTACTGTCTTCGACATCGCCTCATCAACCGACAACGCGATCGCGTTACGGCACCGCGTGGAAGCGGGCGAGATCGCAGGTCCCATGATCCTGACGGTCGGCGATCCTTTTTACCCCAAGGACGGGACGCCGATCTACGTGCGCGAATACCTGCGGGCACATGGCGCGCCCGATGAGGAGGTCTCGACCCCTGAGGAGGCCGCCGCCCGTGCCGCTCGCCAACTCGATCGCGGAACCGATGGCGTGAAAATCTTCGCCGGCGCGATCGTTGGCGGGAAAATCGGTGTTTTGCCGATGCGGATCGATATCGCCAAGGCGATCGTCGACGAAGCGCACCGCCGTGGGAAGCCCGCTTTCGCTCACCCCTCCAACCTCGCCGGGCTGAATGTGGCGATTGACTCCGGAGTCGATATCCTGGCCCACACCACCGCAATGGACGGAGGCGGACCCGGAGGGTGGCCGCCGGAGTTGATCGCTCGGCTGCGCGCACACAACATGGCTCTCATTCCAACCATGACGTTGTTCGGTGTCGAGGCGAAGAAGTTCCACGAAAGTCCCAATGACCTCGCGAACGCTATTACGGTCATCACGGCAGAGGTCAAAGACTACGCTAGCGCCGGCGGCCAGATACTGTTCGGTACCGACGTCGGTTATACCGACGTCTTCGACACTACCGAGGAGTACAAGCTGATGTCGGTCGCCCTTGACTGGCGCGCAATCCTAACCTCGCTCACCACTGCGCCGGCCGCGCGATTCGGTTTCACCGCGCACAAGGGTCGAATTGCGAATGGCATGGATGCCGACTTAGTGCTGCTGAACGGCGATCCCGCCAAGGACCCGACTGCCTTCGCCCGCGTGCGCGACACGATCCGGGCGGGGCGTGTGATCTGGGGGGCGGATCGATAGAGATGAGCGTTAAGCCGATTCCGGAGAAAGACCCGTCAATCGTCAAATGTATCAGCGAATCGACTCGACATCCTCCGTGGGCTCGGGCGTCCTCGTGGGCTCGCTTGATCGGCACCCTGACCGCCTGAACGCCCGCAATGCGGCGACCACATTCCGCCCCCAGCTTCCACTTCTGGCCGATAACAGCCAGTTGAGCCGAGAGCGATCAATGCAATCGCGGCAGCGCTAATCACAAACTGCCGGCGCTGGACAACAGAGGTGGCGAAACTGGTCAGTTGGCTGGCGTTTTGCACCAGCGCAACCAACGTGATGGATCAATCCAGCCGAACCATCACCACGCCATGGGACGGCACCTCCGCGGAGAAACTGCCCTTGGCGCCGGGCAAGTCCTTGTGAGTCCACAAGTCGCGCACCTTCAGGCTCAACGATGAAGGAAGGTGCAAGTCATCCCACGTTATCGTGACCGGGTGGCTGGCCTTGCTGCGATTCAGCAGAACGACGGCGCGACCGCCACCTTTCAGGGGCCGGGCCCAGACCTCGTAGTCGCCATGTTTGGCCACGCGACTCGCCTGCACGCCGAGCGGATCCTGATCGATGGCGATCACGTCCTTGTTGGTCAGGATGGTCTTGATGTCCGGCGTCATCGTGGCGAGATCGTTGCCGGCCATCAAGGGTGCCGCCAGCACCGCCCACAAGCTGAAGTGCGACTTGTATTCCTCGATCGTCATCTTGCCGTTGCCGACTTCCAGCATGTCCGGGTCGTTCCAATGACCGGGGCCGGCATAGCTCTCGAGTCCCACCTGCAGGTCGAGGATGTCCATCACGCTGTGCTCGTAGCTGTGCCTGCCCTGCCAGTGGTCGTAGATGTCGTCGGTCGTGCGCCACAGATTACCGATCGTATTGCCCCACAGCCACGGTTTGCTCAGACCCCATTCGCAGATGCTGAAGACGATGGGCCGCCCGGAGGCGCGCAAGGCGTCGCTCATCGTCTCGTAGGTGGATTTGGCGTCCTGGCTGTAGGTCGAGCACCAGTCGTATTTGAGATAGTCGACACCCCAGGACGCATAGGTGCGTGCATCCTGATACTCATGCCCCAGGCTGCCCGGGCGCTTGCCGCAGGTCAATTTGCCTGCATCCGAATAAATGCCGAACTTCAGACCCCGGGAGTGAATGTAGTCGCCCAGTGCTTTCATGCCGGCGGGAAAACGTTCGGGATCGGCGACGATTTGTCCCTTGGCGTCACGCCCGCTCTGCCAGCAATCGTCGATGACGATGTACTCGTAGCCGGCGTCCTTCATGCCGGAGCTGACCATGGTGTCGGCAGCCTGACGAATCACCGTCTCGTTGATCGTGCAACCGAACTTGTTCCAGGTGTTCCAGCCCATCGGCGGAGTCAAGGCGAGGCCGTTGGACTGCCGGGGCGGTTGCGGTGCAGAGCCCTCGGCCTTGACCGCAGCGGCATGCATGAATCCGAGAGCCAGTAGGCCGATCAGAAAACCGGAGATCCGCTTCATGGAGAGTCTTTCCAATAAGTGAGATGGATGGAGTCGCCGACTGTATGCAGCAGGCGACCTCAAGAAGAGATCAGGCCTCGACGCGGATCATCACCACGCCGTGCGGCGGCACATCGGCGGCGAAGCTTCCCTTCGTCCTGGACAGGTTCTTGTGGTCCCACAGGTTGCGCACGCTCAACCCCAGCGATGCCGGGTAACCCAGCGCCTCCCAGGTCACGCCGATCCGGTGGGTTTCCTTGCTGCGATTGAACAGTACGATCGCGCGACCACCGCCTTCCAGCGGTTTGACCCAGACTTCGTCGTCACCGTTCTTGACGATGCGGCTGCCCTGGACGCCCAACGCATCCTGGTCGACGGCGATCACTTCCTTGTTGGTGAGGATCGACTTGGTTTCCTTGCTCATGTGCGCCAGATCGTTTCCGGCGATCAGTGGCGCGGCCAGTACGGCCCACAGACTGAAGTGCGATTTGTATTCCTCGAAGGTCATGCCGCCGTTGCCGACTTCCAGCATGTCCGGATCGTTCCAATGGCCGGGGCCAGCGTGGCTCTCGAGTCCCACCTGCATGTCCAGGATGTTGGTCATGCCGTTTTCGTGACCGTCACGGCTCTCCCAACCGTCGTAGATGTCGCCCGACATGCGCCATAGATTGCCGATCGTCTCGCCCCACAACCAGGGCTTGCTCTGACCCCATTCACAGAGGCTGAAGACGATGGGCCGCCCCGAGGCTCGCAAGGCGTCGCTCATGGTCTCGTAGCTTGACTTGGCGTCCTGGCTACCGGTCGAACACCAGTCGTACTTCAGGTAGTCGACACCCCAGGCGGCATATTGGCGAGCGTCCTGGTACTCAAAGCCACGGCTGCCTGGACGGCCCGCACAGGTCTTCTTTCCTGCATCGGAATAGATGCCGAACTTCAAGCCCTTGCCGTGGATGTAATCCGCCAGCGCCTTGATACCCGAAGGAAAGCGTTTGGAATCCGCCTGGATGTCGCCGTTGATGTCGCGCTCGCCGTGCCAGCAGTCGTCGATGACCACGTATTGATAACCGGCATCCTTCATCCCCGAGCTGACCATCGCGTCCGCCGCTGCGCGGATGACGCTTTCGTTGATGTCGCAACCGAATTTGTTCCACGAGTTCCAACCCATCGGCGGTGTCAGAGCCAGTCCGTTGGACTGCCGGGGCGGCTGTGGGGGCGCTGCTTCCGCGCTTGCGGACGAGGCCATGAAGGTCAGGCCGAACACCAACATAGACAAAGCCAGGGCGAACCGTTTCATCAAGTTTTCCTCCATTGAGATCGTCTGGCCTGTACTGGCCGGACCAAGGGACTGCCTGGCGTTGCCATGGCTTTCCTGCAGTCCATGACATTTGTATGATAATACGATCATATATGACGAGTTACCGCAAGGTCGAACGCGTGCGAATCAACGGAAGCTGCGAAGGACACCTTGTTCAAGAGATCGCACTCGGCAAGCCCGGAGGACTGAGAGCCACCGTCATCACCTGGGGTGCGACGCTCAAAAGCCTGAGCATGCCCTTGCAGGACGGCCGACATCAGGATGTGGTCCTCGGACTGGACCATCTCGACGAATATCGCGCCCATGGGGCGCACATGGGCGCGATCGCCGGACGAGTCGCCAATCGCATCGGTGGCGGATCGTTCAAGCTGGAGGGCGACGTCTACAGCCTGCCCCGAAACGATCGAGGTCGATGCACTTTGCACGGCGGCGACGGCGGCTTCGGCCAACGGCCCTGGCGATTGCTGAGCCATGACCAAACCCAGGTCACGCTCACCCTGACCTCCCCCGACGGTGACTTGGGGTTTCCCGGTGCCGTATCGGTCGTCTGCACTTATCGTCTGCTCACGCCGTCCATTCTTCGCATGGAGATCTGCGCGGAAGCCGATGCGCCAACCCCGCTGAACCTGGCGACGCACAGTTACTTCAATCTCGATGGCAGCCCGACGATCGACGGCCACCTGTTGACCATCAACGCCGCGTCCTACACACCGGTCGACGCGGACCTCGTTCCGACGGGAGAAATCAGATCCCTCGACGGAACGCCTTACGATTTCCGCCACCCGCGCGCAGTGGGTGCCGAAGTTTTTGACATCAACTATGCGCTTGAGCCACGAGCGCGAGTTCGCTCGTCGCCTGCTCATGCCGCCAGCCTGATGAGCCCCACAAACGGCGTTGCCCTCGAGATCTGGACGACAGAACCAGCGCTGCAGTTCTACGACGGGCAAGGCTTGAATGCCGGACGCTTCGGTCCACGCGCCGGGCTATGTCTCGAGCCGCAGGGCTTTCCCGACGCCCCCAATCAGCCAGGTTTTCCGAGCATCATCCTGCAACCGGGGATGCCATACCGCCAGGTGACCGAGTACCGGTTGAGCCTGGGCGAACCATCCGCTCCGTCCTGTTAAACATTTCCCGGATATCCGGCCTGAAAAGCATAAACCCCCGATTGCTCAGGAGGTTTATGGGCAAAAAGGCAACACTCTCGGTCTAAGGTGCGGGCTAGAACCGTTGTATAAACATCTCGGATCGAAAGCGGTCATCGTGATGTCCTCCTTCAGATATCTCTCGATCGACCTTCTGCAGCCTTCGCACCGCGATGGCTACAGAAGGTCGCTAACACGCGAGGATGCCCCCAACGCCAAACCGCCCCGGTATCAGTGACTATGCATGCCGGCAGGCGTTCCGTCGGACCAATTTCCGACCCCGACCAAGAACACGAGAATGGGCGGCAAATCTTTCATCTGGGGTTGTTGGTCCGAATAGGAGAACCAATAAGGACTGGACATAACCGGTGAGCCCTCTGCGCCGGAACCCCAATCCTTACCGTCTTTGACCAGGGTGTCGAACATGAGATGAGGCATGTTGTGGTCCCCTTCGTCGGTCAGATACGACGATTTCGACAGCATGTAATCCATGGCGCCGCTTTCGAGGTCCGGCAGTTGTTTATTCTTGTACGCGGTGTGGAGTGCCGACAGCATCTCCGCCTTGGAACTACCCGCCATCGCCATTTTGGCGCGCAGATTGAAGATGGGGATTATCGAACGTGCGGCTTGGGGGTTCAGACAATCGGCAGCCCTTATTTTCGGGTTCCAGAATTCGGGCCAGTCAAACGGCCCTCCCCAACTTCTACCCACCACGCAGACAAACCCGTTCTTGCCTTCGACCGCTTTCTCGTAGCCCTTGCGTCCCAGAACCAGGACCGTAGCGTCACGGGAAATGGAGTCCGGCGCCGCACTGCGCGCCAGGGCTATCTCGGCTTCCCGGTTCGCCATGAGGTATTGGTCGACCGGGGCCATCTTCGGATAAGACGGCGCCACACCAGGTTTCTGCATATCCTGCGACACCGCTTGCTGCGATGCGCCGAACATCGCTAGTAGTACAAGGCTCATGACTTCGATGGCGCGTTTCGCTTTTTGCATGGGATTCCTCCTGACAACGGGTACGTTTCAGTCAGCCCGTGATAGGCGCTGATTGGCTGCTTTCACGATGTCGACGAATGGCCGAACCGGAATTCGACAAGTCATCGGAAAAATTTGGCTGTGTCCGCATCGAGCATGGATTGACTCAAGCGGCGATAGCCAAATTGCTTTCGGAGGGGTCAGAACGCGGGTTCGCGCGTGCCGTGAAATCCCGAACCTCGGGGCCGAAGGTCGGATGAACTACAACGCTCGACTCGAGTGTTGAACAACATTGTTGAAAAAGAAAAAGCCCTCGAAATGAGGGCTTTTTCAGGTCTTTCTCTACAGTTTGTAGAGATATGTTTCTAGAACGGAATCTCGTCATCCGCGAAACCGCTGTCAGCCGGCGGTGGCGCCTGCCGTTGCTGGCTGCCCTGCTCGCTGCCGCCACGCGACTGGCCACCGTAATTGCCGCCACCTTGCTGGCGCTGACCACCGCCCTGCGGGCGCTCACGTGGGGAACCGCCGCCGCCCTCGGCGCCGCCGACGCCTCCCAACATCTGCATGTCGCTGGCGATGATGTCGGTCGAGTACTTTTCGACGCCACTCTTATCGGTGTACTTGTCAGTGCGCAACGAGCCTTCGATATAGACCTGCCGACCCTTCTTCAGGTATTCGCCAGCGATCTCGGCCAGCTTGCCGAACATCTTCACGCGGTGCCACTCGGTGCGTTCCTGCTTCTCGCCGCTCTGCTTGTCGGTCCAGCTTTCCGACGTGGCGATGCTCAGCGAGGCGATCGCGGTACCGCTGGTGGTGTAACGCACCTCAGGATCGTTGCCGAGGTTGCCGACCAGAATCACTTTGTTGATGCCACGTGCCATGGGATGTCCTCTGTTGAGCCGGCCGTACGTAAGGGGTAGTTACGGCCAGAGTGGTGTATCAGGTTGACTATCATAACCGTGGCACGGGCCGTGTACAGACACCGGATTCCTGAGCAACCGTCAGCCCTGGCCGTGGCAGGCTGTGCGTCGAATGATCGCCCCGTCCAGGCCGCGCCGCCGCTCAGTTCACGATAAAACGGTAGCCCACGCCCGGCTCCGTCTTCAGCCAGCGTGGCGCGGTCGGGTCGTCGCCCAGCTTCTGGCGCAACTTGCCCAGCACGATGCGCAGGTACTGGCTGTCGCTGGTATGGGTCGGCCCCCACACCGCGCGCAACAGCTGCTGCTGGGTGACCACCCGGCCGGCATGGCGCAGCAGCAGTTCCAGCACGGCGTATTCCTTGCGGGTCAAGGCCAGCGGCGCACCATCCAGGCTCACCTCGCGGCGTGCCAGGTCGATGCTGAGCCGGCCGTCGTCATAGCGTGGCGCCGACTCCGGTTCACCGGGACGGTTGCGCAATAGCGCACGCAGGCGCGCCATCAGCTCCTGGATGCCGAACGGTTTGGTCACGTAGTCGTTGGCGCCATGATCGAGCGCATGCACCTTCTCGCTCTCGGCGTCGCGCACGGAGAGCATCAGTACCGGCACCTGGCTCCACTGGCGCAGCTCGGCCAGCACGTCGTGGCCATCGCGATCGGGCAGGCCGATATCGAGAACCACCAGATCGGGCGACTGCATGGCCGCCAGCGCCAGCCCTTCCGCCGCGTTGGCGGCCAGCAGCACCTCGTAGCCTTCCGCGCGCAGGCCGATATCGAGGAAACGGCGGATCTGTGCCTCGTCGTCGATCACCAGGATGCGTGGAGCGGCTGAGGTCATGGGGCTGGCGTCATGAGTCGGTATCGGGCGGCGGTGGCAAGGGCAGACTGATGCGGATGGTGGTGCCGATGCCGTCGCCGGGCAAGGCCTCCACGCTGCCGCCATGTGCGCCGATCATGCCGCGGCAGATCGCCAACCCCAGCCCGGTACCCTGCGGTGCGCGGTCGCCGCGCGATACCGAGTAGAACATGTCGAAGATGCGCACCCGCTCGTCTTCCGGTATGCCGGGGCCGCGATCGCTGACGTCGATCTGCAGGCGTTCGTCGTTGCTGTGCACGCTGACCCGTACTGGCTCGTCGGGCGGGGAGAAGCGCGCGGCGTTCTCCAGGATATTGAACAATGCCTGCTCGATCAGCGCCGGATGCACATAGAGCAGCAGCGGCTCGCTGGGTGACGCCGTCTCCACGCGCAGGTCTGGAAACAGCTTGCGCAGTCGCGTCACGGCCGCGGCAACGATCTCTGCGCTGTCGGTCCAGTCGCGGTTGAGCTTAAGCGTGCCGTGGCCGAGCCGGGTCATGTCGAGCAGGTTCTGGATGTAGCGGTCCAGCCGCTGCCCCTCGCCGAGAATCGCCTCCAGCAACTCGCGCCGTTCTTCCGGCGGCAGTTTCTGCTCGTAGCTGATCAGCGTGCCGGCGGCGCCGATCATCGAGGCCAGCGGCGAACGCAGGTCATGTGACACGGACGATAGCAGCGCGTTGCGCAGGCGCTCGGTCTCGCCCTGCACGCGTGCGCCTTCGAGTTCATCGGACAGTCGCGCACGCTCCAGCGCCTGGCCGATATCCTGCGTCATCGCCAGCGCGAGGCTGCGCTGGTCGGGATCGGGGTCCTTTATAACCGGATCGAAGCGCAATGCCATGGCGCCCAGCGGCCGGCTCTCACCACCCAGCGGCAGCACCCAGCATGGCGCGCCGTTCAAGGTATCGGTATATCGACCCGCCTGCTCGCCATGCCGGTCGCTCCAGTCGGCTGCGGCCAGATCCTGAGCCGACAGCACACGCTCCGGTGGCACGCTCGCCACCACGCGCAGCACCTGCTCCGCATCGCGGGCGAGGATCGCCACGTCGCAACGCAATGCATGCGCCAGCGCCTTGCTGCCGACGTCGCGGATGCCGCCGGCGTCAGTGCTGGTGGCCAGTTGCTGGCCCAGCGTGAGCAGCGCGCGCGCCTGCACGTGTGCGCCGCGCAAGGACTCCACCTGGCTGGCCAACCGCGTGGCGAGACGACTGCAGACCAGCGCCGCCACCAGGAACAGTGTCACCGCAAGCACGTCGTCGACGTTGGAGATCGCCAGGGTGTAGCGTGGTGGCGCAAAGAAGAAGTTGTAGCCGAGGAAACACATGATGGCCGTATAGACGGCCACTGACATGCGCGTGCGTACCGCCACCACCAGCACCGCGGTGAGGAAGATCAGTGACAGGTTTGCCACCGACAGGTAACGGTCGGCAACGAACGCCAGACCGAACGCGACTAGCGTGGTAAGCGTGGCGTAGATGTACTCACTACGCGAGCCACGCCCAGACGGCAGACGCAACCGGCGGCGCGCCTTCGCCCGCTCGCTCGGCGTAGCGATGATCGTCAGCTCCAGGTGCGCACCGCGGCGTAGCAGCAACTGGGTCAGCGAACGACCCAACATGCGCGCCACCACACGCTCGCGGGTACGGCCGAGGATGATCTGGCCGACGCCCTCACGGTCGGCATGTGCGATCAGTTCATCCGCAATCGCGTGACCGCGCAGGATGATCGCCTCGCCGCCGAGCCGGCGCGTCAGCCGCATTGCCGCATCCAGCTGCTCGCGTCGTGCAGGATCCAGCCTGGCGCCGGTATCGACGTAGGCGACGCTCCACGGTGCACCGCGACGCTCGGCGATGCGCCTCGCCACGCGCACCAGGTACTCGCTCTGACCGTGGCCGTCGATCGCCGCCAGCACGCGGCGACGCACCGTCATCGCGCTGCCGCGCGCCAGCATGTGCTCGCGCAGGTCGCTGTCCACATGACCGGCGATGGTGTCCACCGCCAGCTCGCGCAACGCGGCCAGATTGGTGGGCGAGAAGAACGCATCGAGCGCGGCAGCAGCCGTTTCCGGCACGTAAACCTTGCCCTGCTTCAATCGCACGATCAGTTCGCGGGGTGGCAGATCGACCAGCACGATGTCACGCGCCCGATCGAGAAAGGCGTCGGGCACCGTCTCGCGCACGGTCACGCCGGTGATGCGCCGCACCTGGTCGTTGAGGCTTTCCAGGTGCTGCACATTGAGCGCGCTGTACACCTCGATGCCGGCATCGAGCAGCTCGGCGATATCCTGCCAACGCCGCTCGTGGCGGCCACCCGGCAAGTTGCGATGCGCCAGTTCGTCGACCAGCAGCACCGCCGGTTTACGCGCCAGCGCCGCATCCAGATCGAACTCGGTGAAATCGCGGTCGTGGTAACGCACCGGTCGGCGTGGCAACACCTCCATGCCGTCCAGCAGCGCCGCGGTTTCGGCACGGCCGTGAGTCTCGACCACGCCGACCACCACGTCCACGCCCTGCCGCTTCAGCTCGCGCGCCGCCGACAGCATCGCGTAGGTCTTGCCGACACCGGGCGCGGCGCCGAGAAAGATCTTCAGTCGATGGTTACGCTCACCCTGCCCGGTGCTCAGCAGGGCATCGGCACGCGCTTCGCGGGATGGTTCGGTCATGCCCAGAGTTTGATCATGCGTGAAGCGATCCGGTAAGTAGCACTACGTTAGCGCGATCCGATGCCTTGCGCCTGCACTGCATCCAGCGCGAGGTTGAGCTGCAGCACGTTCACCCGTGGCTCGCCAAGCAGGCCGAGCTGACGACTGCGGGTGTATTCGCTCACCAGCGCCTTTAAATGCGCGGTGCCGAGTCCACGCGCCTTCGCCACGCGCGCCAGCTGGTATTGCGCCGCGGCCGGGCTGATCTCCGGATCGAGGCCGCTGCCAGAGGCGGTGACCAGATCCACCGGCACCGGCGCGGTATTGCCCGGGTCGGCCGCACGCAGCGCGACCATGCGCTGCTTCACCGCATCGGTGAGTGCCGGATTGGTCGGCCCCAGGTTGGAGCCGCCGGAGTTGGTGCCGTTGTCCGCCTGCGGCGTGGTCGTGGACGGCCGACCCCAGAAATATTTCGGGTCGGTGAACGACTGGCCGATCAGCGCGGAACCGACCGGCTTGCCGTCCTTCACGATCAGGCTGCCGTTGGCCTGGTGCGGAAAGATCAGCTGGGCCAGCCCGGTGGCGGCCAGCGGATAAAGCACGCCGGTGATCACCGTCATCAGCAACAGCAGCATCACGGCATTGCGCAAGAGCTTGGTCATGGCCATCACCTCAGTAGTGCAGGATCGCGTCGAGCAGCGCGGTCACCTGATAGTTCTTCTTGCCGCCGTCATACGCCGGGAAATCATAAGCACGCTCGTAGCGGAATTCCGGCCGGATCTCCAGATCCGGCGACACCCAGTGGGTCATGCCGATCGTGTGGCTGGAGTAGCGCGTGGCGAAACCGGTGCGCTGACCCTGCGCGTCCTTATAGAACTCGTTCCGGATCGATATCATGTTGCTCGGGTCGAGCTCGATGTTGAAGTAGTTGACGACGCCGTAAGCGGGGTTGTTGCCCAGCGGGAAATTCGGTGCCTGCCCAAGCGGATACCCGGGCTTTCCGGTCGGTGCTTGTGACTCCCAGGGGTCGGTAGTCAGAGCCTGGTCGCGTACGTAAATGCGATAGGCCTCCGTCAACATATGCACATTGGGGCTGAAACGGTGGCCCCAGGTCAGCACGAATTCCTGCAAATTGTTGTAGGTCTGCTTGGATTTGTTATACGACTCCACGCAGGGATACAGCATGTCGTTGTTGGACTTGGACACCCAGCGCACGCAGGCCTGCGCGCTCAGCCGGCTGGTGCTGTCCCAGATCGCCGAATCGTCGCCGCCATGCACTCCGAGCTGCAGCGTCCACTGGTCGCTGAGCTTGGTGGTGGTGATGATGCCCATGTTGGTATACGCATCGACGGTGTACAGGATCGAGTGCGTCATCAGGTAATTATTGGGCGAGAACTGCGCCTCGATGTCGGGCAGCGACAGATAACGACCCGCAGTGATCACCATGCCCTGCGCGACCCACGGGATGTACAGGTCCACATACGCGATCATCGGATCGTTGCCGTAGATCTTGCCGTTGAGCGGCTGGCTCGGCGCGGGATGGTTGAGCAGCTGGTCGCTGGTCACTCCCTTCATCGTGGTGTAGTGGTAGTCGTAGCCGTAGAGATCGTCGAAATGGAAGCCCCAGTCGATGTGATCGGTCTGCACCGTGTCGGGAACGCGCTGGATGCGGAACAACGCCTGGTCGAATTCCACCCGGTTCGGCCGCGTCGCGTAGGACAGCGGATAGTTCGTGAAATTCGAGCTGCTGAGGTTCATCGACGGATTGATCCAGCCATACATCTCGATGCGGTTGTCCTGCATCCAGTGGCCAACGCTGGTGCACGACAGTGCCTTCTCCAGCGGATACTGCGAGTTTTCGTTCGGCACGCCTATCGGAAATTCCACGCCGCCAAGCTGCCACTCGGCCGACGGGAACGGTGGCGAGCTGAACGGTGAATCCATGCCGCGGCGCTTGGCGGCAGGCGCGTTCGGATCGGCCGGCTGCGCGTCCTCGCGATAGGCGGCGGCCAGACGGCTGAGGAATCCCGCAGAACAATCGTTGCTGGCGACATGCGTGGATGCCGGTGTCGATATGACCGATTGCGGATCCGGTGTATTACTGCCTGATCCCGCAGTCGTGGCCATCAATTGGCCGATCGGCAGCATCGCGAACAGGACTGCACTGGAAAGCATTTTCTTGCACAACATAGGAAACCCCTGCAACGGCGGTTCGCATCGAACCGCATCTGGTGGTGAATGAAAAATATCTCGTGTGGTGTCAGATGCCGGCGTAACCGCCAAGCACGTAATCGTCGTTGTCACCGCGCGATGCCTCCGTATCGCGTGGCACCGCGGTCACCTGAGCTGTCCGGCTCGACTGCATGGGCAGGGCAATGATCACATCGCAGTCCGAATCGTTGGCCGACAACCGCAGCTCCATGTCGGGATGGGTTTCGTCGGGCATCGATACCGAAAGTTTCAGCGTTTGCATGACTTCACTCCTCACGCCAGCCCGCACAGGACCAGCAGCATGTCGATGATCTTGATGCCGAGGAACGGCACCGCGATGCCGCCCAGGCCGTAAACCAGCAGGTTCCGGCGCAGCAGCGCGCCAGCGCCGAGCGCACGGTACTTCACACCTTTCAGCGCCAGCGGTATCAGGAAGATGATGATCAGCGCGTTGAAGATCACCGCCGACAGGATCGCGCTCTGCGGCGTCGCCAGATGCATCACGTTGAGCGCGTTGAGCGCCGGATAGGTTGTCGCGAACGCGGCCGGAATGATCGCGAAGTACTTCGCGATGTCGTTGGAAATCGAGAACGTGGTCAGCGAGCCGCGGGTGATCAGCATCTGCTTGCCGATCTCCACCACCTCGATCAGCTTGGTCGGGTTGGAGTCGAGGTCGACCATGTTGCCGGCTTCCTTCGCGGCCTGCGTACCGGTGTTCATCGCCACCGCCACGTCGGCCTGGGCCAGTGCCGGCGCATCGTTGGTGCCGTCGCCGCACATCGCCACCAGCCGGTTCTCGGCCTGGATGTCGCGGATCAGCTTGAGTTTGGCTTCCGGCGTGGCTTCGGCGAGGAAATCGTCGACACCGGCCTCAGCGGCGATCGCCGCGGCGGTAAGCGGGTTGTCGCCGGTGATCATGATGGTCTTGATGCCCATCCGGCGCATCTCGGCGAAGCGCTCCTTGATGCCGCCCTTGACGATGTCCTTCAGCTCGATCACGCCTAGTGCGCGGGGGCCTTCGGTGACGATCAGCGGGGTAGCGCCGCGCCGCGCGATGTCCTCGGCCATGCGCTTGACCAACGGCGGAAGATGGCTGTTCTGCGCCTCCAGATGCTTCTCCACGGCATCCAGTGCACCCTTGCGGATCTGCCGCGTACCGAAATCAACGCCGCTCATGCGGGTCTGCGCGGTGAACGGCACGAACTGCGCGTGCATCGCCTCAAGCTGCTGTTCACGCAACCCGAAGTTATCCTTCGCCAGCACCACGATGCTGCGACCCTCCGGTGTTTCGTCGGCGAGCGAGGCAAGCTGCGCAGCCTCGGCCATGATCTTTTCGTCAATGCCCGGTGCCGGATAAAACGCCACCGCCTGGCGATTGCCCAGCGTGATGGTGCCGGTCTTGTCCAGCAGCAACACGTCGACGTCGCCAGCAGCCTCGACCGCACGGCCCGAAGTGGCAATCACGTTGGCGCGGATCATCCGATCCATGCCGGCGATGCCGATCGCCGACAGCAGCGCGCCGATCGTGGTGGGAATCAGGCAGACCAGCAGCGCGACCAGCACAGTGAGCGTGATCGGATGCCCCACGCCGGCGACCTGCACGCTGTAGATCGAATACGGCAGCAGCGTGGCGCAGGCGAGCAGGAAGATCAGGGTGAACTTCGCCAGCAGGATCGTCAGCGCGATCTCGTTCGGCGTCTTGCGCCGCTTGGAGCCTTCGACCATCGCGATCATGCGGTCGAGGAAGCTCTCGCCGGGGTTGCTGGTGATGCGCACCACCAGCCAGTCCGACAGCACCCGCGTGCCGCCGGTAACCGCGCTGCGGTCGCCACCGGATTCGCGGATCACCGGCGCGGATTCGCCGGTGATCGCGCTTTCGTCCACGCTGGCCGCGCCGACCACCACTTCGCCGTCGCCGGGCATCTGCTCACCGGCCTCGACCAGCACGTGATTGCCGGTACGCAGATCGCTGGACGGGACGAACGTGATCGCCGCCGTGCGATCGGGGCCCGCCAGTTTCTTCGCGATCACATCCTTGCGCGAACTGCGTAGTGCATCGGCCTGCGCCTTGCCACGACCTTCCGCCAGCGCCTCGGCGAAGTTCGCGAACAGCAGCGTGAACCACAGCCACAGGCTGACCCAGAAGATGAAACCGGTCGGCGCCTCGCCATGACCGGCGAGCGCCTGCACCCACAGCAAGGTGGTCAGCACGCTGCAGACGAATACAACGAACATCACCGGATTGCGGAACTGCAATCGTGGCGACAGCTTGCGGAACGAATCGGCCATCGCCGTGAGAACCAGCTCGCGGTTGAAGCCGCTAACTGCATGCGTTTGCGAAGTCATGGAATCAGTGTCCCGAATGGATCAGTGGGCCGACATCAGATATTCGGCGATCGGCCCGAGGGCCAGCGCCGGCAGGAAGGTGAGCGCGCCGATCACGATCACCACGCAGGCCAGCAGCGTGATGAACAGCGGCGTATGCGTAGGCAGCGTGCCGGCCGATTCGGGCACGTGCCGCTTGGCCGCGAGCGAGCCGGCCAACGCCAGCATCGCGATGGCGAGCGGATAGCGGGCGAGGAACATGCAGATGCTGAGCAGCACGTTCCAGAACGGTGTGTTCGCCGAGAGTCCGCCGAACGCGCTGCCGTTGTTGTTGGAGGCCGAGCTGACCGCGTAGAGGATCTCGCTGAAGCCGTGCGCCCCGGGATTGGCGATACCCGCCACCCCGGCAGGCACCATCACTGCGACCGCCGTGCCGATCACCACCAGCGCGCACGGCAGCAGCACCGCGAGGCTGGCCATCTTCATCTCGTACGCCTCGATCTTCTTGCCGAGGTATTCCGGCGTGCGGCCCACCATCAAGCCGGCGATGAATACCGCCACTACAGCGAACGCGAGCATGCCGTACAGACCCGAGCCGACGCCGCCGAAGATCACCTCGCCGAGCTGGATCAGCCACATCGGCACCAGGCCACCCAGCGGCGTCAACGAATCGTGCATCGCGTTCACCGCACCGCAGGACGCTGCCGTGGTGATCGCCGCGAACAGACCGGACGAAGCGATGCCGAAGCGCGTCTCCTTGCCCTCCATGTTGCCGCCGGCCTGCAGCGTCGAGGCGTGCTGATCGACCGCCAGTCCATGCAGCGCGGGGTTGCCGGCCTGCTCGGCTGCAACCAGGGCGATCGTCAGCGGAATGAAGATCAGCAGCATGGTGGCGAGGATGGCCCAGCCCTGGCGCCGATCGCCTACCAGCTTGCCGAACATGTAGCAGAGGCTGCCAGGAATCAGGAAGATCGCCAGCATCTCGATGAAGTTGGAGAACGGCGTGGGGTTCTCGTACGGATGCGCCGAGTTCGCGTTGAAGAAGCCACCGCCATTGGTGCCGAGCATCTTGATCGCGATCTGCGACGCAGCCGGCCCCATCGGCAGGGTCTGCGTGGTGAGCGGCGTTTCTTTGGTCACTTCATGACCTACGGCATCTTTCACCGCATTGCCGGCCGCATCCTTCACCGTCTCGGTGTAGCTGCTGGTCTGCAGGACCGGCACATCCACATACGGCCTGAAGTTCTGCACCACGCCCTGCGATACCAGCAGCAGCGCGATCAGCAACGACAGCGGCATCAGCACGTACAGCGTGCTGCGCGTGAGATCGACCCAGAAGTTGCCGATGCTGAGCGAGCTGCGCCGGGCAAAGCCGCGTACCACCGCCACCAGCACCGCAATGCCGGTCGCCGCGGAGAGGAAGTTCTGCACCGCCAGACCTGACATCTGGGTCAGGTAGCTCATCGTCGACTCGCCGACGTAGCCCTGCCAGTTGGTATTGGTAGCGAAGCTGATCGCGGTGTTCATTGCCGAATCCGGCGACACCGCGCCGAAGTGCTGCGGATTCAGCGGCAGCCACTGCTGCACGCGCTGCAGCACATACACCGCCAGCACGCCGAGCACGTTGAACAGCAGCATGGCCAGCGCGTAGCGCTTCCAGCTCATGCCATCGTCACTGCGGATGCCGCATAGACGATAGATGCCGCGCTCCACGCGGGCGCCGAAACGTGTGACCCGGTTCGGTGCATCCGCGAACACCAGCGCCATGTAGCTGCCCACCGGCTTCACCAGCAGCAGCAACACGACCAGGTACAGGCCGACCTGCAGGAAATCATTGGTGGTCATTCGAACCACTCCGGCTTGAGCAGGGCAACACACAGGTAGCCGGCCAGCGCCACGGCGATCAGGCCGGCGAGGACATAGAGGACATTCATGACTGGGAACTCAGGCAGTGGAGGAAGGCAGACTCGGCAACCGGTCTACTTGCGCGGACTCAGCCGGTCGCAGATCAGCGCAAAGCCCAGCGTGGCCGCGCACAGCACGAGCAGGAACAACAGGTAGACGAAATCCATCGGCGTCGACTCCATGAAAGGACGACGCACACTGTAGGAAGTACCGCATAAGATCGGGGTAGCGATTCGGCCGCTACGCGTATAGAACGCGTAAAGTTTTCCGGGCGGCGTGTGGATCGCGGATCAGGCAGTCATGTTCAGGCGGTCATGTGCAGCCGGTCGTCACCGTCCGCCGCGGAGTCCGACGGCAGCCGTTCGATCGCATAACCGGCCGAGTCCCACGCATCCAGCCCGCCAAGCAGCGGGCGCACGCGCCGGTAGCCGATCGCCATCAGCAATTGGGCCGCCTTCGCGGCGGAGACTTCGTTCGGGCAACTGCAGTAGATCACCAGCTCGCGATCCGGCGGAATGCCAAACAACACCTGATCGACACTGTCCAGATCGGCCAACAAGGCGCCGGGGATGATGCGCGTGTCGAGCAGGCGCGCAGCCTGCGAACGCACGTCGACCACGATGGGAGTCTGCCCGCCTGCAATGGACTCGTTCAACTCGTCCACCGTGATGCGCGCCATGCGCAAGGCCACCAGCAGGCGGCGGCGCTGCCACCATTTGGCGGCGATATACAGCGCAAGCAAGACCAGCAGCAACTCGAACGCCAGCGTACCAGCGCTCGCCAGCGCCGCCAGCACCACGTCGATCTGCGCGGCAAAGGCGTAGCCGAGTCCCACCGACAAGCCCGCCCACAGCAGCGAGCCGATCCCGTCCAGCAGCAGAAACGTGGGGATGCGCAGACCCATCGCGCCAACCAGCGGCGGCGCCACCGTGGACAGCCCCGGCACGAACTTGGCGATCAGCAGCACCCGTCCACGCCAGCGCTGGAAGCGCAGCTCGGACTGCTTCACGCAGGAATCGGGCGACAGCGAGATACGGCAGAGCGTACGCATCACGCCGGAACCGAAGCGCCGGCCGGCCCAGTACCAGGCCAGGTCGCTGAGCAGGCACGCCAGTACCGCGGCCAGCACCACGGCAGCCACCCCCAGCTTGCCGTTCGCCGCCAGCGCGCCGGCCACGATCATGGTGGGCACCGCCGGCACCGGCACGCCGGCCTGCTCCACCAGTACATTGAAGAACACCAGCAGCAAGCCGTATTGCGCGATCAGCGTGATGATTTCATGGGCCATCGGATCGGTACTCGGTGCGCGTCCGCGTAACTGCAGGCATTGATGATTGAGCCGGCGGCCGGCTATTGCAAACCCTTGCGCGTGACCGCCGCCGCGTTTGCGGCGACATGCCGCGGCGCAATTGTCCGCACGGCCCTATAATCGCAACGATACGCCGCCTTGAAGCCTCCATGATCCTGATGCCAGCCGACGCCAGCCGCCCTGCCGACTTCGCCCACGTGCGTGACCTCGCCGCTGCCGACATGCAGCGCGTCGATGCATTGATCCGCCAACGGCTGTCCTCTGACGTGGTGCTGATCAACCAGATCGCCGACCACATCATCGCCAGCGGCGGCAAGCGCCTGCGTCCGATGCTGCACGTGCTGGCCGCCGGCGCCGCCGGCTACCGCGGCGACCACCACACCAAGCTTGCGGCGATCATCGAGTTCATCCACACCTCCACGTTGCTGCACGACGACGTGGTCGACGAATCCGACCTGCGCCGCGGCCGCAAGACCGCCAACGCGCTGTGGGGCAACGCTGCCAGTGTGCTGGTCGGCGACTTTTTGTATTCACGCTCGTTCCAGCTCATGGTGGAACTGGACGACATGCGCATCATGCGCATCCTCGCCGACACCACCAACACCATCGCCGAGGGCGAGGTGCTGCAGCTGCTCAACATCGGCAATGCCGACGTCAGCGAGGCAGCGTACCTGGCGGTGATCGAGCGCAAGACCGCGGTACTATTCGCCGCCGCCACCGAACTGGGCGGCATCCTCGGCGGACTGCCGGAAGCGCAAGTGACCGCGTTGCGCCGCTACGGCATGGAGCTGGGTTACGCGTTCCAGATCGCCGACGACCTGCTGGACTACGTCTCCGATGCCGACACACTGGGCAAGAACATCGGCGACGATCTGGCCGAAGGCAAACCGACCTTGCCGCTGATCTACGCGCTGGAGAAGGCAAACCCGGAGCAGGTGCAGTCGTTGCGCCACGCGATCGAACACGGCGGCCTCGACTCGCTCGACCGCATCATCGCCTCGATCCGCGACTCCGGCGCACTGGAACGTACCCGCGAACGTGCATTGATCCATGCGCAGGCCGCGCGCGATGCGCTGGCCGTGCTACCCGCCTCGGCTTATCGCGATGCGCTGGCCACGCTTGCCGACTATTCGGTGCAGCGCACGTTCTGACGCTGTAATTCACCGTCTGGTGGAAGCTCAAAAGACTCTTGGTAAATCGCCATCGATCAAGCCTTTTCTGTCGATCGGAGAAGGAATAGCTAGCCGGTGTCAGCCCACACCGTTGCAGAAAATCGCCAACACCTTTTTCTTCTCAACGTCATATTTCAGGTTGACCACCGAACAGCCTCCGTCCAGAATTTTGGGAGCCTTCTCGGGGCTCACCACCCGAACGCCAGGCTCTTCATCCCCGAACACGAACTCACCGATCAGCAAGTGGTGCCCGTGCGCGGCTTGGCCCGAGTAGTAGCGTGCGTAAGCAGGCAGTGGCTGCTGCCCTCGGGCAATGTCAAGCGGGCTTCCACGTCGCTGATTTGCTGCGTGGTAGGCGTCCAATGCATTGAGGCCGTTGTTTCATTTGCTGTGACGTTGAAAGCGAATAGCGCGCACAAACCAATGCAAGCACCGAGCATATGCGGCGGGGTCGATGCCCGATTGATTTTGACCAGTGTCAGGCCACGTCTGAGGTCAGCGACGCGTTGACACAGATGCTCAACAGCCACCAGCACGAGGTGCTGCAGCAGGCGGCGCCATCGTCGGCGCGGGCCACGGACCATACCACCCAAGCGCGGTGGAAGCCTCGGCTGTAAAAACATACCGCCCCATTCTCGGCGATTATTCATTCCCACTTTTCAAGTTCATCCTCATGCACCTCCGTTGCGAAACCATCCTCGAACTCAACGGTGTAAACGACGCCGGGCGGGAATTTATCGAAATATGCCCCTAGGCTTTTTTCAAATACTCCCACCACCCAAGCCTTCTTTGGCGAGGTGAGTTCGGTGCGTGAATTCGCACGAACGCGAACGATGTCGTCGTGAGTAAATTTCGGCACTTCAACCTCCTGTAGGAGGATTAATAGGTGGATTAATTGGAAGATGTGGGTTCCCGGTGGGGTCGGTCACCCCGGGCCGATGCGCATGAGGCTCACGCGCCTTCGGATCAGGCTGCGTTTTATGCCCACCTCGATCTAACCTATCGCCAGTAGCCTTACCATCCCTATCACGGACCTGTTGATAATCACCGCTTGAGGAAGTTGTCACCCTTTGCCCTGCACCGACGGGAATCGCGTTCCCATCCTTGTCGACTACCACCACAGGGGCATCTACAGGACCATCATACGGGTTCGTGTTTCCGTCAGCAGAAGGAGCTGGCTGAACTGCTGATGGAGGCGCTTCCTCGCTATGGTGCACAGGCGCCGTCTTGGGCGGAGCTATCGCATTCTGGACGGCTCGTTGAAGTATCACACCCCCCACATAGGCGTAACCGACCGCCTCTTCCAAGACACTGTGCGCAACAATCGTGCAGGAGGTTGAATTGCACGTAACGCTTCTACCATCCGGGTCAATGTTTATGATGGGATTGTTGTTCCCATACCCATACCTGTTGAAGTTGAACGCATTCCCCGGTGCTGGCGTGACCGGGTCTACACTAAGGAACCTGCCCGTGACCGGGTCGTAATACCTTGCCTGCATGTAGATCAGACCGGTGTCCGGGTCGTTGACGTGACCGGAATAGCCGGGCCCGTTCGGAGGGGAGCCAATACTTGGAACAGAGGAACCGTAGGGCGCGTAGTCATATGTGGCAACGATGTTGCCTTGTGCATCGGCTTTTGCCAGCACATTGCCCTGAGGGTCGGTGTAGTAGTAATGGCGCGTGCCGGCGTGCAGCTGAGTGCTCGAAAAAGCACCCATCAGCAGCATGATCAAGAGTCGGGCCCATTGACCCATTCCCTCGTGACAGTTCATGCCGATCCCTCTCCTGATGTTTGCTGCCTCCCTCAGACTACAAGAAGTCGGCGTGCGCTCAAACTGGCCAGCATCCATGCCAGCCACCCTGCGGGCTTTTCCCTCCACCAGGCCGCCGCTTCATAGGGGCCTCGGGTATAGCGCGCTTCAGAAGAGCAAGATCCACCGCAAAGCGAACGACAAAGCGACACCACGCTTTGGCTTCTCCGCTTTTTCACCGAGTGCGGGCCACGATGGCCCGCTGTTCTACCCGGGGCCTCTGTGCGGCGGTGAGGCTGGGTGTCCTTTCCTCTTGGTCATTTCTCGTTTGGACAAGCAAACGAAAAATGACTCAGTCGCCAACGGCGAACGAAAATTCTTCGCTTCAAACCATCAACCGAGAGCAAAGCATCGCGACTGAAACCGCTCCTACAAAAACCATGCGGCAACCATCGCAGCCGCACCTGCCCTCTGCGATTAGGTTTCCCAAGGAAACCAACCGTTCCACACCTGGCGCTGGCACCGCCGCCGCCAATCGGCCAGACTTCGCCCATGCCCCATTTCCGCTCAACCGGTTGGTTGTTATGGCTCGTGGCGATCCTGCTGCCGCTGGCGCCGGCGCATGCCGCCAGCGCGAGCTATAGCTATGACACCGTGCATAGCCAGATCGTCTTCAGCATCAGCCACGACGGTTACTCGCGTCCGTTCGGACGACTGCACATCGCGAAGGGCTGGTTGCGTTTCGATGCGGACGACTGGAGTACGGCGGCCACCGAGCTGGATATCGATCTGGCCGGGGTGGACATGGGCGACGCGGACTGGAACAAAGCCGTGTGCAAACCATCCCTGCTCGACTGCACGCGCAACCGCTATGCACACTTCGTCAGCAGCAGCGTCGAACGCAAGGACGACCATCACGGAGTGTTGCACGGTCAGCTGACCCTGCGCGGAACCAGTCAGCCGCTGAGCCTCCCTTTCACTTTCAACCGTGCCGCCGAGACCATCTACGGACTGCATGCGGTCGCCGGTTTCTCGGCCAACGCCATGCTGGATCGCGAGACGTTCGGCATTACCACCAACCCCGACTCGATCGGCCAGCAGGTCAGTATCTGGCTCGAGCTTGAGGCGATTCGCGACGAGCACGCCATTCCAACATCGAAGGAGCAACCATGAGTCTGCGCAGCAATGATCGTCAATGGGGTTCGGTCGCCAAGTTCTTCCACTGGGTCATCGCGCTGGCGATTCTCGGCAACGGCATCTTCGGCCTGCTGATGGATCTGGCGCAATCGCCGATGCAGAAAATCAACTGGCTCGCCCTGCACAAGTCGATCGGCCTGACCGTACTGGCGCTGGTGCTGTTGCGCGTGCTGTGGCGCTGGCGTGATGGGCGCCCGCAGGAGGAGCCGGCGCCGCACTGGCAGCAATGGGCTGCGCGAGCCGTGCATGGTGTTCTGTATGTGTTGATCGTGGCGTTGCCGCTCAGCGGCTGGTGGTTCAACTCCGTCACCGGCAAACCGTTGCAGTGGTTCAAGCTGTTCAACCTGCCGGCACTGGCGGCGAAAAACGACGACCTGCGCCATTTCGCGCATGCAGTCCACGAATACCTGTTCTGGTTTCTGCTGCTGGTGCTGGTGGCGCACGTCGGTGCCGCGCTGAAGCACCATGTGTTCGATCGCGACAACGTGCTGCGCCGGATGCTGCCGTTCGGCCGTCCGCGCAGCGATGCCACCACCCGAGGAGAATCCTGATGAAACGTCTTGCCACGCTGCTTGCACTCGCCTTGCCCTTCGCCGCCACCGCTGCCGACTACACCGTGCAGCCGGCAGCGAGCACGCTGGGTTTCAGCGATACCTTCCAGGGCGAGGCCTTCAATGGCCACTTCGGCCAGTGGACGGCGGCGATCAGCTACGACGCGGCCAACCTCGCCGCCTCGAAATTCGACGTCGAGGTGGCACTCGCCAGCGTGAAGACCGGTGATAAGGATCGCGACGGTGCACTGCCCGGCTCGGATTTCTTCGACATCGCGAAATTCCCGAAAGCACACTTCGTCAGCACTGGCTTCCATCAGAGTGGTGCCCAGGTGATCGCCGACGGCAACCTCACCCTGCGCGGCGTGACCAAACCGGTCAGCCTCAATGTGACGTTCAAGCCGCAAGGCAAAGGCGCCACGCTGGACGTGACCGGTACCGTGAAGCGGCTCGATTTCGGCGTGGGTACCGGTGACTACGCCGATACCTCGGTGATCGGAGCGGACGTGAAAATCACCGCGCACTTGCAGCTCGCGCCGAAGTAAGCGGCCGCCACGATGGCGAGCGACGACCTGTGGCAGCGCCTGCGCGGCTGGATCAAGCCGGTCGCCGGCACACCATCGACGCCCGCGCCGCGCCCTGCTACAGCCGGTTCGTCCCGCGTCGCCGATAGTCTGCGCAGCCTGCTCGACGACCCGACCATCCCGGCCTCGGTGCGCAGCGAACTGGCCACCGATTTCGGCCGCATCGAAAGCATGCTGGACAAGCTCGAACGCGGCGAACTGCACGTCGCCGTGTTCGGCCGCGTCTCCACCGGCAAGTCGGCGCTGGGCAATGCGCTGCTGGGCCGTGAGGCATTCAGTGTCGGCGTACTGCATGGCACCACCACCGACGCCGCGCATGCGATGCTGGATGAGGCGCAGCACGACGGCCTGGTGCTGATCGATACGCCCGGCATCAACGAACTCGATGGTGAGGCACGCGAGCGGCTTGCGTTCGAAGTGGCCGAGGTCAGCGATCTGGTGATCTTCGTCGGCGACGGCGATCTCACCCGCGAGGAACTCGACGCATTGAAAACCCTCGCCGCCACCCAGCGCCCGCTGCTGCTGGCGTTGAACAAGGCCGACCGTTACGGCGCCGATGAACTGAGCGATCTGCTGGCGCATCTTCGCCTGCGCGTGGCCGGGTTGGTGCGCGCCGAGGATGTGATCGCGGTGGCTGCGCGACCGGCCGCACAGCGCGTGGTCGAGGTCAATGCGCGTGGACACGAGCAGGCGCACGAGCAAATGCGTCCACCGGATGTCGCCGCCTTGCGCGAGCGGCTGTTGGCGATTGCCGCGCGCGAGGGCAAGACGCTGTCGGCGATCAACGCCGGTCTGTACGCAGGCCGGCTCACCGATCAGGTCAGCGCGCGCATCGCGCAGACGCGGCAGGCTGTGGCCGCGAAACTGATCCGCCACTACTGCCTCGCCAAGGGCGTGGCGGTCGCGCTGAATCCGATTCCCGTCGCCGACCTGCTCGCCGCCGCCGGGCTGGACGCGGCGATGGTGGTGCAGCTGTCGCGCGTCTACGGTCTGCCGCTTACCCGCGCCGAATCCGGCCGGCTGGTGGCGGTGATCTCCGCCCAACTCGCCGCCTTGATGGGCGCGATCTGGGGCATGCAGCTGGTCGCCTCGGCACTGAAGGGCATGAGCGCCGGGCTGTCGGTGGTGGTCACCGCTGCCGCACAGGGTGCGCTGGGCTGGTACGCCACCGTGCTGATCGGCCGCGCCGCCGAACGCTATCTGATCGCCGGCAAGTCCTGGGGCGAGGCCGGCGCCAAGCGCGCCGTCGCCGACATCGTCGCCAGTCTCGACCGCGACTCGATCCTGCGCGAGGCGCGCGAGGAAATCCTCAAGCGGCTAAGAAACCGCAGCGTCACGCACTGATCCGATCACGTCCCGATCACCTCCACGCGCTGCAACGCATGCAGGGCAACTGCGCCTAGAATCCACACTCCCACCACAACCCGCGGGTCAGAGATCGACATGTCAGAAGAATTCGAAGTCCGCGGCGTGCATGAAGACCACATGGACGCCGCGGCCGAGCACGAGCCTCGCGGCATGGCCGGCAGGTTGGCAGTGCTCACCGCCATTCTGGCCACGCTGGGCGCGATGTTCTCGTACATGGCGGGCGCCACCCAGGCCGAAGCCGGCCTGCTGAAGAACGACGCCGCGATCAAGAAAACCGAAGCGGCCAATCAGTGGAACTATTACCAGGCGAAGGGCAACAAGCAGAACCTGAGCGAGCTCGGCATGGAGCTGTCCAGCGATGCACGCAAGCCGTTCTTCGCAGCCGAGGTGAAGCGCTACGAGGCCCAAAAAGCCTCGATCAAGCTCGCCGCCGACAAGCTCGAGCAGGCCTCGACCGAATTCGATGAAAAGAGCGAGGTGCAGATGCACCAGCATCATCGGTGGGCACAGGCCACCATGTTGCTGCAGATCGGCATTGCCATGGCGGCGATTGCACTGCTCACCCGCAAGCAGTGGCTGGGCAGGCTGGTGCTTGCGATGGGCAGCCTCGGCATCGTCGTCGGTGTACTGGCGTATTTCGGCATCTGAGTTCGCGCATCCGAATGCGGGCGCGCCACAATCTGCCCTCGGTCAAACGAGTTTGTGCGTTTACGTGGCAACCCGCAGAAACGCGCACACCGCCGCCGCATCGAACGGCCATTCCAGTTCACGCCCGTCGCGTGTATCGCGAAGCACCGGCACACGGGTGCCGTAGCGCTGTTCCAGTTCGTCGGAATCGTCCACCCACACGCTATCGAACTCCGGCGCATGCGCTTCGGCCAGCACGGCGAGTGCAAGGTCGCACAGGTGGCAGTCGTCGCGCTGGTACAGGATCAGATCGGACATGCGCTTGCGAATGGACTGCCAAAGGCGGGGACGCCGCGTAGAATAACCGGTTCTCCTCCCTTCCCCGGCAACGCCCCCATGGCCGTCAGCGTATTCGACTTGTTCAAGATCGGCATCGGGCCGTCCTCCTCGCACACGGTCGGGCCGATGCGCGCGGCAGCACGTTTCGCCGAACGCTGGCTGGAAGAGAAAGGCGTGCTGAGTCGCGTGACCCGCGTGCGCGCCGAACTGTACGGCTCGCTGGCGATGACCGGCCGCGGCCACGGCACCGACAAGGCGGTACTGCTGGGACTGGAAGGTCAGCACCCGGACACCGTCGATCCGGATCAGATCCCCGCCACACTCGAACGCATCCGCAAGACGCAGCGCCTGCGCGTGCTCGACAAACACGAGATCGAGTTCGAGGAAAAGCGCGATCTCGTCTTCAACAAGCGCCAGAAACTGCCGTTCCACACCAACGGCATGCGCTTCTCCGCCTACGACGCCGACGGCAACGAGCTGGCCAGTCGCGATTACTACTCGGTCGGCGGCGGCTTCGTGGTGAACACCGACGAGGCAGCCGAAGACCGCATCGTCGCTGATACCACCGAACAGCCTTATGCCTTTTCCACCGGCGACCAGATGCTGGCGCTGTGCAAGCAGCACAACATGACGATCGCCCAGCTGATGATGGCGAACGAAACGGTGTGGCGCCCCGAGGCGGAGACCCGCGCCGGCCTGCTGACGATCTGGAAGGCGATGCAGGACTGCGTCAACCGCGGCCTGCGCTCACCCGGCGTATTGCCCGGTGGCCTGAAGGTCACCCGTCGCGCACCTGCGATGGCCGAGGAATTGCGCAACGCGCCCGAAGCCGCGCTGCGCGATCCGCTGACCATCCTCGACTGGGTGAACCTGTATGCCCTCGCCGTCAACGAGGAGAACGCGGCCGGCGGTCGCGTGGTCACCGCGCCGACGAATGGTGCGGCCGGCATCGTGCCCGCGGTCGGCCACTACTACCTGCGCTTCTGCCCCAAGGCGAACGACGACGGCATCGTCGAGTACCTGCTCACCGCCGCCGCGATCGGCATTCTGTACAAGGAAAACGCCTCGATCTCCGGCGCCGAAGTGGGCTGTCAGGGTGAAGTCGGTGTGGCCTGCTCGATGGCTGCCGGCGGCCTCACCGCCGCGCTCGGCGGCAACGTCCTGCAGGTCGAGAACGCCGCCGAGATCGGCATGGAGCACAACCTCGGCCTCACCTGCGACCCGATCGGCGGCCTGGTGCAGATCCCCTGCATCGAACGCAACGCGATGGGCTCGGTCAAGGCGATCAACGCCAGCCGCATGGCATTGAAGAGCGATGGAAAGCACCGCGTGTCGCTGGACAAGGTGATCAAGACCATGCGCGACACCGGCCGCGACATGAAGGACAAGTACAAAGAGACGAGTCGCGGCGGTTTGGCGGTCAACGTCATCGAGTGCTGAGTTTCAAAAGCCCCCTCCTCCAAGCCTGCTCGGGCGCAAGGGAGCAAAGCACTGTCCACCCACACTGCCGGCTTCATGACTTCTGCCGGCTGACAGGCCGGGCAGCGCTCTGTCATCATCCGGCGCTTGCGCCATCAGTCTGATGGCTCGTCGATCCACTGCACCGGGAATCTGCATGTCCTCATCCAGCCCTCTTCGCCGCGACGTCGGCCCATTCGCCCTGATGCTTACCGGCCTGGGCTCGATCATCGGCTCCGGCTGGTTGTTCGGCGCGTGGAAGGCGGCCGGTCTGGCCGGTCCTGGCGCGGTATGGGCCTGGGTACTGGGTGCGGCGATCATCATGACGATCGCGCTGACCTATGCCGAGCTGGGCGCGATGTTTCCCGAGTCCGGCGGCATGGTGCGCTATAGCCACTACTCGCACGGCTCGCTGGTCGGCTTCATCGGTGCGTGGGCGAACTGGATCGCGATCGTTTCGGTGATCCCGGTCGAGGCCGAGGCCTCGGTGCAGTACATGGCTGGCTGGAAGTGGCAATGGGCGAAAGACCTGTACATGCATGTACCGGGCGCACCCGGCGAGCTCAGCCATGCCGGCTTGACGATCGCTGCGGTGCTGGTGATCGTCTATTTCCTGATGAACTTCTGGAGCGTGAAGCTGTTCGCCCACTCCAATACCGCGATCACTGTATTCAAACTGGTGGTGCCGGCGGCCACCGGCCTGCTGCTGATCGCCAGCGGTTTCCATCCCGAGAATTTTTCGGTCGGCATCCACGGCGGCTCGCATGTAACGGACTTCGCCGCCATCCTCACTGCTGTCGCCACCGCAGGCATCGTGTTCAGCTTCAACGGCTTCCAGAGTCCGGTGAATCTCGCCGGTGAAGCGCGCAATCCCGGCAGGAGCATCCCGTTCGCGGTGATCGGCTCGATCCTGCTGGCCACCGTCGTCTACATCATCCTGCAGGTCGCCTATATCGGCGCGGTGCCGCGCGAGTTGCTGGCCCAGGCCGGCTGGCACGGTATCGACTTCAGCTCACCGTTCGCGGACCTGGCGAAGATCCTCGGCCTGTTCTGGCTGGCCAATTTGCTTTTCCTCGACGCGTTCATCAGCCCCAGCGGCACCGGCATGACCTATACCGCCACCACGGCGCGGATGATCTACGGAATGGAGCGCAACGGCACGCTGCCGAAGATCCTCGGCAATGTGCACGCGAAGTGGGGCGTGCCGCGTCCGGCGATGTGGCTGAACCTCGCGGTGTCGTTCCTGTTCCTGTTCTTCTTCCGCGGTTGGGGCACGCTGGCGGCGGTGATCTCGGTCGCCACGATCATCTCCTACCTCACCGGCCCGGTCAGCGTGATGACCTTGCGCCGCACTGCTCCCGAACTGCATCGCCCGTTCCGCCTGCGCGGCCTGTCGATACTGGCCGGTATCGCCTTCATCATGTCGACCGAGTTGCTGTACTGGGCCAAGTGGCCGCTCACCGGCGAGATCATCCTGCTGATGGTCGTCGCGCTGCCGGTATACCTGTACTACCAGGCCAAGGCCGGCTGGCACGACTTCGCCCGGCAGATGAAGGGCGCCTGGTGGCTGGTGTTCTACCTGCCCACGCTGGCGTTCGTGTCGTGGGCCGGCAGCACCACGTTCGGCGGCAAGGGCTATCTGTCCTACGGCATGGACCTGGGCGTAGTGGCGGTGATCGGCCTGGTGTTCTACCTGTGGGGCGTGAAGTCCGGCTGGCGCACGCCATCGGTGGAAGCGGCACAACTGGAAGCGCAGGCCAATCCGAATGCGCCCCTGGTGCTGGTGCCGCCGGACGAAGCGACCTCCGAACGCATTACCGGGCACTGAGCTTCAATCCTCCGGTCAGACCAAAAGCGCGCGGCTGATCACCGCGCGCTTTTTTCATTTCGAATGCTTCTCTCCGACGGCTCCACAACGGCACAAGTTGTACAGTGAATCCTGGATCGTGACCTTCACGTTGATCAACCGAGGGACGTCAGATGAATCCGCAGAAGCCTGTTGCCACGAGAGTCAAGATTTCGAAGAACGGCCCTTATCTCGTTTCCGGAGCGCTGCCTCTGCACAAGCAGACCATCGGCACCAACGAAGACGACGAGTCGATAACGTGGGACAAGGGACGGCAGTATCCCGCGCAGGAGCAATACTCGTTATGCCGCTGCGGCCACAGCGCAACCAAGCCGTTCTGCGACGGCACGCATGCGAAGGTCGGATTTGATGGCAGCGAAACCGCGAGTCGCAAGCCGTATCTTGAGCAGGCTGAAGTCATCCGCGGCCCGACGATGTCGTTGACCGACGTCGAAGGCCTGTGCGCGTTCGCGCGCTTCTGCGATCCGCGTGGCAAGGTGTGGAATCTCGTCAACGAAACCGACGATCCTGCGGCCGGCAAGCATTTCGTCAGCCAAACCTGCGACTGTCCCTCGGGACGGCTGGTGGCCTGGGACAATGAAACCGGCAAAGCGATCGAGCCAGCGTTCGAACCCTCGATCGCCCTGATCGAGGATCCTGCCCAGCACTGCTCCGGGCCGATCTGGCTGCGTGGCGGCGTACCATTGATCGGCGCCGACGGTTTTGAATACGAGGTGCGCAATCGCGTGACCCTGTGCCGTTGCGGCGCATCGCAGAACAAGCCGTTCTGCGACGGCACGCATGCGTCGATCGGATTCAGCGACAGCGAATGAGTGCACGCTGGCCTGCATCGCATCAGGCCAGTGCCAATACGTCCCCCAGCAACGCCTGTGCCGTCACCTCCGGCCCCGCGCCCGGCCCCTGGATCACCAGTGGCTGGGTGTTGTAGCGGGTGGTGGTGAGAGCGAACTGGTTGTCGGTGCCGTACAGGCGTGCGGCCGGATGGGTCAGCGGCACCTCGACCAGACCAACGCGGGCGCGGCCGCGCTGGTTGAGGCGTGCAAGGAAGCGCAGCACGCAACCACGCGATTTCGCGTCGGCATGCAGCTTCGCCAGCGGCTTATCCAGTTCCTCCAGCCGCGCGAGAAAGGCCTCGGTATCCAGCGCACGCAGCGGTTCGGGTACCAGGCCCTGCACATCCACCTCCTCGGTGCCGAGCGAGAAGCCGGCGTTGCGGGCGATGATCAGCAGCTTGCGCGCCACATCTTCGCCGGACAGGTCGGAACGCGGATCGGGTTCGGTGTAACCGAGCTGACGTGCCTCGCGCAGCAGCGCTGAGAACGGACGGCTGCCGTCGTACTGGTTGAACAGCCACGACAGCGAGCCGCTGAATACGCCTTCCAGCGTAAGCAACGCATCACCGCAGGTACGCAGGCGGCGCAGCGTGGACAGCACCGGCAAGCCGGCGCCGACGGTAGCCGAGTCTCCGTAGCGGCCGCCATGCGTCAGCGCTGCCTGCAGCGCTCGCCAGCCGGGTAGCTCGCCACCTGCCAGAGCCTTGTTCGCGGTGACCACGTGGTAGCCGCTTGCCAGCCATTCGGCATGGCGCGCGGCCAGTGGAGCACTGGCCGTGGCATCGACGATCACCTTGACCACCGCGCCACTGGCATCCAGCGCGGCGAGCAGGCTGGCGTTGTCGCGCACGTCGCCCTGGCGGTTGAGCTGATCACGCAGGCTGCGGCTGGCAAGGCTGGCGGGGTCGGTCTGCTGACGACGCGAGTTCGCGGCGCCGACCAGTCGCAGCGCCGCCGCGGCGGGCGTGTTGAGCAGCTTCAGCAAGGCGCCGCCGACCACGCCGGTGCCGAGCAGCACCACCGCGATGGCAGGTGCGGGAACGGCCTCAGCCGCGATTGCCCCGCGCACCGGAAGATCAGTGAGCACTGCGCTCATGCGAGCACCCGGCGTTTGGATTTATCCACGGCGGCGGCACGAACCAGTGCCGCGTCGAGGTCACGCAATAGATCATCGCCATCCTCGATGCCCACCGACAACCGCAGCAGGCTGTCGGCGATGCCGGCGGTGCGGCGCGCCTCGGGCGCCATCGACGCATGCGTCATCGAGGCCGGATGCGCGATCAGGCTCTCCACGCCACCAAGTGATTCGGCCAGCGAGAAATACTGCAGGCCATCGACGAAGGCCTCGATATGAGCCACGTCGCCGGCCAGCTCGAAACTGAGCATGGCGCCGAAACCCTGCTGCTGGCGCGACGCCAGCGCGTGGCCAGCATGACTGGCCAGGCCGGGGTAGTACACCTTGCGCACGGCCGCATGGGCGTCCAGCTGCTCGGCGATGCGCGTGGCGTTTTCCTGGTGCTGACGCAACCGCACGCTGAGCGTGCGCAGGCCGCGCAGGGTCAGAAAACTGTCGAACGGTGCGCCGGTGAGGCCGTTGCAGTTGGCCCACCACTTCAGCTGATCGAACACCGCCGCGTCGCGCGCCACCACCGCGCCGCCGACCACATCACTGTGACCGTTGATGTACTTGGTGGTGGAGTGCACTACCACGTCCGCGCCGAGCAGCAGCGGCTGTTGCAGCGCCGGTGACAGGAAGGTGTTGTCGACCACCAGCAGCGCACCGACCGTGTGTGCAGCCTGCGCCACGTGGCGGATGTCGGTGATCCGCAGCAACGGATTGGACGGCGTCTCCACCCACACCAGCGCCGGCTTCTGCGCCAGGCCGGCGGCCAGCGCCACGCTGTCGGTGAGGTCGGCGAACTCGACCTGGAAGCGACCCTTCTTCGCCCATGCATCCAGCAGGCGCCAAGTGCCGCCGTAGCAATCATGCGCAGCGAGCACCGTGGCGCCGGCCGGCACCAGTTCCAGCGCCAGCGCCACCGCCGACATGCCGCTTGAGGTCACTACCGCGCCGGCGCCCTGCTCCAGTTCCGCCAGTGCGTTGCCGAGCAGGTCGCGAGTCGGATTGCCGCTGCGCGAGTAGTCGTACGGACGCTTGCCACCGAGCCCCTCGAACGCGTAGTTGGTCGACAGATGCAGCGGCGGCACTACCGCACCGTGCTGGGTATCGCTCTCGATGCCGGCGCGCACGGCGCGGGTACAGGGGGCGGACTCGCTCATGATGGATCTCCGGTTCTTGCTGGTTTCAGGTGGGGAATCAGGCCAGCGCTTCGCGCAACAGCGGCGCGAGCTGCTCGGGTTCTTTGAGGAAGGCATCGTGGCCGTACGGCGACTCGATCACTTCCAGCGTGGCCGGGCCATGCAGGCGATGCTGCAGCTCGCACAGGTCGGCCAGCGGCACCAGCCGGTCGGACGGAAAACCGATCAGCGTGGCCGGCGTCGGGATCTGCTCCGGCTTGACGTCGTGCAGGTCGATCGATTCGGACAGCGCGAGGAAACGGTCGGCATCGAAGCGCTCGACGAAACGACGGCCCTGATGCGCCAGATAGTCCTCGACCGGAAAGTGGAAGCGGTCGTCGCGCCACTCCGGGCCACCGGCGAAGCGCCGGCCGAACTCGCCGCTGCCGCGGTAGGTGGTGATCGCCAGTTGGCGCGCCAGCGCCAGCGCTTCGTCGACCTGGCCACTGGCCTGACCCAGCCGCACGATGCCGCGCTGCACGCTGCGCTGCGCGGTGCTGAGCGGATGCGGCCGATGCGCGCCGGCCAGCAGCACCAGCCGGCCCACGCAGCGCGGATGCCGCGCGGCAAACGCCAGCGCCACCATTGCGCCATACGAGGAGCCGATGAAGGCATGTGCCTGCGGGATGTCCAGGGCCTGCAGCAGCGCGGCCAGCGCGTCGGCCTGATCCTCGCTGGATACGGAGCCGGCGCCCAGCTCGTCCGGGGTCAGCCAGTCGATCGCGAGCACGCGCCAGCGTTCCAGATCGATCGCTGCACCGCTGCCTACCAGCGCCTGCCACCAGCCCGGTGCGGCATGACCGTCCAGCGCGGTGACGTCACGGTCGGCCGAGATGCCGCCCTGCACGATCAACGTGGGAGCATCCGGCGCGCCGCACCACAGATAGCGCACCTCGACCTCGCGCGGGCCACTGCCGTACTTCGGGCTGATGGTCAGCCGCCGCGTAATGCGCTGGGCGCTCAGATCATCGCGACGGGCCTCCGCATGAAAGCGTGCCGGCAGGTGGCTTGAAGCGTGGTTGGCGAGTAGCGGCTGGCTGGTCATGCGGTTCTCCGGTCGCATCGCCTGCGGGGTGCCGGAGCCGGGTGTCATGCATGCACAGCAGTGAAACTGCAGCAGGATGACGCCCATCTCTCGGTGGCGCCGTGGCGCCTCCGCAGGATTTGGCACCGTGACGGGAACGCTTCCCGCTGGTTGCCCCGGCATCAAAGGGCCTATCCCTCCGCCGGTCTCGATGAGTGAAACGGATAGTGAAGGCTTTGCTTATTACTTGTCAATAGACGTCTAAACATCTAAACGTATATGCGTTTAAGTAATAACGACAAAGGAATGACGTAAACATGCCAGCTGCACCGCAGCATCACCCGAAAACCCCCATAAGCCTGCGGCTGGGTGCGCAACTCCTGCATGTGCATCAGGCCAAGCTGCTCAAGCCGGCGCTGCTGCGCAACAAGGGCCTCCCCTTACCGGACTGACTGGTGCATGCACCTGGACCGAGGTCGATACGCGCCAGCCATCGCCGCTTCATGCGCCTCCTGCTAACGTATTCGCATGACTCCCCACCCCGACACGACCGCGTTGCATACCCGCTTGCAGCGCGACGGCTTTGCCTTCGTCACCGCCGACACCATGCGCGGCCTGCTCCCGGTACAGGCGCTGAGCGACTGGCCCGCGTTCACCGCCAGCTGGAACGATCTGGCTCCCGACAGCTACCTCGCCGCTAGCGGCCGTCATCGGCGCCGGCGCCACGCCACGTTCGCCGTCGACGCGGACGGCGACGTGCAACGCCAGCCGCACCAGCCGCATTACCAGAGCCTGCAGTACAACTCGCTGCAGGGCGATATCCAGCGCTGGTTCGAACCGGTGCTGCCGGCGATTGCCGACGGCGCCAGCCTGCGCCACATCCTCGGCTTCTGCCGCGACTGCTTCGGCGCGCTGGCGTCTGCCACCCGCCATTGGCATATCGAGGTGCACCAGTTCCGCATCGAGGCGCGCGCCGACGAAGCCGGCGAGCCGACGCCGGAGGGCGTGCATCGCGACGGCGTCGACTACGTGCTGGTGCTGCTGATCGACCGCGCGAACATCGAGAGCGGCACCACCACCATCCATGCCCATGACGGCAGCCTGCTGGGCAGCTTCACGCTCACCCACGCACTGGATGCCGCACTGGTCGACGACAGCCGCGTCTTTCACGGCGTCACCGCGGTAACGCCGCTCGACCCGCAACAGCCGGCGCACCGCGATGTGCTGGTGGTGACATTCAAGGCGACGGCGTGACCGGATCTCATCACGGCTGCGCCTGCCCGCGCATCCGTGATATCCGACCACTACACCCACATTACCTGCAGTCGCGTAAGATGCGCGGTTGATCTTTCGCCAGGCCATGTCATGTCCCTCGATTCATCACATCGCGGGAACCCTGTTGCCTCCCCGCCGCATGATGCCCACGCCGAGCGTCTGAAATTCAGCGGTGACAACTCGTTTCACCGCGAACTGCGCCGTCGTGTCGATGCCGAGTTCAAGCGCAGCGGCACCCGCCAGCGCGACAGCGCGCAGATGTATCTGAAGACGGCGGTCATTCTCGCCACGTTCGCACTGGCCTATGTCGCGCTGGTGTTCTTCGCGGTCACGTGGTGGCAGGCACTGCCGCTGGCGCTCGTGCTGGGCACGGCGATGGCGGGGATCGGCTTCAACATCATGCATGACGGCGGCCATCAAGCGTATTCGGAGCGGCGCTGGATCAACCGGCTGATGGCGCTGGCGCTGGACCTGGTCGGCGGCAGCTCGTACATCTGGCAGTGGAAGCACGCACGCTTCCACCACACCTGGGTCAACGTGGCCGGCCACGACAGCGACATCGACCTCGGCGTGCTGGGCCGGCTGTCGCCGCAACAGCCGCACCGGCCGTGGCATCGCTGGCAGCACGTCTATCTGTGGCCACTGTACGGCGTCACTGCGATCCGCTGGCACCTCTACGGCGATTTCCGCGACATGATCACCGGCACCGTCGGCGAGCGCCCGTTCGTTCGTCCGAAAGGCTGGGATCTGGTCGGATTCGTGATCGGCAAGCTGGTGTTCTTCACCCTTGCGTTCGGCCTGCCGCTGATCTTCCATCCGATCGGCAGCGTGTTGCTGTTCTATGCACTGGTCTCGGCAGTCGCCGGCGTGCTGCTGGCGCTGGTGTTCCAGATGGCGCATGTGGTGGAAGAGGCGGCATTTCCGTTACCCGACGAAACCGGCCAGCAGATGGATACGCCGTGGGCGATTCATCAGTTGGAAACCACGGTGGATTTCGCCCGCGGCAACCGCGTGCTGAGCTGGCTGATCGGCGGCCTGAATTTCCAGGTCGAGCACCACCTGTTCCCGCGCATCTCGCACGTGCACTACCCGCTGGTCGCCCGCGTGGTGGAAGCTACCTGCCGCGAGTTCGGCGTGGTCTATCTCGAACATCGCACGTTCGGCGCCGGCATCGCTTCGCACTACCGTCTGCTGCGGCACCTGGGCAGGCCGGTCGCCGCAATCGACATGGCATCTGCCGCGCTGTTGCCCGAGCCCATGCTGCACAACTGATGTGCAACCTCCGATTGCGCGTGAATACCGCACTGCCACGAAATTCACGCGCAGCGAGCTTGTGCCTTGCGATGCTGTATTCGCAGTAGCCATGCCTTCGGTACGGTTTCACCTCCGGGCAAGCGCGTGCGCTGACATTTGCCGCTGTCCTTGACCTGTGGCTCCGCCACAAGCTTGGCATTCCATAAAGGACACATCATGAAAACGAAACTAGTCTTGGCCATGTGCGCCGCTCTGCTGGTATCCGGTGCAGCGATGGCAGCGCAGTCCGACGATCAAAGCGGCACCGTTCAAACCACCAAAACGACGACGACCACTGTGCAGCACGTCAACGGTGCCAACACCACCTGGTACAAGGAAGGCGGCATCGTACCCACCGAGTATCGCGACAATCGTTACGTTGTTCAGCACTGGCAGGTCGAGCACTTGAACGAACCCGTCCATGGATCCCATTGGGTGCGCGGCGACGATGGTGACTACCTGCTGGTCGATGAAACCAACGGCGCGATCACCAAAATCATCCGCCACACCGATTGACCCACCAGGGACGCGATCCCTCACTGCGTCCCATGAAAACGGATCCATGACTTCCATGGATCCGTTTTCTATTGCGGTAGTCAATCTGTCGATGGCTTCGACGTGACGACCGTATTGAACCTGCTCCCTCCGTTGCGCTTTGCAATTGCGATGAATCGACCCGGCTGCGACACTCCCCGCATGACGCTCCGACCCTGGAGCACCACGGCCAACCATCCGAGGGGAGCTGCCATGTCCATCGCCGCGAATATCGTGATCGCCATCATCGCGTTGCTGCACCTGTGGTTCCTGATCCTGGAAATGTTCCTGTGGACCAAGCCCTCTGGCCGCCGTGCGTTCGGCCTCACGGCGGAGTTTGCCGAGCAGTCGAAAGCGCTCGCCGCCAATCAGGGCCTCTACAACGGTTTTCTCGCCGCTGGGCTGGTCTGGGGCCTCTGTCTCGGCAGCGTCGGCTTCAGCGTGAAGGTGTTCTTTCTCGCCTGTGTGCTGGTCGCCGGCATCTTCGGCGGATTGACTGCGAACCGGAAGATTCTGTGGATACAGGCGTTGCCGGCGGCGGTTGGCCTGGTACTCGTCCATCTGACCTGATCAGGCAAACACTCATGGCGACTCCCTCTCGCGAAGCTGTCGGTCAGCGCTTCGATCATTCGCTGATGCAACATGCCCGCGAAAAAACCTGGGCCGCGCTGCACGGCATTAGCGCGCGCATGCGCCCAGGCATCAGCGAGGACGAGGCGAAAACCGAAGCCGACGAGGTATTCCGCAAACTGGGCTTCGAGCGACTGTGGCATCCGGTGATTATCCGCATCGGCGCGAACACGATGAAGACGTATCGGCAACGCTCCGATCCGAACGCGCGACTCGGCGAGAACGACAGTTACTTCATCGACCTCGGGCTGGTGTTCGACGGGCATGAGGGTGATGTGGGCGACACCTTCGTAGTTGGCCAGGCACCGGAGCGACAGGCCTGCGCCGATGCGGCACGCGCGTTGTTCGGCGAAGTGGCGGACGCGTGGCGCACACATGGACTGAGCGGCCAGGCGCTGTATGAGTTTGCTGGCGAGCGTGCCGAGGCGATGGGTTGGCGGCTCAACCACGCGATCAAGGGGCACCGGGTCAGCGACTTTCCGCACTCGATCCACAAGGGTGGCGACCTCGGCGATCTCGAAGCGTCGCCATCCAGCGGGCTGTGGATCCTGGAGATCCAGATCGCGCACCCGACGGAGCCGTTCGGCGCGTTCTACGAAGACCTGCTGACACGCTGATCCGCGCGAACATAACAACCTCGTCTGCATGCAATCACCTGCGTTAGACAGCATGCGCGCTATGCTGCAGCCTCATCCAGGCTTTGCCTGGATTTCAGGCTGCACCGCATGCCGTCGTATCTGAAGCCAGTGCCCACCCCTGCCGCCACCGCCGGCAAGGGCGGCCCGACGGCGAAAACCCGCAAGCGGCCACCGATCAGCACCATGATCGTCGGCATCGGCGCATCGGCCGGCGGGCTGGAAGCGTTCAAGTCGTTCTTCGCACACATGCCGGTGGATGGCGAGCTGGCCTTCGTGCTGGTGCAGCATCTGGCGCCCGATCACAACAGCTTGTTGGCCGAGCTGGTCGGCCGCGGTACCACCATGCCGGTGCTCGAGGCGACCCATGGCATGCGCGTCGAACCACGGCATGTCTATGTGATTCCGCCAAACGCCACCCTGACCATCAGCGATGGCGTGCTGCAGGTATGCAAGCCGGCACCGCCGCGCGAGCATCGCTGGCCGATCAATACGTTCTTCACTTCACTGGCCGAGGATCAAGGTGATTACGCGGTGTGCGTGGTGCTGGCCGGCACCGGCAGCGATGGTGCGCAGGGACTGCGCGCCGTGAAGGATCACGGCGGATTGGCGCTGGCGCAGTCCGGCTTCGATCACGAGGCCATGAATGGCATGCCGGCCAATGCGGTGGCCACCGGACTGGTCGACGCGGTGATGCCGGTGTCCGACATGCCGGCACGGCTGCTTGCCTATCAGAAGCAGATGCACGCCGCGCAGCTGAAAAAGGGGTCCGATGGCGTGCGCGGCGACGTGGCGGCGCACCTGAAAATCATCTGCGAACTGCTGCATGCCGAAGTCGGCCACGACTTCAGTCAGTACAAGGAAAAGACCATGATGCGGCGCATCCAGCGTCGCATGCTGGTGGTGCAGGCCGAAACGGTGACGGATTACATCGAACACCTGCGCGAACATCCGAACGAACATGAGCTGCTGTTCCGCGAGTTCCTGATCGGGGTAACCGAATTCTTCCGCGACCCGGTCGCGTTCGAAGCACTGCGCACCATCGCCATCCCGTCGCTGCTGGCCGACAAGACCAGCGACGACGTGCTGCGGGTCTGGGTGCCAGGCTGCGCCACCGGCGAAGAAGCCTACTCCATCGCCATCCTGCTGCGCGAGACGATGGGTTCGCAACGCGGCCTGAAGGTGAAGATTTTCGCCACCGACATCGACAACCAGGCGATCGACCGCGCCCGCGCCGGACGTTACCGGGCACCGTTGAACGGCATTTCGCCCGAACGTCAGGAGCGCTGGTTCAGCAAGGATCGCGACGACTACTGCGTGGTCAAGCAGATCCGCGAGATGTGCATCTTCTCGCCGCACAGCGTGATCAAGGATCCGCCGTTTTCGCGGATGGACCTGGTCTCCTGCCGCAATCTGCTGATCTATCTCAACAACGACCTGCAGGAACGGCTGGTGCAGTCGTTCCACTATGCGTTGCGGCCCGGCGGCTTCCTGCTGCTGGGCACTTCGGAGCGACTGGCCCGGAACGCGCGGCTGTTCACCGAACTGGACAAGAAACAACGGCTGTACTTGCGCCGTGACGATGCCCGCACGCGACCACGGAATTTCCCCAACATGCAACGTCATCCCGTGGAACATGCAGCGCATGCCACCCTGCAGCAAGTCGAAAACCTGATCGATCAGCGCGCACGCCAGGCTCTGGAGCCATGGTCGCCGGCGTACGTGGTGATCAACGCCAGCCACGACGTGCTGCGCTTCGGCGGTGACACAGGGCGTTACCTCGCGCCGTCGTCCGGTGCAGCCAGCCTCAACCTGTTTCAGCTGCTCGACAAGCCGTTGCGTGGCGCCGTGCGTGCCGCCGCGCTGCAGGCCTTCGCCAGCGGCACGCGAGTGGTTCGCGAAGGGCTGACCCTGCTGCTCGATGGTCATGAGCGCTCGCTGCGGCTGATCGTGGAGCCGCTGGCTGAAGGCGACGGCAAGGTCGAGATGTGTGTGATCGCCTTCAACGAACTGGAACTTGCACTGCGCTCGGCCGAATCGTCAACCGACGGCAAACCCGACAGCGAGCTCACGCGCGTCCACGCGCTGGAGGACGAATTGCGCGGTACACGCATGCAGCTGCATGCCGCCATCGAACTGCACGAAACAGCCGGCGAGGAACTGAAATCGGCGAACGAGGAATATCAGTCGGTCAACGAGGAGCTGCAATCCGCCAACGAAGAACTGGAAACCTCGACCGAGGAAATGCAGTCGATCAACGAGGAGCTGCAGACCGTCAACGCCGAGCTCAACAGCAAGAACGAGGCGCTGAACCGGCTCAACAACGATATCCGCAACCTGCTGGACAGCACGCAGATTGCAACCATCTTCCTCGACCGCGAACTGTACATCCGCAGCTACACGCCGATGATGACCGACCTGTTCCACCTGCGTGATGGCGACAGAGGGCGGCCGATCACCGAGATCTCGCCACGCATCAACTACCCGGAACTGAAAAGCGACGTTGCACAGGTACTGCGCGACATGGCGGTTACCGAACGCACCTTGCGCGGTATCGACGAAGCGCCGACCTTCCTGCTGCGCATGCGTCCCTACCTGACCTTCGACAATGTCGTCGACGGCGTGGTACTGACCTTCGTCGACATTACTGAAAGCCAGCAGCTGAACAGCGAGCACGCCCGCCTCGCGGCCATCGTGAATTCCTCGCGCGATGCCATCTTCGGCTTTTCGCTGGATGAGC
This sequence comes from Rhodanobacter sp., assembly GCA_035566635.1. Taxonomy (GTDB): domain Bacteria; phylum Pseudomonadota; class Gammaproteobacteria; order Xanthomonadales; family Rhodanobacteraceae; genus Rhodanobacter. Next base: position 266,217 of record DATMQY010000005.1, read on the forward strand.
GGATCAGCAGCTGGAACGCCGGCGCCGAACGCATCTTCGGCATGACGGCCGAACAGGTGGTTGGCCAGCCATTGAACATGTTGCTGCCGCCCGAGCCCTCCGAAGAGACCAGGAAGTTTTTCGTCAGCCACGAGCGGCCGACGCGGCTGGCCGAGTTCGACATGACCTGGGTGCGACCGGACGGTGCATCGGTGCCGCTGGCGATCAGCTATTCGCCGGTATGCGACCACGACGGCACCATGTTCGCCGGCAAGCTGATCGCGCGCGACGTCACCGAGCGCGTGCGCGCGGAACGGCACACGGAAATGATGCTGGCCGAGCTCAACCATCGGGTGAAGAACACCTTGGCCACGGTGCAGGCGATCGCCCAGCAGACGATTACCAATGCACCGGATCTGCCCAACTTCGCGGAAAGCTTCCTGTCGCGACTGCTGGCGCTGTCGCACACGCATAACCTGCTGGCGCAGGATGCATGGCTCGGCGCACCGCTGATTGGTATCGTCAACAACGAACTGGCGCCGTACCGGCAGGACAGCGACACACGCGTGGACGACGCGCGAGTACGCCTGCAGGGCGACGAAACCCACCTGCCGCCGAAGCAGGCGCTGGCGCTCAGCATGGCCTTCCACGAATTGGCCACCAATGCCGGCAAGTACGGCTCGCTGTCGATACCCGAAGGCCAGGTCACCGTCACCTGGACGACACGCATGAAGGGCCAACGTCCATGGCTGCTGCTGCAGTGGACGGAAAGCGGTGGTCCCACCGTAGAGCCCCCCACACGCCGCGGCTTCGGTTCACGCCTGATCGACGAGGGCGTGCCGTATGAACTGGATGGTGAGGTGACGCTCGCATTCCCCCCTGGCGGCGTCACCTGCACCATCGATGTACCACTGGACGAGGTAGTTCTCTGATGACCACCGACAGCCATCCGCCCTGCATCCTGCTCGCCGAAGACGAGATGATGCTGGCGATGATGCTGGAAGACCGGCTTAGCGCATCCGGCTACAGCGTGCTCAAGGCCGCCCGGCTGACCCGGTGCCTGGAACTGGCCGAGTCCGCGCCGATCGACCTGGCAATCCTCGACATCAACCTGGCCGGCGAACCCAGCTTCCCCGCCGCGCTGGTGTTGCGCCGTCGCGGCATCCCGTTCGTGTTTTCATCCGGCTACGGCGGCGAAGACATACCGGAAATGTGGCGCAACGAAACCGTCCTGCAGAAACCCTACGACACCCGCCAACTGACCGCGGCCCTGACCGCGTTGCGCGCGGCCTGACGGCCTTTGCCGCAGCAACCTGCGGCCATTCGAGCTGTAATCGGAGTACGCTACCGGCCGGCAGGGCGGCGCCTGAGCAGCCCTTTGCCACCCCTCGGCTGAACCGACCGCAGCAGGCTTTCCGCCGGCCGGTTACAATAGGCGGTCTGACGCACTCGCGCCCTGCCTGTCGGGGCCAGCGCAAACCAGCCCCAGAACCAAAATATTCCCGGTGGACAGCACAGCTGCCCTCCTCACGCTTGCCCTGACACAACCCTTTCCGGAATCCAGACCGTGGCCCGACAGAAACCTCTCTCGCTTTACCGCAACATCGGCATCATTGCGCACATCGATGCGGGTAAGACCACCACCACCGAGCGCGTGCTGTATTACACCGGCAAGAAGCACCAGATCGTCGACGTCCATGACACCAAGGACGGCAAGGGTTCGACCACCACCGACTACATGGAGCAGGAGCGCAAGCGCGGCATCACGATCCAGTCGGCAGCCGTGACGGCCGAATGGAAAGGTCACCAGATCAACGTGATCGACACGCCGGGACACGTCGACTTCACCATCGAGGTGAACCGTTCGCTGCGCGTGCTTGACGGTGCAGTGGTGGTGTTCGACGGCGTGGCCGGCGTGGAACCGCAGACCGAGACCAACTGGCGCCTGGCCGATCAGTACAACGTGCCGCGCGTGTGCTACGTCAACAAGATGGACCGCATCGGCGCCAACTTCGCGCATTGCGTGAAGGGCATCCGTGAGCGCCTGAACGCACCGGCCCTGCTGTGCCAGATTCCGCTGGGCAGCAGCGATGAGTTCTGCGGCATGGCCGACCTGGTCGCCAACGTGGCCTACATATGGGCTTCGGACGACAAGGACAGCACGTGGGAAACCGTGTCGTTCGAGGAAGCGAAGAACCGCCTGAAGTTCGGTTCCACTGTCGACAACGACTGGATCGATCAACTGCCGAAGCTGCGCGAGGAAATGATTGAGACTGCGCTGGCGATGGACGACGAAGCGTTCGAGCATCTGATCGAGACCGGCGAACACGATCCGAAGAAGCTGAAGGAATGCATCCGCAAGGGCTGCGTCACCGGCAAGCTGGTGCCGGTGTTCTGCGGCTCCTCGTACAAGAACAAGGGTGTGCAGCAGCTGCTGGACGCCGTGGTCGACTACATGCCGTACCCGGGCGAGAACGGCGGCATCTCGATGGTCGACGAGGACGGCAACGTCATCGGCGAGCAGGCAGTCACCGACGACGCGCCGGCGCGCGCACTGGCGTTCAAGGTCATCAACGACCAGTTCGGCACGCTGACCTTCTGCCGCATCTATTCGGGCGTGATCAAGAAGGGCGACACGCTGCAGAACGTCACTCGCGGCAAGAAGGAACGTGTGGGCCGCATCGTGGAAGTGCAGGCCAACGCCACCAAGGAAATCGACGAAGTGCGCGCCGGTGACATCTGCGCGTTCGTCTCGATGAAGGACACCGAGACAGGCGATTCGCTGTCCGATCCGGCGCATCCGGCCCTGCTCGAGCGCATGCGCTTCCCGGATCCGGTGATCAGCGTGTCGGTCGAGCCGAAGACCCGCGGCGACGTCGACAAGATGTCGACCGCGCTCTACAAGATGGTCAAGGCCGATCCGTCGCTGCGCATGGAAGTGGACCAGGAAACCGGCCAGACCGTGCTCAAGGGCATGGGCGAGCTGCACCTGGAAATCACCATCGACCGCATGCGCACCGAGCTCGGCGTGGAAGCGAACATGGGCAAGCCCAAGGTCAGCTTCCGCGAAGCCTTCGGCAAGTCCGTCGAGCACACCTACACGCACAAGAAGCAGACCGGTGGCACCGGTCAGTTCGCCGAAGTGAAGATCATCTTCGAGCCGGGCGAGCCGGGGACCGGCGTGGTGTTCTCCGATGAAGTCGTCGGTGGTCGCGTGCCGCGCGAGTTCATCCCGGCAGTGGAGCAGGCCATCACGAAGGAGTCCCGCCAGGGTCAGGTCGCCGGCTACCAGGTGCTGGACTTCAAGGCACGCCTGATCGACGGCAAGTTCCACGACGTCGACTCCTCAGCGCTCGCCTTCGAAATCGCCACCCGCGCCTGCTTCCGCGAAGCGCAGAAGCTGTCCAAGCCGAAGTTGCTCGAGCCGGTGATGAAGCTGGAAGTTGTCACCGAAGCGACCTACCTGGGCGATGTGATCGGCGACATGAACCGTCGTCGCGGTTCGATCACAGAGCAGGGTCAGAAGGGTGTCAATGCCTTCGTGCAGGGCTTCGTGCCGCTGGCCGAGATGTTCGGCTACATCAACTTCCTGCGCTCGGCGACCAGCGGTCGCGGCAACTTCAGCATGATCTTCGATCATTACGAAGAAGTGCCTGCCAGCATGGTCGAAAAGCTGATGGAGAAGGAAGCGAAGTAAGGCTTCGCCTCCGAGATTCAGCCGATTGCATCAATGAGAGTGTGAGAAAAAACCGGGGAGAAATCCCCGGTTTTTTTTTATTGGATCAGACTGCACACGATAGACATCCCTCTCTGCCACGGTTGGCGCTAACGAATTCGCTCCGCGATTTCGCCGATGAGGCTTGCGAACTGACGTACGCAAACCCCGTGCTCGCGTGTTTGAGACAACGCGTCATGCAACTGCTTTGGCGGCCTCCTCAATCAGTGCCGCGATCTCGTTCGGATACGACGCCAATGAAGCATGACTGGAAGGCAGAGTGATCGCCTTTTGAGGCTTCATGCGCTCGACGAACCAATGCTCGGTTTCCGGCGGGATCATGCGGTCATTGCTCGACACCTGGTACCAGCTCGGCTTGACCTTCCACGCAGGTGCGCCAGTCTTGTCATCGAAACAGCGGGCCGCGATCGGCTTCTGGGTCACGGCCATCACCAATGCTTCGGTCTGGTCGAGATCCTGGCAAAAGTTCTCGTGGAACTGTGTCTGGTCGATCCACAGGTAACCGTTGGCGTCCGGGCGAATCGCCGCGGCACCGGGCGGCGGCTCGCGCATGCCGAAGATGCTGCCAGGAGTTTCGCCTTCGTCGGGCGCGAAGGCGGCGACGTATACCAGCCCCACCACATTGGGCACATGGCCGGCACCAGTGATCACCACGCCGCCGTAAGAATGACCCACCAGCAAGGTGGGACCGCTCTGCGCGGCCGCCAACTTGCTGGTGCGGTCAATATCATCAGCTAGCGAGGTCAACGGGTTCTCGACGGCGTTGATTTTGTATCCCTTGGCATGCAACAAGGGAATCACGTGACCCCAGTGCCCGGCATCGCCCCACGCGCCATGGACTAACAGGATGTTCGGTTTGCTGCTCATTGGCGTCTCCCAAACTGCAAGGCCTTTCTGGCTACCCGCCTGTCGTATCCGCTCCTGTGTATCACTCTCGGATCAATGAATTTGTGAAGATTCATTAGTTGTCTGACAAAGCTGCAAATAGATCCGGGAGAACAGCCTGTTCTTGCTGCGCTCAAAGTCAGGATGTAGCTGGCGGGGATAAGGAAGGCCTGAGAGCCTGTTCAAGCTACAATTGACGGTTCGCGCTCCAGCTGACCCGCCATCCATGTCCACCCATCTGCAAGAAACCCGCCGCCGCCGCACCTTCGCCATCGTCAGCCACCCTGACGCAGGCAAGACCACGCTGACCGAAAAGCTGCTGCTGTTCGGCGGCGCGATTCAGATGGCCGGCTCGGTGAAGGGGCGCAAGGCGGCGCGGCATGCGACCTCCGACTGGATGGCGCTGGAGAAGGAGCGCGGTATCTCGGTGACGTCGTCGGTGATGCAGTTCCCGTACGAGGGCAAAATCGTCAACCTGCTCGACACGCCAGGCCACGCGGACTTCTCCGAGGACACCTACCGCGTGCTGACTGCGGTGGATTCGGCGCTGATGGTGATCGACTGCGCCAAGGGCGTGGAAGAGCGCACGATCAAGCTGATGGAAGTCTGCCGGCTGCGCGACACGCCGATCATGACCTTCATCAACAAGCTCGACCGCGAGGGCCGTTCGCCGATCGAGCTGCTCGACGAAGTCGAGTCGGTGCTCGGCATTGCCTGCGCCCCGGTGACCTGGCCGATCGGCATGGGCAAGCGCTTGAAGGGGGTGTACCACCTGGTACTGGACGAGGTGCACATCTTCGAGCCGGGCAAGAATTTCACCCGGCAGGACTCCACCATCTTCAAGGGACTCGATGCGCCGGGGCTGCTGGAGAAGATCGGCGACGAGGCGATGCGCGAGCTGCGCGACGAGCTCGAACTGGTACAGGGCGCCGCGCCCTCGTTCGAGATGGACGAGTATCTCGCCGGCAGGCAGACGCCGGTGTTCTTCGGCTCGGCGGTGAACAACTTCGGCGTGCAGCTGTTGCTGGATTTCTTCGTCGAACACGCGCCGTCGCCGCGTCCACGCGGTACGCTGAGCCGCGAGGTGCAGCCGGAGGAAGAGAAACTTTCCGGCTTCGTGTTCAAGATCCAGGCCAACATGGATCCGGCGCACCGCGATCGCGTGGCGTTCATGCGCGTGTGTTCGGGCACCTATACCGCCGGCATGAAGATGATCCAGACTCGCACGGGCAAGGACATCCGCATCGCCAACGCGCTGACCTTCATGGCCAGCGACCGCGAGATCGTGGAGACCGCCTACCCAGGTGACGTGATCGGTCTGCACAACCACGGCACCATCACCATCGGCGACACGTTCACCGAAGGCGAGGCGATCAACTTCACCGGCATCCCGAACTTCGCACCGGAACTGTTCCGCCGCGCGCGCCTGCGCGACCCGCTGAAGATGAAGGCACTGCAGAAGGGCCTGGCGCAGTTGAGCGAAGAAGGTGCCACCCAGTTTTTCCGCCCGCTGATGTCGAACGACCTGATTCTCGGCGCCGTCGGCGTGCTGCAGTTCGACGTGGTGGCGTATCGGCTGAAGGACGAATACAACGTCGACGCCAGCTTCGAGCCGGTGACGGTGACCACGGCGCGCTGGGTGCACTGCGACGATGAGAAGAAGATGGCCGAGTTCCGCGAGAAGAACGCGATGAATCTCGCGATCGACGGTGCCGGCGAACTGGTCTACATCGCGCCGACGCGGGTGAACCTGCAACTGGCGCAGGAGCGCTGGCCGCAGGTGCGCTTTGCCAACACGCGCGAGCATGCGGCCTCCGTCGAGGTGTAGCGCTGGCCCCGATATCGGCCATGACAGACGTCACTAGGCGTCTCCAACTTCGGCTGTTAGCGTGCACCCCTCTAGATAGGGGAACACAGCGCCATGCATGACGCGTCCGTTGCTTTCGTCACACCTGCCGGCGCGCCGCGCTGGAAGCGCTGGCTGGTGTTTTCGCCGCTAGCGCGCATGGTGATCTTCACCCTGCTGTTCATCGTCTTCAGTTTCGCGATGGGCAGATTGATCCATGTGCTGGGCTGGGGCGGCAAGGGAGCATCGGATGTCGCTCATGCCCTGGGGCAGCTGCTGATGCGCGCTCTGCCGGCGCTGCTGGCCTACCTGCTGCTGGTGAAACTGGTGGAGCGCCGCCCGGTCAGCGAGCTGGCGCTGCGCCGGTTGCTGCCGGATGGCGCCATCGGCATGCTCGCGGGCCTGCTGCTGTTCAGTGCTGTGGTCGGCGTGCTGTACCTGCTGGGCAGCTACCACGTCACCGGCACGAATCCGGATGCGCACTGGCTGCCGGCCCTGCTGATGGTCGGACTGGGCGCAGGCATCGGCGAGGAGATCATCACTCGCGGCGCGCTGTTCCGCATTGTCGAGGAAGGCCTCGGCACCTGGGCTGCACTGATCGTCTCGGCGTTGTTCTTCGGCGCCGCGCATATCGCCAATCCGGGCGCCACGCTGTGGAGCTCGGCCGCCATCGCGATCGAGGCCGGCCTGCTGTTCGGCATGCTGTATCACGTGACCCGCTCGCTGCCGATTTGCATGGGCGTGCATGCGGCATGGAACTTTGCCCAGGGCACGATCTACGGCATTCCCGTCTCGGGGCTCAAAACCGACGGCTGGCTGGTGTCCACCCGCAGCGGCCCGGACTGGCTCAGCGGCGGCGTGTTCGGCGCCGAGGCGTCGGTGATCGCGCTGAGCCTGTGCTCGCTGTGCACGCTCGGCCTGCTGGTTGTCGCGTTGCGGCGCGGCTCGATCGTGCCATTCATGCCGTGGCGCCGTCGCTGAATCGTTGATGGAATGCACGCCCGCCTTCACGGCGCGCGTGCAGCAAACAGCCGCGCAAACTGCGATGATCTTCGCATGCGCCCGAACCGATCAAACCGTTCCTGGCTGGCCGACCAGCCGTTGCAGCGCAAGATGACGCTGGCGATCAGCCTGCTGCTGGGCCTGTTCCTGCTGACCAGCGGGATCACCCTGCACTCGCTGCATCAGCAGGAAAGCAATCGGCACTGGGCCATGCACACCTACCAGGTGCTGCTCGAACTCGATGACGTGCAACGGGTGGTGCAAGGCAACCAGGTCGATGCGCGCGACTACATGCTATCCCCCGGCACGAACCAGCTGGCGCTGTTCAAGGGCGCGACGCGCGACTTGCATGACCGCCTCGCCGAGCTGCGCCGCCTGACGGCCGACAACGTGTTGCAGCAGTCACGCATCGACTCGATCGAAGCGTTGGCGGCCCGATGGCAGCAGGAGATCACAGACAACGCGATCAATCCATTGACCGCGCTGGATCTCGGCAACCCGGCTGCGGGCGTGGAACGGCAACGTATCCAGTCGAGCTATATGCAGCATCGCACCGTTCGGATCGAGGATCTGTCGATGCTGCTCGACCAGATGACGGCCGAGGAAAACCTGCTGTTGGTCACGCGCAAAGCGCAGCTGGATCGTACGCTTACCACCACCATGGTGATCAACGCGGTGGCGATCCTGCTGGGCCTCATCCTCGGCATCGTGGTGATCCGGCTGACCTCGCGGCTGATCACCCGACCGCTGCGCAACCTGACCGACCTGTTGAACCGGCTGACAAAGCATGACCACAATTTCGAGGTCGACCGGCTCGATCGGCGCGACGAGATCGGCGAAATCGCGCGCACGCTGCAGGTGTTCAAGCAGATGTCGCTCGATACGCAGGCGCAGACCTGGATCAAGGCGCAGGTCTCGGGCATTTCCCATCTTCTGCTGCAGGCCCCCACGCACAAGGAGTTCGCGCAATGGTTCATCAGCGAGCTGGTGCCGCTGTGCGAGGCCGGGGTGGGTCTGTTCTATTCGTACGATGACGCACGGCATCGACTCGACCTGCTGGGCAGCTACGGCCTGCGCCTGCGCAACCGTTCGTCGGATCACTACATGCCCGGCGAAGGGCTGGTCGGGCAGTGCGCCGTGGAACGCAAGGCGATCATCCTCGATAACGTGCCGGCTGATTACCTGCACATCGACTCCGGCAGCGGCGAAGCGCTGCCCGGCCATCTGGCGATCCTGCCGGTGCTCTACCGAGACACCCTGATCGGCGTGCTGGAACTGGCCGGCTTCACCGCGCTCAGCCCGCTGCACCGTCAACTGCTGGAGGAACTCCTGCCGCTCGTTGCGTTGACCCTGGAAAACCTCAACCGCACGATCAGCACGCACGATCTGTTATTGCGCACGCAGGAGCAGGCCGACGAGCTGCGCGTGTCCGAGCTGGTAATGCGCCAGCAGAAACAAGTGCTGCGCGACAACAACGATGCCCTGCATGCGAAGACGGCCGAACTCGAACAGCAGTCCGAACGGCTGATCGCCTCGGAGGACGAACTGCGCAGGCAGGCCGACGAACTGCAGGCGTCCAACGCAGAATTGCGCGTAACGACCGACGAGCTCGCGCGGGCCAGCCAGTACAAGTCCGAGTTCCTGGCCAACATGTCGCACGAGTTGCGCACACCGTTGAACAGCCTGCTGATCCTCTCGCGCAGCCTCGCCGACAACGACAGCGGCAATCTCAATGGAGAGCAGGTCGAATCGGCACGGGTCATCCATGACGCCGGCAACAGCCTGCTGTACCTGATCAACGACATCCTCGACCTGTCCAAGATCGAGGCCGGCAAGATGGAACTGATCATCGACGAGCTGTCGCTGACCGAGCTGGAACGGCGGCTCCGGCGCAGCTTTGCGCATGTCGCCGAGCAGAAGGGACTGGGTTTCACGCTGGAGATCGGGCCCGGCTTGCCGGCGATCCTGCACACCGATGCAGGCAAGCTCGAACAGATCACCAACAACCTGCTCAGCAACGCATTCAAGTTCACCGTGCGCGGCGGGGTCAGCGTGCGGATCGGCCGGCCCGGCAGCGAACTCGCCGTCCCCGCCGCGCTGCGCGACCAGCCGCTGCTCGCGCTGACGGTCAGTGACACCGGCATCGGCATCCCGCGCGACAAGTTCGAGCGCATCTTCAACGCGTTCGAACAGGTCGATGCGGGCACCAGTCGGCAGTTCGGCGGCACCGGGCTGGGCCTGGCGATCTCGCGGCGAATGGCCTTGCTGCTGGGCGGCGACATCGTGCTACACAGTGAAAGCGGTCGCGGCAGCGCCTTCACCGTGCTGCTGCCCGAGACGCCGCCGGCGCCATCACTCGAATCGGCCGACGCCGCGCCAAGGCCAAACACTGCAACGCCGGCGCGAGCGACATCGCCGCACCTGTTGCCGGACGTGGTCGACGACGACCGTCATTCGCTGCTGCCCGGTCAGACCACGATCCTGGTGATCGAGGACGACCCCGTGTTTGCGCGCATCCTGATCGACATGATCCACCGCAAAGGCTACCGCGCACTGGCCGCTGCCGATGGCGAATCCGGATTGCTGCTGGCGCGACAGCATCGCCCCAGCGGCATCCTGCTGGATGTCGCGCTGCCGACGATGGATGGCTGGGCGGTGCTCGACCAGCTCCGCGCCGACGACGCCACCCGCACGATTCCGGTGCACTGCATCTCGGTCACCGACGAGGCCCCGCGCGCGCTGGCACGCGGCGCGATCGGCTTCCTGACCAAGCCGGTCAGCCGCGAATCGATCGGGCTCGCGCTCGAACGCCTGCTGCTCGTCGCCAGCGGGCAGCAGGCCGGGGATAACGGCGGCAGCGCCGTGCCCGCGACGGCCGGTCCGCCACCACCGGTCGCGGGACTGAGCGGCCATCGAGTGCTACTGGTGGACGACGATATGCGCAATCTGTTTGCGCTGTCCAAGGTGCTGCGTGGCTGGGGGTTGCAGGTGAGCCTGGCGCAGGACGGCCACAAGGCGTTGAGGATGCTGGCCGACGAGGCCGCCCCGGAGCTGCTTCTGATGGACATCATGATGCCGGGCATGGACGGCTACGAGGTGCTGCGCACGATCCGCGCGCAGCCGCGGTTCGCCCAGTTGCCGATCATCGCGCTGACCGCCAAGGCGATGCATGGCGATCGCGAGAAGTGCATGGCCATGGGCGCCAGCGACTATCTGTCCAAACCGATCGACATCGATCGGCTGGCGGCCATGCTGCGGAGCTGGCTGCCGCGTTGATCCCCCGGCCTCGGTGGCGGCAATGCCGCTAATTTCACACCGATCGGCAATGGCGCGGTTTAAGGTTGCCACACGGGATGCCACTTGGTGCGAACGTGATGCTGCCGAAAATTCTGATCGTCGACGATACCGCCGCCAACCTGGTTGCCATGCGCCGACTGCTCGCACACAGCGGTGCGCAGATCTTCGAGGCGCGCAGCGGCAACGAAGCGCTGGCGTTGTGCCTGGATCACCGGTTTGCGTTGATCCTGCTCGACGTCCACATGCCCGACATGGACGGTTTCGAGGTGGCCACCTTGCTGGGCGAGGCCGAGCAACTGCGCGACACACCGATCATCTTCGTCACCGCCGCCTATGCCGATGACCTGAACCGCCTCAAGGGTTACCGCTCCGGCGCCGTCGATTACATCGCCAAGCCGATCAACGACGTGATCCTGCAGTCCAAGGTACGCGTGTTCCTGGAGCTGTATGCGGCGCGTGCCGAACTGCAGCAGGCCATGGCCGAACTGGCCGAGCGCAACCAGCAGCTCACTCAGGAAGTCGCCGAACGCGAGCTGATCGAGGCGATGGTTCGCCACCAGGCCAGCCACGATATGTTGACCGGCCTGCCGAACCGCATGCTGTTCCGCGACCGGCTGCACGTGGCGATTCAGCGCGCGCATCGCCATCACGACAGCTTCGCGCTGGCCTGCATCGACATCGACGGCTTCAAGGACATCAACGACGAACATGGCCATCCGGCCGGCGACGCTTTGCTGCAGGACATCGCGGCGCGGCTGTCGGCGCAGCTGCGCGGCAACGACACCGTGGCGCGGCTGGGCGGCGACGAATTCGCGCTGATCCTGGAGGACATCGAGGATCCGCAGCAGGCACTGCAGCTCTGCCAGAAATTGTGTGCGGCGCTGAGCGAGCCTTACGCGCTGCGCGTCAACGGCAGTTCGGTCGACGTGCGCATCGGCGCCAGCATCGGTATCGTGCCCTACCTTCCCGATGACCGGCCCGATGCCGACGAGCAGTTGATCCAGGCCGCCGACCGCGCCATGTATACGGCCAAGCGCAGCGGCAAGAATCGTTGCGTGCTGGCAGACTGAGCCCACGCACCACAGACAACACGTTCAGGCGTGCTTGCGCGGCGACATCCACATCATCACACGTGCGCGGAAAACCACCTCGCCGGCGGCATCGGTGACTTGCACATTGACTGGCCACTCATAGCCTGCGGCAGCAGAATGCACCGCCGTCTCGGGCGTGGCGACTCCATGCAAGGTGCCCACCGCCTTTTTCAGGTACTCGACGGTCATGCCCTTGGGAATCCAGCGCATGTCGGCCGGAATGGTCGCGTCGGTCATCACACCGGCGCTGAGTTCGGCCAGGTTGCACAACGCGATCGCATGCACGGTGCCGATGTGGTTGTGCACGCGCCGACGGTCGCGAATACGCACTTCGCAACGCCCCGCCTCCAGCGCCACGAATCGCGGCGCGATTGTGGCGAAGTAAGGCGCCTTGAAACAGACCAGTCGCGAAAAAATCCAGTGGCCCGCTGGCCAGCGTGTGATGCGACGGTATAGCGACAGCACGGACGCACTCATCGACAACTCTCCGGGAAAAGCCAACACGCGCCTGATGTCGTGCGAGCCACATCAAGCGCGAGCCAGTATGGGCAGGCTTGCCAGCTTCCTACTTGTCCGCGCGGGTCTTGAGCGCGCGCAGCTCGTCGGGTTCGAAGTCGTCCACCGAGATGAACTCGAACACGCCCTCGCGCACGCGCTTGAGCAACGCCACCTCGCTGGCATTCAGCACGCCGGACTGTTCGGCTTCGGCCAGCTGGTCCATGTAATCGTGCGCCGTGAACTGGCCACTCTTGAGCGCCTTGCCGAACTTGCGATCGACCGGCTCCGCCGCGATCACGTCCGGTAGCAACGCATTCATGCGGCCGATGGTGTTGTTTGCGGTCGGGGTCAGGTAGACCCATTCCATCAGCCGATCGCGCGCCTCGCTGGGGGCGGTGATCAGCGCGGCGACACGGCGACCCAGCCGATCGGACGGCGGCACTTCACGGCGACCGAACGGGAACACCAGCGCGCGCAGCAGCCACGACACCGGGCGCACCGGGAAATTGCGGATCGCGCCATCGAGCGCCATCTGCATGTTCCACACGCACTGGTGGAACGCCCATGCCAGCAGCGGACGATCCGCTTCCGGCCGGCCGGTATCCTCGTAGCGCTTGAGCATTGCGCTGGCTATATACAGATAGCTCAGCACGTCACCGAGGCGCGCGGACAGTTTTTCCTTGAACTTCAGCTTGCCGCCGAGCACACCCATGAACACGTCGGCGCACAACGCCAGCGCGGCGGAGTAACGATCGAGCTTGCGATAGTAGCGACGGGTATAGGCGTCGCCGGCGCTCTCGCCGAGACGCGAACCGGTAAGGCCCATCGCGAAGCTGCGCACCGCGTTGGAGATGCCGAAACCAATGTGACCGAACAGCAGCCGGTCGAACGTCTTCAGCTGCTCGCCGCGATCGGTGATCGACAGTGCCTGCATTTCCTTCAGCACGTATGGATGACAGCGAATCGCACCCTGCCCGAAGATCATCAGGCTGCGCGTCATGATGTTGGCGCCTTCCACGGTGATCGCGATCGGTACGCCTTGCCAGGCCCGGCCGGCATAGTTGCTCGGACCGAGTTGCACGCCCTTGCCACCGAGCACGTCCATCGCGTCGCCGGCGATCTGCCGACCCCATTCGGTGGCGTGGTATTTCGCGATCGCCGACGGCACCGCCGGCTTCTCGCCGCGATCGACCGCGGCGGCGGTGGCGCGCGAGAGCGCCGCAGTGGCATAGGTCAGGCCACCAATGCGAGCCAGCGCTTCTTCCACACCCTCGAACCGGGCGATCGCCAGGCCGAACTGCTTGCGCATGCGCGCATACGCGCCGACCGACGCCACTGCCGCGCGTACACCACCGGTGGCGTTGGACGGCAGCGAAATCGCTCGGCCCACCGAAAGACACTCGACCAGCATGCGCCAGCCGTGGCCGGCCATGTGTGGCCCACCGATCAACGTGGACAGCGGCACGAACATGTCCTTGCCGTGGATCGGACCATTCTGGAACGGCACGTTCAACGGGAAGTGACGACGACCGATCTGCAGCCCCGGCGTCGAACGCGGCAGCAAGGCCAGCGTGATGCCGAGGTCATCCTTGTCGCCGAGCAGGTGCTCGGGGTCGTACATGCGGAAGGCCAGACCGACCACCGTGGCAACCGGCGCAAGCGTGATGTAGCGCTTGTCGAAGGTAAGCTTGATGCCGATCGTGTCGACGCCATCGACAGTCTGCTTGCAGACGATCCCGAAATCGGGGATCGAGGTGGCATCGGAGCCGGCATACGGGCCGGTCAGCGCGAAACAGGGAATTTCCTCGCCGACGGCCAGTCGCGGCAGGTAGTAGTTTTTCTGTTCGTCGCTGCCGTAATGCAGCAGCAGCTCGGCCGGCCCGAGCGAATTCGGCACCGCGACGGTCGAGGCCACCGTGGCCGACATCGTGGCCAGCTTCTGCAGCACCGCCGAATGCGCCAGCGCGGAGAACTGCAGGCCGCCGTACTGCTTCGGGATGATCATGCCGAAGAAGCGATGTTTCTTGATGAACTCCCACACGTTCGGCGGCAGGTCGGCCAGCTCGTGGGTGATCTGCCAGTCGTCGATCATCCCGCACAGTTCTTCCACCGGACCGTCGAGGAAGACCTGCTCCTCCACGCTCAATTCTGGCTTCGGCTGCTTCAGCAGTTCGTGCCAGTCCGGTTTGCCGGAGAACAGCTCGCCCTCGAAACCGACCGTGCCCGCTTCCAGCGCGGTCTGCTCGGTCTCGGACAGCTTCGGAGTGACCTTGGCGAACAGCTTCAGCAGCGGCGCACTGATCTGCCTGCGACGGAAATCCACCAGCAGCAGTGGCACCGCAATCGCCAGCTCGATGATCAGCAAGATCACCATCGTCCACGGCGCCTGCGCGATCAGACCGACCACCAGCGTGGTGACGATCGTGGCGATTGCCCAGGTACGCAGGCTGCTGCGATGGTAGGCACATGCGCCGGTGGCAATCAGCGCCGCCAGCAGGGTCAGTATCACGGACATCTTGAGCACCTCATCACGGTTGGACAGCGCCGGCATGCCGCCGGTCGACAGATGGAGCAAGGCTCTGCACGAAGCGGACGACTTCGCGCGTAAACGCATCATTCGCGTCGCCCGCCACCATGTGCGTGGCGTGCGGGAGTTCCGCATGCTTTGCATGCGGCACCAATTGCAGAAATTCATCGACGGTGGCACGCGAGACCACGTCGCTGCGTGCGCCGGACAGCAGCAGCACGGGCACGTCGATCTTCGCCGCGGCCGCCTGCAGGCGTGGCTGGTAACGCTCGCTCTCCTGCACCACACCACCGGCCAGCAGGGCCGGATCCCAATGCCAGCGCAGCCGGCCGTCGGTGCCTTCGCGCAGCAGCGGGCGCAGTTGCTCCTCGCTCTTGCGCTCGCGACGCTGCGGCAGATATACGGCGATCTGCTCGGCCGCCTCGGCGTAATCCGCGAAGCCGTCCGGATGCGCCTGCATGAACGCGAGAATGCGCTCCACCCCGGCGGTTTCCCAGCGCGGCGTGATGTCGACCAGCACCAACGCGCGGAACGGCGTCGGTCGTACTTCGCCGGCGAGCACGATGCCGAGCAAGCCGCCCATCGACGCGCCGACCAGGATCGGCGGCTCGGGCTGCGTCGCGGCCAGTCGCAGCAAGTCGTCGGCAAACTGATCCATATGGTATTCACCGTCGGCCACGCGATCGCTTTCGCCATGACCGCGGGTATCGAACGTCACACAACGGCAACCGGTATCGGCCAGTGCCGTGGCCGCACCGTTCCAGGCACCGCGGGTCTGGCCGAAACCATGCGCAAACAGCAGCGCCGGATGGCCGGCCGGATTGCGCGTCTCCACCGCGAGACTCAAGTCGGCAACGGGGAAACGGCTGACAGCATGGAAGGATGGGATATCGGAAACCATACGGATGAGTATGGATTGCCTCGACGCTTGCCGTCAACCGCCCCTTCGGCGACCTTCAAGCAAGCTGAAAATAGCCAATACATTCAGCCAGATTGGCCGTACCCCATTACAAATACACAGGGTGTGGCTACCATACGCACATGAATGTCAGCAGCAAGCCAGAACGCACCCGTCTGTCCGCCGAAGATTGGGAACTCGCCGCCCTGCACCTGATTGCCGAGCAGGGCGTCGGCGCACTCGCCGTCGAGGCACTGGCGCGCCAGCTGGGCGTGACCAAGGGCAGCTTCTACTGGCATTTCCGTACCCGCGAAGCCTTGTTGAATGCGGCACTGGAACGCTGGGAGCAGTATGGCGAGCGCGAGGTACTCGGCCAGATCGAACAGATCGCCGACCCGCGCAAGCGCCTGCCCGAGCTGTTTCGCCGGGTGGCGCACGAGTTGCAGCCGCATCGCGTGTATGCCTCGCTGCTGAAGGCGCTGGATCATCCGCAGGTGGTGCCGGTGATGGCTCGCGTGTCGCAGCGGCGGATGGAGTTCCTGACCACCGCCTATCGCGAGGCTGGCCTGCCGGCGCCGCAGGCATTGAACCGGGCTCGCCTGACCTACGCCGCCTACGTGGGCTTCCTGCAGCTGAACTTCACGTTGGGCCTGCCGCGGATCAATCACGAGGAATTCGACGCCTACGTCGAACACATGATCGCGACGCTGATTCCGGCCTGATCCCCTTCGCAGCACACGGCCCGCACGGCGCCTATCGGCGCCGTTTTTATTGCACGAAACCTTGCAATACCAGTGCACGCAAACTAACGTTTCAGATCAAATTTTACGAAATCCAGAGGGACGCGATGGCCAGCAAGCTGGAAGCACTCGAGCATTGGGTAAACGAAGTGGCGGCGCTCACGCGCCCCGCACAGGTTCACTGGTGCGACGGCTCCGACGCCGAGTACCAGGCACTGGTGCAGCAGATGCTGCACACCGGCACCCTGATCGAGCTGAACCAGCAGACCCATCCGGGCTGCTATCTGCACCGCTCCAACCCTTCCGACGTGGCCCGTGTCGAACACCTGACCTTCGTCTGTCACCCCGACGAGCAGGACAGTGGCCCGAACAACCACTGGATGGCCCCTGCCGACGCGCACGCGAAGATCGATGCACTATTTGACGGCTGCATGGAAGGCCGCACCATGTACGTGATTCCGTACTGCATGGGCCCGATCGACTCGCCGCTGGCACGCTGCGGCGTGGAGATCACCGACAGCCCGTACGTGGTCGCCAACATGAAGATCATGACCCGCATGGGCGCCGCCGCGCAGGCGCGGATCGAACGCGAGGGTACGTTCGTCAAAGGCTTGCACTCGACCGGCGAACTCGACCCCGAACGCCGCTTCATCATGCACTTCCCGGCCGAACTGTCGATCAAGTCGTACGGCTCCGGCTACGGTGGCAATGCGCTGCTGGGTAAGAAGTGCCACGCGTTGCGCATTGCCAGCGAACAGGCGCGCAACGAAGGCTGGCTGGCCGAGCACATGCTGATCGTGGGCATTGAGGATCCCCGCGGCGACACGCACTACATCGCCGCCGCGTTCCCGTCCGCCTGTGGCAAGACCAATCTGGCGATGCTGATACCGCCGGCGGGTTATCGCCAGGATGGCTGGAAGGTGTGGACGATCGGCGACGACATCTGCTGGATGCGTCCCGGCGCGGATGGACGTCTATACGCGATCAACCCGGAAGCCGGTTTCTTCGGCGTGGCACCGGGTACCAGCGACGCCACCAACCCCAATGCGCTGAAGAGCATCTCGCACGACACCATCTTCACCAACGTCGCGGTCACCGCCGACAACCAGCCGTGGTGGGAAGGCCTGCCCGGCATGCCGGTCACCGACTGGCAGGGACGTCCGTACGATGCCGCCAACGGCCCCGCCGCGCATCCGAATTCACGCTTCACGGTCAGCGCGAAGCAATGTCCGACCTGGTCGGAAATGGCCGAGGCAGCGCAGGGCGTGCCGATCAGCGCGATCGTGTTTGGCGGCCGTCGCCCATCCCTGCTGCCGCTGGTGATGGAAGCGCGCGACTGGGGCCACGGTGTGCTGATGGGCGCCGCGATGGGCTCGGAAACCACCGCCGCCGCCACCGGTGCGGTCGGTGTGCTGCGCCGCGACTCGATGGCGATGAAACCGTTCTGCGGCTACCACTACGGCGACTATTTCGCGCACTGGCTGGCGTTCGAGCAACCCGGCGCGAAGCTGCCGAAGATCTTCCACGTCAACTGGTTCCGCAAGGGCGCGGACGGCAAATTCCTGTGGCCGGGTTTCGGCGACAACCTGCGCGTGCTGGAGTGGATGATCAACCGCGTCGAGGATCGCGTGGCCGGCGTCGAAACCCCGGTCGGCATCGTGCCCGCAGTAGACGAACTCGAGCTGGACGGCCTCAAGCTCGACCCTGCCCAGCTCGATGAATTGCTCGACGTGGACACCGCCGGCTGGCAGCGCGAACTCGCTGCAATCGGCGAGTACCTGCAAACCCTTGCCCCGCGCCTGCCGGAATCCCTGCGCAAGGAACAGCAGCGCGTGGCCAAAGCTCTGGATGAAGCGGACGTCCGGCCGCGCCGCGAAGCCGCCGCACACTGAGCCAGCGCATCCGGGCGGATCATCACATCCGCCCGGGATGCTTCCATAGCAAGGACACTGCGGCAGCGGTTCAAACCCTTTCGCACGACGACGCATCCAAGCTGGCAAGATGATCGCCGCCTGCCCTGCCATTGGAAGCTCCATGTCGCCTGCCCCAACGGGAGCCAACGACACCGATGACGTGCGCGCCGCGGCTGCCGGCGATCGCCAGGCATTCCAGCGGCTGTATCGGCTGCATGTGGGCCGGGTGCACGGCGCGGTGTACCGGCTTGCCGGCTACGACCATGCGCGCGCCGAGGATCTGACCCAGGATGCGTTCATCCGCGCCTGGCAAAAGCTGCCGGGTTTTCGCCACGAGAGCGCGTTTGGCACCTGGCTGTATCGGCTCGCAGTGAACGTGGCGCTGATGGATATCCGCGCCCGCGGCGCCGATCCGGTCAGCATGCTGGACGACGAACATTTGCCGGACACCGGCTCCACCCCGTTCTGCGCCGCCGAACGCGACGAACTGGAACGCGCGATCGGCCAACTGCCACCGCGAGCCCGCGCCGTGCTGGTGTTGCACGATATCGAGGGCTGGCTCCACGAGGAGATCGGCAGCGAACTGGGCATGGCGGTCGGTACGTCGAAAGCGCAACTGCATCGCGCCCGCGGCCTGCTGCGCAAAATATTGGGAGAAAAGTCATGAACGAATTCGAATGGCGTCGGCAGATGCGCGACCTGCGCCAGCCGCTCACACCGCAGCGCGATCTGTGGACCTCGATCGACGCCGCACTGGACGATACGGAACGCACGCATGCGCCGGTGATCCAGGCAGTGTCCGAGCATCCGCCGAAACACCGGCAGCATTGGCTGTTGGCCGCCAGTCTCGCCGCCTCGGTAGTGCTGATCGGCAGCATCGGCTGGCATCTGCTGCAAGCGCCGGTGACCCCACGGATCGCTAGCATCAGCAAGGCTCCGGCAAGCTGGAAACCGGCCGATCCACGCCTGGCCGGTGCCGCGATCGAACTGGATGCCGCGCGCATGGAACTGCAACTGGCGATCCAGCAGGCACCTCATTCACCGGCGCTGCAGCGCCTGCTCGACCGCACCGAATTGCAACAGGCGCAACTGCGCCAATTAGCCAACCAGGCCGGTTGATACCTACAGGAATGCCCATGAAAACCACCCGCTATCTTCCGCTGCTGCTGTGTCTGTGCATCGGCCACGCGCTCGCTGACACACCGATCCAGCTGCGCCATGACGCCACTCCGACGGCCCGCGTCAGCATCAGCAATATCGCCGGCACGGTGAACGTGATCGCCTGGAATCGCAACGAGGTGCAGGTCAGCGGCCAGCTCGGCAATGGCAGCAAGCCGCTGACCATCACCGGCAGCAATGGCGACATGACGATCAAGGTCGAACCGCAGGGCGGCTCCGGCTGGTTCAACTGGAAAGGCGACAACAACATGGCGCCGACCACGCTGGAACTGCATGTGCCCGAGGCCGCCTCGCTGGACATCGACGTGGTCAGTGCGCCGCTGGTCATCGACGGCATGGATGGCGGCAGCATCGCGGTCAATACGGTCAGCGGCAAGGCGCGCATTAACGCCCGCACGCCCTCGCTGAAAGTGGACAGCGTTAGCGGCGGCATCGAGCTGGCCGGACATGCCGAACAGGCCGACCTGCAGACCGTCAGCGGCGAAATTCTGGCGCCCGCACTCGGCAGCGACGTCAAGCTGCAGACCATTTCCGGCCGTATCCAGGCCGCTGGCGGCCCATGGCGGAAACTCACCCTCAGCACGGTATCCGGCGACGTGCAGCTGACCGGCGGACTGACCGTCGACGGCAGCCTGGGCATCGACAGCATGAGCGGCGACGTGCAGCTGCAATTGCCCGCGAACACCTCCGGCAACCTGCACGCCAGCAGCTTCAGTGGCAACCTGCGTAGCGACTTCGGCACGCCGAAGGAACCCGAGCACGGCCCCGGCAGCTCATTGAATGTCCGCCTTGGCGATGGCAGCGGCAAGATCAACATCGAAACCTTCAGCGGCGACCTGCGCGTTCGCAAGCAGAACTGACGACAGCTTGACCGGCTGCTCAAATGAAAACGCCGTCGCATCCGCGACGGCGTTTTCGTCTCAGCCGGTAGGTGCCACCCGGCGGATCAAAGATCCTGGTGATACTGCACGTACGGCGTGCGCGACTGATCCGGCTCCGGACCCGCCGGTGTGTTGGCCGGCGTGCCGGACGACCACAGGTTCTGCGCACCGACACTCAGCGCACCGCGCCACGGCAGACGCCAAGTCACGCCGAGATCAATGCTGTTCCAACGACGATCCGCATTGAAACCGCCCGGAATGCCGGCCTGCGGCTGCATCGTGCGACCGGTCAGGACACCGCTCAACGGGCCGTGGTCGATACCGAAACTCAACGCTTTCTGATCCAGCGTACTGACGCCGAGCAGGTTGCCCGGCAACAGGTGGATGCGACCGACGCTGGCGCCCAGATCGATACCGCTCTTGCTGCCCAGGGCCAGGCGGCCATGCGCGCTGAACTGGGCGCTGTTGTCGAAACTGGAGAGACCATCGACGCCCGGCGCGGCGCCCGGAAGCACGCGCGGCAGGATACTGTTGTTGGTCGTGCTGGTCGTGCCGACACTCACGCCGAGACTGTAACGGCCGGCGTCGTACGTGGCACCCACTTCGCTGCCGAGTATCCGCGAGCGCTGGTCGGCCCACGAGTGCTCACTGATTTCGGCATGTGCCTGCAGCCTCGGGCCAAGGCCGTATTGCAAGCCGGTCGTCATTACGCTGGCCGCATCGACCGCATGCAATGCCAGCGGTGCATTCTTGCGCAACGCATCGGCACCAGTGCTTTGATCCGCCTTGAGCGCCAGCAGGCGGCCATCGGCGCCACGCCACAGCGGCACCACGACACCAGGCTCGACTTCAGTCATCTGGTCCGGCGGCTGCGCCAGCAGACGCTCGGCCATGGCATTGCCATCGCTCACAGACTGCCCGACCGCGGTGAGCGGCAACAGGGAGATCAGCAGCAGGGCGAGCAGGCGGCGCATGGGCGTGGAGTCGATGACTCTTTCTGAAGTGAACACTTTGGGAGGTGAGTATACCCCGTTTTACGTTTTACTAACACCCCGAAAACCCCTATCCAATCACAGAACGGCATGGGTTTGTGTCAAGCTTCGACCCGTCGGGACTCCCGCAGTTCCCGCCATCGGAGAGCTGGCGACCGGGCCAACTTACACGATATAAAGGCGCTTCGACTCTGACCCGCCAGATCGTCCCGGAACCGACTGCAACCGCATGAACGCTACACCGACGATCCGTTCATCCCTGCCGCTTCCGGTGGCGCGGGATCTTGCGGCCCTGCACGGCGCGGTCGAGCGGTTGTTCACGGCGTCTGACGCTGCCAGCGTGATGGAAATCTGCGAGCTCATGCTGGGCAATTTCGGCATCCAGGGGCGGCTGCGCTGGCGACGCATGGATGAATCACCCGGCCACCTGGCGGGACAGCTCGATCTGGCCGAGGATCCCCAGGGTCCGCGTGCCTTGATCCTCGAGTGGGCCGATCTGCCGCTGCCCGAGGCGGTGCACGATCAGCTGAACTGGCTGGGCCGGCTGGCCGACACCCGTCTGCGCCAGCTGGCCGAAACCAGTCGCCTGTACGAGGCCATTTCCCGCCTTGCCCTTGCCGAACGGCTGCAACGCGCGCTTTACGCAATCGCCGAACAGGCCGGTGCCGAGCACGACATGCCCGAGATGATGCGCTCGCTGCATGCCATCGTCAGCAGCCTGATGTATGCGGAAAATTTCTACATCGTGCTTTATGACGCGACCACCGACACCATCCGCTTCCCTTACTACGTCGACATCGCCGATACCGACCCACCGCCGCCTGATCAGAGCATGCCGCTGGACGACATGCTGCACAGCCTGACCTGGAACCTGTTGAAGGGAGGGCGACCGATGATGGGCTCGGTCGACGAACTGAGGCAACAGCTTGGCGACCACTTTGTCCTGGTCGGTCCGAGTTGCGATCACTGGCTGGGTGTGCCGATGCTGCGCGGTGGCAGCGTAGTGGGCGGAATCGTGATGCAGAGCTACCGCACCGACACTCATTACTCACGGCATGATCAAGAGCTGCTGAACTACGTGGCCCAGCACGTGCAGACCGCGCTGGAACGACGCGAGGCGCACATCGAGATGGGTCGCCGGGTGACCGACCGTACCGCCGCGCTGCGCGAGGCCAACCGCGTGCTGCGCCAGCAGGTGCTGCAGCGGCAGCGTGGCGAGCGCCTGCAAGCCGCCCTGTTCCGCATCGCCGAACTGGCCAACACCTCCGAGACGCTGGAGAAGTTCTACGCAGCCATGCACCGGGTGATCAGCGGCCTGCTGTATGCACGCAACTTCTACATCGCGCTGGTCGACGAGGACAGCGGGCACCTCACCTTCCCCTATTCAGTGGACGATATCGAAAGCGTAAGGCCGTCACGCGCGCACGGTCGCGGCGCCACCGAATATGTGCTGCGCCACGGCCGGCCGCTGCTGGCCGACGCGCGCGAGATCGACCGCCTGGCGGCGCTGGGCGAGATCAGCAACTTCGGTGCGCGCTCGGTGTGCTGGCTCGGCGTACCGTTGATCTGGGGCGGCAAGGCGATGGGTGTGCTGGCGCTGCAAAGTTATTCCCCCGAACACACCTATAACGAGCGCGATCAAGAGCTGCTCACCTTCGTCAGCTACCACATCGCCAATGCACTGCAACGCAAGCAGGCGGCATCATCGCTGAAGCAAGCCTATGCCGGGCTGGAGCGTCGCGTCACCGAGCGCACCCGTGCGCTGGCGCTGGCCAATCGCGACTTGCGCGAGCAGATCGCCGAACGCGAACGGGTCGAGCGTCGGCTGAAATACGAAACCCTGCACGATTCACTGACCGGGTTACCAAACCGCACCCTGTTGCTGCAACGGCTGGAACAGGCGATGCAGCGCTACGTCGCGAATCCGGACGAGCAGTTCGCGGTGCTATTCATCGACCTGGACCGCTTCAAGGTGATCAACGACTCAGTCGGTCATCTGGTTGGCGACGACCTGCTGTTCCAGGTTGGCGGCCGTATCCGCGCCTGCCTGAAAACCCGCGATGTGGTCGCGCGCCTGGGCGGCGACGAATTCGCCGTGTTGCTGGAAGGCATCGCCGACACCGGCAAGGCATCGCTGATTGCCGAGCGCATCATCAGCGAACTGCAGACGCCGTTCCGGCTCGGCACCAAGGAAATCTTCACGTCCGCGTCGATCGGCATTGCCCTGTGCAGCCCGCATTACCGCCAGCCGGAAGAATTGCTGCGCGATGCCGACGCGGCGATGTACAACGCGAAGGACGGCGGTCGCCATCGTGCCGCCATGTTCGACGATCGCTTGCGCCGCGAAGCGCTATCGCTGCTGGACATGGAAAGCGACCTGCGCCATGCGCTCAGCCGCAACGAGTTCGAGCCGTTCTACCAGCCGATCGTCGAACTCGCCGACGGCCGCGTCACCGGCTACGAAGCGCTGCTGCGCTGGCATCATCCCGAACGCGGGTTGCTGCCACCGCATGATTTCCTGCTGATTGCCGAAGAGTGCGGTTGCGCCGAAGCGATCGACTGGCAGATCTTCGAACAGGTCTGCACCCAGGCCGTGCGGCTGATCGGCAAAGAGGGCTTCATCAGCATCAACGTCTCCGGCCGGCATTTCCGTTCCGCCGACCTCGATCTGCGGCTGCTCGCACTGTTCGAGCAATACGCCGTACCGACGCGCTGCATCCGCATCGAGGTCACCGAGCACGCATTGCTGGAGAACCCGACCCAGGTCAAGCAGATGCTGCAGAACCTACGCAGCCATGGCGTCGGCATCGCGCTCGACGATTTCGGCACCGGCTACTCCTCGCTCAGCTACCTGCACCAGTACCCGTTCGAGACGCTGAAGATCGATCGATCCTTCATTACCGAACTGCCGCCCGACGACGCCGAGACCCAGGGTCTGGCGCTGGTGCGCGCGATCCAGGTGCTGGCCGACTCGCTGCAGATGAAAGTGATCGCCGAAGGCATCGAGAAAGAATCGCAGCGGCAGGCGCTGCTGCGGGTCGGCTGCCGCTACGGCCAGGGCTTCCTGTTCGCCACGCCGGAGCCAGCTTCCACCTGGCTGAGCACGGACAACCCACTGCTGCTGGCCTGATCTGTCTTCACTGCGCCGGATTCATTGTGATGTCCCCGGCGCCGCAGGTGCCGCGGCATCGCTGAGCAGATGCTCGGCATCGATGCGATCGAAGCGATAACGCTGCGCGCAGAACTCGCAGATCACCTCGATCTCGTCGCCCCGCGCCACCAATGCTGCCTCGACTTCATCGCGACCGAGCGAACGCAGCATCGCCGTCACCCGCTCGCGGCTGCAGCTGCAGCCGAACGCCAGTGCGCGCGGCTCGAACAGGCGCACCGATTCCTCATGGTAGAGCCGATACAGCAACTGCTCCGGCGCGCTGCTCAGCAATTCTCCGATGCCCAGCGTGGCGGTCAGGTGCACGATGCGGTTCCATGCATCCTCGTCATGCGCAGCATCCCGACCACCCTCGTCCGGCATTTTCTGCAGCATCAAGCCAACAGCGTGCTCGGCGTCAGCGGCCAGCAGGATCCGCGCCGGCAACTGCTCGGACTTGACGAAGTAATTTTCCAGCGACTCGGCCAGTCCGGCGTGCTGCAGGTCGACCAGACCCTGATAGCGCTGATCGCGATCCACGTTGCCGATGGTGATCGCCATGATCGCATCGGGCAGCGCGTCCAGTGCCAGCGG
The DNA here is from genome assembly GCA_035566635.1 of Rhodanobacter sp. GTDB lineage: Bacteria > Pseudomonadota > Gammaproteobacteria > Xanthomonadales > Rhodanobacteraceae > Rhodanobacter. Next base: position 291,423 of record DATMQY010000005.1, read on the forward strand.
CGCGGGCAACGGCTCCTGCCAGCGTGCCAGTCCGCGCAGGCGACCCTGATCGTTGCACTCGGCAAACAGCAGGCGCAGCGGGCCGGCACTCTTCAGCTCGATCGACAGCGCGCCATCCAGCTTGATGTTGCTGGTCAGCAAAGCGCTTGCGGCCAGTGCCTCACCGAGCAGCACATGCAGAGCCGGCGGATAGTCGGCACGGCCAGCCACCTCGCGCCAGGCCGGCCCGAGTCGTACCAGTGTGCCGCGCACGCCGGCACGTTCCAGCAGAAAGCGATGCAGCACATCGTCGACAGGCAGGGTTTCCACGATAGACGTTCCGGTTGAGGTCAAGCGCTTCAGATGGGGGCGCGCAGGCGGCGGGACAACGCCCCGTATACTGCTCCATCCTCCCGCACGTACCGCCAATGCTCCCTGTGTTTCGCCACCCCCTGCTGATCCGCCTACTGCGCTCACTGGCGATCCTCGTGCTGGCATGGCTGGCGCTGAGCTGGTTGATGGTGTTGTTGCTCCGCTTCGTGCCGCCATGGACAACGGCGATGATGCTCGAACGCCAGCTCGGCGCGTGGATCCATGGTGAGCATGATTTCCGGCTGCGCCAGCACTGGGTGCCGTGGCAAAAGGTGTCGCCATGGGTGCCACTGGCGATGGTGGCTGGCGAGGATCAGAAATTTCCGTACCACCATGGCTTCGACTTCGACTCCATCCAGGATGCGATGGATGCGGCCGACGACGGCAAGCGCCTGCGCGGCGCCAGCACGATCAGCCAGCAGACTGCCAAGAACCTGTTCCTGTGGAATGGCCGCAGCTTCGTGCGCAAGGGACTGGAGGCGTATTTCACCGTGCTGATCGAGCTGACCTGGCCTAAGCAGCGCATCCTCGAGGTGTACTCGAACATCGCCGAACTGGGCGATGGCATCTACGGCGTGGGCGCGGCGAGCGAGGCATACTTCCACACCTCGCCGGCGCAGCTCGGCCCGGCGCAGGCGGCACGCCTCGCCGCCGTGCTGCCGAGCCCGCGCCGCCTGCATGCGGATCGGCCCAGCGCATACGTGCAGCGCAGGGCCAACTGGATCCAGCAGCAGATGAATCATCTCGGCGGCCCCGACTACATCGAAGGCCGCGCACCGCCGCGACCGCCCCATTGAGCCATATCTGGAGCAAGCAGCGACCGCTGTATTTCATCGAAGAACAGCACCTGCCGCGCGATCGGCGCTGAGGCCCGCACGTTGGCGGCATGGCTTCACAACTTCGCTACACGCGAGGTCGGCAGCGGCGTTAAACTCGTGACAGACGGCCCGCCCGGGCCGGTGGGAGACCCAAGCATGAGCCAGGTCAAGCATCTGCTGGAAAGCAAGGGCAGCAAGGTTTTCAGCATTGCGCCGGAGGCGCCGGTACTCGAAGCGATCAAGCACATGGCCGAACACCGCGTCGGCGCGCTGCTGGTCATGCGCGGCGACCAGCTGCTCGGCGTGGTATCGGAACGCGACTACGCACGCAAGGTGATCCTGCAGGGCCGTTCTTCGTCGCAAACGGCCGTGTCCGACATCATGAGCAGCGAGCCACTAACCGTCGGCCCGGATACCGACGTGTTCGACTGCATGCGCCTGTGTACCGACAGCCGCATCCGGCATCTGCCCGTGGTGGAAGGCAAACGGGTCGTCGGCGTGATCTCGATCGGCGATCTGGTCAAGGCGGTGATCGACGCGCAGGCCGAAGAGATCGAACACCTGCAGCGCTACATCACCAGCTGAGGGCGGAACGGGTTGTCATCAGGCTGATGGCGCATCGGCACCGTCGGTTTGTGCATGCTCATCCGGCGCCAGGTCGGGCGACCAGCCGGCACGTCGTGCCACCACCGCCGCCAGCGTGGCAACGCCGGCACCCAGCAGGGCCAGCCCGCCGATGCCCCAGCCCAGCATGCGCAGGCCGCTCACGGCACTGGTCACTACCACGTCGCCAAACCGCCATACCGCAGTCTCGACGAAATTCTTGCCCTTGTAGCGCGTCTCGCGCGGCACCCGCGTGTACAGCGCATCCACCGCTGGCTTGGTCATGCCGTAGGCGAAACCGCGTGTGATCACCTGCATCACCGCCAGCAGCGGCACGCTATAACTGAAGAACAGGAAGTTGCCACTCCCGAGCAACGCCACCCCGGCAAGCAAGGCCAGATTCACCAGCGACGGCAGCACCAGTCCCCAGCCGGGACCGCGACGCACCAGCAACCACGGCGTCACACTCAGCTGCAGCACCGCGCCGAGCAGATTGGTAGCCAGATCCAGATCGTTGTAGAACAACGTGCGCGCGACCGTGCTGGTGAAATGCGCCTTGGCGTAATCGGCCACCAGCGCATAGGCCAACGTGCCGATGCCGTCGCCGAACAACATCAGCAAGGCCATGTAACGCAGGAACGGACGCGACCACAGCTCCCTAATGCCGGCCCACAGCGAGCCGCCGATCGCCTCGTCGCTATGGCTGCCTACCTGCCGATCGTGCCGAGTGGAAAGCTGCAACAACAGCATCATCGATAGGCCCAATGCCAGCGCCGAGACCAGCAACAGCGGCGCCACACCGATCAGCTGCACCAGTAACTTGGTCACCAATGGACCGAAGATCGCGCCAGCCATGCCGCCGAGCGCGATCAGCGAAAACACCTGCCGCGCCTGGCCGCTGGAGAAGATGTCGGCCATGAAGCTCCAGAACAGCGACACCACGAACAGGTTGAACACGCTGGCCCAGACGAAGAACAGCACGCCCAGCTCGCGCGCGCCGATGCGATCCTGCGCCATGAACGCAGGCACGAACGCGAGCAGGCAGAGGATGAAGAAGCTGTAGCTCCAGCCGAGCAATTGCCTGCGTGGGAAGCGCGCCACCAGCATGCCGAACGCCGGTGTCAGCAGCAGCATCACCACGAACACCGTGCCGTAGAACAGCGGCAGCGACTGCGAGCCGACCGCACCGCTCAGCTGGCCCATGACTGGCCGGATGATGTAGTACGAAGTCATCACGAAAAAAAACGCCAGCGCTGACAGCGTCGGCGCGGCGGCTTGTTCCACAACGGTTTGACGGGGCAAACTCACGGGCACATCCAGCGTGGGGCGCGGGCAAGCCTAGCATGCGGTCATGTTCCTCCAGCGGAGCAGAAAGCTCTTGAACGACTATGACTACATCATCGTTGGCGCCGGCTCAGCCGGGTGCGTGCTTGCCAACCGGCTCAGCGCCGATCCAGGCAAGCGGGTGTTGCTGCTGGAGGCCGGCGCGTCGGACTGGAATCCGCTGATCCATATGCCGGCCGGCATCGCCCGGCTGGCCAACAACCGTCGACTCAACTGGAATTACCGTACCGAACCGGAGCCCGCACTCAACCAGCGTCAGCTATGGTGGCCGCGCGGCAAGACACTGGGCGGCTCCAGCTCGATCAATGCAATGTGCTACATCCGCGGTGCGGCGGCCGATTACGATAACTGGGCGCAGGCGTGCGGTGATACGCGCTGGTCATGGCAGCAGGTCTTGCCATGGTTCCTGCGCAGCGAGGACAACAGCCGTGGCGTCAGCGCGCTGCACGGAGCTGGCGGTCCGCTCGGTGTTTCCGACCTGCGCCATCACAACGTGCTGTCGGCGACGCTGATCGACGCCGCCACGAGCGCCGGCTACGCACGCAACGACGATTTCAACGGCACCCAGCAGGCCGGCTTCGGGCTGTATCAGGTCACCCAGCGCGATGGCACGCGCTGCTCCTCGGCGACGGCTTTCCTGAAGCCGGTGCGCCAGCGCGGGAACCTGCATGTGCGCACGCATGCGCTGGTCGAGCGCGTGCTGCTCGACCACGGCCGCGCGGTGGGCGTGCGGTTGCGCCGCGGCCGGCACACAGCGGAACGCATCGAAGCGGGCGAGGTGATCCTCGCTGCCGGTGCGATCAACACGCCGCAACTGCTGATGCTGTCCGGCCTCGGCCCGGCCGATCATCTGCGCGAACACAGCATTGCGGTACTCGCCGACCTGCCCGACGTCGGCGACAATCTGCAGGACCATCTGGACATCTGCACGCTCAACGGCAGCACGCAGAAGATCACCTACGATCATCTCAACGAACTGGGCACTGGCCTACGCTGGCTGCGCCATCGCGATGGCCCGGGCAGTTCCAATGTCGCCGAGGCCGGGGGCTTCGTGCGCAGCCGTCTGGCCGACGACGAGCGCTGCGACCTGCAGTTCCACTTCGTACCTGCGCTGCTCGACGACCACGGCCGCCATCGCCTGCCCGGCTATGGCTACACCCTGCACGCCTGTTATCTGCGCCCGCGCAGCCGTGGTCGTTTGCGCCTGCACTCGGCCGATCCGGTACAGCCGATCGCGATCCATGCCAATTATCTGGGCGATCCGGAAGGGCACGATCTGAAGCGGATGATCGAGGCGGCGCGGCTGTCGCGCGAAATCTTCGACCAACCCGCGTTCGACGCGTACCGCGGTGAACCGGTGTTCCCCGAACGCTCGCTTCGCACCGACGCCGAGTACACCGACTTCATCCGACGCAAGGCGGAAACGGTCTATCACCCGGTCGGCAGCTGCCGCATGGGCAACGACGATCGCGCGGTGGTCGACAGCGAATTGCGCGTGCGTGGCGTGCACGGCCTGCGCGTAGTCGATGCCTCGGCGATGCCGAGCCTGCCCAGCGGCAACACCAACGCGCCAACGATCATGATCGCCGAACGGGCCAGCGCGCTGATCCTCGGCGGAACCTGAGCACAGGGCCTCGCGGGAACGCCACACCTCGATTGGAGCGCGCTGCTACGCCGGCAGCGGGCAATGCAGGCTGGCGCAGATCACCCGCAACAACTCGGCCTCGGCCACGCTGACTACACCATCGGCGTGGATCGCACTGGCCAGGCTCTGGATCACCAGCTCCTTGGCCGGCGGCATCAATCCGTCCAGATCATCCAGCGCGCGCTCGAACGGCACCTGCCACGCCGCCGGCGGTGCTGACCAGTCGAGTGCCACGCCGGGAAAAGCCTGTTGCATTGCCAGCAGCCAGGCGCGGCGCGCGGCGGCTTCGTCGACGCTGCCGTTCGCGGCCACTACGGCGCAGACCAGCATCACGCTGTCGCGGCAAGCGGGCAACTTTTTCAATCCGTCCAGCGGTGCGCGCCGCGGTTGCCGTGATTCCAGCAACTGCACACGCAACAACCGGGCCAGGCAGTACTCGTCGAGATCCACCCGGCCATCCGCCCGCACCAGCGCGTCGAGCGTGTCCAGCAAGGTCTGCTGGCGCCCTTCCGATAATTGCTTCAACGCGGGGAACGCCAGCGCGGCCAACGGCAGTCGCGACTCCGGCGGCAGCATCGCAACTTCGACCGCGATGACCTGCACCGCTTGTTGCAGGTCATCGCCGAATGCGTCGGCGGTGATCCGGCGCTGGGTTGCCTGCAGTTCGGCTTGCGTCGACATCGCCAAGGCGAGCACGACGGTCAGCGCCGACTCCGGTTGCTGCGCGGCGGCGGTCAACGTTACCGGCATGGCCTGATGCACGGCGGCAGCACGCTGGAAGCGTGTCACCTCCATCGAGTTTCCCTGCGCCAGCACGGCGCCGGCCAGCACCGCGCGCAACGGCGGCGGTACGGCCAGGCCCGGCACACCCAACGGGTTCGCCGGCTTGCTGGTGGCAGCTGCCGTAGGCTGCGTCTCGGCGACCTGCTGCCATGACGCCCCCAGTCGGGCCAGATCCTCTTCACGAAAACCGGGTTCCAAGGCGCGAATGCGTTGCAGCAGCGGCGGATGGGTGGCGAACAGCGCATTGAATGTGCCGGCTTCGCCGAACAGCATGTGCGCCACCTCCTGTTTGTTCGCCACCTGCAGCGCGGAGCCTTCGCTGAGGATCGCGATCTTCTTCAGCGCACCGGCGATGCCGTCGGTCTGGCGGGTGAACTGCACCGCCGAGGCATCGGCCAGCGATTCGCGCGAACGCGCCACGGCGGCCTGGATCAATCGCGCGAAGAAATAACCGATGTAGCCGACCACGATCAGTGCCAGCCCGATCATCCACACCTGGCCACTGCCGCCGTCGCGGCGACTGCTGCGGCCACCGCCGAACCAGATCACCTTGCGCCCCACAATCGCCAGCGCCAGGATGCCGAACAGCAGACCCATCAAGCGGATGTTGAGCCGCATGTCACCATTCAACACGTGGCTGAACTCGTGCGCGATCACGCCTTGCAATTCGTCGCGGCTCAGGTTGTCGAGACAGCCACGGGTCACGCACACCGCCGCGTCGGAGGCCGAGTAGCCTGCGGCAAACGCGTTGATGCCGGGCTCCTCCTCCATCAGATAGATGTCCGGCACCGGCACGCCCGCCGCGATCGCCACTTCCTCGATCACGTTGCGCAACTGGCGCAGCTGCTGGTCGCGCGTATCCGGTGGCACCGGCACCGCGCCGACACTCTCGGCCACCGACTTGCCACCGCCGGACAGACTCATGATGCGGAACAGCGAGCTGAGCCCGATTCCGGCGAGCACCACCGCGCTACTGGTAAACAGCAGCGGCAGATTCGAAATCGCCGGTTCGCCATTCATCGGATGGTGGCCCATGGCGACCCACACCACCGCGTCGATCGCTGCCACGATCGCGATCACGGCCAGCACGAACAGCACGACCAGTCGTCGACTGCTGCTGCGTACGCGCGCCTGTTGCGCAAAGAAATCCATGGCGGCTCCGGCGACTGAACGTGTGCATCGCGACAACGGTCGCGATGCAGCGGCGATCAGCTGAAGGAAACCTTCGGCGCGTCGCGCACGGCCGGATCCTCGATCTTCAATGGCTCGGCCGCGACGAAGCCGAAGTTGTTCGCCACCACCGAGGCGGGAAAGACCTCACGCTTGTTGTTATAGGTCAGCACCGAATCGTTATAAGCCTGCCGCGCGAACGCGACCCGATTCTCGGTCGAGGTCAGCTCTTCGGAGAGCTGCATCATGGTCTGGTTCGCCTTCAGGTCGGGATACGCTTCCTGCAGCGCGAACAAATGACCCAAAGTCTGTGTCAAAGCATTTTCGCTGCTGGACAGCTGCTGCATCGCGGCCGGATCACCCGGGTTGGCCTTGGCGCCGGCCAGCCCGCTGACCGCGGCGTTGCGCGCCTGCACCACGGCTTCGAGAGTCCCACGTTCATGCGCGAGATAACCCTTGGCGGTTTCCACCAGATTTGGAATCAGGTCGTGCCGGCGAGTCAGCTGTACATCGATCTGCGCAAAGGCATTTTTGTAGCTGTTGCGTGAGGTCACCAGTCCGTTGTAGATCGCCACAAAGTACAAGACAATCAGAACGACAATAATCAGAACAATGATCAGACCCATCGCCAGACTCTCCACCCTGAGGCGCATCCCCACGCCGGAATCAGATCAGAATACCATGCAGTTTCAAAAGTTTTTTCTGCTCATCGCAGGTGCGCTCGGGCTGGCCTGCACGCCGGTTTGTGCCACTACGCCCGCTCCAGCATCACCGATTGCTCGTGTTCAAAGCACGCCGCAGAGTCTGCCGCCGGCACGCGTCAAACAGGCCATCGCCGACTACCAGCGCTGGCTGAACCGGCTCACCGAGCGGCATGCCGTCGCCGGCCTCGTCACCGCCGTGGTGATCGATGGCAAGGTGGCCTACGAGGGCACCGTCGGCTACGCCGATGCCACCACTCAGCAACCGGTCACGCCGGACACCGTGTTTCGCCTCGCCTCGCTGTCGAAGGCCTTTGCCACAGCCATCACCGGCCTGCTGGTGGATGACGGCAAGCTGAGCTGGGACACCAAGCTGGTCGACGTGCTGCCGTACTTCAAGCTCAAGGACATGCAGGCAGCCGCTCAGGCCACCGTGAGCGACATCCTGGGGCAACGGCTGGGCCTGCCGCGCAACACCTACGACAACATGCTCGAAGGTGATATCCCGTACGAGGAGCTGGTGCGCAAACTGGACGAGGTCGACCTGGTCTGCGGCGTCGGCCAGTGCTACGGCTACCAGAACGTTGCGTTCGGCATGATCGGCGACGTGGTGCTCGCGCGCACCGGCGATTTCTTCTACCGCCAGGTCGACAAGCGCGTCTTCTATCCGCTCGGCATGACCACCGCCAGTTACGGTCGCGCCGCTCTGGAATCCAGCAAGAGCTGGGCGCGCCCGCATCGCGCGACCAGCCATGGGTGGGTGCCGTTCGAGCCGAGTGAAACCTATTACCGGGTCGCCCCGGCGGCCGGTGTCAACGCCAGCCTGCGCGACATGGAAAAATGGCTGATCGCGCAGATGGGCGATCGTCAGGACGTGCTGCCGACCGCTCTGCTGGATGTGCTGCACGCCCCAGGTGTCGCCACGCCCAGCGAACTGCATGCCACGCCATGGCGGCGGGCGCGACTGACCGACGCGCACTATGCACTGGGCTGGCGGGTCTACGAATACGGCGGCGAAACCCTGATCTTTCATGCCGGCGCCGTGGCCGGCTATCGCACCATGATCGGCTTCTTCCCGAAGTACCACGCCGGCGTGGTCACCCTGTGGAACTCCACCGGCCCCATTCCCAGCGGATTGATGCCGATGGTGTTCGACGATCTGCTGAACCTGCCGCATGAGGACTGGGCCAAGATCGAAAGCGACGCCGAACCGGCCGCCGCGACGCCCAGCCACAAGAAGCCGCGCAAGCACCGAACGGCCAAGCGTCACCAATAAGTCGTGACTCGCACGTCCCCAACGAAAGACGGCGCATGGGAACCATGCGCCGTCCGGTTGCTTCAGTCAGGTCAGACGTCAACGATCAGAGCTTGAACTCGATCCGCTGCTGCTTGGTGCTGGAAACCGCCACACCGTCCTTCATTGCCGGCGTGAACCGGTAACGCTCCACGGCATCCATCGCGGCACGATCGAAAACACGGCGCGGCTGCGCATCAACAACCTTGATGTCGCCGGTCTGCCCATCGGTGCCGATCGTGAATGACACGATGACCCAGCCTTCCTGCCGGGCGCGCATCGCCGTCGTGGGGTAGCGCGCCGCGACTGCCTTCACCAGCGTCGCACTACTGGTCTGGGCTGCGGCGTTGCCGCTATCCGCCGTGGCGCCCGTGGCGTTGCCATTCGCCGACGAGGGAGCCGTCGACGGCTGCTGGCTTGGCTGTTGCGCCGTGCGCGCCTGCTGTGTCTTTTGTTGCTCCGCCGCAGCCTGCTGGGTCTTCTGCTGATCAGCGACCAGCTTGTCTGCCACCAGCTTGTCCGCCGCCGCCTTCTGTGCCGCCAGCTGCTGCGCCTTCTGCTGGTCGAGCGCATCCTGCTGCTGCTTGTCCAGCGTCTTGCGCTGGGCATCCAGCTTGGAACGCAGGATCGTCAAGGTGAAGTTGGTCGGATCGGCCTTGGCCAGCAGATCGATCTGGCGCTGCGCTTCATTGAAATCACGCGAGTTGATCGACTGCTCCGCCGAGGTGGCGGCGAACGGGAACGTCTCGCGCAGCGCATCGGAGGCCACCTTGTTGCCAGGGTCTTTCTCCAGCACGCGCAGATAGAACTCGAACGCATTGTTGCCGGTCGGCGCCAGGTAGCGCTGCCCGTTCATGGCACTGCGCGCCTCGGCCAGCAGCTGGTTGACGTCCATCGCCCCCACGTTGACGGGCGGCGGCAGCGCGGCTCGCGTCGCGGCAGATACCGGAGTGGACGGATGCCCGCCCGAGTCGGCCATGACCAGTTCCTGGTGCGGCTTGATGATCAGGAACCAGGCACTCACGGCCAGCAGGGCAATGACGGCGATGACGGCGATGACTACGGGCCGGATGGCCCCACGCGCATGCCGGCGTGTATCAAGTATGTATCGGGTATCCATGGTCTCTCACTGAGTGTCGACAGATACCCGCGCTTTTTCCCCCTGTCCATCCAGGAGCGGCGAATCCCCGGACTCACCGCGGCGCGGATGTGCAAAAGGTAACTCCAATGACTCGGCACAGCAAATGGCGCGTGATTTCACAGTATTGAACGGAAATTTGTTCCAGGGATCCGGCGACCGGCAGCGCGCGTCGCAACCCGGAGTCCGGCAGCACTCATATCGGCGCGGATCCATGGCATCCCAGCAAGGCATCGTACTGTCCGGGCAGAATTTTCCGAACGCACAAACGAAGCGTCCCGGCCAGGCCGGGACGAAGGCTTCTCGAAGTACTCTCCCCGCGCTGGGCACCGCGGGGAGAGAAATATCGATGACTGTCTTATTGGATGGTGTCGCTTGTTGCGTGTTGCTTACTTCTTGGCTTTTGCGGTCTTAGTGGCCTTGACCACCTTGGCCGGTGCAGCTTTCTTGGCGGCGGCCTTCTTCGGCGCAGCCTTCTTCGCAACTTTCTTCACAGCGGCTTTCTTGGCAGCCGCCGGCTTCTTGGCAGCAGCTTTCTTGGCTGCCGGCTTCTTGGCAACCTTCTTCACGGCGGCTTTCTTGGCGGCCGGCTTCTTGGCGGCAACCTTCTTCACGGTGGATTTCTTGGCGGCCGATTTTTTGGCGGCCGGTTTCTTTGCGGCGGATTTCTTGGCAGTGGCCATGGTTCGTCTAAGCTCCTCATCAGTTGGCAGTGGTTGCCCAGTAAAAGCGTGCAGGAACGCCTCGACCAACAAGTCGCTGTTGGTGGCGTGCCGAAGATTGTTCACTTGGCGGTGGGTGCGCAAATCGGAAAGCCGCCGCAAAACATGCAGCGGAATCGAGACAGTGATCTTGCGTACTGCATTGGCCTTTTCACCGTGCTCGACATAAGGCTTGATGAATTTTGCTGTTGCCATAAAGCGCATTCCCCGTGATCTGATGCGAAAGCTATCCCTGAAGATTTCAGCTGTCAATTGATTTTAGTCATGAAATCAAACCCCTCCACCCTTCCCGGGCGAACCGGAACCCAGTCGCAGCATGGCCTAAAGAGTCATTGATGGCATTATGAGTTGGACGTCCATACGTCTAAACAGAATTTACATAAAAACAGCAATATCCCTTGAAACCATTGCCACACAACGATTTCGCTGAATTGCATTATTTGCGCGGCAAAAAATGACTCGAACGAAATACTGTTTTTCGCAGACGAAATTCAGGTCGTCGCGCCGCCTCCGGTAGATGAACGGAACACGACTGAAATCATTTTCACCGACCGGCCGAATCGGGCAAAAAAGTTCGCCGCCCTACCTCGTGCGGACAGTCGATGGTGCCGCGAGCGGGATGCCGAACACTCCGAAACGCGTTGCCGAAGATCGCGCGAACGAAACTTTTTCCCTGCGCGATGGGATCGACGATAGCCGTCCAAACCGTTCGCGATGCCGATCATCGTGGTGCCGAACTGCGAACCCGGCAGACTTCATCGATGGCTACCCCGGAAACGTTGCCGGCCGCACTGGGCGGCCGGCATGGTCACACACGATGGCAGAAAGCTCAGTGGTCTTCGTTCTCGATCAGGGCTTCGTAGTCGTTCGCGTCGAGCAGCTCGTCCAGCTCCGCGCGGTCGCTGGGACGCACAAGGAAGATCCAGCCGTCGCCGAAGGCGTCTTCGTTGATGATCTCGGGCTTGTCGTTGAGCAGCTCGTTGACTTCGACGACCTCGCCGGAAATCGGCGCATAGATGTCCGAAGCGGCCTTCACCGATTCGACCACAGCCACGCCGGTACCCGCCTTCACGGCGGAGCCCACTTCCGGCAGCTCGACGTAGACCAGATCGCCGAGCTGGCCCTGCGCGTGGTCGGAGATACCCACCCGGACCAAGCCGTCGTCTTCGACGCGGGCCCACTCGTGGGACTTGAGAAATTTCAGATCGCCAGGAATCTCGCTCATGATCGGGGTCCAGTCATTGGTTTGAGTCAGGGGTACAGGCGGTGATTCTAGCCACATCCGCCGTGAGGAAGTTGTGCCGTGGACGGCACGGGAAATCGAGGGTTCAGATCCCTTCGCAAGGTTTGCCGTCGCGCACGAACGGATACTTCACCAGCCGCACCGGCACCTCGCGCCCGCGGATGTCGACGCGCACTTCGCCCGGCTCGCCGGCCGGGATGCGCGCGAATGCCACCGCCTTGTTGAGGGTCGGCGCAAAGCTGCCGGAGAGAATCTCGCCCGCGCCGTTCGCGGTGAGCACGCTCTGGCCGTGGCGCAGCACGCCCTTGTCGTCCAGTACCAGGCCAACCATCACGCGCGGCACGCCGGCGGCCTTCTGCTGTTCCAGCGCAGCGCGGCCGATGAACACACGGCCCTCGTCCAGCGCGATGGTCCAGCCGAGATTCGCCTCCCACGGCAGCACGCTCTCGTCCATGTCCTGTCCGTACAGGTTCATGCCCGCTTCCAGACGCAAGGTATCGCGCGCACCGAGACCGGCCGGCGCGACGCCGGCAGCGGCTAGCGCTTCCCACAGGGCGACGGCATGTTCGGCCGGCACGATGATTTCGAAACCGTCCTCACCCGTGTAGCCGGTGCGTGCCACGAACAGCGGCATGCCGTGCGGGCCCTGCGCCGCCGCCGCGGCGAACTTGCCGAGCTTCTCGATGCGCGGACGGTCAACTTCATGCAGCAGGCCCAGCACCTTGGCGCGCGCGTTCGGACCCTGCACCGCGATCATCGCGAATTCGGGGCGCTCCTTCACCTGCACAGCGAACGCGACGGCCTGCTGTTCGATCCACGCCAGATCCTTCGCGCGGGTGCCGGCATTGACGACCAGCCGGAAATGTTCCTCGCCGAGGTAGTACACGATCAGGTCGTCGATCACTCCGCCCTGCTCGTTCAGCATGCACGAGTACAGCGCCTTGCCGACCACCTTCAGCTTGTCGACGCTGTTGGCCAGCAGGTGGCGCAGGAAGTCGCGCGTGCGGGCGCCGTGCAAATCGATCACGGTCATGTGCGAGACGTCGAACATGCCGGCGTCTCGACGCACCGCGTGATGCTCCTCGATCTGCGAACCGTAGTTGATCGGCATGTCCCAGCCGCCGAAATCGACCATACGCGCGCCGAGCGCACGATGGGTGGCGTTGAGTACGGTCTTCTCGGTCATCGCGGCAGCGCCTTGCGGGGAAAGTCCCGTATTATCGCTGGCAGCCCCGGGCAATCCAAGCCATGCCCGGCCGATGCCGCCGTCGCGTTACTCGCGGCTGCCGCGGTTATCCCGGTCAGCCTGCAGCCGCGCGGCGACCTGCTCGGCCAGTTGTTCGGCATGTTGCCCGCTTGCCAGCAGATGGATGTCCGGCGCTTCGGGCCTTTCGTACGGCGCATCGATGCCGGTGAAATTGCGGATCGTGCCCGCACGCGCCTGGCGATAGAGACCCTTGGGATCGCGCCGCTCGCATTCTTCCAGCGGCGTATCCACGAACACTTCCATGAATTCGGCCTGGTCGAACAGTTCCCGCGCCGACTGCCGTTCGCTGCGGTACGGCGAAATCGCACTGACCAGCACGATCAGCCCCGCATCCACCATCAGATGCGCCACTTCGGCGATGCGCCGGATGTTCTCGACGCGGTCTTCCGGGGTGAAGCCCAGATCCTTGTTGATGCCATGCCGCACGTTGTCGCCGTCGAGCAGATAGGTGTGATAACCGAGCGCATGCAGGCGACGTTCGACCAGGTTCGCGATGGTGGACTTGCCGGCACCGGACAAGCCGGTGAACCACAGGCACAGCGGATGTTGGCTCTTGCTGGCGCTGCGCACGGCCTTGTCGATGTCAACGTGCTGCCAGTGCACGTTGGCCGATCGGTCCAGCGCAAAATCCAGCATGCCGCACGCCACCGTGGCATTGCTCTGGCGGTCGATCAGGATGAAACCGCCCAGCGTGCGGTTGCGCGCATACGCCTCGAACGCGATCGCGTCGTCCAGCCCCAGCGCGCAGTAGCCCACTTCGTTGAGCGCGAGATGGCGCGCCGCGAGTCGGGCCTGGCTGTTGACGTCCACCTTGTACTTGATCGACATCACCCGCGCATTCACCGTGCGTGTGCCGATCTTCAACCAGTAGGTGCGATTGGGCAGCAGCGCCGCATCGCCCATCCACAGCAGGTGGCAGGTGAACTGGTCGGCCACCGGCGCTGGACGCAGCGCATCGGCGATCACGTCGCCGCGGCTGACGTCGATCTCGCGATCCAGACACAAGGTCACCGCCTGGCCGTCGGCTGCATCCGGTAGATCGCCATCGGCACTGACGATGCGCTCGATGCGCGCGCGCTGCCCGCCCGGCTGCACCACGACTTCATCGCCGCAACTCACGCGACCGCCGCAGATCGTGCCGGCGTAACCGCGGAACGAATGATCCGGCCGATTCACCCATTGCACCGGCATGCGGAAATCGGCGGCCCGGAATGGCGTGACCTCGACCGACTCCAGCAGCTCTAGCAGGCTGTCGCCCGTGTACCACGGCATGCGCGACGAACGCGCACCCACATTGTCGCCAGTCAGCGCCACCACCGGCAGGCAATGCACCTCGACGATGCCCATTTCCTGCGCCAGCTCGCGGTACTGCGCGGCAATCGACGCATAAACCGCCTGGTCGTAATCGACCAGATCCATCTTGTTGACCGCCAGCACCACCTGCCGGATGCCCAGCAGACCACATATATAGGTATGCCGACGCGTCTGCGGCAACAAACCCTTGCGCGCATCGACCAGCACCACCGCCAGCTCGGCGTTGGAAGCGCCGGTGGCCATGTTGCGTGTGTACTGCTCGTGCCCTGGACAGTCGGCGACGATGAAGCTGCGTCGCGCGGTATGAAAGTAACGGTAGGCCACGTCGATGGTGATGCCCTGCTGGCGCTCCGCGTCCAGCCCATCGGTGAGCAGCGAGAAATCGAGCACGTCGCCGGCGTCGGCATGTTGCCGGCGGCTGTCGCGAGCCAGCGCCGCCAGTTGGTCGTCCGGCAGCATGCCGGCGTCATACAGCAAGCGTCCGAGCAGGCTGCTCTTGCCATCGTCCACGCTGCCGCAGGTGATGAAGCGCAGCAGGCCCGGCGCAGGCGACGCGTCCGTCATGTCGGTCGGCAGCAACATCAGAAATAGCCTTCCTGTTTCTTGCGCTCCATCGACGCGGTCGGGTCCTGGTCGATCACCCGCCCCTGTCGTTCGGAGCTGCGCGAGCTGGCCATCTCGTCGATGATCTTCGCCAACGTATCGGCCGAGGATTCCACCGCGCCGGTCAGCGGGTAACAGCCCAGCGTGCGGAACCGCACGTCGCGCATCTGCACCGTCTCGCCCTCGCGCAGCGCGAAGCGCTCGTCGTCGACCATGATCAGCGCGCCGTCGCGCTCGACCACCGGACGTGGTTTGGCAAAATACAGCGGCACCACCGGAATGCCTTCGCGCTGGATGTACTGCCACACATCCATCTCGGTCCAGTTGGACAGCGGAAACACCCGCACGCTCTCGCCCTTGCGGATGTGCGTGTTGTAGGTGTGCCAGAACTCGGGCCGCTGGCTTCGCGGATCCCAGCGATGCTGCGCATTGCGGAACGAGAAGATACGCTCCTTCGCGCGCGACTTCTCCTCGTCGCGGCGGGCGCCGCCGATCGCCGCATCGAAACCGTACTGATCCAGCGCCTGCTTCAGCGCCACGGTCTTCATCACGTCAGTGTGCACGGTGGCACCGTGGGTCTGCGGCGAAATGCCCTGGCGCACGCCATCTTGATTGATATGCACCAGCACCTCCACGTCGCCGGCGGCCGCCACCTGGTCGCGGAACGCGATCATCTCGCGAAATTTCCAGGTGGTATCGACATGCAGCAACGGCATCGGCGGCCGCGCCGGATAAAACGCCTTGCGCAGCAGGTGCAGCAGCACCGAGGAATCCTTGCCGATCGAATACAGCATCACCGGGCGCTGAAAGCTTGCCTGCACCTCGCGAAAGATGTGGATGCTTTCGGCCTCGAGGTCGGCGAGGTGGGAGTACGATGGAATTGAAGGTGCTGTCATGTGCGGATTTTCGAGAGATGATTTCTGCGTCAGCGACGAATCGCGGCGTCAACAGATCAGTTGCTATCGCACAATGGTACGCGATGCTCAGGCGAGCAAGGGATACGTCGGCTCCCAACCGATTCACTGACGGGTATCGATATCCGTGCGGGGCGAGGGCGGCAATGGGTTCAGCATGGACGGCGTCGGAGTAGTTCCGATCGTCGCGATGAGATAGTCCAGATCGAATACCACCACGTCCTGCGCCAGATCAGCCGGCGCCCGACCGGCGGAATCCAGCCGCGGGCTGTTCGCTGATGCACCTGCGCCCGTCGAAGCGGTTGCTGCAAGCACGTTGCGCGCCGCACGCAGATGACCCATACACTGCGCCGCGTCCTCTAGCCCGGAGTAACAATCCATAGCGTCGGCCAGGTGATGGTCGAGTACCTCGACACTGGCCGCAGGCAGCAGTGACGCCACGCGCAAGCGCCCAATTTCGCTGCGCAACGAGGCTAGCGCCGGATTGGCCTTGAACGGTTGCGGCAACAGCACTGCCGGCGCCAGCACCCAGGTGCGGCTGACGGCGCGCGATAGAAATACATCCGGCTTTCCAGGTACCGCTGCCGCGTTGTCATTGGCAGCCAGATACATGCGCCGCAACGACGGTAGCGCCTGGGTGCGGAAGCCAAGATTCAGGGCACGACTGCCGTGCGTGCCAGGTCGCACCTCAGCGCTGGCCGACTGCGCGCGCCATACCACGCTGACCAGCGGCGTGTAGCCGGTCAGCGCACCGACCTTGGCTTGCCAGCCTTTCGGTACCGGGACGCCATCCAACGTATGCGACGCGTAGATGTAGCCTTCCTTTAGGTTGGAGAAGAAACCGTTGCCTCGCGTATCGCAGACCGGGTTGCAATCGACGATCACTTCGGCAATGGCGTGGGGGGCCACGCCGCGATTGCCCACCCGATACGTATAAGTGGAGAACGGACGTGCAACTGACGATTGATCCCAGCTCATCGACGAGCGCACCTCCGGTACGACCATCGGCTGCTCCGGAAGATTGACATAGGCTTGCGTCGAGTTGCCTGCGGTCGCACGAGATGCAGCCGGCTGTGCCGCGCAGATCATCACCATGCCGCTCGCGAGCAGGCAGGCCAACCGGTGGCGAAGAAGTCGATCAATCATCGTAGCGGCCGTTCGGGCATGGTGGCAGCTCGCGCTCATCGCGAAGCAGTGTGCCCTGGCTCACGCGCACGCAATGGCCATCCTTGCCGTAGAATTTTCCCGCAACACGTTGGCCTTTTTCGTACACCAAGTCCCCCGAAATGATAGCTGGCTGACCTGGCGCTGACGAAGGCAGCCACTCGGTGATCTGCACTGGATGGCCCTGATAGCCACACACCTCACGCTCCACCTCTGTGAGCATCGGTTGCAGGTTGACGGAGAAGACAGGACAACTTGTCGACCTGAGATGACCCATCTCATCCCACGCAAGCAACGAGCTATATGACCATGAGCTGATGCGGCCGCCGCCGCCATTGCCGCGCTGCAGCCAGACCAGTTGTCCACCGCGCGACCATTGCAGATGGAGTGCTTCGTGTTTTGGCGTCACACCGGTGTGCTGGATCAGTTCATGCCGCTGGCCGTTCGGGTAATAACTGTATTGCGTGCCGGACGCGTTCTCGCCGTAACTGGTGGTTGCATACTTTGAGTCGCCATAGTCGTGGTAGAGCTTCTCGTCATCCAGCGCACCGAACCGAAAATGTCTCACGACACCCTCTTGTTTTCCGCCGACAAATCGGGATTCGCCGATCAGCGCGCCGTCGGCGGTGCGGCAGGTTTTGCGCCAGACGGCGGTCGGTGCGTCCGGCGCCGGCCCACTCTCCGGCTTGCACGTCCAACGCGCGCCTGCAGGGTCACGAATCGTGCCTTCATCCGCAGTGGCAGCGCGTTCGTCCTGCAACATGGCGAGCATGGCCGCCGTGCCCTTCATGCCCCCGGAAAATTGTCCTGAATCGGAAAGGCTCGCCACTCGCTGGTCCGGCGGAAACTCGGTAGCGCAGGCAAGCGATGGCATCACGGCCAGCCACGCGGCCAACAGCCCGAGTGGAGCATGCTTCCATTCACGCGACGATGGCATCTTCAGATGCTCCCAAGGTGATAATTGCGTGATCAGTCTAGTCTAGTACTGTGCACCGGCATCGCGGACCTGCACGCGAGGCAAGTGCAGGCAAGGGCGTTGCGCCGCGCGCAGACTGATGGGCGTCTGCGGACAAAGCGAAACATGATCAATGCCGGCACTTCGCCCTGCAGCCTGCTCACGCAATCACCGGATACGCCGGCTCGGCATCCAGCGTGGCCGCGCATACCGCCGCCAGTTCCAGCAGGCGCAGATCCGAGCCACGCGCGCCGACCAGTTGCAGCCCGATCGGCAGGCCATTCGGCAAGGTGCCCATCGGCAGGCTCACTGCGGGACAACCGGCCAGGCTGGCGAAGCTGGTGAGGTCGGCTTGCGAATCGGGTATCGGGCCGCCCAGCGCAAACGCCCCCTGCGGAGTGGTCGGCAACACCAGCACATCGACCTGGCAGAACAACCGGCGCATCTTCAAGGTGGCCGCGTCGAGCACGCGGTCAGCCATCGCGTAATCGGCTGCGCTCTTGCTTGCTGCATAGCCGAGCATGTTGCGGAAACGTGCGGACACCGGACGCTCGGCATTCGTCAGATCGGCGGCGAAGGTGCCGATCATCTCCGCCTCCATCAACAGCAGGCCGGCGCGGCGGGTGCGCGCGAAATCCCAGTCGGCAAAATCCACCGTGCGTCGGTCGCCCAGTGCGTGCGGCAGCTTCGCCAATGCCGCCTCGAACACCTCGATCACCTCCGGCTGCACGCCGACCGCGGCCAGATCCGGCAGCAGACCCGCGCGCAGATTGCCCGGCTCCCAGTCCGGCAGCGCGAATGCCACCCGACGCCGGCGCGAGCGCGCATCGTCGGCGTCGTAGCCGGCGAGCACCTGCAGCAGAACGGTGAGGTCGTCGACGCTGCGGGCCAGCAGCCCGACTGCGTCGAGCCGTCGCGCCGCCGGCACCAGGCCGCGCGCGGAAATTTCGCCATGCGTGGGTTTGAGCGCATACACGCCGCAGTAGCTGGCCGGAATGCGGATCGAGCCGAGGCTGTCCGAGCCGACCGCCGCCACCGCAAGGCCGGCCGCCACCGCGGCGGCAGCGCCGCCGGAGGAACCGCCGGCGCTGTAGCCGTGCCGGTGCGGATTGTGGGTGGCGCCGAAGTGCGGGTTGTCGGTCACCGCACCCAGCGCGCCCTCGTCCATATTGGTCTTGCCGACCAGCACCGCGCCGGACGCACGCAGCCGTGCCACCACATGTGCATCGTCCCGCACCGGCTTTTCGCGCCCCGGCAGGCCCACCCGGGTCGGCCAGCCGGCCATGTCGAAATTGTCCTTCAGGGCCAGCGGAATGCCGTCCAGGCGACCGATCACGCCGTCGCGACGGCGGCGATCAGCCATGTGCGCCTGTTCCTGCAGCAGACCCGAGCGCTCGTCGACATAGGCATTGAGTTCAGGATTGAGCCGCTCGATCGCCTGCTGATATACGTCGGCCAGCGCCTGCGGTTGCACCCGGCCAACCGCCAGCCAGTGCAGCAACTGGCACAGCGAGGCCCGGCGCAGGTCCAGATCGGCGATCGGCGGCATCGAATTCATGGACACTCCTTCAAATATGTTCCGATTATCGCCGCGTCTGGCGAAACGATTGCAAGCGGTGGCGCAGCACGCGTTGCCGCGCAGCACGCGAAACCGGACAATGACGGCCTGATCCCCGCCGCCATGCGCGGCAATCGCCCACCCGCACGATGGAGTCCGCCATGAGCGAACGCGAAACCATGGAATACGACGTCGTCGTCGTCGGCGCCGGTCCGGCCGGCCTATCGTTCGCGATCCGCCTCAAGCAGCTGAAGCCCGAAGTGAACGTGTGTGTGATCGAGAAGGCCTCGACCATCGGCGCACAGATCCTCTCCGGCGCGGTGATCGAGCCGCAGCCGCTGGATGCGTTGCTGCCGGGCTGGCGCGACAACCCGCCGCCGATCTGCGTGCCGGCCGGCGAGGACGAATTCTGGCTGCTCAGCAAGACCGGTGGACGCAAGCTGCCGGTGCCGCCGGGCATGCACAACCACGGCAACTTCATCGTGTCGCTGGGCGCGATGTGCGCGTGGCTGGCGCCGCAGGCAGAGGCGCTGGGCGTGGACGTGTTCCCCGGCTTCGCCGCCGCCGACACCATCTATAACGAGGACGGCTCGGTCGCCGGCGTGCGCATCGGCGACATGGGCGTGGCGAAGGACGGCACGCACAAGCCCGGCTACACCGAAGGCATCGACATCAAGGCCAAGGTCACCGTGCTTGCCGAAGGCGCCCGCGGCAGCCTGACCAAGCAGCTGATCAAACGCTTCAAGCTGGACCAGGACAGCGACCCACAGGGTTACTCCATTGGCATCAAGGAGCTGTGGCAAGTGCCGGCCGGCCGCGCGACGCCGGGCAAGATTGTGCACAGCTTCGGCTGGCCGGCCGACACACATACTTATGGCGGCAGCTTCCTCTATCACCTGGACAAGGATCGCATCGCGCTCGGCTATGTCAGCGGGCTCGACTACAGCGACCCGGAGTACCAGCCGTGGGAGGCGTTCCAGCAATGGAAGAACCACCCGATGATCAAGTCGCTGCTGGATGGCGGCACCATCCTCTCGGCCGGTGCGCGTGCGATCGTCACCGGTGGCTACCAGTCGCTGCCGAAGACCGAGATGCCTGGCGCGCTGCTGATCGGCGACACCGCCGGCCTGCTCAACGTACCCAAGGTCAAGGGCACGCATCAGGCGATTAAGAGCGGCATGCTGGCCGCCGAGCATCTGGTTGCGAACAATCTCAATTCTGCCGGCTTCGACGCGAAGTTGCGCGGCTCCGATGTCATGGCGGAACTGAAGAAAGTCCGCAACATCAAGCCGGCCTTCAAGAAGGGCCTGTGGTTCGGCATGTTGAATGCGGCATGGGAAACCGTCACCGGCGGCGCTTCGCCCTGGACGCTGAAGAACAAGGCCGACTGGTCATCGCTGCACAAGCTGGGCGCGCAGGAAGAACCCAAACGCGACTACGTGCAGCGCACACTCGCTCCGCGCGACCGCCTCGCCGGCGTCTACTTCGCCGCCACCGAGCACGACGAGGATCAGCCGATCCACTTGCACGTGGCCGACACCAGCATCTGCATCGACCAGTGCACCACCGAATACGGCAATCCGTGCACCCGCTTCTGCCCCGCCAACGTCTACGAGATCGTCGATGACGGTGCCGCCAAGCGCCTGCAGATCAACGCGGCGAACTGCGTCCACTGCAAGACCTGCGACATAAAGGATCCCTACGAGATCATCACCTGGGTCACGCCGGAAGGCGGCTCGGGGCCGAATTACCAGAATCTGTGATGCTGCCGAGGGCAATCCGCTGATAGGCCATCTGCCATGGCGACTGAAACGCTTCGGTTACCTGTTGCAACGTACCCGTGGCAGCTTTGCGCTGCGTGGCTGGCGCGGCACGCTGGCGCGGATGCGGCAGGAATTCCAGTCACGGCCCGAGCTCGACGAAGACCTGTCGCTGCTACCGCTGGACGAGGCGTTCGCACCTTTTGCACTGCCGGTAGCTGAAGAGCCGCAGGTTTCCATCGTCATCCCGATCCACGGCAAGCTCGCCCATACCCTCGCCTGCCTGCGCTCGCTGGTACGCCATGGTGCGCAAGCGTCGTTCGAGGTGATCGTGGTGGACGATGCCTCGCCAGACGACAGCGCCACCGTACTGGCGCAAGTCGCTGGCCTGCGGTTGCTGCGCAATGAGCACAACCTCGGTTTCATCGGCAGCTGCAATGCCGGCGCCGCTGCAGCTCGCGGCGAATTTCTGCTGTTCCTCAACAACGACACCCAGGTGACATCCGACTGGCTAGATGCCTTGCTACGCTGCTTCGGCGAACGCGCCGACTGCGGCATCGCCGGCAGCCGACTGGTCTATCCGGACGGTCGCTTACAGGAAGCGGGCGGATTGGTGTTTGCCGACGGCAGTTGCTGGACCACCGGCCGCTTCGAGCCACGCGATGCGTCCGCTTTTCGTTACCGCCGCGAGACCGACTACGTCTCCGGCGCTTCGCTGCTGATTCGCCGCGAGGTGTTCCAGCGCACCGGTGGCTTCGACATGCGTTATGCGCCGGCCTATTACGAAGACGCCGATCTGGCTTTTGCGGTGCGGCAACTCGGTCTGCGCGTTTACTACGAACCGACCAGCACTGTCATCCACTGCGAAGGCATCAGTGCAGGCACCGACCTCGACAGCGGCATGAAACGGTACCAGCCGATCAATCAGGCGAAGTTCGTCGACAAATGGACGTCCGAACTCTTTGCGCAGCCTGCTCCTGGCACGCCGCTGCAACGCGCCGTCCACTGGCGAACGCGTGGCCGTGTGCTGGTGGTGGATACGATGACGCCGGAACCGGCACGCGATTCGGGTTCGTTGCGCCTGTGCGCCATCCTGCGCCTGCTTGACGAACAGGGCTGGAACACCTGTTTCCTGCCTGACGACGGCCACGCCAGCAACCAAGAGATTGCCGCGCTAGGCGCACTCGGCTGCGAAGTGTTGAGCCGACCGCAGGTACCGGCATTGCCGCGCTGGCTGCAACAGCACGGTCGCGAACTGCATGCCGTGATCTTGTGCCGGCATACGGTAGCTGGCCAGTACGCCGAACTTGTGCGTCGCCACGCGCCGCAGGCAAAATTGTTGTTCGACACCGTGGATCTACATTTCCTGCGCGAACAGCGCGCCGCCGAACTGGGCAACAGCACGACACTCGCCCGCCAGGCCGAAGCCTCGCGACGCAACGAACTCGCCCTGATCGAGAAATGCGATGTCACCTTCGTGGTCAGCCCTCACGAGCAGGCACTGCTTGCGCAGCTGTTGCCGCAAGCTCGGGTGGAGCTGTTGTCCAACATCCACGATGTACATGGTTGTCGTCATCCGCACGCGGGGCGCAAGGATCTGGTCTTCATCGGTGGCTATGGTCATCCGCCAAACAGCGACGCTATCCGCTGGATCGCCGGCGAGATCCTGCCGCGGCTGCGCGAGGTGTTGCCCGACATCCGCATACACGTGCTCGGCGATCTCCCGGCCGCGGTGCGGCGTGAACTGGCAACGCCAGGCCTCGAACTGCACGGCCGCGTGGCGGACCTGGCGCCATGGCTGGACAACTGTCTTGCCTCACTGGCGCCACTGCGCTTCGGTGCCGGTGTAAAGGGCAAGATCAACATGGCGATGAGCCATGGCGTTCCGGTGATCGCCACTACGGTCGCGGTGGAAGGCATGCGACTGACCGACGGCACAAACGTGCTGCTGGCTGACGATGCCGCCGCCTTCGTCGATGCCGTACTGCGGCTTCAGCGCGACGAAAAACTCTGGCGACAACTGTCCGAACATGGTCTCGACAACGTGCAGCAGCACTTCTCCGCCGCTGCAGCCTCTGCCGTTCTGCATCGGGTGCTGAGTTGACCACGATCTCACCAACGTCGATGCTTCGGCTACATTACCGATAGGCCGCCATGTCAGCTCGTGACTTCGCCAAACGTTGCCTGTTCACCGTGCTGCGCATCGGTTTCCGGCTAACCCCGATGCCGGTCGCCACGCGCGATCGCTTACGTCAGCGCTTTCTGGATCGGTACGCGGACCTGCTGCCGCAAGGCCCACGCGGCCAGTTCATAGAGAGGAAGCAGGTCGAACGACGCGCGCGCGTGCATGCCGCAGGACGCGCGATCGGCTACGTACCCAGGCGCTTCGGCGCGCTGCCAACGCCGCTGCCGGCCACCCTGGTGGCGTTCTACCTGCCGCAGTTTCATCCGATTCCAGAGAACGATGCGTGGTGGGGCGAGGGCTTCACCGAATGGAGTAACGTAACGCGTGCGTTGCCGCAGTTCGAGGGACATGCCCAGCCGCGCTTGCCGGGTGAGCTGGGCTTCTACGATCTGCGCCAGCCCGATGTGATGCGCCAGCAAATGCAGCTGGCGCGCGAATATGGCATCGGCGCGTTCTGCAGTTATTTCTACTGGTTCGCCGGCAAGACGTTGCTGGAACAGCCGCTGCAGCAATGGCTGGCCGATTCCACGCTCGACCTGCCGCTGTGCCTGTGCTGGGCCAACGAGAACTGGTCGCGCCGATGGGACGGCCGTGCTGAAGACATCCTGATCGGTCAGCACCACAGTCCGGCGGATGACCTTGCGTTCATCGAATACGTCTCGCGCTATCTGCGCGATCCACGTTATCTGCGCGTGGATGGCAAACCGTTGTTGCTGGTCTACCGCCCGGGCCTGCTGCCCGATCCGAAAGCCACCGCCACGCGCTGGCGCACGTGGTGCCGTGCGAACGGCATAGGCGAAATACAGCTTGCCTATGTGCAGAGCTTCGATCGCGTCGACCCGCGCGAGATCGGCTTCGACTCAGCGGTGGAGTTTCCACCGAACAACACCACGCTCGCGCCGATCACCGCACGTCAGCAGTTACTTAATCCGGAGTATCGCGGCGACGTGCACGACTGGCGCGAGCTGGTTCGCCAGTCCATGGCACAACCCGATCCCGTGTATCCGCACTACCCCGGCACCAATCCAGGCTGGGACAACGAGCCGCGGCGCAGCGGCAACGGCCGCGTGTACACGCATGCCTCGCCGCGCGGCTATTGCGACTGGTTGCGCCATGCCATCACCACGGCAAAGCGACGCTTCCCAACGCAGCCTCTGGTATTCGTCAACGCGTGGAACGAATGGGCCGAGGGCGCCGTGCTGGAACCGGACACCCGACTCGGTCACGCCTGGCTTGAAACCACCCGCGCGGCACTGCATCCCGCGCCCGTCGCAGGCACACGCCCCTGTGCGGTAATCCATATCTGGTATCCCGATCTGCTGGATGAACTCGTCATAGCACTGCGCACGAGCGGAATCGACTGGCGCATCATCATTACCACGACCATCGAACGTGAACATTCCGTGCGTGAGCGTGTGGCACAGCTGGACCTCGATGCGGAGATTGACGTATTCGAGAACCGTGGCCGCGACATCCTGCCGTTTCTGCATGTCGCTAATCGCTTGCTCGATGAAGGCGTGACTACCGTGTTGAAGCTGCACGGCAAGCGCTCTACCCATCGCCAGGACGGCGAGATCTGGCGCCGCGAACTGCTCGACAAGCTGCTCGCGCCGGAACGCGCCAGCCGCATCGAAGCCGCCTTCCGCGACAACGCCACATTGGGTCTGGTGCATGCCGAAGGCCATCTGCAACCGCTGGACTATTACTGGGGCGCCAACGCGGCCAACGTCGACTATCTCACCCGTCGTCTCGGCATTCAGGCGCCAAAGGTCGAACACGACAGTTTCATCGCCGGCAGCATGTTTTGGCTGCGCCCGGCGGCACTGCGCCTGCTTCTGGATGCTCATCTGGAAGTGGCAGAGTTCGAGGCCGAGGCCGGCCAGCTTGACGGCACCCTGGCTCACGCCATCGAGCGCGTGTTCAGCCTGACTGCAGCCGCCAGTGACTTCAGCACAGCCAGTGCTGCCAGCGTGGCCGACCTCCCCGAAACCGCGGCCGGAACGTATCCGTATGCGCGGCGCAGCGGCTGATGCCGCCACGACGCGCTACTCCGCAAAAACACTCTCTTCGTACGATTGTTTGATGCCGGGTAGAATAGGCAATTCGCACCCCGGCATGGGGCGGCCAACAAGGTAAGGAATCGCAGATGAAAATTCTGGTCGGTTACAAGCGCGTCGTGGACTACAACGTCCGCATCCAAGTCAAGCCCGACGGCACCGGTGTGGTGACGGATGGTGTCAAGCTGTCCGCCAACCCGTTCGACGACATCGCACTGGAAGAGGCGCTGCGCTTGCGCGAGAAAGGCGTCGCCACGGAAGTCGTGGTGGTCGGCATCGGCCCGACCGATCTCACCGCGCATCTGCGCAATGGCCTGGCGATGGGCGCAAACCGCGCGATTCACGTCGTCACCACCGACGCCGTGCAGCCGCTGACCGCGGCCCGCGTCTTCCTCAAACTGATCAAAAAAGAGCAGCCAGGGCTGGTAATCCTCGGCAAACAGGCCATCGACGACGACGCCAACCAGACCGGCCAGATGCTCGCCGCGCTATGGGACCGCCCGCAAGCCACGTTCGCCAGCAAAGTCGAGATCGCCGATGGCAAGGCCACGGTAACCCGCGAGGTCGACGCCGGTCTCGAAGTGATTGAAGCTGAACTGCCGGCCGTGATCACCACCGACCTGCGCCTCAACGAGCCGCGCTTCATCAAGCTGCCGGATATCATGAAGGCGAAGTCCAAGCCGATCGACACCATCGAGTTCGGCTCACTCGGCGTCGAGGCGCACGATCATCTGAAGACCACGCACTACACCTCGCCAGCCAAGCGCAGCAAGGGCGTGATGGTGAAGGATGCAGCCGAACTGGTCGCGGCGCTGAAGCAGAAAGGTCTGCTGTAATCACTATTCCTGTTTAGGAGCCCACCCTGTGGGCAATGCTTTCCGCCAAGTACCCAAGAGCATCGCCCACAGGGTGGGTTTCTACAAAAAAGCTTCGGAGACACACATGAGCAAGATCCTGGTCATCGCCGAACATCTAGGCGGCAAACTCAACTCCTCTACCGCTCGTGCCGTGAGCGCCGCGATTGCGGTGAAGGGCGAAGCGATCGATGTGCTGGTGCTCGCCGACAACGTCGATGCGATCGCCGTCGAGACGGCAAAGATCGAAGGTGTGAGTCGCGTGCTCACCATCGCCAGGGCCGAGAACGCCCATCCACTGGCTGCCGTACTGGCGCCACAGATCGCCAAGGCCGCTGCCGGCTACAGCCACGTCTTCGTGCCGTCCACCACGTTCGGCAAGGACGTCGCTCCGCGTGTCGCCGCTCTGCTCGGCGTCGCCCAGGTCAGCGACGTGATGAGCGTGGAAGCTGCACATACTTTCAAGCGCCCGATCTACGCCGGCAACGCCGTCATCACGGTCGAAGCTGACGCCAACCACATCGTGGTCGCCACGATTCGTTCTGCTTCATGGCCAGTCGCAGGCAACAGCGCCAACGGCGCGCCGATCGAAGCGCTGAGCATCGACGCGGCACTCCCCTCACATACCCGCTTCGTCGAACTCAAACAGGGCAGCAGCGATCGCCCCGATCTGCAGAGCGCCAGCAAGGTCGTCTCCGGCGGCCGCGGCGTCGGCTCGAAAGAGAACTTCGAGATCATCTTCAAATTCGCGGACAAGATCGGCGCCGCTGTAGGCGCCTCGCGTGCCGCTGTCGACGCCGGCTACGTGCCCAGCGACCTGCAGGTCGGCCAGACCGGCAAAATCATCGCTCCCGAGCTGTACGTGGCGATCGGCATCTCCGGCGCGATCCAGCATCTCACCGGTATCAAGGACGCCGGCACCATCGTCGCGATCAACAAGGATGGTGAGGCACCGATCTTCGAGATTTCCGATATTGGTTTGGTCGGCGATCTGTTCAAGCTCCTGCCCGAGCTGGAGCGGGCCATCGGCTGAATCGATCAAGTCAGCCCTGGATCACCCAGCCCTGGATCACTTTGTTTAAACACTGCCCAAACAAACAGCACGTGTTTGACTGGCATTGCCCTTGTGTCTTAAATAGCTGCCAGTCTCCTCATGCGGGGCTCCTTGGCCAGGCGCACCAGTCCGACAGAACCCGTCTTCATGGCACATCCAGCGAGGTGCTTTGATAGTACAATCAAAGGTCATGTTGGAAGGATTCCCGACCCTCTCGGGGCTTTCTCGCTTTCCTGAAGCAACTGCCGTTTGCCGGCTCCAGCCAGCGTGTTTTGTTGTTGCTTCGAAAACCACAGAAGCCGTCATTACCCAACACTTATGGAGAAGGACTTTGAGCCAAATATTGGTCACAGGCGGCGCGGGTTTCCTCGGCTCTCATCTTTGCGATCGCCTTATTGAAGCTGGACACGATGTTCTTTGCGTGGACAACTTTTTCACGGGTTCGAAGGACAACATCCGCCACTTGATTGGACACGCGTCCTTCGAGCTAAAGCGACACGACGTAACGTTCCCCCTTTACGTAGAAGTGGATCAGATCTACAACCTCGCCTGCCCGGCGTCTCCAGTGCACTACCAGCACGACCCGGTCCAAACCACCAAGACCAGCGTCCACGGCGCCATCAACATGCTGGGCCTGGCCAAGCGCGTTCGCGCTCGCATCCTGCAAGCATCCACGTCCGAGGTGTATGGCGATCCGGAAGTCCATCCGCAGCCAGAATCCTACTGGGGTCGGACCAATCCGGTCGGCATCCGCAGTTGCTACGACGAGGGCAAGCGTTGCGCGGAAACGCTGTTCTTCGACTACTGGCGGCAGCACCAACTCGAAATCAAGGTCATGCGTATTTTCAATACGTATGGTCCGCGCATGCACCCCAATGACGGTCGAGTCGTCAGCAACTTCATCGTGCAGGCCCTGCGCGGCGAATCGATCACCATCTACGGCGACGGCATGCAGACTCGCAGCTTCTGCTATGTCGACGACTTGATCGAAGGCATGCGCCGGCTGATGGACAGCCCTGCGGACGTCACCGGTCCGATCAATATCGGCAACCCCGGCGAGTTCACCATGCTGGAACTGGCCGAGAAAGTAATCTCCCTGGTGGGCGGCAAGTCCAAGATCACGTACATGCCGCTGCCCAGCGATGACCCGAAGCAGCGTCAGCCCGACATTACGTTAGCCAAGGCAAAACTGGACTGGACGCCCAAGGTCTCTCTCGATGACGGCCTGAAGGAAACCGTAGCCTACTTCCGTCACCGCCTCGGGGCCTGATCGCTTATGGAACATCCAAGGCTGATTGTGGTGACCCCTGTGTTCGAGGATACCGAGGCATCAACTATTCTGTTCTCCGAACTGGCCAAGGCCTGCGGCAGGGACATCCATGTCGTGGCGGTGGACGATGGTTCGGTACGCGAACCTCTCACCTTGGACGGCTTGCGCGCCGCGAGCCTCAACGGCACGGTGATCCGGCTCAAGCGTAACGTTGGCCATCAGCGCGCCATCGCCACGGGACTTGCCTACGTCGCCGATCGGTTCAAGACAATCGATCGCGTTGTCATCATGGATTCCGATGGCGAAGACATGCCTCAGACCATCGCCAGCCTGCTGGCCGACCTCGACGACAACGAGGTCGACGTCACCGTAGCGCAACGCAAGAGTCGCGTGGAGACCTTCCGTTTCAAGGCGTTCTACGCGGTCTACAAGTGGCTGTTCAGCTTGTTGACTGGACGTAAGATCAGCTTCGGCAATTACATGGCAATGAACGAGCCGGCGGTACGCCGTCTCGCGGCCATGGGTGAACTCGCGACTCACGTCGCAGGCACGGTGCTGGTTTCACGTCTTCGCTGGCGTACCTGTGCACTCGATCGCGGCCCACGCTACGCCGGCAAGAGCAAGATGAATTTTGTTGGGCTAGCCCTGCACGGGTTCAAAGGCCTGATGATTTTTGCCGAAGACGTACTCGTGCGGGTGGGCATTGCCTGCGCCCTGGTGGCGGTTCTCTCGCTGCTTGGCGGCGGCGGCGCCATCGTGCTGAAGGCCATAGGCTATACGACGCCAGGCTGGTTCTCAGTCGCTTTGGGCCTGCTGATGCTGGTTTTCCTGCAGACGGGCGCAATCACACTGATGACTCTTATGCTGACGGGCATCACCCGCAGCAGCACTGTGCTGGCGCTCGACTACAAGCTGCTGATTGATCGTGTGCTCGGAGCCACAGACGGCATGGACCATGCTTAGGGTGCTGCAACACCAACCGATCCGCTACATCCTCAACGGCATCGCGGCAACCTGTGTTAGCTATAGTGTGCTTTATGCCTGCCTGCATCTCGCCCATGTTCCGTCAGCGGGCATCGCCAATTTCGTTGCGGCCGTCATAGGCATCACGGTTTCGTTCTTCGGCAACCGGCATTTCGTTTTCCCGGGTTCGCGAGAATTGGTGTGGCAACAGCTGACGCGGTTCTGGCTGCTCTATGCCGTGCTCGCCCTTATGCAAGGCACCGTGATGTTCCTCTGGTCGGACCTGGCCGGACTGGACTATAGGGCCGGCTTCCTGCTCGGCACGTTCCTTCAGATGGTGTGCAGTTACTACGGAGGCAAGCATTGGGTATTCAAACAGTAAAAACCGGCCGCATCATCGCGGCTACGGCGCTGTTCGTGTTGATGCTACTGGCCATCTACGTCATTCACTCGCTGTACCTGCGGGTAAACGTGGTGTTCTACAGCGCCATCCTGGACGGCGTCGTTGCGGCCTTCATCTGCGGTGCCCTGCTTTGCGTACTACCTTGGTTCAGGGTGCTCGGCCATATCGAGAAGGCCCAGTTGATCGTGATCTGGCTGTTGCTCGGTTATGGCTACGCCATCTCGGTGCCTACCGTGCTGGACCGCTCGCTATCGTTCTACCTACTGGAGAAACTGGATCAACGTGGCGGTGGCATCCGCGAAGACGCTTTCGCTGATGTATTCACCAAGGAATACGTCAAGGAAGATCATCTGGTAGCCGTGCGCCTAACGGAACAGCTGCAGTCGGGAACCATCATCATCCGCGATGGCTGTGTACTGCTCACGGACAAGGGACGCAGACTTGCACAATTCAGCAAATTCTTCCGCAATACACTGCTGCCCAAGCATCGCCTGCTAATGGGCGAATACTCCGACGTGCTTACCGACCCATTCCGAAATAGTACGACCGATGTGGATTACCAGTGCCACTGATGGCATGGCCACACTCGCAGCGAACCACTCATCAAAACAGACTGGCCAGGATCAGGCCCATAGGTAAGAAAGCATGAAGATCACTGTCGTTGGAACGGGTTATGTTGGCCTGGTATCCGGTGCCTGCCTGGCTGAAATGGGCAATGAGGTGCTTTGCTTGGATGTGAATCCGGAGAAAATCCGGATCCTGCAGCAGGGTGGCGTACCCATTCATGAGCCCGGACTTGACAAAATCATCGACGCCAACGTTGCCGCGGGCCGTCTGCACTTCACCACTGATATCGAACAGGCAGTCGCCTTCGGTATAGCGCAGTTCATTGCCGTGGGCACCCCACCAGACGAGGATGGATCAGCCGATCTCTCCTATGTGCTGGAAGCCGCCCGCAACATCGGCCGCCTGATGACCGAGTACAAGCTGGTGATCGACAAGAGCACCGTACCGGTCGGAACTGCTGACAAGGTCAAGGCTGTTATCGCCGATGAACTCGCCAAGCGAGGCGTGCAGATCGACTACTCGGTGGTCTCCAATCCCGAATTCCTCAAAGAAGGTTCGGCGGTCGAAGACTTCATGAAGCCTGATCGCATCGTGGTAGGCGCCAACGATGTGCGCAGCATCAATCTCATGAAATCACTGTATGCGCCCTTCCAGCGCAGTCACGACAAGCTCGTGATCATGGACGTGCGTTCGGCCGAACTCACCAAATATGCCGCCAACGCCATGTTGGCCACGCGCATCTCCTTCATGAACGAGCTTGCCTTGCTCGCTGAAAAACTTGGCGCAGACATTGAGCTGGTGCGCCACGGTATCGGTTCTGATCCCCGCATCGGTTATCACTTCCTGTACGCCGGCTGCGGCTATGGCGGCTCCTGCTTCCCGAAAGACGTCAAGGCACTCATCAGGATTGGTGAAGAAGTTGGCCAGCCGCTGCAGGTGTTGAATGCCGTAGAAAGCGCCAACGACGCCCAGAAGCATGTCTTGGTCACGAAGATCTGCCAGCGCTTTGGC
Organism: Rhodanobacter sp.; assembly: GCA_035566635.1. Lineage (GTDB taxonomy): Bacteria > Pseudomonadota > Gammaproteobacteria > Xanthomonadales > Rhodanobacteraceae > Rhodanobacter. Next base: position 323,134 of record DATMQY010000005.1, read on the forward strand.
AACGACCTGAGCGGCAAGCGCTTTGCGCTGTGGGGCTTGGCATTCAAACCAAACACCGACGATATGCGTGAAGCCACCAGCCGCGTATTGATCGCGGAACTATTGAAACGCGGCGCAACCATTTCGGCCTACGACCCAGTTGCCATGGACGAAGCCAAGCGCATTTTTGGCAACACTCAGGGGTTGGTCTTCACAACCACTGCCCATGAAGCCCTTAAGAGCACAGACGCTCTGATTATCGTGACGGAATGGAAGGAATTTCGTAGCCCGGGCTTCGCGGAATTCAAGAAATTGTTGCACGCCCCGATCATTTTCGATGGCCGTAATCTATACGATCCGCACACGATGAAAGAACAGGGATTCGAGTATTACTCCATCGGCCGGAATACAAATTTTCAATGACCAGGCCGGCTCAAACTCCACATGCAACACCTTGCCAGATCTGACTCCATTTACATTCACTAAGTGAATAATATGGCCATCATAGCCGACAGCGGTGGGCATGATGGCAAGAATCACCAGCGAAGTGGAAGCGGCAAAGCAGGCGCGCGTGGTGATTGCCGCGACCAAGACAGTGGAGCAATTGTGACAGGCGCAAGCGGTGGTACTGTCCACGGGATACAACCTGCTCCATCGCCACGGCTGTCGGAAGCTCGCTCCCCACAAACAGCATCCGCAAAGCGACGCGAAAACGTAGCTGGACTGGAAAAAAACTCCTCAAGAAATCCAACAGCTCCGCAAGGACTGTAAATTAATTTATTTGAGAAAACTCACGGTACGAGCCACAAATTCTGCCCAAAAAGGCGTAGCAAGCTCGCTTAAGGAAAGAACACGCTGCGCATTTCGTCGATGGCCATCTTAGCCAGCCCAAGGCGACTAAAATTATTTGTCGATGCCTCGTTCGAGAATGCAATTAGAAACTCGCAGCCAATGGTGTCAACGAATGCTTTCTCGTTGATCGAAAGCAGCCCGGCCTCATTCAACTCATGAAAAATGAGTCGAAAACTTGAAGGGGTAAACACCCACGCGTGAATATCGGTGTACTCGCGTTCGTCAAGGTACGTCTTCAGCATTTGCGGACCGAACTCATCCGCATGAAGGAAAGCAATTTCGCCCACGCGTCCTCGCTCCCACGAAATCGCTTCGCCCAGTTTTGCGATCTTCGAAAAAGCGTCAAATATCTGGCCAGGCGTATGCATCTTTCGTGAATCCAGATGCGCCTGAATAAGATCTCCAGTCGAAGAAGGCCAACGCAAATAATCAAAGCAGAATCTCTTGTCGGGGATGGCTAGCGCCAAGATGCCACCTGGCCTCAGCAACTTCTGGCAATCCTTGATGAAGCCGATCAAGTCGGGCAAATGCTCCACAACATGGGAGGCGATGATCCAGTCGTAATGAGTTTTGGCACCGATGAGGTCCGCAAGACTACCGCCGGCCCAGATGTAATCCACCTCTTCTATGGCGGCTACGTTTACGTTGTGGCCTTGGTATTTCTCCATTAACCCTGCACGGTCCATGTGATCTACCGTGTGGACCCGATAACCTTCAGACTTCGGAGCGGTCGGGTTGAAGCTTGGGCCGATCTCCAACCCCATTCCCTCACGATCGATGAGAGAACGAATTCTTTCTTTGCGCGCAACTTCACTCATGGGTAATCCAATCGAAAAATCAGTTATGAAGACCATTCCTCAGTGACAGATATAGTCCACGTTTTCAACGCCATGTCGGAAGAGATCGAACAAATCATCGAAATAAACTCCCATTAGCAGACGTTCCTTAGACAGCCAACATCTTCGTATATCGGCGTTACGATTACCAACAAGTGATTCTGCATCGAAATTTTTCTAGAATAGACGTCCAATCTTGCATTCGCAATGTTTGATCAGTGGCATCACCGCTCCCTACGCCTAGCTGCCCCTTTCTCTCCACCGAAACATGCGCAACGAAACATTGTTCGTCTTTGCGGAATACCCATTCGGACTCGGTAACTTTACCAACAGGATCAGCGGCGCCAGATATAGCATGAATACGTAGCGATACTCGGCAGATGGTGCTAATGCGAGAACTGCAGTGGCCTGTACCCATAATAGGAAGCAGATAGCCAGTATTCGCACATCTCTGCACCATAAGCCGCAAAACGTCAGCACCGAGAGTACTCCAACGCCCAGCAGAGCATTCCAAGTCCAAGCCCGGCTCTGTATCGAAAACCGCGCAACCCTACCAAGCAACCCTGTATCGCGCACGCCGTCCTTCTCTGCCGCGAGCGTTTCGGGAATATTGGCTGGCGCTGAATACGGGTCAACGTATTCGGCGCGCGCCAAAGTCGCCGCAAGGAAGATCTCGACTCGGTGCGCCAGCACTGAAGGTAAATTCGGAGCTAGGTCGTGCCGCAGAAAACTAGAGACGATTTGTCCACGTTGTGAAGGTGGCAGTTCTGCTAACTGCGGCCCCTGAGGGAAGAACGCAATTGTGTCCCAGTACAGCGGCCAATATAGCGGCACCGCACTGGCAACCTGAGCTGGCCCAATCGAGTCTCGTGTCTCGCTCGAAAGGAGCCCGCCACCGGCATGCCCAAAAACGGGCTGCGCCAAACGGATCGACTCATGAATCGCTGCAGGATAAAAAATGTCGTGCCGATCAGAGCGATCGACGCCGACAATCGAGCCATAGACGAGCGCTGTTGACAGCACTGATGTGATTACCAGCCTAACCCAAAGGGCGCGCCTCATGAATAAGGGCAGTAGTAGCCACCACAGTGGCAAAAATAGCAGTCCATTCTCTCGGAAGCCGAATGCCATCGGACTGAAAATTGCGACGACCACATACCCTACTTTACCCACGCTCCCCAGACGGCTGATGTTGAGCGTTTCAATCAAAATGGCGATGATAGCAAAGCAATAAAGCACATCGTTCTGGACATAGAAAGCCATAAACAGAACAAAAGGATTGAGTATCAATACGGCACAAAAGACCATTACAGGTATTGAGGCACGGCTGATTGCAGCAATCTCGAACGCACGCGATATAACGAATACAACTAACGCTGCTTGAATGAGAACGCTTAGTTCAAAGCATGCTCCATTCAACGAAGTAATCTGCAGGAATCTTGCGTATAGGAAAGGCTTGCGGTCGGTCAACTTTCCCGATAGTACTTCCTGGAGATAGAAGCCGCTGTCAAAGCTGAATATTCCTGGCTTTAAACTCAGCCACCATACAAAAAAGTACAGTCCCAGGATAAATGCGAAGCAGAGCAACCAAGCCTTCCCCGCAACATCGGCGCGCTCGAAGCGTCGGTGCCGGTCTACTGGAACATCACCCATCAGCATCATTTCCACGGCCCTTTAGCAATTACAACCCAGTCGATCTGGCACACGGCGGCACATACGCCCAAGACCTTCGCCCATACGCAAGTAGATGAACTCCTTGCGCAGTGCTAAAGCTTGCTCAAAACGTCGCCTTCCAATGAGGTCCGCTACGCTCTGGATAACAAGCGGCCTCATCATCACCTCTCCTTCGGTCTGCCTCAACTCGGCTCAAGCAACCGCATCCATGTTTCGTCAGTGATGTCGAATTTTCGGGGACGCTGTCACCAGAAAACACCTATTTGACAGTAACGCTCAGCTTCGGATCGCAGGCGAACTTCGCCCCCTTTTCCTCATGGATCAGAAATACTGAATAACTTCCAGTCGGAATCGACAAAGCAGACAACTCTGCTTTGTATCCGGCATTCATTAAATCAGACGTTTTGTAGGCTTGGGCCACATCGCTTCGCTCAATTCCGGTATTGGATTCCATTCCAAAGTTATTAGCTCCTCGAAGAACGATTGAAAGAGAGCCTGGATTATGCATGTCTGAGGTGGAAACCCAGCCTTCAAAAGTCACAGGCTGGTTAGCGGTCACCTCAAAAGATCCGTTCACGGCTTTTTGCCCGTTTACCGCATCGAGCGCGCAGATATCTGTTTTTGAAGCGTCTTGTAGCGAACCATTCCAAGATGCCACCACGACTTTCGGAATGTTCGTGCTCGTTGCACCACCCGACTTCGACTGGGCTGAATCTATCGATGAGGTGTCGTTCGAGCACCCCGCTGCGACAATGCAAAATCCGGAAATCAAGAGAAGCAATACATTGCGGCGCATAGAAATTTCCCGTATGGATAATGGTAGAAAGGCTCGACGATTTTAGCTCTGGGTCCTATCAATCACAAGGCAAGACCAAATCTTCACGAAACCACCGTCCTGATCACAGTTCAGCGCCTCACCTAACGAACAAGATTGATAACGAATGCCGCTTTACGTAACTGCCAGTGAAGCTGGCGTGCCCCCCCCCCGACTCTGTCGGGACCAGATTAAGTGGTAAGTGTGCACACGACTTTTGAATTACCAAGTGTGGTTCAGAATGATGCCGCATCTGACCATGAAATCATTGTAAGACAAGCCAAACGGGCGTTATGGGCCAAGACAGCCAAGAAATATGAGTGCGCAGGAGTAGCGCTTTCATGTGGTTCATTGCGTACCTACACGATGGGCGATACGGTTCCATCTGGCTTCCGTCGCTTCCATAAAGCGCACAGGATCGACGGATTGCCTTGCCCGGGCAGTAATGGCCGATAACCTTGTCGGCGCCTCCAGCAGACCAATCAACGCCGACGCCCATGATTCGGCAGCATTCTCGACATGTACGCAATCGAGTCCGTTTGTGAAGGAGTGAGTGTAGGCCGGTACGTTGGAAGCCAGCGTTGGCAGCCCAATTGCTGCATAGTCGAGGATCTTGATCGGGCTCTTGCACACATTGAAGCGATTTGACACGAGGGGGGCCAGGCCCGCATCGAAGCCTTGCATACCGCGAAACCAGTGCACAAATGCCGGATATGAGGCGCCGACGCCTGGTGGAGGCGTTAGCGTATGCAACCAAGTCGCACGAACGGAGTCGTCCGAACGAACCCCAATAACCGACAACCGGAAACGGCCGGGATATCGCCGTTCCAGTTGTTCCAAGGCCTCGTGCACCAGTCCGAAATCGGAGTCGTGGGTCCGAGTTCCCATATAGAGCAATTGCAGAGGGCGGCCCGTCACCTTGCCTGCATCGGGCGCGTCGCCGCCAAGCGCCCACAGGTCGGGATCGAGCACGTTAGGCATCAACATGGGTTGTACCGTCGTCTCGATGCCTGCCCGCTGGACCAGATTCGGGGTCGAGCACCAGATTTCGTCTGCGACCTGCAAGGATGCACGCACGGCTTCCGTCACGCCTTGATAGCTTGCCTGTTCGCCATGTCCCTCCATATCCAGCAAGTTGTCGTCTATGTCGTAGATCAACCGGGAACCGTTGCGCGTTGCAATCTCGCGCATGGCCAAGACATCTTCAGCATGAGATATCGACGCGCGATGCCATACGATCAGGTTTGGCGAGAAACGGGAGATCTCCGATGGAAGCACATACCTCACGTCGGCATGCGCGGCCGCCTTGAATGATTCAAAAAACGGGTGCAGGCGGATACTCGCGCACGGGGAGATGACGCGACCATAGCGCTCGGGTATGACTGCGATACGCAGCCTTTCGCCCGACTTGCCTGCAGCATACGCTTGCAACCGGGGAGCATGGTCTACTGCATGCATTATCGCGAGGCCTCTATTTCGGAAGAAATACCTTCCATGAAGGTGCCTATCCGATGCACGAGATCCTCGGGAGGGATGTCCACCGGCACCAGATCCGCAGCCCAGTAGTCGACAAGGCGTTCGGGAAAAGCCCCGATCGCTGTGGCGACAATGGGCAACCCCGTATTGATGGCCTTGGTGAGCGTATAGGAATATGTTTCGGGCGCCTGGGAAGCAAAGAGGAACACGTCGGGCGCCTCATTCGCGATCAAATCCACGAGTTGCGACTCCTCGTACGGACCGGTCCAAGTCAGCGCCCCGGCAACATTGGCAACGCCGGAATCCTCGGGCTGCCCAATAAGCCGAAAACGCATCGGAATTCCACGGCGCTTTGCCGCCTGGGCTGCCTTGACAACCAGTTCAAGCCCTTTGTGCCGGGCAAGCACACCCAGGACAACCACGCGAAGTGGAGAGCGTGCGCTCGCCGTAATTACCCTTTTGCGCGGCGTTACCATGGTGGGCTGCGCCTCGTGGTATTTGACTTCCGGCAATAACCCGAAGTAGCGCCGCATGCGCAACGCGGCATCTTGACTTGGGGCGATCACCCGATCCGCACCCAGTACCGCCCATTCATTCTCTGTCCGCCAGTTGCGGATATCGCTCGCACCATTGCTCGGTCGTTGCGCGATGCATGCGTCGCAGGCGTTTAGATCGGGCTCGCCGCAATACTTGCGATTGATATCGGTCAAAGTGATTTGCGGGCAGATCGTGAAGTAATCGTGCACCATGAAATCGAACGCTATCCCGGCCTTCGCCAGCCCTTCTCGAATATGTGGGCCATGACCACCAAGGTGGTGAATCTGCGCGTACCGGACTCCCATCAGTTCGAGTAGCCGCGCAAACCCGTCTCCATCGGCAACGTCGACGTCCATTTCAAAGCCATCGAAAGCCGAACGGTTTTCAATATGGATTCTGCCAGCCCCACCCTCGGCAGGCCTGATGATCACCACGTGACCATTCTTCCGGTGCTGCTCATCGGTCTCCGACACGTGCCGCTCGGTGCCGCCGCCCCAATTGTGGGTGATGATCGCCAAAACGGGCGCACCCGATTCCCTCCACAACCCAAAAGCAAGACGAAGTCGCGCCACCCTGGACGGGTCGGCGGCTACGAAGCTCGCGATCTTCGAACTATAGTCAGGATAGCGGTCAGCAATGACCCGCTCAGCGATCAGCTTTCCAGGTTTACTTACCTCTGCGAAACTGACCTCACCGACGTGGTGAACGAACACGTCATGCGCCAGTAGATGTCGGAACCCAAGTTTCGACGCTCGCATGCAGAAGTCGTTCTCCTCACCATAACCGCGTCCAAATGCCTCTTCATCAAAGAAGCCTGTCTTGCCAAGGCAATCACGTCCGATGAGCATGCAAAACCCGACGGCGGTCGGAATATCCACCGAATCGCCACAATTGACCACGGCGGCAATGCCGTCAACCTCTGCTGCGGTGAATCCGGGGGCGACAATATTCTCGCCAAGCTTAGGGAAGCTGCATATCGTTGCATTGTTTGACAGGGCGCAGACTGTACCCGCGTTTCGAGTGACTGGCAGATGGGCCGCCATTCTGTCTACCCAGCCGGATGCAACGACCGTGTCGCTATTGAGCAGCAATACCGCAATGCAGTCATCCTGTTCAAGTGCTGCACGCATGCCGGAATTGACTGTGCGCACAAAGCCCAAATTCATCTCGTTTTCGACAAGCCGTACCGATGGATGTCGCTTGACGAGCTGGCGCAGGTAACTTGTCACCTCTTTTTCCGGAGAACAATCGTTGTATATGCGCACGCGTATTTCCTGCGCATTACCTGAAGACAGAACCGATTCCAGGCAATTCCTTGTCTCGGACAAACCTTTGTAGACCGGAACGATGACGTCGATCACGCCCATCGCTATCGCGCCGCCTTCGGATATCAAGCGTTTCGGAGCGACAAGCTCGGCAACCGTCAGCACACGGGAGCCAAAGTCGCGGCCCTGCTCGCGCCCGATGGTCAGGTAATGCGCCAGCGGATCCAGTCCAGAAGGGATGACATCTGGATATCTAGCCACGTAGGCGTTTGAATCGAACGACGGTCCTGGACTGCGTCCTTCTCTAGCTCCGTAAGAGAAGTAGTGAAGCGCAGGGTTCAGGCCAGCCGCGGCCACATCCGGGTTATGGCTGCGATACCAGTCGGGTATGAAAAACGGGTTGGGTCGCCGCTCTTCCGGAACACCATGCCCGACAAAGTGGATTAATGGATTGCATTCCGACTCGGCCACATCCGGATAAAAATCCAAGTACCAGGCCTGGTCAAAGAGGGGATGGCCGTAAGGATACTTGCGCCAGTTCCTGCAAAAATCGGCCAGCGCCACGTAACGGCGCATGCTACCGTCAAGCCTCGAACGGTAATAGCCCGGCATGAACCAGGGGCTTGGCAACAAACCGATACGGTCGCCGAGGAGAATATATTGGACAAGCAAATCGACGCTGGGCGCGCGGAAACTGTATCGATGCCTGTACCAATTGGAGTCGAACAACTGACTTGGCTCATATCCCGCGACGCTGCCGTGACGAAGGAAATGTTCGACCGCGACCCGCTCGTTCTCGGCGCCAACGAGCCATTTGTCCCGATACCATTCCCAGTCGAATACACCGGACCGCACGATCAAGGCCAGCTTGATCCGTTCCGGAAGCCAGCCAAACATGTTGAGGGCCAAGACCGCATGGCCAATACGCTTGGCCAGTTTGCTGCGACGTATTGACGAAAAAAAACCGTTCATGAACCAAAAATCCTCGCACCATCCTTGAAAAAAATCTAACCGCTGGACGCCCGCCATTTCGTGAACGTCCCCTTTCGGCATAATGCAATCGATAAATAGGGGAGCACCTTGTCGATTCGATGAATGCAGCTTCGCGGAAACGTCTTCCTCCACATAAACGGCACAACTTTAGTCTGACGTCCTAACCGAAATGATGACATCTCGATCATCTTAGCTCCGGCAGGAGCGCGGCTGACGGCTGACTTGGCCCATTTTGCAGTCCCCGCTTTCGCCCTTAGTTTTGTTATCTACGAGGTGGCAGGTGACTACTCGACGGAGCGCTTTCTTAGCCATCGATGCCATCTTGCCAACAAGGTGCGCTCATGCGCCGCAACCAAGACCTCCAGATGGGCACGCATGGCCTTTTGACCGGCGGCCGCATCCTCACCCAATGAACCGATGCTTGCGGATTGTGCAATGACAGCCTCCCGCAGCGAATCCATTTCAGCCTCATGCCTGACCTCTCGCTCCCGCACTCCGCGCTGGAGTTGCTTCAACTCCTCCATCTGGCTCCTGCCACCCTCGACATGAACACTCAATGCCTGTAACTGTTGCATCGTCTCATCCTGATGCAATTTCAGCTCTTCGAGCTGTTGCCGATGATGGGACTGTAACTTGTCGAACATCGCCTGCCCATCGCGAATGTCCTCGACGGATCGCTGCAGCGGTTCCAACGCTACTCTCACGCCTTCCACTTCAGCGACCCTAAGCTCAGCGACCGCCGAGCGCATCGCGACTGCGCACGCATCCAGCATCCGACTGTGTAGCGATTCGCGGCGAACGCCAACTGTGCAGGTCTGGAAGGTGGTGGCGCCTCCAGTTGCTCCAAGGGCGAATTCGATGTACGGGTCGTTGTCTGCAGATGATATTCGTAGGCTTCCGCCTGGGCCTGAAGCGAGCCGGTACTGATTGACCGCGACCACATGGCGTTCGATGTTTTCCAGAGCAATATCGTCAAGTCTCAATTCAAAGATATCGAACGTCCCGCCAAACTCGGACGGGTCGAATCGCAAAAAATCGATCTTTTCCCCGACGGGTAGCTCGAACGTGATGCGGCGTCCCGTACCGAGACCGTCGTGTCTGACCGGTACGGCACGGCCTTCAGCATGGGTTTGATCCGCGGCCCTGAAATAAAGCTTGGCGACGTCGTCGATTATCTTGTCGTATGCAACGTAGTCCTCAATGGCGGCAAGCCTTACCTCCAAATTCCCCAGCAAAGCATTCAGCCGGGCATCCGCATCCAATACCTGCCCATCGCTCGCATCTGGTCGCGAAACAAGATCCTCCAGCGGCGCCAGAAACGATCCTGCGACCTCGTCGTAGATATCGCTCAACGCGGACACGGCGGACCAGGACCCGGCTCCATGAGCCACCGAAACAAACGCGTCATAGATTTCTTGGACAAGGCGCGGCAATTCGGTAGTGGTGTTTTCAGCAACCGAGTAATGGCGGGCTGCAGGCTCAAGGAAATCCCGGACCGCGGTTTCGACAGTACCGACGTCGATCGGCCATCGAATGCCCAGTTCGGCGGCGACCCGCCCCATGCTGCTCGCCCCATGCTCCAACAGGTCGTCATACAGCAGTACCGAGCGAGGAATTCCCCGTGAGGAGATTTCTGCTTCCGCCATGTGTTGCGCCCAAACAAGGCGAGACTGGCTCGCAAAAATCCCGTCGCGTGCCTGCAGCGATTGGGCCACCTCGTTGGGGTGTCGCACCACGAAAAGTGCATGCGCCTTGACACCCAACTCTTCCAGGGCCGATCGCCACAATGGCAACAATCGACAGATACGTGGATCCTTTACGGCCCAAATCACGGGTCCGCCGAACTCTCGGATAAACAGTTCCTTGAGTTGCAGCTTGGCCTCGGAGGCGGCTGGTGTCGATAGCCATCCGAGAGGTAACTCGCGCAAATCGAACCAGTTTCTGCCAAGGGCGCGGAGCAACCGCTCATGTATCAAGACGGCGTCCTGGTGCTCCCAAAAGCCGCGAACATTGTCGTCCGCTGGGGGAAGCAGACTGCCCCCAAGTTCGATACCAAGGAGATTCAGCACTCTTGTCACAGCAGATGTTCCGCTGCGATGCATGCCGATCACAAGAATGACTGGCCCAAATACCGCGTTCACACAGTGGCCTCCTGGGAGGTGGCGCGCAGCTCCGGACTCACATCGAAATTGACGCATCCAGTCGCCATGCGCAGCCGATCCGGCATGATCCTCAACATCGCTGCATCGACCAAGCGATCCAGATAGATCTCGCCGTCAACATCGTGCGCGGTCACACCTGCATTCAGGAAATATACCCCGGGAGCAAGCAGCGCCCGGAAGCGAAACCGCGCGACCAGCTGCTGGCCTGGCACCACAATCAATTCGCTGCACCCGGCCGGTGCCGTAGCGGCGCCGCCCAGTTCGAATCCCGTTGTCGTCTTGATCATCATGCCGCAACGGACCGCCGCAGCGGCTCTTTCGAAGGCGACCTGGTAGACGTATATGTACTGCCCGCCCGCGGTAAGCACGTTTACCCGTCGACCTTGTTCAGTTTCGATGTGCGGATCAATTATGCGAGCGCCGCGTTGCTGATACGCCAAGGTGCTTTGCGGGACCAGACCTTCATCGAAGTAAGCCTTGTCGTCGTCCTCTGCCGCGTCGACAAGAGCAACGTCATCCGGAGTCAACGCTGCATCCATCGCCAGATCCGGGCGCACATCGCCCGCCACCGATCCGCCCTGAAACTCCTTCAGAATGGCAGTGCGAATTGCGTTCGCCCGGTCGTTCGCCGCGTAAAGTAGCTTGTGGTAGCGCGACACGACAAATTTTGGCGTTCCCACCGCGATCATTTCGCCGCGGTCCATCAATATCGCCCGATCACACAGCTCCACAACGGTACCAGCGGAATGCGACACAAACAGAACTGTGGCTCCCGCGTCACGTATTGCGTTGATCCGCGCGAAGCACTTGCGCTGGAATGCCTCGTCTCCGACCGACAGCGCCTCGTCGATCACGAGAATATCAGGGGTGACGTTGATCGCGACTGCGAATGCAAGACGAACATACATGCCGCTCGAATAGCACTTCACCGGTTGCTCTATAAAGTCACCGATGTCCGCGAAGGCCACGATCTCATCAAATCTGGCGTCGATCTCGGATCGAGATAACCCGAGCACGGTGGCATTCAAATAGACATTCTCACGACCCGTAAACTCTGGATTGAAACCTGTGCCCAACTCCAACAATGCGGCGATACGGCCCCGAACACTCACGGACCCATTGGTCGGCGCAAGCGTGCCGCAAATGACCTGGAGTAGTGTCGATTTTCCGGAGCCGTTGCGTCCGATAATACCGAGGGTTTCCCCGCGATTAATGGAAAGATTGACGCCGGTAAGCGCGTGGAATTCCTTGAACCAGCGATCGCGCGCACCTCCCGCGATCATTTGCATCAATCGATGGTGAGGTTTTTCGTACACGGGAAAGGACTTAGACAACCCTTCCACCTGAATGGCCACATCAGAGTACATCGGCGAAACCCTTCTTGGTAGCCATGAACCAACCATATCCGATATACATAAGAAACAGCCCCCCCAGCGAATACACCCCCAGACCAATCCAGTCCGGCATTTTCCCCCAAAGGGCAACCGCCCGCGCTTGGTCGATCAAAAACGTCAGCGGATTGAGCCGAAACAATGCCTGATAAGACGCTGGCAACTGCTGCACCGGGATCATCGCCGATGAGATGAAAAGCAACGCGGTGGAAAGAACGCCTGTGATCTGGCTGATATCCCTCAGATATACACCTAGAGCCGCGAATATCCAGGAAACACCCAAGGTGATCATCACCAGTGGTACGAGAACGACAGGCATCAGGACTATGGTCCAGTCGAACGTACCCTCCATGACCAGTCTGAGCAGAACAAACACAAGCAGGTTCATGCCAGCGTGAAATAGCGCTGAATAAACTGGTGGCCAGGGCAGGATTTCAAGTGGGAAAACCACTCGTTTTACAAAACTCGGATTACCTGTAATCAAAGTGGGGGCACGGATCAGGCATTCCGAAAATAAGCCATGGATGATTAGACCGATAAACAGAATAATCGAAAAATGGTGTTCCCCGCCGGCAACCTGCGGCCATTTCGCCTTCATAACAAAACCGAATGCGAAACTATATACGCTCAGCATGAGAAACGGACTAATGAGCGACCACAACAAGCCAAAGCTCGATCCACGATATCGCCCGAGCACGTCCCGTTTGGCCAGCTCAAATGTGATCGACCTATACTTAGTCAGGGCTGAGAATGGCGCCAGGACCCGGGGCAACATGCTGGATGGGAATGCGCGAGCTGTTTGGGAAATCGACATATTTTGGTATCGGCAAGGGAAACGTGGGTTACGAAAGTGCGAGACTCAATTCGTTGCGTAAATCAGCCACATCCTCGACACCTACCGACAGCCGAATCAACCCATCGCTGATGCCCAGCCGCTTGCGGTTGGCCGCGGGCACCGAAGCATGGGTCATGATCGCCGGATGCTCGATCAGGCTTTCAACGCCACCAAGTGACTCGGCCAGCGCGAACAGTTCGCAGCGCTCCAGCATGCGCTTGGCTTTTTTCAGACCACCCTTCAACTCGATAGTGATGATGCCGCCGAAGCCGTCCATCTGGCGCTTGGCCAAGGCATGCTGCGGATGACTCTTGAGGCCGGGATAGATAACCCGTTCCATCGCCGGATGCTTTTCCAGCCATTTCGCCAGCTCCAGCGCGCTTTCGCAATGCGCCTTCATGCGCAGATGCAGGGTCTTCAGACCACGCATGGCGAGGAACGAGTCGAACGGTCCGGCCACAGCGCCCACCGAGTTTTGCAGGAAGCCCATCTGCTCGGCGAGTTCCTTGCTGCCGGCGACCACGATGCCACCTACCATGTCGGAATGGCCGTTGAGGTACTTGGTGGCCGAATGCAGTACCAGGTCCGCCCCGTATTCCAGCGGGCGTTGGATCATCGGTGAGCAGAACGTGTTGTCCACCACCAGGATCAGGCCGTGTTTCTTGGCGAACGCGGCGACCTTGGTCAGGTCGACCAGCTTCAGCATCGGATTGGTCGGCGTTTCGGCCCAGATCATACGCGTGTTGGGCTTGAGCGCCGCCTTCATAGCAGCAGTGTCGTTCAGATCGATGAAGCTGAAATCCAGCCCGGCCGAACGCCGCCGTACCTTTTCGAACAACCGGTAACTACCGCCGTAGAGGTCGTCCATCGCGATGACGTGGCTGCCCGAATCGAGCAGATCGAGCACCGTCGCTGCAGCGGCCAGACCGGAGGCGAACGCAAAACCGGTCACACCGCCTTCCAAGTCCGCCACGCAGCGCTCGTATGCCATCCGCGTCGGGTTCTGCGTGCGCGAATACTCGTAGCCCTTGTGCTTGCCGGGGCTTTCCTGCACATAGGTCGAGGTGGCGTAGATCGGCGTCATGATCGCGCCGGTGCTGGGGTCCGGATGCTGGCCGGCGTGAATGGCCCGGGTCCCCATACCGTGTTGGCTACGCTTTGCACCAGTTTTCATCGCTGTCCTCACAGCCCGCCTGGCGGACTGTCTCGTGTTAGGAAGTCCACCATCTTAGCTTTTATGCCGGCCATTGCCGACCGACGCAAAAACTTGGCGTTCATGTAGAAATGGGCAAACTGCGGACTTCACATGCGGATGCACCACACCAACGGCCTCTCGGTGCTTGGTCGAGAAGGCAAGAACGGGCATCATTTGCTGTCTGCCGGGTGGCCGAACCGCCTTGGCTGCCCCTTTAGTCAAACCATGGACGTACTTGATGAACACCCCATCCACAGGGATCAAAACGTTGCTGGTCACCGGCGGCGCCGGCTTTATCGGTGCCAATTTCGTGTTGCAGGCGGTGGCCGACGGACTGCGCGTGATCAATCTGGACAAACTGACCTATGCCGGCAATCTGGATACGCTCAGCTCGCTGAAGCATGCGTCTGTCCATACGTTCGTCCAGGGCGATATCGGCGATCGCGAGCTGATCGCTAAGCTGCTGATCGAACATCGTCCCGACGCGATTGTGAACTTCGCCGCTGAGTCGCACGTGGATCGCTCGATCGACGGTCCGGCCGAATTCGTGCAGACCAACGTGGTCGGCACATTGGGCTTACTGGAATGCGCACGCGACTATTGGCGCAGTCTGGAGGGTGCAGCTCGCGATGCATTCCGCTTCCTGCACGTGTCGACCGACGAGGTCTATGGATCACTAGGGGCCGAGGGCAAGTTCACCGAAACCACGCCCTACGCGCCGAACTCGCCGTATTCCGCGTCGAAGGCGGCCTCAGATCACCTAGTGCGTGCGTTCCAGCACACCTACGGCCTGCCCACGCTGACCACCAACTGCTCGAACAATTACGGGCCGTACCAGTTCCCGGAAAAACTCATTCCGCTGATCATCCAGAAGGCGCTGGCCGGCGAACCGTTGCCGGTCTATGGCGACGGCAGGAACATCCGTGACTGGTTGTTCGTCGGCGACCACTGCAGCGCAATCCGCCGCGTGCTGGAGGCAGGTCGCATTGGTGAGACCTACAACGTGGGCGGTAATGCCGAACGCGAGAATATCGCGGTGGTGAAGACGATCTGCGCGCTGCTTGATGCACGCCGCCCGCTGGCCGATGGTCGTGTCCGCGAGTCGTTGATCACCTATGTGAAGGATCGCCCCGGTCATGATCGCCGCTACGCGATCGACTCCAGCAAGCTGCAGAACGAGCTGGGCTGGCGGCCGTCGCAGACGTTCGAAACCGGTATCGCGCAGACGGTGGATTGGTATCTCGCCAATCAGCCGTGGAGCCAGCGCGTGCTCGACGGCAGCTATCGCATGGAGCGCCTGGGTTCATGAGCAACACACAGAAAGGCATCATCCTCGCCGGCGGCTCTGGTACCCGGCTGTATCCGATCACCCGCGCGGTCAGCAAGCAGCTGCTGCCGGTGTACGACAAGCCGATGATCTATTACCCGCTCGCCACGTTGATGCTAGCCGGCATCCGCGAGGTGTTGATGATCAACACACCGCATGAGCAGGAGATGTTCCAGCGCCTGCTCGGTGACGGCTCGCAATGGGGCATCGATATCCGGTACGCCGTGCAGCCATCGCCCGATGGCCTGGCGCAGGCGTTCACCATCGGCCGCGATTTCGTCAACGGCAAACCGAGTTGCCTCGTGCTCGGCGACAACATCTTCTACGGCGTCGGCCTGACCGAGCGGCTCAAGCGCGCTGCCGCGCGTGACCACGGCGCGACCGTGTTCGGCTACTGGGTAAAGGATCCGGAACGCTACGGCGTGGCCGAATTCGATAGCACCGGCAAGGTGATCGGGTTGGAGGAAAAGCCGGTTCAACCGAAGTCCCATTACGCGGTGACCGGTCTGTATTTCTACGATGGTCGCGTATGCGACTACGCGGCAGCGCTAAAACCGTCGCCGCGTGGCGAACTGGAGATCACCGACCTCAACCGCTGCTATCTCGACGACGACTCGCTGCACCTGGAGCAACTTGGCCGTGGCTTCGCCTGGCTTGACACCGGCACCCACGATTCGTTGATGGAGGCTGGTAATTACATCGAGACGATCGAGAACCGGCAAGGTCTCAAGGTGTGCTGCCCGGAAGAGATCGCCTACGTCAACGGCTGGATCGACACCGAACAATTGCTGGCACTAGCCGCCCCGCTAGCCAAGACCGGTTACGGCCAGTACCTGCAACAGCTGACCAGGCAAGGCCACGTACGATGAGAGTGATTGAAACAGCGCTGCCCGGCGCACTGATCCTCGAACCGCAGGTGTTCGGCGATGCCCGCGGCTTCTTCTACGAGAGCTACAACGAGGCAAAATACCGCGAGGCCGGAGTCGACCATCGCTTCGTGCAATCCAACGTCTCGCGTTCGGCTCGCGGCGTGTTGCGCGGCCTGCACTACCAGTGGCCGAATCCGCAGGGCAAGCTGGTCAGCTTGCTCGAAGGCGAGGTGTATGACGTGGCGGTGGATATCCGCCGTGGCTCGCCCACGTTCGGGCAGTCGGTCGGCGTGATGCTGACCGCCGACAACCACCGCCACTTCTGGGTACCGGAAGGCTTTGCGCACGGCTTTTGCGTGCTGTCCGAGTTCGCCACCTTCACCTACCAGTGCACCGCGTTGTACGACGCCAAGGCCGACGCCGGCATCCGCTGGAACGATGCCGCGCTCGGCATCGACTGGCCGCTCAGCACGCCGCTGCTATCGGACAAGGACGGCAAGACGCCGTTGCTGAAGGATGTCGCGCCCGAACGGCTGCCGGTTTTCCTGCCGTGAGAATCCTACTGCTGGGCGCCAATGGTCAGCTTGGCCGCACGTTTCTCAAGCACGCTGGCCTGAGCGCACGTGGCGAAGTATTCGCTGCCAGCCGCGACGGTGTGCTGACGACTGGCGGCCACGGCGAAATCTCCGATCTTGCCGAACCAGCCAGCCTACCCGCCCTGCTCGACCGCGTGCAGCCAGACGTGATCATCAACGCCGCCGCCTATACCGCCGTCGATCGGGCCGAACAGGAGGAAGCGCTCGCTACCCGCGTCAACGGCGAGGCCGTCGGCGTGCTCGGCGCATGGGCCGCGGCGCACGGCACCCTGGTGATGCATTACTCGACCGACTACGTATTCAACGGCAATCAGTCGCAGCCATATGCCGTCGATGCGCCCACGGGCCCGCTGGGCGCCTACGGCCGCAGCAAGCTGGCCGGCGAGCAGGCGTTGCGCGCTAGTGGTGCCGACCATCTGATGTTTCGCACTGCTTGGGTGTACGCCGCGCACGGCCAAAATTTCCTGCGCACCATGCTGCGGCTAGGTGCCGAGCGCGAAGAGTTGCGTGTGGTAGCCGACCAGCATGGCGCGCCGACCGATACCACGCTGATCGTCAATGCCAGCCTCGCCGCACTCGGCCGTTGGGAACACGCAGATGCCACGCAACGCCGGCAGTTGAGCGGCACCCACCATCTGGTCGCCAGCGGCGCCACGACCTGGCATGGCTTTGCCAGCGCGATCTTCGACCAGGCAGTCGCACAGGGCCTGATCATGCGGCAACCCCGTGTGATTCCGATCGGCAGCGTCGACTTCCCCACGCCTGCCGTACGCCCGCCATGGTCGTTGCTGGACAATCACGGCTTCCAGCGGCATTTTGATTTTCCGCTGCCCGATTGGCAGCACGGCTTGCACGAAGTCATCCGCCAACTGGTCGCATCAGGATCCTGAGCTATGTTGATTCCCCTCATTCTCAGTGGCGGCAGCGGCACCCGTTTGTGGCCGGTATCTCGCAAGAACCTTCCCAAGCAGTTCCTCGCACTGGCCGGTCACGGCACGCTGTTTCAGCAGACCATCGCGCGCACCCGACAGCTGCCGGACCTCGCCGCACCGATCGTGGTGGCCAGCGAGGATCATCGCTTCCTCGCCGCCGACCAGTTGCTCGAAGCGGGTATCGAAGACGCCACCATCGTGCTGGAGCCGCTGGCGCGCAACACCGCGCCGGCGATCGCGCTGGGTGCACTGCAGGCGCTTGCACGCGATGCCGATGCGATGCTGCTGGTGTTGCCGGCCGATCACCTGATTGGTGATGCGGGCGCGTTTGTGGACGCGGTAAAACAGGCGATGCCGCTGGCCGCACAGGATTGGCTGGTGACGTTCGGTATCCGTCCGGATCGCGCGGAGACCGGGTTCGGTTACATCCGGCGTGCTGAGACGATCGGTGGCGGTGGTTACCGCGTGGAACAGTTCGTCGAAAAGCCCGACCTGACCACCGCCGAGTCGTATCTCGCCGATGGCGGCTACGATTGGAACTCTGGCATGTTCCTGTTCAAGGCCTCACGCTATCTGGAAGAACTGGCCGCGCACGCACCGACGATGCTTGCTGCCGTGCGCGAGGCACATGCCAAGGCGTCCACCGATCTGGATTTCGTGCGCATCGACCGCGATGCGTTCGCACTGGTGCCGGACGATTCGATCGACTACGCGGTGATGGAAAAAACCCAACGCGCCGCGGTGATTCCGGTCAGCTGTGCATGGAGCGATATTGGTTCGTGGTCGGCGCTGTGGCTGACTGGCAACAAGGATGCGCAAGGCAATCTGTGCGAAGGCGACATCATGGCGGTGGACACGCGCAACTCATTGCTTCGTTCGCACGACCGCCACCTGCTTGCCACCGTTGGCGTCGACGACCTGATCGTGGTGACCACGCCGGACGCCACCCTGGTGGCGCATCGTGACGCGGCACAGGACGTGAAGAAGATCGTCGAGCAGCTCAAGGCCGCCGGTCGCAGTGAACACTCACTACATCGCGTAGTGCACCGGCCGTGGGGCAGTTACGACTCACTGGAAGCGGGCGAACGCTTCCAGGTCAAGCGCATACAGGTCAAACCCGGCGCCAGCCTGAGCCTGCAGAAGCATCATCACCGCGCCGAACACTGGATCGTGGTCTCCGGCACCGCCGAGGTCACCTGCGACGACAAGGTGTTCCTGCTCGGCGAAAACCAGAGCACCTACATCCCGCTAGGCAGCAAACACCGTCTGCGCAATCCTGGCAAAGTGCCGCTGGAACTGATCGAAGTGCAATCGGGCAGCTACCTGGGTGAAGACGATATCGTGCGCTTTGACGACGTCTACGGCCGCGCCTGAAAGCGAACGGTGAGAAAAGGCTGGAGTGAGTAACGAGTAGTGACCCAATTCGTTTCTCACTTCGTTCCATCCACTTTTCGCTATTCCACCGTGACCGATTTCGCCAGATTACGCGGCTGATCAACGTCGGTGCCGCGCAGCACGGCAACGTGATAAGCGAGCAGTTGCAGCGGCACGGTGAACACTGCCGGCGCGATAAAGCTGCCACCGGAGGCCACCCGTAGCATCACACCGTGACCAGCCATATCGTCCATACCTGCGGCGCCGTCGGCGAATACGATCAGGCGACCGCCACGGGCGCGCACCTCCTGCAGGTTGGACTTGAGCTTGTCCAGCAGTGGGCCGTTCGGTGCCACCGCAACCACAGGCATGTTCTCGTCGACCAGCGCCAGCGGACCATGCTTGAGCTCACCGGCCGGATACGCCTCGGCGTGGATGTAGGAAATTTCCTTGAGCTTGAGTGACCCTTCAAGCGCGACCGGATATTGCGCACCACGACCGAGGAACAAGGCATGCTGGTGATGGATGAATTCGCCTGCCAGTTCGATGATCGCCGGCTCCAGCTTCAACGCGTTTTCGATCGCGCGCGGCAGATGCTGCAGCTCGGCGCACAGCGTGGCGTAGCGTTGCGGATCCAGCCCGTTGCGGCGCGCCAGTTCCAGCGTCAGCAGGGCCAGGCCAGCGAGCTGGGTGGTGAAGGCCTTGGTCGAGGCCACGCCGATTTCCGGGCCGGCCCGCGTCATCAGTTTCAGATCCGCCTCGCGCACCAGTGACGACTCCGGCGAATTGCAGATGACCAGCGTGCCCAGATAGCCGCGTTGACGCGACTCGCGCATCGCAGCAAGCGTGTCGGCCGTTTCGCCGGATTGCGAGATGGCGACGAACAGCGTGTCGGCCGGAACTACGGCGTCGCGATAACGGTATTCGCTGGCGACTTCCACGCTGACCGGCAGCCGCGCGTATTCCTCGATCCAGTACTTGGCGACCAGGCCGGCGTGGTAGCTGGTGCCGCAGGCGATGATGTGCAGGCCGCGCGTGCGTTGCAGCAGTGTGTCGCTATCGATGCCGAAGATGTTCGACAACACGCCATGCGGGCCGATGCGCGCTTCCAGCGTGTCGGCGACCGCACGCGGCTGCTCGAAAATTTCCTTCTGCATGTAGTGACGATATTCGCCGCGCTCCACCGCATCGGTGGACAATTCGCTCTCGTGCATCGCACGTTCGACCGGATGGCCGTCGAGTGCGAAGATCTTCACCACATCGCGGGTAATCTCGACTACGTCGCCTTCGTCGAGATAGATCATCTTGTTGGTGACCTGGATGAGCGCCTGCGCATCCGAGCCGAGAAAGTTTTCACCGATGCCCACGCCGACCAGCAAGGGTGCGCCACGACGCGCGCCGACCACGCAGTCGGGTTCGTCGCGACTGATCACCGCGATCGCGTAGGCGCCCTCCAGTTCGCGCACGGTGGTCAGCACCGCCTCGCGCAAGCCGAACCCGCGGTCGATCTGCCGATCGATCAGCGCCGCCATCACCTCAGTGTCGGTGTCGGAGGTGAACACATGACCGCGCGCCTGCAGCTCGCTGCGCAGGCTGGCGTAGTTCTCTATGATGCCGTTGTGCACGATGGCGACGCGGCCGGCAATGTGCGGATGCGCATTTGCCTCGTTTGGCACGCCGTGTGTGGCCCAGCGGGTATGCGCGATGCCGATGCCGCCGGGGAACGGATCGGCGAGGTAACGCGCTTCCATCTCGCGCACCTTGCCCTTGGCACGCACACGCTGGATCACGCCCTTGTCGAGCACGGCCACACCTGACGAGTCGTAGCCGCGATATTCCAGTGCCTTAAGGCCGGCAATCAGCAGCGGCGCGACATTCCGTTGAGCAACGGCAGCAACAATTCCACACATGGCAGAGATTCTCTTTGATGGATGCGAAGCCTGCTGAAGGTTTCGCCACACCGGCGATTCTGAGCCGGCCGCATTACGGCAAACTTTCGTGACGTGAACCGGCGGTCGTGGCAACGCAACCGCCGGATCAACCGTTTAATTCACCTTGCGTCGCAGATAGTTCAACAGGTCGATGCGGGTGATCAGGCCGAGAAACTGTTCGCCGTCGACCACGATCGCCACATGGCCGCGCTCGAACACCGGCAGCAGCGCCTCGATCGTCTCGCTCACCGGAAGCTTCTGCAGGTTGGTCATCATCGCGGTGGATACCTGATCGCGGAAACGCGTCTCATCGGCGTGCACGTGCATCAGCACATCCGACTCGTCAAGGATGCCGACCAGCTTATGGCCGTCCATCACCGGCAGTTGCGATACGTCGTACAGCTTCATGCGGGTGTAGGCGGTGATCAGCAGTTCGTTCGGGCCGATCACCACCGTGTCGCGCTGGGCGAAAGGGCGCAGCAGCAGGTCGCGCAGGTCGCCGTGCTGTTTGCGTTCGAGGAAGCCGTTATCGAGCATCCAGTAGTCGTTGTACATCTTCGACAGATACTTGTTGCCGGTATCGCAGACGAGGGTCACCACTCGCTTCGGCGTGGTCTGCTCGCGGCAGTATTTCAGCGCCGCCGCCACCAGCGTGCCGGTGGACGAGCCACCCAGAATACCTTCCTTCCCCAACAACTCGCGCGCGGTGAGGAAGCTCTCCTTGTCGGAGATCGCATAGGCTTTCCTGACCCGGGTGAAGTCGCTGATGCTGGGCAGGAAATCCTCGCCAATGCCTTCGACCATCCAGCTGGCGGACTTGGTCGAGAGCGTGCCTTCGTTGATGTACTGGGTGAGGATCGAGCCGACCGGATCGGCCAGGATCAGTTCGGTCTGCGGTGAATGCTCGGCAAAATATTTGGACAGGCCGCTCAGCGTGCCGGACGAACCACAGCCGACGACCACGGCATCGACCTTACCGTCCATTTGTTCGAGGATTTCCGGGCCGGTGGTCTGGATGTGCGCGGCCGGGTTGTCCGGATTGCCGAACTGGTTGATGAAGTAGGCACCCGGGGTTTCGCGCGCGATGCGCTCGGCCATGTCCTGGTAATACTCGGCGTGACCCTTGGCCACATCCGAACGGGTCAGCACGACTTCGGCGCCCATCGCCTTGAGGTTGAAGATCTTCTCGCGGCTCATCTTGTCCGGCACCACCAGAATCAGGCGGTAGCCTTTCTGTTGCGCGACCAGCGCCAGACCCAGGCCGGTGTTACCGGCGGTGCCTTCAACCAGGATGTCGCCCGGGCGGATGCGACCATCTTTCTCGGCGCCCTCGATCATCGACAGGCCGATGCGATCCTTGATCGAACCGCCGGGATTGGCGCTCTCCAGCTTGAGGAACAGCTCGCACGGCCCGGTATCCAGGCGCTGCGCGCGCACCATCGGGGTACGTCCGATCAGTTCAAGAACACTCTGGTGGACCGTCATGCGAGCTCCGTGGCAGGGAACGCCGGTCGCGCACGCAGCACGCCAACCCGGCAAGACTTCCATGATAACCGAGCCGCTTGGCAGCACACCCGAAACGCTGCGGCCCCGGCGCCCTTTCCGGTACAGCAGGAAGAGCCCGGGGCCGCGCTTCACGTGAAGTCGCCGATTCAGTGGATGAGGTGCGCCCGATTCGCCCACATGCGTTCGAGTCGCGCCTTGGCCAGCAATTTTTCCTTCTTCATGCTGGCGAGGGTGACGTCGTCGATGGGAAGCACGCCGATATCGGCGTCGTGCACCTTGCTGTCGAGTTCCCGGTGATGCTGATAGAGCCGTCGAAATTCGGCGTCGGCCTTCATCAATGCCTCGACATCATCACGCTGCTGGTTTTCGAACATGATCCAACCTCCTCGCGAGTGGACTGGTGGACGCCATGACGCTGACATCCGCAGACGGCTGAGCACATGCGCACAGCCACAGCCCGCGCCGGAATACCGGGACGCAGGCAGAGCATTGAACGTGGGATAGGCGCATGGTTCAGGTCAGTAACCCACAAGGCCTGGATGCCTTGTGGGGCTTTGACCCTACTCCCCCGATTCGGGCGGTGCAAGCCTGTCGTCAGCCCTGCACCGGCCCAGGGAACTTTGTCGAAAAACCTGTCAAAACAGCATTTTATATCTGCACAACTGAAACCGTAACAGGCCTCGCCGCAGCCGTCAGCAGACGCTCGACGGCTGGCTTCGGTTGACTCATTAATGGTGCTGGATCAGGGCTGGTCAGCGTGTTTTTTGGCCGGCTTTTTCTTCTCGACCGGAGCCGTTTCGGTCGTGCTGCCGTCCTGCATCTGCGAACGCATCGCCTTGGCCGCCTGTGCCGCCAGCGCCGCTTCGCGACGGGCCGCGTTTGCCACCTTGCTCTGCGCCGCCGCCAGTTTCTTGGCCTGATCCGCTTCGGCACGCGCCTGATCGGCCGCTTGCGAATATTCCTGGCCCTGCTGCTGCAGGCGGGCGGCTTCTTCCTGCGCCAACTGGTACTGCATGCGCTGGCGCTCCAGCTCCTGGCGCGCCGTTTCCGCGTCACGCCGGCTGTTGTCGAGCAAGATCTGGTCGTGTTCGCGGTCGAGCTGGGTCAGCTTGAGCTGGGCATCCTGCAGTTGTGCGGCTGCCTTGGCCAGATCCACTCGCCGTTCCGCCAGATACAGTTCATGCGCCCGCTCATGCGAACTCGCCTGTGCCAGCCGGCTGATCGCATCACGCGCACGCGCCTGCTCGGCCTGCGCATAGCCGCCCAGGCTGGGGTCGTTGGCGAGCTGGTCGAGACTGCCGCTCAACCGGCTGATGTCGATGTCGTCCTGCCGGGCGTGCGCAGATCCCACGGCAACCAGGGCCAAGACCATCGAGGCGAAGATGAGGGTGAACCGCTTCATGGCTGCACCTCCCGAGTGCTTGAGCTGGAGGCCGGCTGCTGGCTGTTGTCGGGCATGGTCTGGAAGCCCGCGCCTGACGGCGGTGTCGACACATCGGACGCGGCCGGTGCCGGCATGTCCTCGGTAGGCATCGTGCCGGAAGACGCGCCAGCGGGAGTTGCCGGCGGCGCTTGACTGGCCGCTGCCGATTGTTCGCCCTGGTTACGCAGGTGGGTATTTTCCTGCACCTTGTTCTGGATCTGCGCGCGCGCCGCGCCCAGCCGGGCCTTGGCTCGCGCCAGCTCGGCATCGGCACGCGATTCGTCGGCCAGATCAGCCGCTACGGCATATTTGCGCGCGGCCATCGCCGCCTGCGCCTGCTGGAATTTGTCCTGCGCGAAGCCCAGGTCGACCGGCGCATAGTCAGCCGCGCCGGCGTCGCGTGCGGCCTGCAACTGGGTCTGCGCCAGATTCATCGAATCATTGGGCGGGGGCACCGTGGCGCAGCCGGCCAGCGCCAGTGTCAGTGTCAGTACCAGCACAGCGGCTGCCGTACGGATGCGGCCATGGGATCCGGCCGGCGGGGAAAAGATGTACATCACATTCCTCATGGTGTGTCGCGACGTATTGTGGACAGGCATAATCCATTATTGCAACGCGCATAGAAACAGGGGTCATACGTGGACATCGGTTACTTCCTCAAGCTTATGGTAGACAAGGGCGCGTCGGACATGTTCCTGACGACGGGCGCCCCGGTAAACATCAAGGTCGAGGGCAAACTGTATCCACTGGGCAATACCGGCCTTCCCGGCGGCATGGTCAAGAAGATCGCCTACTCGCTGATGGACGAAGGCCAGGTACCGCAGTTCGAGCGCAATCTGGAGCTGAACATGGCGCTGGCCGTGAAAGAGGCCGGCCGCTTCCGCATCAACGTGTTCAAGCAGCGCGGCGAAGTAGGCATGGTGATCCGCGCGATCAAGAGCGAGATCCCCAGTATCGACCAGTTGCAGCTGCCCAGTATCTTCCGCGACCTGATCATGGAGCCGCGCGGGCTGATCCTGGTGGTCGGCGCCACCGGCTCCGGCAAGTCGACCACGCTGGCAGCGATGATCGACCAGCGCAACTCGAACACGCCCGGCCACATCCTCACCATCGAGGATCCGATCGAATACCTGCACCGGCACAAGAAATCCATCGTCAACCAGCGCGAGGTGGGGCTGGACACCCACAGCTACCACGAGGCGCTGAAGAACGCGATGCGCGAGGCGCCGGACGTGATCATGATCGGCGAGATCCGCGACACCGACACGATGGAAGCGGCGATCGCGTTCTCGGAAACAGGCCATCTGTGCCTGGCTACGCTGCACTCGAACAACGCCGACCAGACGCTCGAACGCATCCTCAATTTCTTCCCGGAATCCGCGCACAAGAACGTGCTGATGAACCTGGCGCTGAACCTGCGCGCGGTGATCAGCCAGCGTCTGGTCGTCGGCAAGGACGGCCGCCGCATTCCGGCCGCCGAGGTATTGCTGAATACACCAGTGATCCGCGACATGATTCGCCGCGGTCAGATCCACGAGATCAAGGAAGCGATGGATCGCAGCCTGCAGGAAGGCATGCAGACGTTCGACCAGTCGTTGTACCGGCTGTACAAGGAAGGGCGCGTGGAGCTGGAAGAGGTGCTCAACAAGTCCGATTCGCGCGACGGCCTGGCGCTGAAGATCCGGCTGGCCGAAGGCGGTAGCAACGACCAGGAACTGGTCGGCAACGATCCCTACGGCATGGGCTTCTAAAACTCACGGCTATCAGCCGCTCCGCATCACCTTCTCCCCTGTGGGGAGAAGGTGGTCCGAAGGGCCGGATGAGGGGCCACTCTCGCGAAAGACTTTTTTCAAACTGTCGCTGGCGCGTCCGGCTGCACTTCCGGCGCCGCCAGCCGGAACGCCTCCAGCTCGTTGCACGCCTGATAGATCCGCCACAACGTCGGATAGTCGTCCATCGACAGTTTCCAGCGCTGTGCGTTGTAGACCTGCGGCACCAGGCAAGCATCCGCCATGCTCGGCGTCTCGCCGTGGCAGTAACGGCCGGCCGCTGCATTGTCGGTCAGCATCGTTTCCATCGCCTTGAAACCGCTGGCGATCCAGTGCCGCGACCATGCCGCACGCTGCTCTTCGCTAACACCGAACTGCGTTTCGAGCTGTTGCAGCACGCGCAGATTGCCTAGCGGATGAATGTCGCAGGCCACTGTCATCGCCAGCGCGCGCACCTGCGCACGCCCGCGCGCATCGACTGGCAGCAGCGCCGTCTCCAGCTCCGGATGCATCTCGTCGAGGTATTCCATGATCGCCAGCGACTGGGTGATCACCCGGTCGCCATCGAGCAGGCAAGGAATCAGCTCCTGCGGATTGAGCGCGCGATAGTCCGCCGCATGTTGTTGGCCACCATCGTGCAGCAGGTGCACCGGTCGCGATTCGTAACTCAAACCCTTCAGATTCAGTGCGATGCGCACGCGATAGGCAGCACTGGAACGCCAGTAGCCGTAAAGCACCAGACCGTTAGTCATGAGCCATCCCCTTGCACGAGTAATCGCAGTTTAGCTACAGACTGGTCTCCACACTTGGCCGGCTGCCATGCCGCTCCCGGAAGCCCGATCTGCCCGGTTACCGTTTGCATCGACAGGCAGCGCGCCGGACAATAGGCGGTTGCCGCCCGCCTGGGGCGATCCTCTCATCCAATACCGGAGTTCCGCCGTGTCAGTCATCCGCATGAGTGACCTCGATTTGCGCAACCAGCGCGTGCTGATCCGCGAAGACCTGAATGTGCCTATCGACGACCACGGCCAGATCACCTCGACCCAGCGTCTCGATGCCGCCCTGCCGACGATCAAGGCCGCTCGCGACGCCGGCGCAAAGGTGCTGGTGCTGTCGCACCTGGGCCGCCCGAAGGAAGGCCGGTTCGACGCCGAGTCCTCGCTGGCGCCGGTGGCGCAATGGTTGGGTGGCAAGCTTGGCGCGCCGGTACGGCTGGTGGCCGACTACCTCGACGGAGTCGAAGTGGCCGCCGGTGAAGTGGTGTTGCTGGAAAACTGCCGCATGAACGTCGGCGAGGGCAAGGACGACGAGACGCTCTCGAGGAAGTACGCCGCACTTTGTAACATCTTCGTGATGGACGCGTTCGGCACCGCGCATCGCGCGCAGGCCTCCACCCACGGCGTGATCAAATACGCGCCGATCGCCGCCGCCGGCCCGCTGCTGTGCGCGGAACTGGACGCGCTGGGCAAGGCGCTGGAGCATCCGGCGCATCCGCTGCTGGCGATAGTCGCCGGCTCCAAGGTGTCGACCAAGCTGACCCTGCTGGACAACCTGATCGGCAAGGTCGACCAGCTGATCGTCGGTGGCGGCATCGCCAACACCTTCATCGTCGCGCTGGGCCACTCGGTCGGCAACTCGTTGTACGAACCGGCTCTGATCGACGCGGCGAAGAAGGTGCTAGCCGATGCTAAACGCCGCGGCGTCGAAGTGCCGATGCCGGTCGACGTGGTGGTGGCGCCGGCATTCTCGGCGCAAGCACCGGCCACGGTGAAGCCGGTCGACCAGGTTGGCGACGGCGAGATGATCCTCGACATCGGTCCGGAGACCGCCAGGCGCTACGCAGAACTGATCGCCAAGGCCGGCACGGTGGTGTGGAACGGCCCGGTCGGCGTGTTCGAGTTCGACGCGTTCGGCAAGGGCACCGAAACGCTGGCGCGTGCGATCGCCGAGTCGAGCGCGTTCTCGATCGCCGGCGGCGGCGACACGCTGGCTGCGGTCGACAAGTACGGTATCGCCGACCAGGTTTCCTATATATCCACCGGCGGCGGCGCCTTTCTCGAATTCCTCGAAGGCAAGGAACTGCCGGCGGTCACCGCATTGAAGGCGCGGGCCGCGAAGTAATGCTCTGCCTGTTCGATCTCGACGGCACCCTGATCGATTCCGAACACGGCATCACCGCGTGCGTCAAACATGCGCTGGCGCGTCTGGACGTTCCCGCACCGGCGCACGAGGAACTGCGCCGCTGGATCGGCCCGCCGCTGCGGCACAGTTTTGCGCCGCTGCTGGATCATGACGCCCAGCGGATCGAGACCGCGGTGGAGTACTACCACGAGCGCTTCAATACGCACGGCTGGCGTGAGCACGCGATCTACCCGGGCATCGAGGAGCTGATCGAACGGCTGCTCGCCGCCGGCCATCAACTGGCGGTGGTGACCAGCAAGCCGCAGCAGCACGCCGCGCCGATCATCGCGCACCTGCCGTTCGGTGATGCATTCCTGCGCCTGTACGGCCCGCATCCCGACAGCGCGCACAGCGAGAAGGCTTCGATGATTGCCACGGCACTGGTGGACTTCGCGTGCAAACCGACCGATGCGGTGATGATCGGCGACCGCCACTTCGACATCGACGGCGCGGTCGTCAATCACGTGCGCGGTATCGGCGTGCTGTGGGGGTTCGGCAGCCGCACAGAACTGGAGCAGGCCGGCGCCAACGCAATCGCCGCGACGCCGGACGAACTGGCCAGACTGCTGTTAGCCTGAATTCAATGCTGCACATGAAAAAGCCGCGGCATAGCCGCGGCTTTTTTGTATACGTCGAGAATGCTCAGCGGATAACGCGCTTCACCGCATCGATCACGTGTGCCACCGTGAAACCGAAGTGCTCGAACAGCTGTGGTGCCGGGGCGGAAGCGCCAAACGTTGTCATGCCGACCACCTCGCCATCCAGTCCCACGTACTTGCACCAGAAGTCGGCCGTCGCAGCTTCCACCGCCACGCGGGCGCGGCACCAGCCGGGCAGTACGCCTTCGCGGTATTCCAGCGGCTGCGCGTCGAACACCTCGGTGCACGGCATCGACACCACACGGGCGGCGATGCCCTGCTGCGCCAGCGCGCGTGAAGCTTCCATCGCCAGTTCCACCTCCGAACCGGTGGCGATCAGGATGGCTTGGAACTTGGTATCCAGCGGATCGGACAACACGTAGCCACCGCGCATGATGTCGGCGACCTGCTGCGCGCTGCGCTGCTGATGCTTGAGGTTCTGCCGCGAGAAGATAAGGCACGACGGCGCGCCCTTGCGCTCGATCGCCGCCTTCCACGACGCGGCCGATTCCACCGCATCGCACGGGCGCCACAACTGGTTGTTCGGGATGTAGCGCAAGCTGGCCATGTGCTCGACCGGCTGATGGGTCGGGCCGTCCTCGCCCAGGCCGATCGAGTCGTGCGTGTAGACGTGGATCGCATGCGCTGGGATCAGCGCGCTCATGCGCACCGCGTTGCGCGCGTAATCGGAGAACACCAGGAAGGTGGCGTCGTACGGGATGAAACCACCGTGCAGCGCCAGACCATTCGCGATCGCGGTCATGCCGAACTCGCGCACGCCGTAGTAGACATAGTTGCCCTTGCCGTCCGCGCTGTTGCCAGTGGCGGCATCGAGGCTGCCCTTCCACTTAGTCAGGTTGGAACCGGCCAGGTCGGCCGAGCCGCCGATCAATTCCGGCAGCAGCGGACCGAACGCGTCCAGCGTCATCTGCGAAGCCTTGCGCGAAGCCACTTCCGGGCCTTCCAACTGCAGCTTGTCGACATACGCCTGCGACTTCGCAGCCCAGTCGGCCGGCAGCTCGCCGGCAAGGCGGCGCTTGAACTCGGCAGCCAGCTCCGGATGTACGGCAGCGTAAGCGCCGAACGCCGCGTTCCAGCTCTGCTCGCTCTCACCACCAACTTTGCGATGATCCCAACCCGCATAGATCTCGGCTGGAATCTCGAACGGCGCATGGTTCCAGCCCAGCTGCGCGCGGGCGGCAGCGATCTCATCCTTGCCCAGCGGCGCGCCGTGGCTTTCTTCCTTGCCCTGCTTGTGTGGCGCACCGAAACCGATGATGGTCTTGGCGCAAATCAACGTGGGCTTGTTACTCTGCGACATCGCCTGCGCCAGCGCCTTCTTTACGGCCTCGGCGTCATGCCCGTCCACGCCGCGGATCACGTTCCAGCCGTACGCCTCGAAGCGCGCCGGCGTGTCGTCGGTGAACCAGCCGTGCACTTCGCCATCGATCGAGATGCCGTTGTCGTCGTAGATCGCCACCAGTTTGCCCAGCTTCCAGGTGCCGGCCAGCGAAGCCACCTCGTGCGAGATGCCTTCCATCAGGCAGCCGTCGCCAAGGAAAACCCAGGTGTGATGGTCGACGATAGCGTGATCCGGACGGTTGAAGTGCGCCGCCAACACCTTCTCCGCCAGTGCGAAGCCGACCGCATTCGCCAGCCCTTGTCCCAGCGGGCCGGTGGTGGTCTCCACGCCGGGAGTTTCGCTGGCTTCCGGGTGGCCGGCCGTCTTCGAATGCAGCTGGCGGAAGCGCTTCAGCTGATCGATCGGCAGATCGAAGCCGGCCAGATGCAACAGCGCGTACTGCAGCATTGAGCCGTGGCCGTTGGAGAGCACGAAACGGTCGCGGTTGAACCATTTCGGATTGCCCGGATTGAACTTAAGGAAGTCGTTCCACAACACCTCGGCAATGTCGGCCATGCCCATCG
This sequence comes from Rhodanobacter sp., assembly GCA_035566635.1. Classification (GTDB taxonomy): domain Bacteria; phylum Pseudomonadota; class Gammaproteobacteria; order Xanthomonadales; family Rhodanobacteraceae; genus Rhodanobacter. The sequence continues at coordinate 353,615 of DATMQY010000005.1, forward strand.
GCATGCCCGGATGACCGGACTTGGCCGCCTCCACGGCGTCCATGGCAAGGGCGCGCACGGCGTTGGCTAGTTCACGGCGGGTGGTCATCGATCAGTCTCCGGAAGGCTTGGCAAAACGCGCATTGTCGCCGATCCGACCGGGCTCTGTCGCCCCGATCACGCATCGGCACACCTTCTTGATGCGCGCGAATAGTGCGCGGCGAATTAACTCATCCTTAATTTCCCTGACCCGAATACCGCCGAGCTTCAGGCTGGGATTCGTTCAATGGTCGACGCGTGGCTCCGCACGCCACCGTCGTGCACGTCCCCAAGTGCCCGGCGGTTCGTCGTCAATAAGAAAGGAACAATTCCCATGAAAAAGACCCTGCTTGCCCTTGCACTCGCCTCCGCCAGCCTGCTCGCCCTGCCCGCCTTGGCACAGGACGCGACACCGGCTTCCTCGACCTCAGTCCCCACCGCCAGCGCCAGCAGCCAACCTGCCGGCGGCAACTACCAGCCGAATCAGCCCGTCGGCAGCGGCAATTGGTTCATTGACGGCAGTGTCGGCCAGGCGCATCTGAACAAGGGGCCGTACAACGACCACCCGACCACCTACGCGCTCAGCGGCGGCTACCGCTGGAAAGTGGGCCAGGATCTCGGGCTCGGCGTGGATGTCGGCTACAACGACCTGGGCAATTTCAAGGTGAAGAACGTCTTCAACAGCAACGACGTCAACCTGACCTCGCAGCGCGACGCCCTGCGCGGCTGGACCGCCGGCGTGAACGGCCGCATCAACGTGTGGCAAGGCCTGTACGTCAGCGGCCGCGCAGGCGCTTACGGCTGGAAGGGCCACGGCTACGACAACCAGAGCATCAACCGCCATGACCTCGACAAGGTCAGCTTCTATACCGGCGCCGGCGTGGGTTACGACTTCAGCGACCATTTCGGGCTGGGTCTGTCGTACGACTACTTCCATGCCAAGAAGGACCACGTCGACCTGTCCACCGATACCGCATCGCTGACGGCCGAGTATCGCTTCTGATGAAGGGACAGATGGCGCGGAGGCTCGCTTCCGCGCCATCGCCTCGTGCCGCATTAACCTTGGCTTAATACTGAACTAATCGGTATTGAATCTTTCGGTCATCACCCCATCTAAGGGTGCAGGTGTCGCCGCCTGACTTGGGCGACGCACCTGCAGCAGCGGCCTCTCCCCCTTTGGGCCGACTGCCATGACAATCGGAGAATCTCCCATGAAAATGAAAAAGACCCTGCTTGCCCTCGCCCTCACCACCGCCGGCCTGCTGGCCGTTCCCGCCGTGTTTGCGCAGAGCGCACCCACTGACAACGGTGGCTGGTTCATCAACGGCAACGTCGGCCGCACCGCCATCAACCAAGGCCCGTACAACGGTCATGACACTGGCTATGCACTCAACGGCGGCTACCGCTGGTCGCTTGCACCGAACTTCTCGCTAGGCGCAGAAGTGGGCTACAACGATCTCGGCAACATCCACGCGAAGAACGTCTTCAACAGCCAGCCGGTAATCGCCCCGGGCAAATCCCAGCTGCACGGCTGGACCGCTGGCGCCAATGCCCACCTCGATCTCAGCCCGAACTGGTATGTCAGCGGCCGCACTGGCCTCTACAGCTGGACCGGCCACGGTCTGAGCAATGACATCAACCCGGTCAACAAGAGCCTGAATGCCAACAGCTGGTACGCCGGCGCCGGTGTGGGCTACAACATCACCAGCAATATCAGTGTCGGTCTGAACTACGACTACTTCGACGCGCAGAAGCGCAACGTCGACCTGAGCACGGATATGGTCTCGGCCAGCGCGGAATACCGCTTCTGATCCATTGACCAGAACCCGCAACGAAAACGGGCGCCGCGAGGCGCCCGTTCTTTTTGTTGTCTTACCATCGCTGGAGCATGCGCTCCGGCACGATCAGCCGTTCCACTGGCCGAGTGCGGCCAGGCCGTTGTCGCGTGCGCGGGCATGCACGGTCTTCTGCGCTTCGGCGTAGTTCGCCTTCATGTCCTTCGCCCACAGCTTCAGTGCTGCCTGCTGCATCGCGCGGCCGTACGAGAACGACAGCGGCCACGGATGCGGACCGATCTGGTTCATCGCGTTCAGATGCGCGGTGGACTGCAGGTCGGTCTGGCCGCCGGACAGGAACACGATGCCCGGCAGCGACGCCGGCACGGTGGTCTTGAGCACGCGCACGGTGGCCTCGGCGACTTCCTCGACGTCGACCTGCTCGTCCGAATCCTTGCCCGGAATGACCATGCTGACCTTCAGGATGGTGCCTTCCAGCATCACGTTCTGCTCGTACAGCGCGTTGAACAGGCTGCGCAGCACGGCCTCGTGCACCTCGTAGCTGACTTCGATGCTGTGGTCGCCGTCCATGATCACTTCAGGTTCGACCATCGGCACGATGCCCGCTTCCTGGCACAGCGCGGCGTAACGGGCCAGCACGTGGCAGTTCGCCTCGATCGCGGTGGAGCTGGGGTTGTCTTCGCTGATGTTGATCACCGCGCGCCACTTGGCGAACTGCGCGCCCAGCTTGGCGTATTCCTGCAAGCGCTCGCGCAGGCCGTCGAGGCCTTCGGTGACCACGTCGCCGGGGAAGCCGGCCAGCGGCTGCGGGCCCTTGTCGACCTTGATGCCGGGAATGATGCCGAGCTTCTTCATCAGCTGGGTGAACGGCACGCCGTCTTTCGTGGACTGGCGGATCGTCTCGTCGTACAGGATCGCGCCGGAGATGTGCTCGTTCAGGCCCGGCGTGGTCAGCAGCAACTCGCGGTAGGCGCGACGGTTCTCTTCGGTATTCTCGATGCCGACGGCCTCGAAGCGCTTCTTGATGGTGTTGGTCGACTCGTCGATGGCGATGATGCCCTTGCCGGGCGCAACCATCGCCAGGGCGATGCTTTCAAGATCTTCAATACTCATGACGACTCCGTGGTGCGAGGGCGATGTCCGCCAGCACAAAGTTGAAGCCGCCTCGGAATCGAAGCGGCACGGTTCAAAACGTCAATTATAGGCCAGATTGGCGAGCCGGATGTGTCGCCAGACGGGTGCCGGCGTCAGTACGGGCTCAGGGCGCGTAACCGGGCAGCTTGCAAGCATCCAGCAGTTGCTGCCGTTGCGCCTTGTCCTCGGGCGCATTGAACGGAACGATGTAATAGGTGGCAACCGGCTCGCCGATGCGATTGCCCAGCGCCGGGCCGTAGCGGAAATTGGATATCGCGCTGCGCGCCGCCGGACCCAGATCGCTCCTCGGCGCAACCTTGACTACCTGCACGTCCAACGGCACGCCATCGGAACCCACCGTATACGTCACCGCCGCACAACCAGGCTTGTCCAGGTTCAGCCCGCTGTTGGGCGCATCCATCTGCACCTTGGTATTGAGCAGAATCCAGTAGCGATAGAGGCCTTGCTGGTCGACCTTGCGCGCCTGCGCCAACAGCGGCGTCGCAAAACCCAGTGTCAATGCCAGCAACAGGCCTTGGCGGAGTGGGCGAAACATGGATTTCATGGCGATCTCCTGTGCAGGGCGGGGAAACCCTGATGCAAACAGTTTAACCATCCTTCGTGGTGCTGGCGTCAGGATCGGTTTCCGCAAGCATGTTGTGCGGATAGCCGCGCATGCGATGGAGCAGGCCTATTAGGCCACGTGAACCGGACATCAGCACAATTCCGGCTATCGCCGTCACCCCGTACTGAACCATCCAGTGCCACTCGGTGACAGGTACTGTCTCCCCGGCACCATCGTAGGATGCCTGACGCAGCAGGAGGAGGATCGTCGTGCCGTGGCCGAAGCAGCCGGCCACTCCGCTGATCGCCAGCCACGCGCCCAATACGGAGAACGCCACGTAGTGCAGCCGATCGGCATGGATCGGACTTTCCAGAATTTCCTGCTGCTTGCCGCCCAGTGCCCACCAGGCCAGCAGACTCGGGCGCACCCACAGCACAAACGCAAGCAGCAGGGTGAGTACTTCCATTAATAGCGCTAGTAGCGGGTAATGCCCTTCGCCGCTGTAAAAGAAGACGCCAGGCAGGCGCTCAAACACATCCACTGCCATCAGTACCGCACCCAAACGGACGGCTATACAAAGCACCGTGTAAAGCGTGGTCTTCATTCCCTTTCCCCTGTGAAAGATTCCGATTCTGCAGAACGCTGATTCATTCAGCTCATCACAGGTCGCGCAGGCTCTCGACCATGCCGTCGGCGCCGACCGAGAGCAGCTTCAGCGTGTTGGTGCCGCCGCCCTGGCCGACATGATCGCCGTGGGTGAGGATCACGCGATCGCCTTCGCTCAAACGGCCTTGCGCGAACAGCTGCTGCACCGCGGTGCGGGCAGTCGCCGCCGAACTCAGGCCCTCATGCGAAAACGCCACCGGTCGTACGTCGCGCAGCAGCAGCATGCGCCGGCGTGCATCGGCCAGCGGCGACAGGGCGTAGATCGGAATGGCCGTGCGGTAGCGCGACAGCCATTGCGCGGTGGCGCCGGACTCCGTCAATGCCACGATCGCACGCACGCCCAGCTCGCCGGCCAGCAGCATCGTGGCCAGCGCGATCGCCTGATCGGTGCGGTCGAGCCGATGGCCGGCCGTGGTCAGATCCTCCTTTGGCTCGAACTGGCGTTCGGCACCGAGACAGATCCGGCGCATCGCCGCCACCGCCTTGTCCGGATGCGCACCGGCGGCGGTTTCTTCCGACAGCATCACTGCGTCGGTGCCGTCGATCACGGCGTTCGCCACGTCCAGCACCTCGGCGCGGGTCGGGATCGGCGAGCGCACCATCGACTGCAGCATCTGGGTGGCCGTGATCACAGCGCGATTGCGCTGCACCGACTCACGGATGATTTTCTTCTGCAAGCCGGGCAGTTCGGCATCGCCGATCTCCACGCCGAGATCGCCGCGCGCGACCATCACCACGTCGGAGGCATCGATGATTTCGCCCAGCACCGGGATCGCGTCGGCACGCTCGATCTTCGCCACCAGCGCCGCGTTGCCGCCGGCTTCGTGCAGCAGCCGACGCGCCTGATGCATGTCCTCGGCCGAACGCACGAACGACACCGCGAGAAAGTCGGCGCCGATCTCGGCGGCCAGCTTGATGTCGGCCTTGTCCTTGTCCGACAGTGCCGTCACCGACAGTCCGCCGCCCTGCCGGTTGAGGCCCTTGCGATTGGACAGCTTGCCGCCGATCAGTACCTGGCAGCGCACTTCGGCGCCGGCCACGTCCAGCACGGTCAACGCGATCAGGCCGTCGTCCAGCAGCAGCACATCGCCGGCATGCACGTCTTGCGGCAATTCGTAATAGCTGACACCGACGCGGGTAGCATCGCCGGGCGGCGCGTCGGCGCGGCAATCCAGCACGAAGTGCGCGCCGTCGACCAACTCCACCGGCCCGTTGGCAAAGGTCTCGATACGGATCTTCGGTCCCTGCAGATCGGCCAGCACGCCTACCTCGCGTCCGGCCGCCAGCGATGCAGCACGCACGGCATTGGCGCGCGCGCGATGGTCGTCCGGCTGGCCGTGCGAGAGGTTCAGGCGAACCACGTCGACGCCTTCGGCAATCAGCTTTTCGAGCATGCCCGACGCGTCGGTGGCGGGGCCGAGGGTGGCGACGATCTTGGTGCGGCGTGAGGGGGTTTCGGTAGTCATGCAAGGAGCCTAGCAGAACTATTCGCGCGTTCGTCAGCCGCCCGCCGGTACCGGCGCGTTGTCCTGCAGAGCGAGGTTGAGCACCTCGGCCAGATGCCGGCCACCTTCGCGCAGGCGCTGTTCGGCGACCGGCAATTCGGCCTCCACGTAAGCCGCGTCGATGGTGTGTCCATCGGGATAGAAACCGGTTTCGGCGGTGATTCGGCAGGACTCCTCTGCCCACTGCGCGTATGGGTTGTCCAGCGGCACGATCGGCGGCGGCACCGCCACCGGCATCGCCAAATCCAGCGCCTGTGCATACGCGTACCAGTCGAGCCCGCGGCTATTCAACATGCTCGAGTCCCACACTTTGTGCAGATTGCTGCCCTTGCCGTCGAACTGCACCTGATACGTATTGCCGCCCTTGTCGTCGCGATAGCCCGCATGCAGCGGCTGGTGGATGTCGCCGACAAAATGCACCACGAATTTCAGCGCCTCGCGACGCGCGTCGTCGGACTGACTGCGATCGCCCAGCACACTTACGTAGTGCTGCAGCGCGGCCACCACGCAACGACCATCGCGGCAGTCGCGCGGCGGCACGTAATCGCAATCGCTGCCGCCCTGGAAGTTGATGTAATGCTGACTGCTCGTCTGCTTCCACAACGCGTCCTGCGCCGGATCATTCTGGATCTGATCGGCCCAGTTGGCGATATCGGCCAGCGAGCGTGTGTGCTCCGGCGCCAGCAGCCGCTCGACCTCGGCCTCGGCGGCCGGGCTTAGATGACGTTGCGCCAATTCGGCCACCACGCTGTGACCGAGAGGCCCCCATGCCTGGGCCGGCACGATGACGAGGCAGGTGAGCAGGCTGGCGATGGCGCGGCGGGCAAAGGTCATTCGAAGCGATCCGGCGAGGCAATCGCGGCAGTCTGCCACAGCCGACCGGAACTTTAATGGCAGCGCCGCTGCGGCAAGCGTCAGGCCTCGATTGGCTGTAAAATCGTCCTTTTGCCGGCCGCTCGCCGCGGTCACGTTTTCATTCCCTTCTGGAGGACGCCCCCTCATGACCATCAAGGTCGGCATCAACGGCTTCGGCCGCATCGGTCGCAACGTGCTTCGCGCCGCCGTGCAGAACTTCGGCGACGACATCGAGATCGTGGCGATCAACGACCTGCTCGAGCCGGACTACCTTGCCTACATGCTCAGCTACGACTCGGTGCACGGCCGCTTCAAGGGCGACGTCAAGATCGAAGGCGGCCATCTGGTCGTCAACGGCAAGAAGATTCGCCTGACTCAGGAGCGCGATCCGGCCGCACTGAAGTGGAGCGACGTCGGTGCCGACGTGGTGATCGAGTCCACCGGCCTGTTCCTGGACAAGGTGACGGCGCAGAAGCATCTGGACGCGGGCGCGAAGAAAGTGATTCTGTCGGCGCCGTCAAAGGACGACACGCCGATGTTCGTGTTCGGCGTTAACGACAAGACCTACAAGGGCGAGGCGATCATCTCCAACGCTTCGTGCACCACCAATTGTCTGGCGCCGTTGGCCAAGGTGATCAACGACAAGTGGGGCATCAAGCGCGGCCTGATGACCACCGTACACGCCGCTACCGCGACGCAGAAGACGGTTGACGGCCCGAGCAACAAGGATTGGCGCGGCGGCCGCGGCATTCTGGAAAACATCATCCCCTCGTCCACCGGCGCCGCCAAGGCCGTCGGCGTGGTGATTCCCGAGCTCAACAAGAAGCTTACCGGCATGAGTTTCCGCGTGCCGACGTCGGACGTGTCCGTGGTCGACCTCACCGTCGAGCTGGTCAAGGATGCCACCTACGCGGAGATCTGCGCGGAGATGAAGGCGCAGAGCGAAGGCGCCTTGAAGGGCGTGCTCGGCTACACCGAGGACAAGGTCGTCGCGACCGATTTCCGTGGCGAGACCTGCACCTCGGTGTTCGACGCCGATGCCGGCATCGCGCTGGACAGCACCTTCGTCAAACTGGTGAGCTGGTACGACAACGAGTGGGGCTACTCGAACAAGTGCCTGGAGATGGTACGGGTCGTGGCAGCCAAATAAGCCAGCCCGTTCCGGAGATAAAAAAACCGCGCCATTTGGCGCGGTTTTTCATTGAGCGCCCTGACCTTCATCGAAGGTCAAGGCGCCGAGCTCGTGAATCCCTGCGGCTATTCCGCGATCAGTGCCGTCGGCGGCAGCTGCACAGACACGATCAGCTCAGTACCTTCAACGCGGCGTCGTAATCCGGCTCATGCGCGATCTCGCTGACCAGCTCGGCATGGATCACCTTGTCGTGTCCGTCCAGCACTAGCACCGCGCGTGCGGCCAGACCGGCCAGCGGACCGCTGGCGATCGCCACGCCATAATCGTTGAGGAACTCATGCCCACGCATCAGCGACAGGTTGATTACCTTGTCCAGCCCTTCGGCGCCGCAGAAGCGCGCTTGCGCAAACGGCAGGTCAGCCGAGATGCAAAGCACCACGGTGTTGTCGAGCTGGCTGGCTGACTGGTTGAAATGGCGGACCGACATCGCGCAGGTCGGCGTATCGACGCTCGGAAAAATATTCAGCACCTTGCGCTTGCCCGAAAACCTCGACAGCGTGACGTCGGACAGATCACCGCCCACCAAGCTGAACGCCGGTGCCGACGTACCCACCGCCGGAAACTGGCCATTGATGCTGATTGGCTGGCCTTTGAGCGTAACTGCGGACATGCTGCACCTCGTGAGAAAAATATGGGCTACAAGTAGAACATGGTCCTGGCCAGAAAGACGATACCGATCATGATACGAACCGTGGTGTCGCTCAGCGCTGGAGCGGCGCGATCACCTGCTCGATCGAACCGAAGATCGAGGCGCCGGCCGCGTCGGTAACATCGATCTTGAGGCGATCACCAAACTTCATGAACGGCGTACTCGGCTTGCCGTCGCGCAGGGTTTCCACGGTGCGCTGCTCGGCCAAACACGACGCACCCTTGCTGGTGTCCTCGTTCGCGATCGTGCCCGAGCCGACGATGGTGCCGGCAGTCAGCGGGCGGGTCTTGGCCACGTGCGCGATGAGTTCCGCAAAGCTGAACTGCATGTCAACGCCGCACTCGGCCGCACCGAACCACGCGCCGTTCAACCAGGTGCGCATCGGCAGATGCAGCTTGTCGCCTTGCCACGCGTCGCCCAGTTCATCCGGCGTCACCAGCACCGGCGACAGCGCCGAGCGCGGTTTACTCTGCAGGAAACCAAAACCCTTGGCCAGCTCGCCCGGAATCAGCCCGCGCAGGCTCACGTCGTTGATCAGGCCGATCAGCTGGATGCGTTCCGACGCCTGTGCCGGTGTCGCTGCCATCGGTACGTCGTCGGTGACCACGACCACTTCGGCCTCCAGATCGATGCCGTAATCTTCGCTCGGCACCACCACCGGGTCGTGGGGGCCTAGAAAGCCGGCGCTGGTCGCCTGGTACATCAGCGGGTCGGTGTAGAAGCTGGCCGGCACCTCGGCACCGCGCGCGCGCCGCACGCGTTCGACGTGCGGCAGGTAGGCCGAACCGTCGACGAACTCGTACGCACGCGGCAGCGGCGAGGCGAGCGCGGCCATGTCCAGCGCAAACGCATCCGCTGCGCTGCCTGCATTCAATGCCTCGGACAACGCGTTGAGCCGCGGCGCGCTGTTCGACCAGTCGTCCAGTGCTGCCTGCAGGGTCGGCGCGATGGCGACGGCCTTCACCGCGCGGGTCAGATCGCGACTGACCACGATCAACGTGCCATCGCGGCCACCTTCTTTCAAACTTCCCAGCTTCATGCAGTGCTCCAGACAGAGTGGTGTGACGGCGACGGCCTGCGACTTAGGCCTGCGACGGATCGAAATGCTTGCGGATGCCCTGCCAGCACTCGTGATAATTGCCCTGCAGCTGCGGTGAAGCGAGCGCCTGTTGCGTGGGGCGAATCACCTTGCGCGTCTCGAACATGAAGGCCATGGTGCCGCCGATCACATCGGGTTTCGACAGGTCGGCGACCGATGCCTTCTCGAACGTGGCCGCATCCGGCCCGTGCCCGCTCATGCAATTGTGCAGCGACGCGCCGCCGGGCAGGAAGCCCTCGGCCTTGGCGTCGTACACGCCGGTGATCAGTCCCATGAACTCGCTGGCCACGTTGCGATGGAACCATGGCGGCCGGAACGTGTGCTGTGCCACCAGCCAGCGCGGCGGGAAGATCGCGAAATCCACGTTCGCGGTGCCGGCGGTGTCGCTGGGCGAGGTCAGCACGGTGAAGATCGACGGATCGGGATGGTCGAAGCTGATCGAGCCGATCGTGTTGAAGCGACGCAGATCGTATTTGTACGGCGCATAGTTGCCGTGCCATGCGACCACGTCCAACGGCGAGTGATCGATCTTCGCCGACCACAACGCGCCCTGAAATTTCGCAATCAGCTCGAACGCGCCGTCGATGTCCTCATATGCCGCCTGTGGCGTGAGGAAATCACGCGCGTTGGCCAGGCAGTTCGAACCGATCGGACCGAGATCCGGCAAGCGCAGCAACGCGCCGAAGTTTTCGCAGACGTAACCACGCGCTGTGTCATCAAGCAACTCGACCCGGAAACGCACACCGCGCGGGATCACCGCGACCTCCTGCGGCTCGATCTCCAGCACGCCCAGCTCGGTAGCGAGGCGCAGCCGACCCAGCTGCGGCACGATCAGCAGCTCGCCATCGGCGTCGTAGAAAAACCGCCCCTGCATCGAACGATTGGCCATATAGATGTGGATACCGATGCCCGCCTGCTCGGCCGCGCCGCCATTGCCGGCCAGCGTCACCAGGCCATCGACGAAGTCGGCCGGGGTGCTCGCCAGCGGCAGCGGATCCCAGCGCAACTGGTTCGGCGTAGCGGGCGCCTCGTCGAAGCGGTTGTGGAACGTGGCATGCGTCAGCGGCTGGAACGGCTCGTGCACTGCCGCCGGACGAATCCGGTACAGCCAGCTACGCCGGTTGGTGTGGCGCGGTGCGGTGAACGCGGTGCCGGTCAGCTGCTCGGCATACAAGCCGTGCGCGACCCGCTGCGGCGAGTTCTGGCTCTGCGGCAGCACGCCCGCGATCGCCTCGCTGGCGAACTCGTTGCCGAAGCCGGATTGGTAACCATTGCTGACGATCGTCGCCATGAGGACAGATCCTTACAGGAAACCGCGCTTCATCTGGTCGCGTTCGATCGACTCGAACAGCGCCTGGAAATTGCCTTCGCCGAAACCTTCGTTGCCCTTGCGCTGGATGATCTCGAAGAAGATCGGGCCGATCGCGTTCTGGGTGAAGATCTGCAGCAGCTTGCGTTGTTTGGTCTCCAGATCGGCGTCGATCAAGATCTTGTTCTTCGCCAGCCGCGCCACGTCCTCGCCGTGGTTCGGCACGCGTTCGTCGATCACCTCGAAATATGCGTCCGGCGTATCGAGGAATTCCACGCCGGCCGCACGCATCTTCTCCACCGTGGTGTAGATGTCGTCGGTAAAGCAGGCGATGTGCTGGATGCCTTCGCCGTGATACATGTCGAGGTATTCGTTGATCTGGCTCTTCGGGTCGCTCGATTCATTGAGCGGGATGCGCACGACGCCGTCCGGCGCGGTCATCGCCTTGGAGACGAGGCCGGTCTTGGCGCCCTTGATGTCGAAGTAGCGGATCTCGCGGAAATTGAATAGCCGCTCGTAGTAGTCCGACCACTTCTGCATGTTGCCGAAATAGAGGTTGTGCGTGAGATGGTCGATGAAGGTGAGGCCGAAACCCTGCGGGTTCTGGTCCGCACCAGGAATCGGTGCGTAATCGGCGTCGTAGATGCTGCCGGCGCTGCCGTAGCGGTCGATCAGGTACAGCATGCAGTCGCCGATGCCCTTCACCACCGGCGAATTTACCGCCTTGGTATCAGCCTTGTCGGTCACCGCCTCACCGCCGTTGCCGAGGACGGTTTGCAGCACCTCGGCGGAGGGTTTCCTGAAGCGGATCGCGAAGCCGCAGGCGCATGGTCCATGCGCTTCAGCGAAGTCGGCGGCGAACGAATCGGGATCCTCGTTGACCAGGAAGTTCACGCCGTTCTGCCGGTACACGGTGATCGGCCGCGACTTGTGCCTGAGCGCCGCGCTGAAGCCCATGCGCTTGAACAGATCGTGCAACTCATCGGCGCGGCCAGCCGGCGCGGCAAACTCGACGAATTCGAAACCGTCGATACCCATCGGGTTGTCGAACGTGGTGACCTGCATACCAAGATTCGGCTGGGCGTTCATGGCGCTCTCCTGTGTGTCGGTGCACGATGGCCGCACATGAGCGTGCCACCATCGGGATAATCTCCACGTTATAGTTTCATTTGAAACCATTTGCAAGGAACACCGCTGCAATGCCCGCCAAGCGCAAGCCCGCCCCCCCCACCGCCGAACACGCCCCGCTGCAGCTGGAGCATTTCCTGCCATACCGGCTGTCGATCCTGTCCAACACGATCAGTCAGGCGATCGCCGACGACTACCAGCGTCGCTACGACATCTCGGTGACCGAATGGCGGGTAATGGCGGTGCTGGCCCGTTTTGACGGGCTGTCGGCACGCGAGGTGGCCGAGCGCACCGCGATGGACAAGGTGGCGGTGAGTCGTGCGCTGGCACGGCTGGTCGAAGCCAAGCGGGTCAGCCGTGTGACCCATGACGACGACAAGCGCCGCTCGGTACTGAGCCTCACCGAAGCGGGCTGGACGATGCACGACGAAGTCGCGCCGATGGCGCGCGCGCGCGAACGCGAGGTTCTGGCAAAGCTTGATGCCGAGGAGCGCGTCTGGCTCGAACGCATCCTCGACAAGCTGCAGCCGGTGTACTGAGCGCTGAACAGATAGGGCAGCCCATGGGCTGCCCTATCTGTTGCGATTCAACCCGCCCGGATCAGCGCACGCCGTGCATCAGCTTGTTGATCAACGGCGAGATCAGCAGCAGCAGCACACCAGAGCCGGCCAGCAACCAGAAGCTGAAAGTGAAGCCGCTCAGCGCTGACGTTGCGGTCATGCCGCTGTCGCCGCTGATATGCCCAGCCAGCAGGCCGGACAGGTTGCCGCCCACCGCCAGCGAGAGGAACCAGCCGCCCATCGCCAGCCCGACCAGCCGCGGCGGCGCCAGCTTGGTCACCATCGACAAGCCGATCGGCGACAGGCACAACTCGCCCACGGTCTGCAGCACGTAGCACAGCACCAGCGGCCAGAACGGAATCAGCCCGTGCGCACCGAGCAACTGCGACAGCGCGTACATCAACACCGCGAACCCCAGTCCGTTGAAGACCAGACCCAGGCCGAACTTGCGCGGAATCGACGGCTCGCTCTTGCGCGCTGCCAGAAAACTCCAGACCACGGTGACGAGCGGTGCCAGCACGATAATCGCCAGCGGACTCACCGACTGAAACCAGCCGACCGGGAACGTCCAGCCACCGAACATCTGTCGGTCGACCAGGTTCTCCGCGAGGAAGTTGAACGAGGTGCCAAGTTGGAAGTAGAACATCCAGAACAGGATGTTGAAGGCGAAGATGATCAGCATCGCCACCACGCGATCCACCTGCACCCGATCGTGCCTGACCGCCTCGACCAGCAGCATCACGGCCACGGCAGCAAACAGCACGCCAAGCATCCATGACAGTCCGGTGGTGACGAACGCCAGCAACAGATACACCAATGGCACCGCGACGACCATGCCGAGTAACACCCACACCACGCGCATCCGGCCGGCGGCCTCCGGCGCGGGACGACCCACGCCCTGCAGGCCGCGTCGCCCGAACCAGAACCACAGCAGGCTCAGCAGCATGCCGACACCGGCAGCACCGAACACGATCCGGTAGTTCTGCTGCATCGGCGTGTCGGTGAAATAACCGGCCATCCAGCCGGTCAGCAGCGGCGCCAGCAGCGCACCACCGTTGATGCCCATGTAGAACAGGGTGAAGCCGCGATCGCGCCGCGGGTCGTCACGCCCGTAAAGCTGTCCGACCATCGTGGAGATGTTCGGCTTGAACAGGCCATTACCGACGATCACCATCGCCAGTCCGATCAAGAAAATCTCGCGCCCGGGCAGCATCACCACGAACAGGCCCATCGCCATCACCAGCGCGCCGAGCAGGATCGAACGCTGGTAGCCGATGACCTTGTCCGCCACATAGCCGCCAAAGATGCTGGAAGCGTAGATGAGCGCGGTATAGGCACCGAAGATGCTGCTGGCCCATGCCTGGCCGGACGAGTCGCCATTGTAGAAATGCGCCACGATGTACAGCGCCAGCGCCCAGCTCACGCTGTAGAACGCGAAACGCTCCCAGAACTCGGTCATGAACAGCATCCACAACGGGCGCGGATGGCCCAGCAGTTGCGGATAGTTCGGCGCAGCGCTTGTTTCGACAGCCTGGTTCATGGATTCCCCTGATTGGCTTCCGCTCGACACATCGCGTGCCGAGCGAAATCGTGATTCATGCCGGAAGGTGTAACCGCTGGCCGCACACGCCGTCAAATGCGGCGCAACACGAAGTCAGCTGCCCAGCACCGTGCGCACGTCCAGCAATTCGGGGAAGAATTCCAGATCCAGCGCCTTCTTCAAAAAGCTCACGCCGGACGAACCGCCGGTACCGCGGCGATGGCCGATGATCCGCTCCACCGTTTTCATGTGGCGGAAGCGCCAAAGCTGGAAGCTCTCTTCCACATCCACCAGCTGTTCGCACAGGTGATATTCCGGCCAGAAGTCCGCACGACCTTCGTAGATGCGCTTGAGCACTGGTAGCAACGCTTCGTTGCGATGATAGGGCTGGGTCCAGTCGCGCTGCAGCAGTTCGGCCGGCACCGCATGGCCACGGCGCGCCAGGTAGCACAGGAACTGGTCGTACAGGCTCGGAGTTTCCAGCGTCACGCGCAACTCGGCCTGCGCGATTGGATCGTACGCAAATACCTTGAGCATGCCGGCGTTCTTGTTGCCGAGCAGGAATTCGATCTGCCGGTACTGCAGCGACTGGAAGCCGGACGACGGCCCCAGCACGCCGCGAAACTCCAGATACTCCGACGGCGTCAGCGTCTCCAGCACCGCCCACTGCTCGAACAGCTGCCGCTGCACCTGTTTCACGCGGGCGAGAATTTTCAGGCAGGCGTCGACGTCGTCGACCTGCAGATTCGCCACCGCCGCCTTCAGCTCATGGATCAGCAGCTTCATCCACAGCTCGGACACGTGGTGCTGCACGATGAACAGCATCTCGTCGTGATGCGGCGGCTGGCTCAGTGGCTGCTGCGCGGACAGCAGCGTGTCCAGATGCAGGTAGCCACCGTAGGTCATCTGACCGTTGAGGTCGGTCTGAATACCGGCCTCGATATCGCGCTGGTTCTCGCTCATGCGGCTACGCAGTCCGGCAGAAAATAGCCATTTTAGCGACAGTGACGGATCACCCCGTACGCCTGCGAATGCTGCGCTGTACCTTGCAGTGCAACATGCTCGCCTGTTATCAAGAGCGGTCTTATCCGGACATACGGCCATCACCGAGGCTCGGTAAAATGCCGTGTCCAACGCTTACCCCTCTCTATCCTCACTCCGGAGCGAGTCGTGACCATCGCCGCCAAGTTTGAAATCGAATACCTGCAATACCTCGATGCCGAGGGCAAACAGGTCCGTGACGATCTGCCCGAGTTCGCGAAGGACCTCGGCCACATGGTCGAGCTGTACAAGCTGATGCTGTCGACCCGCGTGTTCGATGCCAAGTCGATCGCGCTGCAGCGCACCGGCAAGCTGGGCACCTACGCCAGCTGCCTGGGCCACGAGGCCGCGCATGTAGGCATCGGCAGCGCGATGCGTCCCGAAGACGTCTACGCGCCGAGCTACCGCGAATACGGCGCGCAGCTGTACCGCGGCGTGCAACCGCGTGAGGTCTACATGTACTGGGGCGGCGACGAGCGCGGCAACGACTATCAGAAGGAACCGGCGCGGCACGACTTCGCCTGGTCGGTGCCGATCGCCACGCAATGCCTGCATGCGGCCGGCTCGGCATTGGCGTTCAAGATCCGCGGCGAGAAGCGCGTTGCCGTGTGCACGATCGGCGACGGCGGTTCGTCCAAGGGCGACTTCTACGGCGCGATCAACATCGCCGGCGCGCAGAACCTGCCGCTGGTCTGCGTCATCGTCAACAACCAGTGGGCGATTTCGGTGCCGCGCAAGATCCAGACCGGCGCGCCGACCTTGGCGCAGAAGGGTATCGCTGCCGGCCTGTTCTCGATCCAGGTCGACGGCAACGACATCATCGCGGTGCGCAAGGCGATGGAAGATGCGCTGGAACGCGCCCGCAGCGGCAAGGGTGGCAGCGTGATCGAGGCGGTCACCTATCGCCTCGGCGACCACACCACCGCCGACGACGCACGCCGCTACCGCGGCGAGCAGGAAGTGAAGGACGGTTGGGAAAAAGAACCGATGAAGCGCCTGCGCAACTGGCTGGTGGCCAAGGGCGTGTGGGACGACGCGAAAGAAGAGGCCTGGAAGGCCGAGTGCGACGAGTGGATGGACAACGAGGTGAATGCCTACCTCGAGACCAAGACGCAACCGGTCTCGGCGATGTTCGACTACATCTTCGCCGAAGTCCCCGCCGATCTCGCCAAGCAGCGCGATTACGTCCTCTCGCTTGAAACCCAGCTCGAATCCAAGAAGGGCCACTGAGTCATGGCACAAATCACTCTTATCGAAGCGGTCACCCAGGCACTCGCCTATGAAATGGCCCACGACGACAGCGTCGTGGTGCTGGGCGAAGACGTCGGCGTCAACGGCGGCGTGTTCCGCGCCACCCAGGGCCTGCAGGAAAAATTCGGCGAACTGCGTGTGCTCGACACGCCACTGGACGAAACCACCATCGCCGGTGTCACCGTCGGTCTCGCCGTGCAGGGCATGAAGCCGGTCGCCGAGGCGCAGTTTGAAGGCTTCATCTACCCGATGATGGAGCAGATCGCCTGCCACGCCGCACGCATGCGCAACCGCACCCGCGGCCGGCTTACCGTGCCGGCGGTGTTCCGCGCCCCGTGGGGCGGCGGCATTCGCGCGCCGGAGCACCACTCCGAGGCGAACGAGCACCTGTTCACCAACATCCCCGGCCTCCGTGTGGTGATGCCGTCCTCGCCGGCGCGCGCCTACGGTCTGCTGCTGGCAGCGATCCGCGATCCGGATCCGGTGATGTTCTTCGAGCCCAAGCGCATCTACCGCCAGTACAAGGAAGAAGTGCCGGACGATGGTGAGGCCTTGCCGTTGGACGTGTGCTTCGTGCTGCGCGACGGCACTGACGTGACCCTGGTGACCTGGGGCGCGCAGGTGAAGGAAGCGCTGGAAGCCGCCGATGAACTGGCTGCCCAGGGCATCAGCGCCGAAGTGATCGACGTCGCCACGCTGACCCCGCTGGACTTCGACACCATCGCCGAGTCGGTGCAGAAGACCGGTCGCTGCGTGATCGTGCACGAGGCACCGAAGACCGCCGGCTACGGCGCCGAGATCGCCGCGCGGCTGGCCGAGGAATGCATGTACGACCTGCTGGCGCCGGTCGAGCGCGTCACCGGCTTCGACACGCACATCCCGCTGTTCCGCCTTGAAATGAAATACCTGCCGAGCGTGGAACGCGTCGTCGACGCCGCCAAGCGCACCCTGGCTGCCAGCTAACCTTCAACGGACCCGATCCCATGGCTGATATCAAGACGTTCTACCTGCCCGACCTCGGCGAAGGCCTGCCCGATGCAACCGTCGTCGAGTGGCACGTGAAAGTGGGCGACAACATCAAGCTCGACGCGCCGCTGTGCTCGATGGAGACCGCCAAGGCGGTCGTCGACGTGCCCTCGCCGTACACCGGCAAGGTCACCAAGCTGCACGGCGCACCCGGCGACATCATCGAGACCGGCGCTGCGCTGGCCGAGTTCGAGCCGGACCCGAACGCGAAGCAGCGCGCCGAAGCCGAGTCCACTGGCCATCACCACGGCCCGAAGAAGAGCGTCGGCAGCCCCGCAGCGGACGACAGCCACAAGGTGGTCGCTTCGGATGAAGGCGGCGAAGTCGAAGAGACCGCCGCGGCACGCGAAGACGAAGGCACCGTGGTCGGCGCGATGGTCAGCGGCAGTCACGTGCATGTCGAACAGGCCGCCAGCATCGGCGGCGTGAAGGCTGTGCCGGCCGTGCGCGCGCTGGCGAAGAAGCTCAAGATCGACCTGACCCGCGTGCGCCCGAGCGGCGCCGACGGCGTGGTCACCATGAAGGACGTCAAGGAGGCCGCCGCGAACGGCTCCGCTGCACTCGGCGCCGCCCCGGCACGCGCTGTTCCTGCCTCCGCCGGCCGACATCTCGCACCGGAACTGCCGCAGCCGGAGCCGGCACGTACCGCCACTTCGCTGGCCGGCAAGCCGGTGCGTACCGCGCCGCCGTCACAGCAGGCCAGCGGCCAGCCGGAGCAGCTCAAGGGCGTGCGTCGCAACATGGCCCGCGTGATGGCCGATGCCCACGCCCAGGTCGTGCCAACCACCCTGGTCGACGACGCCGACCTGCATGCCTGGATCGGCAAGCAGGACATCACCGCGCGCCTGATCCGCGCGATCGTGTCCGCGTGCAAGACCGTGCCGGCCTTGAACGCGTGGTTCGACGGCAAGAACCTCACCCGCACCCTGCATCCGCATGTCGACATCGGCATCGCGGTGGACACCGACGACGGCCTGTTCGTGCCTGCGCTGCGCAACGCCGACGTGCTCGACGCGGCCGGCGTGCGTTCCGCAATCAAACGCCTGCGCACACAGGTCGAAGATCGTTCGATCCCGGCATCCGAGTTGTCCGGCTACACCATCAGCCTGTCGAATTTCGGGATGTTCGCAGGTCGCTACGCGACGCCGGTGGTGGTGCCGCCGACCGTCGCCATCGTCGGTGCCGGCAAGCTCAGCCATGACGTGGTGGCGGTGATCGGCGGCATCGAAGTGCATCGCCGCATGCCGCTGTCGCTGACCTTCGACCACCGCGCCGCCACCGGCGGTGAAGCCGCGCGCTTCCTCAAGGCGATGCTCGACGATCTGGCGCTACCGAACTGAGTCGATTGCAGCTGGTGAAATAAAAGCAGGTGAAACAAACAGGGCGCCTTCGGGCGCCCTGTTTGCTTTCCAGGCACCAATCAGTAGTCGCGTACGTCCAGCAGCATGCAACAGCGGGCGCTGTAGTCGTGTCCGTCATGCGGCCACGCAACGGCAGCCAGCGCCAACGTTCCCGCCGTCCACGGCTCGTTGTCGAGCAGCGCCTCGCTGCGCGAATCGCCGTCCGCAACATGACTGTGCACCAGCCGCAGCCAGTGCAGCTCGGGTGTCAGCACCTCGCTCTTCAGCGCGACCTCGACTGCCGCCAGCGCCTCGACCGGCATGCTCACGGCGTCACCGTCCACGCCGCGCACGTTGAACGGGCCGATGAACACATCCCACGTGCGCACACCGATATCCCAAGCGGCGATCTGCATCCGGCGATCGTCGGTGACGTACCAGCAAGCAGCAAGCAGCACATGAAACGCGTTCTGCTCGAACGTGTGCAACGCGTCGCGACAGCCGGTGTCGCCGCCACCGATGCCGGCGAAGCTCTCTTCGATGCGGCGCTCCTCGCTCAGCACCACGTCGACATCGAGGCGACCGGGTTCGCCCGCGCTGCCTTCGTGCCACTCGGCACGGATCGCCGGGAAATCGCCATCGGTGACCAGCCAGCCGTCCTCGTCTGCGTCCAGCTCGACATCGTGCCGCTCGAACAGCCGCAGCAGGTATTTCTGTAGCGCCGCACTATCCATCATCACTCCCGATTGTCCGCATTCGCTGTCGACGGCAACTCACGCCAGGTCAGATACACGCGCAGATCGAACTCCAGCTGATGGTAGTCCGGCAGCATGTACTGGCACAGTTGGTAGAACGCCTTGTTGTGATCTGTTTCCTTCAGGTGCGCCAGTTCGTGCACCACGATCATCTGCAGAAATTCCGGCGCGGCCGCCTTGAACAGCGCGGCCACACGGATTTCCTTCTTCGCCTTGAGCTTGCCGCCCTGCACGCGCGAGATCGCGGTGTGCAGGCCCAGCGCGTTGCGCACCACATCTAGCTTGCTGTCGTACAGCACCTTGTCGATGCCCGGTGCGTTCTTCAGGTGCTGCTGCTTCAGATCCATCGTGTAGATATACAGCGCCCGGTCGCTTTGCACCTCATGGCGTTCCGGGTAGCGCTTGGCCAGATGCTCGCCGAGGCGCTGCTGCGCAATCAGCTCGCGCACCTTGTCCTGCAAGGTCGCCGGGTATGCCTGGAGGTATTTGAGCGGAATCATGCTGCGCATTCTCGCACTGCACCGGATCATGCGCAGCGCGAGGCGCCCATATCACATGATTTACATGTCGAAACGGTAGCTGACTTTAACCAGCAATTGCTCGTCGTTGCGCAGCGCGAAACTGTTGCTGAACGCGTCGATCGCGCTGCGCGTAAAGCTGTCCTGCGAGTATCCGCCGCGGCCGTAGACCACGTACAGATAGGACAACGGCGCCAGTTCGTAGCGGTAACGGATCTGCAGGCCAAGGTTGCGCACGCTGAAATCATCGACCGACTCACCGGAGGCAACCGCACGACCGTTGCTGCCGACGCGATAACCGCCGCGTATGCGTGCATCCAGTCCAATCGCCTGCAGTTTCAGCCGCAGCTCCTGGCGACTATCGATGTTCCAGTTGAAGCCGGCATCGAGCTCCAGGTTGTGCTCGTTGAAGCGGCCGATCAGGTTGTCGTGTTGCCACACCAGCCAGTCCGGAATGTGCTCGTAGTACGGACCGGCATACACGCTGAAGGCGTCGCTGATGAAATAGGTCGGCAGGAGTTTGATGTTGTAGCCGATCTCGCGATTGCCGCTGAGACCGCCGCTGACAACCTCCGCATCCAGCTTGTATGCCCAGGCGCCGTGACGCGGACTGATCCGCTCGTAGGCAAGATCGACCGAAGGCGGCAGGAACAGCGCGCCGTGGCCACGGGTCAGCAGATCGTCCCAGCCGGCGCTGTTGAAGTTGAACTGCACTTGGTCGGTGGCGCCGTTGCGCAGGTTGCTGAGGTCGCCGATACGCAACTGGCGGCGCAGGCGCAGGCCGTGATCGTTGTCCAGCGCGTCGATGCGGAACTGCAATTCATGCGAGCTATACGCCGAGTCGGCCGGCAAGTCGGTAAAGCGCTTGCGTACTTCCCAGTGGCCGTAGTTGAAATTGTTGCGCGACAGATAGCCGAAGTCATTGACCTGCAGCTGATCGCCGAAATGCATGCCCAGCCACTGCTGGCGCCAGCCATTGCCCATTTCGTAGTTGGCCAGGAAGGTCGCACCGCTGTCGCGGGTGCGCGTGCCTGACTGCATGATGTCGCTGGCGATCACGTTGGTGGCAATGGTCAGCTGCGGCGTCGGCCGCCAGTGATGATCGATGCCGAGCACAGTCGCCTCGCGATCCAGCCACGGCCGGTCGACGCGGGTCAGCATCATGCCCAGGCTCTGGTCGCCGAAGTCGTGGGTCACCCGTGCAGCGCCGAAGAACCGGCCGGCCACGCCATCCTCGTCTGCCGCCATCACGCCGTAACTGGTGGTGCCGACGCTGCCGTTGAGCTTGACTGCGGCATTGATGTTGGCGGCGCCGTGGCCATCGTCCGACGGCCCGCCGACGCGGCGGGTGTAGACGAGCTGGCTGTTGTCGTCGAGCAGACTGAAGTCGAAGATGCCCTGGTTCTCGGTGAAGAACGGCCGTTTGTCGCTGACGTAGGTTTCGGTGGCACCGAAGTTGACCACCAGATCGTCGCTCTCGACCTGGCCGAAATCCGGATTCAGCGCCGCGGTCAGCTGGAACTGGCCGTTCGGCTTCCACAGGAGGTCGGCACCTTCCTGGAAATGACTGCGGCCGCGCACGTTGTCGTACAGGCCGGACACGTACGGTGTGATCGCCAGCAGCGACTGGCTGTACTGCGGCACCTCGACACGGCTGAACTCGGACAGGAAGCGCGGGCGCGTGAAGCTGGCTGCCGGCCACGCCATGCGTTCACCGCTCGAACCAACGACGCGATCGAGATAGACGCCGAGCGTGCGCTTGCCGTCGCGGGCCATATGCATCGGCGCGATGTACCACGGTATCAGTATCTCGACGGTCCAGCCGTTCGCGTCCTCGCTGACCGCGTGCTGCCAGTTGCCGTCCCAGTCCTTGTTGAAATTGTTCTCGTTGGTAATGACCGCGTCATTGATGCCGTCGGTCGAGCTGACTACGAAGTCGTAGCCAGTACGCCCGTCGCCATCGAAGTCGACCATCAAGTTGACGCGATCAACCTGATCCTCGAAGTCGCGCTGCACGCGCTGCCGCGTGCGTGGAACATCCGCCGGCTGGTCGCAGCGGAACGCCACCGCCAGACCTTTCGGTGTGGCCATGATCCAGGCCTCCGTGTGCACTGAGCCCGGCTTGCCGGTAAGCGGCTGGGTCTGGCGGAAGTCCGTGATGTGCTGCGCACCTTTCCATTCCTCAGGATGAATATGGCCGTCGATCTCGACGGCCAGTGCCGGCGTCGACAGCGCGGCAAACGTCACAAACAGCAGGCATGCCATACGCATGTCGTGGGGGTTTCCAGATGATGCGGCGCGGGGTTACGCCATGCGACGATGGATTCGCGCATCGTATAGATGCACAGAGTGCCTGTTGCGTTTAGCTGTCATCGACAGCCATAAGTCACGCCATGACTTGTGGCAGGTATTCATCGACGCGGCGGATCATCACCACGTCGTATCGGCGTTGCGCCGCGCGGACGGAGTTATCGGCGCCGTCCCCAGATCACGCAACGCAGCAGCATCGCCAGCAGCAGCACGGCGGTGAATGCGCCGTAGCCGTACAGCGCGGGCAGCACCTGCTGCCAGATCCCGCCACTGGCGCGACCGAAGTCATCGACCGCGGGCAGTTCGGCCATGTCGAAACCGATCGCCGCGGATTGCACCGTGACGATCGCCGCAAGCAGCAACGCCACGAAATCGAAGATGCGCCGGGCCGACGTGCGCGGCAGCTTTTTCGGATAGGCCCAATAGGCCCAGCACAGAATCAGCAGCCACGGCGCAAGCAGCAGGATGGCGAGGTAACGCATCGTTCAATCACTTATGAATCGCCGCGCATCAATCCTGCACGGCGAGTTGGTCTAGTGCCTCGCGCAGTTGCGCGAGGGCCGCGTCGCGTGCCGGCTCGTCGCGATAGTCGGGCGTGCTGGCGACCGGCTTGCCATCCAATTCCAAGGTCATGCCCTGTGACTGGACCTGCAGCACGGCAGCCATCGCACCCAGGGTCTTGAGGCGTTTCTGCAGCGCGCCGGCTGCCTTCGGATCGGCGAACGGCATCGACAGCAACAGTTCCTCACCTTCTGCGGAGAACAGTCGAAAGCGGAAACTACCATCGGCGTCGCGGAAACTGGCGAAGCGCGGCATTTTGCCCTGCTTCGGTGTCGCCTTCGACGGGCCGGCCGTCGCGACCGCCGCCGTGGCCGAGCGCAGGCCCAGCGCATCGCGCAAGGCCGCAATCTTCGGCGTGGCGATCGCACGCGCCTTCTGCGCACCCTGCTGCAGGATCACCTCGATCGCCGCCGGATCGGCCATGAACGCTTCGTAGCGTTCGCGCATCGGCGCCACGTCCGACTCGATCCGCTCGTATAGCACCTGCTTCGCGTCGCCCCAGCCCATGCCATCCAGCAATGCCTGACGGAAAGCCGCCGTTTCGGCCTCGCTGGCAAACGCGCGGAAGATCGTGAACAGCGAGGAGTTGTCCGGATCCTTCGCTTCGCCCGGCAAACGCGAGTCGGTGACGATGCGCATGATCGTCTCGCGCAGCTGCTTCTTGCCGCCGGCGAACAGCGGGATCGTGTTGTCGTAGCTCTTCGACATCTTGCGCCCGTCGAGGCCCGGCAGCGTCGCCACCTGCTCTTCGATCAGCGCCTCCGGCAACACGAAGAACTCGCGCCTGTGGATATGGTTGAAGCGCTGGCCGAGATCGCGTGCCATCTCAATATGCTGGATCTGGTCGCGGCCCACCGGTACCTGATGCGCGTCGAACGCGAGGATGTCGGCAGCCATCAGCACCGGGTACATGTACAGGCCGGCGGTGATGCCGGCATCGGCGTCCTCGCCGGTTTCCGTGTTCCGATCCACCGCTGCCTTGTACGCATGCGCACGATTGAGCATGCCCTTGGAGGCGACGCAGGTGAGGAACCAGGTCAGCTCGGGAATTTCCGGGATATCCGACTGCCGGTAGAACGTGACCCTCTGCGGATCGAGGCCGGCAGCCAGCCAAGTCGCGGCGATCTCCAGCCGCGAACGCTCGATCCGCGCCGCATCGTCGCTCTTGATCAACGCGTGGTAATCGGCCATGAAATAGAACGCATCGACGTCGGCGCGTCGGCTGGCTTCGACGGCGGGACGGATCGCGCCCACATAATTGCCCAGGTGCGGCGTGCCGGTGGTGGTGATGCCGGTGAGTACACGAGTCTGCATGGTGTTCGCTTGTGGTGTCTTCGGATTGGAACGATCAACGGATCAACGTGGACTTGCCGAACAGCGACTCGACCAGATCCACCGCCAGCTTTGCAGTCTGGTTGCGCTTGTCGAACGCCGGATTCAGTTCGACGATGTCCAGCGATGCCATGCGGCCGGTGTCGGCGATCATCTCCATGCACAGCTGCGCCTCGCGGTAATTCGGACCGCCGCGCACGGTAGTGCCGACGCCCGGCGCAATGCTCGGATCGAGGAAATCGACATCGAAGCTCACGTGCAGATGGGTGTTCCCGTCGATACCGGCCAGCGCCTCCTCCATCACCCGTTTCATGCCGACCTCGTCGATATGGCGCATGTCGTGAACCTGCATGTTCGCCCCGCGTACCAGCCGCTTCTCGCCTTCGTCGACCGAGCGGATGCCAATGTAGCGGAACACATCCGGTGTGGTCGCCGGCGCATGACCGCTGAGGCTGGTGAGCTCGGCCGGGCCGGTACCGCACAGGCACGCCACCGGCATGCCGTGGATATTTCCGGTGGGTGTGGCCTGCGCCGTGTTGAAATCGGTATGCGCATCCAGCCACAGCACACAGAGCTGCTTGCCCTCGTCGTGACAATGGCGGGCCACTGCCGAGATCGAGCCGATCGCCAGGCAATGATCGCCACCGAGCATGATCGGCAGGCGGCCAGCCTGAAGCTCCTGGTGAACAGCCGTATAGACGGCCGTATTCCATGCCACCACCTCATCAAGATGGCGGTAACCATGCTCGGGCGGCAGCCACGGATTGAGCGGACCTTGTAGGTTGCCGCGATCGATCACCTTGAGCCCGCGGCGCTCCAGCCTGTCTGCCAGATTGGCCACCCGCAGCGCCTCCGGCCCCATCGCGGCGCCGCGATGGCCAGCGCCGATGTCGGTCGGCACGCCGATCAGTGAAACGGTCTGTGTGCGCATATCTCTGGTTACCTGCGTATGGCATGTCGACGAAGTGATGGGCCATCACCCGTCGACGATGTCGGTGCGGCAGCCAGCGAATGCAGCTTCATGCCGCCGTTGCCGAGCGAATCGCTGCCGTCCCTGCGAAAAGACATTCGCGACATGATTCGCCGCGATATGAACAAAGTTTACCGGAACGGCCGTGCCAACGCCGGCACGTCTCACCGCACAAGCCAGTGTGCCTCGAGTGGAGAGTCGGGCGGGCCGGCGCCGGCGATCGACGCGCAACGGGATACCGGCTTGCCGATCAGTGCGCGTGCCGGCTCGCGGTGTAATCACAGCTGCCGGTGCGCTCGCCCGCGTAAGTCATGTCCATCACGGTGGACTGACCACTCATGCTGCTGTTCGCATGCATGCTGCCCTTGATGCTGCCATCGGGCAGCCATTCGAAATGCGCGTCGCCGATCATCGTCGGCGGCACAGACCAAGCGGTAGCTGACCGCATTACCGACATGGTGGACACAGGCGCTCTCCTGCCCGGTTCGATAGAAGACGACACGCCGGATCGAAGACACGACTCCGATCATTGCGACCCGCGCAATGCAGCACGAGCGATCAGCGTCTGTGCATTCGCCTAGAGCAATTCCGCCTGGCGACTGCGCGCTAACTCATCCTCGCGGCGTGACCGCGCATCCGAGCACCACGACACCAACTCGTCGCCGGGTGCCAACGTGCTTGCGGATCTTGAATCACGAACGAATTTCCCCAGCAGCATCCCTGCAAACAGCGCCACTCCACGCCAGAAGGCGGAGTGTGCAAGTAGCGTTTGCATGTCGATCACTCCCGGCTGCCCCTGTGCAACCGTTGAGCGGATCCTAGCAAGCTTTCACGCCATGTGCACATGAATTTGCCGAAAAAGCGCAGCGCTATGTGTCACGGAAACTGCCGGAAACCGCTGGGCGGCATCCCGTCGGAATCAAGCTGCGCAAAGACATTTCGGCAGGGAGAATGGATTCGTTCTCGTCGAACCCACAACAGTGTTCGTCTCGGCATACGCCGATAGACGATGCCCCCAAGTTCGGCCGACGAATCCGGCTGAACCGACGCGGCGCCTAACCTGCCAGGCGCAGGCTTTGCCGCTCGGGGTTCGGCACGTGTCCGTACTTCGCGAGAATGACCGGCTCCGAATACTCGCCGCGATCGGCATCCGCCGCCTGCGCATACACCAGCACGCCGTCATATCGCGCGGCCAGCATTTCGCCGCGCGTGCGCGCCAGCTGTTCCATGCCATGGAGGATCGGCTTGTCGGCGACCACATCGTCGCCCACCTCAGAAAAACCCTGTACCACGTATAGCGTACCCATGACGTGTCCTCGCGCTCTTGAAGGCACGAGCGTGAACGCACCGGAGTACACGCGTCGCGATGGCCGCGTTAAATGTCCGTGGGACGCTCAGCCATGCCGCAGCCGGCTCCAGCAGTTCACTCGCACCGCGAAATTCATGGGGCTAGCTGAGCGGACGCATCAGCACAATTGTGAGGATTTGGTGCCGGCACCCGGATTCGAACTGGGGACCTACTGATTACAAATCAGTTGCTCTACCAACTGAGCTATGCCGGCGAAGGTTGGGGATTCTAGCAGGCTGGTCGCGGTGCGTGCTCAAAAACAGCCGGTGCTGTGCGAACCGACGCCGCTGGCACTGATGCGGCTGCGCCAGTCGAAGCGGCTGCTGTCGGCGATCACCAGATCCAGCCAGTACTCGGGCACGCTTTCGCTGCGTTCGCTCATGCGAGCGGGGAAGCCGGCGGCAACGACCTCGTCGCGGCGCTTGCGTGCGTTCGCCGGATCTTTGAACAGGCCAAGCGAAACGGTGTTCGTCTGATCGCCGGAACTGACCACGAAATAGTCGCCGATGTGCTTCGCGCCAAGCTGGCGTGCCTGTTCCAGTGCCTGGACGCGACTGCCGGCGGCCGGCAGGTAGACCCACCAGCCGCCGGTCTGACTGGCTTGCTCCTGGCGCGAGCGCATGCGCGTGGCCTGTGCAGCCAGCAGCTGGCGCGCATTGCGCAGATCCTGCGGGGTCGCGAAAGGCCCCAGCGCCATGCAGCTGTAACTGAGGTTGCGCGGCGGCGTGACTGGCACGGAGGCGGCGGCCACCGTCGTTGCTGCCGTTGCCGCCGGAGCGGGCGTCGGCAACTCCGACAACAGGCGAAGTTCCGTCACCCCCGGATCCGTGGAGTTGCCGCCACGGGCATACGGCTGCCCCAGCAGCAGCCAGGCGCCAACCGCAATATTGAGTGCGCTCAAGAGGACAAACAGCAAACGCAGAAACATCGAACCCCCGTCAACCCGCAGCAGCCGCCATTCTAGACGGACGGCACCAGCTTCATTGCGCGTTGGCCCACACCGCCAGGCCGTGCAACACACTGTCCTGGCTCAGCTGCGCCGGCAGCGACAATAGCGGCATCAGCCGTGTGGCATCGCCGCCGCCCAGGATCAGCGTCGGCGTGGCACCGAGCCGCGGCACCATCCGCGCGGCGAAGCGTTCGATCAAGGCGGCCGCCGATTGCCAGCAGCCCGAGGCCACCGCATCGGCGGTGTTGTCGGCCAGTTCCAGAATATCTCCGGGCCGTTCGGGCCGTACCCGCGCAGTCGCCGCCAACAGCGATTGCTGCATCAGTTGCGGGCCGGGTGCGATCAGGCCGCCCAGATGCCGGCCGTCGGCGGCCAGCGCATCAAGCGTGAGCGCAGTACCGGCACCGGCCAGCACACAGGGGGCATGGCCGTCGGCATGCGCCGCAACCATCGCCAGAAAGCGATCCACACCTAATCGTTGCGGCTCGGCATAGGCATTGCACACGCCGCAGGCACTGGCGGGTGTACGCAGCCATTCAGGCGTGCAAACGAACAGCTGCTCGCTGACGGCCGTAACCTGCGCCTCGCGCGCGGCGTCCACCACCGATGCCGCGATCACCTGCACCGGCCGCGGCAGGCCGCCCCAGGCCGACTCCAGCACCGCCGTCATGTCCGGCTGCCAATCCAGCACGCCGCGCGCCAGCCATCCGAGCGGCTGTGCTTGCAACGCCCACTTCAACCGCGTGTTGCCCATGTCGAGCAACAGCCTCATGCGCGGCGCACCGTGACATCCGCGCTGTCGATCTGGCGCAAGCTGCCATCGGCCATGCGCACTTGCAGTGCGCCGCGCGCATCCACGCCGGCACCGATACCATCGAACGTGCCGAGCGTGCCGCTCAGCTGCAATGGCTGATCGCGCAACAGATCGTGGCGCGCATAGTCGTCGACAAAGCCGGCGAAACCGTCGCGTTCGAATTGCCGCAGGCCGTCGACCAGCGCCACGATCAACGCCGCGGCGACGCGGTTGCGATCCGGTGGCGTACCGCCGGCCAACGTGGCCAGATCGCAGGCCGGCTGCCCAGCCTGTTCGTGCAGCGCCGGGGTCAGCCGCAAGTTGAGGCCGATACCGATGACCGCCGCACACGGCCCCTGATATTCGCCGCTCAGCTCAACCAGGATGCCGCCCAGCTTGCCGCCCGGCTGCTCGCCCGCGACAGCCAGCACGTCGTTCGGCCATTTCAGGGCCGCGCCGGCGATGTCGAGATCCTCCAGCGCACGCAGCACGATCACGCCGATCGCCAGCGACAGTCCGCTCAGCGCGGCGAAGCCCGACTCGAAGCGCTTGAGGCACGACAGATACAGGTTGAGCCCTGGCGGCGACAGCCATTCACGGCCGCGTCGACCACGACCAGCGGTCTGCGTTTCGGCCAGCGCAATGCTGAAGTCCGCTGCTGCGGCTCCCCGGCGTTGCAGCTCGCTGGAGGTGGAATCCAGTTCCCAATGCACTTCCAGCGCGCCCAGCGAACGGGCCAGTGGCGCCGGCAAGGCGGCTTGGATCCTCCCGGCATCCAGCATCTGCAGCGGCCACGGCAGCCGATAGCCAGCAGCACCGCGCGCCTCGATCGGCACCCCACGGGAGCGCAAGGCCTCGACCTGTTTCCAGATCGCCGCGCGGGTCACGCCGGCCTGAGCGGCGAGACCCGCACCGGAAAGCGGCTCACCCGTGGCGAGCAGCGCCAGTAACTGCGCCGGCAGCATCAGCAGACCCCGAACGCGCGGGCCGTGGCCGGCCGAGGGCGACGGGTGGTGGGAAGTATGGGCATCGTCGGATTTTAGCCCGGCTGGCGCATCGTGCGGCGTCCTTACACCGCTTGACGACCGTCAATACGGCAGCACTGGCACGGCGCCGATGTTTCTGAGACGATCCGGCTCTTCGCTTGCAGGTCAGGGGGATCGCCATGCGTGCTACTTATTGGCTTGTCGGTTGCGCCTTGTGCATTGCCGGGATCGGCAGTGCCACCGCAGCGAGCCTGGATACCCAGGACGGGGACAACGTCCCGCATGCACCGATCGACAGTGCCGCCCCGCACGACGCCAACACCAGCAGTGGCGGCGATGCGCTAGGATTGAACCGCGATTGCCCGTTGTCCAACGGCAGCGACAACGCAAGCAGCACCTCCGGCAGCGGCAATGGCCGTTCCGGCGGCGCTTCGTCCGCACCGACGCCAACCCGCCGGCCGCATCTGGGCTGGCAATCGCTGCTGCCTGGATCCATCCAGTAAGCGCAAGGCGTCATGCCAGGACCTTGGTGGCAATCACTGCGAGCACGATTTGAGCCTGCTCCGATTGCCGACCCGCTGTGGCGACGCGCGCTGGCCGCTTGTCCACTGGCACGCCGGCTGGATCCCGACCGCCAACAACAGCTACGCCGACTGGCTGCCGTATTCCTCGCGCGCAAGCATTTTCACGCGCTGGCCGGTGCCGTACTGGATGACTACTGGCGGCTGCTGATCGCCATGCAAGCCTGCCTGCCGGCATTGCAGCAAGGCGCCGCCAGCCTGCGCGGCTGGCGCGAGGTACTGATCTATCCGGGCGAGTTCAAGGTGCGTCGCAGCCATCACGATGACCGCACCGGCGTCGTCACCGAGGGCGACGAGGTGTTGATCGGTGAGGCGTGGGAGCACGGCCCGCTGGTGTTGTCGCTGGCCGATGTGCAACTGGATCTGGAACAGCCATGGGACGGCTACAACGTGGTCGTACACGAGATGGCACACAAGCTGGACATGCTGGACGGCCCTCCCGACGGCGTGCCGCCGCTGCTGGATATTCCGCGGCGGCGCTGGATCCAGCAGTTCCAGCTGGCCTACGACCGGCTGGTCAGCGCACCGCCGCACGGTCATGACAGTCCGATCGATCACTACGCGACCGAAAGCGCCGGCGAATATTTTGCCGTGGTCAGCGAGCTGCACTACTCGCAGCCGGCGCTGTTGCGTCAGGCGGAGCCGGCCGTCGCCGAATTGCTGGAAGCGTTCTACGGCCGCTCGCCTGCCGAAGGTTGCGAGCCACCCGGATTTTGCCGCACACGCTGAGCGTGCGCATGGAACGCTGCGCTCAGCTCGCCGCCAGGCTCACGCTGAAGCGGGCACCGCCGAATTCCGGCGAGCGATCGACCACCAGCTCGCCCTGATAGGCATGCACGATGTCCTGGACGATCGACAGGCCGATGCCATGACCCTGCACCCGCTCGTCGCCACGCACGCCACGCTGCAGCACCTTTTCGATCTTCTCCGCGGCAATGCCGGGGCCGTCGTCTTCCACGCTCAGACTCAGGCCCGGCCGTTGCCGACCGGCCTGCGGCCGCATCTTCACTACCAGCAGCACGCGGTGACCGGCCCACTTGAACGCGTTTTCGAGCAGGTTGCCGAGCAGTTCGAGCAGGTCGCCCTGTTCGCCGTAGAACACCGCGCCGTCCTCGATGTCGAATTCGCAGAGGACGTTCTTGGCGGCATAGACCTTCTCCAGACTCTGCACCAGATCCTCGGCGTGGCCGGCGATCGGCACCGCACTGGCGAAGGTCTGGCGACCCGAGGTAGCGGCGCGCGACAACTGATAGGCGACCAGTTCGTTCATCCGCCGCACCTGATCGAGCATGCTGCCGCGCCGCGCCGCTTCATCACCCGTGGTCGACTCCAGCTGGGAACGGATCACCGCCAGCGGCGTCTTGAGGCTGTGCGCCAGATCGGCCAGGGTATGCCGGTAACGCGTGCGCTGCTCGCGTTCGCTGTTGATGAACGCATTGATGCGCTCGGTCAGACCGGTCAACTCCAGCGGGTACAGGCTGTCCAGTTGATCGCTGTCGCCGCGCTCGACCCGGCTCATGTCGCTGGCCACTTTGCGCAGCGGCGTCAGGCTCCAGCGCAGCAGCAGCATCTGCAGCACGATCAGCATCACGCCGAGGATCGACAGCCAGATCACCAGCGAATGCCGGAACACGGCGTTGTCGCCCTCGAACTGGTTCTCGGTCTGCGCCACCGTCATGGTCAGCTTCACCGATGACTTGTTGTCATTGGTGTCCAGCGCCACGCCGTAGCTGTAGTAGTACAACCGCCCCATGCGGGTATCCACCGGGCCGACGAAGCGCTCCTCGCCCGGCGCCAGCGACTTGAGGAAACTGAAGTCGCGACCGACCGCCGACGACGACTCCCACTGATAGCCGTGCTCGCCCTGCGCCACCGCATAGAGGCCGGAGCCGGGCCGGGAGAAGTTCGGATCGGGCAAGGTATCAGCCGGTGGCAGCAGTTTGCCGTAACGGCTGACGTCAGTGTTGGTGATGTACGCGATCGCGAAATTGTGCAGCCGGTCATGCAACGCACTCAGCGCACGCTCTTTGTTAGCCTGCGAGAGAGTCAGCCCGACCAGACCGAGGAAACCGGCCAGCACGAAGCCGGTGGCAATCGCCGCACGCGCCGCCAGTGATAGCGGGCGGTGCGGCGACTCCAGCTCATTCGTCGTCGCCGTCGGTGCGCGGGATGGCAAAGCGGTATCCGCGTCCACGTACCGTCTCGATGGGTTTGAGGGAGCCTTCCGGATCGAGCTTGCGCCGCAGCCGGCCGATGAACACTTCGAGCACGTTGGAGTCGCGATCGAAGTCCTGCTGGTAGATGTGCTCGGTGAGGTCAGCCTTGGAGACCAGCTCGCCGGCGTGCAGCATCAGGTACTCCAGCACCTTGTATTCGTAGCTGGTGAGGTCGACCAGCTTGCCTTCCACCGTCACCGTCTGCGCGGTGGTGTCCAGCTTGATCATGCCGCAGGCCAGGATCGGCTTGGACCAGCCGCTGGCGCGGCGCACCAACGCGTTGATGCGCGCCAGTAGTTCCTCCACGTGGAACGGCTTGACGAGGTAGTCGTCGGCGCCGTACTTCAGCCCCTCGACCTTGTCCTGCCAGCTGCCGCGCGCGGTCAGGATCAGGATCGGGTAACGCTGGCCGTGCTCGCGCAGCGCCTTGACCAACTCCATGCCGGACATCTTCGGCAGACCCAGGTCGATAATCGCGAGATCGAACGGCACCTCGCGGCCGAGGTAGATGCCTTCCTCGCCATCCTGCGCCGCATCGACTGCAAAACCGTCCCGCTTCAGGCGCGCCGCCAGCGTCTCGCGCAACGGCGCCTCGTCCTCCACCAACAAGATGCGCATCAGTGTTTCTCCTTGCTGCCCGGATTTTTTCCGGACGGATTCTTGGTTGACGGTGTCGAAACCGGATTCTTGCTCGCCTCGGAGGAAACCGCCATCTCTCGCACATGCCCCTCCGGCGTGAGTACCTTGATGCGGTATTCCTGCCGATGCCCGATTCCACGCTGCTTGGCCGACAGCACCTTGCCGCCGGTCTCCTGCTGCACCTTGAGCACCGCCTGATCCAGTGTCAGCACCGACGCAGCCGACGACTGCGCCGAAGCCGTCACCACCACGCCCGGCAGTAGAGATATCAACAGAACCAGGATGAAGTTTTTGTGCGTCGTCATGCGTGAAGATCCCGCCCGGCAGCGACCGGTACGCCCAGCGTAGGCAATCAGTGCTGAATACTGACCGGATGGCCGTCCGCTGTCACGCCGCCACCGAACATGGCGCGATGGCCTGTTCGAGCAAAGTCCAGCCCACGCCCGGCAGGTGCGCGCCCTCGCTGATCGTGCGCCGGAACGCGCGCGCCCCCGGTTCGCCCTGATACAGGCCCAGCAGATGCCGGCTGATGTGCTTGAGCGCGGTGCCGCGCGCCAGCTCGGCTTCGACATACGGGCGTAGGTAGCGCAGCACGTCGCCGCGCTGCGGCAACGGCTCGCCATAAAGCGCCGCCTCGACCTGCGCCAGCAGGTATGGATCGTGGTACGCGGCGCGCCCCAGCATTACGCCGTCCAGTTGCGCCAGATGCGTCTGTACCTGCTCGACCGTGGTGATGCCGCCGTTGATCACCACGATCAAATGCGGAAACTCGCGCTTGAGCCGGTACACCCGTTCGTAGTCCAGCGGCGGAATTTCGCGATTTTCCTTCGGCGACAGCCCTTGCAGCCATGCCTTGCGCGCATGCACCACCAGCACCTCGACACCGACTTCCAGCATTGTCTCGGTGAAATGCTGCAGGCCGGCGTAGTCGTCCTGGTCGTCCACGCCGATGCGGCACTTCACCGTCACCGGCACGCTGACCGCGTCGCGCATCGCCTTCATGCAATCGCCGACCAGCGCCGGCTCACGCATCAGGCAGGCGCCGAAGCGGCCCGATTGCACCCGATCCGACGGACAGCCCACGTTGAGATTGATTTCGTCATAGCCGGCCTCGGCACCGAACTTCGCCGCTTGCGCCAGCTCGTGCGGATCGCTGCCACCGAGCTGCAAGGCCAGCGGGTGTTCCTGTTGGCTGTGCTCCAGCAGCCGTAGCTGCTTGCCGCGCACCAGCGCCGCACTGGTCACCATCTCGGTATACAACCGCGCCCGCGGCGACAGCAACCGATGAAAGTAGCGGCAGTGCCGATCGGTCCAGTCCATCATCGGAGCGACGGACAGACGCCAGGCGGTGGGTTCGGCGCGGGTGGATTCGGGATGGATGGGCGCGGTGGTCATCAGACCGCTATTGTCGCGGATCGGCGCCTACGTGGGGAGCTCAGTTCGGCATTTGCCGGGCAAGCCGCTCGAACCGCACCACGCCGATGCGCACCGCCACGGCCGTCAGCGCGACCA
Organism: Rhodanobacter sp.; assembly: GCA_035566635.1. Taxonomy (GTDB): domain Bacteria; phylum Pseudomonadota; class Gammaproteobacteria; order Xanthomonadales; family Rhodanobacteraceae; genus Rhodanobacter. The sequence continues at coordinate 387,759 of DATMQY010000005.1, forward strand.
TGACCACGAGCACGGTCAGGTGCAGGAAAAAACAGGCGATGGCGCCCCACACCGCGACCACGAAAAGATCGTGCAGCAGCCAGCTCCAGGCACGTGGCCGCGGTACATCCGGCGCCAGCTGGCCGACGAAGGCGGCGTAAGCCCAGCCCAAGGCCAGGCAGACATGGATGGCTATCAGCGTCAGCGCGTAGATCACCATGCCATCGGTGGAGCTCACGCCACCTTCGCCGGTGACCATCACCCGAATCATCACGGGCACCAGCGCGATCAGGGCGAGCAGCACAAGACTGATCAGCGTCAGCGTATTGTCCACGCGGCGCAGGTGCGTCAGCGTGCGGCGATGACGCAACCACACGCTGCCGATGATGAAGAAGCTCAGGAAATACGTCAGCAGCGGCATGCCCCAGACCTGCGCGAGTGTCTGGCCCGGATGCGCCTCCGGTTTCAGCTCCACCGCCGACAGCGTCAGCGCGATAGCGAACACGCCGTCGGAGAGCATCACCAGCCGGTCGAAATGGCGCTGGTGGACGTGATGTTCCTTCACTGGCAGCGACGTGTGCGATTCCACGTTTCGTTCTCCCGGGTTGGCTGCGCGCATGATGCCCGAGAACGCAGTGGGCGTCGCGGTCCGCCACTGCGGACGGCGACATCTCGAATCGCGTAAAATGGTTTCACCGCCGCGCCCTGCACACGGCACTCGCCAGGTTCACCGACCCACGCTCTCCCGCATGGGTCTCGCTGCCGTCACGATATGGCACGTTTTCCCCGACACGCAATCCGAGACGACGACATCATGGTGGCATTCGCGACCGAACACGTGATCGACGTGCAGCACTGGAACGACACGCTCTTCAGCTTCCGCACCACGCGCGATCCGGGCTTCCGCTTCGACAGCGGCCAATTCGTGATGATCGGGCTGGAAACGGACGGTCGTCCGCTGATGCGTGCGTACTCCATCGCCAGCGCGAACTGGGAAGAGCACCTGGAGTTCTTCTCGATCAAGGTCGCCGATGGCCCACTCACCTCGCGCCTGCAGCACTTGCAACCGGGCGATCCGTTGATCGTCACGCGCAAGCCCACCGGCACGCTGGTGCTGAACGATCTCAAGCCTGGCAAACATCTCTACCTGCTCGGCACCGGTACCGGGCTCGCGCCGTTCATGAGCATCATCCGCGATCCGGATACCTACGAGCGCTTCGACAGGATCGTGCTGGCGCATGGCGTGCGTCACATCAACGATCTCGCTTACGCCGACTACCTTGAACATGAACTACCGCAGCACGAATACCTTGGCGAACTGGTGCGCGAGAAACTGATCTATTACCCCACGGTGACACGCGAGCCGTTCAAGCATCGCGGCCGCATCACCGACGCGATCGTCGATGGCGTGATGAGTGACGCGATCGGCCTGCCGCCGCTGAACCCCGCCACCGACCGCGTGATGCTGTGTGGCAGCCCGGTAATGTTGGATGACCTGTGCGCCCTGCTCGACGGCCGCGGCTTCCACGCCTCGCCACGCACGCGCGAACCGGGCGACTACGTGATCGAGCGAGCGTTCGTCGAAAAGTGAGCATCGAGAAGTAGCGGTACCGCACCGGCAGGCATGGACTGGCGCAATCCGCGCACTCCTGAAATGCTGCCGGCTACGGCCGGGCTGCTCCGGCGACCGGAAGCCCTGTTCATGGACATCGCCTTGTACGCACTTGCCGCGCTGTTGATCGTCGGCGGTCTGGTCGGTGCCGTGCTGCCGTCGCTGCCCGGCATCCCGATGATCTTCGGCGGCATCTGGCTGGTCGCGGCGGTGGACGATTACCAGCACCTCGGCCTGTGGTGGCTGTTGATCATCGGTGCGCTGGGCACCGTCGGGGTGATCGTGGATTTCATCGCCAGCACGCTCGGCGCCAAACGTGTCGGCGCCAGCAGGCTGGCCTTGTGGGGCGCCAGCCTGGGTACCCTGATCGGGATGTTTTTCGGTATCCCCGGCCTTCTGTTCGGGCCGTTCCTCGGCGCGCTGGCCGGTGAACTGGCGTCCGGTACCAGCGTGCTGCGTTCGGCGCACGTCGGCATCGGCACATGGCTCGGCCTGCTGTTCGGCACGCTGATCAAGCTGGTGCTCTCATTCGTGATGGTGGGTCTGTTCGGGTTGGCGATGCTGTTCGGCTAGGCGGTTCGGTCTGCAACCACGGGCGTGGGCCGCCCCGACCTTCGGCACATGGCGCACTTGGCGACACCCGTCTAGGGTGGCCCATCCCAGGAAGAAATCACCTCATGTCCAGACGCCTCGTTGTCGCCCTCGCCGCCGCCCTCGCCGCCGCGGGATCAGTACATGCCCAGACCGCACCGCCAGCATGGATCGCACGCAGCGATGCCAATTCGAAAATCCTGCTCGACGAGACTGTGCGCTTCAGTCCGGAATCGGCCTCGCAACTGGGCGTGACCGGTTACGACGACAAGGTGGCCGACCTCAAGCCGGGCGTGGACGAACGCTCACGTGCTGCGCTGGTCGCCGTGAAGGCGAAGTATGAGGCGCTGCTGGCTGCAGAGAAGGACATCAATGTACGGCAGGACCTGCAGATCCTGATCAAGGCCGCCGACGAGCAGATCGAAGGCATCGACCTCAACCGGAAATATCTGCTGCCCTACAACGACGTCGGCCAGCTGATTTTCAGCGGCGAATTTGGACTGTTGAAAGATGACGTCGCTGCCTCGCGCCGTCCATCCGCGTTGAAGCGACTGCAGTGCTACGTCGGCAAGGCGCCGGGCTGCACGCCCATCACCAACCTGGCCAAGGCGCAGACCACCGAGCGGCTTGGCGACAAGGCGTTGCTCGGCCCCTACAAGGGTGAAGTGGAGCAGAAGCTGGCCAACAGCCGGCGTTACGTCGACGGCATCCGCCAGCTGTTCGCTAAGTACAAGCTGGACAACGCCGACGGCAAGGTTGCACTGGATGCACTCGATGCGCAGCTGAAGGCATACGACAGCTGGGTTCGCAGCACCGTGCTACCGCGTGCGCGAACCGATTTCCGCCTGCCCGAGCCACTGTATGCGTACAACCTCAAGCAGGTCGGCATCGACATTCCGCCGCAGGAGCTGATCCAGCAGGCGCAACTGGAGTTCGTCGAACTGCGCGGCATGCTGCAGGTGCTGGCGCCGACCGTGGCGAAGGCCGAAGGCATCGACGCCACCGATTACCGCGACGTGCTGAAGGCGCTGAAGAAACAGCAGTTGGGCAAGAACCAGGTGGTGCCGTGGTACCACGAGGTACTCGGGCGCATCGAGCAGATCATCCGGCGCGAACACATCGTCACCCTGCCACAGCGCAAGATGCAGATGCGCCTGGCCTCGGAGGCCGAGGCGGCGCAGGTACCGGCACCGCACATGGACCCGCCGCCGCTTGTCAGCAACCACGGCGAGCAGGGCACATTCGTGCTGACCATGGGCAATCCGTCGGTCAGCGCGGATGGAAAGTCGGGTGATCAGAGCCAGGCCTACGACGACTTCACGTTCAAGGCTGCCGCGTGGACGCTGACCGCGCACGAGGGCCGGCCGGGGCATGAATTGCAGTTCGCTGCGATGGTCGAGCGTGGCGTGTCGCTCGCGCGCAGCCTGTTCGCGTTCAACAGCGTCAACGTGGAAGGCTGGGCGCTGTACTCCGAATCGGAGATGCTGCCGTACGAACCGCCAGCCGGTCAGTTCATCGCCTTGCAGAATCGACTGATGCGTGCAGCGCGTGCCTGGCTCGACCCCATGCTCAACCTGGGCTTGATCACGCCCGGGCGTGCTCATGACGTGCTGGTTCATGACGTCGGCCTGTCCGAGGCATTGGCGCGGCAAGAGATCAATCGCTACACATTCGAATCACCCGGCCAGGCCACCGCCTATTTCTACGGCTACATGCGTCTGCAGCAACTGCGCCTGCAAACCGAGCAGACACTTGGGCCGGCGTTCGACCGGATGGCATTCAACGATTTCGTGATCGGCCAAGGCCTGCTGCCGCCGGAACAGCTGGCTGAAGCGGTGCGCACGCAATTCGTGCCTGCCCGGCGGAAGCCCTGATCGATCCCCCACGCGGGCGGTGGTCCGGCGCCCTGCCCGCGTACCGGCGCGGCGTCAGCGATGGCGCGCCGGCGGCACTCCGGCGGTCCGCCGGCTCGTGGCAGCTTGCGCACTCTTTGCCAGCCAGCTGGCAAGTTGCACGGTATCCCGGCTGAGCGACGCGGACAGCACGATGTAATGCCGGCTCGGCGCCGCGCCCGGCTTGGCGATCAGCCTCGATGCCCCCGCAAGCCGCAGCAATGCTGATTGATCGGTCGGAGCCAGTTTCAATGCCAGCCCGCCGGATGTCAGCCATGCACACGGCTTTTCATCGAGGTACGCCATCAAGCCACCGAACATCGGCTTGAAACGCAGATCATGCAGCTTGCCCAGATGCGCGGCCGCGTCCTCAAGTTCACCGCGCATGACATCGAGTGCCGCCGGTATGCTCATGCCCGCGCGTCGGGAATCACGTACAGCAGCACAGCGAGGAAATGCAGCACGCTGCCGGTAAGCACGAACACGTGCCACAGCGCGTGGTGATACGGCAGCCGTCGCCACAGGTAGAACGGTACGCCCAGCGTGTAGGCCAGACCACCGGCAATCAGCAATACCGTGCCGCCGGTCTGCAGGTGTTCGCTGAGCGGCTTGAACGCGACCATGCCGATCCAGCCCATGCCCACGTAAAGCAGCACGGCCAGCTTGTGGTAGCGCTTGAGCAGGCCCAGTTCCAGCGCGCTGCCGGCCAGCGCCAGCGCCCACACCGCCACGAACAGGCTCCAGCCCCACGCACCGGGCAGCGCAATCATGGTAAACGGGGTGTAGGTACCAGCGATCAGCACATAAATCGCGATGTGGTCGAGCGCGCGCAACGCCGGTTTGGCCGCAGGAACGGAAATCGAGTGATATAGGGTGGAGGCGGTATACAGCAGCACTAACGAGGCGCCGAACACAGCGCAGGCAACCACAGTGAGCGCATTGCCATGCAACGCCGCAAACGCCACCAGCGTCGCCAGTCCGGCGATGCTGAGCACAATGCCGACACCGTGGATGACGCTGCTGGCAAGCTCGTCGCCGAAGCTGTAGCGCGGGATCACTGCACCGGATGTGGCGGACATGGTTGGCTCCTGGCAGCGCGGCAGGCGCCATGCGGCGCTTCGCCTTACCTTAGCGGGCGCGCAGGCGCTTGCCTACTGCGGCGCCTGCACACCGCCCTGTGCGGTATTCGATGATGAACGCGCCGAAGGCCACGCCCAGATTCCAGCCGCCGCCCTTGCCGCTGAGTGCCGCGATGCCCCACGTGCTTGTGCTGCACCGGTTCATGAGTTTTCCATTCTGCCTCCCGGTCATCCCATTCGCGGCGACGTATGGCCATCCAGCCGTCCACTTGCGCAATCTCGCCAGACAGGCATACGCTGGAATCGCGGCAGCACGATCCCCCTGCTCACGCAGCGTGACTGGCGCAACATCCCCACCGTTGTCAGGAGGTCGCCCATGTCGTCCGCAAGCCTGGCCGTTGCTCATCGCGCACACCCCGACCGTACCCGCATCGCCGCGCTCAGCGGCGCAATCGCACTCAACCTGGCCGTCATCGTGATCGCCACGCTACCGCTCACTCCGACGCAGCTCGCGACGGTTCGCCAGCTGGCTCCGGTTGCACTGCTCCACTGGATCGATCCGCCAGTGGTGCTGCCACAACCGCCACCGGTCGAGCTGACTCCGCTGCGGCATCCACCGACGCTGCCACAGACCCACCTGCGACCGACGCCGGTCAGCCCGCCGGTGGTCGTGCCTACCACCGAAGGCAATCTCGTCGCACCACCGCTCAGTACACCGACGCTGTTGCCCAGCGATGCCGCACCCGGCCCGGCGGTGGTGGCGGCGCCGGTCGAGGCCAGCCTCGCCTATCGCTCTGCACCGTTGCGTTTTCCGGTTCAGGCGCTGCATCAACGCATGCACGGCACCGTGCTGCTGCGGGTGCTGGTGGATGAAACCGGCAAGCCGCTGCAAGTGACGGTGGAACAGGGCAGCGGCTACGCCCTGCTCGACCGCAGCGCACGCGATCAGGTGCTGGCGGGATGGCGCTTCCAGCCGGCGATGGTGGATGGTCAGGCCGTGCGTGCGTGGGCGCGGGTGCCTGTGAATTTCGATCTGCGCGATTAGCCGCTCCACCGGAAAACCCGGCCGGCATCTTCCGACCGGGCTTTCCGTGACCGTCATCATCCCGAAGTCGCATGCGCAAGCGATCGCGCACCGCGCCGGCATGTCGAAAATCCGCCACCGGCTTACGCGTCTTTAACGATACGCATGCTCCACTGGCATCCATCCACCCTGCCAGGTTTCATGCATGGGCAAGCACTCGAACACCTTGAAAATCCTGCGTGCGATCGCGCTTGAACATGGCGCCGCCGAGCAGCCCGATCTCGCCTCGATGGCACGCGAACTGGGTCGGGTGGTGCATCAGGACGGGTTGGCGCTGGCCGAACGGCTGGCACCGTTGCGTGCGCGCCAGCGCGGCTTCGAACGCTGGCTGCTGGCCGAGCGCCGCAAGCCCGCGCTCAGCATGCTGGTGATGGCGTGGCCGCCGAACCATCACACCCCGGTGCACGACCACGCCGGTTTGTGGGGCCTGGAATTGGCCCTGCATGGCGCGCTGGAAGTGCAGTCGTACGCACGCGACCCCGTCTCGGGCGACTTGCGCATGCACGGCCGCGACTGGCTCGGCCCTGGCGACGGCACCTGGTTCGAAGGCGATCAGCACCATGCGCATCGTTGCCGCAATCTGTCCCGGTACGATACGGCGCTCACTCTCCACGTCTACGGTGGCGATCTGGCCGAATTTTTCGCCTACGAACAGGCGGAACCCACGGGACGCTGGATCGCCCAGCCGCAGCGCAGCGCCGTCGCTGGCCGGCTGAATCGCTGATCCGCACGACACCACTGCAGATACCAAGGAATCCCATGTTTCGACGGGTCGCCATCATCGGCGGCGGTGCCGCGGCAGCTACCCTGCTCAGCGAACTGCTGGAACGCCAGTCGCCGCAGCCACTGCATCTGGACTGGTATACCGGCGGCGGCACGTCGGCGCGCGGCGTCGCCTACAGCACTACATCGGAGCGTCATCTGCTGAACGTGCGCGCGGCATCGATGAGCATGTTCGCCGGCAAGCCGCGCGGCTTCCTGGATTTCGTGCAGCGCGATGATCCGTCGATCGCCGGCACCGATTTCCTGCCGCGGCGCCGCTACGGCGACTATCTCGAAGCCGAGGTGGCGCGCGCGCTGCAACATGGCAAGACGTACGGACATGACGTGAACATCATCCCGTTCGCGGTCGACGCGCTGGTCCCCGAACGCGGCAGCGTCACCCTGATCCATGGCGAGGAAAGCCATCAGGTGGATGCCGCCGTGCTGGCGCTGGGTGCGCTGCCGCCGCAACCACTGCCCGGCGTCAGTACCGCCGCTCTCGACAGCGGTCGCTACGTGGTGGATCCGTGGCGCCTGCTGGCCGATGCCGTCGACTTGCAGCCACCGCCGCGCAAGGTGGTGCTGATCGGCATGGGGTTGACCGCGGTCGACGTCCTGCTCGAACTTTCCGTGCAATGGCCGCAGGCCGAATTCATCGCCGTCTCCCGCCACGGCCTGCTGCCCGAAGCGCATCTGCACGCGGCCGCCGCACCAACCGACGACGGCGCCGAACTGATCGAGGCGATGCACGAGACGCCGGATATCCGCCACTGGCTGCGCCTGCTGCGCGAGGCGATCGCGCAGGAAGGCCATGGCGAGTGGCGCACCATCATCGACAGCCTGCGGCCGCATGCACCCGGCCTGTGGGGCGCGCTGCCGCCGGAGCAACGCGCGCGCTTCATGCGCCACGCACGCTGGGCGTGGGAACGCGCCCGCCACCGCATGCCGCCGCAGGTGCGCGAAACCATCGCAGCACTGGAACAGACCGGTCGGCTGCAACGCCAGCGCGGACGCGTGCAGTCGGTGGACATCGCCGGCGACGCACTGCAGCTGAGCCTGACCCACGCCGGCGAGACAGCGGCACTCACCGCCGATCTGGTGATCCAGACGGTCGGCCTGGACACCGACGTGCGCCGCACCAGCCATCGATTGATCAGCCAGCTGCTGACCAATGCGCACATCACAGCCGACCCGCTCGGGCTTGGCGTAATAGCCGGCACGGATGGCCGGCTGCAGCATGACGACCAGCACTGGCCGCACCTGTTTGCCATCGGCAGCCTGCTGCGCGGCACGCTGTGGGAATCCACCGCGATGCCGGAGATCCGCCAGCAGGCCCGCAATCTGGCCGACCAGTTGCTCGGCCACTAGCCGCTGCCGGCGCCTGCGATGACCGCCAGCGTACTCACCCTCGGTATCGCCCTGTTGCACTTGCTCGGCCTGTTCGCGGCGATGCATGCGGTGATGCACACACGCACGCCGCAAGGTGCGATCGGCTGGGCGCTCGGCTTGCTGTTGCTGCCGTACGTGACCTTGCTGCCGTATCTGTATCTGGGCTCCAGCCGCTTCCTCGGCTATCGCGTCAGCAGGCATCCGGTACAGCCGTCGCGATCGCCGTCCGCCACCGTGGACGCACAAACCATCGATCCGGGCTGCGTCCGCTTCGCCGCGATCAGCGCACTGCAGGGCCGACCGTTTCGCGGCGGTCATCGGCTGCGCCTGCTTATCGACGGCGAAGCCGCGTTCGACGCCATGCTGGCAGCGATGGCTGCCGCCGAGCAGTGCTTGCTGGTGCAGTTCTTCATCATCCACGACGACGCGCTGGGCCGCCGCCTGCAGCAAATACTGTTGGAACGTGCGGCAGCCGGCGTGCACGTCTGCGTACTGTTCGACGGCATCGGCAGCCATGCGCTGCCGCGGCAATACATCGATACGCTGCGCGCCGGCGGCGTGGCGATCCACCGGTTCGCCACGCATCGCTGGCGCAACCGCCTTCAGCTGAACTTCCGCAACCATCGCAAGATCGTGGTGGTGGACGGCGTGCGTGCATTCGTCGGCGGCCTCAACGTGGGCGACGAATACCTGGGCCTGAAACCGCCGCTGGCGCCGTGGCGCGATACCCATATGGAGCTGCTCGGACCGGCAGTGGCCGACCTGCAGCAGCTGTTTGCCAACGACTGGCAGTGGATCACCGGCGCCCCACCGCCGCTGTTGCCGACGCTACCCGGCGACGGCGACGCCAGCGCGTTGATCGTCGCCAGCGGCCCGGCCGATCCGCAGGAAACCGGCTCGCTGTTTTTCACCGCCGCGATCAACGCGGCGCGCCATCGTGTGTGGCTGAGTACGCCCTACTATGTACCGGATCACTCGGTCCGCGCGGCGTTGCAGCTGGCGGTGCTGCGCGGAGTCGACGTGCGCGTGCTGATTCCGGCCCGGCCGGATCACCGCACCGTGTTTCTCGCCTCCACCCTGCACGCTCATCACGCGGTGCGCGCCGGCATCCGGGTGTTCCGCTACCAGCCCGGCTTCCTGCACCAGAAGGCGCTGCTGATCGACCGCGACTGCGCCGCGATCGGCAGCATGAACCTGGACAGCCGCTCGTTCCGGCTCAACTTCGAAGTCGCGGCACTGGTCGTCGATCCCGCCTTCGCCGCCGACGTGGCGGTGATGTTGACGGAGGATTTTCGCCATGCCGTTGCGGTGGACGAGCGCGAATACCGCAATGCACCGTACCTGCGCCGGGTGGCGATGCACGTGGCGCGGCTGTTCGATCCGCTGCTGTAGATTTTTCCGCCAGAAACGAGCGCCGCTAACCCGGCTTGTTTCGACTGGCAGGATGCTGGCGCCGCTCACCACGACACAGCACCCAGCCGACGTAGATGCCCAGCGCCACGCCGAGCCACTCGCACAGCACCCGCGTGCCGATGCCGTCCGGGTCATGCACCTGCGCCAGTTTCGCCTTCAGCAGTTGCAACGACTGCAGCCGCGCGTAGTTGAAATAGAACAGATCCCACAGGTCGCCGCTGACCGTCAGCAGCGTCGCCAGCAGGAACGACCAGCCGATCTGCGGGCCGTAGCTCCAGCCGTTGCGTCTCCCCAGCCAATGAAATACGCCGAACAGCAGCAGGCCTGCCAGCGCGGAAATCACTCCGGCCTCCAGCCCACCGACAATGCCGTAGCCCATCCAACTCTGGTCGTAATGCATGCTGCCGCGGTATCCGTCTGTCGATGTCGATCGCATTATGCCTGCAGCAGCTCATCCGGCCCGTGCCGCCACCGCGCTAGAATCGCGCGTCTGCCACCCGTGAATCCCCGCATGAGTCGCCTCCTTTCGCCCCGCGCCGCGCTGATCGTCGTCGACGTGCAGCCGGACTTCATGCCCGGCGGCACACTGGCCTGCCACGAAGGCGATGCCATCGTGCCGGACATCGACCGCCTGCTGCGCTCGCGTGTGTTTCGTCATGTGGTGGCGACCCAGGACTGGCATCCGCGCGGACACATCTCGTTCGCCAGCGTGCATGCCGGCCGCGCCGCGTTCGAACAGATCACGCTGTACGGCCAGCCGCAGACGCTATGGCCGGATCACTGCGTGCAGGACACGCCTGGCGCCGAACTGCACCCGGGCATCGACTGGTCGGCGCTGGATGCGCTGGTCCGCAAGGGCAGCGATCCCGGCGTGGATTCCTATAGCGGCTTTCGCGAAAACCACGGCCCGGATGGTTTGCGGCCGCGCACCGGGCTGGCCGGCTGGTTGCGCGAGCGCGATGTCGACGAGGTGTTTGTATGCGGCCTGGCGCGCGACGTGTGCGTGCTGTGGACGGCGCAGGATGCGCTCGAACTCGGCTTCGGCGCCAGCCTGCTGTGGGACCTCAGTCGCCCGGTGTCGCCGGACAGCGACGCGGCGACCCGCATCACGTTGCTGGAGCAGGGCATCACGATCGCCGAGGCCAATGAACTGCGACGAAGCTGACGCTGCGGTTTATCCGGGTCCGCACGCTCCGTGTGGTCGCACGTCGGCCATCGACCACAACTGCGGCAACCGGATCGCAAACAACCCGGTGCTGCGGGTGCGCCGATCCAGCTTCAGCAGTTCCTTGTCCTTGCTGAGCAACCAGCTGGCGCCCGACGCTAACGCCAGTTCCAGAAATTTCTGGTCATCCGGATCGGCGCACCGCGGCAGACGAGTATCGCCTTCGCCCACCGTCGATGCCTCGGGTGGCAACAGCTGGATCGACGCGTCGAAAGCGTCGCGGAACGCCGGGCGCGACTGATCGTCGATCGGCAATTGCGGATAGTGCAGCACCCGGTGCCACTCTTCGCGGCAGTCGTCGCGCGTCACCGCCTGTACCACGCCGCGTTGCAGCGCCGCCAGCAGATGCGAGCACAGCGGGTCGCGGAACACGAACAGATCCAGGCACACGTTGGTATCCAGCACGATGCGCGGCACCGGCTGCTCGATGCGGATCATCGCGGCACGATCGCGCAAGCTGCTCGCATGGCTGGAACCGCCCCGCTCAGGCATCGTTTTCCGAGATCGCGCTCAGCTGCGGCTCGCCGTCCGCATCGATCCGGATGCTCAGCGTGATCGGTCGGCAGCATACCTGGCAGTCCTCGATGTAGTGCTGGTCGCCAGCCGACGCGTCGACCAGGATCTCGATGGCTTCACCGCAATACGGGCAGGAAATATCGAACGGTGTGAGCATGGGCGCGAGACCAAGACATGGATAGCGCAGCTTGCCACAGACCGGCAGCACGGGATGCGCGCGTGTCGCGCGCTACAATCGACACGTCCGTGTACCGACCTCACCGTGGACAACATCCATCCTTGCGAATCCAGCCGGCGATGAACCCCAAGCAGATGCTGAATTTCCTGAGCCGTCCACGGATCGTCGACATCGCCGGCCGGCCTTTCGTCAGTAAGGGTCTGTCGCGTCGTATCTGGGACGACGTCTATCATCGTGCGCTGACCGTGCGCTGGCCGGTGTTCTTCGGTCTGGCCGCCACGGCCTTCCTGTTGCTCAACACTCTTTTCGCCTGCCTCTACCAGCTTGGCACGCAATCCATCGCGAACCAGTATCCGCAGGGCTTTACCGGCGCGTTCTTCTTCAGCGTGGAGACGCTGGCCACGGTCGGCTACGGCGACATGCATCCGCAGACCATCTATGCGCATATCGTGGCCACGGTGGAAATCTTCACCGGCATGACCTGCATCGCGGTGGTCACCGGCTTGATCTTCTCGCGCTTCTCGCGGCCGCGCGCGAAGATCATCTTCGCGGATCATCCGATCGTGCGCGTCATCGACGGCCAGCCGACCTTGATGATCCGTGCAGCCAACACCCGGCTTAATCTGATTGCCGAAGCGTCGGCCAAACTGCACCTGCTGCGCCTGGAAACTTCGCCAGAGGGTTTCAAGCTGCGCAAGATCCACGACCTGAAACTGGTGCGCGATCGCCATCCGATCTTCATGCTGAGCTGGAGCCTGATGCACGTGATCGATGAAAGCAGCCCGCTCCACGGCGAGACGCAGGAAACACTGGAAAGCACCCAGTCAGCCTTCCTGCTGAGCATCGAAGGCATCGATGAAACAACCTCGCAATCCATGCTGGCGCGCCGGCAATGGAGCCAGCAGGACGTGCGCTGGAATCATCGCTACCTCGATCTCGTCAGTGATGACGGCAGCGGCCTGAATGTCATCGACTATCGCGTCTTTCACTCCGTGTTGCCGCTGGACGAAGACGAGCACCCCGCCAGCTGACGCAATCATGCATCGCACCCGTCAGGCGATACACTGGGCCTTTCCTCTACCGGATACCCACCGATGGCCGAGCGCGAGTTCGACAACTACCTGGCCCGCTCCGGCGCCACCCTCGAAGGCTCGCGCTACACCGCCTACCTTGCGGTGACCCCGCGCAAGAGCGGCTTCCCGATGTACTTCGCGATCTGCGAAAACCGCAGCTTCCGCGACAAGAGCATCGCCGAAACCGCCGCCGCCAAGGCGCTGGCCGACATGCTGGGACTGGAGGACGACGGCACGCCGATCTTCCCCGATGGCTATACCGGCTTCGACGACGACAAGCCGGCCGACGTAACAGAGTGAGCTGGCGTCGGCACGCCTGAAGCGTGGCGAGCCGCGCTACTCACAACGTCAGCAGTACCTTGCCGATCGCCTCGCGACTTTCCAGATATGCATGCGCTTGCGCGCCATCGCTGAGCGGAAAGCGGGCCGCGATGTTCGGTCGCAGCTGGCCGGCGCGGATCTGCGCGAATAGCGCGGCCGCCCGCTCACGGCGGATCGATGCACTGGTCAGCACGTTCCACAGATCTCCACCGGTCAGCGTCAGCGAGCGATCCATCAGCAGGCGCGGATCGACCGGATCGGGATCACCCGCCGCCATCCCGTAGAACACCACGGTGCCGCCGATGCGCGCCGCGGCGAGGCTGTCGCCCAGCGTGCGGCCGACCGAGTCATAGACCACGTCGGCACCGCGGCCCGCGCTCAGTCGCTGCGTCTGCGCCAACAGCTCGTCGTAACCGCACGCGGCATCCGCACCGACCGCCAGCACCGCAGCACGCTTCGTGGCGCTGGACGCCACACCGAGCACGCTCGCACCCAGCGCCTTCAGCATCTGCACCAGCAGCTGACCCACACCGCCGGCCGCCGCATGCACCACCGCTACGTCACCGCGCCGCACTTGATAGCTGTCGGTCACCAGATACTGTGCGGTCAGTCCCTGCAGCAAGGTCGCCGCCGCGGTGTCGAACGTGATGTCGTCCGGCAGCGGAATCAGCTTGTCGAGGTCCACCGCTACCAGTTCCGCATTCGCATACGGCATGTCGGCAAAACCCACGCGGGCACCGCGCGGGAACAGCGGATCGCCCACCGCTGCGTGCTCGATCACACCCGCGCCTTCGTAGCCGAGAATCCACGGCGCCGTGCCGCTCAGGTGATAGTTACCGTTGCGTCGATAGACGTCCGCAAAATTCAACCCGACGCTATGCATGCGCACCAGCGCCTGTCCCGGTGCGAGGATCGGATCGGGCCGTTCGCCCCAGTGCAGCACGTCAGGGCCACCGAACTTTTCAGACAACAAGGCGTGCATGGCGTAACGCTCCGTATCAATGAAACCTGCTGACCGCAACCATGACCGTACACAACGCGCGGCTCAGGCCGCCCGCTCGCGCAACTGCGCCACTGCCGTGGGAATCGCCGACGGCGCCTGCACCGTGATCACACGCTGCTCGTCATCGCCCAGGCCATGCTCTTGTTCGTGCGCCCAGGTCACGTGATACGGCAGATGTACGCCCCAGCCGCCGAGGCGAACCACCGGTTCGATATCCGAGCGTAGCGAATTGCCGATCATCGCGAACTGCATCGGCTGCAGATGGAACTCGGCCAGCACGCGCCGGTAGGTGTCGACGTTCTTCTCCGAGACGATCTCGATGCGCCGGAACAACCCGGCCAATCCGGATTGTGCCACCTTCTTTTCCTGATGGAATAAATCGCCCTTGGTGATCAGCACCACCGCGTGATGCTGCGCCACCGCTTCGACCGCCTCGCGGATGCCGGGCAGCAGTTCCACCGGATGCTGCAGCACGGTCTTGCCCAGCTCGATCAGCCGATGGATATCGCTCGCGGTGATGCGGCCGGCGGAGACCGCAATCGCCGTCTCCACCATCGACAAGGCCATGCCTTTCGCGCCGTAGCCGAACAGCTTGAGATTGCGTTGCTCGGTCGCCAGCATCGTGTCGTGCACCTGCTGGTCGCCCAGATCCACATAGCGACCAACGATCGCGGCGAATGCCTCGTTCGCCTGCTGGTAATAGCCCTCGCTGTGCCACAGCGTGTCGTCGCCATCGAAACCGATCAGTTGCAGCATGCCGTCAGCCTTTCCATCCAGGTGTGGTTCGCATCGGACCAGATGCCGAAAGTCGGCCTATGATAAACGCTCGACCTGCCGATGCCGTCGTGCACGAGCAGGCTTTCCGAATATCGACGGAGTCTCTCGATGACCATTCAATGCAAGCATCTCGAAGGCATTCAGGATGTCATACCCAGCGCGCGCGGCTGCGAAGAGTGCCTGCAGTCCGGCGATGTCTGGCTGCACCTGCGCATCTGCCGCACCTGCGGGCATGTCGGCTGCTGCGACGATTCGCCGAACCGGCACGCCACCAAGCACTTTCACAGCACCGCGCATCCGATCATCGAAGGCTACGACCCACCAGAAGGCTGGGGCTGGTGCTATGTGGATGAAGTGATGTTCGACCTGCGCGACCGGATGACACCGCAGCTCGGGCCGATCCCGCGTTACTACTGATCTGCGGAGTGCCATGACCATGAGCCAGCCCAGCAAGATCCTGCTGCAGACGACGATTCCCACCGTCATCGACGATTGGCATATCGGCCGCTTCAGCCTGTTGCGCGACTATCTGGCCGGCCTGCGCGATATCGCCGGCGCGCCGCTGTTCGAGGTGACGGCACGCGACCGCGATCCGCTCGGCGCACCCGACAGCGTGCTGTCGCAGCTGGATACGTCATCGTTCGACGAGATGTGGCTGTTCGCCGTCGATACCGGCGACGGACTCACCGAGGAAGACTGCAGCGCCATCTCACGCTTCCGCCAGCTTGGCGGCGGCCTGCTGGTGACACGCGACCACATGGATCTCGGGTGCTCGGTGTGCACGCTGGGCGGTGTGGGTGCCGCACACTTCTTTCATTCGAAGAATCCCGAGCCCGATCCGGCACGGCGGCGCATCGACGACACGGTGACCAGCAACATCCTGTGGCCCAACTACCACTCTGGCGCCAATGGCGATTTCCAGCACATCCAGGTCAGTGAACCGTTGCATCCCGTGCTGACGGATCCGGACTCGCCGGATGGCACTGTGCGTTGCCTGCCCGCGCATCCGCACGAAGGCGCCGTTGGCAAGCCGGCGAACGACCCGAGCGCACGGGTGATCGCAACCGGCCACAGTACGGTCAGCGAAGTGGAATTCAACCTCATCGTGGCGTTCGAGCCGTCGGCCAATGGCGGGCCGGCCATCGCGCAGTCCACCTTTCACCACTTCGCCGACTACAACTGGAATCCGCAGCTGGGTGCACCCAGCTTCGTCGCCGAGCCACCGGGCGACACGCTGGCGCATTCGCCCGAGGCGCAACGCTCGATCGAGCGTTACGTCAGGAACCTCGCGTTGTGGCTGGCCGGACGGCCGGTGGATACCGCTCTGGCGAAGTGAAAGGCCGCGTGACGCTCAGCTTACTTCGCTGCCCAGCCGCAGATTGATGCCCAGCGCCGTGGCCAGCTCGCGCAGCGGTTCACCGTCGCGGGTCAGCGTCATCCAGCCGGCATACGTGTCGCCATCGGTTTCCCACGCCCACAACGTGTAGCCGAATTCGGCCAGGCGATCGTAGGCGATCGAAAACAGTTCAGCCGCGTCCATGTCGTCGAAGAACTCATCGTCGTCCGGATCGCCGTTCCAGTCCACCGACAGGTTCCAGCGCGAGGACAGCTCGTTGACTGCCTGCACCAGCGAACGCAGGTCGTGCGCGTCCACGATGAAACCGGAGCGCCAGTCGATCACCCGGCCGATCACCTCGATCGGCTCGACCTCGTCGGCATCGACGTCGGCCATCGCCTCGCGGTAGTCGTTGAACTGCAGCAGCGCGGTTTCCTCATCGCCCGGATTGATCAGCAGCAGCAACTGCCAGACCTTCGCCTCGACCGAGTCCTCATCGACATCGTCGAATTCGCGCTCGGCATCGTAATCGTCGTCGGATGGGTTCATGGAGAGATCACGAGCGGGTGGGAGTCGCATGGTGGCGCGTCCGCCGCCATGGGGGAAGCACCGATCATCACGCGCCCACCTGCCGCCGCACCGCCGCTATGTCGCGTACCGGGCGGATCTCGATCGCGCCGGTACGCGACCAGGGAAATTCCGAGGCGATCCGCACCGCCTCGTCCATGCTGTCGGCCTCGATCAGGTTGAAGCCGCCCAGATATTCCTTGGTCTCGGCGAACGGCCCGTCGACCACACTGACGTGGTTGTTGCGCACACGCAGCGTCCGGGCCGTGGCCGGAGCTTCCAGCTGCTGCGAATCGTGCAGATGGCCTTGCGCCTGCAATGCGTCGGCATGCATGAAGCAACCGTGCATCATCGTGTCGAACTCGCCGTCCGGCAGCGCGTTCAGCAAGGTGTCGTCGCAATAGATCATCACCAGGTATTTCATGGCGTCCTCGTCGGAGAAAGGTTCATCGAACCATGGGGAGGCAGGGGCGAGGATGGATAATGCCGCAATCTCCAGCCTCATGACCGTCATGCACGATACCCCCATTGCGTTCTCCTGCCAGCCCATCGCGTTCGTGCGCTCGCCGTACGCGCGACGTATCGACGCGCCGCACCAGCCCACCGTGGTGGCCGGCACCGAGACGGAAGCGGCGGCCGAGGCCATCATCGAGTTCACGGCGGACTTCCCCGCGGCCGCATTTCGCGACCTCGCCGGCTTCGAACGGATCTGGCTGGTATTCGTGTTCCATCGCAGCGAAGGCTGGAAGGCCGAGGTACGGCCACCGCGCGGCGGCGGCAAGCGCAGCGTGCTGGCCACCCGCTCGCCGCACCGGCCGAATGCCATCGGTCTGTCCGCGGTCGAACTGGTCGAGGTCGGCGAACACACGCTGCGCGTGCGCGGCATGGACCTGCTCGACGGCACCCCGATCCTCGACATCAAGCCTTACGTGCCGTACGCCGATGCGTTCCCCACCTCACGCGCCGGCTGGATCGACGAAATCGACGCGACGCAAGGCCGGCACTCCGCACCGGGGCCGCGCAAGCCGCGTTCCAGAACTACCGACTGATTCACCGCGGTGGCAACGGATCGCCCCATCGCAAGTCCCAATCCGTGAGACACCACGCGACTACCTTGGGCTGGTCGCAGCGGAGCCCTCCGCTGGCGGCGCCCGATACACTGGCAGTGGTCGGTTCAAACTTTTGCCGCGTCCGGCGCAAGCCTGACGCGGCTTTTTTTGTACGTGTACACAACCTGCCTGCGCCATCGTCAAGCCATGTTCACATGCAAGATTGTTGAATCGTCCTCTCAGGAGAACCCGCCATGAAAGCCTGCCTGTTGCTGCTCACACTCGCGCTCGCTGCCTGCACGTCCGCACCGATCAATCCTCGCGCGCCGATCTCGACCTCCACACTCGCGCGCTATCACTGGCAATTGCACGACGCCGTCGACGGTCACAACCAGCGCCTCGACGCGCTGTTCGGCAACACCGAGAAACCGCTGCAGCTCGACTTCAGCGTCGACCGGGTCAGCGTGCTCAATGCCTGCAATCACATCAACGGCAACTACACCATCGTCGAAGGTCATCTCGTCGTCGCACCATTGCAGCAGACCATGATGGCCTGCCCCGAGCCGACCCTGATGCAGCGCGAGATCACCATCAAGAGCGTTCTGCAAGGCGGCCCCACCCTGATCCTGTCGACCGCTGACGACACGCCGTTGCTCACACTGGCGGCCGACAGCGGCCAGTCGTTGACGTTCACCGGCAAGCCGACGGCAGAGACGCGCTACGGTGGTCCCGGCGAGACGGTGTTCCTGGAAGTGGCGCCGCAAATGGTGTCTTGCAACCACCCGCTTGTCCCGCACAAGTCCTGCCTGCAGGTGCGTGAACGCCATTACGACGCGCAAGGCCTGCACAGCGGCCAGCCCGGTCCGTGGCAACCGCTGCAGCAGGACATCGAGGGCTACGCGCACCCGCAGGACACCCGCAATGTGCTGCGCGTGAAACGCTACACGCTGAAGCAGCCGCCCGCCGATGCGCCGTCCACGGTCTACGTGCTCGACATGGTCGTCGAAAGTGAAATCGTCAAACCTTCAGGGTCAGTCGACACCTCGGATCAGCCGCGGCATCTCTGAGTTGCGGCGTGCCTCGCACAGATCCTCATGCTCGCGTTTGACGGCATGAATCACGCATCCCGATTCCAGCACGCGTCAACCCGTCCGATTCACACACGTTGAACAGACGTTGCCGGGCGTGCGTTTCCGGCGTCAGTTGATGAGGCTACTTGCTGTGCAACGGACTTTTATCGTTGGCTGTCCGCGATCCGGCACAACGTTCATGCAGGCCTTGCTGGCCCGGCACCCAGATGTCTACACGCTGCCCGAGACCGCCTTCTTCGAGCATCTGCATGCGGATCTGGAATGGCGCTGGGGCGATCACCATGCCAGGCCGCGCCCACGCCGCTGGCGACAGCAGCGTCTCGGCTTGATGCGCAAACAGACCAGGCTGTCGATTGCCCCGTTGCTGCACTCGCTGAGCGGCGAACGCGCGCCGATCAGACGGATACCTTTCAGCTCGAACGCCTGCGCCACCACCTTCATCGACCTGCTCGATGCGCTTGCGCTGCGAGCAGACTGTTCGCTCTGGGTGGAGAAGACGCCGAATCATCTTCTGTACCTCCCGGAAATCGAAGCCTGCGCACCCGGTGCCCGCTTCATCCATGTCATACGCCGGGGCACGGACGTGTTGGCCTCACTGGCGGACGCTTACTTGCGCTTCGAGAATGACGATGCCTTCGGTGGCGGCTCGGTGCATTGGGCGCGTCGCTGGAACCGCGCCATGCAGATTCATGAAGCGTGCCTCGGGCGCGCCCATCACGCCTTCGTATTTCTGGAAGACCTGGTCCGCGAGCCGGACGACGAATGGGTCCGGATCTGCCAATTCCTGGGCTTGCGGCCCGACATCCGGCTGGCGGATGCCTGCAGCCAGACCATCGCGGATCTGGAACATGAACCCTGGAAGCGCGATGCCATCAGCGGCCTTCCGCAGCCGATGGAAAACAAGGCGGACGACTTGTTCACCACGAAGTTCCAGTTGTGGCTGAACGATCATCTGGCGTCGTACGACAACCTGCGCGCGAAATATCTTCTTTCACGCAGCGGGGCAGCCAACGTCAACAGTTACCGGAATTCCGGCAAACGCATGGCATCCGTGTCAGGCAACTCGTGAGCCATCAACGGAAGCCCACACCACCATTAGAAATCAGGTTGAGGCACTGGCTCCGCCGGGCTCGTCATCACATTCCCGTTTTCGACGGACGCTGCCATTGATATCTTGCTGATTTCTCTGCGCTCGCGCAGACGCAGGAACGGGCGCTCGACCAGATAATGCAGCGCCGCGCCCAGCAGGAGTACCGCCAGCGCGTACACCGCGAAGGCAATCGCGCCACGCCCCTGCAATGACGCGCCGAACGTCGCCTGCACGACATGGAAGGCGATCTTGTGGCTTAGATACAGGCTGTAGGAAATGCCGGCGATCCAGCCTGCGCCCGGCACTCGCCAACGGCCGAGCAGACTCTGACGATCTGCGCCGGCAAACACCAGCAGACCGAAGCCGAACGACAGCAGCGGCCAGCCGAGCGCGTTGGCCAGCAGACCGGCGCGATCACGGAACAGCCAGAACGCGAGGCATGATACGGCGATGCCGCCGAACAGCAGCACGTTCGAGCGCGCCTGCAGTCGTGTCCATGCCTGCGGTCGATACACCCGCAACGCGGCCAGCATGATGCCCATCAGCAAACCGTCCAGCCGCATCCAGGTCGGGTAGTAGATATCCTCGAGATACCAGTTGCGCGGTGGATCAATCGCCGCATCGTGCAGCCAGACCGTCGTGCGCAAGGCGATACCAAGTACGACCACCGTCGTGCATATGCCGACAAACTTCAGCGTCGATGGCCGACGCGTCAGCCACCACGCCAGCAGCGGAAAGACCAGGTAGAAATGTTCCTCCACGCACAGCGACCACGCATGCGAGAAAGCCTGGTTGCTGTTGTAGTCGATCAGCAGGTTCAGCGTGAACGTGGCGAACTGCCACCACGGCTGCAGCCCCGACGCTTCGCGCAGCACCGGGAAAAACACATACAGCGCCAGCACCACCGCAAACGCCGGCAGGATGCGCCACGCACGACGCGCATAGAACCCGCCGAACGCCAACGGCTCGCCGCGCTGCAATGGCCGCAGCACCTGCGTGCCGATCAGGAAGCCGCTGAGCACGAAGAAGATATCCACACCCGCCCAGCCGTAGCGCGATAGCCAGGCGAAGTCGGGGCCGAGCCCGCCGACGATGAAGGAGTGGAACAGCATCACCCACACGATGGCGATGGCACGCAAAAAGTCGAGGCCGGGGAGGCGATTCATGGACGTCCTGTCGCGAGGGTTGAAGAGGATGGCCGGCATTGTGCGAGATTTTTCCCACCTGACGAAGACGCTTTCATGGCTTTTCGCGGGCAGCTGTTTCAGAAACTGACCCCGCACCCGTCTCAGCGAGTGCGCAATACCGGAGCCATGGCTACTCATCATGCCCGCCGGCCGAGGCCAATCTCGCGTTGTCCTATGGCGTCACCTGTCGGGACGGCCTTGGCTGGAAAGATACGTTCGCCTGACGCCAACTCCTGTTCCCGTCATACTGTCGGGTTGCCACACAACGACAGCGTACCCATGCACATCGGCATCGATTTCGGCACCAGCTACTCGGCTGCCGCGGCCATCATCGACGGCGAACTGATCCTGGTGCGTTTCGGCGACACCGAGCAGTTCCGCACGGCGGTATTTTTCCCCGAGATGGTGCCGGACCCCAATGATTTCGCACTGACTCCCGCGCTCGAAGCGCAACTGGAGACTGAGCTGCGCCTGACCAGGGCCAAGCATCGCCAACAGGCCACTGCCGCCGCAGCGCGCGGGCAGGCGACGACGTCGCGCAGCGAAGATGAGCTGCGTCGCGAAGCGCTGCGCGTGGTGCGCCGGCAGTGGATGGAGGAACAGACCAGGGCCGCCACTGCCTCGGTCGCCAGTTTCCAGCACGCGCTGTTCGGCGAGGCAGCGGTGGAAGGCTATCTGGAAAGTGGCGGCGGCAATCTGATCGAGTCGCCCAAGTCGATGTTTGGCTATCGGCTCGACCCGCAGGTACGCAAGGTAATCGTGCATATCGCCACGCATATCCTTGAGCACATCCGCCTCACCGCGAGCCGCCAGTTCGGCACGCCGGTGCGCGGCGCGGTGATCGGGCGGCCGGTGGAATTTCGCAGCTCGATGGGCGCGCAGGGATCGGAACAGGCGATCGACATCCTGCGCGAGGCGGCCGCAATGGCCGGCTTCGACAACGTGTCGTTTCTGGAAGAACCGGCCGCCGCCGCGATGCATTACCACCAGAGTCTGCAGCAACGACAGTACGCGCTGATCGTCGACATAGGCGGCGGCACCACTGACGTGGCTCACGCCCAACTCGGCGGCGGCGAAGCTGCGCGTATCGCGCGCAGCTGGGGCCTGCCCAAGGGCGGCACCGACCTCGACGTGAGCGTCAGCCTGCACAGCTTCATGCCACAGCTTGGCAAGGATCAGATCAGCATGCCAGCGCACCGATTCGTGGATGCTGCCAGCGTGCACAACCTGCCCAAGCAGCGCGAGTTTCGTCAGCAGAATTATCGCCTCATCGACGAGCCTTACGGCGCCCGCCTGCGGGCCCTGCAAGAGCCCGGCGCCACTACCCGTCTCAACCAGGCGGCCGAGCGCAGCAAGATCACCTTGAGCACGTCGACACGCCACCGCGCCGAACTGGACTTCATCGAGCACGGCCTCGCCGTCGAACTCGACAGCGAGGACTTCCACAGCGCCATCGCTTCGTTTCTCGGCCAGATGGAGCGCACCCTGGCGATCGTACGCAGCGACCTCGACGAACTCCCCGCCAGCGTCTTCCTCACCGGCGGTACCTCCCGCTCACCGCAGATCAAGGCACGCGTGCAAGCCTGCTTCCCGGAGATCCCGCTGGTGCAAGGCGATCCCTCGCTGGGTGTGGTGTCCGGGTTGGCGGTGGCCGCGAGCGCGGCGGATCGTTGAGCGCTTAACTCGCCTACTCCGGCCAATCCGTCAAGCAGCACCAGTCCACGTCGACTCGATGTCACCCTTCACTGCGTCATCAACGGCAGTGGTGGGCACGTCGAGCATTCCGTGGACGCAACCGTGCCGCATGCCGGCGTAATCACCGTTATGCCGAAAGGTCGCTGTCCAGTTGATGCGGCCTGCGCTCGCCGGCTGGTAGTCCCCTTCATAGGTGAACCCATTGCTGGTCTTGCCGGAGACATTGCTCATCGCGGAAGCCTCTTGGCTTGATCGTTCTGACAGCATAGGCCTTTGCCGGCGCAAATAGCGCCTGCTTGCAAAACTGCACGACAACCGCGGACGCCATCTCAGCTTCCATGAGGCTATAAACCAAGGGTAACTTTTCGCGTATCCCGACGAATGAATGGAAGACCGACGCAATCCCGGTCATCTGGAAGTACTACGAGACGACTCCACACAGGGTCGTCATTCCGAATCGTTCAATCGAGGATACGCACATGAAAAAATCAGCCTGTGGCATGGGTTTGCTTTCGCTGTTCATTGCCGGCGCCGTGGCTGCGCAAGGCACTTCGTCATCGAACGATGATCAGGCACTGATCGTGACCGCGTCGAATACGACGCACAACCAGCTCATGATCTACAACGCGACAGGAGCCCTGCTCGAACAGCTTCCTACGGGTGGAGCAGGAGGCGTCCGTGGCAACGCCGGTGGCATCGCCCAGGATCGTGATCGACTCGCCGTGGTCAATTTTGGCTCGGGCAACGTGTCGATTTTCGATAAGGACTTCGATCACACGGACTTGCGCTACGAGAAGCTTGTTCCGGCCGTCACAAACCCCGTAAGCGTCGCGTTCGGCAACGACCACCTGTACATCCTGACAGCGTCCTATATCGAATCGCACCGAATCGGTCGCTATGGCGTGGAGTCGATGGCAGATGGTGAAGCGAGGCTGGTCATCGGCGATGGCTCCGCCGCTCAAGTGGGAACCCTGCGGGGCCAGCTGGTCATCAGCGAAAAGAGCAATGCGATTGAAACGGTCAACCTGGATGGGCAGGGTGCGGTCATCGGCTCGACCAAGCTTGTTGCCAACATCCCCGCCAACGTCAATGCGCCGTTCGGCCTGGCCACGCGCGGCAACGACGCCTATGTGACGATCGCCCACGCGAATGAGATCAGCCTGGTTCGAAACAACACCGTGCTGGCCGTTACCGGTTCGGGCACCCAATCCGCGCCATGCTGGGTGACGCTGGACGGACCGTTTCTGTTTTCCGCAAATTCACCGAGCAAGTCGGTGTCGCGATACGCCGTCTACGGTGAAAAAATCATTCAGGACGCGGCGGTTGTCACCAGCTTCAATGGCAATCCGACTGACATCACTTACCGCAGCAACCTGGCCGCGGTGATCGACGCCGACAGCAGCGTCTCGCATGTCTCCATTTTCGACGTTGACGAGGACGGCAACTTCACCTTGAAGGGGCTGGCGACCATCAACAACGCTGCCACGAACGGCATCGCCATCGTACGTGCGGATCACGATTTCCATTGATCATGTTGCAAGAAAAAGGACCGGAGCTTTTTCAGCACCATTTCCTCCGGTCCATTTATTTCGGCATGGCCGGGCCAGCCGTCGCTGAGCAGCATCAATTGCTGCCGCGTGAGCAGCTGGTGGGCAGCGCGCAGCTCACCGGCGCGACCAGAGCGGCGACAGCCGCCTTGTTCGCACTGGCCAGCTTCACCGAGGCTGGCGTGGTTTTCAGCATGGCGCCCATGACCAGTGCGCAAACACTGAAGCAGGCAACGAACAGTGTGGCAAGAATCTGTGATTCGAATTTCATGACGTCTCTCCGTGATTGGCTTGTGCCCTGTGCTGTCTAGTAGAGCAATCGCCGTGCCAACCCACTCGGAGGGTATAAGTCATTGAGTTTTCGAAGAAGAGTGAAGCGCGAAGCATGTCGCTTGGTTGTCCGCGGACAGCCGGCAAGGCGGGGCCGGACAACCGGACAGAAGATGCAGCGCATGCCACAGGGATGAGACGTCACCCGGCAGCGATCTTTCCCAACGGAGTGTCGCCCGCAGCGACATCGAGTGCCTGCAGCGAAACAGTCTTCTTGCCGCCGTCGAGCTGCTGGCGGCCGACTTCACGAAACCCCAGCCTGGCGTGAAATCGTTCCGACGCCGGGTTGGGCGGCTCGATATCGAACTCGCAGGTGATGAACGGCACGCCATCACGCGACGCCATCGCATACACATCGCCGTAGAGCCGGCTTCCGGCACCCCGTGCTTGCGTGTCACCGGCAACCACGATGCGGTCCACATACAGGAAGCGCGCATGACGCTGCGCAAACCACTGGTAGTTCGGACTGTCGTAATCCGCCCCTTCACGGAACGCGAGCAGGAATGCCTCGATCCGGCCGTCCTGTTCGATCACGCGGTGCAACGCCGCCTGCGCATGCAACCGCGCGAGACGCTCGCCGTCGAGCGGACTGAGTACAGCCACGAAGGCCTTGTTGAGGGTGAGGATAGTCGGGAAGTCGGCAGGGGTGGCGTCTCGAAGCATCAAGCAACCTTCATGAAATCATGCGAGTCGGGTTCCTGCATCTGTTCCATCGACGGCACATGGCAGCATGCGCGTTCACGGAGGAGCAATCGCGGAACGTGTTCGCCCGAGTCTTCGATCCCGGGGATGCTGATCGGCCTCAACACATCGAAGTAATCCAACCGGAATAGCTCCAGGTTGTCTTTCACCTTCGAGAAGAGCCCGTGCTCGACCTGAACGCACTGCGTGGTGATCGAGCACGGCTCTTCAGACTGGAAAACCTCAGCCTTTCCCTGGCTTTGTTTTATATGTCCTGATGCCGGCCACGGGCTCAAGCTTATTGCTCGAGTTCATGCTACCTCCCCGCTAATGGCCCAATCCTCGTTCTCTCATAGTCGATCATCAGCTCATCGGCCAAAGCGTAGTTCTTGTCCTTGAGAGCAGATTGGAGCATTGATGCAGCCTCCTGGTCGTTCTTGCCAGTCAGCAATGAGCCGCGATTGAGATTGATAGCATTGACCCGATAGGCAGATGCAACCATTTCGGCATCTTTCGCAGACATGCCGAAGTGCTGCCACACCTGGGTTAAATGCGCCCGAACCTTGGGCAGATCGGCCATCGCCTTGATCGAGCGTTGGTCGTAGCTGCGGTCCCATGCATTTCTTACTGCTTCGCTCTGACTATACGCCTGTGCCTGCTGTTGCACCTGCGCGTCGAGAGCCGCTTGATTCGACTGCTGATTTTGCTGTTGAGCCTGAGAAGTACCCGCTGCGGCAAGAGCAAGCAGCGCTAAGCAAACAACTTTTCCTCGAAGCATGATCATCTCCTTATGTCGCGTTTCGCTTTGCTTCCGGGGCACGTTGGAATCAAACGGCAAGCCCCTTACCCAGCCACGGCTCTGTGCTATTGCTCACCTGTAGCGGGACCCATTTCCTACCTCACCTTACTACACTCGCACTTCGCCACGAAAAGGCCAATCGCGCAGCAAATTAAAGAGCCAAAGTGATCGGCGTGAGCTGACCTGGATTTGACAACCATCCTGGCTTTTTTGTGAAGCGTGCGGCTTGTCAGTCGACCGGGTTCAACCGAAGCACATAGTGCTCCTCGCCATAGAACAAGCCGTCGACCTGCAGTGCATCCGGCTCCACGCCATAGCTGGCGAAGCCGAGCGACTGATACAGCGCTCTGGCCTCGCTGTTCGTGGCATTGACGCCAAGCTTGATCTGGCGCACGCCAGCGATGGAGCTGGCGTGCGCCACGGCTGCCTTCAGCAGCGCACGGCCGAATCCGCGACGGCGAAATGCCGGGGAAACGTACATGCCGGCCAGTTCAATCCCATGACGCAGCTTCTCTCGCTGTGGATGGATGACAGCCACGAACCCGGCCAGCTCGTCCCGTTCGAAGATGCCCAACGTACCGATGGATCCATCGGCCGCCGACGTGATCCGGGCAGCCACCTCATCCATGGACCGGCCGGCCTCGTCGGCATGGCTTGCACTGAAAGCCGTCGGACTTTCCTGCAGCGCCAGCAACCGGAGCCTTTGATAGGCCACGGCATCAACGAGTTCAAGTGGCCTGACGTTCATCGGATCAACACCTGGTCAACTGACATTGGGATCAAGCAACGATGAAGGATCGAAGGCACTCCGACGCAAATTGATGCCTCTGGCTCCTTTGATTTCACTTCAATGAACCTGATCCCTTTGCTTGCGATAGACAGCGGGGCTCATGCCCTTGTGTCGTTCGAAGGCACGAATGAAAGCCGACTCGGATTGGAAGCCTACCGTCTCGGCGACTTGGGCGATGCCGTCGCTGCCTCGTCGCAGGCGCACGGCAGCGGTATCCATGCGTAGTTGCGTCAGCATGTGTGCCGGTGTGGCCTGTGTGGCGCGCTCGAACAGTCGCAGGAAACTGGAGCGCGACATGTGGCAGGCACCAGCCAGGGTCTCCACGGTCAGCGGCTCGTGCAGGCGAAGCAGCATGGCGGTGCAGGCAGGACGCAGGCGCGGCTCGCGCAGCAAGCCGAGCACGCCGTGCAATTCGTCGTTGCGGCTCCACCAATGGCGCAGCGCCATCACGAACAGAGCGGACGATAACTGTCCGACCACGCTGCGCGCACCGGGTGCGGCATCGTTGACTTCACGTCGCATCAACTCGATCAGCGGGGCCAACGAGGCCAGCGGCAGACTGGCGTCGCCGGGCACGTGCAACACACGCGGCAGCGACGCCAACAGAGTGGCAGCGCCGCCGCCGAAGTCGATGCGGCCACAGAACATGTCCAAGGCGGGCTCGGCCTCGTCGCCCGCTTGCCACTTCAGCAGCGGATGGGTGCGCAGACTGGCATTCGGGCGTGGCGCGTTCCATTCGTCCGGGCCGCCCGCCAGGATATGGGCATCGCCCGAAGGCAGCACCACGATGTCGCCCGTCGCCAGCCCGCGTGGTGCCTCGCCCGCCACGCGCAGATAGGCTACTCCGTGCATGACCACATGGAAGCGCACCGTACCCGGTGCCTCGGCGACATGCGGTACAGACCAGCGACCGGACCACTGACAACGCACGTCGAGGTCGCCGCGAGCCGGGTGGGCGTCTAGTAGTTCGCTGAGCGTATCCATGGCGCAGGCGTGATCGAATCGGGCGGCTAGCTTAGCGCACGACCCGACCCACCAAGCCGGGATATGACGTGCTCACGCTGGCGCGGTCGACGGCGCCACCGACGCCAGCAGGCGCGCGCTGACGGCAGCCAGTTCTTCGGCCAGTACCTGCATGCCGGGATAACGATCGAGCTGGGCGCGCACGTCGGCATGACGAACGGTGACGCTACCATCGGGCATCTGCAGTACGACCAGCTTCAATGGAACTTCCACCACCGCTGCGGGATCTGCCGCCAACAGGCGCACCACATAGCGTGGATGGAAGAACAGCAACTGTCGCGCCGGCGCGATGAGATAGCCACCACGCTGCAACAACATCTGTGGATCGATTTCCTGGATCAGCCACAGATCCGCCGCCTCGATGCCCTGCTTCAGGCGCGCCAGCGTGCCCTCGAAATCCAGCGTCGAGGTCACCACCGCCTGGAACGGCGGCGATGACGCGGGGGCATAAGACACGGCTTGCAGCATGTCGGTCATGACCCTTGCACCGACGCTGAGGAGCCATAGGCTCCGACGGCGTCCATGACGCGGGCGGAGTACACCATCGCCGCACCGGCATTGAGTGCCACGGCCACGCCCAGTGCCTCGGCGATCTCCTCGCGGCTGGCACCATGTTTGAGCGCCTCGGCGACGTGCACGGTGATACAGCCATCGCAGCGAGAGGTCACGGCCACCGCCAGCGCGATCAGTTCGCGGGTCTTGGCATCCAGATGCGCGGTCTTCTGTCCGGCCTTGGACAGGGTCTGGTAACCAGCCAAGGTATCGGGACTCAGCTTGCCGATCTCACCGATACGACCCATCAGCTCTTTGCGGTATTCCGGCCAATCCAGCATCAAAATCTCCTCGGTCTGCTCCGGACGGGTTGCCCGGGTCAATGGAGACATGCTGCGCCGATGGAGGCTGGCACGGGATAGCTCATCCGCTCGATGTATTGCCCATTCGTTTCAACCATCGACGGGGTCATGGCTCAGTCGCCGAACATCGCGAGATATCCGAGCCGGCTCTATGGCCATGTGATTGCATCTGGACAGCAAGAGCAGCGGCTCTCTACGCCACATAGGCCCTGTCTTCCCGATCAGACAGCTGCCCTCACCCCTGTTTTGATTGCACGATGCGCCAACGCGAAATCAATCGCCGCGCAAACCGCCGCCACCTGCGCGGCGTTGCATTGCTCAGGCGTGGCTCGCGGGCTGTCGGGATAGACCTCGGTGGTCGTCTTGTAGAGTGCATCGGTAATGCCTGCACAGAGGCCGAGCTGTTTGAGCGGGTACTGGATGACACCCGGTGCGATTACGGGCGAACCGATGATCTCGCCGTGGCGATCGGCCGGGGCAATGTGGGTGACCTTAGCCACTGCCTCGATGATCGCTTGCTGGAACTCCGGTTGCGGATGCTCGCTGTCGTCGACCAGATAGAAGCCATCGGGGACTTCACCCGCCACATATGCCACGCCATCACGGGCGGCCAGCGCCGGGCGAAATTCGGACTCGTCGCTGTCGGTGGTTTCATGCAGGTCGATATGCACGAGCACGCGATCGCGGAATGGCGCGACCAGGCGCATCAGCGCCGCCGAT
The DNA here is from genome assembly GCA_035566635.1 of Rhodanobacter sp. GTDB lineage: Bacteria > Pseudomonadota > Gammaproteobacteria > Xanthomonadales > Rhodanobacteraceae > Rhodanobacter. The sequence goes on from DATMQY010000005.1 coordinate 417,412, forward strand.
TCCTGTGCCGGACTGTCGTCGCGAAACGAGCGGTTCGGGTCGAGCGCATTCGCGTTCCAACGATGAATCCGCTCGTAGGCCCAGGGGCTGATGCACGGCGCGACGACCAGGTTGGTTCGCCCCGCATAGTCCGCCGCATGCTGGTCGACGAATTGCAGCGCCCCGTGCACGCCACTCGTTTCATAGCCATGCACGCCGCCAGTCACCAGCACGCACGGAAGCTCGTCGCGCCAGTTGCGGCTCTTGATCGCAAACAGCGGGTAGCTATCGGGGGCGTAATCAAGGCGGCCGTACTCCGACACGTCGAAGCGCGCGCGCAGCGTTTCGATCACGCTCAGCACGTCCGCTGCGTAACTACGCCGGACATTTTGTTGTGACCGCCATTCAGCCCTTTCCGACTCGCCCCAGGGACGTCCGGGTGTACCAATTGGATAGGGTGAGTGGCTGCTCATCACGTTTCTCGCTCTGCATTGATACTGAGCCTGCGACTTTAACACCGGACTGAAACGCTGGCCGCCGCGACGCGTCTACTTCCAGCTCACCTGCCCTCCAGGGTCAGCGACTTCACTGGCGTCGGACCTGCCTACTCGGCCACGTGGCCAGGCGACTCCAGAAGGTCCGTCACCGGCTTGCCCTGGACCGTGCCGAGAGAAACGTGCAGGAGCTGTGCGATCGTCGGCGCGATGTCGAGATTGGGAAAGGCCGGGATTTCACCCTTGGGCCGAATGCCGAAGCCCGCCGCAATGAAGATGCCCTGCATGAGGGGGGACGAATTGGGATAGCCGTGAGCCCCGACTTCATTGGTCGGTGTCACATAGTCTCCCGTATCGCCCTCCTTGAAGGCGTACCCGTCTGCTGCGTAGAGCAGCAGATCTGGCGCTTGGTCGCTCTGTGCCGGCACAGGCCAGCCTTCTTTCGCCGCCTCTGCGGGAGTCAGTACCGAGCGGATGCCGGGCGTGCCCGCGAAGAGCAATTTCAATTCTTTTGTCGAAGCCTCCGTGGCGTGCTGCTGAAAGACCAAGGCGAAACCATCATCCGGTACGCAGAAACTGGGGTGGGTCGCCGAGCCTGCCTGCAGCCCGGCTTGCTTGAGCAGGACATTAGGGTGCAATAGCTGATGAACGCTCTGCTGGCCGTGATCGGAGACGATGATGAAGGTCGTGCGGTCGAAGTCACCGGCGGCGCGTACCGCGTCGATGACATCCTTTACGCGATCATCGAGAAAGGCGATGGTATTGCGCCCCGAGTTGTTGCCGAAGCCCGTTTCGTGCTCGATGCTGTCGAGCGCCAGCAGATGCAGCAACAGCAGGTCGGGGTGATGCTTCTGGATAATGTCGACAGCCGCGCGAGTGTAGATGCGATCGCGCCATGCCTGGGATGGCACGCCGAAATGCACGAGCTGGTCATCGGTGATGACGCCTTGTCGCACGAGATCCTGCTCGATGGCGCCGCTGGGATCGGGATGTTCGGCGAATTGCCAGTCGATGCTCGATGCGCCTTCGATGGCGACCCAGTCCACTTGCGCCGTGGTGAGACCTGCCTTATGCGCGGCATCGTAGACGGTGGGGACGGCGACCAGCCGGGACTTCGGCGCTTTCATGTCGATGCTCGGCAGCGTGGCGGTGCGCTGGTCGACGATGAGCCCGTTGACCAGCACGTGATGCAGGCTCGCGTTGACGCCGGTGACCATGGCCGTGTGATTTGGCCAGGTGACGGTGGGGTTGATCGGCTGCATGGAAACCGCATAGGCGCCGCTCTGCATTAGCGCACGCAGCGTTGGCGCGGGCAGCAGCGGCTCATGCAGGCTGGCCGCACCGAAGGCATCCAGACTGATCACAATGACCTTCGGACGCTGCGTGACGGGCGCCGCCTGTACGCAAAGTGGAAGCGCGATGCTGCCCGCAAAGAGCAGCGCCGTGGCAACGATGTTTCGAAGCAATCTGGAGGTTGAGCACATCGTGAGATCCCGTCGATGGAGAAAAGGTGCCTGTCAGAACAATGCATCACTCAGTCACGTTGCGTTCGCCGGTCGCCTCGCTCGTCAGCGGGCGCTTTTTAGCCAGCCGAGAGCCCGTCGTATCCACGCGCTTGCCTGATCCGGGTTCCATACGAAAGTCGCGACGCTCTGCGGCGGCAACGTATATTGGAAAACGGTTCGGTCCTGCGCCACGGAGACGCGGCGCGCATCCACATGGCTGTTCACCATCACCAGCACGACCGATCCGTCGGAAGCATTTCGGAATGCCACATTGTCGATCCCCTTCTCTGTCTCACTGGATCCCACCCGGACGGCACCAGGCAGGACGAATCGACTGAAGTGTGCGAACGCGTAGTACTCATCGTTACGACTCACCTCACCCGTGTGTGAGTCAATCGTGACCACGCCCTTGCAGGCGTCACACCCACCGAAATGCGGACCATGTTGCTCGTCGAGTGCCAGGTTCCAGTACACGACACCGCGCGCCCACTGCCTGATCCCGGCGAGCAACAGGTCGCGCGTGAACCAGAGAAGTTCACCGTTCTTGCTGGACTCCCAGTCACCGCCGGAACACTCGGTGATGTAAGCATCCTTTTTGGGATACGCACGATGTACCTTGCTCTGCGCATACGGGCTGCCGCTGTAGCAGTGCCAGGCAATGCCATCGATATAGCGCGCTGCATCGGGACCGGCCAACACGCTCAGAGGTTGCTCCGGCTCGTCCCAGTTGTGGTCCCACTCAAGAATGCGTGTTCTTGGCTTGCGGCTTGCCAACGCCGGGCCGAGATACTGCGCGATGATGCGCGCCCGTGTGGACGCTGGAAATTCCATGCCCGGGTAGGTCACCGGTACAAAGCCCGGCTCATTCTGCAAGGTCAAGGCAAAGATGGGGATGCCGTACCCGCGATAGGTGTCGAGGTACTTGACGAGATAGTCCGCGTACGTGCTTTCGAACTGCGGCAGCAATGCCCCGCCAATCAGATTTTCGCTGTCCTTCATCCATGCCGGTGCGCTCCATGACGACGCGATGATGCGCAGCTGCGGATTGACGGTCAGGATTTCGCTTGCCGTCGGTATCACGTCACGCAAATTGGCGGCGACATTGAAATGCTGCAAGGGTGGATCGACCTGACCGAAGGGAAGATCATCCAGGGTGTACTGCTGCAGCGAGAAATCCGAGGCACCGATGGTCAGGCGCATCATGTTCAGATCGAGGTTGGGCGGGGGGCCAAACAATTCCTGCAGCAACGCACTGCGCTGCTGCTCATTCATCTTGTTCTGCAGCAACCACGCCGACGAGTCCGTCAGCGCTGCCCCGAAGCCGACGATGGATTGATAGGTCTTGTGGATGTCGATGACCACATCGGCGGGCACCACCTCGCGGGCGCTCATCTCGATGTCGGGCTGCTGTGCCAGACGCAGTCTGCGATCCGCCGTGCTCAGCCACAGTTCGACGGTGGGCATTATCGGATGCGTCGCCGGGGCGGCTTTGTGCTCTATCGCTGGATGCATGCGGCGCTGCGCATAAAAGGCAGCCAATGCGAGCACGGTGATCAACGTGATGGAGGCAATGGCCATCCAACCGGGAACACCTTTGCGCTCATCCATGGTGCACACGAAGCCCATCGCCCATACTGCAGTTCACTTGCGACAACCCCACGCTCACGGAGCGTCCAGGCTTGCGCATGGCAAGTCAGTGCGTCCAGCCACCATACCCGCAATGATTTTTACATCGGCAAAGGCGGCGGAGAATGGCGGCGAGGCCAGCACACCGAACGGAACATCAACGCGCGAGAGGTCGACGCCGCTCTTGATGAAGCACGCCAGTGGAATCGACACGGTGTGGCGGACGCCGCTCGCATAGCTGCCGAAGGTGTGCGCCAGGTCGACACTGGTCGTGCAGTGGGGACCACACCCCATGTACACCTTCACCGGCCCCTTGGCGGGCGTGGCGATCATCACATCGAACTGCAAGGCAGCATGGGTGGATACCAGCGGCATCAGGTTTCTTGGTTGCGGACTCCGCGCAAAAAATCGGCCGGCGCTGAGCCAGGTGACGGATTTGGCGTCCTGCTGGGTGTTGACTTGAACCGTGTGTAGGCGCAGCACCGGATGGCCTGTCGGCCACTCGATGACGGCGTTCAAATCGGAGCCGATGTCATGCGCAGGTTGCTCCGGGTTCGCATCGGCCAGGTAGAGCGAGAACGGCGGCACGGCCAGCGTGTGAAACACCGACAGCACCGATGCGTCGGCGCAAGCGTCGACGGCGGGATAGGTGGGCAGCGTGGCCACCTCGTGCTTACTGGGGTAGCGCAGCCCGTAGCCGGGCGCGAAGAGCCAGCGCGTCGCCTTGGCACTGTCATCGCCCGCGTCGGGACAGGGAACACCAGGCCACGGCATGGCGAGTGCTCCGTTGAAATTGTAGGGACCCGCGCCGGATGGAGCTGCAAACAACACGTCTGCAACGCCCTCGCCTTCGGTCCCAGGCAACCATGCGGCCACAAACGCGTCGGAGAGATTGAGCAGATGGTTGACGTAGAGCGGGCGTCCAGCCACAAACACGACAACGACGGGTTTGTGGCCCTTGGCCACCGTTTGCAAGACGGCCAGGTCTTCCGGATAGCGATCGCTATGCCGCAGCGTTGCCGACGGCATGATGTCGCCCATCGTCTCCGCGTACGGCGTCTCGCCAATCACGGCCACGATGACATCGAAGGACTTGAGATCCACGCCCTGTGCCGTTTCGCTGTAAGTGACATTCGCAGGACCATCGGCGTGGCGCAGCCCGGCCAGAATCGTGTCGCCGTGGGGGAAATCGGCGTTGTTGTTGCCCGTACCTTGCCAGGTCAACGACCAGCCACCGGATTGGCTGGACAGGCTGTCGGCACTCTTTCCCACGACCAGAATTTTCTTGCCCGGCTTCAAAGGCAGCACGTCGTGATTGTTCTTCAACAGAACCAGCGATTCCCGAACGGCTCGCCGCGCCAGCTCGCGGCTCTGCAATAACCCGGCGTCGCCAGCGCCTGCTCGTTGCGAAGGCCGCTTGCCAAACAGACCCATGCGCAACTTGGCACGAATGATCCGACTGACGGCGTCATCAATGCGCGCCATCGGGATCTCGTCGTGCTCGACCTGACCGATGGTGTTCGCGATGAAGGCCTTCCAGTCATCGGGCACCATCACCATATCGATGCCGGCATTGATCGCCTGCGGGCAACTGGCATTGGTGCAGCCCGGCAACTGGCCGATGGCATTCCAGTCGGAAACGACAAAACCCTGGAAGCCCATCTTGTCCTTCAGCGCGCCCGTCAGCAGAGCGCGCGCGGCCGACATCTTTCCGTAGTTGATGCCAGCGCCCACATCATCCCAGCTGCTGTAGGACGCCATCACGCTCTGTACCCCGGCTTCGAGAGCGCCGAAGTAACCCGATCCGTGCAGGTTGATCATGTCGTTCTGGCTGACCTTGGCGTTGCCCTGGTCCGTTCCGTTCTGGGTCGCGCCGTCGCCGATGAAATGCTTGGCCGTCGCCATCACGTTGTGGTCGCCAAAGCCGCCCTGCAGCCCGGTTACGTAGGCGCGCGCATACGCGCGCACCAGCGGACCGTCCGTTGAAAAACTTTCGTAGCTGCGTCCCCAGCGGGCATTCTGTGCAACGGCTAGTGTCGGCGCGAACGCCCATTCGACGCCGGTGGCGCGTACCGCTCTGGCGGTCGCCGCGCCGATGTCTTCGATCAAGGCTGGATCGTGCGCCGCACCCAGGCCGATGTTGTGCGGAAATATCGTGGCGCCGAAGACATTGCTGTTCCCATGCACGGCGTCGATGCCCCAGATGATCGGGACCTTGATCGCCGCATCGGTCGCCATCGACGCATCGTAGTAACGGTCGGACAACGCCAGCCAGTCCGCGATCCCGGCGTGCTTGTTTCCACCAGGCCAGGAGCCGCCGCCATTGAGCACCGATCCGATGTGATATTTCGTCACCTCGGCCGGCGTGATCGACTTGATCTCGGCCTGCGTCATTTGCCCGATCTTCTGGGCGAGACTCATGCTCGCCACGATTTTCCGCACGCGAGCTTCCAGCGCCGGATCGACTGGCAACAGGCTCTTGATCGCTGGCCAGTCCGCATAGTGCGTCGGCTCCGGTATGCGATCGCTGGAGGATGCTGCCGCCGTAGATAGAGCGTCTTTCGCCGCCGATGCGTCAGCTGCCAGCACGGCGCCCCCGCCGTCGATCGTCGCCAGCACTGCGCATACCAAGTACAACCATCGGGTACGGACCATCGGGAGCCTCGATTGTCTGGAGCATTTTCCTGACACTTTACAGGCGCGTGGTTTCCACCGAGGCACGCGGACTGTACCGACATCACACTTCTGTAGCGCACGGCTACTACGGCACAGGCCTGCCGGGGTGTGAAGCGCACGCCCGAAGTCACACCGGGCGAGCAAAGGCGCCGCAATGCGGCGCCTCGCGGGCTACAACTTGTAGTTGAAGCCGAGCAGCACGGTGCGTCCCCAGGTGTCGTATTCCAGCGGACGGGTAAGGGGAACGTTGTTGGGGAGCGTGGCGACCTGCACCGTCGAATCCGCCGAGTTGCCCAGGTTGTTCACCTGCAACAGGATCGACAGCCCGTCCAGGCGGCCGCTGGAGAAGGCATAGCCCAACTGCAGATCGGTTTGGCGGTTGGCCAGTATCTTGGTGTAGCCAAGCTGATCGAACAGAGCCACGGCCTCGCCGGTAAACGACGAGCGATAGCGTTCGGCCACGCGCACGGAGAATCCGTTCCGCTCGTAGAACAGCGTCAGATTTGCCACCTGTCGCGACAGGCCGGGCAGCGTGCGGGGGCCGCCGGGAATCGCTGAAATGGAGCTGGTCGGGATGGAACTGTTGGTCAGCGAGTAGTTGGCCTGCACGCCAAACCCTTCCAGCGCGTGTGCCAGCAATCCACCCTCCAGCGAGCCGGACAACTCCAGGCCGTCCATCTTGCCGCCAGCGCCATTTTCCGGCGTGCTGAATGAGCCGAATTTGCTTGTGGGAACCAGCGTCGGCGAGTTGTTGGTGTAATTCGAAAAGTCATAGTCGAGGACGGTCTGGGTATAGATGTAGTTCAGCAGGTTCTTGTGGAACGCCGCCACCGCCACGTAACTCGCTTGCCCGAAATACTTTTCCCACGACAGGTCGGTACCGACCGCAACGTAAGGCCGCAACCGGGGATTGCCGCCGCTGCCGGACCAGAGCACCTGCCCGGCGGCCGGGCCGTCTTTTATTTGCGACACATAGGCGGAAGTGGAAACCTTCTCGTCATCGATGCGACCGCGCGCCATGGTCTTGGCCAGGCCAAAGCGCAGGTATTGGCGGTCGCCGAGTTGGGCTGCCAGATTCAGGCTTGGCAGCACGTTGTTGTACGACGCGCCATCGGCAATCCTGCCGACGAGCGTATTGCCGTCGGTCTGCAGTGCGTTGGAGGATTGATCGGTATGCACAAACTGCACGCCGACATTGCCGCGCAACGGGATGCCGGCCATCGTCATGTCAATGTTGAACTTGGCGTAGGCGAGCGGAACCTTTTCTTCGACCGTGTAGTTGCGACTCCAGTCGCCCTGCCCGTTTTCCGGGGTCAGATAGAACTGGTTGTACAGGGCGCCCAGCACGTTGTAATTGAGAATGCCCGGGATCCCGCCATAGCCAAGCGATGACGGGTTGTAGAGAAACGCCGGATTGATCGGCGTACTGAAATGATTCTGGTACGTGTCCTTCGTGGAGCCGTTGCCGTTCAGCCAGGCGAAATTGACATCGGCCTGCTTGGTCTTCGTGCGATCCGAATAGGCCAGGCCGAGATCCATGCTGCTGAAAATCCACCCCAGCGGATGGCTCACCTGCAGGCGCAGGGCATGGATCTTGTCGACCTGGCGGTCAAACTCCTCGCGACCGTTGTAACCGTAGTTGTCCGGATCGGTAAAGACCATGGAAGCGGGGTTGCTCAGGTCGACGGCCGGCGTGAAATCCGGATAGCCATAGCCGGCCGGCGTGTTGAACCCGACGCTGGTGAAGGCGCCATTGGACAAGCCGCTGAACAAGTAAGCATCGTGCAACTTCACCGTGGCGCTGGAGGACGATAGATCGGCCATGGCCGTCCAGTCGCCGATGTAGAACTTGTTGTTCCAGCCTATCGAATACAGCTTGTCATGTTCCTTGGTGTATTCGTTTTGCAGGATCGGCGCGATGCCGTTCACCGTGCCCGAGGTGACGATGGGCAGCGGTTGACCGGGAGAGGTCGCCACGTTGTCGTAGGAGATGTTGTCCCACGGGCTGCTGGACCACTGCGCGCCGTTGGTGAATTTCTTTTTGTTGAACGTGGAGTAGTACAGGTCGAGCTTGGAGTAGTAATACTCGTTGGGCTGCCATTCGAGCACGGTCATCAGACCGGTGCGCTTCTGATCCTGGGACTGCGCGCGCAACTGCATGCCTTCCTGCGAAATCACATTGTCGGGCATGCCCGGCGTGTGCGGTCCGCCCCAATTCTGGTCAATGCCGGCCGAGCCGTTGTCGGCGCTCCACCACCAGGCCTGGTATTGCTTCTCCTGGATCGGCTGATCGACTTGGGCGAGGCCGATGGCCAGGCCCAGCGTGTGGTTGAAGAACTGATCGACATACGAGAAGCTCGCACGGTGTCCGTTGTCTCTCGTGCCGGTACCGGGGTTGAGGTTACCGTTACTGTTGTGCTCGCCGCGCAGATTGAACACCAGGGTGCGCTTGGACAGATCCAGCGGATTGATGGTGTGCAGATCCACCGTGCCGGATAAACCCTGGCCAACCAGGCTGGCGTCGGGCGTCTTGTAGACCGTCGCGCCATTGATCAACTCGGCCGGGTATTGATCGTATTCGACGCCACGGTTCTCGCCGATGGTCGCCTGCTCGCGCCCATCGAGCGTGGTGCCGGCGAAGTCCGGTGACAGACCACGGATCGAGATGGCGCTGGCCTGGCCGTCGACTCGCTGCGTCGCCAGGCCTGGCAACCGCGCCAGACTATCGGCAATGCTGACATCCGGCAGCTTGCCAATGTCCTCGGCGGAGATCGCTTCAACGATGTCGTTGGAGTCCTCCTTCACCTTCATCGCGCTCTGGATACTGCTGCTGATGCCGGTCACCACGATGGTACTGAGATCAGCTACGGGAGGTTTGGGCTTCTTGCTGACTGCCGCCGGTGTCTTCACGCCTTGTTTGGCCGGTGCCGGTGCGGCAGCTGCGGGTTTCACTTGAGTCTGGCTCGACGCCTCCTGTGCCGAAACCACGCTGGTTGTCATGATGAAGAACAATGCTGCAGTGCACGCAGCAGCCAAAGGACGCAGATGTTGCGAGGTGGAATGCGTGACAAACGCCCGCGACGGACAACGACGATTCATTGGCATCTCTCCATGAGGACTCAAGTGAGGCTTTTTCTTGGTCTTGCGGGGACCAAGTTCCATACTAAGCAGATACGCACACCGTGTTATTACCATGAATGCGCAATGGCATGCACTGGAGTGGAATGATCAGAGTTCGAACAGTCCCCGATCACCTGCTGTCTGATGAGCATCGGCTCCGATGCTCATCACCTTGCGTCACATGGCGTGGCCGGGCATTCAAAATAGACGCCGCCGCCGAACTCCCGATTGGTTTAACTCTCCCCGTGCGCTTTGTCCGTTGTTTCGATGCTGTTCTCCATGGTCGCCTTGATCGTGTCCACACCCTGCTGCATCATCCCATCAACATGATCGGCCAGCTCGTCGGGAAGCAGGTCGGCGATCCAGACGAAGCGGCATTGGTGTGGTTTTTCACTGAATACCTGGGCCGCGGCACTGTAGTGCTGGAATGGTTCGTCGACGATGGCCCAGACCAAGCGGCGTTCCGTGTCGTCCACATCCACGATCAACTCCCGCGCAACCTGTCCGTTGCCGAAGGTGACGATGCGCGCGCCGGGCTCAAGCCGGGTGTCCGTCACAAAACCGGGTACCAGGCGCGTATGCAGCGCGCCGATGTCGCGCAGTGCCGCCCATACCGTTTCTGCGGATGCGTCGATGAGAATTTCCTTGCGGATGGATGCCATGGGAATCTCCTTCAGTCACTTCAGACACACGGCTTCGACGTTGTTGCCATCCGGGTCGAGCAGGAAGGCGGCGTAGTAAAGAGCGCTGTAATCCAGGCGCAGGCCTGGGGCGCCATTATCGCGACCGCCGGCCATGAGCCCCGCTTTGTAAAAAGCATCGACGGCCGCCCGATCGGCGGCACGAAAGGCCAGATGGATGCCTGCAGGGTTCGCCGCACTCTGCGCATACAGCCAAAGCGAAGGCGCATCCTTCGGACCCAGGCCCGCGCTTGTCTCATCGCGCGAGCAAAGCACGTGGCCCAGCTCCGCGAGGGTGGCCGTGTAGAAACGTACGCTGGCATCGAGGTCGTCGGTCCTCAGTCCGATATGGTCGTACATGATGATTTTCTCCGGTGCATGGTGTCAGGTGGAAGCCAAGCATCGGAGAAGCTTGCGAGCCTTTCTTGGAGAATCTTGCGATCGCCGCGGCCGACCCGACGAAAACTTCTTGGTGGCATGCCGGCGCAGCGGTGAAAAGTACGCACGAAGTTGGAAAGGTCGCCAAAACCGGCGTCGAAGGCGACGTCGGTGATCGGGCGCTCGCCTTCGAGCAGCAAGCGGGCGGCACGACGCAACCGGGAGCGCACCAGGTACTGATGCGGCGTGACGCCCAGTACGCTGTTGAACACGCGCAGAAAATGGAACGGGCTCAGCCCCGCCTCGCGCGCTGCCGATTCGAGATCGATCTGTTGCCGGACATGCGCATCGATCCACAAGGCCGCCGCTACGGCACGCCGTCGATTCTGCACCGTGGCTCGTATCTGTGCGTTGCCGCGTCCGGACACCACATTCACGAAACGGGTCGCGAGCAGTATGCCCACTTCATCCAGGCCGAGGTCGTTGCTGCCTTCGGCAGTGGCCTGCGCCAGTTCGCCCAGCACCATCAGCTCCGACAGTGGCGCGACACACCCCATGCGCCATGCCGGGGACTCGCCTCCGATGGTATCCAGCAGCGCCGGCGTCAACTGGAAGGAGAGACATTCGTCACCACCGTGATGGTGATCGTGGGTGCAGATATATTCGTCGCCCGCGCAACCAACCATGACCGAGCCAGTCACCAGTTCAAAAACCTGCCCGCGCACGCGGCAGCCGAAACTGCCCTTGCGCACGTAGGAAACCGAATGGTAACGGTGCATTTCAGGATACGACCTGTCGCCGGGCAAGGCCGTACAGCGATAGTCCATCGCGAGGATCGAGCCGCCATGCAGAGGTGTTATGACAGGCATGCCGCAGGGACGAATAGGAGTAGGCAAGTAAGCATAGAACGCGGACGGGATGCGGCAGGTGGGGAACCAGGAAAAGATATGCGTCGGAGTCGCGTCATGCGTTCGCACTGCCTGCTTTCGTCAACAAACGATATGACCTGGGTGTCATGCCGACAGTCGCCTTGAACTGACGCGCGAAAGCACTCTGATCGACGAAGCCGCAAGCCATGCTGATCGACGCTACGGTGTCATTGGTCTGCAGAAGCCGCATGGCAGCCTCGATTCGCAACTTGGTCAGCACTTGTTGCGGAGTCAGCTGAAACACGCGGCGAAAGTGACGCTCCAGTTGTGCGATCGACAACCCAGCCAGCCCGGCCAGCGCATGTACGCGAATACCTTCCGAGTAATTCTCTTGCATATGTGACAGCACACGCTTGAGACGGTCATAAGTGGGATGTCGGCCGTCCGGCAGACCCAGGTCACGTGAAATACCGATCACGCCACAAACCTTGCCACGCACCGCCAACGGCCGTTTACACGTCAGGCACCATCCCGGCGTACGGTTGGCGAAGATGTGAACTTCAAGCTGATTCTCGATGACTTCGCCAGCGAGTACACGCTTGTCCTGTGCTGCGTAGGAGCCACCCATGGCTTGAGGAAAGAGCTCGGCGACACCCTTCCCGATCACATCACTGCGGTGCTTGAGACCAAGCCTGCGTACCAGCGTCAGGTTGGCATGGGTATAACGGCCGACAGCGTCCTTGACGAAGAACACCACATCCGGGAGCGCATCAAACAACGGCTCCAGTTCATCGGCGGAAATCTTCATGGCGGTGGCGTATTTCCCGGAGCGGTGACGGTGCGGACTGAGAGAATCGCAGAGGGCATTTCTAATGCATGCTTGAGTGCTTGTCGACACCGCGGCGAAAACCTGGAGGTCACAAGGACTATGCCGAATTCCGCATGCAATACCTCCAAGATTTTCTAGACGATTGCGGCGCATGGCGGCGAGCATGAGACCATGCATACCCTCGACTTCATCGACTCGCATACCGGCGGCGAACCCACCCGCGTGGTGCTCGCCGGCTTCCCCGACCTCGGCACTGGCACGCTGGCAGAACGGCGCAACATGTTCCGCGACCGCCATGACCACTGGCGCCAGGCCATCGCCTGCGAGCCACGCGGCTCGGACGCCGTGGTCGGCGCACTGCTCCTGCAGCCGCGGGATCCGAAGGCCTGCGCTGGAGTGATCTACTTCAATAACGTGGGATACCTTGGCATGTGCGGCCATGGCACCGTGGGGCTGATCCGCACTCTGCAACACCTGGGTCGCATCACACCCGGACAGCATTGGCTGGAGACACCGGTCGGCATGGTGGGTGTCGAGCTCTATCAGGACGGCCGCGTGGCGATCGACAACGTCGAGAGTTATCGCCATGCCAAAAACGTGACGCTGGATCTTCCGGAATACGGCCTCGTGCACGGCGATGTCGCCTGGGGCGGCAATTGGTTCTTCATCAGCAACGACAGTCCGTTGCCACTGATCCTGGCCAACCAGCGTGCGTTGACCGCTTACACCGAAGCGATTCGCACCGCACTCGAAAAAGCGAATATTCGCGGCGCCGATGGTGCCGAGATCGACCACATCGAAATCAATGCGGCAGCGGTGCAACCCGACGCCGATGCCCGCAATTTCGTGTTGTGCCCGGGCATGGCGTACGACCGATCGCCCTGCGGCACCGGCACCAGCGCCAAGGTGGCCTGCCTGGCTGCCGACGGCAAGCTCGCGCCGGGCCAGGTATGGCGTCAAGCCGGCATTCTGGGCAGCGTGTTCGAAGCGCAATACAGCCCAGGCACGCGAGGAGTGCTGCCGCGGATCACCGGTCGTGCGCATATCACCGCACAGGGTCAGCTACTGATCGACGAAGCCGATCCGCTGGCCTGGGGCATCGGCGCTGCGTGAAAAGCTATGACCTGATCATCGTGGGCGCCGGCATCGTTGGCGCAGCATGCGCAGACTACGCCAGCCACGAAGGGCTGAATGTGGCGATCGTCGAGCCAGGCCCGATCGGTGGCGGCGCCACGGCCGCTGCGATGGGGCATCTGGTAGCGATGGACGATGACCCAGCCGAGCTGGCACTCGCGCACTATTCGCTGGGTCTGTGGGAGTCATTCACCGAGGTGCCACAGGCCGAATACAGTCGCTGTGGCACCTTGTGGGTCGCCAGCACTGAACACGACTTCGCACGCATTCCAGACAAGCTGGCGCGGCTGACCGCAGCTGGCATCCATGCCGAGCAGATCGACACCGAACAACTCTATCGTCTCGAACCCGCGCTGGTGCCGGGATTGGCCGGTGGCATGCGGGTGCCGGGCGAAGCGGTGGTTTATCCCCCCGGTGTGGCGCGTCATCTGGTGGATCGCGCCGTGGCACGCGGTACGGAGCTCCATGGTGGCGTCGCGAGTCGCGTGGAAAATGGCGAACTACGCCTGGCCGACAACACCCGCCTCCGAGGCCCCGTACTGGTGGCCACCGGCTGCGCACTGCCCCAACTCCTGCCGCAGTTGCCGTTGCGCACACGCAAGGGACATCTGGTCATCACCGACCGTTACCCGGACGTCGTACATCACCAGTTGCTGGAGCTCGGCTATGCCGACAGCGCACATGGCGATGCCGACAGCAGTGTCGCCTTCAATGTGCAGCCGCGGCCAACCGGACAGATCCTCATCGGCTCCTCGCGCGAATACGGCAGCAGCACGCCGGATGTTTCGATGGCGATGGTGCGACGCATGCTGGAGCGAACATTCCAGTACCTGCCAAGCCTGCGTCAGCTCGAAGCGCTGCGCATCTGGACAGGCTTCCGTCCGGTCAGCATGGACGGCCTGCCCTATCTCGGCCGCGTGCCCGGACAAACAGATGTCTGGGTGGCCGCTGGCCATGAAGGGCTCGGCGTCACCACGTCGCTGGGAAGTGCACGAATCGTGATCGATCAACTACTGGGTCGACCGGCGGCGATCGATCCACGCCCCTACGATCCCGCACGGATTGCGGCATGAATACTTTGCGTACACGCATCGAGATCAATGGACGACAGGTCGAAGTTCCTGCCGGAGCCAGCGTCGCTGCCGCGATCGCGCAACTGGGATTGTCATGCCGTCGCTCGGTCACCGGGCAGTGGCGAGCTCCATTCTGCGGCATGGGCGTGTGTTTCGAGTGCCGCGTGCAGATCGATGGCATCGCCCAGCAACGCGCCTGCATGGTGCCGGTGAGCGAAGGCATGCAGGTGTTGACCGATGACTGAGCGTTACGACGTCCTGGTCATCGGTGCCGGCCCTGCTGGCCTCGCGGCGGCTCATGCCGCGGCTACACATGGCGCGCGGGTCGGCCTGCTCGATGCTCAGGCCACCGCCGGCGGTCAGGTCTGGCGCAAGGATGTGCGGCATGTCGGGCCGCGACAGGCACGACGACGCATGGCCGACGCCCTGAATCATCCGCACGTGACATGGCTGGCACAGACGCGCGTAGTCGCGGTCGAGCAAGACGGTCTGCTGCTGGAGGATACCCGGCGCGCCCGCCGCATCGAATACGGCGCGCTGATCCTGGCTACCGGCGCGCGCGAACTGTTACTGCCCTTCCCTGGCTGGACGCTACCCGGCGTCACTGGCGCAGGCGGGTTGCAGGCACTGGCCAAGCAGGGCTGGCCACTGGCGGGGCGGCGCGTGATCGTCGCCGGCAGTGGCCCCCTGTTACTGGCTGTTGCTGCGACGGCACGCCGACATGGCGCCATCGTGCTGGGCATCCACGAACAAGCCAGCGCAGGCGCGGTAAACCGCTTTGCGTGCAACCTGTGGCGTTGGCCGACCAAGGCACTGCAGGCAGTGCTACTGCGCGGCCAGCTGGCGGGCGTGCCTTATCGCTGCGGCAGTGTGGTACGCCGCGCCACAGGTGAAGACACGTTGCGCGCCATCGAGCTAGATGGCCCCCATGGCACCGAACGACTGGAGTGCGACCAACTCGCCATCGGTTACGGCCTGCTTCCCAATGTCGAGTTGGCGCAGATGCTGGGTTGCGCGTTGCAACTCGACGGCGCACATCCGTATGTCGACGTTGACTCGCAACAGCGCACCAGCGTCACGGGCGTCTATGCCGCCGGCGAACTCTGCGGCATCGGCGGTCGTGACAGCGCCGGCATCGAAGGCGCCATCGCCGGCCATGCCGCCGCCGGAGCGGTGGTCGATGCCTCCTTGTTGCGACAACGACAGCACGCACGAAGCTTCGCTGCCGCACTTCGCCAACACTTCGCACTCGATCCGCGCGTGCGCACGCTGGCCGAGCCGAACACCTTGATTTGCCGCTGCGAGGATGTGCCGCTGCAGGCATTGGACGGCTATACCGACGCACGCGGCGCCAAGCTCGCCACGCGCTGCGGGATGGGTGCCTGCCAAGGCCGCATCTGCGGCAGCGCACTGGCCGAACTCGGCCGCTTTCCACGCAGCGGACAACGCCCTCCGCTGTTTCCCGCCCGGCTTTCCACACTGGGCGATATCGACCTCTCTTCTTGTCATCACCAAGGATCTTCCGCATGAGCAACTCCTCCCTGTGGCAGGGTGTACTGCCCGCCATCACCACGCCCTTCACCGCTGACAATCAGGTCGATCATGCTTTTCTCGCCAGCCATGCCAGGCAGCTGATCGACGCTGGCTGCAAAGGCATCGTGCCGCTCGGCTCACTGGGTGAGGCCGCCACGCTGAGCTTCGAGGAGAAGCTTCAGATCCTGCGCACCCTCGTCAAGGCGCTGGACGGCCGGGCGCCGGTGATTCCGGGTATCGCCGCGCTATCCACCGACGAGGCCGTGCGATTGGCGAAGGAAGCCAAGTCGATCGGTTGTGGGGGCTTGATGGTGCTACCGCCCTACGTGTACTCGACCGACTGGCGTGAGATGGGTGCGCACGTGCGCGCGGTGATCGGTGCCACCGACCTGCCGTGCATGCTCTACAACAACCCGGTCGCCTACAAGACCGACTTCAGCCCAGCGCAGATGGCGGAGTTGGCCGCCGAATTTCCCAACCTGCAAGCAGTGAAGGAATCTTCCGGCGACGTGCGTCGTTTCGCTGGCATCCGCGCCCTGCTGGGCGACCGGCTGCAATTGCTGGTCGGCATGGACGATGCCATCGTCGAAGGCGTCAGCATGGGCGCCGTGGGCTGGATCGCCGGCCTGGTCAATGCCTATCCGAAGGAGTCGGTGAAGCTGTTCGAACTGGCCCGCGATGGCGGTCCCAAGGCAGCCGAGTCGCTGTATGCCTGGTTCTTGCCGTTGCTGCGCCTGGACACCGTGCCGACCTTCGTGCAGCTGATCAAGCTGGTGCAGGAAAAAGTCGGCATGGGCAGCGAGCGAGTGCGTGCACCGCGACTGCCAGTGGCCGGTGCCGAGCGCGAGTACGCGTTGAAGGTCATCGACCTGGCCATCGCCACCAAGCCGAGCGTTTGAGATGAGCACGCTGGAACAGGTGCTGATCGGCGGCGGCTGGCATGCATCGCTCGATCCGCAGGGCAGCTTCCAGGCGGAGGATCCCGGCCGTGCGGTGGCGATCGGCCCGACGTTTCCAGTCAGCGGCATGGCGGATCTCGAATCCGCGGTGCGTGCAGCTGTTGCGGTAACCGACGAACTGAGCGCCGCGCCAGCCTCGCGCATCGCCGATTTCCTGGAGTGTTATGCGGCGGCGATCGAAGCGGATGCCGATACGCTGATCGCACTCGCGCATGCCGAAACCGCCCTGCCCACCGAGCCGCGCCTGCGCTCGGTGGAACTGCCACGCACCAGCGGTCAATTGCGTCAGGCAGCCAAGGCCGTGCGCCACTACGCATGGACCGATCCGGTGATCGACACCCAGGCTGGACTGCGTGCACATCGTGCGCCACTCAACAAACCGGTGTTGGTGTTCGGCCCCAACAATTTCCCGTTCGCCTTCAACGCCATCGCCGGCAGCGATTTCGCCTCGGCCATCGCCGCGCGCAATCCGGTCATCGCCAAAGCACATCCTTCGCATCCGGCGACCAGTCAGCGGCTCGCACAACTGGCACATGCCGCACTGGTCGAAGTCGGCCTGCCTGCGGCTGCGGTGCAGCTGCTCTATCACTTCGACAATGCCTCAGGCCTCAAGCTGGCTGGCGATGCACGATTGGGTGCGATCGGTTTCACCGGCAGCCGCGGTGGTGGACTGGCGCTCAAAGCCGCTGCTGA
Source organism: Rhodanobacter sp. (assembly GCA_035566635.1). GTDB lineage: Bacteria > Pseudomonadota > Gammaproteobacteria > Xanthomonadales > Rhodanobacteraceae > Rhodanobacter. Next base: position 434,960 of record DATMQY010000005.1, read on the forward strand.
CAAAGCCGGCGTGCCGATCTACGCGGAGCTGTCCAGCATCAATCCGGTGTTTCTGCTGCCCGGCGTACTGGTCGAACGTGGCGAAGCTTTGGCGCAGGAGTTCTTCACCTCCTGCATCATGGGCAGCGGTCAGTTCTGCACCAATCCCGGCATGGTGATCGTGCCCAGAGACGCTCAGGGTGATGCTTTTGTCACTGCGGCCGTCGAGCACTTCGCCAGCGCTACGCCGAAGGTTCTGTTCTCGCGTGGCGTGCAGGACAACCTGGTGCGTGCAGTAGATGCATTGCTTGCAGCCGGTGCTGAACTGCTCGCCGGTGGCGAGGTTGGCGACGGCGACGGCTATCGGTTCCAACCGACTTTGCTCAGTGTGGATGGCAACGGCTTTCTCGCTCACGCCGAAGCGTTGCAGACCGAGGCCTTCGGTCCGGTCAGCCTGATCGTGCGGGCCGAGAACGTATCAGCGATGTCCGCGCTTGCCGCAACTTTCGAGGGCAACCTTACCGGGGCGATCTATCGTGCGGCTGACGGCAGCGACGATGCGGCATGGCAGGCGATCGCATCGCCATTGCGTACGAAGGTTGGCCGACTGATCGCCAACAAGATGCCTACCGGCGTAGCGGTCAGCCCGGCGATGAATCATGGCGGCCCTTACCCCAGCACCAGCCATCCCGGTTTTACCGCCGTCGGCATGCCGGCGGCAATCCATCGCTTCACCGCGCTGCATAGTTATGACGGCGTGCCCGAAGCACTGCTGCCGGTCGAATTGCGCGACCGTAATCCTGGCGGCGTGCAGCGGCTGATCGATGGACGTTGGAGCGACGGCGATATCGGTGGTCAGCCATGAGCGCAACTTCGATGCGTCATCAGCAGATCGGTGGCCTCAGCCTGGCTGAGGCGCAAGCCGCGCTGTTGCCCTGGTCACAGCGCGCCGCACCGATCCATGCCGAGGAGTACCAGCAACGACTGGAGCAGGCCCGCCAGCTGATGCGTCAGCGTGGCGACGATGCGCTGTTGATCACCGCGGGAAGTTCGCTGCGCTACTTCACCGGCATCCCTTGGGGTGCCACCGAGCGGCTGGTCGCACTGCTATTGCCACTGCACGGTCAACCACAGTTGATCTGCCCGGCGTTCGAACAGGGCTCGCTCAGTCACGAGTTGAAGATTTCCGCCCCATTGCGTCTGTGGGAAGAGCACGAGAACCCCTACGCTCTGGTCGCGCAACTGATGACCGAGTACGGCGCGCACCAGCTAGCGCTCGATCCATCCGCTTCGTTTCAGGTCCATGAGCGGTTGCGCAAAGCGCTCGGCAATCGCGCGATTGTCGAGGCCAGCGCCATCGTCGATGGCTGCCGCATGTGCAAATCGCCAAACGAGCTGGCCCTGATGCGCCAAGCCAACGCGATGACCCTGCAAGTGCATCGACTGGCGGCCGGCCTGATGCACGAAGGTATCCGTACCGGCGAGCTCAAATACTTCATTGACCAGGCGCATCGTGCCCTCGGCGCCGATGGCGGTTCGACCTTCTGCATCGTGCAGTTCGGCCACGCCACGGCTTATCCGCATGGCATTCCCGGCGAGCAGGCGTTGCGTGAAAACGAGTTGGTACTGATCGACACGGGCTGCAGCGTCGGTGGCTATCAATCGGATATCACACGCAGTTACATCTTCGGCGAGCCGACGTCGGAGCAATCGCGGATATGGGATCTGGAGCAAGCCGCACAACAAGCCGCTTTCGATGCCGTACGTCCCGGCGTGCGCTGCGGTGACGTGGATGCGGCGGCTCGCCGCGCGCTGGAAGCCGGTGGCCTGGGTCCCGATTACCGCCTTCCTGGCTTGCCGCACCGCACTGGCCATGGCTGCGGCCTGAGCATTCACGAGACCCCCTACCTCGTGCGCGGCGACGACACCGCACTGGCGCCGGGCATGTGCTGCAGCGACGAGCCGATGATCGTGGTGCCCGAACGCTTCGGCATCCGCCTGGAAGATCACTTCCACGTCACCGAGGAAGGCGCCGCTTGGTTCACCCAGCCGTCGCCAGCGATCGACCGGCCGTTTGCATGACGACTTGTAGCCCTCGTCCCCGCGATGTGCAGTGCAGCCTTGCCTCCAGGAAGCCTTGATGAAAATAAACCCAGTTCTCTGCAGTCTCGGTCTATGTGGCCTGCTCGGCAGCGGTATCGCACAAGCATTTCCGGCAGCACCGGTCGCTGCATCAACCGCCGGTGTCGTTGCGCGCAGCCAGGCGCTGGACAAGCTGCTGGCCGAACAATGGGAATACCAACTCAAAGAAAGTCCGGAGCTGGCCACCACGATCGGTGACGATCGTTACAACGATCGCTGGACCGATTATTCGCTGGCCCATGTGGCTGTCGATCGTGCTGCCACGGAAAGTTTCCTGAAGCGCTTTCAGGCGCTGGATATCAGCGGACTGAGCGAGCAGCAGCAACTCAGCCAGCAGATGATGGTGCGGCAACTGCAGGACAACCTCGAAGCGATCCGGCTGAAGAACTATGAAATGCCGCTGGACCAGATCGAGGGCGTGCAATTGCACATCCCGGAGCTGGTTTCGACCATCCCGTTCGACAGCACCCGGCACTATGAGGATTACCTCAAGCGTCTGCAGGCAATCCCCAGGGTTCTCGACGACCTCACCGCGGTCTCGCGGCAAGGAGTCAGCGATGGCTTGATACAACCGCGGTATCTGCTTGAGAAGGTAGTCGTCCAGCTCAACCAGATCGCCGCACCTGCCGGCGAGGCCAATGTGTTCGGCCAGCCGGTAGCGCACTTTCCGGCCGACGTGCCTGCCGCCGACCAGCAACGTCTGCACAAGGCAATTCTTGCTGCGGTGGATGGGCAAGTGCGCCCCGCCTATCGAAAACTGGCTCAATTCGTGGCCACGGACTATGCCCCGCATGGGCGAACCAAGGAAGGACTCTGGGCGCTGCCCGACGGCGGCGAGCGCTATCGCTTCGCTATACATATGCAGACCACGACGGACCTGAGTCCTGCGCAGATTCATCAGATCGGACTGGACGAGGTTGCGCGCATCGAAGCCGAGATGAGCAAGATCGCCTTGTCGCTAGGCTACAAGGACCTGTCCGGTTTTCGCCTGGCTGTGGCGAGTAATCCGCAGCTTCGTGCCACCTCGCGCGAACAGATTCTGGATGACTATCGCCGTTACATCGCCGGCATGCAGCCGGCATTGCCCAAGCTGTTCGGCCATCTGCCCAAAACCAGACTTGAAGTGCGGGCGACAGAGCCTTTTCGTGAAAAGGACGCCGCCTTCGCCGAATACCATCAGGGCACTCCCGATGGCTCGCGTCCGGGCATCGTGTTTGTCAGCACGAGTGACTACGCGCAGCGCAACCTCAGCGTTATCGAGAGCACCGCTTACCACGAAGGCGTGCCGGGCCATCATCTGCAGATCTCGATCGCGCAGACGCTGCCGCTGCCCCCGTTCCGCCAACAGGCCGCCTATAACGCGTATGCCGAGGGTTGGGCGCTGTATGCCGAGCGCCTGGCCAAGGAAATCGGCTACGACAAGGATCCCTACAACGACTACGGCCGCCTGAGCGGCGAGCTACTGCGCGCCGACCGGCTGGTGCTCGACACCGGCGTGCATTATCTGCACTGGACCCGCCAGCAGATGATCGATTACTTCCACGACCATCCGGCCGACGACGAACCAAGCATGCAGGCCGAGACCGACCGTTACATCGCATGGCCGGCTCAGGCATTGGGCTACAAGCTGGGGCAGCTGAAATTCCTGGAGCTGCGTGCCCGTGCCCGGAAAGCGCTGGGTTCGAAGTTCGATATCCGCGCGTTCCACGACGAGATGCTCTCCGGCAGCGCGATGCCGCTGGATCTGCTCGACGCCCGCACCAACGCGTGGATCGCTGCCATCAAGGCCGGCAAAGCCACCACGAATCCATGATCGGTGCATCTTGATGATTTCTCGCTTTGTTCGCCTTGGCTGCCTGTTCGGATTGTGCATGATGGTGATCACGCCTGCGCTTGCCACCGCAGATGTCAGCCAACGTTTCCACGATCTCTATACGAGAGAGTGGCAGTGGCGCCAACAACAGTTCGCCGGTGCTGACGACGAGGACCGTCAGGGCCGCCAAGCCGATCACCTGCCCAAAGTGGACGCCACCACTCAGGCCATGCGCGAGCAATACTGGGCCGACGTTCTCAAGCAGCTCGATGCCATTCCAAAGAGCCAGCTCAGCGATGCAGATCAGATCAATTACGCAGTCTATAGACAGCAAATCGATGTGCTGCTGACCGACCAGACATTCCGCACCTGGCAAATGCCGTTCAACAGCGACTCCGCGTTCTGGAGCGACCTGGGCTTCACCGCACGCGGAACCTTCACCGATGTGCGGAGCTACGAGGACTACCTCGGCAAGCTGCGTGACATCCCACGCTATTTCGGCGAACAGATCGCCAACATGCGGCTGGGCCTGACACGCGGCTTCAGCCTGCCAAGGGTCATTCTCAAGGGGCGCGACCAATCGATTGCTGTGGTCGCCGATGCACCGGACGAGCAGAACCTGTTCTACACGCCCTTCAAGAAGATGCCGGCGATCATTCCCGCCGGGCAACAGGTCAAGCTGCGTGCCGAAGCGCTGGCAGCGATCAAGAGTGACGTGATACCCGCCTACGACAAGCTGCTGACCTTCATGCGCACCGAATACATCCCCAAGGCGCGCGGCACCCTCACTGCCGAAGATCTCCCTGACGGTAAAGCGTTCTACCGCTCGCAGATCCTCGAATACACCACGCTGGACATGAGACCCGACGCGATCCACGCGCTGGGACTCCACGAAGTAGCCAGCATCCACCAGCAGATGCTGGACATCATCAAAGAGACCGGCTTCAAAGGCAGCTTCGCCGATTTCCTGCATTTCTTGCGCACCGATCCGCGGTTCTATGCCAAGACACCGGACGAGTTGCTCAGAGACGCGGCATGGATCGCCAAGCAGGTCGACGGCGAGATCGGCGACTACATTGGCCGATTGCCGCGGCGACGTTTTGCGATCGAGCCGGTACCGGCGGATCTGGCGCCGATCTACACCGGTGGCCGCGGTGGCCCTGGCATGTATCTCGTCAATACGTATGACCTGCCCTCGCGTCCGCTTTACTCGCTGCCGGCGCTGAGCTTGCACGAATCCTCGCCGGGTCATGCACTGCAAATGCCACTGATTGCCGAGATGGATGGATTGCCGGACTTCCGTCGCTACAGCTACATCTCCGCTTACGGCGAAGGCTGGGCGCTGTACTGCGAATACCTGGGTCAGGAGATGGGCATCTACACCACGCCCTATGAGCGCTTCGGCTATCTGAGCTACCAGGCCTGGCGTGCGGCGCGATTGGTGGTCGACACCGGCCTGCATCACCTGCATTGGACACGCGAGCAGGCGCAAGACTATCTGCGCCAGAACACCGCGCTGGCCGATCATGAAATCGAGACCGAGGTGGATCGCTACATCGCCTGGCCCGCTCAGGCACTCAGCTATTACCTGGGCGAAATGGCGATACGCGATGACCGCGCCCGCGCCGAAAAAGCGCTGGGCACCAAGTTCGATATCCGCGCATTCCACGACACCGTGCTGTCCACCGGCTCGGTACCTCTATTTGTACTCCATGCACGTATCGACCAGTTCGTCACCGACGGCGGCAAGTCGCCATATGCGACGCACTGACTCCCCCTAACCTCCCCCTTGCTGGCAGGGGAAGGAACAAGACAGGTATCCAGAACAAGCACGACATCAGCGGAGAACAAGGCATGGGTTTGATTACCGACATGACGCGGCGCAAATCGGTCCGAGCGATGCAGCGCGAAGTGGGCGAACGCAGTGGACTGAAGCGTGTCCTGGGGTTGTGGCAGCTCACCGCGATCGGCTTGGGCGGCATCATCGGTGTAGGCATCTTCGTGTTGACCGGCACGGTTGCGGCAACACAAGCCGGCCCTGCCGTGGTTTTGTCGTTCCTCATCGCCGGCATCGCCAGCGCCGCCGCCGCGCTGTGCTACGCCGAGTTCGCCGGATTGATCCCCGTCTCGGGCAGCGCTTACACCTATGGGTATGCGGTGCTTGGCGAGTTCGCCGGCTGGATCATCGGCTGGGATCTGCTGCTGGAATACGCACTGATTGCTGCCGTGGTTGCCGTAGGTTGGTCGGGTTACGTGCAAGCGCTGCTGGATGCAGCCGGCATCCCATTGCCCGTGTGGGCGCAGGGCGCCTATGGCAGCGCACCGGGCCGCTTGTTCAACCTTCCCGCGGTGGTGATCTCGCTGGCAATCACCACCGTGTTGGCGACACGCATGCATTGGGGCGTACGTTTCAATACCTTGATCGTGGCCATCAAGATTGCCGCTGCCGCCTTGATCGTGATCGCCGGTGTCGCCTTTGTGAAACCCGAACGCTGGCATCCGTTCATGCCATTTGGCGTGCAAGGGGTGGTCACCGGCGCTGCGGTCGTGTTCTTCGCCGTGTTCGGCTACGACATGCTGACCACCGCCGCCGAAGAATCGAAGAACCCGCAGCGCGACCTGCCGCGCGCCGTGCTTCTGTCGCTGGGGATAGCCATGGCGCTTTACTTCGCCATATGCCTGGTACTGACCGGCATCGTGCCCTACACCACGCTGGATAACCCTGCTCCGGTCGCCGGCGCGTTTACCGCCATCGGCCTGCCGCAGGTCATGGTCGCGATTTCATTGGCATCGGTCTGCGGCATCACCAGTGTCATCTTCGCCAACTTGCTTGCCGGCGCGCGGATCTGGTTCGCGCTGTCACGCGACGGCCTGTTGCCCGGTTGGTTCGCCAAGGTGCATCCGCGCTGGCATACCCCGCATCGCACGACCGTGTTGCTGGGTCTGGTCACGGCGATAACCTCGGGCCTGTTTCCACTGGACGAACTGGCCAAACTGGTCAATATCGGTGTACTCGGCGCATTCATCGTGATTTGCAGCGCGATAGCCGTATTGCGCTGGCGCAGTCCCGAGATGGAGCGCCCCTTTCGCACGCCGCTGGTGCCGCTTGTACCGATTGTCGGGGTGGGCTTTTCCTGCTGGCTGATCTGGGGACTGCCCGATATTACCTATTTGCGCTTCGCGGCATGGCTGCTGATCGGCCTCGTGGTGTATTTTTCCTATGGCATACGTAATAGCCGTCTAGCCATCCATTCGGTCGAAGAATGACTTGAGCATGAAAACCCATGCTGCAGTCTCTATATCCATCTGCCACGAGAGACTTCGCATGCAGCCGTCGGCTGTCTAGCACATAGACACCCGGACGGCATGGCATGCCCAAGCTTTGTCAAAGGCTGGTGCGTTAACTGTTTTGTGCAAAATTCCGCACGCGCTCACGATAAATGTCACAAGACGCCCGGCTTCCATGACGGCAGGATGACATTCACATCGGGGGATGTGCATGGCCGCAGCGGCGAAATCTTGTCGATGCTCGATGTTCATATAAGCATTGAACAGGCTCCGAAGGGCATGCATGAGCGATAACACCATCTCCGCCGCGCCCTCGATCCCGGACTATCCGCAGATGTTCGGCCATCCACGGCCACTGTGGATGCTGTTCATGACCGAGTTCTGGGAGCGCTTCGCCTTTTACAGCGTCAGTTGGGCGCTTGCCCTGTATATCGTTGCGCATTTCTATGACGGCAACCCGGCCGGGCAAGTGTGGGCCAGCAAGATCTTCGGTGCCTATACGGCGCTGATTTACGCAGCCAGCATTTTTGGCGGCTATGTCGCAGACAGGATCATCGGTTACCAGCGCTCGATCCTGATCGGTGCGTTGGTGATGGCGATCGGTCTGTTCGTGGTGATGTTGCCGGGCAAAGAGCTTTTCCTGTTCGGTCTGTCGATCGTGATCGTCGGCAATGGCCTGTTCAAGCCGAATATCTCTTCGATGGTCGGGCAGCTTTATGGCCCCGGCGACGATCGTCGCGATCGTGGTTTCACCCTGTTCTACATGGGCATCAACTTCGGTTCACTGCTGGCGCCGCTGTTGACCGGGTGGCTGGCCAGCCGCTTTACCGACACACCGATGCAGCAGAACTACAAGTTGGTCTTTGGGGCGGCAGGCGTCGGCATGCTGTTGAGCCTGTTCTGGTTCTGGTTCGGGCGTCGCGGCTTACGCGGGATCGGGCGACCGGCACCTGAAGCGACCAGCCGGGTCCGCGTGGTCTGGGTACTGCTCGGCATCGCAGCGGCCGTGCCGCTGGTACGCCTGTTGTTGGCCTCCGTTGAAGCAAACGATTTGCAATGGATACTGGGCTTGCTGTTCGTTGGCGTGGCCGTGATGTTGATTGTCGAGGCGAGACGTCATGACCGAGTGCAATTGCATCGGGTGCTGGCGATGCTGATCATCTTCGGCTTCAGCGTGCTGTTTTACATGTTCTATTACCAGTTGGGGACGTCGTTCAACTTCCTGGCACAGAACATGGTCGATCGGCAGATGTTCGGTGGCTGGACGTTTCCGGTGGGTTGGTTCCAATCGGTCAATCCATTGGCCATCATCGTATTGGCTCCGTTGGTGAGCCAGGCATGGGCGCTGCTCGCAAGACGTCACAGAGAGCCATCCATTCCGCGCAAGTTCGGCCTGAGCCTTGTTTTCAACAGCCTGGGTTTCACTGCGCTGATGTATGCGCTGTCCCGCATGATCCATGATCACGGAGAGCTGATTCCGTTCTGGCCGTTGACGCTGTGCTACGTGCTGCAAAGCCTAGGCGAGTTGTGTCTGTCGCCGATCGGCCTGTCGATGGTAACCAAGCTGGCGCCACCACGACTGGTTGGCGTGGCGATGGGCGGCTGGTTTCTGTCGCTCGCCGCGGGCGGCAATCTATCGGGGCTGCTTGCGAGTCATATCAGCGGTAACAGTGGGATGACAGCGGCCTCGGCGCTGAGTGGATTCACCTTCAGCTTCTGGGTGCTCGCCAGTGCAGGCGTCTTGTTGCTGCTGATCTCGCCACTCATCAACCGTTTGATGCATGGCGTGCACTAAGGATTCTCCAATCTATTCCCCGCCTCAAGTGCAGGCCTGCGCCTGATATCTTAAATGCCATACAGCTAATGGCACATGCCATTAAATGGCGTCGACCTGTCCATTGACAGCACCAAAGCCCAACGCCTACCGAGCGGCTCTTAGGCGGCCCGACAAAGCGCACCAGGGCTAGCGGCGAATGGGGCGGGGGACTGTTTCGTAGTGGCCCGGCAGCCGCATAACCAAAACCTTTCCTTATGAATCGCGACTGATCTGTTGATTGGCCGCCGCCATCGACGTAATAGGCGTTTTCGGCAAAATATTTGCTTCGCGCAGAATTCGAATTCTGAAATCAATATGCCATACAGCCATAGTGCCGTCATCGGCGTCTTGGCTCTGATTCTGGCAGGCATGTGCTGTAGAGATTTCGAGGGGAATGTGGTGTATGTTTGCTGCCCCGTCCAGGTCATACGGATGTATGACAGCGGGAATAATGGGGGCGACGATATGATCGGAAGGTCGCGTGCTTTCAGAGAGATGTTGGCGCTTATCGGGAAGATCACCGCGTATGACGCGCCCGTATTCATCGAGGGCGAAACCGGCACGGGTAAAGAACTCGCGGCGCGTGCGATTCACTATCAAGGACAACGGCGAAACGGTCCGTTCGTTCCACTCAATTGCGGTGCCCTGCCCGACAGCCTGGTCGAGAGCGAACTGTTCGGGCATTGCCGTGGTGCATTCACTGATGCCCGTGCCGATAAGCCTGGCGTGGTGGAACTGGCGCACAAGGGCACCTTGTTTCTCGATGAGGTGGATGCGCTGTCGTGTAAAGCGCAGGTGGCCTTGCTGCGCTTTCTGCAAGACCAGCAGTTTCGCCCTGTGGGCGGCTGCACGGAACGTCGATCAGACGTCCGTATCGTTGCGGCGACAAATCGCAAACTATGCGATCTGGAGGCGCAAGATCATTTCCGCATGGATCTTCTTTATCGGCTGCGCATTCTTCACTTGCATATGCCGCCTTTACGCGAGCGCGAGGATGACGCCGAGCTGCTGGCCGAGCACTTCGTGCAGATCGGCAGTGCGCGTTTTGGAAAAAGCGTTCGGCCGATCGATACGAAAACGCTAGGCTGGTTCAAGTGCTATGACTGGCCAGGAAATATTCGTGAATTGGAAAACCTGGTCTATCAGGGATTTTTGCTGAGCGATGGACCTAGCGTGCAAATGGCCGCACCTGCAGGGCTGCAGCCACTGGAGACCGGTGCGAGAGAGATCCTCTTGAATTATCGCTGCGCGAAGGATCGCGCCATTACCGAATTCGAGACACGGTTTCTGCGTCAGGCCATGCTCCATGCCGGCGGCAATGTATCGGCCGCTGCCCGCCTGATCGGCACCGAGCGTCGTCATCTTGGACGCTTGCTGAAAAAATACAGTATCGACTCATCGATACCCGCGAACTCAGAGCCCGCTCGACTTCTTTAGAACAGTCCGGTCTCGGAAATAGCCCTGCCCGGTAGCGCCGCATGACTGCCAGCCAGGCGCTGCGCCATGCCGCATCCCCGCAAACCCTGACTAGAACCGATTGATGGCGGCGCTATATGCGCGACCGTCCTATCCCGTCTGCGTTCGATGACACCCACCCCTGGGGGCCGCTGGCCCCACCCCTGCCTGCGCAGGTGCTGCTGCTTCGATACGTTTTATACCGGTAGCAGTGGGGTGAGGCGAACCCACCCCGTTTTTTGGATGGTCATTTAAATTCATTTTTATCAATGACTTAATCAATGGCCAATGCTGGCACGTCATTTGCTCCAAAGAACCGATAGGCATTACGTCGATGAGATAGGACGGAAGTGCACCGATGGCTTGCGATGACGACGCCACGAGGAAAGCAAGCCTGCGCGCTGCGGTTCTCCGTCACATCGCAGGACATCCGGATGCCTCCGACACGCTGGAAGGCATACAGCGCTGTTGGCTGCTTATCTCCGGTGCGCCGGATATCTCGCGACTGCTGGAGGAAGTTTTGGAGGAGTTGGTGAAAGCAGAACAAATGCGGCGCACACCACTGCCCGATGGTGGCGTGCTTTACACGGTTCTACATCAAGAACGCTGACTTAGAGAACGCTCACCTCGGAACGATCAGGTCAACAAAAGGATGTTGTGGATGTACCAGGCATTGCACGCGACCAGCGCTACCCTGCAGCAATTCCTCGGCGATCAAATCGTTGCCGATAATTTTCTATACGCCCCAAGTGCGCCTTATCGCCAACGTTCGATGGCCGTTGTGCTCAATACGCCCAAGGAAATGGAGGAGAACTCCCAGGAGGGCATCTCGCTGTGGCTTTATCGCGTGGTGCGCGACGATCAGCGCCTCAACGACCCTCCGCTGCGTACCGACGCGTACACATTGAAGCAACCTCCGCTGCCGTTACGCCTGCATTATCTGGTAACCCCGCTAACCTCCCGCGCCAACAAAGGCGATCCTGATACCGAGCAGTATTTGATGGGCAAGGTCATGCAGTGTCTGCATAGCCATGCGGTATTGCGAGGCGCCGACTTACAACAAGAATTGAGCGGCACCACGGCTGAGCTTCATGTGCGGTTGGAATCGTTATGCCTGGAAGAACTGACACGCGTATGGGACGCCTTGGAGGGGTCGTACCAACTCTCGGTGTCGTATGAAGTGAGCGTCGTCAACATCGACGCCGCACAGGCGCCGGAACCGGTCGTACCGGTGCTGGAAGTGATTCCGCGTGCCGGCCTCATAGCGCGTACCGCATGACCTACGAAACCGTCACGGTCGGCAGCTATCAATACAGCGTTGCATTCGACGCACCGGTACCGGTGCGCGCGCATCCCTGGGCCATCGCCAGTGGCCACGTGGTTGACGAACTTACCGGCGCAGCGCCCACGGTACCGGTAACGATACAAGTTCAGGAGCCGGGCCTGTCGGTCGTTATCGGTGCCGATGGCACGTTCGCCCTGGTTGCGCTTCCCTGGCAACGCTTCTCGATGTTCGACACAGGCGCCCTTTCCCTGCATCTCACCGCGATAGCCAGCAATTACCTGAGCTATATCTGGGAGGCGCACTTGCTCGATTTGCGTAGACATGTCGCCGCGCCGGCGATAGCAGCGGGTGCCACGCAAGTCACCATGGATAGCACCGCCGGGCTTTTCATCGGGCAGACCTTGTGGTTTGGCCCCGCCGGCGCCAACGAGGAAACCACCCGCATCGCGGCGCTGGGCCCCGGCGCTCAACAAGTCACGCTTGGTGCACCCACGCAATTTGCACATGCCTTGGGCGATGTCGTGGTGGCCGACGAGTACGCCACTACGGTGCTGGGCGATGTTCCCTTGCGTCGTGCGCCCACGGTTTTGCGCGGACGTACCTATCGCCGGGACGACGCCACGCAGACCGTTACTCCGCTGGCCGGTGCCACGATCAAGCTCACCGATTTCTGGCGCAGCCTGCCCGCGTTACGCGCCATGCAGCCCGGTGCCATGACCGATCCCAATCCCGCGCTACGTCAGTTCGCGCTCGCGTGCGCACCAGGCATTTATCTCGCGAATGGCACCGGAACATCGCTGCAAGCCCTGCCGCTGTCGCCGGTGGCAGGCTCGGAAAAAAACCTCGCTGCAACTTGCGCCGCGGGGGCAACAACCTTGTCGCTGTCGGATCGTGTCGGTGTCAGCGCCGGGCGCGTGCTGTGGGTGGATACCGCACAAGGCGACGCTGCCGAGGCGCTGTCCGTGCAGAGCATCCCCGCCGTCGGTAGCGCGGTTGAACCCGTCAGCGCCACGCTGAGCATCTCCACGCATAGCGCGCACGGCGTTAACGCCGATGTGCAGGTCTTGCAGCCTATGGCCGCCACGGCGAACGCCACTTTGCGTGATGCAACCGCACCCGGGGATCGCTGCGTTCTGCTCGATGGCTTGACCGGCTTGACCACTACCGGTTGGGCCGAACTTGGCATAGGCGTACCGGAGTACCAACGCGTGAGCTTGTTGGACGCGGTAAGCGACGCCGATGGCTATTTTCGTTTTTCGCCGCTGCATCGCCTGGCAGTCCTGCAATTGCAGGCCAAGTCAGGCGTGTTGCCGCTGGTGAGTCTCACCGTACAACCCGACTACACGCAAAGTGAAAACTGGATCGACATCGTCTTCGCCTGATCGACATCACTTGACCAACCTCGCTTGGCTAAGGGAGAACAGCAATGCCTGAATATCTCGCGCCCGCCGTCTACATTGAAGAGATCGACACCGGCTCCAAACCCATCGAAGGGGTGAGCACTAGCACCGCAGGCATGCTGGGCATGACTGAGCGTGGACCGGTCAACGTACCGGTACTGGTGACCAGCTACGGCGACTATGCCTACTGGTTTGGCGAACGCCTGGACCCGGCGCTCTTCCCTGGCGAAACCTGTTACTTGCCGCATTCGGTGGAAGGCTTTTTCACCAATGGCGGCCAGCGCCTTTTCGTCTCGCGGGTGCTGGAAACCGCCAGCGCGGTTTTCGCCGACACCAAGCTATTCGATCGCGGTACGGCGGCGGCCGTCTCCACGCGTCTGCTGACGGGCGTAAGCGTATCGCCACCCAGCAGCACGATTTATGTGCTGAGCAATACCGGCCTGAATCTCACCGTGCCACCCACGTGGGTGCAAATCGGCGACGGCTCCAGCGCCGAATTCCGCACCGTGCTCGCTCCTGCCAGCACACCCAATAGCGTGGCCCTGCGCCTGCCGTTGTATTACAGCTACGACAACGCGGCGGCGGCCGTCACGGTAGATCATTTCGCCGCTGACCCTGCCACGGCGTCGTCGCCCAAGCTGCTGGTTGCCGTTGCGCCTGGCAGCACCGCCATCACCCTCGATAGCGGTACCGGTATCGCGGCGGGCACCTTGATCCGCCTGGGCGCTATCGCCACCGGTGACGAAGAATTGCTTTACGCCAGCGGCGCAGCGACGCCGGCTGGCAGCGGCCGTTTCGAGGTGGTGCTGAGCACACCTGCCAGTTTCGCGCACTCGGGCGGCAACCCGACCGACAAGGTCGATGTATTCAGTGCATTTGCACCCGATCCGCCGGCAATGGCGGCCGATATCACCACGCTGGCCGCGCCCGGTAACTCGGTAAGCGCTGGCAGCTCCTTATTGTTCGTGGCAGCTCCGGGCAACTTCGTTACGGGTGGCCAACTGGTGCGCATCACCGATGGCAGCCACACCGAGCTGCGACGCATCGGTCATCTTGGCAGCCTGCCACTCGCCACGCCTGCTTATGCGCCCTACCTTGCCGGTGCAGTGGTCGAGGAATGCACGGTCGCCGATGACCTCACCGGCAATCGCAGCGTCACCGTCGCCGCGTCAGTGGGCGATACCACGTTGACCCTGGACAAACGCCAGGGCATATCGGTCGGCGATTTGCTGCGCATCGGCCTCGCAGCGGATCCCCTGCATGAACTGATCGAAGTCGCTGCCATCGCCAATCATCTAGGTGGCGTCGATCCCGGTGTGGTCACGCTGAGCGCCCCGTTACAACGCGCGTGGACGACAACAACCCAAGTGCATGGGCAAACCGTGACGCGTACTGCGACACCTGCGGCAACGTTGTCGATGGCGGCAGCCAGCGGCGATGCAACACTGATCATCTCGGACATCGACTCGCTTTCCGCCGCCAGTGTCCTGCGCATCAGCGCCAGCGGCGATCAGTACTTCCACACCCTCAGTGCGGCCCCTACCGCGCTCAACGCGCAGCCGGTCACGCTGAACTCACCGCTCAATCTGATGCATGCCGCCGGTGAGCAGGTCATTGCGCGAACGCCGCTATTGACCGTGCGTGCGCTGGATCAAGGCGCCTGGGGCAACCGATTGCGCGTTGCGGTGATCGACAACGATCCGCCTCTCGCCAAGACCAGCATCCGCTCGATTCAGGACAATCAACATCTGCGGCTCGTTTCGGCCAACGGTATCGAAGCCGGCACCGTGTTGCTGCGTGTCGACGTCAGCGGCCACACGCTGTCTACACACAAGGTCATCAAGGTCGATCGCCAGAGCGACTCGCTGATTACCCTGGATGCCGCCACGCCGTTGCCAGGCGCCGCTGCCGTGGCCGACCGCGTGGTCTCGCAAGAGTTTCAGCTCAATGTGTACTTGCTGCGCCAACCCGATCCGGCCGTCCCTACGCGCAGCGAGACGATACTGACCGTCGAGGCGTTTCCCTATCTGTCGATGGACCCGCGGCATAGTCGCTACGTGCACAAGGTGATCGGCACCACCTGGGTCATCGGCGCGGCGCCGCCACTGGACGACGACGGCCAGCCGCTGCGCAAGAGCGATCGCCGCTCTGAAGGCGAATCCTGGCTGATCCGCATCCGCGACGAGCAAAGCGACCTGAGCAAGAAGCAAGCCGTACGCCTGGGGCCGACGCCGTTGACCGACACCCTGCCCAGTGGCGCCAAGCAACCCGCGCGCCTCTCGCTGACGAGTGGCGACGATGCCGTGGGAGCGGTGAGCGACAGCACCTACATCGGTCAGGACGATGTCGAACCGGAGTTGCGCACGGGCTTGTACAGCCTGCGCAACGAAGAGGAGATCAGCATCGTCGCGGCACCGGGCCGCACCGGAGCGGCGCTGCAGGCGGCGGTGATCGCGCATTGCGAAAACATGCTTTACCGCTTCGCCGTGCTCGATGGCCCGCCGCCGCCCGATGACCAGCTCACCGACGTGCAGACTCTGCGCCAGCAATTCGACAGCAAGTACGCCGCGCTCTATCACCCCTGGCTGGTCATACCCAATCCCTACCCCGCCAACCTGAGCAGCATCGCCGATTATCCGGTGCCGCCCAGCGGCCACGTGATCGGTGTGTATGCGCGTGTGGATAACGAACGCGGCGTGCACAAGGCACCGGCCAACGAAGTCGTGCGCGGCATTACCGGATTGCGGCGGCGCTTGCACAAGGGCGAACAGGACATCCTCAACCCCTACCCGGTGAACATCAACGTCATCCGCGATTTCCGCAGCGACAGCCGTGGCCTACGCGTGTATGGCGCACGGGTCATCACCAGCGATCCGGATTGGAAATACGTCAACGTGCGGCGCTTGCTGATTTTCATCGAGGCATCGCTCAACCGTGGACTGCAATGGGTGGTGTTTGAACCAAACGCCGAACCGCTATGGGCGCAAGTGCGTCGCTCGATCAGCAACTTCCTGACCCAAGTCTGGCGCAGTGGCGCACTCGAGGGCACCAAGGTCGAGGAAGCATTCTTTGTGCGCTGCGACCGCACCACGATGACGCAAACCGACATCGACAACGGGCGTTTGATCTGCCTGATCGGAGTAGCACCGGTGAAGCCGGCGGAATTCGTGATCGTGCGCATTGGCCTGTGGACCGCGACCGCGACTGACTGAGGAGTAAAGCATGGCTACCGCCGAACGTAGAGATCCCTACCGCGCCTTTAATTTCCTGTTGCAGATCGATGGCATTCCCCTCGGTGGCTTCAGCGAAGCCAGCGGACTTACCGCCGAGGGCGATGCAGTCGATTACCGTGAAGGAAGCGACAAGCAATCCAACGTGCGCAAGCTGGTCGGCTTGCGCAAATACGCCAATATCACCCTCAAGCGTGGCTACACGCAGGACACGTCACTGTGGGATTGGTACGCCAACATACGCAACGGCGTACCCGATCGGCGCAATGTCACCATTCTGTTGATGAATGAAGCGCGCCAGCCCGTATTGCGCTGGCACGCCGAAAACGTGTGGATCAACAAAATCGAAGGCCCCAGTTTCAAGGCCAGCGGCAACGAGGTGGCGATCGAGTCGGTAGAACTGGTGCACGAAGGCCTGATCATCGAGCCGGGCGGCTGATGCATGGGCGCTTATGCCACCCCCGGCGTCTACTACGAACGCGTCGACAGTGGCGCGGCGACGGTGTCGCTGTTGCGCACCGACATCGCCGGCTTCGTCGGCATGGCCGCGCGTGGTCCCTTGCATGTACCGATGCCGGTGCAATCGTGGCGGCAGTTTCAAGCGTATTTCGGTGACTGTATCGGCGGTGGTTATCTGGCCTATGCCGTGCGCGCGTTCTTCGAGAACGGCGGCCGCCGTGCATGGATCGTGCGCATCGCCTCATCGTGGGCCGACAGTGCCGCGTTCGACCTTGCCGACCAGGCAGCACAGCCGGCCTGGAGCATCCGGGCGATCAGTCCTGGCGTATGGGGCAACACATTGCGGGTGGCGTTGCGGGCGACGCATCGTGTGCAGACCTTGATGGATCCGCTGCAATCAACCCCGGAGTATGCGCGGGTAACCAGCGTGGCCGGGTTTCAACGCGGCACTCACGTGCGCATACCGATCAAGCCGGGTGTGGCGGTGTATCGCATGGTGGCCGCCGTCGATGCGTCCACGCACCGGGTTTATTGGGTCGATCCCGATCCTCGCGGCCGCAGCGACGCGCAACAGCCGCTGACCGGCCTGGACCCCAACAGCACGCCCTTGCTGGAAAGCGTGGAGTACACCGTGCTGGCCTTCGACGGTGCGCGCTTGCTGGCCACCTATGAAGGATTGTCGCTACTACCGGATCACCCGCGTTATGGCCCGCAGGTGCTTGCCCCACTGCCTGCACCACCGCCTGATCCACGCGACTGGAAACTCCCCGATACGCCGCCAACTCTTTGCATCGTTGAGTTGCGCACTCCAGCGCAGATCGATGCCATGCAGCCGCTGGCGGATGCAGCGATGGGCTCGATGCTTGGCGGTGGTGCCGACGGCCTGAGTCAACTGACGGTGCGCGACTTTATCGGTGAACCCGTCGATCTCGCCGACGACGATGCAGTGCGACACGAAAAAACGCGTGGACTTGCAGCGCTGGCGGCAATCTCCGAAGTCGCACTGCTGGCGATTCCCGACATCCATATTCAACCGGAACAGCCACCGCTCTATCAGCCCTTGCCGCCGTGCATTCCCGATCCCTGTCTCCCGCAGCCACCGCCGCCCGACGCCGCACGTCTATCGGTGGAAGCCGATCTGCCACCACGCTTCAGCGATGCCGCGGTTTATCAGGTACAAGCCGCGATGGTGCAGCAATGCGAGACGTTGCGCGATCGCTTCGCCTTGCTCGACGCACCCTACGATTGCGTGCGCGATCCGCGTTTAGGCGTCGCTGCCGTACGTGCATGGCGGCAGCGCTTCGATTCGCCTTTCGCCGCGCTGTACTTCCCTTGGGCGCGCGTCGTCGATCCATTGTTCTTACCCACCGTGCGCTCACGCGACATTCCCGCCAGCGGCCATGCGGCAGGTTTCTGCGCCGCCACCGATATCGCGGTGGGCGTGCACAAAGCACCCGCCAATGGCGAGTTGATCTGGCTGCAAGACCTGACTCAGCCCGTCGATACGGTGACTCACGGCCTGCTCAACGACGAGCACATCGACGTGCTGCGCGCCTTTCCCGGCCGTGGTCTGCGCATTTTTGGCGCGCGAACCTTGTCCAGCGATCCAGACTGGATCTATATCAATGTGCGCCGCCTGATCAGCATGATCGGAAAAGCGCTCAAGCAGAGCTGCCAATGGGCTGTGTTTGAGCCCAACGACATCGTCACCCGCAGCAAACTGCATCTGGCGATCACCAGCTTTCTGTTGATCCTTTGGCAACGCGGTGCGCTTGCCGGCAACGCCGCCCGCTCCGCCTTCTATGTCATCTGCAACGAAGACAACAATCCGCCGGCTATCCGCGACGATGGTCAGCTGATCGTCGAAGTCGGCATCGCGCCGGCAATTCCCTTCGAGTTCGTGGTGCTGCGCGTCGGCCGCGTCGGCAACGAGTTCGACATCACCGATACCAGCCAGCCGGGAGGGCATGCGTAATGAGCCGCAACGACCCTCTGCTCAACCACAATTTTCTGATCAGCCTGATCGACACCAGCAGCCTGCTGTCCGTGATCGGAACGATTGCGTCAAAGGTCCTGGACAGCGCCGTCGGCGGCTTCAGCGAATGTACCGGCATCGAAATGGCGATGGCACCCGAAGAATACAAAGAAGGCGGCCGTAACGGCGGGCTGCTCAAGTTTCCCACACGGGTGACCTGGAGCAATCTCACCTTGAAGCGTGGGCTGGCAAACAGTACGGAACTATGGGATTGGCACTACGGTTTCGCCATCGGCGAAGGCCAGCGCCGCGACGGCATGATCACCTTGCTGGACGAACAGCGAAGCACTCGTTGCATCTGGTACTTCACCCGCGGCCTGCCGATCAAATACACCGGACCGGCCCTCAACGCCACGCAAAACAACGTCGCCATCGAGACCATCGAGATTGCCCATGAAGGCCTTTATCAAGTGGGCGGACTCGGCACGATCAGCGGTGCCATCGGCGCGATTGCCGGGTTGGTGGGCTGAGTGGCGACGAGACAAGTGCTAGTCGAACGAACCAGTACAGCAAACCCTGCGAGGTAAGTCATGGAAGTCGAAATTGGTGAAGTGTCGAGCACGGTGCACACGGTGGATAGCGAACTGCCGCTTTCCGCGCAGGCGATGCAACGCCTTGTGCATGCGGTTAGCACGGCCGTTCGTGATAGCCACGCGCACCAGAAACGCAGCGAGGAAGAACGTCGTGTCACCGGCGGCGTGAGTGCCGAACGCGATGCCGAAGGTCACGGCGACTGAGGGTTGACACATGGAACAGTTGCAGAAAGCCATGCTGATCGCGACCTACAGCGATGGGTCGACGGACGCATTCGAAGTGCCGTTCAACCCCACCGACTTCTCGTTGGACAAGAGCGCGCAGATTGCCGAGATCAATATTCCCGGCCTGGATTCGCCGTTGCTGCAATTCGTGCGCGGCCAGAATGAAAAGCTCACCGTGGAACTGTTCTGCGATACCACCGATCACGGCATGGGTGATGGTGCAATCAGCGTCACCACGCTTACCGACAAGGTGTATTCGCTGATCAAGATCGAACCTTCAGGGCATGCGCCGCCGATCTGCACCTTTATCTGGAACAGCAACTTCCCCGGTGCCGATCTTTTATCCGGCGCAGGCAATCAGCGCCGCAACGAATTTCAGTGCATCGTCGAGAGCATCAAGCAGAAGTTCACCTTGTTTGCGCCCGATGGCACGCCGCTGCGCGCGACCCTGACCTTGATCCTGCGCGAATACAAGACGCTGGATCAGCAACTGGCGCAACTCAACCTCAGCTCGCCGGACCGCAGCCATAGCCACGTCACGCGGCGTGGCGACCGTTTGTGCGGCATCTCCTGGCAGTACTACCACAAGCCCGATGCATGGCGGGCCATCGCTACCGCCAACAGCATCGAAGACCCGCGCAGGCTTGGTGCCGGTGTTTTTCTACGCATTCCGAAACTGAACTGAGCCGCCCATGGAACTCGTCACACTTGCCCAAGAATCGGCACAGCAAAATGGCTTCTACGTGCCGCAGTTCGAGGTGAAGATCCAAGGCGTAGGTTTGCCGCACGACGTGCTGCGCGACGTTATTCAGGTCAATTATCACGACAACATCAAAGAAATCGACGGTTTCGAAATCACCGTCAACAACTGGGACTCGCTGACCCGTCAATTCAAATACGTAGGCGCGGAAACCCAGGCCGACCTGGATGGATCGACCGCCGACAGTGAACGCTATCGGCTGTTCGATCCATGCAACAAACAGGTCGAGGTGTGGATGGGCTATGCCGGCGACCTTCGTTTGATGCTCAAGGGCAGCTTCACCACACTGGAGCCCAGTTTCAATGCCGGCGCGCCCACGCTCAATGTGCGCGGCTTGAACGCGCTGCATCAGCTGCGGCGTAAGCAATACAGCACCACCTGGAACGACAAGCGCGACAGCGAGATCGCCCGCAACATCGCGACGCTTACCGATAGCACCATGGGCAGCAACGCCAAGCGATTTCCGATGCCGCTGGTGATCGACAGCAATGCCCAGGGCCGCGAAGAAGCCATCCCCTACGTTGCCCAAAGCAATCAGTACGATATCGATTTCCTGCTGGCGCGCGCGTTGCGCCTGGGTTATGTCGTCTACATCCGCGAAGGCGACCCCAGCGCCAGCGACCCCGATCAGCAACAACAGCACGTGTACTTCGGCCCATCCGACGGCCGCGGCCCCGGCACCCGCGATGTCACCTTCCGTTTGCGCTGGGGTGCCTCGCTCACCGAATTCAAACCCACCCTGACCACGGCGCGCCAGGTGCGCTCGGTCACCGTGAATGGCTGGGATCGCACGCGCAAGAAGGCCATTACCGTCAAAGCCAGCCTCAGCGACCGCGATCTGAACGTCAACACCGACATGCACAAGCTGATCGGCGCTTGCGATCCACGCGAAGAAATTGTCGTCGACAAACCCGTGCACACCGAACGCGAAGCCAAGCAAATCGCGCAGGCGATTCTCAAGGATCGCGTCAAGGAAATCGTCAAGGCAAGCGCCACTTGCGTCGGCCTGCCCGATCTTCGCGCGGGCCGCAAAGTCGTGATCGAGGGTTTAGGCGAGCGCTTCAACGGCTCGTACTTCGTTACCGACTCCACCCACACCATCAACGACAGCGGCTACATCACCAAATTCAATGCGCGCCGCGAAGTCACCGGAAATCTGGAAGGTCTGCGATGAGCACCATCCATGGCGTGGTCATTGGCATCGTCAAGGAGATCGACCCGGCGCAAGCGGCGGTCAAGCTCGACTTTCCCTGGAAGCAGCCGGCGCAGCGCAGCAACTGGGCGCGCATCGCTGCACCGATGAGTGGTGGCAAACGCGGCGTGTACACCATGCCCGAACTGGAGGACGAAGCCCTCGTCGCGTTCGATCACGGCCATTTCGATCATCCCTTCGTGGTCGGATTCCTCTGGAACGGGCAAGACAAACCACCGGCGGACAAGCGCGAGCTGCGCGTCATTCGCTCGGTCAATGGCCACGAGATCATTCTTTACGATCCGCCCGCGCAAGGCGGCGACAAGGGCTTTATCCGCATCAAGGACGCGCACGGCAACCTGCTGGAGATGGCCAACGGCCGCATCACCATTCAATCGGTCGGCACGCTGCAATTGAACGCGCCCAATGTCGTTATCAACGGGCGTCTGGTGGCGCCGGTAGGTCCGGCGATATGAGATCAGGAGCGCGCCATGAGCACTGACATCAGCCTCGACATCGATACCGACACCAGCGCGGCCATCCCATGTATCGAGCTGAAAGCGCTTAGCGGCATCCCCACGATCCCGCTGCTCGGCGGCGCCGAGCTCAATGCTTTCGTGGATCTCGCCAGCGGACCGACCAGCGATTGCAAGCTCAATCTCAACTTGTTGATCCAGCTTGGCCCGCTGTTCGCCAGCATGGCCTGCCTGTTCAAGATCCTCAACGTGATCAGCAAGATCAAGGATTTCGCCAGCGCGGTGCCGGACCCGACCAAGCTCGCCACCTCGGTGCCGAAACTGCTCGACGCCATCGCTCAGTTGGAAGGCTGCATTCCGGCCCTGCAGATACCCAATCTGATCGCGATGCTCAAGCACATTCTGCTGCTGATCATCAATATTTTGCTGTGCTTCCTGACCCAGGTCGACAGCATTCTCAAATTCAAACTGAGCATCAACATGGATGGCACCGACGACAATCCGGTGCTCAGGGACACCTTGATCTGCGCGAGCAATAGCGCCGACGCCGCCATGAGCAATGCGATGTCGTCGCTGAAGCCACTGCAGTCGCTGATGATGATCATCGGCATCATCGCCGGTCTGATCGGTCAATCGCTGGACTTGCCCGACTTCAGCGCGATTGCCGGCGGTGCCAACGATATTGAAAAAACCGTCAGCTCGATCAAATCCGCAGTGCAGGGTTTGAAGGGCATCGTCGATTCACTGCCAGGTTGATGGGATGAAGCCATGAGCGACGACACGCGCGAATTTCTCGGTATCGGCTGGAAGTTTCCCTTGCAGGTGACGGCCAGCGGCAGCGTGGCGCAATCGCGCTATGAGCAGCGTATTGAAGAATCGATCTATCTGATTCTGTCTACCGCCCGGGGCGAACGCGTGATGCTGAGCGACTTCGGCTGCGGCATCCATGAGCTGGTGTTCGCGCCGAACAATGCGGTGACCCGCTCGCGCGTGGTGCAAGGTGTGCGCAAGGCGCTCACCGCCTACGAGCGCCGCATCGATGTACTCGATGTCAGCACCGACAGCTCGTCCGGGCAAGACAACCTGCTGTTGATTCGCATCAACTACCGCATCCGCATCAACAATGCTCTTGGCAATCTCGTCTATCCCTTCTACGTACAGGAGGCTGCCTGATGCCACTCGACAATTCGCTGCCGATGATCGACGACCGCCGTTACGACGACATCGTCACCGAAATCCGCACGCGCATCGCGCGCTATGCGCCGGAGTGGCGCCCCGGCGATGCCGCCTGGACCGACGTCAACGACAACGATCCCGGCGTGACCTTTGCGCAAGTATTCGCCTGGCAGGCAGACATGCTGCTGTATCGCATGAATCTGGTGCCGCAGCTCAACTACATCAAATTTCTGCAACTGCTGGGCATCGAACTGGAGCCGGCGGAACCGGCCAACGCCGAAGTAACGCTGCCGGTATTGACCACCAGCGCGAACAGCGTGGTGACCGTGCCCTCACGCACCCCATTGAGCGCCGACCCCGGCGATGGCGGTACGCCGTTGATCTTCGAAACGGTGCGTTCGCTGAAGGCTTTTCGCGCGCAGCTCAATCAGTTGCTTACCGCCGAGGGCGGCGGCTACAGCGACATCAGCAGCGCCAATGACGGCGTGACCGGCTTTCAGCCATTCGGCCCACAAGCAGCCAAGGATGCGGAGTTGGCGCTGGGCTTCGTGGACAGCGCCCCGTTACCGGCCGAGGTGCTGGATCTTGCCATCGTCGTACAAAGCGACCCGCAAGCCTTCGGCTGGTACGGCTGCGGCGATGCCATCACCACGCCAGCCAGCCTCGCGTGGGAATACTGGGACGGCACGTATTGGACACCGCTGACCCTGCTTAAAGACGAAACCCTGGCCTTCACCCGTGCCGGCCACGTGCAATTGAAATTGCCTGCGGGCGGCATTACCGCCACGGCGAAATTCAGCGGCAACCCCAAGGACACCACCAAGCGCTACTGGATCCGTGTGCGCGTGGCCTCCAGCCAGTACCTCAATCCGCCGATCTTGCTGGCGATACGTACCAATACCGTGTTGGTCGAACAGGCGGAAACGATACACGACGAGGTACTGGGCGGCAGCGATGGCAGCCGCAATCAGAGTTTCCAGCTCAATGGCGTGCCGGTGGTCGCCGGTTCGCTGCAATTGCAGATACAGCAAAGCAACGACGGTTTCGACACCTGGACCGAGGTAACGGATTTCTTTGCTGCCGGGCCTGCCGACCAGGTCTATGTGCTTGATCGCAGCTCGGGGAAAATCCTCACCGGCGATGGCGTCAATGGCGCGATTCCGGTTGCTTATGTGGGCAACCCCGGCGCCAACGTGGTGGCTCGCGTCTATCGTGTCGGCGGCGGCAAACGCGGCAATGTCGCGGCGGGGTTGATCGATACGATGACCACGCACGTGGACGGCCTCGACGACAACGGCATCGGCAACCTGCTGGCCGCTTACGGCGGCCGCGACGAGGAAACGCTGGATCAGGCCAAGAAGCGCGCGCCGCAAGCCTTGCGTAGCCGTGATCGCGCCGTCAGCAGCAGCGATTTCGAATACCTCGCCACGCAGGCCGGCAATGTGCGTCGCGCCAAGGCTTTGCCTTTCTTCCATCCGCAATTTCCCGGACTCAAAGTACCGGGCACGGTGTCGGTGGTGGTGGTGCCCGATACCGACGACCCGGCGCCTCAGGCCAGCGATGGACTGTTGCGCACCGTATGCAGTTATCTCGATGCCCGCCGTTTGCTGGCCACCGAATTGTTCGTCTTGCGGCCGCTCTATCAGCTCGTGCTGATACAGGGCGATGTGATTGCCGCCGACGATGCCGACCTGGCGCAGTTGGGCATCGCCATCGAACAATCCCTGCTCGATTATTTTCATCCGTTGAAAGGCGGCGAGAAAGGCGACGGCTGGCCCTTCGGTGGCACCATCTATTACTCACGGGTCTATCAGCGCCTGCTGAGCATCAGTGGCGTCGCCAGCATCAGCGACTTGACCGTCGTGCTGGACGGTGAAGCTCAGCCGCCGTGCACGGATATCCCGATTCAACCGCACGCCTTGCTGTACTCGGTGCAGCATGCAGTGATCGCCAACTATGATGCCGGGGCGACAGCGTGAACACGATCACGCCAGGCCTGATGCCCCCCAACGCGCCGCAGCGAGTGCCGGCACCGCCGCAGCTGCCCGACGACGCCTTGTCGCTGTTGCTCAACGCGCGCGTTGGCTGGCGCATGCTCGACGATGGTGGCCTACGCAAGACCCCGCGGGACGGCGATATCACGCTACCCTGGTTCGCCGGCAGTGCGCGCGACTTCGGCGAGGCGTCGGGAAGTTTCGGCGGCCTGTGCACACCACTGCAGGTCACCACCAGCGGTAACAGTCTCTACCTGCTCGGCGCCACCCAGCTCAAGCACTTCGATCCTTGTTGCTGCCGCTTTGTCACCATCCCCTGCACCGGCGGTCATGGCGGCGGTGCCCGGCAACTGCGTAATCCCGGTGGCATCGCCACGCATGGCGGGCTGTTGTACATCTGCGACAGCGGTCGCGACGGGCTCACCGTCAGCGGCTCCAATCCGCGCCGCCAGGAGTTGCGCGAACGCCTGCGCCGCGAAAACCACCGCGTCAGCGTGTTCTTGTTGAACGGCTATGCGCTGCGTGGGCATCTACGGCCGGCCGCGGAAAAATATCCACACTGGAAGCCTCGTGCCGTTGCCTGCGATGCGCACGGCGGCGTCTGGATCACCGACATCGTCAATCAGCGCGTGCACCATTTCAGCGCCAACGGCCATTGGCGCGGCACACGTGGCCCGATATTCAACGTACCGTTATTTATCGCGGTCGATCGCTGTGGCGTGATCTACGTGGTCGATCTCGACCCCGTGCACAACAAGCCGCGTTTGCAGACGATGCAAGCCGACGGCAGCCTGCTGTCGCCGCCAGCCAGCGTGGAAGCCGCCGCCGAGCGCTTCGACGCCCTGCCCTTCGCGGTACTGGCCGATGGCACGCTCGACCTGCGCGCGCTATGCAGCAATAACCCTTGCGCGATCAGCGCATACTTCGATGACGACGGCGAACCGCTGAGCGCCGCGCCGCCCGCACCGTCTCAGCTCTATGAGCTCGATGGGCACTTTCTCAGTGGCCCGCTCGATAGCGGCATCCTCGATTGCCAGTGGCATCGCATCCTGCTGCACGGGCAAATGCCGGCCGGATGTTCGATCCTCGCCGAAACCTTCTGCGCCGATGAGACTTATAGCGCGACGCAGCTCGATGGCTTTGCGCAATGGCAAGCATTGACCGTCGCCTTGCCCAGAAATGGCGATAAGGGCCCGTGGTCGTGGGATGGGCTGATCCGCAGCCCGCCAGGCCGCTACTTGTGGTTGCGCGTGAGCTTGCGCGGCACCGGCAAGACCACGCCAGCACTGCGTGCGGCCGAAATCGAATTTCCCCGAATCACCTCGCTGCGCTATTTGCCCGCGGTATTCGCCAGCGAGCCGGTAAGCGCAGACTTCACCGCGCGCTTCCTCGCCTTGTACGACACCACCACGCGCAGTATCGAACGCACGGTGGATAATCTGGCGAGCTGGTTCGATCCGATGAGCACGCCGGCCAAGGCAATCGGTGGAGCGACGGTCGATTTTCTCAGCTGGCTGGCTTCGTGGGTGGGTCTTAGCCTCGATCGCGGCTGGAGCGAAGCGCGGCGGCGCGAGTATCTGCGCCGGGCCAGCCAGCTGTACGACCTGCACGGCACCCCACGCGGCTTGCACGAGATGCTGCTGCTGTTGCTCGGCTGGGCCGATGCGCCGACGCGTTATTCGCGCCGACCGGCCCGTCGTCATTGTGTGGAAACGCCGCGCAACTGCAGACCTGTCCCTGCCTGTATTCCCTACCAGCCACCGCCGCTGCTGCTTGAACATTTCCGCTTGCGCCGCTGGCTGCAACTAGGCAAGGGCCGGTTGGGCGAACAAGCCGTGCTGTGGGGGCGACGCATCGTCAATCGTTCGCAGCTCGATACCAATGCGCGCACGAATCACACCTTGTTACTGACTACTCCTGACGCCGCCAGCGACCCGGTTCTGGTGCATGCCAACCGCATTACGGTATTTGTGCCTTCGCGCTATCGCGAACAGGCACAACGGCGATCGCTGGAGCAACTGCTGCGCAGCGAATGTCCCGCTTACGTGCAATACGACATCGCGTACGTCGAGCCGCGCATGCGCATTGGCGTGCAATCAATGATTGGTCTGGACGCGGTGATCGGACGTCTACCGCAAGGCATACCACTTGGCACAACCCCATTGGGAACGGCGTCCATCTTGACCGCGGCCGCCCCTGCCATCCCACCGGCGCAACGCATCGGGCGCAATACGCGCCTTGGCACGCCACCACCCCTCAACTGACGGAACGCTTCGGAGAACGAGATTATGGCCAGCGATCCCATCGAAGCCACCCAGGCAAAGTGTCCGGCGTGCGATTACGAGCCGTTCTCGCGCAATGCCTACTGGACCGGCAAGCTGATGTTGGCGCGCGACTTTATCGACGAGCAGCATTACGTCGTCGAGAAAATGCGCCATCACAACCAGTACTTGCACGGCGAAGGCGTGGTCTGCGGGCTGAAGGTAACCCAGCACGACAAAGCCAGTTGTCGCAGCCATTACGTGTATGTCGAGCCTGGCACCGCAGTGGACTGCTGCGGCCACGACATTGTGGTGACCGATCGCGACATCCTGGACATTCTCGCCCAGCCTGCGGTGATCGCGATCAAGGACACCAAGCCGCATACGCTGCAAATCTGCATTCGTTATCGCGAGTGTCCCAACGAGGACATTCCCGTGCTTTACGACGAGTGCGGCTGCGACGACACACGCTGCGCACCCAATCGCATCCTCGAATCCTACGAGTTGGGCGTACTCGTCGATCCGCCATCGGCTACGGTGCCGCCGCCACCTGCCAAGTGCAGCGATCTATGGCAGCAAAGTCTGGACGGCTGTCCGCATTGCGATCAACCCGATTGCATCGTGCTGGCTACCATCGCCAACTACGTGGTCGGCAACCAGTTGGTGGACCCGCCTGCACCCGTGCCCGCGCCGGCCGAAGGGGCCGCTCTGATCGACAATGTCACCGGACGCATGCTGCTACCGAGCACGCAGACGCTCAAGGAAGTCATCGACTGCATTCTTGCCAACCCCGGTGGCGGTGGTGTGGGGCCGCCAGGGAAAGATGGCGCCCCCGGCAAAGACGGTGCGCCGGGTAAAGATGGTGCGCCAGGCAAGGACGGTACGCCCGGTAAAGATGGCGCACCGGGCAAGGACGGTGCGCCTGGTACCAATGGCACCGACGGTGCACCCGGTATCCCCGGCAAAGACGGCGCGCCTGGCCCAGGCTTGGAAAAAGGCTTGCGACGCATCAATGCCTTGAGCTGGACGCATGGCAAGACGGAGCCATCGGTATTCACCATCACGCGAGTCGATGGCAGCAAGGCATTCGGCTTTGTGATCTCCTTCGATGGCCCGATCCTGTTTGGTACAGCCAACGATCAGCATGTTTTCCAAGTTCTGGTGCCACAGAACAACGCCAGCGTCGCATCCATCGTGAACTGCCGTTGTGCGCTCAAGGGCAGCATCGTTCCGGTCAAGGCGACACTGGCTGGCCGTCGGGTGATCGACGCCGTAGAAATCCCCGGGAATCCAGCGACCATCGACGCGATCGCTTTTGTGCCATCAGCGAAAGAGCTGCCCAACATCGACGATTTCTGGGCCATCTTGCGTTGCGATTTCGTACTTGAGGGCGCCGGAAAAACTGCTGTCGCGGGACAGTTCACGCGCGCCGAACTGCCTACCGGGCAACTCACCAGCGGCAGTCCTTATGCCATCCAAGGTGGCCTTTTCGAAAGCTGGTTCAACCTGAAGGGCGGCCAGTAGCCATGATCCTCGCAAACACGATCGACCTATGCAGGCATGCCAAACGCATGAACCTTGTTGTGACCACCATCGAATGCCCAGCGCCGGCACCCGGAATGCCGGCCACCTCGAGGACACGCTAATGGCTATCAGCACGTCCAATTATCAGCGTGGCACCATCCCATACCCGGATTGCAACGCGACACCCATGTGCGACACCACGCCAGTCTGCCCGGCATGTGGCGGACTCGAATGTCTTTGCCGACCACGTTTCTTTGCCGGGCAATTGCTGACCGACGAAGACCTCAACCGCCTCGACCACTACATCGTCGGCAAGAATCGCCTGCATAACCGTTATCTGGTCGGCACCGGTGTGGCATGCGGCCTGGAGGTGATCTGCAGCGTCTGCGGACCCGGCCAGGGCGACACCAAGGTGACCGTGCGACCTGGCTATGCGGTATCGCCTTGTGGCAATGACATCGTGTTGTGCAAGAACGTCAGCGTGGACATTTGCGATCTGATCGGAAAATGTCAGCCACAAACCGATGCCGATTGTTTCCAGCTGTTTCCCGCAGCTGCCGATACCACCAAGGTCAAGGTCGCTGCCGCGGAGGTCGGCAGAATACTCGGCGACATTAACTATAAGTCCGGCAACACGACCATGTGCGACGGCGGTACCCAGGACTGGATTCTGGCGGTTTGCTATGCCGAGAAACCGTCGCGCGGTGTTGGTGCCTTGCGTGAATCGGCCAATGGCCCAGGTAGTTGTTCCTGCGGTGGTCAAGGCGGATGCAGTTGTGGCGGCAGCGGCAGTGGTGGCTGCTCGTGTGGAGGATCCAGCTCGACCGGCAAAAGCGACTGCGGTTGCGCATCGACAAGCACCACCAGCAAGCCGGCCAAGAACGCGCCGGTTTCTTGCGAACCGACGCTGACCTGCGAGGGATATAGCTTCAAAGTCTATAAAGCGCCCAATACGTCGCTTAATACGCAGAAGACAACTTATGGCGAAGCGGCCAAGCGTTTTATGTGCTGCATCTTGCCGCTGATGGAAACCGTGCAAGGCTCACTGAAAGACAAAACCTATAGCCATGCGCAAATCTACAGCTATCTGCTCAGCTTGCGCGACGCCTTGGCGGATTTCATTCGCAACCAGGGCTTTTACGATTGCGAACTGGCCAGTCGATTGGCCGCTGTCGGTATCGCCGCACCCGATAGCAGTGTGTACGACCTCAAAAAGAAATCCACGAGTCTGATGCTGATGCAGAGCTATGGCCAATCGCTGCAAGGGTTGAGCAGCGTAGCCGAAGCGGTCATGCAGAAATGTCTCTGTGGTGCGTTGCTACCGCCGTGCTCGCCATCGGCCATGGCCGACTGCGTACCGTTGGCGACGATTACCGTCTCATCCAGCGACTGCCATGTCATAAAAATCTGCAATATCAGCGCACGCGCGTTTCTCCCTACCTGGCCGAACATCCAATACTGGCTGTCGTTTTTCAGCAGCAATGGTGGCTTGTTCGGCAATTTGCGGCAGATGCTCGAAAAGATGTGCTGCGGCAGTAGAACGCGGGGATCGAGTATCGGTGTCAAAGCTGCCGCGAACGGCTATGTCATGCATGTTCAATCCACACCGGTTCAAGTAGAGATGGCGCAAGCCAGAGCCCAGGCGCCAGCCGGCAATGCAACGCCGGCCGCCGACACTGCCGTACCTGGCGTATTCGCCTCCTTGCTGGGTAATGCCATCGCGCAGCCCAACCGGCAGGTCGATGCGCAAAGTCTGTTCCTCGGCAGCCTGGGCATGACACAAGCCGATGGCACGCCGCTGGTTAGCGACCAAGAGCAAGCGCATCCGGCCGATTTCCTGCTCGCGCACCAAGTCATGGCACCGCTGCTACGGCAAATACTGCCCAGTGCCGCACTGGACATGTTGAGTACGGCGCCCGCGGCAGCGGCGGCGCCGGCCGGGACGGCGAGTAGCACGGTGGACGTCAATGATCTCGCCAAGCAAGTGAGTGCGCTGAGGAAACAGCTCGCCGAGCACAAACGACTGATCGCCACCATGACCAAGCGCAAGCCCTGAGGATACTGTCATGGACCAGAGTCAACGCCCGGTTTTCTTCGAAGGACAATACCTAGGTGCTGCCGACCTGACTGCCGCCATGCTGTACGAGCATGTGCAGACGGCGCGTCATACTCTGGGCGCGCATACCTGGGGTATCGCTATCGGACTGGACCTGTTCGAACGTGCCCTGCCCTCGGGCACTTCTGTCGATGTGTCCCTGCTGCCTGGCGTGGCCTGGGATGGTTACGGCAATGCCGTGGTGATCACCTCGCCGGTCAAGCTCAGTGTCGATGCTTTCGCCAATTTCCAGACCGACACCCCCGACGGTGGGGTGCTGGTCAAGATATGGGTGCGCTACAAGGAGGCCGCTACGGCCACGACGCCCGCGGGCTTCGCCTTGTGCAGCGGCGATACGTCCAACCGCATTGCGGAAAGCTACGCCATCGTTGTCGGCGATCCGCCCAAAGGATCACATGACTCGATCACCCTGGCGGGTCGCAGCGTGCAGCCTGACATGGCATTGCAACTGTTCAATCCTGATGAGCCGACGTTGTACGACGAGTCGGTACCGTTTCAACAGTTTCCCGAGTCCGGCGATAAACGGCGCTGGCTGATTCCGGTAGGCATGGTGCGCTGGTTCAAACAAGGCAGTCAGCCAGGCACGTTTTTGCCGCGCGACGACAGCGGCGGCAGCGATGGCCTGCAAACCAAGGACAGCGATCAGATCCGTGCGTTTCGCCAATACCTCGGCGTCGTGGCGGAAAGTGTGCAAGCGGCCGGTGGGGTGATTCGTTTGCGCGATCGCAGTGTCGACCCCACCAGCGTGCACTTTCAGCCGCCACGGATCGACGATGCGGCGCATCCGCCGGAAAACGATCTGGTCTGGGTCGAGGGCAATCTACGCGTGCTGGGCGATGCACGCCTGCTCGCCGGCACGCTGGATTTCCGCACCGACACCGGCGATCGCAAAGGTGTGCCGCAAGTGCTGCGGCGGGTGGATGGCAACAAGGCTGGCGGCAGCGACCTGCAAGTGCTGTTCGCCGCCAAGGATGGTGCCACCGGCAAGAATGCCTTCTCGGTAGGCAATGTGAATGTGGACAGCACTGGTGCCTTGAAAGAGATCGTGCCCTTTCTCACCGTGCGCGATAACGGTTTGACCTGCGTCGGCGGAGATACCCCAGCGGCCACCTTGCATGTTGCGGGCGATCTGGCCATCGAAAAAATCGGTGGCGGCGCGGCACGCGCACTGCCGGCCCATGCCACCCTGATCTGGAACGATGGCGCCTGGCTTTGGCTCAATGCCAATCAAGACCAGAGCCAGCCGATCCCAGGGGTACGCACGCCAGGCGAATTCGCCTGCGGCTCCTTGAACGTCGGCGGCATCGGCGGCAACTGGAGCGACCCCGGCGCAGGCAATGCCTGGTTTGGAGGCTCGCTGGGCATCGGCACCAACACTCTGGATGCCAGCGTGGTCATTCAAGCGCCCAACAAGCATCAAGGCAAACTGTGGCTGTTTCGCAACGACGCCGATTTCGAATATGACGGTGGCGACGACTTCCTGTTCGTGTTTCAAAACAACGGTAATGCCACCGCGTTCATGGGCGGAAAGTTCGGTTTCGGCACCACCACGCCCAATGCGCAACTGCATGTCAGCGGTAACATGCAAGTCGACAACGGCTTCAACGCCAGCGGCGCATCTATCTTCAACGGCGCGTGCACGTTTGTAAATACGGTGACCTGCAACCAGAGTGTCACGCTGCATCAGACACTCACCTCCAGCAGTAGCGCGCAGTTCACTGACGTGATCGCCACCGGTAACCTGAGTGCCGATCACAGCACCGTCAACACGCTCGATGTCAACGGCACTGTCAACATCGTTGGTGACATCAACGTGGGCGGCAGCAAGAATTTCGCCATTCCGCATCCCAAAAATGCAGCCGGGCAATGGCTGGTGCACGCCGCTATCGAAGGGCCGGAGGCGGCGGTTTTCTACCGCGGCGAGAGCTGCTTGCGCAATGGCGCAGCCACGGTGGATCTACCCGATTATTTCGAAGCGTTGACCTGCGCTCACCAGCGCACGGTGCAAATCACGCCACTGTATGAAGGCGATGAGCAGGTTTCCGCCCTGGCCAGTACCACGGTACACGATGGGCGTTTTCGCGTGCGCATGATCACTCCCGGGAATCCGGAGCAGCGCTTTTATTGGGAGGTAAAAGCCGTTCGCTCCGACCTTCCGGCGCTACAGGTCGAGCGGCCGGCCGATGCGAGCTTTATGCGCTCATGAACGCCCTTTCCAGCATGCCAGCGTTATGTGTGCGGCGATGGCAAACGCGCTATTTCGTTTCGTCTTCGCATCCGGCGCCGAAGGAGGTTCAACAAAAGCTGGACCAGGCTTTGCGCACACGTACAGCCGAAGCATTGACGGCGGCATGTGCCCGCTTGCTCGCCACTGACGAGAACAGCGTGGTTTTTATCCGGTGCTTGGAGTTGGAATGGCATGTGGATGCCGCTGGCGACGCCGATCAGCTCGCTCGACACAGCGCGCAAGCGCTAGGCAAGGCTTTGGCTCAAGCGTTGGCTACAGGCGAGAACGACAATCTGATCCGCTTTCGCGATCACGCAGCTTATCTCGCCCGCTTTATCGGCGATTGCGCGGCAGGCGATGCCTGGCAGCGCTGGTATTACGCGCGATTCGATGGTTTGCGCCTGTTGTCAGCTTCGGCGGCTATTCGCACCGTATTGATCAGCGAACCACAGGCGGGACTTGCCGCATTGCTGTCGCTTCCGCACGAATCTCTGTTGCGTATTCTCACTACGCTGACCACCCAGGATGCGCAACGTCTGTTGCAAAGCTGGGATACGGAAGAGGCCATGGATACCACGGCGAGCTTTATCGCCACCGTATCGATGGCGCTGCATGCAGCCTATCCCGCGCGCTCGATAGAACACCGCAGCCTGTGGCTTTATCTCGCCATGGCAGCGCACGGTACGGCTTGCGTGCCCGCCTGCTGCGCCGTCGCCGCCTTGATCGAAGCGCTGCACGATCTACCCGAGTCACAACGAGCAGCATGGATCGGCGCCTTTGATCCGGCGCAGTCGCTATACGACATCATGCCGGCCACCTGCCGGACGTGGTTATGCGGTGTGCAAGCAGAGGCGCGTCAAAGCGGTTTGCAGCAACTTGCGGGCAACATGCCCACACCGGCCGCTGACGTGTCGCCGGGTATCGGTTACACCCCGTTCGGTGGCGCCTTCATGCTGCTGACCAGCCTCGATGCCATGGCCCTGCATGAACTCACTCGGGATTGGCCAAGCCTGGATGTGCGCGATGAAGTTCAGGTATCGGCTACGCAACTGATGCGCTGGTTGCTGCTTGCACATGCGCAAGGCGCCCAGCGGATGCGTCTTTTTCTCGCTGACCCGGCATGGCGCGCCTTGCTCGGCATCGACGCGCGCGTTTCGACCGAGATGATCGCGGCCTGGTTAGGCAAACTCAGCATGCGTCGCCGACGTGGCTGGCGGCGCGGGCTGCCCAGCGAAGATCGCCCTCGCGCGGCCGATGACGACGAGCGGCATTTCCTGAGGTCGCCGCCCGGCCCATGGCTACCGCGTTGGCACGCCGCGTTGGCGACGGCCGCACAGCATCTACTGCACCGTTTTGCCTGCAAAATCCCCGGCTTCGCCGCCTCACGCGCACATTACCTGCATAGCCAGTTTCTGGATGTCGGCGCCCAGCTCGAATGGCAGCATGAGCATTTGCAGGTCACATTCGAGCGTCCTCCTCTTGCTTTGCTACTCAATCTCGCCGGGCTCAATCGCGGACAGCACGAGCTGCCCTGGCTGACCACGCCCGCCATGACGTTCTTCAGTCGCGAGTAATGCCATGACGCTAGCCCCTACGCTCTATCCAACGACCTTGCTGGCACGTCTGGACCGTTTGATCGAACGCGAGGTGCTACGGCTGCGTGCCCGCTATCAGCTTTCGCTGGACGAGTTCCGCGGCCTTTATATCAGCGACGCGCAGATCGACGAGGTGATCGCCCAGGCCTATGCCAACGCCGACTTGACCGACACCCGACTGGCCGATCTTTATACCGATGCCACGGTCGATAGCCGCGGCGAACGTGATCCGCGCTGGGAACACATGTGCCGCGTTTTTCAGCTGTCGAAGCTGGAAGAGGATCTAGTGCTGATTGCGCTGGCACCGGAGCTGGATCTCAAATACGAAACGCTCTACGCCTATCTCAACAACGACATCACGCGTAAATGGCCGACCACCGATCTGGCTCGGCGACTGCTTGGCGATGGTTCTTGTTATGCATCCGCGGTCGACGCGGCCCTGGGCCCCACGGCATCTCTGCGAACCGCCGGGATCGTGCATATGATCGATCCCCCAGGCATGCGACCCTCGCTGCTCAACGCCGGCTTCGCACCCAATGTCGCGCTGGTGCGTTATTTGTTCGGCGCATCAGGAGGACCTTCCGGGCAAACCCAAAGCGGTCCGGCTCACGACGACGATGCATCGCCCGATGCCCCGCTACTGCAGCGATTGACCGAGCTGTTCACCGCCACCGCAAGCGATACACCCAGCGAACCACCGGTGCTCGTCATCCAGGCGGCCACCCGATATGAGCGCGAAGCATTGGCCGCCGCGTTGGCCCAACGGCTTGCCCTACCTTGGCGCTGCATCGATGTATCCACGATGCGCCGCGATGGTCGCCCGGTACAGGCTGCGTTGGCGCAAAGCGTCTTCGAATGTCGCCTGCAAACAGCATTGATCCTGATCGAGGGCGCCGAAACCTTGGCCGAGCGCGACGGTCAGCTGGCGCCGGAGCTTGCCGGACTATTGGACCTGCCGATCGCTCCGCTGCTGCTGGCAGCACAACCGCATACGCCTTGGCGCAGTCTGCTCGGTCAGCGTCGTGCCTTGTCGCTTGTACTTGGATCTCCGCCGTTCGCCACGCGCGTGGCGTTGTGGAAGAAAGCCGCGCCGGCGATCAGTGCGCAAGACTGTGCCGTATTGGCAGAACGCTTTGCTTTCAGCGCACGGCAGATAGATGCAGCGGTTTCCGATGCAAAAGATTTACGCATCCTGCACGGCCTGCCCGCCGTCGATGCGAAGTTGCTGCGCAGTGCGGCACGTCAGCAGATGCAAAGCCATCTTGGCGCGTTGGCCAGCAAGGTCGAATGCAGGCTGGGATGGGACGACCTGGTGCTGCCGGAGGAGGTTCTGCAACGCCTGCGCGAGATCGCCGCCGCGATTCGCTACCGTCATCGCGTCTATCACGAATGGGGTTTTCTCGGCGGCGGCATGGGCGGCGGCATGAAGATTCTGTTTGCCGGCGCATCCGGCACTGGCAAGACGATGACCGCCGGCGTGATCGCGCACGAGCTGGATCTGGACCTGTACCGCATCGACCTGTCCGGCGTGGTCAGCAAGTACATCGGCGACACCGAAAAGAATCTGGACCGCATTTTTACCGCGGCCAGCGCGCATAACGCGGTGCTGTTCTTCGACGAGGCCGATGCCATGTTCGGCAAACGCTCGGAGGTCAAAGACGCCCACGACCGCTATGCCAATATCGAGGTCGCTTACTTGCTGCAAAAACTGGAAGAGCATGCCGGCATCGTGGTGCTGGCCAGCAACTTCAAACGCAATATCGACGAGGCATTCGCGCGGCGGATGCATTACGTGGTGGATTTCCCCAAGCCCGACGCGCAGCAGCGCGAACGCCTGTGGCGGCGCATGTTTCCGTCGCAGGCCCCGTTGGAGCGAGATATCGATTTTGCTTTTCTGGCACGCCAATTCGAGTTGCCGGGCGGCGACATTCGCACCATTTCTCTCGACGCCGCTTTTTTGGCGGCACAGGAACAAGGCTCCATCGGCATGTCGCATCTGGTGCGGGCCTTGGCACGGCAACTGGCCAAGCAAGGGTCCGCGCCGTCACCGACGGATTTCAAGCACTACCACCCGCTGTTGCGCCACTGATTCGCCATGGGTGATACGGCGCGAGCGGCACCTGGGCCCGGCGCGACCGTAGATCGACCGCCGCTGCGCACGCACGTCGAACCCTCCCCGGAAAACCCACTGGCGCAGAGCGAGCCGGCCCAGGCACAACAGGCAGCCGGCAATCAGAGCCTGCAACGCTTGCGTCAGGATGCATCGGCGCCACCGCCCGAACCGCCTCCCGCAGCGCCCGGCGCCGTTCCAGTGAATGCAGCACCGGCGAATGTCGATCACGACAACGGCGCCGTGCCCGCCCCGGCATCCGCTATGCAACAGACTGATCCCGCCGCGCCAGGGGCTGCCGCAGCGGATGCCGCACCTGGTGCAGCGACGCCCGGATCACCATCATCGGCAGCAGGCGCTCATCCGGCGGGAGCAGCGGCGGGCGCACGAACACCCGCTGCCGCGGCAGGCGCCGCACGACCGGGCGCAGCAGGAGCAGCGCCCGCAGCCGCGGGCGGCGCTGCCGCAGCACGAAGCGCTCATGCGCCGGGCGGAGGAGGTGCTGCGGGCGCGGGACAAGCTGGTGGCGGTGATGCGGGAGCTGCTGGGAGCGGGCTCGACTCCGCCGATACCGGCGACCTGGCGCTGATCGACGAAGAACTGGCCGAACACCAGCGCTGGTCATCTGCCTCGCAACGCGTCGGTGCGGCGGAATCCACCCAACGCGCTGCGTTTATTGCCGAACAGGCCGGTGCAGGTTTCACCGAAGGCGCCGGCAGTGGTTTCCTGATGGGCCTGGGCATGGGGGCCGGCACGCGGGTCGCACTCAAAGGCGTAGATTTTGCAGTGCGTCGCTTTGGTGGGCGCATTGCCGGCGGCGCTGCCAAATTCACTCCTGTTCCGGCCGTCGGCGCGATCATCGGTGGCGTGATGTCAGCCTATGGATTGGCGACACGCAACTGGGAAGACACCGGAAAAAAAATCGGACGCATCGGCCAAGGCGCGTCCACTTACGAAAAGATCGCCAACACCATCGACGCGATTTCCGAAGTGATCGATGTCACTACCAATATCTTGAATGTCATCGCGGGTGTCTGCGGAGCGATCGCCGTCGGGCTATGGATTGCTGCCGTGGTCACGGTCGGCGTGCTGTCGCCACTGGCAGGTATTCTGACCGAGGTGGCGCTGGCGATCGGTGCGGCAACGATGATTCTCGACGGCATCAATGCCGGTGTCTTGCATCCGGTCTCGCTGGCTTTTCGCGCCTTGCACGAATTCACCAGTCAGGCCGACCCGACCCAGGTGGAAGCCGATGGCGCCGAGTTGTCTTCCGCCGCGGGGGCCGCAGGCGGAGCGTTGGGTGGTTTTGCCGGAGGCAAGTTGGCCCATATTGGTGTCCGGCCGCCCTCGGCCCACCCAGAGCCCAATCCGCGCCCCGATCATCCCAATCCACCGGCACGCGCTGGCGAAGGGCCTACCGTTACCGCGACTCCACCGGTAGATGAGCACGCGGCAGCTCGTGTCACGACCGAACATGCACCCGAACCGGTGCCTGGCGCTGCCGATCATCCGGCCACGCCGCCACATGAAACGGACCCGAACACAGCGCCGCCGCCGATCGATCCGAACGCGCCGGCTTATCGCATCAGTGACGAAGCCAATGTGCCACCAGCCGCGGCGACACCGCCGCCAACACCCGATCAAGCACCCCTGCAAGGCGTGGTCGATCGCGACTACGGACGCAGCCACAGCCCACCACCCGAAGCAAGGCCGTTAACGGGTGCCGCTGCCAAAGGCAAGCCCCACCAAGCGTTCATCCCCGATAAGCCCGAGCTCAATAGACCATGGAGATACGGCGACGCTGTACCGGATCTCGAAACCCTGGGACATAACGTGCAACGCGATCACGTGATTGCACAAGAAAAGATCCGAAATCAAATGGAAGATCCGCATGGCATCTTGACTCCTCCGGATCTGAACTCGCTTACCGTACTAGCGGAAACCGGCAAAGCAACTGCCACCAGCCCAGCCAAACCCCATACCCGAGTCACCTCTCACGACCCGCAAGCCGACCGGCCGGAGATTCGCCGCTTACGCAAGCTGGATGAGCCGGCCAATTGGAGCAGCGACATTGTCGGACCGAGCCGAGAAGCCCGCTTACGCGCGGGTTACGATCCCGCCTCGGTGGACGCGGCATGGGTCGATCAAATGGGCCGCTTGCACCAGCAGTACGACACCCGCGTCCATCTCGATAAGCAAGGCAACCTCACCAACAAACGGGTCACCCGCCCGGTTAACGATGCGCTGCGAGACCTAGCAGCCGCCGAAGCGCTCGCAGGTCGACCCGCAGGTGCCGATACCGATCTGAGCACCTTGCACGCTCAGCTCGACCAGGCCTTTCCCAGCGGCCCCGCACTCCCCCCGCCGACGCCTGCTGCAGCCACCGGCACCGCTGCCCCCACATCGACACCAGCCGTGGTTACTACATCGGCACCCGTCGCACCGCCTACGGCCGGACATCCAGCCGAACCACCCGGTTTGCTGCCGGATCATGTTGATATCGCTGCCGGTGCTAGTGCCAGTTCACCCACTGGCGCCACATCTGTTCCACCCGGGGAACCCGTTAGTACAAGTACCAACCAGCAGCCACTGCACGAACCCGACGCATTACACCAACCGACGCCACCGGCCGGGCGCACGATGCAGGTCGGCGACAGCACGCGGGGCACTGTCCCGCTCACCGCCGAACAACGCGTCGACGTGCGTCGTCGCCTGTCCGCGCAAATGGGTGTCCCGGACGATAAGATTTTCTTCTCCGATACGATACCTACCTCGTTCGCACCGAACTTCGACATCATTGTGGTCGGGCCAGACCTCAACCCCATACCTGTCGCCGCACGTCCCACCGGGTTGCGCAACCCGGCCAACGCGGCACTGGAAGCCCAGGCGGTACTGGGACATGAAGCCATCGGCCACCGCGAAGCGTGGCTGGCGGGACAAACGCGCGAAGACGTGTGGCATGAAGAGATGCAGGCCAGCGCCCGCGCCGCCCTGCATACGCCCGACTTGCCGCACGAGCAGGCGCAATTACTGATGCAGGATGCCGCCGCTCGGCGACCGACCGGGCACGACGAGACTGTTTACGTTTTCACCGACCGCGTCGGCCCCGATGGAAAACCGGTGCCGGAGCCACGCGGCTCCGGCTCGGCGGGCTCCAGTGGTCCGCCGGCACCGGGCACTCGTCCGCAAGACGTGCTGCCCAAAGTGATGATCGATCCTTCTGTCATGGGACCAGCGCCTGCGGGCCGTGCTACGACGGCTGCAACACCTGCCACACCGGTTCCAGCGATGCCGTTGCCCGGCACCGCCGCGACGGCCGCAGCGCCTATGGCGAATACCCCGCGCGGCGGTGCAGGAACAACGCCCTCGGTCGTCGCACCGCGCTTGCCGCCCGCGCTGGCTGCGCCTCACCCTGCCGCGCCAAC
Organism: Rhodanobacter sp.; assembly: GCA_035566635.1. Lineage (GTDB taxonomy): Bacteria > Pseudomonadota > Gammaproteobacteria > Xanthomonadales > Rhodanobacteraceae > Rhodanobacter. The sequence goes on from DATMQY010000005.1 coordinate 475,476, forward strand.
TGATGGCGCTCATGCAACCCCACCGTCAGGCAACGCTTTCGCGCGCGGCTTGCGCGAAGGGCTCGAACCCATCGTTATTCACGTCAATCCAGCCTATACGCCGCCGCCAGCGACACCGCAGCAAATCATCGATGTCCAGAACGAAATTCTCAGCCTGCTGGCGGCACGCGCCGAGGCGGAAAATGCAGCGGCGCGCATGGCAACGGAGCGCTCGCATCACCAGGCGCAACAGGCTCCCTTGGCACGTGCCCATCAGGAAATGAGCGGGGCGCAAACCGCCGTCAGTGCACATCAGGCGGCAGTGCAGCGACGTCAGCAAGCGAACGAGGCGCAGCAGCGACGCACAAATGAATCGGGCGCGACTCTGGCCGGCGCCCCCAATCGACTGGCCGGCCTGAGCGTTATCACCATCCCGCTGGGGCTGTTCCTCAACCTGACCCAATATGCGCATCTGTTGCCTGAAGGAGACGTGCGCAGCGGCATGATGAAAATGGATGGCGACAGCCGCAAGTTACTGGCCTCATTCGCGGAGATGGGGCAAAGCGTAGATACTGAGAATGCGGCGACGCCCGCACGACAACAAGCCGTAGCAGCCGATGCTGGCCGCCTTGGCAGCACGTCGCAGCAAGCCACGCCGACCCGCCAGGGGTTTGTCAGCGCCGCCGCCGGTGCGCAAGCTTTGCAGCAGGCCAATAGCGACCGTATCGCGCGTGCCGGCGCGGCCCATGCCGAGGCCAACGGGCAGGCGCAGGTACTCGGCAACGATGCCGAGCAACGCCAGGCAACCGTACAAACCTTGTCGCAAACCCTGCAGACTTGGGCGCAAGCTCACAAGGCGCAACGGCAAGCTGCCTTGCAAACCACCGCCGCACGCATCGAAGCACAAGGCGGACATGTCATCCAGCGTAGCGAGGGCTGAGCATGCAAACCACCGAGCAACGTTTGCGCCATGCCCGCGAACAAGGCGATCCGAGCCCGCTTGCTTTTGCCCTGGCCGAACACGCCGAGTCCTTGGCTCAAAGCGGCCGCCTACGCGAAGCACGCGACCTGCTGGACGAGGCCGCGGCCTTGCATCAACAACTGCAGCATGACTACGACGAGGTCCGCTGCACTCACCTCGCCGCCACCATGTCACGTTTCATCGGCGATCTCGAAGGAGCTTGCGAGCGCGCCCGGCGAGCGCTCGAACGAGCGTCACCGAATACGCCAGAAGCCGTTTCCGCCGCGGCGGAACTGGCCGAAAGTCTGGGTGTACAAGGCGATGCGGAACTGGCCGCGGAGTATTGGCATCTTGCGATCATCCATGCCGAGGCAGCCGGTGCCTTGGCTACTTCCATCGCCGCGATGCAACGCCGCCGGGCGACGCTTTTGGCGGGCAACAAACAGTGGGCACCGGCACTGGATGCGCTATCCCAGGCAAGAGCGCTTTACCGCGCCCAAGGCGATGCCAGCGACGCCTTGCGCACACTTATTGAGATCGCCACGGCGCTCGGCCATCAAGGTCAAACCAACGAAGCAGACCAACGCTGGCACGAAGCCTGGGCCGATGCGCAAGCACAGAACGACCTGCAAGCGCTGTCCGATCTACGTCTGCTGCAAGCCAGCTTGCTGTTGCAAGAGAACGATCTCGGTGCCGCGCGCGAAGTGGCGGTGCATGCGCGACAAGCTGCCCTGGATGCTTCAATGCCGGTCAATTATGTGGCGGCCAGCATGATGATTTCCGAGCTGGCCGAGCACGTACACGCCGAGCTGGAAGCCTACGCCGCACTCGCCACCGGCTGGGCCACGCTAAGCGATTTGCTGGGCCGCGACGCAGCGGCGGAAACGTTTCGCCCTCCCCTGCAAGCCTTGCGTGGTCGTCTGGGCGAAGTGCGCTTTGCCGCCGCGAAACGCGCTTACGAAGAACAGCAACGGCAAGCGCGCGCAACGATTCATTAAGGGAAACCACCTTAGCCAACGGCCATGAACAGTCATTTCCATCAGCTAGGCGCCAGTCTGCGGAGCTGGTTGGCGCACCGCTACGACAGCTCTGCCATGGTCGAGCCCAGCGCCGCGGACACGGCCCAGCTCGGCGGGGCCGACACGTTTGTCGCCAGTGCCGGAAACCTGGCCGCGGCGCGGCATCTAGGCAACATTGGCGAGCCTGACGGCGCATCGACAAAATCGCGCTTCGACAACACCGAGCTCCCCCCACCATTGCGCATTGGCATGCCCGGCGGCCTGCATGAGCGCGAAGCCGAGCGCATGGCGCGCGCCAGTTTCAACGTAGACCGTGGCGGCACCGCGCACGACATGCCGGGGGCACCCACACCTGTGGGCAAGGCCGATACCGTGCACCTGCCCACGCTGGCCAGTGCCGAACGACTGCGCTCCCCCGCCTTGTTCGGCACACCCTCCGGTGGACAAGCGCTCGACGAACGTCAACGCGAACCCCTGGAACGCGCGCTCGGACATCGCCTGCCCGGCATGAGCCTTGCCGACGTGCGTATTCATGACGACGCCCATGCGCATGAGGCGGCACAAACGCTGGATGCGCGCGCGTTCACTCGCGGCCAGAATATTTTCTTCGGCGCCGATCGTTACTCGCCCGATACCAAGAGCGGGCGCCGCCTGTTGTTGCACGAACTGACTCACACCTTGCAGCAGCGCGGCCAGGCCGACCCACTGATTCAAGCGGATTTCCTCAAGGATTTCGCCGGACGTCAGGACGTACCCATTACCGACACCGCCGTGCAGCCTCCCGGCACCGTGCGGGTCAAAACCTACGATGGCACTTGGGTGTTTGCCCCCTACGGCATTTACGGCCCAGGCGATGTACCGGTGCAATATCAAGATCGCATCATGGAATCGGGCAAGGCTTTTCAATGGCGTAATCCCGGCGTATCGCTGGGCGCAGCCGTCGATGCCGAAATGCAGCGCATGGAAAATCAGGGCGAATTGACCGTACGCGACATGCGCGTTCTCTCGGAAAGCGCCGGCGCCAAGATGAACATCCGCGTTGCGATGGCGCGCGTGGGCGACGATTACCGCTTCGTCGGCTATGACATGTCGGTCATCTTCGGCGCGACCGATCCGGGCACCGGCAGCGTGATCAACGGTTTCGTCGAAACGGAAAAGGACACCACCAGCGGCGTCGGTCGCAGCCTGTTTGCCGATCGCGTGGTGCGCACTCTCAATAACGGCATTCCAACGATGCAACTGGAGGTTTACACCACCCAGCGCACCGGCGATTTTCATGCCCAGATATGGCAGACGATCGGGCGTCCGGGCATGCCCAACGAACGCGAAAAATATTCGATCGACACCCGCGACATGCTGCGCATCGCGCTGACCTGGAGCGATGCGCTATCGGTTGAGCAACGTGGCGAACTGGTGCGCCTGGCAACAGCGGAGGCGGCACCTACCCCACAGCAAGTGCAAGCGGCACTCGCCAGCAGTGAAGTGGGCAGCGGCAGCAACGCGCCCGGTGGGTTTTCACCCGGCGCGCTCGAAGCCATGCAAGGCCTGGCGCGCGAGGTCAACACCAACATGCGCAAAGCGGTGGAGCTGGAACGCTATGATCAGCTCAGCGATCCCGACACCATCGATCGCGTTATCGCAGAGAACGGCGGTTATGCCACCGTCGGCGGACGGCTCTATCGCGTCCAGCGCGAGGGTGCGCAAACCCGTTACAGCGAGCTGCACCCGATTGCCATTCGTACCCTGGTCGCTCCCGGTGAAAGCATCACGCAGGGGCCCGCGCCGGCGGCCAAAAACGTCGACGCGCTCAATACCCCCGCCTCACCCGAGGCAAAGCAAGAGTCGGTGGCGCAGGCGAAAGAAGGCGATGTCGTCGTGGTGCCGTTCACCACGTTTATCGAAGCACGCGATGCCGGCACTGGCCGCGTACTGTTCGGCATCCAGGAAAATCAGCGTTGGTATCGGCTGGAAGCCGGCGAAGGCAAGCGCCTGCAATTCGATCCGCGTACCGGCGAGCAACTCATCCCCACCGGTATGGTCAGCCCCACGGGGCAGCCGCTGCTGGCACGCACCTGGGATCCCGAACCCTATACCCCTGCGCAGATGCGGCCTAGCGGCGTGGCCCAAGGCGCCGTGGCCGCAGGCGGTATCTTCGTGGTGCTCAACGAGCTCCTTGGCCCGATCGGGGCAGGCCTGCAGCTGCAGCGCGGCAATATCGCCCGCGGACATGCGGAAATCTCCTTCTGGAATGCCCTGGGCGCCAACCCGCGTACCGGCGTCTGGGACGGCATCGACCGCAAGCCGGCCCCTGAAGGTCAGAAACCCGATACCGCGGTGTTCGGTCACATGTTCTATCCCTATGTTGCCGACATCGATGCCGATAGCCTGCGGCCGAATATCGCGATGCGCGTCGGCTCGTATACCGAATTTCAGTCCCTGCTGGCGGTCGGCAAAAGCCTCGGTGCGATTCAGGAAACCGACGGCAAGTTTTTCGCCGTCGCCAACCACATGACAGCGGAAGCGGTGATTCGCTACGACATTACCGAAGCGGTGAATCAAGCCCGGCTATCGACCCTGGCCCGCGCCGAATCGGACATGCGCAATGAACTGGCCGCGATGCCTGCCGCGCAGCGCAGCGGCAAGATGTTCACCATGAACGCAGGCGCCGCGATCTACCGCTCCGAACAAGGCTCTCAATTCATCCGCAATGCCGCCGGACAAATGGGGCCTTCGCCGATGGTGCGTGAAGTCGGCCGGCGAACCAGCAACGTCATTCAGTACCTATGGACGGGCTATGCCGGCACCCGCGTGCAGGTGGCCCCCGCCAACGCCGATGCTTATCGGGCGGCGGCCTACGCGCAGTACCCGATCTACCGGCCTATCGACGATGTCTGGAAAGAAGTCAAAGACGCCGGCCGCAGTGTCACGCCGGGCGCACTGCCCGGATGGTCGGAAGATCCGCTCAATGCTTTCAGAGCCGGTCCAGGCGAAGGCAAGACCACCGGATTCGGCACCACCGACTACGTACGCGACCCCGAAAACCGCGGCCAATGGACCATCGCCACAGGTGAGCTGAAAACCTTCTGGGTATCGGCCAGCGATCTCACCGCTGTCGACGATAAGGCGCTGCCGAAGGATTGAGCTATGAGCCGTGCTGTTCGCGATTAGTGGGCTCTGATCCGGTTAGCTGCCGACGGCCGTTTCTGCTCTCAGAGTTCCCCGGCTCCCTTGCGCAGCCAGGAATCGATCAGAGATTTCTCGTAGCGCAACGTGTCCTGATCGGTTGCAGAGTTGCGGCTGAGAAAGGCTGCGTCTCGCAGCTTGCGCTGGCCCTCGCGCAGCACCTTGCCGTCGGCGCCGTACAAGGTGAAGTCCAGGTCGATGCGCGGCGGATAAATGTCCTTGATGACACGCACGTCATCGAAGCGAGGTCCGTGCCAGGGCTCGTATTCGCCAGCACGCTTCACATCGGTCACTTCGATGTCCAGCCGCTGGCCTGGCGCCAGGATGCGCGAGGCACGTTGGACGATATAGTCCTTGAGCGGTTTCAGATAATCGTCGGCATCGATCAGGTGCATCCCGAAACTGCGCTTTGCCTCGGTGAAGTGCTGAGGATCCTTGTAGCGCACGTTGACGTTGTCCGGCTGTGTCGCCGCCCAGGCCATGAGGGAGGCGAGAGCCAGGCAGGCAGCGCATAGCAGGCGGAACAGCGGGGAAGATTTCAAGGCGGGCCTCCCGGAATGGAACGGGGTTCAGTATACGTCCGGGCCAAAAGGCAGGTCAGAAAACCGCCGCCTCAATGGACTTCCTCCGTCGCCATTAGCAGAGCCCTTAAAGCCTGGCCTTCCCGAACAAATCCGACGCGTTGACGCCCAAGCCATCTGCAACCCGCAGTAGGGTATCGAGCGTGATGTTCTTCTCGCCGCGTTCGATGGCTGAGTAATAGGCTCGATGCATGTCGATCTGGTCAGCGAAGCGATCCTGGCTCAGCTTGGTAGCTTCTCTGTACGTGCGTATGACAGCACCAAGGCGCTCGACGGGTGATGGCTTTTCCATGCGGATAAGCATGGCACTTGCTACTTTCAGCTCTACTACCTTATAAAGAGTCTACTTATAAGTATATTTCGAATGCGCGAGAGGTTGGCCTGCCGCAAGGTCGTCCGAAGTATTCGCAATATGTCCGTTTCGACGGTTGTTCAGTTCACAAGGAGTGATGAGCCATGGAAAAGAATCAGGTCGCCGATCTGTGCTATCACCTTCCCGAAGCCGCCCATGAACAGCTCTGCCATACACGCGACGAGATCCGGCTGCTGGCCGACCTCACTGCGCGCATCAGCGACGAAGCAGACCATCTACAGCTCTCGCCCAACGCCCTGGCCCGGTGCTTCGATCGCCTAGCCGACCAGCTGGCCGATGCCTTGCACGAAAGTTTCTGGCCGTCGATGCGTGACCGGACTGGGCAACCGGCAAGGTGCTCTGATTCTGAAGTATCGAGACGCCAATCCTACGAGAGGCGGGAATCAGCTTCGCGGTAGAACCCAAGCCTCCCACAGAAACGGGAGTCAGAGTCGACTTTCTAAAAGTGCGCTCTGACCCCGGTTTCGGAAGCGCGGCACGATCGCTATCCCGCGTCTGTTTGTCGGCTTTCCGAACCTGCCTCGAGTGGAAAACCAAGGCTTAACGGCGTATAGCACTCTCTTCCGCATTGGACGTCTGAAGGCAGCTCTCAGAAAGCCGCGCAATGGTCCAATTCCAACATCCCTCCGTCAAAAGCGCCATACATAAGTCCACCCAAAACGGCAGCCTCGTTGCCGATGCGCAAAGTACCACGGTCAAGAGAGACCACAACCTCCCGCCCGCTCATCAGCTGCACATCGATATGACTGGCCTCTTCTAGCGTCACATGTTCGAATGATTTTTTGTCGTGGAAATAATCCACGCTCTTGATCCGATCGCCATTTTTAATGATGGCAAATTGTCCGACGATGGCGTGATCCAATATATATGCTTTCGCAGTTTCTTTACTTGTCAAGCTTTTTATGAAAGTTGCCTGACCTGCCTCGCAGGTAGAATCCCTTGGAACCAGAAAAGTAACGTACTTGTTGTCAAAGTCCGCCATCGTCGCATCGCTTGTCGACAAAACATGGGCAAACATTTGGACCCTATCGTAGGACTTGATCATCGATAGAGTGGGCTTCTCAGGAGGTGAGTTGCCGACAGCAGCAGCGCAAGCAGCGAATACACTCACAAATATCCCAGCAGCAAAAAACTTTTTGCCTTCCATTTCTAGCCTCCTCAGCCTATTACTTAATAGTAGGTCCCAAAAAGACGGAGAGACGTTATGAGCTCTCCGCCACATTAATTAATTCGTTCCACCACCATTGTGATAATTTTCGAGGAAGACTTGGCTATAGCTTCTTCCGTCCGGCACATGTTCGTACTGGCCGTACACTTTACCTATTTGTACTGCAGCGTCATTTGTATAGTAGGCATTTGCTACAACCCGGGCGTACTGCGCATCATATAGAGGAAGCGTATCCGGTTTGTCCGCACTCGCCACGCCAATGTCGCCACCATGAGCCGTTAGTATGTCGTTTCGAACCTGCTCATTGCTGAGCGTCGCATACCCCTCTGCTGTCAAGTAGTCGCTGACGTACTGCTGCGACGTTACCTTGTGCGGGTCGTCCCATACGCGGTGGTCGATGTGCGACAGCTCGTGGGATAGCTGCTCAACAATCGCAGCCGGGTTATTTTGGTAAGCAGAATCAATATGAATGGTGCCTTCAACGGTGCTCGTTGCCGAGTACGCACAGCTGCTGCCATTGGCCGAGAAGTCAAATTGCCAGTTGTACGTCGCGGTGGCATTTGCGATTTCCTGGGCCAGAGTTGGTGACATCTGCGCATAGGTAGTCAAATCGACGCCCAACTCAGCCTTGATGCGTGCAACTCCGCTCGCTTGTGATGCTGAAAGCGCACCACCAGAACTTCCAGACGACCCACCACCACCACCGCTCGGTGGGGGTGTGGCGCCACCGCCACCGCCACCGCCACCACCACTCGGGTCCGGATGAACGGTAACTCCCCCTAAGTCCACTGGGGGTTCAGGAACAAGGCCCCCGGAAACAAATCGCATTTCGTCTTTAAGAAGTTCGCGCATCTTGATGTCCTTTGCAAAATGTGTGATTGGAATTTTATTGTGAGGAAGCCCCCTCCGAACGCAGGCTTCCATCCCTACTGCTGACGTTTTAGTTCTCGCACCTCTCCCTGTGTAACCAACATGATTCGATCGGCCGAACTGATTGTTTCCACACGGTGCGCCACGATCAGGCGAGTCATTCCCGCTCTTGAAAATTCCTCGCTGCACCGTTGCTCGGCGGCCGGATCAAGATGGCTGGTCGCCTCGTCGAGAACGGCAATGGCAGGATTCCTGTAAAAAAGCCGCGCCATCCATAGCCGCTGTTGCTGGCCACCTGAGAGCGCAGAACCCATGTCACCGACCCGGGTGCGGTAGCCCATCGGCATAGCCATGATGTCGGTATGAATCTGAGCCCGCCGCGCCGCATCGATGACTTTGTCCATCGATGCTCCGTGCTCGAAAAATGAGATGTTCTCCTCGATGCTGCCGCCAAAGAGCCGGTCGTCCTGCATCACGCTTGCCACGATGTCGCGGTAGGCGTTTTTCCCTAAGTGTTTAAGGTCTATTCCACCAATTCGGAGGGTTCCCGTCTGCGGTTCAAGTAGACCGAGGGCGAGTCTCGCAATGGTGCTTTTGCCACAGCCAGAGGGGCCGACAAAGACCACCGCTTCACCCGCTTCGATGCGGAACGAACAGTTGCGAAGCACCCACGGTTCGCCATCTGCATAGCGAAAGCTCACCTGGTCAAACTCAATAGAGGCGGTCGGTGCAGGCCCGCGGTATACCCCTTCCGTGTGAGGCTCAGCAGCCGTGAGCGCGATGTCGGCCAGTCGCTCCGTCTGCAAATGAAGCAGGCGGTATTGCATGACGTAGTCAACTAAGCTTGAAGCGCGTGACGTGAACTGGTCGGCATACGCCACAAAGGCCATCAACGAGCCGGCTGTGAATTCTCCCCGCAGTGCAAGCCAGGCACCCAGCCACAACACTGCAATCCGCTGACCGCCCGAAACCAGTCCGTGCATCGAAGAAAACACTAGGTTGAGTTTCTGGACACCCACCGACGTGTTGAGCGATTCGGCAACCGTATTGAGATACACGCTCGTTCGTCGCGCACCCTGGTTGTAGAGCCGGAGAGTCTGGCTGCCCCGGACCGACTCCATGAAGGTCGTCTGCTGTTTCGCATTGACCACAATCTGGCTCAGGTTGGCTTCTTTAAGAGATGAGAAATACAGCGCTCGGAGAGCCGTATAGAGTAAGACGCTAAAGCCAATGACGAAGGCAAGCTGTGCGTTATAGGCAAAGAGCACACAGAGAGTTATGAGCGCCATTAGGCCGTCGAGGAGACCCCCGACGAACTGACTGGTCAGCGTCTGCTGGATAGAGGTCACCGCGTTAAAGCGGGAGACGATGTCACCTAGGTGCCGCTTGAAAAAATATTCTTGGGGAAGCCGTAGAAGATGTTGAAACACTCGCCCTGTCCAAGACAGATTGAACTGGGTACCTATCCAAACGAGCAACCACGTTCGCATGGCGGTGACCGCCGTTTGCAGCAAGAGCAGAATGAGGAAGCTGATACCGAGCATGCCGAGAAGCTGATGGTCTCCATCAGCGAGCACTTGGTCGACCACCAATTGCAAAAATTGAGGGGAGAGAAGAGCAAAGAGCTCAAGGACAAGGGCTAGGCAGAACACCTGCACCAGCCCTTTCCTGAGTCCACGGATGGAGCCGCCGAGGGAGCGGATGGAGACCGGGGCGCCTGGCTTTTGCCTGCGAAAGTCCGGCCCCGCGGAGAGCTCGACGGCCACCCCAGTGAAGTGCTCCCCGAACGCATCGAGGTCAATAGTACGGATACCTACAGCCGGGTCATAGAGCGTCACTCTGGACCTGCCGACCGAGGCTAGCACCACGAAGTGGTCGAGATCGACGTGGACAATACAGGGGAGTTTGAGCTGACGGAGCTCGTCGAGCTCCAGCCGAACTGCACGCCCTGCTAGTCCCATCGTCTGCGCCATGTCCATTAGCTGCAGCAGCGTGACACCCTTTAGGGAAAGCGAGAAGCGGCGGCGGAGATCGGCGAGACTGGCATACGAGCCGTGCCAGCCTGCAACCATCGCAAGGCAGGCTAGCCCGCACTCGGATACCTCGGTCTGGCGTACCAGCCGCAGGCGACGACGCAGGCCAAAGCTCAACAACTTGCCGGCATCGTCCGGCCCCTCGAGCGCATCCGGTAACATGCTCAAGGGCGCGCTTCCATCAGTCGCTGTCTTGCCCCGAACAGCGGCTCGAAGAGCCATTCGAGCAGGGTGCGGCGGTCAAGCATCAAATCGGCCTCGACCGCCATGCCGGGCAGAAGATTCTGGGGTTTTCCGTAGGCGTTGATATGCTGGGCATCAATGGCGACACGGATGCGGTAACGCGACTGACCATCATGGGGCTGCTCACCGGCGATAGTCGCCGCCTCGCTCACTGTTAGCGCGCTCCTTGAGACTTGGGCGACATGCCCGCCCTGGATGCCGAATTTTTGATAAGGAAACGCCACGAAGTGCAGCTTGACCGGCGTCCCTATGTGAACAAAGCCGATGGCAGAACTGGGCACCAGAAGCTGGGCTTCCAGTGGAGAGGCGGCGGGCAGCAGGGTGAGAAGCGGCTCCCCCACTGTGACGGTTTGCCCGCCCACAGCCAGCAACGAGGAGACTGTGCCATTGCTACTCGCCACCGTCGTAGTCAGTCGGGCCGCCTCGTTTTCAAGGATGGCCTGTTGCAACTGGGCACGCTGGCGGCGAAGTTCGTTGAGCTTGTTATCGGAGTCAATGGGCAATTGGTCGAGCTGGCTTCGCACATCCGACAGCTGACGTTCCGCGTCGGTCTTTTGGCGCATCAGCACCTCGGTCTGGGCCTTCGAGTCCAGAGTTTGAGCTTCCTGCTGCTGGATTTGCAGCTGCGAAACGTAGCCGCTCTTGACGAGCGGCCTGATGCGCTCGAGTAGAGAGACATAACTGGCAGTCAGTTGGCTAGACAGTGACAGCTGTCTGCGGTATTGGTCCAACTGGCGAAACAACAGATCTTCGCTTCGGCGCAAGGCCTGCTTTTTTTGGGTGCCGAGTTGCTCAACCCCCTTCATCTCATCAGTGAGTTCTGCTTCCTGTTCCTTAATGCTCTTTGTGACACCGGAGCTGGTATTCCCAAGCGCTTGGCTACTTTTTTCCCCCGAGATGCGCAATAGGGCTTGCCCCCGGATTACGGTGTCCCCCTCCGACACCAGGACTTCAGTGACCGTGCCGCCCTCCCTTGCCGCGACCTTGACCAGCCCCGCCTGCGGCACAAGCGTACCTATAGCCCGCTCCCGGCGCGTGTAATGTCCAAAGATCAGCCATAACACGATGAGCGACGCAGCAAGCACAGAGCCAGCTAAAAACAGTGTATGGGAAGGAGGGGATGCAATGCTGACGGGGCCGAAGCCCGACTGGCGATGGGCGACCAAGGACTGGTTACGAAAGAGCGGAGGATCCATTCAGGCCTTCAGTACATCCATGTATGAAAATTGAGTTGACCATCGGTCAGAAATTAGCGTGCCATCGCCGTCACTACGCCAAGATAGGGTAAATGAGTGCAACTGTCACTTTCTGCGCGTGCTGGTCGCCATCTGCGCCAATGGATCGCGACAGAAACCTGCAGCCACAGGCCGAAGGCTCGGGCGGAGGTGGGAGCCGCTGCCATCCTGGATCGTCTGATCCACAGCAGTGTCAGGCTGACCCTGAAAGGCGAGTCGATGCTAAATAGCGGGCTCTGACCCATTAGGTATCCACGAAATGGCGACCCCTGTTTTGGTTTCTCGCTGTCCTAGCTGTTGACTATGTTCAGTGCGTCCTGACAAAACGCGTTATTTCCAGTATAGGCCCGGACGAGCAACTTATTATCAAAAGAAATAAATTTCCACTTACTTTTCCAAACACCGTATGCATACCACGACTTACCTCTTTCGTAAGTGCTAGATATTCTATTCATTGAATAATTTAGAGCGTCCAAGTAACTATTCTCGAGATCGCTTCCGCGAATATCTATCACAGTTCCTATGTGCACCAGCCAATCCGCCAAATGCTCATATTGATCCCAAGCCCCAAATTGATTGCAAAACCCGCGCTTTCGGGTAAGCAAGTCGCTAATCATTGAAGTGAATTGTCTCGAACCGAAATCGACGCCATTCACGTTGGCCGTCGCAAATATCTTGAAAAGGCTATCCCTCAGTTTGATGAAGTTATCGACCCACTGCTTTCGCCCAGCAATGACATCCGAGATATCCGCCTCCGCCTGAGCTAGCTGCTGCTTTGCTGCTGGCGCATCTTGGCTAATTTGATTTAAAAGCACATTGATTTCTAGATTTTCAAGAACGACCATGCCATAGGCCGCCTCGTAGTAATCCCGAATGTAAGCCGGAACAACCCCACGCGTAACGTAGAAAATATTTCCCCTACTAATCGATCTCATTCCATGATAATGAAGGTCGCTCAGGATGGCTTTCAAATTCGTGTCGCTTAAGCTATAGCCCAAAATAACGACTGTACTTTCATGCATTAACGTCAGCGTCTTTTGCGAAAAATAGCCTCCCTGATTAATAAATTGATAATAATCGGACGAGGTTGCGATGATAGAGGATGGACTTTCAATGGAGCCATGAACGTGAAATATTTGTATAGCGTCAGGCTTTCTAGCAATGGGCTTACCGGAATAATTCGTTACAAATGGAACTCCAGCGAGCGACTGCTGAACAAGGCTATCGTAATTTGTTGTTACCACGACAGTTGATTTATTATCAGATAAAAACCTTCTCAAGGATTCAGCCGCCCCATCTGAGAGGGTTATGCGCGAAATTAACTCGGCGAGAGAATCTTTGAAAGACCGGCCTTCCCTCAAGAAGGCGAGCTCAAGAATTTGTGCGCAATCTTCTAATGGATAAGTAGCGCGAGCCTGCTCTAGCTGAGCCTTTGCTTGTCCAGGATCATTTAGAAGATCACATAATTGCGCTAGGAGCTCTGCCCAGTCGGGAGACGTGCCCCCCGAAAGATTTTTTGAGAAGCCGGAACCCGTAAAAAGACACAATGCGTTACTTGCGGCTGCAAACGCTAAAGTCTGTTTGTAATCCATTTTTAGTGGCCTTGCCGAACTTATTCAAATAGCGGAAATGAGATCCACCAAGGCCCGAAAACTACTTAAAAATAGAAACCCGGACAGATATGCCGTTTACACCATTTCATGAAGGACAAAGATCGAGCGCTTAGACAATCCCGCCGTTACCCAATCGCCTATAAATTAAGCGAAGCATATAACATGCTGCTCTAAGCAAATTTAAAACAAGCCCAATTGGTTCGGATCGTCATCGTCTGGACGCTCGTCTTGCGAATAGCGAGCCTGGCCTCGCAACTCCGCATGCGCTAATTCGTAACCCTGCGCAAATGTAGAAAGCATCTCTATCTTTCTATCAGACGAAAGCCTCGGTATATCTCTAGCCTGGATTGCAGTCAAACGTCGAGGCATCTTGGAGCTTGGCGCACTAAAATCTAAGATTACAAAACGCGCGGCATCTAAATCGGGATCTTGAAGTAAAACATCGTCAACAATACTCACAAACAGCGAAAGGCGCTCCGCGGCCAATGGGTTGCTGCGCCAAAAGCTAAACCACGGGAAATGAATTTCGCCGTTTGCCCCGTAAATCAACGGGGGTTGAAAAGGGACCAATAAACCTCGCCCTACAGGATAGAAACGCTGCGCGACGCTCTGAACAAAATTTGCGGACACGCCTTCAAAGTGCTCACGAATCAGAGGCATGACTCCGAGAAAATTTTCGCGCACGTCTTCGCGTTTAATTCCCCGCCGGATGCCTTCTACTACCTGTTCGTAAGGAACCTTGAGCAGCAGTAAATCACGAACTGCTCCGTATAGCGGGTCGTAGCTAAAGGTCGGTCCATGCTTCGTTAAACCAATCAACACCTTTTTGATAGCACCTGAATCAGGCTGCCAGATGCGCGAGAGGTGTTGAAGCGACGGAACCTTTAGCTTAGCCATTTTACCCCACCTCATTTGGAGAGAGTGATGCTCGCCCCGAAGAGTAATATCGAACTATTGCATCGTTCTCGATTGCCATCCCTGGGTTCACTTTCCCACCATGATTCCAAGCCAGGTCCCAAGGCGCACCTTTGGCATGGCTTATATCAACTAAATTTCCGGCACTTATACTGCTGTAAACCATTATAATCTTGCGAAGAAACTGCTCCGTGTCATTGTCGAATTGATAATCGGCAATTTCTAGAACCCCAGTTACCACGTTCACTTTCTTAGCGCGTGAAGTGATTGGATCGCGTTCAAATGCCTTAAATTCCCGATACAAATATTGAAGCACTGGACCAAACTGCCATGCTTCAAATCTTTGCTTTATTAAGGGTTGACCCAACTTAACCAACGACCATACGTGGCAGAAGTAGATGATTTTCTGCAATGCCAAATTAGTTATTGGTCGCTGCTCAGCTTCACAGACATCTAGGACAAAGTTAGCGACTGCTCGGCCATCCATGTTCATGACAAGCTCACCCGCACTTCGAATACCCACAATTCAAACACGTCTGACACCCATCCATCAGCACCAACGCCTGCGTATTGCACTTCACGCACAGCGTGGCACCCGGTGGGAAACCGGAGTCGTTGATCTCGCTCTTGGCGCTGGCAGCCGCGCTTGCCTCAGTGTTTTTTTTTGCCCCGGCCGCCTCATAGGCAGCGCGCTTGTCGGCAATCAGCTGGCGCGTGGCGGCATCCATCTCCGGATCATGGATCAGGCCGATGTTCTTCATGTGCTGTTCGATCACCGCGCCGATCTCGGCGACGATGCTGGGCATGTAGACGCCACCGGCCTTGAAGTAGCCGCCGCGCGGATCGAACACGGCTTTCAGCTCTTCCACGATGAAGGTGACGTCGCCGCCCTTGCGGAACACGGCGGAGAGGATGCGGGTGAGCGCCACGATCCACTGGAAGTGGTCCATGTTCTTCGAGTTGATGAAGATCTCGAACGGGCGGCGCAGTTCGTGCGGGGTGCCGGCGTTGAGCACGATGTCGTTGATGGTGACGTACAGCGCGTGCTCGAACAGCGGCGACTTGACCTTGAAGGTGGAGCCGACCAGGGTCTCGGGGCGCTCCACGCTTTCGTGCATCTGGATCACTTCGGCGCGCGGCGCTTCTTTCGGCGCGGCGGCGGTGACCGGGTTGGCGGCAACCTTGTCTTCGGGTTTGACCACGTTGTAGCCCGTGATCTTCTTTTCGATCTTGATCGCCATGGTGTTCGCTTCTTCTTAAAGTGTTGATGCCGGAATGGACGCGGCGTGGTGCGAAAAACATGCGGCCCGGCGCATGGCCGGGCCGCATGCGGTGTTGCTTACTTCCGTTTTGCGGCGGCCTTCTTGCCGGCAGCAGCCTTTTTCATCGCTGGCTTTGCCGACTTGACGCTCGCCTTCTTGCTGGCAGTGGACCTCTTTGCCGTCTTGGCGACGGCTTTCTTGCTGGCGGACTTCTTCGCTGCCGCCTTCTTCGGTGCGGCCTTCTTGCTGGCCGACTTTTTGCTGCTGACCTTCTTTGCGACCTTGGCGGCTTTCTTCTTCACCACCTTGGCGACTTTCTTCGCGACCTTCTTCACCGCTTTCTTGGCGGCGGAGGTTTTCTTGGCGACCTTCTTGACCGCCTTCTTCACGGCTTTCTTGGGCGCGGCTTTTTTCGCTGCAGCCTTCTTCGGTGCGGCTTTCTTGGCCACCTTCTTGGCGGCGGCCTTCTTCACGGTTTTCTTGGCAGCCGCTTTCTTCGGCGCAGCCTTTTTCGCAACGGCCTTCTTCGGCGCAGCTTTCTTGGCGGCTGCCTTTTTCGGTGCAGCCTTCTTGGCCGCAGCCTTCTTCGGCGCGGCTTTCTTTGCTGCAGCCTTCTTCGGCGCTGCCTTCTTGGCCGGAGCGGCTTTCTTCGATGCCGGCTTCTTCACCGTCGGTGCGGCAGCCACAGGCGCAGCCGGTACGTCGGGCAGCACCGGCAGGACGACGACGGGTGCGTCGGTAACGACCGGTGCGGCGATGCTGTTCACTTCAAATTCGTTGTCGATGGACATGCTGGTGTTCCCCTCCGATGGACTGCTTGAGTTGTCGTGCGCGGGTGACGCACGGCGGTTCAGAACTTGCCGTAGTAGCCTTCCTTCAAAGCATCGAAGAGGTTGGCGGCGGAATGCATTTCGCCGTCGTATTCCACTTGCTCGTTGCCTTTCAGTTCGACAACGCTACCGTCTTCCAGCTCGAAGCGGTAGAGGGTGCTTTCAAGATCGGATTCCTTGACCAGCACGCCCTGGAATGCGGCGGGGTTGAAGCGGAACGTGGTGCATCCTTTCAAGCCCTGTTTGTAGGCGTAGAAATAGATGTCCTTGAAGTCTTCGTAGGGATAATCGGTGGGCACGTTCGCGGTCTTGGAGATCGACGAGTCGATCCACTTCTGCGAGGCGGCCTGGATGTCGACGTGCTCTTTCGGGCTGATGTCGTCGGCGGAGACGAAGTAGTCCGGCAGCTTGTTGGCGGCCTCGTCGGTGAACACCTTGGCATCGGCATTGATCAGCGCGCGGTAGGCGAGCAGCTCGAAGCTGAGCACCTCGACCTTTTCCTTCGACTTCTTGCCTTCGCGGATCACGTTGCGCGAGTAGCTGTGCGCGAAGCTCGGCTCGATGCCGTTGCTGGCGTTGTTGGCGAGCGACAGCGAGATGGTGCCGGTCGGCGCGATCGAGCTGTGGTGGGTGAAGCGCGCGCCGGTCTCGGCCAGCTCGGCGACCAGGTTCGGCGCCACGCTGGCGATGCGCTGCATGTAGCGCGAGTACTTCGCGTGCAGCACGCGGCCGGCGATGGAGTCGCCGACCTTGTAGCCGTCGGTGACCATTTCCGGACGCTTGCGCAGCATGTCGCCGGTGACGGTGAAGTCGCGCAGCAGGATCGGCGCGGCGCCCTTCTCCTTGGCCAGCTCCAGCGCCATTTCCCAGCCGGCTACGGCCATCTCGCGCGACACTTCCTCGGTGAACGCGACGGCCTCTTCGCTGCCGTAGCGATGCTTCAGCATGGTCACGGTGGAACCGAGGCCGAGGAAGCCCATGCCGTGGCGGCGCTTGGACATGATTTCGTTGCGCTGCTGCTCCAGCGGCAGGCCGTTGATCTCGACCACGTTGTCGAGCATGCGGGTGAACACCTTCACCACTTCGCGGTACTCGTCCCAGTCGAAGCGCGCCTTCGGGCCGAACGGATCGCGCACGAAGGTGGTGAGGTTGATCGAGCCGAGCAGGCACGAGCCGTACGGCGGCAGCGGCTGTTCGCCGCAGGGGTTGGTGGCGCGAATGTGCTCGCACCACCAGTTGTTGTTCATCTCGTTGACCTTGTCGATCAGGATGAAACCGGGCTCGGCGTAGTCATAGGTGGACACCATGATCATGTCCCACAGATGCCGCGCACGGATGTGGCTGTAGATCTTGCAGGCGACCAGGCCGTCTTCGCGGTCGACGTAGTTCTCGTGGGTCGGCCATTCGCGCCAGACCACCTTGGTCGGATCGTTGACGTCGATCTCGTCCTTTTCCTTGACGTGCACCGGGAATACCAGCGGCCAGTCCTGGTCGTGCTCGACCGCGTCCATGAAGCCGTCGGTGATCAGCAGCGACAGGTTGAACTGGCGCAGCCGGCCGTCTTCGCGCTTGGCGCGGATGAACTCTTTCGCGTCCGGATGGCTGATGTCGAACGTGCCCATCTGCGCGCCGCGACGGCCGCCGGCGGAGGACACGGTGAAGCACATCTTGTCGTAGATATCCATGAACGACAGCGGGCCGCTGGTATACGCGCCGGCGCCCGACACGTACGCGCCGCGCGGGCGCAGCGTGGAGAATTCGTAGCCGATGCCGCAGCCGGCCTTCAGGGTGAGGCCGGCCTCGTGCACTTTCTCCAGGATGTCGTCCATCGAATCGCGGATGGTGCCGGAGACGGTGCAGTTGATCGTGGAGGTGGCCGGCTTGTGCGCCAGCGCGCCAGCGTTGGAGGTGATGCGGCCGGCGGGAATCGCACCGCGGCGCAGCGCCCACAGGAAACGCTCGTACCAGTGACCGCGCAGCTCGTCGCTGACTTCCACATCGGACAACGCGCGCGCCACGCGCTGATAGGTGCCGTCGATGGTGGCATCGACCGGCTCGCCGGACTTCGCCTTCAGGCGGTACTTCTTGTCCCAGATGTCATACGACGCGGGTTGCAACGGGATTTCCACGACGGCATCACGACCTGTGGCTGGATGGGTGGCTGGCGCACGCACTGTGCTCATCGGCTTCCTGACCTCTCGGCGTGGCCTTTCGGCCACGTTGATTTTTATTTATTTGATACGACGATGTCGCTCACGCTCTCCGCAACAACCAAGCGGCCGCGAGGATTGCCCTCCCGACCATATACCGCTTGTTTCCGACGGCAGCGACTCCCCCTCAAGAGTGCGATGGTCGACACCAGTACTTGTCTCGGTGCTGGTACTTGAACACAAGATGTTGTGGTTGCTATCGGATAGGCAAGTTAACCCTGACGTCGCTGGTTGTAAAGTCCCTTCGACAAGATTGGCTGCATGGAACCGCTGCGCCCCGCTCCGGTCGAACCAGCGCCGCTTTCGCTGTCCATAAGGAGGACGCCATGTCGCAGCAGCATTCCCGTCTCTGGCCCTGGCTGACCGGCCTGTGTGCCGCCGTGCTTATCGGCGTGTTGCCGGGCATCGGCCATGCCGCCACCTTGCCCGCGGCGGTCGACGGCCAGCCGATGCCGTCGCTGGCGCCGATGCTGACGCGGGTGACCCCGGCGGTGGTGAACATCTCGACCAAGACGCGGGTGCCGGTGCGCGATGCGTATTTCGACGACCCGATGGTGCGCCAGTTCTTCGGCCTGCCCGCGGCGCCACGCGAGCGGGTCGAGCAGAGCCTGGGTTCGGGCGTGATCGTGGATGCGACGAAGGGCTACGTGCTGACCAACAACCATGTGGTTGGCGGCGCCGACGACATCAACGTGACGCTGCAGGACGGCCGCACGTTCAAGGGCAAGCTGATCGGCACCGACCCGGACACCGACGTGGCGGTGGTGCAGATCTCCGCACAGAACCTGCAGGCGCTGCCGCTGGCCGACTCGTCCGGCTTGCGCGTGGGCGACTACGTGGTCGCGGTGGGCGATCCGTTCGGCCTCGGCCAGACGGTGACCGCCGGCATCGTCTCCGCGCTGGGCCGCTCGGGGCTGGGCCAGAACTCATCGGGCATGGGGGGCTATCAGAATTTCATTCAGACCGACGCCTCGATCAATCCCGGCAACTCCGGCGGCGCGCTGGTGAACCTGCGCGGCGAACTGGTCGGCATCAACACGATGATCTTCTCGCCGTCGGGCGGCAACGTCGGCATCGGCTTTGCGATACCTACCGACCTCACCGGCGCGGTGATGGCGCAGCTGCTGGCGCATGGCAAGGTGCAGCGCGGCAGCCTCGGCGTGCAGACCCAGGCGATCACCCCACGCATCGCGGAATTGCTGAAGTTGAAGGACAGCAACGGCGTAGTGGTCACCGGCGTCGGCGGCGACTCCGCTGCCGCGCACGCCGGCCTGCAGGCGGGCGACGTGCTGACCACGCTCAACGGCAAGCCGCTACGCAACGAGCAGGAACTGCGTAACGCCGAAGGTCTGCTGCCGCTGGGCAGCACGGTGCAACTGGGCGTATTGCGCGATGGTAAAACCCGCGCGGTCAGCGCCACGCTGAACGCGGAGAAACTGGCCAGCGTCGATGGTAGCCAGCTCGATGCGCGCCTCAGCGGCGTGCGCTTCAGTGACTTGAGCGAGAGTCAGCGCAGCCAGGGTTTCTACGGCGTGGCGATCAGCGCGGTGCAACCGGGCAGCCGCGCCGCACGTGCCGGCCTGAGCACCGATGACGTGGTGATCGGCGTCGGCAACCAGCGCATCACCGGCCTGCGCATGCTGCGCGGGTTGGCCAACGTGCATCTGCGCCAGCTGGTGCTGGTGGTCGCCGATGCCGACGGCAGCCGCTACGTGGTGGTCGAATAGCCATCGGATCGCCGCAAACCGTGGCACGGATCGCCTGTCGGCCGTGTCGCGGCGCACAGGATGGTCATTGCCTTCATGCAAATGCATGAAAGTGCTTGATGTTTTGTATTCAGGCCGATGGAATATCCTCTCCAGTTCACCTTCTGTGCGCCTGCAAGGCGGCATACTCGTGCCTTCACATCATCAAATCACGCCGGGGCTCCCCACCATCATGTCCGTCCGTATTACCCGCCTGCTGTCTGTCGCCCTGATCGGGGCCTGCTTCATCACTGCACCGGCGTTCGCCAAGAGCCATGCCAAGGCCAAGGCCAGCGCGCCCGCGAAAGGCCCCACCCTGATCTGGCGCGGCGACGTCGCCACCGCCAACGGTGTCGTCAACGATGTGGCGGCAGCGTGGGAAAAGAGCGGTCACGGCCACATCGAGCTGCAGCCGTTCAATACCGCCTCGGGCATCGACGCCGTGGCCATCGGTACCGCCGATCTGGCCGGCAGCGCGCGCGCCAGCGATGGCAGCGCGCAGAACGCGAACCTCACGTTCACCCCGGTGGCGTGGGATGCGCTGGTGATCATCACGCAGTCGTCCAACCCGGTCCGCGGACTCACGCTGAAGCAGGTGCACGACATCTACTACGGCAAGATCCACGACTGGAGCGAGGTCGGTGGCAACAGTGCGCCGATCGACGTGTACGCCGTGGCCAGCCCCGGCGACGGCGTGGAATACAGCCTGCGCGACCTGCTGTTCGGCCGCGCCAACCAGCCGGTCGCCGCGCCGCGGTTGTACGTCAACACGCGCAAGCTGGAAGAAGGCGTCTCGCTCAATCCGAACGGCTTCGGTGTCGCCACGCTCGCCGACATCAGCGGCAACTCGAAACTGAAGGCGATCCCGATCAACGGCAAGTCCGCCAGCGTCGCCAACATCGCCGACGGCAGCTACCCGCTGTTCACCCCGCTCTACCTGGTGACCAACCCGAACAGCCCGAAGGCCGCCTCGGTCCAGGCCTTCGTCGACTTCATGCAGAGCGAGCCGGCCAAGGCCGCACTGCGCAAGCACGCGGTGCTGCCGTACCAGGACGGCATTGCGCTGGCTTCGATGGACGACTCACGTCGCAGCACCATCCTCGCCGAAGTCGGCGCCCATGCCAGCCACGCCACCACGCCGATCTCGGCGCCGGGCGCGACCTACGCGGCTCGCGCCGCGGTGGCGCCAACCTCTCCCGATACGCTGGCGGCCAGGACAGCGCTGGAGAATCGTCGTGCCGATGCCAATGACACCGCCCGACTGAACAAGGTCAGCGGCAGTGTGGCCGACGTCACCGTCAGCAGCGCGGCCTACGCCAAGGGCAGCGCCACCACTGTCAGCCAGACCAGCGGCAAGGATTTTGGCAAGGTCTCCGCGGATGCCAGCCAGACCGGCCCGACGACCTACAAGGTGAGCAAGGGCGACACGCTGTCGACGATCGCCAAGCGGAATGCCGTCGAGGTGGCCCAGCTGCGCGAGTGGAACCACCTGAAGAACGACCAGATCAAGCTCGGCCAGGTGCTGCGCATCAGCAACCGCTGAGCCATGCCCAGCGTGCAGATACTCGCGCTGACGCTGGATCTGGATGACACCTTGTGGCCGGTGCTGCCGGCGTTGCAACGTGCCGACCAGGCGGTGGACGCCTGGTTGCAGCAACACCATCCCGACGTTGCACGCGCATGGCCGATTGCGGCCATGCGCGAGTTGCGCGACCAGGTCGCCGCCGAGCGGCTCGACCTGGCGCATGACTTCACCACTCAACGCCAACTCACCATGCGGCAGGCGTTTGCCGCCTGCGGCATCGCCGCGGCGCCGATCGAGGCGTTGTGGGAAATCTACTTCGCCGCGCGCAACAGCGTGGAGCTGTACCCGGACAGCCTGCCGGCACTTGAGCGGATCACTGCGCGCTGGCCGCTGGCGAGCCTGACCAACGGCAATGCCGACCTGCAGCGCATCGGCATCCACACGCATTTCGCCCACCACATCTGCGCGCGAGACAGCGGCGTGGCCAAACCCGATCCACGCATTTTTCTGGCCGCCGCCGAACGACTCGGCGTGGCACCGGAGCAGATCCTGCATGTCGGCGACGATCCGGTCATGGATGTCGTGGGTGCTCGCGACGCCGGCCTGCGCACCGCATGGATCAATCGCGACGGCCAGCCCTGGCCCGTCGAACTGGGCACGCCGCCCGAACTGGATCTGCGCGACATGACCGCGCTGGCCGACTGGCTCGACGCACACGACCCCTCCAGTTAAGCGAGCCGGCCATAGGCAAGCACCGGGCAAAACGCGCATCATTGTGGATTGATCGTCATGAATCCGGCGCGCTCCATGCCGCCGCCAGCCAGAAGGATTCCGCATGTCCGCCCTGATCGAACGCCAGCCCGGCGCCCGCCACAGCATCGCCATCGAGACCACCGATGCCGCGCACTACGCCGCGACCCGTCGCCGGCTCACCGCGGCGCAGCGGCGCTGGCTGAGCGACAGCGGCTTCGCGGCAACACCGGGTACTTTCGCGCTGCTGTCCGATCCCGCCGGCAAGCTGGTGCGCGTGCTGGCCGGCGTCGATCCGCGTGATCCGCTGACGGCACTCGCCGCACTGCCATGCAGCCTGCCCGACGCGAACTACCACCTCGCCGACGAAGGCGTGTTGACCGATCCGACCCAGGCCGCGCTGGGCTGGGCGCTCGGCGCCTATCAGTTCAACCGCTACCGCCAGCCGAAGCGCGCACCGGCCCGGCTTGCCGTCGCCGCTGTCGAGCTGCAGCAGCTGGCACCGCTGGTGCAGGCCACCGCGCAGGTACGCGACCTGGTCAACACACCGACCGAGGACATGGGGCCCAAACAGCTGGCCGAGGCGATCAAACAACTCGGCAAGACACACAAGGCGAAGGTGCGCGAGTGGGTCGGCGACGAACTGCTCAAGGCCAATTTCCCGACCATCCACGCGGTCGGCCGCGCCAGCCATCGCGCACCGCGACTGATCGAGCTGAACTGGGGCAAGGCCAGCGATCCCAGACTCGTCGTGATCGGCAAAGGCGTGTGCTTCGATACCGGCGGGCTCGACCTGAAAACGTCCGACGGCATGCGCTGGATGAAGAAGGACATGGGCGGCGCGGCGCACGCGATCGCGCTGGCCGGGTTGATCATGCAGGCGAATTTGCCGGTGCGGCTGACCCTGCTGATCCCGGCGGTGGAGAACGCGGTGGCCGGCAACGCGATGCGTCCGGGCGAGGTGATCACCACTCGCGCCGGTCTCAGCGTGGAGATCGACAACACCGACGCCGAAGGCCGCCTGGTGCTGTGCGATGCGCTCGCCTACGGCGCCGAGCAGCAGCCTGAACTGATTATCGACTTCGCTACCCTGACCGGGGCCGCCCGTGTCGCGCTGGGCCCTGACCTGCCGGCACTGTTCGCCAACGACGACACGATCGCCGCCGCCGTGCTGGCCGCCGGCCACACGGTCAACGACCCGCTGTGGCAGCTGCCACTGTGGCGGCCATATCGACGGATGCTCGATTCGTACCTGGCCGATTTCGCCAATGCCGGCGCGTCGCGTCACGCCGGTGCGATTACTGCGGCGCTGTATCTGGAACGCTTCGTGCCGGACACTGTGCCGTGGCTGCACCTGGACACCTACGCGTGGAACGACGCCGACCGTCCCGGCCGGCCGCGCGGCGGTGAGGCAATGGGTTTGCGCGCGATGTTCGCGTTCCTGCAGCAGCGCTATCACGACTGAGCCGCGCTCGCGTCAAGCGCGAGCGCACCACTCAAGCGCTGCCGGACAGGGTCGAGCCGAGACGTTGCAGGCGCTGCCGCCATGTGCGCAAGCCACGCACGATACGCGGCAGCATCCAGCACATCAGCAGCACGAACAGGCCGAGCAGGATCAGCAGCACCAGCGGATGCTGCCACATCAGATACAACCCGCCGAGCCAGCTGACGTCCTCGCCCACGCTGGCACCCCAGTTGCTGAAAGGCTCGGGCGAGGTATTGATCAGCGCGCGCGTACCGGCCTTCGTCAGATGCGTGCCGGCCACCAGCGCACCACCGAGCAGAGCCGCCGCGAATTGCGCACCGGCGCCGGAGTCCTTGAACACGCCCCACGCCAGCAAGGTGCCGATCGGGATGCGAATGAAGGTATGCACCGCATCCCAGACGCTGTCGAAGGCCGGCACCTTGTCGGCGAGGAACTCGCACAGCATCAGCACGCCGGATACCGCCAGCACCCAGATATCGGTCAGCGGCAGCAGTCCGTCCGGCAGATGCACATAGCCGAGCCGGCCCAGCATGCCGGCCAGGAAGATCGTGGCGTACAGGCGGATGCCGCTGGCCCAGGCGAGACCACCGGCGAGCGCAACGTTCGGCAACATGTCCATGCTGATCCTCGGATGGGAATGGCTGCAGACCGTGTTTACGCGCGATGCTACCGTCTGTCCACCGCCGCGCATTCCGGCGTACCGACGACGTGCAGCGCGGCATGACTTCTGGCGTTGTCGTGACGGCGCGAAAGATTGCATCCTGCCACTTCAACTTCCCGGAAGCATGCCATGCATCATCGCTTGCACCTGCTCACCCTCAGCGTGGCGCTCGGCCTCGCCGGTTGCACCAGCGTACCGGTCGCCAAGACCGTCGCACCGACCCAACCAGCATTGACGGCGCAAACGCTGAACTCGGGCGGCGTGATGCCGGCCGAACAGGCGCGCGTGCATTTCGATCATGCCGACCTGCACTTCACGATCGACCCAGCCACGCAGAGCATCGACGCCAGCGCCACGCTGAGCTTCACCGCCAAATCCGCCACCGACGTGCTGCTGCTGGATCTGGATCGCAACCTGCCGATCAGCGCGATCGATCTGGATGGCCATACGCTCGTCGCCAGCGCGTGGAGCAACCCGGACGGACGGCTGCGCATCCAGCTGCCCGCGTCGCTTGCCGCCGGCGGCAAGGCTCGTGTGACCGTGCGCTACGGCGGCAAGCCGCACGTGGCGAAGAACGCGCCGTGGGACGGCGGCTTCGTATGGAGCCACACCGCGGACGGCCAGCCGTGGATCGCCAGCGCGGTCGAGGGCGAGGGTTGCGACCTGTTCTGGCCGTGCATCGACCAGCCGCAGGGCAAGCCCGACCTGGTCGACACCTGGGTGACCGTGCCGAAGACGCTCGCCGCTCCCGGCAACGGCGTGCTGGTCGGCATCACCGAGGAAGGTGATCGCCATACCTATCACTGGCGCGTCAAGCATCCGACTACCTACGCGATCTCGATCAACGTCGGGCCTTTCGATGAACTCAAGGCGGACTACAAGAGCCGCTACGGCAATACTATCCCGATGCAGTTCTGGTATCTGCGCGGACACGAGGCGCAGGCGAAAGAGCTGTTCGCCGGATTCCCGCGCATGTTGGATTTCTTCGAGCAGCAGATCGGCCCGTATCCGTTCGGCGACGAGAAAATGGGCGTGGTGGAAACACCACATATGGGCATGGAACACCAGACCCTCAACGCCTACGGCAACAATTACCGGCAGGATGGCTACGGTTACGACCGGCTGCTGCAGCACGAGTTTGCGCATGAGTGGTTCGGCAACCAGGTGACCAATGCCGACTGGGACGACATGTGGCTGCACGAGAGTTTCGGCACCTACATGCAACCGCTCTACAGCCAGTACCTCAACGGCGACATGGACTATTTCAGCTGGCTGCACCAGCTGCGCCTGATGCTGCGCAACCATCATCCGATCGTCTCCGGCACCAGCAAGACCGAGGAACAGGTCTATGACGAGACGGCCGGTCCTGGCCAGGACATCTATAACAAGGGCGCGCTGATGCTGCATTCGCTGCGGCAGCTGATCGGCGACAAGGATTTCTTCACGAGCATCCGCTGGCTGGTGTATGGCCGGCCGGATCCTAAGCCGGGCAACTTCAGCCCGCGCTACGCCAGCACCGACGACTACGTCGCGATCGTCGACAAGGTGACCGGACGCGACCTGCGCTGGTTCTTCAATGTCTACCTGCACGACGCCGCGCTGCCCCGCCTCGACATGCAGCACGACGGCGACACGCTCAAGCTGCACTGGGTCACCGAACACGGCAAGCCGTTCCCGCTACCGGTGGAGGTACAGGTCGGCGGCACCGTGCGGACCGTGCCGATGACTCACGGCGAAGGCCAGTTGCAGGTGCCGGCCGGCAGCCTGCTGATCGTCGATCCGCATTCCAAACTGCTGCGCGAACTGCCGCACGTCGAGGCGTTCCAGCAGTGGATCAAGCAGCAGCGCGAGCAACGGCAGACGCCGAAACCGGTGAAGTCGACGACGGGTTGAACGCGCCGCCGGATCAGTTCATTGCATGAAAAAACCCGGCGCGAACGCCGGGTTTTTTCATGACCTGCCGCGAAGGATCGGCCGGATCAGTGCTGCGCCGTCGGCACAGAGGCTGGGCTAGCTGCCGTCGGCGCCAGCGCCGCCGTGCTGGAGAACTTGCCGTGATACGGCAGCACTTCGCTGGCCAGCTTCGGATCGGCCTTGATCATGCCGACCGCGTCGAACAGGATGTGCGCGGTCTCGTTGAGCTGCACGTCCTTCGCCTTCTTCGCGTCCTTCTCCTGCTTGAGTTCGCTCTTCAGGCTGCGTTCGTTCGCGTTGAGGCCATCGTCGAGATTGCTTTGCTCGTCGCTCAGCGTGGCATCGGTGCCGTCAATGGTCTTGTGACGGGTGCGGAAATCGGACTGGATCGCATCCTGCTGCTTGCGCTCGATCTCGCGCGTGGCGAAGTTCAGCGAGATCGAGGTCTTGTCGCGCATGGTCTTGTACTGCGCCAGTTCGTCGAGCATCAACTTCCACGCCGGCGACTTTGCCGCGCGCTCGTCGTGCCGCTGCAGCAGCTGCGGCAGGTAGGCGTTGAGGTTCGCCACCACCTGGTAGTCGGCCGGTGCGATCTGGGTCCACTTCAGCGCGTTGTCGTAGGTCGACTCGCCGAAGTCTTTGTCGTCGCCGCTCTTCGGGAACGCGATGTCCGGCGTCACACCCTTCAGCTGGGTGGAGCCGCCGTTGATGCGGAAGAATTCCTGGATGGTCATCTTCAGTTCGCCGAGCTGCGGCTTTTCGCTGTCACCCTGGGCGAAACGATCCAGATCGACCAGGTTCTGCACGGTGCCCTTGCCGAACGTCGGCTCGCCGACGATCAGGCCGCGATGGTAATCCTGGATCGCGGCGGAGAAGATTTCCGACGCCGACGCCGTGCCGCGGTTGACCAGCACCGCCAGCGGGCCGCTCCAGGCCATGCCCGGATCGTCGTCGCCCTGCACCTCGACCTCGCCCTTGGAGTCGCGCACCTGCACCACCGGACCCTTGTCGATGAACAGGCCGGTCAGCGAATTGGCTTCGGCCAGCGAGCCACCGCCGTTGTTGCGCAGGTCGACCACCACACCCTGCACGCCGGCGGTCTTGAGTTCGCCGAGCAGCCTGGCCACGTCGCGGGTTGCGCTCTTGAAGTCCTTGTCGCCGGCGCTGCGCGCGCCGAAGTCGGAGTAGAACGTGGGCAGTTCGATCACACCGATCTTGCGGGTGACGTCGCCGTCCTTGATCTCGACGATCTTCTTCTTCGCCGCCTGCTCCTCGATGCTGACCTTCTTGCGCACCAGCGTCACGATCTCGTGCTTGCCATCCACGCCGGTATCGGCCGGCAGGACTTCCAGCCGCACGGTGGTGTCTTTCTTGCCGCGGATGCGATTGACCACATCGTCCAGACGCCAGCCGATCACATCGACGATCGGGCCGTTGTCACCCTGACCGACGCCGACGATGCGATCACCGACCTGGATCTTGCCGGACTTGTTGGCCGGGCCGGCGGGCACCAACTCGCGAATCTGGGTGTAATCGTCGCGTGCCTGCAGCACCGCGCCGATGCCTTCCAGCGACAGCTTCATCGCGATGTCGAAGTTCTCCGCCGCGCGCGGGCCGAGGTAGTCGGTATGCGGATCCGTGGTTTCGGCATAGGAGGTCATGAAGGTCTGGAACGCATCCTCGCCATCGAGCTGCTTCACCCGCTCGACATAGCTGGCGTAACGCTTGTCCAGCGTCTTGCGGATCTCGGCGTCAGGCTTGCCGGCCAGCTTCAGGCGCAGCCAGTCGTTCTTGGTGCGCTGGCGCCACAAGGTGTCCAGTTCGGCCTGATCTTTCGGCCAGTCAGCATGCTCACGGTCGTACGTGTAGCTTTCGTCGACGGAAAAATCGAAGCCTTGCTTGAGCAGGCCGCGCGCGTAGGTCATCCGCTCGACCGCGCGCTGCACATACATGTTGAACACCGAGAACGGTGCGGACAGATCCTGGTTCCAGATCGCGTCGTCGAGCTTGGTTTTCAGCGGCGCGAACTTGGCCATGTCGACCTGGGTGAAAAACACCTTCTCGCTGTCGAGCAGCTTGAAGTAGGCCTTGTAGATGCGCGCCGACATCGCATCGTCGAGCGGCTGCGCGTCGTAGTGGAAGCGGGTCAGGAAACGCGCCGACAGCTGCGCGGCCTGCGCCTCGCCGGGTGTGGAGGTGAGCGGCCAGCTGGCCGCCTTGCGGCCGGTGCCGGCACCGAGATCGGCCGCCGACTGCGCGAAGACGCAGGTCGCGGAGAAGGCAAGCAGCAGGACCAGCGCGGGACGAAATTTCATGGGAATTCTCAAGCTGACTCGGTGACACCGGCTGCATGGGCCTGCAGGTCGGCGTGATAGGACGAACGCACCAGCGGACCGGAGGCGACGTGATGGAAACCCATCGCCTCACCGGCTACGCGCAGCGCCTCAAATTCTTCGGGAGTCCAGTAGCGCACCACCGGATGATGGTGCGGCGTGGGCTGCAGGTATTGGCCAATCGTGATCATTTCGACGTCATGCGCGCGTAAATCCCCCATCGTCTCGATCACCTGCTCCCAGGTTTCGCCCAGCCCCAGCATGATGCCGGACTTGGTCGGCACCTCGGGATGCTGCGCCTTGAAGCGCTTGAGCAGATCCAGCGACCACTGGTAGTCGGCGCCCGGGCGCACTTCGCGGTACAGGTGCGGCACGGTTTCCAGATTGTGATTGAACACGTCCGGCGGGAAGTCCTTCAGCACTTCCAGCGCGCGTTCCATGCGGCCTTTGCCGCGGAAGTCGGGCGTGAGGATCTCGATCTTGATGTTCGGGCTGGCATGACGCGTGGCGCGGATGCATGCAGCGAAATGCTCGGCGCCACCGTCACGCAGATCGTCGCGATCGACCGAGGTAATCACCACGTACTTCAGGCGCATGTCGCGGATCGTCTCGGCCAGCCGCGCCGGCTCCAGCGGATCGGGCGCGACCGGGCGGCCATGCGCCACGTCGCAGAACGAGCAGCGCCGCGTGCACACCTCGCCGAGGATCATGAAGGTAGCGGTGCCCTTGCTGAAGCACTCGTGGATGTTCGGGCAGCTGGCTTCCTCGCACACCGTGACCAACGCGTTTTCGCGCAGGCGCGCCTTCAGCTGTTGTACGGCGTTGCCTTGCGGCAGGCGCACGCGAATCCACGACGGCTTGCGCAGGGTCGGTACGTCGGTGTCGAAACCGGCGCGGTTCAGCGCGATCTTGTCGTTGCCGATCTGCTTTTCACCGGCAGGTGCACCGCTGACGACCGTGATCGGGATGACCTTTGGGGAAGAAGTGGAGATTTCGCTCATGTAGACAGCTCAGACCGCTGCACGAGCGGGGAGTTCGGGTAAGACGGGGGCAGCTGGCTCGGCGACAAAGCCGAACTGGCGGCAGAACTCCTCCACCAGCACGTCCTCGACCGTTGCCAGCTGCGACGGACCGCCCAAGTCTAGCAGTTGTGTGACCGCCAAACCCTTGTAACCGCAAGGGTTGATGCGCTGAAACGGCTCCAGGTCCATGGCCACGTTGAAGGCCAGCCCGTGAAAACTGCAGCCGCGCCGTACGCGCAGCCCCAGCGCGGCGACCTTGGCGTCCGCCACGTATACGCCCGGCGCGCCTTCGCGCCGCGCCGCCACGACGTTCCAGTGCGCCAGCGTATCGATCAGCGATTGCTCGATTCTGTTGACCAGCTCGCGCACACCCACGCCGACACGGCGCAGATCGATCAGCGGATAACCGACGATCTGGCCGGGGCCGTGATAGGTCACCTGGCCGCCGCGATCGACCGGTATCACTGGGATATCGCCCGGCGCCAGCACGTGTTCCAGCTTGCCGGCCTGGCCGAGAGTGAACACCGGGTCGTGTTCCAGCAGCCACAGCTCATCGGCCGTATCTGCCGTGCGATTGTCGGTGAACGCGCTCATCGCCTTCCAGGTCGCCTCGTACGATTGGCGGCCAAGACGGCGAATTTTCAGCGGCAACGACATGACGGGTGACCTGAGAAGAAGATTACGAGAGCGCACCCTGTGCGCGATCAGCGTTGCGGCGCAATACATCGCGCGCAGGGTGCGCTCCTGCAAAGACGGGACTCACATCGTGTAACGGATATTCGGATCGGCGCGCAGCGCGGCATGTGCGGCCTCGTACTGCTCACGGTGCTCGCAGCGAAAGCTCACCGTCACCGAGACGAAATTGCCGGCGCCGGAATGCCGGTGTCGCACGCTCTCGTGCAACACATGCAGGCCGGCGCGTTCCAGCAATTGCGGCACGTGGGTCGGCAGGTTTGCGCTGGCGCTGCCGACCGCGGTGATCTCGAACTCGCCAGGGAACTGGAAGCCCTTGCCGTCCTGCTTCGCCTTCGTGAAGTCGATCGGTTGCATTACTTCGCGCTCGGAGCCTGTTCGGTGTTGCCCTTGCTGCCGTGGAACCACAGCATGATGCTGTCCCACAGGCGCGAGAAGAAGCCGCCCTGCGGCGCTTCGTTCAAGGCGATCAGCGGCACGCTCTGCACCGGCTGGCCGGCCAGCGTGATGCGCAGCGTGCCGACCTGCTGACCCTTCTTGAACGGCGCGATCAGCGTGGCCGGAATGTCCATGGTGGCCTTGAGCTGGTCGTACTCGCCACGCTTGACCGTGACCAGCACGTTGTCGGCGACGCCCAGCGGCAGCTGGTTCGTGGCACCCTTCCACAACCGCGGCGTGGCCAGCGGCTTGCTGCTGTCGTACAGCTTATGCGTCTCGTAGAAACGGAAGCCGTAGTTGAGCAACGCCATCGCCGAATCGGCACGTGCTTTCTCGCTGCTGGCACCCATCACGATG
This sequence comes from Rhodanobacter sp., assembly GCA_035566635.1. Lineage (GTDB taxonomy): Bacteria > Pseudomonadota > Gammaproteobacteria > Xanthomonadales > Rhodanobacteraceae > Rhodanobacter. The sequence continues at coordinate 506,875 of DATMQY010000005.1, forward strand.
GCGATCATGCGCGACTCGCCCTGCTTGGCCGACGCTGCCAGGCAGAAGCCGGCGGCAGCGGTATGCCCGGTCTTGATGCCGTCCACACTCGGGTCGCGCCACAGCAGCGTGTTGCGGTTGTGCTGTTTGATCCCGTTCCACTCGAACTCCTTCACCGCGGAGATCGCGTAATCCTCGGGAAAATCGTGGATCAGTGCACGCGACAGGATCGCCACGTCATGCGCGGTGGTGTAGTGGTTCTGGATCGGATAGCCCGACGCGTTCTGGAAATTCGAGTTGACCATGCCGAGCTGCTTGGCATACGCGTTCATCAGCCCAGCGAACGCCTGCTCGGAACCGGCGGTGTGTTCGGCCAGCGCGATCGCGGCGTCGTTGCCGGACTGGATGATCAGGCCGTACAGCAGATCCTTCAGCGGCACCTGGCTGTTGAGCTTGAGGAAACTGGTGGAGCCATCGGTGCCCGCACCGCCGCCGCGCCAGGCGTTCTCGCTGATGGTCACCGGATCGGTCATGTGGACCTTGCCGTTGGCGACTTCGGCCGAGACCGCGTAGTCGGTCATGATCTTGGTGATCGATGCCGGCTCCACGCGCAGATCCGGTTCCTTGCTGGCGAGGATCTGGCCGGTGGCGTAATCCATCAGCACCCAGCTCTTGCCGTCGACATCCGGCGGCGGCGGCACCGGCGCGTCAGGCACCACCGGGCGCGGCACTGGCGACGGCCGCGGCGGTGTCTGGGCAACAGCAACACCGACCAGCAACACGGCGGCGGCAAACGGAATCAGGCTACGGTGGAAAAATTTCATCGGGTCGTTCAGTCCAGTCTCTGAATATCGGCAAAAAAACCTGCCGAGTGATTAAAAAGGGATGCGCAAATCCTGCTCAGTCTACCGCGACCTGAGGCCGCGGCAGGCCCATGCCTTCGATCCGGGCGCTGACCTGGTCGGCGCGATCCACATCAGCCAGCGGCCCGACCCGCACGCGCCGCACGCGGCGACCGTTGACGTCGGCGTCCATCACCTGCACGTCGCCGAGGTTGGCCTGACGCAGGCGCTGCGCCAGCCGCTCGGCATTGTCCGCATCCGAGAACGCGCCCACCTGCAGGAAGATCCCCGGGTGTCCGGTTGTGACCACAGCCGGCGGCGGCAGTTCCTGCGCCGGGTGTCCGGGGTCGATGCCGCGCACCTCGACCAGGCCGGTACCCTTGGGCCAGATGCCGATCTTCACCGCTGCCGCGTAGGAAAGATCGATCACACGGTTCTGATGAAACGGGCCGCGGTCGTTGATCCGCACGATCACGCTCTTGCCGTTTTCCAGGTTGGTGACGCGCGCATAGCTGGGCAGTGGCAGCGTGGTGCTGGCCGCGCTGAACGCGTACATGTCGTAGGTCTCCAGGCTGGACGTCTTGTAGCCGTGGAACTTGTTGCCATAGAACGAGGCGATGCCGCGCTCGTCGTAGTCGCGCGCGCTGGGCAGCACGTTGTACGTGTGGCCGAGCACGCTGTACGGCGACTTGTTGCCGTACAGCGAACGCGGCTCGGCCTTCGGCACCGGTTCGACCAGTTTGCCGATGTCGGGTACGTCGCCCGGTACGCTGTCGTTGTCGTCGCGATAGCGGCTCTCTTGCGACTTGCTGAGGTCATCGCTGAAGCTATCCGCGCGACCGCGGCTGTCGCCAGCGGTGGTGCGGCCCGGTTCGTGGCGGCTTGCGGCACCGGCATGGGCAGGTCTCGTCTTCGCACCGCTGCAGCCAGCCAGCAGGATCAGCGCGGTCAGCAGCGCAACGCCCATCGCCCTCATCGTGCGGCATCCGCCTGAACCACGCCCGCGATGATGGCGGTGGCCAGCTGGTCGACTGCCATCGCATACAACGGGCTGCGGTTGTAGCGCGTGATCACGTAGAAATTCTGGAAGGTGAACCAGTACTCCGGCCCGTTCGGACCTTGCAACGTCTGCAGGCTGCTGGGCTCTGCTGGCGAAAGCCGTTGCAGCGGCGCGTAGCCCCACGCTTCGAGCTGTTCCAACGGCCACTGTGGCTTGGTGTCCTTCGCCGCGATCGGTCGCGCCGCCGCATCCGGTTGCGCCCGCGCCGCCACCGGGCCGCCATCGACCCAGCCGTGCTTCGCGAAGTAATTGGCGACACTGGCGAAGATGTCCGGCAGCGAGTTCTTCATGTCGATGTGACCGTCGCCATCGGCATCCACACCGAAGTCGCGGATGCTGTCGGGCATGAACTGGCCCCAACCTTGCGCACCGGCGTAGGAGCCTGTGAGCGTGTCCAGCGGGCCGGCCAGATGATTGTCCGGGAGTTCCAGCAGGGCCTTCAGCTCGCTGCGAAAAAATGTCGCCCGCGGCGGGTAATACAGGCCCAGCGTAACCAGCGCATCGAGCACCTTGTACTTGCCGGTGACACGACCGTAGAACGTCTCCACACCAACGATCGCCACGATGTACTGTGGCGCCACGCCGTACTGCTTCCCGATCTGCTCCAGCAGTGCACGGTGTTCGCGATAGAACGCGATGCCGTCGTCGATGCGCTGATCGGTCAGGAAGATCGGCCGGTAATCCTTCCACGGCTTGCCCTCGGCCGGGCGGCTGATCGCATCGAGGATACCCTGCTGCTGCTTCGCGCCATCAAGCAGCGCATTCAGTGCCTGCGGACTCTTGCCGGTATCGCGCGCCACCTCGCGCACCAGTGCGTCCTGACCGGGATGCGTTTCCGCCAGCGCCGGAGTCAGCGCGCCCATCCACAACAAGCTGAGGATGGTGAGGAAACGGGCCGGTCGCGGCGCAGGGGTAGCTGTCATGTGGAGGCTTCGCTCGCGGAAAACGATGTCATCGAAAGCCTAACACGCACGTCCGGGCAACTTCGGACGCCGCGCCGGCCGTGTTCATAGGTGCATCTTGCGGTTGGCGTGGATCGACATCAGCACGCCGAAACCGACCAGCAACGACACTGCCGAGGTGCCGCCGTAACTGATCATCGGCATCGGCACGCCGACCACCGGCAACATGCCGGCCACCATGCCGCCGTTGACGAACACGTAGACGAAGAAGCTCATGCCGATCGCACCGGCGAGCAGGCGCGAATAGGTGTCCCTCGCCTCCATCGCGATCCACAGGCAGCGGCCGATGATGAAGGCATACAGCGCGATCAACGCGCACACGCCGGCCAGGCCGAACTCCTCGGAAAACACCGCGAAGATGAAATCGGTGGTGTGTTCGGGCAGGAAGTCCAGCCGCGACTGCGTACTATGCTGCCAGCCCTTGCCGAAGACGCCGCCGGAACCCACGGCAATTTGCGACTGGATGATGTGCCAGCCGTTGCCGAGTGGATCGGATTCCGGATTGAGCAGGGTCAACACGCGATCGCGCTGGTACTGGTGCAGGAAGTGCCAGCCGACCGGAATCATCCCGCCGATCGCCGCCACCAGCGCACCAATGCGCCACCACGCCATGCCGGACAGGAACAGCGCGAACGCGCCGGCCGCGGTCACCAGCACGGCGGTGCCCAGATCCGGCTGCTTGAAGATCAACGCGGCCGGTATCGCGATCAGCACACCGACCACCGCGATGTCCTTCCAGCTCGGCGGCAGCTGGCGCGGATGCAGATACCAGGCGACCATCATCGGCATCGTCAGCTTGAGCAGTTCGGACGGCTGAAAGCGCATCACGCCCAGGTTCAACCAGCGATTGGCGCCGCGCCCTTCGCCGATGACAACCACCACCAGCAGCAACGCGGTACTGCCGGCATACAGCCACGGCGTCCAGCTGCGCAACGTCGATGGCGGGATGCGCGAGATCAGCAGCAACAGTACGCCACCCAGCACGAAGCGCGCGGCCTGGCCACCGACCAGCGCGAGGCTTTCATCACCTGCGCTGTACAGCGTGATCAGGCCGACCGTCGCCAGCGCGAACAGGCCGAGGGCCAGCGGGAGATCGATCCGCGGCCGGGTCAGGGTGCGGCGCAGGAAGCGGCGCAGACGTACCTGCATGGCCTCGATCATGGCGTCGCTCCGTCACTGCTGGATGGCTCTGCCGGCACGTCTTCGACAGGCGCCGTTCCATCACCTGGCGGCGTTGCCGGCTTGGGCAATGGCGTATCCACGGGTTGCACGCCACCCTTGGCGACCACCACCCACGCATCGAAAATCTTGCGCACGATCGGCCCCGAATCCAGGGCACCCCATGCGCCTGCTTCGAGGACGACGGCGGCGGCGATCTGCGGATCGTCCGCCGGGGTATAGGCCTCGAACCATGCGCGATGGCGCGTCGCCAGATAGGCTGTGTTCTTGTTCGTGTTATATGCCTCCGACGTACGCGAAAAACGCTCGGCGGTACCGCTCTTGCCGGCGATCAGATACGGGAAGCCGTCGTTCAGCTTTGCGTCCTTGCCGGTACCACTGGTAATCACCGCCCGCATGCCTTCGTTGATCACGTCCCAGTCGGAAGCTTTGCGGATCAACGATGGGCCGGTGGGCGGATTGGCCAGTGGTTGCGGCTGTGCTTCGCTCACTGCCTTGGTGGCCATCACCAGCCGCGGCTGATAGGGCACGCCATGTCCGGCCAGAGTGGCGACGGCATGACCAATCTGCAATGGAGTCACTTCCCAGTAACCCTGCCCAATGCCAGCGATCACGGTTTCGCCGGGAAACCAGCCGAATTTGCTGTGCTGGGCCTTCCACTCGCGCGAGGGCAGCACACCTTCGGATTCACCGAGCAGATCGATACCGGTCTTGCCGCCGAAACTGAAGCGACTCATCCAGGCGCTCAGTCGGTCGATGCCCAGATCCAGCGCCAGCTTGTAGAAGTAGGTGTTGGTCGACTTCTCGATCGCACGCACCATGTTGACCACGCCATTGCCGCCGCGGTCATCGTCGCGATAGCAACGCGTCTGCCCTGGCAGGCAGAATTCGCCGGTGGACAGCACCGTGTCTCCGGGTCGGCGCACGCCATACTCGAGCCCACCCAACGCGAGAAACGGTTTCACCGTGGAGCCGGGCGGATAGACGCCTTTCAGCGCGCGGTTGACCAGCGGTTTGTCCGGGTCGTTGGTCAACGCGCTGTAATCGACTTGACTGATGCCATTGACGAACAGGTTCGGATCGAACGCCGGAACGCTGACCATCGCCAGCACCTGGCCATTGCGCGGATCAATCGCCACGGCGGCGCCTGGTCGACCGGCGAATGCCGCCTCGGCAGCTTTTTGCATGCGTGCGTCGATGCTCAGGTACAGATTCCTGCCAGGTATCGGCGGATACGTCTGCAATACACGCTGGGTACGTCCATCGGCATTCACTTCGACTAGTTCGTAGCCCGGCGTGCCGTGCAACACATCCTCGTAGGATCGCTCGATGCCGCTGCGGCCGACATGGCTGGTGCCCTTGTAGCGCGCCGGATCGAGCCGATCGATGTCGTCAGCGTCGATGCGACTGACATAGCCCACGACATGTGCGAAAAGTCCACCGAGCGGATAACGTCGGGTCAGGTAAGGCACCACATCCACACCGGGAAAACGCCAGCGGTTCACCGCGAAGCGATCGATCTCGTCTTCGGTCAGGCGCATCTTCAGCGGCACACTGTCGAAGCGACGACTCTGCTTGAGCTGCTTCTTGAACGCGTCCAGATCATCCTGACCCAGCGGCACCACGTTGCCCAGCTCGGCCAGCAAAGCCGGCATGTCCTTGACCTGCTCGGGCACCACCTCGAGCCGGAACGCCGGCACATTGTCTGCCAGCAGCACACCGTTGCGGTCGTAGATCAACCCGCGCGCCGGCGGAATCACTCGCGGCTTGACGCTGTTGTTGGTCGAGCGCGTCACAAACTCGTCGTGACGCGTTACCTGCAGCAACATGTAGCGGCTGACCAGCAGGCAAAGACCGAGCAGGAGCAGCACAAAACCCACCACGGCGCGGCGCCGAAACAGCGTGCTTTCGCCGCGGGTGTCCTTGATCGATCGCCGGGTCTTCATGTCACTGGTTCATGTCTCATTGAATCCGCAGACGTGCGCGCAGATCGTCGAGCAGCAGGAACAGGAACGGCCACAGCGCGGCACCGACGAACGGCGAGATCCACCAGCTCGCCGGCGGCAGCGATGCGCCAGCCAGCACGCGCACAATCAGCAGCAGGATGCGGTCGTTCAACAGCAGTGCCAGCACCGCGAGCGCCTGCTGCCACATCGGGAAAAAACGCAGTCGCGAGCGGAAGCGCAGTGCGATGAAGACCAGCGCGCACAGCCGCAAGGCCTGCTCACCCAGCACCACGCCATTGAGCAGATCCGCCGCCAACCCCACCCCGAATGCCAGCCCCAGGGTGACCCGATCCTCCGACTCCAGCGACCAGTACAGCAGGATCAGCGCCGGCCAGTACGGCTTGAACGGCTCCAGAACGCCGGGCAGCGGTACCAGCATCGACACCAGCGCAAACACCAGCGTGCCGATGAACCACCACAGGCTCAGGCGCTGCTTGTTCATCGCGGCACTCCGCTGGTCGCAGGTGACGTCGGTCTGGCCGCCGGCACGGCTGGCTGGCCCGTCGGCACGGTCGACGTATCGCCGTTGATCGGCGCCAGATCGCTGGGTGGCCCCATCGATTTCACCGGAGCCGGCGGCCCATCGGGCTCGGCCTGATCGTGCAGCAGCAGCACATCCTCACTGCGATCGATATCCGCAGCTGGCCTTGCCTGCGCCACCAGAAACATGCCGGTGGCGGCCGGCGCCACCGAGACGATCTCGCCCACCGGGAAACCCGGTGGGAAACGCCCACCGAGGCCGGAGGTAAACAACTTGTCGCCCGCGCGCAGGTCGGCCGCCAGGGGAATGTTGGGCAGGCTGAGTTGATCGCCGTCACGCGAACCATAGGCCACGGTGCGCAGGCCGGTGCGCTCGATTACCACCGGAATCGCGTGCGCCGGATCGGTGATCAGCATCACCACCGCAGTGGTTGGCAGTACTTCTTTCACCTGGCCCATCACGCCGTGCGCGTCGATCACCGGCTGGCCCGGCTTGACGCCGTCGCGGGCACCCACGTTCAAGGTCAGCCGGTAGCGATAGGCACCCAGATCCACGGTGATCACCCGTGCCAGCTGCACGTTGAGTTCCAGGCTGTGCTGGGTATCCAACAGTTCCTTCAGGCGCTGATTCTGTTCGGCGACCGCAGCCATCCGGTTCAACTTCGCGTTGGCCAGCAGCAGATCTTCGCGCAGGCGCTGGTTCTGCTCGGTCAGTCGCTGGCGATCGGCAAACGCGACGCTTACGGTGCGCACACCGGCCGCCGGCAAACCCGCCAGCCGATACACCGGCTCCACCACCGCCGCCGCACCATAACGCAGGCGCCACAGCCAGCCGTTGCGATGGTCGAGCACCATCAGCACTACGGCCAGCGCGAGATAGACGATCAGCCGTAGCGTGCCGGCTGCATTGCCGGCAAACAGGGGCGAGGACTCATCGCGCGCACGCGCCATGGTCGCGCCTTATTCGGGCGCGAAGAAATCGCTGCCGTGCTGATCGATCAGCTCCAGCGCCTTGCCGCCGCCACGTGCCACGCAGGTCAGCGGATCGTCTGCCACCTGCACGTGCAGGCCGGTTTCCTCGGAGATCAGACGATCCAGGTCACGCAGCAGCGCACCGCCGCCGGTCAGCACGATGCCGCGCTCGGCGACGTCGGAGCACAGCTCCGGCGGGGTCTGCTCCAGCGCTGACTTCACCGCCGCCACGATGCCGGCGAGCGGCTCGTGCAGCGCTTCGAGAATCTCGTTGGAGTTGATCGTGAACATGCGCGGCACGCCCTCGGCCAGGTTGCGGCCGGAGATCTCGATCTCCTTGACCTGCGCCTGCGGGAATGCGCAGCCGATCTGCAGCTTGATCTTCTCGGCAGTGGATTCACCGATCAGGGTGCCGTGGTTGCGTCGCACATAGTTGATGATCGCCTCGTCGAAGCGATCGCCGCCGACGCGCACCGACTGCGAGTAGACGATACCGTTGAGCGAGATCACCGCCACTTCAGAGGTGCCGCCACCGATGTCCAGCACCATCGCGCCACGCGCCTCGTGCACCGGAATGCCGGCACCGATCGCCGCCGCCATCGGCTCCTCGATCAGGAACACGTCGCGCGCACCTGCACCTTCGGCCGATTCCTTGATCGCGCGACGCTCGACCTGGGTCGAACCGCACGGCACGCAGACCAGCACGCGCGGGCTCGGCCGCAGGAAGCGCGACTTGTGCACCTGCTTGATGAAGTGCTGCAGCATCGCCTCGGTCATGGTGAAGTCGGCGATCACGCCGTCCTTCATCGGACGCACCGTGGCGATGTTGCCCGGCGTACGGCCGAGCATGCGTTTGGCGTCGCTGCCGACCGCCGCGATCGTGCGCGGGCCGCCGGGGCCGCGATCCTGCCGGATCGCCACCACCGATGGCTCGTTCAACACGATGCCCTGACCACGCACATAGATCAGCGTGTTGGCCGTGCCGAGGTCGATGGAGATGTCGTTGGAAAAAATCCCGCGAAACTTCTTGAACATGGGTCCGCCGTGGGTCGGCTTGGCTAAAAAGTAAGCTCGCCAGTCTAGTCAGCGTGGCCCGCATGCGCAAGGACAATAACGTTAAGAAACCCTTTCACAACACCGCCATAAGCGCATTTCCTGTACCTCGGAGTGAACTCTGCGTCGCTGCAAAAAGTCGCCAACGCGGGCAGATGACGGTACGATTCCACCCTTTGACCGGAGCATCCGGTTTGGCTATCGGCCAACCGCGGCACTCGCGGCCTTTCCACCTTGCCCGGGGACTCCCGCACTCATGCCTGCCGTCATCTGCGGATCGCTCGCCTACGACACCATCATGGTGTTCCAGGATCAGTTCAAGAATCACATCCTGCCCGATCAGATGCATATTCTGAACGTGTCGTTCCTGGTTCCGCGGATGCGCCGCGAGTTCGGCGGTTGCGCCGGCAACATCGCCTACAACCTCAAGCTGCTCGGCGGCGATCCGTTGCCGGTGGCGGCCGTGGGTCAGGACTTCGCGCCGTACCGCAAGCACCTGGAGCAATGCGGCATCCGGCTCGACTGCGTACGCGAATTCGACGATCAGTTCACCCCGCAGTGCTTCATCACCACGGATCTGGACAACAACCAGATCACCGCCTTCCATCCCGGTGCGATGTCGAGTGCGCAGGAAAACCACGTGCGCGACATTCCCGGGGTCGACATCGCGATCGTCGCGCCCGACGGCCGCGAGGCGATGCTGCAACACGTCGACGAGTTCGCCGCACGCGGCGTGCCGTTCATCTTCGATCCGGGCCAGGCGATGCCGTTGTTCAGCGGCGACGAATTCCGCGCAATGATCGCCAAGTCCACCTATGTGATCGTCAACGACTACGAATCGCAGCTGCTGCAGACCCGCACCGGCTGGAGCGCCGCCGAAATCGCCGCGCAGGTGACGGCGTACATCGTGACCCAGGGACCGCACGGCTCGATGATCCATGTCGGCAGCGAAACCCATCACATACCGCCGGCACGCGAACGCCAGATCGTGGATCCGACCGGGTGCGGCGACGCTTATCGGGCCGGCCTGATCTTCGGCATCATGCGCAAGCTGGACTGGCCGACGATTGGACGCATGGCTTCGCTGATGGGCGCGCTGAAGGTCGAGCACCCCGGCACCCAGAACCAGCGTTTCAGCTATACCGAGTTCGCCGTGGAGTTCCTCGATCAGTTCGGTTACGCACTGGATTGATTGCCCCGCATGTTTGATGACGAGGCTCCCGTTTCACCGCGGGGGCCTCGTTCGTTTCAATCAACGCGAAAACCGATGGTGGCATTCACTGCCTTCTGCCAGCCACTATAGAGACGCTCGCGGGTAGGCTCGTCCATCCCGGGCTGAAAGCGCCGATCCATCTGCCACAGCGCTGCGATCTGCGCGCGACTCTCCCAGAAGCCCACTGCCAGTCCCGCCAGATAGGCCGCACCCAGCGCGGTGGTCTCGGCCACCCGCGGACGCATTACCGGCACGCCGAGCATGTCGCTCTGGAACTGCGCCATGAAGTCGTTGGCGATCGCGCCGCCGTCGGCGCGCAACTCTTTCAACGGAATGCCGGCATCCGCCTCCATCGCGGCCAGCACATCGCGCGACTGATAGGCCATCGACTCCAGCGCGGCACGCACCACATGCTCCTTGCGTGTACCGCGCGACAAACCGAACATCGCGCCGCGCACGTCGCTGCGCCAATACGGGGCGCCCAGCCCCACGAATGCCGGCACCAGGTACACGCCCTCGCTGGAAGGCACGCTCTCTGCGCAGGCTTGCGAATCGCCGGCGTGCTCAAGCATCTGCAGGCCATCGCGCAGCCACTGCACCACCGAGCCGGCGACGAATATGCTTCCTTCGAGCGCGTACTCGATCGTGCCATCCACTTCCCATGCAATCGTGGTCAACAGCCCATGCCGCGACGGCACCGCCTGTGTCCCCGTATTCATCAGCATGAAGCAGCCGGTGCCATAGGTGTTCTTGGCCATGCCCGGCTCGAAGCAGGCCTGACCGAACAGCGCCGCCTGCTGATCGCCGGCCATTCCGCTGATCGGTACGCCTGCGGGAAGTCCCGGAAAAGCCGCGGTATACCCATAGACATCGCTGCTGGAGAGTACCTTCGGCAACATGCTGCGCGGAATATCCAGCATGCGCAGCAGCTCGTCGCTCCAGCATCGCGCGTGGATGTCGAACAGCAACGTACGCGCGGCATTGCTGACGTCGGTGACATGCAGCTTGCCGCCGCTGAGGTTCCAGATCAGCCAGCTATCGATCGTGCCGAACAACAGATCGCCGCGTGCCGCCCGGGCGCGGGCACCGTCTACGTGATCGAGGATCCAGCGGATCTTGCTGCCGGAGAAATACGCATCGATCAGCAGCCCGGTCTTTTCACGCACCAAGGGTGCGTAGCCATCCGCTTCCAGCCGCTCGCAGATCGCCAGGCTTTGCCGCGACTGCCACACGATCGCGTTGTAAACCGGCTGGCCGGTATGCCGATCCCATACCACCGTCGTCTCGCGCTGGTTGGTGATGCCGATGCCAGCCAGTTCACCCGGCTCGATTCGGGCAGCGGCAAGCAGGTCAGCGACCGTGGTCAGCACGCTCGCGAGAATTTCGTGCGGATCGTGCTCCACCCAGCCCGGCTGCGGAAAAATCTGGCGAAATTCGCGTTGCGCCGATCCAGCAACCGTGCCCGTGCGATCAAACAGCATCGCGCGTGAACTGGTCGTGCCCTGATCTATCGCCAGTATGTAGCGCTGTTCCACGAGCCGTCCCTTCGATACCCGCATTACGGACTTGTCAGCGAAGAGTAACAACCCAACGGCACGCGGGGCACGCTCCCGCGCACTGCTGCGCAAAGAATAACCCCCACCGTTACCGGTGAGGGTTGTTCCGTATAAGGCCCGGTGACCTGCTGCGATGTGCTATCGCAATCGCACAACCATGTAAACGCCATAAAGACGAAGGCCTCCCCGAATGGGGAGGCCTTCTAGGATAAAGCCCCTGGCGGTGACCTACTCTTGCATGGCAAAGCCACACTACCATCGGCGCATGCGCGTTTCACTTCTGAGTTCGGGATGGGATCAGGT